>UBZM01000030.1 GCA_900470095.1 Hyphomicrobiales bacterium
GATCTTGTTGGCCTTCTCGAGGCTGAACTCGTATTTCAGCTTCTCCGACTTGAACTGCTTCGGCTGGTTCACGAAGCTCGCCGTCGCGATGCCGCCGCGGCCATAGATGAACTTCTGGATCGAGTCGCGGTCGATCAGCAGGTTGATCGCCTGGCGCACGGCCGGGTCGCTCAACGTCGGGTGCTTGGTCTTGACGCTCGAACGCTCGCCGTCGACCTCGGTCCACGGGTCGGTGGTGTTCAGGGTGATGAACTCCACGTCGCCGGCCTGCGCTGCACTGATCCTGCCGCGGCCACCCGTCTCCATGCGCTTGAGGACTTCGTCTTCGACCAGCGTATCCCAGGCGTAGTCGTATTCGCCGGTCTGCAGCACGGCGCGCGCCGCCGAGATCGCGTCACCGCCGCCCTTAACCTCGAGCGTGTCGAAATGCGGCTTGTTCTGAACGTGGTAATTCTCGTTGCGCGTGCCGGTGAGGACGTCGCCCGGCTTGAAGTCGACGAACTTGTAGGGGCCGGTGCCGACCGGCTTCAGGTTGGCCGGAGCCTCACGCGACTTGGCGCCCTTGTACTCGCCGAAATGGTGCTTCGGGATGATCATGCCGGCGACGCCGACGAAAGCATCGGCCCAGAACGGCGTCGCTTCCTTGAAGATCACCTTGACGGTGTGGGAGTCGATCTTCTCGACCTTGATGTCCTTGTAGGCGCCGGTGGTGTAGGCAGCGGTCGCCGGATCGGCGGCATATTCCCAGGTGAAGACGACGTCATCGGCGGTGAACGGCTTGCCGTCATGCCAGGTCACGCCCTGCTTCAGCTTCCAGGTGACGCTTTTGCCGTCCTCGGAGAGGCCGCCATTGGCCTTGGTGGGAGCTTCGGCCGCGAGCTGCGGGAAGAGATTGCCCTCCTTGTCCCAGCCGGCGAGCGGCTCGTAGAAGACGCGCGAGGCGACCTGGTCCTTGGTGCCGGAGGCGAAATGCGGGTTCAGCAGGGTCGGAGCCTGCCAGAGCAGGATCTTCAACGGTCCACCGCCGCCAGCCTTCGTCGGCTTGTATTCGATCGTTGCGTTCGCCATTGCGACGCCGTTCCAGGCAAGGATCTGGCTCGCGATCGGCGCCGTGATACCCACAGCCGCCATTCTCTGAATAAAGGACCGCCGCGAAAGGCGCCCTTCCTTCAGATTGTTCACCATCCCCTGGATATCTTGACTATTCATGACTTACCCTCGGATTCACATGACAAGATACCAGCCACTATACTGGCCAGATCCAGCCTTCTTTTATTGAGTCTAAAACGAGACGATGCTTTGGACCCAATGCTCGTGGTAAGAGCTACAGAATTAAGCCCGGCTTAAGGCAATGGGCTAAGGTGGCGCTTAAGGTCCGCGCCCGGCACAAGTCGGATATGCGGATGCCGCGGGCCTAAGGGACGAACGTGCGAAAGCACCCTTGATCCGCACGCAACAGGGTTATTTTCTCGGAGGGCCTGCCGATGAAGCTTCCAGAGGGGTCCGTGGATCCCTGTATGATCTGGCCACCGTGACCCATTCCCTGTGCAGTCGAGAACATGAATTGCCCATATTGGTTGTTGTCGACTTCCACCCGGAACCCATGCGAGCTCAGTTCATCCTTGAGCCTGGAATAATCGCTCCCAAGAGGGTACTCCGCCGCAATATGCGCCCTGAATTCGTGTCCATCCAAGGGAAAATCCGGCCCGCAGGCCGCCAGTACGAGGCACATCGCGGCGGCGCCGTAGGCTTTACTCGATCCCATTCTCAACGCCGCCTCGATCCAAGCTCGTTTCGACCAAAACACTCTCATTGCGAGATCGCTGAAGCAATTGGGCCTTCGTTCCCTACGTCAGCTCTGAACTCGTTTCCCGTGACGCTTGGAGAGCGCCCGTTCTTCATGCTGCCCCGAGGTCGGACGCCTGCCCTCTCCGGGGCCGCCCAGGCTTTCCGTCCGGTGCCGGCCTGCACGCAGGACTTATGGAGCGCTGCAATGGGCCTGGCTCAGGCAAGTCACGCATGACGCCCCTCTGCGCAATTAGGGCTTCGCAGCATTCCCGTCCTGTAGCAGTAATACGGCGCAGGCTGGGCCGGAAAACCTGACGGCAAATGGTGAATCGCCGCTCTGAGCGGCCGGGCTGCACGCCATGCAGGCCGTTATGGAGGAGTCCTTCGTCATGTGTGATCTCTGCTGCTCGCCCGTGTCAGGCCTGTCCCGCCGGGGCCTCTTTGCCGGCATGGCGGCCCTTGCCGGCGCCGCCGCCCTGCCCCGGCAGGCCTTCGCCCAGGCGGCGCCCCCGCAGAATGCGATCTCGCCGGACGAGGTGCTGAAGCGGCTGATGGAGGGCAATGCGCGCTATGCGGCCAATACTCCTGCCAACCAGGATTATTCGGCCGGCCGGGCCGCCCGCGCCAGCGCCCAATATCCGGTCGCCGCGATCCTGAGCTGCGCGGATTCGCGGGTCTCGCCGGAACTCGCCTTCGACCAGGGCCCCGGCGACCTCTTCGTGGTCCGCCTCGCCGGCAATTTCGTCAATGACGATGGCCTGGCCAGCCTCGAATATGCCGTGAAATACCTCAACACGCCGCTCGTCATGGTCCTTGGACATTCGGGCTGCGGCGCGGTCGACGCCACGATCAAGGTCGTGCGGGACAAGGCGACCCTGCCGGGCCACCTGCAGGAGATGGTGCGCGAGATCAGGCCGGCGGTCGAGGCCGCCAAGGCCGGCAAGCCGGACGACCTCCTCGCCGCAGCGATCACGGAAAATGTCCGCCGCGGCAGACGCCGGCTCGAGACCGCCAAGCCGATCCTCGCGGAGTTCGTCGCAAGCAGGAAGATCAAGGTGGTCGGGGCGCATTACGAGCTGGCGAGCGGCAAGATCACGCTGGTATGACGCTTGGAGGGAGGCGCCGGTCGCCCCCCTCGGGAGTGAGCCGCGCGATCTGCCCTTCTCTCGACTTCCGCTTTCATGCCCTCTCCGTTAGGCACGCGGGGAAAGTGAGGGGAACACTCCCCGCAAGTCGATCGAACAGGGAACTGGCGTGCGCAAACTTGGCTTTGACCTGCGTCAGCTGGAGATCTTCCGGGCCGCTGTTTCCGCCGGAACGCTTACGGAAGCCGGACGCATGCTCGGACTCACTCAATCCGCCGTGTCCCAGGTCATAGCGTCATTGGAGAAGGAGTTCGAGGTTTCGCTGATCGACCGCAGTATTCGTCCGGTTCAGGTCACCACGGCGGGCCGAATGCTGCTGGAACGTGCGGAAGCGCTGCTCACCGAGGCCACCGAGCTCGACATCAATCTGCGTCGGATGAGCCGAAACGCGACGCCGACCCTCAGGATTTCGATGGTCGCTTCGCTGACCACGGTCGTTGGTCCGCAATTCGTGCGCGAACTCGGCCATTCCTTCAAGCGCTGTTCGCTCTTCGCAAACCTGCGCGGGGTCAGCGAACAGCAGTTCCGCAGCCGGGAGATCGACATCCTGATCGGCGTCGACCTGTTGCGCGAAACCGACGTGGCGCTCACCATTCCCCTGCTGATCGAGCCCTTTGCCCTGCTACTGCCGGAGGCCTGGGACAAGCCCGTCGCGAGCCTGGCGGATCTCCAGGGTCTCAGCTTCATCCGTCACACCCAGCGGACCAGCGCAGGCAGGCAGATCGAGCAGGCGATCCGCCAGCGCAGGCTCGATTTTCCCCGTGAATTCGAAAGCGACACGGCGGACACGATCGCGACGATGGTGTCCGCCGGATTGGGCTGGACGATCACGACGCCGCTGATTGCCCTGCAGACGCGGGAGCGGCTGCGCGGAACGCGTCTCGTCGCCTTGCCGGCCATGAAACTGAGGCGGCGTGTTGACCTCTATGCCCGGAAGTCCGAGCTCGGAACGATCCCGCAGGAGGTGGCTCAGCTTCTCTGCAAACTCCTGCGGACCCAGGCCCTCCCCCTCCTCCGCGACATGGCGCCGTGGATGGGGGATCAGTTCCACCTGTTCGAGCAGGAGAAAGGCTGAACTCCTGCCTTTCCTCCTGCTTGCCGTCCTCCGGATCAGTCCAGCGGCTTGCCGTTGATCGCGATGCTCTTGAGCCCACTCGGCTGAACGCCGTATTTGTCGACGATCGCCTGGTAGCTGCCGTCGGCAATCATCGCCTTCAACGCTGCAGCCACCGCGTCCCGCAGCCCGGGATTCTTCTTGGAGACGCCGATGCCCTGATAGGTCATCGCGAACGGCTCTCCCAGGAGCTTGTAGGTATTGGCTTCGAGACCCATCAGGTAAGGCAGGGTTTCATTCCCCTGCGCGCCGGCGTCGATACGCCCCTGGCGCAGTTGAGCCCGCGCATCGGCCGAGCCTTCGGTACCCAGGATCTTGACCGCCGGCTTGCCCGACTTGACGCAGTTCTCCTGGCTCCAGCTCTCGATCTCCTTGGGGAAATTGGTTCGGCGGCTGGCTCCAACCGTCTTGCCACAGAGGTCGGCCACGGATTTGAATTCATCCGTCCGCTTCTGCTGGACGAAGTACTGCACGCCTGACTGCATGTAATCGACGAAATCGATGAGTTCGCGCCGCTCGGGCAGATCGTTCATGCCGGCCAGGATCAGGTCGACCCGCTCGGTCGTGACCGCACTGATCATCTGCTCGAAACTGGTTTCCTGCCACTCCACCTTGACGCCGAGCCGCTGGCCAATCGCGTTCCCGACATCGATGTCGTATCCGCTCAGCGTGTTCGTGGCCGGATCCTTGAAGGTGACGGGCGGATAGTTCGCCACGGTGGCAATAACGATCTTTCCGGCCGTTTTGAATTTTTCCGGCACGGCCTGCGCGTGAGCGCAGGACAAACTGGCGAGTAAAGCCGCGACGGCACATGCATGGATCTTCATTTCCCACTCCTCTTCTGTGTTGAAAGCGAACGGCCGGCGCTAGATCGCCATGCGTCCGTTCGGACGCAGGCCAGGCGATCTAGATCCGTGTTGGGCATCGGATTTTTCGAAAACCGGATTCCACTTTTCGATCCGATGCTCTAGACGCGGACGGCCGAGATGAATTCCTGGGTGCGGCTGTGCTTCGGCGTGGACAGCAGCTGCTCCGGCCGGTCCACTTCGACGATCTCGCCCCTGTCCATGAAGACGACGCGATCGGCGACTTCGCGGGCGAAGGCGAGCTCATGGGTGACGACGATCATCGTCATGCCGCTCCTGGCGAGATCCCGCATGACCTGCAGCACGTCGCCGACAAGTTCCGGATCGAGTGCGGAGGTCGGCTCATCGAACAGCATCAGGTCGGGCCTCATGGCCAGGCCGCGTGCGATCGCCACCCGCTGCTGCTGGCCGCCCGAGAGCTGGCTCGGATAGGCGGTCTCCTTGTCGGCAAGGCCGACCTGGGCCAGCAGTGCCCGGGCCCGCTCGCGCGCCTGGCCAGGCTCCTCGCCCAGTACCTGCACCGGCCCTTCGACGATGTTTTCCAGCGCCGTGAAATGCGGGAAGAGATTGAAGCGCTGGAACACCATGCCGATCGAGCGGCGCTGGCGGGCGATCTCGTGATCCTTGAGGTGGTAGAGCTTCTGCCCGTCCCGCCTGTATCCGACGAGCTCGGAATTGACCCAGATCGCTCCACCATCGATCTGCTCGAGTTGGTTGATGCAGCGCAGGAACGTGCTCTTTCCCGAGCCCGACGGGCCGATGACGCAGACGACCTCACCCCGCCTGATATCGAGCGTGACGTTTTTCAGGGCCTCGAAGTCACCGAAGGTCTTGCGGATATCGATGGCCCGCACCAGCGGCGCAGCGTTGATGATCGTCATCGACGACCTCCCCTGTCACCACGCCCGAAATACCGCTCGACGAAGCTCTGGCCGAAGCTCAGCAGGCTGACGATCCCAAGATACCAGATGCTGGCGACGAACAAGAGTTCAAGGACACGGGAATTGGCGTAGTATACTGTCTGCGCCGCATGAAGCATCTCGGAGTACTGGATCACGCTCGCCAGAGACGTGAGCTTGATCATTCCGATGAATTCATTGCCGACCGGTGGAACGATGACACGCATGGCCTGGGGCATGACGATCCTGCGCAACATCCGCATGCGCGTCATGCCGATCGCCTGGGCGGCTTCATATTGGCCCTGATCGACCGACTGGAGGCCGGCGCGAACGACTTCGGAGGTGTAGGCGCCCTGCTGGATGCCAAGCCCGAGCAGACCGGCCACGAACGGGGTCATGACGTCCACCGTCCGGACATCGAACAGCCCGGGAAAGGCGATGCGCGGGAAGATCAGCGCGAGGTTGAACCAGATCAGCAGTTGAAGGAGCGCAGGCGCCGCCCGGAAGAGCCAGACATAGCCAATGGCGACGATGCGCAGGACCGGATTCTTGGACAGCCGCATGACTGCGAACACGACCCCGAGCACGATCCCCAGGACCATCGCGAAGACCGCCAGCACGATCGTATTGGCCAATCCGTGCAGAATGGCGGGAGCCGTCAGGAACATCCCGACATAGCGCCACTCGATGTCGCCCATCGCGAAGGCCCGCGCGATCGCGGCGAGAATGGCGAGGATCGCGGCAGCGGCAAGGAAGCGCCCGTAGTGCCGCTGCGGCATGATGGTGTAGTGAGCGATGCGAAATTCATCGGCAGGCAGTTCACCGGGGCCGGTCGCTGCCATCGTGGCTGTCTGTGTCATGGCGGGCTCCGATCGCAGCAGCCAGCCAGCAACGCGCATGCGATGCATCTCATTCACTGATCCCCCTTGAGTGTTGGCGGCCCCGGAGCGCCAGGGCGCGTGCAGGCCGGCCTAGATCGCCCTGCGTCCGGTCGTACGCAGGAGCGGCGATCCAGTTCTTTGTTTGGGCATCGGATCTCTCCGAAAACCGGATTCCACTTTTCGGGCCGATACCCTAGGTGGCCGGGCTCGTGGGGCGACCGAGATAGTCGACCGCGCACATCACGTGCAGCTTGAGGACGGCGATCGCCTCGTCCAGCGTGACATGTTCCTCATCGGTGCCCATGCTGATCGGGGACGGCCCGCAGATCAGCGCGGGGATGCCGCGCCAGCGCCAATAGCGCGTGTCGGTTCCGCCCAGGCTGCAGACGGGCGGCGCGTCGTGGCCGAGCAGGCCCTTCATGTTGTCGCGCAGGATCGTCGCCATCTCACCGAACGGGTCGGTGCTGCTTGCAGGATAGCTGTGGTCCTCGTTGACGAGCAGCGCGCAGCCGAACTCGGAGGCGAGGCTCTCGAGCTCGCCCCGGATCCGGTCGCGATCCGGACCGATCGGGAAGCGCATGTCCAGGTGGACGGAGCATTGCGTCGGGATCTGCGTCGCCTTCTGGCCGCCCTCGATGATGCCGGCATTGACCGTGATGCGCCGCGCGTTGTCCGCCGCCCCCTTCCCGAGATTGGCATCGGCCGCCGCGATGGTTTCGGGAGAGATCAGGATCGCGTCGATCTCGGGAGGCAGCGTCGCAAGCTGCCGGTGGTAGCGCTGATAGATCGCGTGAACCGCGTTGGTGACCTGCTCGATCGGATTGTTGGCCCGGTGCGGATAGCCGCCATGGCCTCCCGGCCCCTTAGCCGACAGCGAGAAGCGCAGCGTGCCCTTTTCCATGAAGCGGACATTGGAGAGCCCGCTCGGTTCGCCGTTCAGGCAGCAATCGCCGGTGATCGCGTCCGCATGCTCGTCGAACAGGAACTTGGTACCGTAGCGGCCGCCCGATTGCTCATCCGATACGACGGTCAGCGTCAGGGCGCCGTTCAGACGATCCCGGTAGGGGTGAAGCAGGCAATAGGTCAGGATGGAGGCGAGCGTTCCGGTCTTCATGTCGGACGCCCCGCGGGCGACGATGCGGTCCTCCACGATCTCCGCCGCCCACAAGGCGTCGTCCGTTACCGGAAAGACATCCATGTGGCCGTTGAGGACGAGATGGCGCCCGGGCCGGGGGGCATCCCATCGCGCCAGGATATTGGGCATGTCGTCGCGGCAGGAGACCGTGCGGTGGGGAAGCCCGAAGCGGGCGAGAATGCCGCGCACGAAATCGGCCGCCTCGCGCATGTCGCCCGGCGGATTGACGCTCCGGATGCGCAGGAAATCCTGGAGAAGAGCGAGAAATTCGTCCCGCCGGTCGTCAATGACCTGGCAGAGTTCGGCCTTAAGGCTTTCGGTGCTGGATGGCATGCGTTTCTCGGCGGTGGTGCAAGCCCGAGGCATTGCGATTTCGTCCGAGGGATGAATGCCAGTCACAGCACGAAGCGATATGACTATTAGCCAAATTAATGAATAAGATTAGCCCTCCTGCTTTTGTCCGGGGCGGCCTGGATTCGCAGGCCCGGCCCGAGCGGGCTGCTCTCCTTGGCCCCCCAGTCGGCGATTATTCCGCTGGAGTTGCATGAAGGTCGCTGGCCATGTGCGCCCTTCCCCTCGCTCGCCGGGAAGCGGCGCCCAGGGTCAGCCGATCACGCCGTCCTTTGCAGAGGCTCCTGCCGATCGAATTGGCTCGGCACCGGATCGAGCCCCAGGCGCTGGCGCAAAGTACCCTCGCCATAGTCCGTCCTGAAGAGCCCACGCTTCTGCAACAATGGCACGATCTCGCTGGTGAAGAGCGCAAACTGGCTCGGCAGGATCGGCGGCATGACGTTGAAGCCGTCGGCCGCGCCCGAGACGAACCAATCCTCGATCACACCGGCGATCTGCTCGGGCGTGCCGGTCGCGGTGAAATGCCCGCGCGCTCCGGCGAGGCTGTGCAGCAACCCGCGTAGCGTCGGCCGCTCGCGCCCGACCAGGGCGGTGATCGCCTGCGCCCGGCTGCGCGAGGCCTGCACCTGCGCGGGATCGGGAAAATCTTCGACCGACAGAACCTGGTCGAGCTTCAGATGCGAGAAGTCGTAGCCGCCGAAGCGGTTCGAGAGGCGCGACAAGCCGACAGTCGGGTGAGACAGTTCGTTCAGCTCCTCCCAGACCCGCCTCGCCTCCGCCTCGGTCGAGCCGATCGCGGCGCTGATGCCGGGCAGAATGACGATCTGGTCGCCGCGGCGTCCGAGCGCGCGGGCTTGCGTCTTGATGTCGGAATAGAAGCCGATGGCGCTCTCTTTCGTCAGATGCGCGGTGAAGATCGCCTCGGCATAGCGGGCGGCGAAAGCACGGCCATCGGTCGAGGCGCCGGCCTGGACGAAGACGGGCCGGCCTTGCGGCGAGCGCGGGATGTTCAGGGCGCCGGCAACGCCGAAATGCGTGCCGCGATGGTCGGCGCGGCGGATCCGGTCGGGCCTGGCGAACTGCCCGGTCTCGCGATCGTCCAGGATCGCGTCCTGCGCCCAGCTGTCCCAGAGTTTCGAGGCGACCTCGACGAACTCATGCGCCCGCTCATAGCGCTGGTCGATTCCGGCCTGCCGCTCCTGACCGAAATTCCCCGCAGCCGCCGGCGCCCAGGAGGTCACGATGTTCCAGCCGATGCGGCCGCCGCTGAGATGGTCGAGCGAGGCGAGCTGGCGGGCGAGATTATAGGGCTCGCTATAGGTCGTCGAGGCCGTCGCGATCAGCCCGATGCGCTCGGTCAGCGCCGAGAGCGCGCCGAGCAGGGTCAGCGGTTCAAGTTCGCCGCGCGCCGCATGTTCCAGCTCATCGCCCAGCGCGACATGATCGGCGAAGAAGACGGAATCGAGTTTTGCTGCCTCGGCCGCCAGCGCCAGATCGCGGTAATAGGCGATGTCGGTCAGCGCCTGCTGTGCCGAGCCGTCATGGCGCCAGGCCGCTTCGTGATGGCCGCGACCGTTGATGAACAGATTGAGGTGAAGTTCACGGGTCATGGGTTCGCTCTCTCGGGTGGCGGGTCAAATCGGGTCGGTGACGCCGAGCGCGGCGAGGAGTTCGCCACGCAGCGCAGCAAAGCCCGGGTGCCTGGCGCGCGGGTGGGCCAAGGAAACCGGCTGGTCGAGGGTGATGCGCCCCTCGTCGATGACGAGCACGCGATCGGCGAGCTTGATCGCTTCGTCGACGTCATGGGTGACGAGCAGGACGGTCGGGCGATGCTGGCGGATCAATCGGAAGAGCAGATCGTGCATCCGGATCCGCGTCAGTGCGTCGAGCGCCCCAAAAGGCTCGTCGGCCAGCAGCAGGCGCGGCTGGCGAACCAGCGAGCGGGCCAGCGCAACCCGCTGCTGCTCGCCGCCGGAGAGCGCGTTCGGCCATGCGTCCTCCCGCCCGGAGAGGCCGACATCGGCCAGCGCCTGCCGCCCGCGAGCGTTACTGTCGGCCGCATGCAGGCCGAAGACGACATTCTGCAGCACGCTCTTCCAAGGCAGCAGCCGCGAATCCTGGAAGAGGACGGAGCGGTCGGCTGGCACCGTGAGCGTGCCGTCGCCCTCGACACCATCGTCGAGCCCGGCGATGGCGCGCAGCAACGTGCTTTTGCCCGAACCGCTCTTGCCGATGAGCGCGACGAACTCGCCCGCGGCGAAATCCAGCGAGACGGGCCCGAGCACACTGCGGCCGGAGAAGCGGCGCGTGACGTCGCGCAGGCTGACCGCGGGAGCATCCGCCTTGGGCAGGTGAAGCGGATGGGCCGAGGCGTTCATGACGCCAGCGCCTTGCGGTAGGACAGCGTCTTGCGCTCCCAGAACCGAACGGCGAAATCGGAGCCAAGGCCCAGCACCGCATAGATCGCGAGGCCGACCACGATGATGTCGGTCTGGCCATAGTCACGGGCGCGGTTCATCAGATAGCCGATGCCCTGGCTGGTATTGATCTGTTCGAGCACGACGAGCGCCGTCCAGCAGGTGGTCACGGCGAGCCGCAGGCCGGTGAAGAAGCCGGGCAACGCACCAGGCAGCGCCACCTCGCGCAGGAAGGCGCTGCGCGTCAGCCCGACGCTGCGGGCGAGCTCGACATGGCGGATATCGATGCCCCTCAGGGCCGCATGGGTGTTGATATAGATCGGTACGAAGACGCTGGAGGCGATCAGGGCGACCTTCATCCCCTCGCCGATCCCGAGCCAGAGGATCGCGAGCGGAATCAGCGCAAGCGTCGGGATCGCCCGCTTGATCTGGACGAGGCCGTCGATCGAGGCCTCGCCGATCCGGCTGAGACCGGATGCGAGCGCCAGCAGCAGGCCGATCGCGACGCCGATGCCGAGCCCCAGATAGGCGCGCCCCGCCGATGCCAGGAAATGGTCGGCAAGCGTGCCCGATTGCAGCAGCTCGAAGCCGGTGAACACGGCGGTCGACGGCGCCGCGAGGAATTTCGGCGAGAGCCACCCCGTCAGCGAGGCGAGCTCCCAGAGAACGACCAGCGCGACCGGCCCGAGCAGGATGGCGCCCGTGGGCAGGCGGCCCGGCGCCAGCTTCGGCAGCTTGCCCTGCGCAGGGGGAGCCGGGTGAGCCTGCGCCGGAACGCCCGCAATCGCGGCGAAGGGCACCGAATAGGCCGTTGCAATGAGCGCGTGGCTTTGATCGGACATGGACAGCCTCAATTGGATTTGGCGGCGATGATGTCGTCGAAGCGCAGATCGAACTCCTCGCGCGCATCGAGACGTTTCGGCAGGTCGCCTGCCTCATGGATAACGTCGATCAAGGCCTGCTGCTTCGGGATCAGGCTGGCGAGCAGGGGAAATTCGAAGCGCCCCTCGGCTTCGACGATCTTGCGCCCATCCGCCGGCTTGAGGTTCTGGCGCTTGACGTAATAGGCCTCGACCCAGCTCTCGGCATTCGCATGCGACCAGCGGTTGGCATCGATCCAGGCCGCCACGAACTCGCGAATGGCTGTGAGCTTGGCCGGATCGTCCAGGGCCCGCTTGCTCGCATAGAGATAGGTCAGGCTCTTCGGCAGGCGGTCGTTCTGTTCCTTCGGCAGGGCGCTCGCGCCGCGATCGGCGAAACCGGCGAGATAGCGCGAGAAATGCGGCTCGTTCAGCGCCGCCACATCGACCTGCCCCGTCCGCACCGCATCCGGGAAATCGGCGGCCCGCAAGGGCACGAGCCGCACATCCTTCTTCGTCAGCCCCGCGAGTTTCAGCGCATTGAGCACGAAGGGCTGACGGCCCGTCCCCTCGCCATAGGCGATGCTCTTGCCGCGCAGTTCCTCCAGCGAGGCGATCTTCAGTCCGGGCCGCACGGCCAGCGAATAGTCGGTCTCCGAGGAGGTTCGCGCCGCCACGATCGGTATCTGCTCGCCGGCCGCATGGGCCTGGATCGGCGGCGTGTTGCCGACGGTCGCGAGATCGAGAGCCCCCGCCCGGAAGGCCTCGAGAATGGCGGGACCGCCGAGGAAATTGGCATAGGTTACCTGGCTCGACAGCCTGTCATGGGCGCCGGACGCCCGCATCAGAGTCTGCAGCGCCTCGTTCTGGTCCGCGACGACCAGCTTCGTGCCGACCGGAGCCTTCGCGAGTGGCGCGGGCAGCCCCTGGGCCGCCGCCAAGCCGGGCGCGGCGATGGTGAGCAGGAGCGACATGGCCAGGATCGTGCGGCGCCTCGGCCCTCGTGCCCCTACGGAAAGCGCATCGCTCGACATCGTTCTTCCTCGCTCGTTTCGTCGCCGACCAGGGACGAATGTCGTGACCGGCCGTCGAAATACTGACGAAGAATCGTTCTTTTAGTCAAACGGAATGTTCTTTCTGAAATACACTGGAATGACGAACGGCATTCTCCTTAAGTTGCGGATGCGAGAACGCTGCTGCTCTGCGAAAAATTATGTCTCCGGAAGCGCGATTACAGAGCAAATTGTTCGCCGCAGCTGCGAGGGGGCAGCGAGTACGCAGGGCCTACCTCAAAAGCGCCCGGCCACGAGGACGGCCTGGACAGTGCTGCCCGGGCGCGAGGCACGCCACCAGAGGGAGCATCCTCGCGGCGGGGAAGCCCCCTGCCCGGCCGCTAAGATCTGCGTCGTCGCAAAGGGCACGGATCAGGACGGCCGGCCTCCACCTTCGCGGCCGAACCCCAATCCACGATACGGCTTTCGGTCTGGTGCGAAACCGCGATGTCCCTTCGCGGGTCATGTTCCCCGGGAATGCCAAGCAGGTTATGGCTGGTGACCCTCACGAGACCCAGCACTGAACCGGACATGGGCACAGAGATTGAACGCAAATTCCTCGTCATCGCCGACGATTGGCGTGAGAGGGCCGGACCGGGGCAGCCCCTGCGCCAGGGCTATCTTACGCCGAAGGGCACGACCAGCGTCCGCATCCGCTGTGCTGCCAATGAGGCGTTCCTCACCATCAAGGGGGAGACCCATGGTCTTTCCCGCCCGGAATTCGAATACGAAATCCCCGTCGCGGAGGCCGAAGAGATGCTGCGGACGCTGTGCATAGGTCCACCCCTCGAAAAGACGCGATACAGGGTCGATCATGGCGCGTTGACCTGGGAAGTGGATGTGTTCGCAGGCCGCTATGCGGGGCTCGTGCTCGCCGAGGTCGAACTGACAGAGGCAACGCAGCATGTCGATTGTCCGTCCTGGGTCGGCCTCGAAGTCACGAACGATCCTCGCTACCGGAATGCCGCGCTCGCCGAGGGGGACGTTCCGCCTCCAGCGTCGCCATAAGTTCGGCCCCTCTCCCAGGGCGCCACGGGCCTTTCTGGTTTAGCCGCCTTACGACCCGACGGAGATATCGAGGATCGGTGGCTGGCGACGGCTTTCTGCATCTGCATCGGCTGTCCGCAAAAGCCGCAATCCGCCTTTCGGGCCGACGCCTCAGGGCTCCCGGCCGGCGGGGTCCGGCCCCTCGCTGCCTCGTCGCTGCTGATCGCCAAGGCGCTCGGCCACGGCCTCCCGAGCCTGCGCAAAGATCATCCCGACCGTCGCGACGATATCGTTGAGCAGACGAGCATCCTCTTCGATGGAGACGCCTTCGATCGTGGCGTTCTTGGCGTCGTTCAGAAACTGCTGCTCGAGGGCATCGAGACGCTCCGGCCCGCCCAGAATGGCGATCTCGACCAGGGCGTTCCTGGCGAGGCTCGCGGCACCGGCCAGCGACGCTGCCAGCGTGTTGATGAAGGCCTCTTGGCCATGGGGACCGCCGCGCATGGTTCCTCCCGGTTGCGGGCAATGATCGCACCGAGCGAGACGCCGTGTCGAATCCAGATGCCACTCCCAGCAGATTTGCCGGAGCGGCCATCTAGGTTTGAGTTTCGCCCCGGAGCAGACCTCCACCAGCGGGCGCTCGCCGCTCCCGAAAGGTATCGCTCGGCGCGCACGGCCGTGGCGAACGCGCCAGTTCAGCGCGGCCACGGCTCAGGCTTACTCATGAACCACGGATATGACTTCATGCGGTTTATGCCGGCTAATTGATCGACGGCGCTTCCCCTATCTTCGGCACCACGGCGAGAGAACGCCCTTTGCACGCTGGAGAACAGGCGATGAAGACACGTCTTCTTGGACAGAAAGGCCTTGCAGTCTCGGCCCTCGGCTATGGCTGCATGGGGCTGGATTTCGGCTATGCCAACACGCTCAGCAGGCAGGAGGGCGTCACGCTGATCCGCCAGGCGGTGGAGCGCGGCGTCACCTTCTTCGATACGGCCGAGGTCTATGGCCCCTACACCAATGAGGAGATGGTCGGCGAAGCGCTACGACCGGTCCGCAACCAGGTGGTGATCGCCACCAAGTTCGGCTTCAACTTCGTCGAGGGCAAGCAGTCCGGCCTGAACAGCCGCCCCGAGCAGATCAAGGCGGTCGCGGATGCCTCCCTCAAGCGGCTCGGCGTCGATATCATCGACCTGTTCTACCAGCACCGTGTCGACCCCGGCGTGCCGATCGAGGATGTCGCCGGCGCCGTGAAGGACCTGATCGCGGCCGGCAAGGTCAGGCATTTCGGGCTCTCCGAACCCGGCGCGAAGACGGCACGCCGCGCCCATGCCGTGCAGCCGATCACCGCCCTGCAGAACGAGTACTCGCTGTGGACGCGCGGCGTCGAGAGCAATGGCATTCTGGACACCTGCGAGGAACTCGGCATCGGCCTCGTGCCCTACAGCCCGCTCGGCAAGGGTTTTCTCACCGGCGCGATGAGCAAGGACACCAAGCTCGGCGAGGGCGATTTCCGCAGCATCCTGCCGCGCTTCACCCCCGAAGCGATGGCGAAGAACCAGGCCCTGGTCGATCTCCTCCAGCGTATCGCCACCGAGAAGAGCGCCACCCCGGCGCAGATCGCGCTCGCCTGGCTGCTCGCCCAGAAGCCGTGGATCGTGCCGATCCCCGGCACGACCAAGCTTCATCGCCTCGAGGAGAATCTTGGCGCCGTCGCGGTCGACCTCACCGCCGCCGACCTCGCGGAGATCGAGCAGGCTGCGGCGGCGATCGCGATCGAGGGTGAGCGCTATCCCGAGCAATTGCTCGCCACCACCGGCCTCTGAGCGCCGGCAAGGTACCCGCACGGACTTGGCCCATGAGCAACGACATCGAAGCCAAGGCGCTGGCCTGCGCCGCTGAGCAGTCGCGCCCCGATGCGGCCGGCCAGCCCTGGCGGGTGCTCGGCGTGCTCAGCGCGCTGATGGGGTTCGCGTCGATCTCGACCGACCTCTATCTGCCTGCCATGCCGGAGATGGCGCGCGCGCTTCACGCCGATACCGGGCTGATCGAGCTCACGGTCTCGGGCTTCCTGATCGGCTTCAGCCTCGGCCAGCTGTTCTGGGGCCCGATCAGCGACCGCTATGGCCGGTGCCGCCCGGTGGCGATCGGCCTCGTGCTCTTCGTCATCGGCTCGGCCGGCTGCGCATTCGCGGGCAGCGCCGAAGCGATGATCGGCTGGCGCATCGTCCAGGCCGTCGGCGCCTGCGCCGGGGTGGTGCTGGGCCGCGCCATGGTCCGCGACCTCTATGACGGCGCGCGCACGGCGCAGATGCTCTCGACGCTGATGACCGTGATGGCGGTTGCGCCGCTGCTCGGCCCGTTCATCGGCGGCCAGATCCTCAGCCTTGCCGGCTGGCGCGCGATCTTCTGGGTGCTCGTCGCCCTGGGCCTCGCCGCCCTTGCCGCGGTCCTCATGCTGCCGGAAACCTTGCCACTGGGGCGGCGCAGTCATGAGCCGCTGGCGCGCTCCTTCCTGGACTACGGCGCGCTGCTGCGCCAGCGCCGGCTGCTCGGCTATGCCGGGGCCGGCGGCTTCTTCTATGGCGGCATCTACGCCTATATCGCCGGCACGCCCTTCGCCTATATCGGCTATCATCAAGTCCCGCCCACGCTCTATGGCGCGCTGTTCGGCGTCGGCATCCTCGGCATCATGGCGACCAATCTGCTCAATGCCCGCCTGGTGCCGCGCTTCGGCAGCGACCGGCTGCTGCGCTTCGGCGCAGGACTGGCGGCAGGTGCGGGCGCGCTTCTCGCCATCGCGGCGAGAAGCGATCTCGGCGGCCTCTGGGGGCTGGTGCTACCGCTCTTCCTGTTCATTTCCGCGACCGGCTTCATCGTCGCCAATTCGATCGCGGGTGCCATGGCCGGGGAGCCCCAACGCGCCGGCACCGTGTCTGCCCTGGCAGGGGCGCTGCATTACGGCAGCGGCATCCTCGGCTCGGCGCTGGTCGGCAGCTTTGCCGACGGCACCGCATGGCCGCTCGGCTGGGTCGTCGGGCTCATGGGCCTGGGCAGCTTCGCCTGCACTCTTCTGATACCGAGCAGGCCCAGCCATGAAGAGGCAATTTGTGAAGCCGCCCGATGACGAAGGCTCATGGCGGCGCGGAGCCGTGACAGCGTAGCGCCAGCCTCTCGGACAAGCCGCCGGGAGCGGCTTGGATCAGGAGCGCAGCTTGATGACGGGCGCGATACTCACAGCCGGATTCAACCTTTGCGCGGCAAGCACCACCTCCAGGCGATTGCGGGCGTTCAACTTGGCCATCAGGTTGGTCATGTAGCCCTTGACGGTCTTGTCGCTGAGCGAGAGCGCATCGGCGATCTCGCTGTTCTTCTTTCCTTGCAGCAGGAGTTTGACGATCTGCTCCTCCCGGATGCTGAGCCTGTTGCTGATTGCCTTCTGTCTTTGCAGAGCCTTGTCCTGGAGGGCGCCGATCACCTTGGGCGCAAAAGCAGGGGTGACATAGACATCTCCCCGCTGCGCCGCCTGCAAAGCCTGAAACAGGTCCTCTCCGGGGCTGCCCTTTAGGACATAGCCCTTGGCCCCGGCATCCAGGGCCCTGATCGCATCATCCGGGCTTGTCGAGGCCGTGAACACGATGATTGTCGTCTCGGGGGCGATCTTCAGCGCACCCGAGATCGCCTGAAAGACATCCCCCGCCATGTTGAGATCGACGATCATCCCATCGGGGTGATGCGCGTTCATGATCGGCACGATGTCATCCGCGACGGTCCCGGTCGCGGCCAGCGTGAACCCGCCCCATCGTTTCAGGAGCGCGCCGATCCCTTCCATCAGCAGGGGGTGATCGTCGACAATAGCAATCGAACGGTCCGGCATGGCCGCAGAACCCCTACTCTGTACTTTACCTCCCCAGGCCGACGCCGATGGTTGCGTAGTCAAGGCTCTTTGTAAATCCTCCAAAATTGGAAATAATCTCGAATTATCTTTCGACGGAAGCGAAGCAGCAAATCGCCTTTGGCCAGCGTCGAGCGTGGCTGTGCGGGTTATCGCTCCGCTGCGCCAGCTTCCTCCATGAGCCCGGGAACGATTACGCCGTCAATCTGCGCCCGCGTTAACTTGGAAGCGAGGAATCGTCGGGATTTTCTCGCCAATCTGTACTATGGTGATGGCGTGGGGACCTACTCAACGAGGGCTGCGCAATGAAGACACTCCTGATCCTGGCTGTTTCAGTGGCGCTGTCTGGCGTCGGCGGGTGCGCGTATTACGGCAAGGGAAAGGCACCCCCGCCCGCGCCAGCGGCAACGCCAATTGTCACCAAGGGCTGACGCCTGCGCCAATATGTTCGAGAACGGCCGGATCAACTGGCCGTTCTCTTCTCACAAGACTTGCCAGCCCTGCTCTCCTTGCCTGCCCGGCTCTCGTTACTTGTAGCGGGCGATGGCGCGGCGACTGGTGCGCGAGGCCGCGAGCCCGGGGCGCCCGCTGATAGGGTCCCGAGCGCCAAGCCGGGCTCCACCGTCTCCAGACAGATGCTCTATTTCGGCGCGGCGGAACTCACCTGCGGAAACAGTCGGGCCAGCGCCGCCTGGTCGATATGCGGGACGAGCAGCGTCTTGAACGCGTGGTCGACCTGTTCATACTCGACCTTGCAGCCACTGGCGCGTTCGGCCGGCAGCACGCCCTTGTCGATCAGCGCCTTGTAGCGGACGGGGTCGGAGCCGTAGGCGAGGCAAAGCACGTTGTACATGCGCTGCAGCGGAGTGCTGTGAGCATCGGCGAATGTCTGCCCGTCGACCGGGCCGCCCGGCATCCGCTTGAGCTTCTTGAAGCTGTGGACGCCCGCCTCGTTGAGGTAGCAATAGACGATGCCGGCGATCAGGCCGTAGGCATCAGCCTTGTAAAGGTTGAGTTCCACGTAGGACGCGACGAAATCGGCGGCGTCCTCCTCATTCCCGAGCACCGGAATCTTCAGATAGTCGAAGATCGCGTGCCCGCCTTCGTGAAGAAACAGGTCGATGACCGGCCCGACAAGAGCATCGTTCTCACTCACCCAATCGGGCCGCTTCGGATCGCGCGCGATGTCGAGGACATACGCGACATACTCGTAGCAGATCGTGATCTCGTCATTCTCGAACCAGGCATCGATCTCGCCATCGCAGCCCTTCGCCTTCAGCGTCAATGGCCTCGGCAGCCGGAAAAGCCGGTAGAATTCGGCCGCTTTCTCGAGTGCCCGCTTCTCACGCAGGAGATCGAGGACCGGCTGATGCGCCGGGTTCTTCGGCGCCTCGTAGATGGTGGCGACGACAGATGCCGGCACGGCCGGCTGCGCGGACACCGCTCCGGTCAGGCTCAAAGCCAAGCCGAAAGCGCACAGGTCGAATGACAGTCTGGAGGCTGGCCTCATGGCGGGTCCCCTTCCTGATGCGACCGATCAGGCAGATGCCAACCTAACCCAGAAGGCATGCTTGCGGGAGAGCGTCTGCGCCGTCGTCAGGTCGCCTGAGACTGCTTTCGGATCGGCTGATCGGGCCTCGATCGGAGCGGCACCTCGGCCCTGCCCGGCATCGCTGTGCGTTGGCATTAGAGGATACGAGAATCGGAATAACCGTAATGTGTCTTGCGCCCCATAGACCGGACCTTCCCGCCCCCGCGATGATCTGCCCATACTCATGGGGTGGGTTGCAGGGGGTACGAGATGGACCATAGACGCGTCGCAGCCGCCGTCGAGGCGGCCGCCCGGGCACTGCATGAATCCGTGCGAAATCATCATCAGTTCCATTGGGACAAGATGACCGAAACCTGGCGACAGGACTTGCGGAGCTACATTCAACCCAGCGTGATCGCTGCGCTCGAGGCATCGGACCGGATCGTCGCGTCCTCGCCTCCCAGATCGGCACCGGTCGCGAGGCCGCGGCTGCCCTCAGTCGGGCGCTGACGCCGGCAAGGCAACGGCGGAGGGCTTAAATGGGTGCATCGCCAGGACTGGCGGCGCCATGTGGGATGACGCGGCCACGATCCTGAACGCGCGTGCCGACGCCCCCTGCGGCGGGACCGGCGAGGCCATGTCGATGACGATGCGATAGCGCACATCGCTACGTTCGAACCGCTCGAAGGCGTCGTTGATCTCGTCCATGTGGATCATCTCGACATCCGGGTGAACCGCCTTCTTGGCGCAGCGTCCGGGGCTCAGCGCGGCGCCACGACGTAGCGCAGATGCAGGACGCCATGCGCCAGCGGTTCGCAGCTCTTGAAGGAGAGCTGCACATCGCCGTCGAGACCGTCTTCCCCTGCGTCGATGAAAGCCTGATGTCCGGCCTGTCCGTCGATGGCGGGCACGAGGAGCAGGCTCAGCTCATTGACCAGGCCGGCGGCGAAGAAGGAACCGTTGATGCCCGCGCCGCCCTCGAGCAGCAACCGATGGATGCCGAGTTCGTGGCCGAGGACATCCAGCATGGCGGCCAGATCGATCCTGGCGGTTTCGGAGACGATATAGGAGACCCCGTCCGCGGCGAGTTCGGCGAGATGACTGTCTGCAACCCCGCGGCCGAGCAGCACCACGACGGGATCGCCGCCGATCTTCGGCCCGGCGAAGTGGAGCTTGCCGGATGGATCGAGCGCGATCGCAAAGCAGTCGGCCTCACGGACGGCGAAATGGCAGGGCCGCCCGACCGGGCCGGCCTGGCCCGGTGCATGCGGACCGACCCTGCTGATCTCGGCCATCGTCACCCGGCCGACCAGCCAGGCGTCGGGCTCGAGCCCCTCATGGACCTCTTCATAGAGCCCGGACCATTCGGCCTTGCTGCCATCGGGGCTCCAGGTGAAGCGGCTCGGATGGAGGCTGCCGTCCAGCGACGAGAGCATGTGGCAGATGACGATGGGTCTCATGGCTTGCTCCCCCAGGCGCTCGCACGGAATGGCACCGCCATTCGGAATGGCACCGCCATGCGCGATGGCGCGGCCATGATCTTGATCCGACCTGCGCGCCCTACCCCGCCTGCGCTGTAACCAGCGAGGCCATGTCGATGACGAAGCGGTAGCGCACATCGGCGCGCTCGAGCCGCACGAAGGCGTCGTTGATCTCGTCCATGCGGATCATCTCCACATCGGGATGAACCCCCTTCTTGGCGCAGAAATCGAGCATCTCCTGCGTCTCGGCGATGCCGCCGATCGGCGAGCCGGCGATGCGCCGGCGGCCGAGCAGGAGCGGCACGGTCGAGGGCTCCGCGAGCGGCCCGACCTGGCCGACCAGGACAAGCGTCGCATCGACATCGAGCAGCGAGAGATAGGGATTGATGTCGTGCTTGACCGGCACGGTATCGATGATCAGGTCAAAACCGTTCGCGGCCCCGGCCATGGCCTCGGCATCGCTGGAGACCAGCAACCGGTCGGCGCCGAGCGCCAGCGCATCGGCCAGCTTGTCTGCCGTACGGCTCATCACCGTGACATCGGCGCCGAGGGCAGCCGCGAGCTTCACCGCCATATGGCCGAGGCCGCCGAGACCAACCACGCTGACGCGGCGGCCCGGTCCGACATTCCAGGTGCGCAGCGGCGAATAGGTGGTGATGCCGGCGCAGAGCAGCGGCGCGACCTTGGCGAGATCGAGCCCGTCAGGCACGCGCAGCGCAAACTCCTCGCGCACCACGAGGTGCTTGGAATAGCCGCCATAGGTTGGCTCGGCCGGCTCGCAGGAGAAGCGCTCCCTGTCGTTATAGGTCTGGACATTGCCCTTGCGGCAGAGCTGTTCCAGCCCCTTGCGGCATTGGTCGCAGGCCTGGCACGAATCGACCATGCAGCCGACGGCGACATGATCGCCGGCCTTGTAGCGGCTGACATCGCGGCCGACCGCGGTCACCCGGCCGACGATCTCATGGCCCGGTACCATGGGATACTGGCTCCAGCCCCAGTCATTGCGGGCCTGGTGCAGATCGGTGTGGCAGACGCCGCAATAGAGCACCTCCATCGCGACATCGTTCGGCCGAAGCTCCCGGCGGGTGAAATCAAAGGGCGCCAGCGGGGACGTCGCCGCCCGGGCGGCATAGCCAATGGTCTTCATTCCGGTCTCCCGTCCTGGTGAATGTGGAGGCACCGGCCTCGGTGAGGGCTTGGCACAGCAGAGGATTTCATCCCCGCCTCCCCTCGCCATGCCCCTGTCCGAGATAGTCGCCGTCCGCGACCTTCTCCATCCAGGTCACCACCGAACCATCCTTCATCCCGGCGATGGCGACATGCGCCATGGCGCAATCCGGCGCGGCGCCGTGCCAGTGTTTCTCGCCCGGTTCGAACCAGACGATGTCGCCGGGTCGGATCTCCTCGACCGGGCCACCCTCGCGCTGCACCCGGCCCAGACCCGAGAGCACCAGAAGGGTCTGGCCGAGCGGATGGGTGTGCCAGGCCGTCCGCGCCCCGGGTTCGAAGGTGACGGTCGCACCGCTCAAGGCGCCGCCGCCGGCGAAGGGCGCATCGATCCTCACCGTGCCCGTGAAATACTCGGCCGGCCCCTTTGCAGAAGGCTGCGCCCCGCTTCGCTTGATGTCCATCCACGTATCCTCACGTCCTCGTGCCTGGAGCCGGACAGTGTGCCGATCCTCCCCGCACTGTAGCCGCGCGACATTCATTGGATTAGGCGATAGAAACCGCATGAAGCCATATCGGGGATTCATGAATGCGACGCGAGGAACTGGTCGATCTCAATGCTTTCCTGACGGTCGCCGAGGAGCAGAGCTTCACGCGCGCCGCCGCCAAGCTCGGCACCTCGCAATCCTCGCTGAGCCATATGATCCGCCGGCTCGAGACCAGGCTGGGCGTGCGCCTGCTGACCCGCACCACCCGCAGCGTCGCCCCCACTGCGGCCGGGGAACGGCTGCTGGGCACGTTGCGCCCGGCGCTGGAAAGCATCGGCTCGGAACTGGCCTCCCTCAACGAGCTGCGGGAGAAACCGGCCGGGACGATCCGCATCACCACCTCGGAGCACGCGGCGACGACCGTGCTCTGGCCGGCCCTGGAGCGGTTCCTGCCGCATTACCCCGACATCCATGTCGAGCTCGGCATCGATTCCAGCCTGACCGACATCGTCACCGAGCGCTTCGACGCCGGCGTCCGGCTCGGCGAAGCCCTCGCCAAGGACATGGTGGCGGTCCGGATCGGGCCGGATCTGCGCATGGCGGTGGTCGGATCGCCCGGCTATCTCGCGACGCGCTCCATTCCCCAAACGCCGCATGACCTCGCCGAGCATGACTGCATCAACCTGCGCCTGCTCAGCGGCGGTGGCTTCTATGCCTGGGAGCTGGAGCGGGACGGACGCGAAGTCCGCGTCCGGGTGGAGGGTCGGCTCGCCTTCAACAATGTCAGCATGATCGCGCGCGCCGCCGAGGCCGGCTTCGGGCTCGGCTTCGTGATGGAGGACCATGTGGCGGAACAACTGGCCCGGGGCAGCCTGGTCCGCGTGCTGGAGGACTGGTGCCCGCCCTTCTCCGGCTACCACCTGTATTACCCCAGCCGGCGCCAGCCTTCGGCAGCCTTTGCACTGCTCGTCGACGCCTTGAGGTACCGCGGGTGATGGCGGGCTGGCACTGTGCTCCGCTAGGGGCGTACGGTCGCACACGGACCGGCTGGCGCAGCGTCGACAGCGTGCGGGCGGATGTAGCGAGGCTCAGCTGGACTGGACAAAACTGCCCTGGAGGCAGATCAATTCGGTCTGAACAGACGGGTCATCATGCCGGAGTTTCGGTCATGGCATCGGGTCTCCCTTCACGGCTTGCACCAAGGCTCGAGCGCCTCCATGCAAGGGCGGGACGGGGCGCTTCAACAGGGCGGTTTCCGGTCGCAGCGACGATGACGACGAAGATGCGGCGGAAACCGCAGCCCGGACCATGATGCTGCGCTTCGCACGCCCTGAATGCGCTTCGGCGCGCAGCCACAGTGCCGAGGAGCCGCAGCCATCGCGCCCTTGCCTCGACGGCACGCGCCCAGAACCCGACCGCGCCGCCCAACGCCGGGTTTCAATCCCTTCCCGGACCGGGCTTTCCCTCCGGGGGCGCGAGCATGGGCTTGCCGGTCGCCGTCAGCCCTGCGCCGCCCTTCCCGCTCAAAGCGGGTATCGCCGCGTCTCCGGGGAGCTGAAATGATGAAGGCAAGCGCGATGCGGGCCACCCTGCTGCTGGCGGCTGCGGTCCTTGGCTCAGCCGCGCAGGCGCAGGCCCAGCCTGCTTCCGCCGCGGAACTGAGCCGCCGCATGATCGAGCGCCGCGCGGTCGAGGCGGTGATCTGGGGCATGCCCGCGGTCAATACCGAACTGATGTTCCAGGCGATGCTGAAGCTCGGCGGCAAGCCCAACCAGATCGTGTACTGGTCGGGCCTGCTGGACTGGCGCAACCAGACGCTGACTCCCAACCCTGACGTGATCTACCTCATGGCCTTCTTCGATACGAAGGACGGCCCGATGGTGATCGAGATCCCGCCTGAAGGCGAGGGCGTCATCAATGGCAGCATGATGGACCCCTGGCAGGCGGCGCTGGAAGATGTCGGCCCGGCAGGCGCCGACAAGGGCGCGGGCGGCAAATATCTGATCCTGCCCCCTGGCTACAGCGAGCCCGTGCCGGAGGGCTATATCACGCTGCCTTCCCCAAACCGCCAGGGTTATGCTCTGCTCCGCTCGCTCCTGAAGAGCGGCAGCGAGGCCGACATCAAGGCCGCCGTCGCCTATGGCAAGCGGATCAGGCTCTATCCCCTCGGCCAGGCGGCCAACCCGCCCGAAACGGTCTTCCTCGACGCGCGCGGCAGCGTCTACGATTCCACGATCCCCTACGACCTGCGGTTCTTCCAATCACTCGACCGGTTTGTGCAGCAGGAACCCTGGCTCACGCGCGACAAGGCCATGATCGACCAGTTGAGGTCGATCGGCATCGAGAAGGGCAAGCCGTTTCGGCCGGACCAGGCGACGCAGCGCCTGCTCGGTGCGGCCGCAGCCGAGGCTCATACCTGGCTCGAGATGAAATACGCTACCATGTTCGCGCCCTATTACGAGGGGCGCCACTGGGCCTTTCCCATCCTGCCTGAGGTGATCGAAGGCCTGCAGAGCCAGTTCGCCGACCCCGACAGCTACCCCGTCGATGGCCGGGGCGTCACCTATACGATGGCGTTCTTCAGCACCAAGCGTTCCGGGGTCGGACAGTTCTATCTGATGACGATCAAGGACAGGGACGGCAGGGATCTCGACGGAACCAGCAGCTATCGCCTGACCGTGCCCGCGAACGCACCGGTCAGGCAGTACTGGTCAGCGACGGTCTATGATCGGGCCACCCACGCCCTGATCCGCGACATGCCGCGCTCCGGACGCTCCTCGCAAAGTCCCGGGCAGCAAACGAATGCGGACGGTTCCGTCGACATCCATTTCGGCCCCAAGGCCCCGGCCGGCAAGGAGGCGAACTGGATTCCGACAAGGCCCGGCCGACGATTCGAAGTGCTGTTCCGCTTCTACGGGCCCGACAAGCCGGTCTTCGACAAGAGCTGGGCGCTGCCGGACATCGCGAAGGTCGCGATCCGCTGACTGCAGGAGAGCAGGATGAGACGCAATCGCCGGGAAACGCTGTCGTTGCTGGCCGGCGCGGCCCCTGCCGCGCTCGGCACGTTTTCCGTTGCGGGGATCGCAAGCCCCGGCCTGGCCCAGCCCAGGCCGAAGGGACGGAGCGCGGGAACGGGCCAGTCCCCGCTGCAGACGATCGAGACGCGCATCGGTCCCCTCGAGTTCACCCACGGCTTCGCCAGCGGCTACCCGACGGATGCGACGATCGAGAAGCTCTACGACGAGCGCGATTTCCAGCGCGCCTGCCAGGCCTATCTCTGGGCGCTGCCGGCCGTCTCGTTCGCGGCCTGGCAGCGCGGCGTCACCGATCAGCTCGGCGCCAGAAACGGGCAGATCGTCGCGATCCTGTCCTATGAGGCGCGGCGCGGCATCCTGACTGCCAACGCCACGACCCCCTACTATCTCGGTTTTGCCGATCTCACCTCCGGGCCGCTGGTGCTTGAGATGCCTGAACAGGGCGTCCAGGGCGGGGCCAGCGACGCCTGGCAGATGACCATTCCGGGGACCGAAACCCCCGGCCGATATCTCGTTCTGGCTCCGGGCCAGGAAGCGCCGGGCGATGTCGCCGGCCTCACCGTTCGCCACTCGCCGACCTTCAACATCTTCCTTGGCGCGCGGCTGACCGATACCGATCCGGAGAAGGCGAAGGAGGCCCTGTCGCATCTGCGGATGTATCCCTATGCCCAACGCGACAACCCGCCCAGGATGGATATCCGGGACGCCGGCACCACGGCATGGAGCGGGCTGCCGCCGCGCGGGCTCGCATATTGGCAGCGGCTCGACGAGGTGATCCAGCGCGAGCCGGTTGCGCCGCGCGACATCTTCCTTCACGCGATGCTGCGCCCGCTTGGCCTGGAGAAGGGCAAGCCGTTCAAGCCGGATGCCAGGCAGGCGAAGATCCTCGCCGACGCCGCACTGGTCGGCGAGGCGATGGCCAAGGCCAATTCCACGGACCGCCGCTTTGCGGGAGCGCGCTATCGCCCCGATGCGCATTGGGATTTTGCGCTCCAGCTCGACGCCGATGACCCCGATGCTTTCTGGAACCTGCTCGATGAACGCGCGTCCTGGTTCTATGAGGCCGTCGGTGCCGGGCCGAGCATGGCCCCCAAGCGGCCAGGGCCCTCATCGGCCTATCTCAGCGCCTACAGGGACAGCGCCGGCAACTGGCTGGACGGCGGCAAGGCCTATCGCCTGCGTGTTCCGCCCAAGCCACCGATCAAGCTGTTCTGGTCGGTGACGCTCTATGATGTCGACACGCGCGCGCTGATCCTGAACCAGCAGAAGACCCCCGATCGCTCGTCACGCATGGACCTGCGCCAAAATGCCGACGGTTCGGTCGACATCCATTGCGGGCCGAAGGCGCCGGCCGGCTTCGAGAAGAACTGGATTCCGACGGTGCCAGGCAAGAACTGGTTCGCGTATTTTCGCTTCTATCAGCCCACCGAGGCGTATTTCGATCGATCCTGGCCCCTGCCGGACTTTGAGCGGGTCTAGAGCGCATCGGGTACGCCGAAGCGCCGCTGCGGCATGGCCGGCCCGCTTCGTCGGCCTGGAAAGCTGACAGATGCAGACCACCGCAAGCCGGGGAGCGAAGATTGCAGGACCGGCGGCAGCGCCGGGCGCCAGCGCCCTGAGCCGCCGCGGCCTGCTGCTGGGCGGCACCTCCCTCGGTGCGGCGGCGGTCGCGCTGGGCGCGGGCCTGCCGGCGCAGCTTGTGCAGGCTCAGGCCCCCGCGCCGCAGGCCAGGCCGAACATCCTGTTCATCCTCGTCGACAATCTCGGCTATGGCGAACTGGGCGTCTATGGCGGCGGGGCGACGCGGGGAGCGCCGACATTGCGCATCGACAGGCTCGCGAGCGAGGGCTTGCGGCTCACGAACATGAACATGGAGACGCAGTGCACGCCGAGCCGGTCCAGCATCCTGACCGGGCGCTACGCGATCCGCTCCGGCACCCATTCGGTGCCCTTCGGCGGCGTGGCGGACGGCCTCACGCAATGGGAGGTGACGCTGGCCGAGGCGCTGTCGGGCGTCGGCTATGCGACTGCGCTCTACGGGAAATGGCATCTTGGCAGCCAGGACGGCCGGCTGCCGAACGACCAGGGTTTCGACGAGTGGTACGGCATCCCGCGCACCACCGACGAGGCGATGTGGCCGGGTTCGAGCGGGTACTCGCCTGGCATCATGCCGCCGGAACAGATCATGGAGGGGCGCAAGGGCGAGAAGAGCCGTGAGATCGCCGTCTATGACACCGAGCAGCGCCGTGTGATCGACGCGGAGATCACCCAGCGCTCGGTGGCGTTCATGGAGCGTCAGGCGCAGGCGCGCAAACCCTTCTTCGCCTTTGCGGCGCTGACGCAGCCCCATTTGCCGACCCTCCCGAACCCGGCGTTCGCAGGCAAGACCGGCAACGGCGACTGGGCCGATATGCTGGCCGAGATGGATCACAACGTCGGACATATGCTCGATGCCGTGGAACGGCTGGGCATTGGCGACAACACCATCGTGATCTTCGCCAGCGACAACGGGCCCGAGTTCATCAAGCCGTGGGACGGCTGGGCCGGGCCATGGCGCGGCCAGTATTTCACGGCCTGGGAGGGCGGGATCCGCGTGCCCTTCTTGATCCGCTGGCCGGGCCGGATTCCCGCCGGCCGCGTCAGCGACGAAATCGTTCACGGCGTCGACCTGTTCCCGACACTCGCCGGCATTGTCGCCGCCCCGGTGCCGACGGACCGCCCGATCGATGGCGTCGACCAATCCGGCTTCTTCACGGGCCGGACCGAGAAATCCGGCCGCGAAGGGATCTTGATCTGGTGCGCCGATCGCCTCCAGGCAGTGAAGTGGCGCAACTTCAAGGTGCACTTCTACCGGCAGGACACGATGGTTTCACCGCCGATCAAGCTCGGGATCCCACTTCTCTTCAATCTCTACACGAACCCACGCGAGGACGAGGACAAGGTCATCACGGATAGCTGGATCTTCGGACCGGTGCTGAAGATGGTCGGAACGTTCGAAGCCAGTGTTAAGAAGCATCCCCTGATCGCGATGGGGACGCCAGACCCCTATGTCCCGCCCATATAGGCTCTCCAGGGCAAGGCAGGGGCGCCACGAGAGCGAGGCCCCGCCCAACTGCGCATAAGCGGGTACGGGAAGCCGCTGCCCGGCCGGCCGGTCAGATCGAGGCAATGATCGCGGCCGTCGATGCCGGCGCAGGGTCCCGTCAGCGCTTGACCACGGCCGGCGTGGGCGCGGCAGGTGCCGCCTGCCCGCCGAGCGGGAAAGCGATGCTGAGGAGCCCGATGGTGCCGCGGGAGCGGTTCTCGACCTCGACCTCGCGCATGACCTTCAGGAGCGCTGAAACCGGCGTGCCGGCCACCTCGAAATTATAGCCGATGGTGCCGCCGACCGCCGTAACCCTGCCCTTGTAGGCGCCAAGGCTCGCGCCGCTGCCGCCATCTCCGCTCACCTGCTGGTAATGGCCAACCATGACGCCAACGGAGAACTCCTTGGTCAGGTTCTTGGTGATGGCGAGATCGGCGTGAAAGGCGTTGCCGCTCCGGTAGTCGGTGGCGGTGTTGGCACCATTGATCTCAAGGCCGATCGTCGTCGAGATATCGAGCCCGATGGCAGGGTCGAGATAGGTCAGCGCCCCGTAGACGTCGCCGATCCAGCGGTTGAACGAGAGATTCGACAATTCGCCGTCCTGGTAGGAGCCGGACGGTATGTTGACCGAGACGCCGGTCTGCCAGTGGAATTTGCCGGCATGCCAGCCGATGAGGCTGGAGACGATCGGATCGCCGACATTGAAGGTGGCGTCCCGCTCGGAGAGGGCAAAGGCTCGCCCCAGCCGTGGCGCGGCGATGACCGCGCCTGCGCTCACGCGCGGCACGCCGAGCGGCAGCGATATCGCGAAAGCCAGGTTGCCGCCCAGGATCTCGACGGGTGTCACCCAGGTCGGCGTCAGGAATGCAGCGCGGGCCTCGACCTGGACATTGGCGAGGACGGCGCCGCCGATCTGGATTTGCTTGGATGCCGAGAGACGTCCGGAATAGCTGTAGAAATCGGTCTCGAAATAGAAGCCTGGCGGCGGCACGACGCCCGCCAGGGGCCCGTGAATGCCGGGGACATAGAGGCTCGCGCCCCCCTCGGTGGCTTGCGCCGATCCGACCGGGAGACCGGCAAGAAGGCAGGCTGCAACAAGCGCCTTCGAAACCTGCCCCCGCATGGACTCGCCCCATCTCATCTTGCTGTTGGGTGAGGCTGAACTTGCCGTGCCGGGGCGTCAAGACGCAGCACTCCGCTGCGTCCCGGTGAAGTCGCCCTGGCTGCTTCGAACGCGGCCGCGACCTCGCAGTCAGGATCTTGCAGCCAATGAGGGAGACGCCGACTTAGCCGGTGCGCCCCGATGCCAGGGGCGGCCGCGACGCGGGGCCAGCCGGCCAATCGCCGGGTTCCTCTGCAACCGATGTTGACGGACGTGCATGGGCTTCTGCGGTCCTTCCCGGGCCGCGGACGCAAATAGCCGATTGAGCAAGAGCGCTCAGGCCTCCTTCGTTACCTCGATCCACAGAAAGGAGGCCTCTTCGTTGTCCTGCCTTTCGATCGACGAATTGCGGACGATCAATCCAGCATCGGATAGATATTTCAGTGTTTCCGCTTCGCCGTTGTGACCGAAGAACATGGTGGTTCCCAGCCATTCACCGATCCACTCGCCCGGGGCGCCTGTTCCAAAGCTTCCAACAAGGACGCCGCCCGGCTTCAGCCATCGCGCGATCTTCAGGATCAGCGGGCCTTGTTGGACAGCCGGAACATGGGTGATTGAATAGAAGGCAGCGACGGCATGGAAAGAGCCAGCTTCAAACTGCACGTCGCACATATCCGCCTGGATGAATGTCGCCAGCGGCACGTTCCTTCCAGCCCTGAGGATTTGTTGTGTCGATCCGTCGACACCCATGACGGCATGTCCCAATGCCGCAAGGTCGCGCGCCACGGGGATGCCCGCACCGCAGCCCAGATCGAGGACCCGGCCGCCTCCGGCTGGCAGGCTGTCGACAAGACGACCTACCCATTTCTGACGAACGGCAGATACCCCGAACCGTTCGAGATAGGCGTCTGCAACCTCGTCATAGCCCGCGGCAACAAGATGTTCTGGCTTGCTTGTCATCGTGGAAGATTTGCAGACGGGCGGACGCGCGTCGAGCCGCGGTGTCCGCAACTCCCAATGCTCCCTGGCAGACTTCAGCCGATCCTCAAGCGCTGCCTTGCCCAGGCAGGTGCGAGCACCGGCGCTCGGAACTCCGGCAGCGGCATATGCCGAGCATCTGGGCGTCCTTCGCCGATGTCTAGGGCTCCATTGCCGCGAGCGCCCGCCCCGCCGCGCCGGCGCGCGGCATCAAGGCTGCTGCATCGCGCCGGAAACGCGTGTAAATTCGTCATTATCGGAGACGGTTGGCGCGAAAGCACCGGACCACGACGGCACTTCTGCCGGGGATAGCGGAAGCGACATGGCGTCGGTTGGCCTCGCTTGCGTCACAGCAAGAGGTGGGAGGGTGTCATGAGGAAACTCGCAACGCTCGCCACTGCCGCTTTGATCATGACCGGCAGTGTCGGAGCCGCCGACGCGCAATATTGGCGCGGGGGCGGCTGGGGCTATCACGGCGGGGATTATCGCAACTATGGCTGGGGCGGCGGGGCTGTCGCGGCCGGCCTCGTCGGCGGGGCGCTGCTCGGAGGTCTGGTCGCCGCAGCAACGACGCCCGCCTATGCCTATGGATACGGTTATCCGGCCTATGGCTACGGATATGGCTATCCCGCCTATTCCTATTATGGCCCGCGGGCTTATTATCGCCCGGGCTATTACTATGCGCGGCCGGTCTATTATGCCCCGCGCTATTACGGCTGGAACCGGGCTTATTACGGCCCGCACTATTACCCCCGTACGGTTTACCGGGCATATTGGTGAGGCCGGCGCCGACGACCGGCCATCAGCGAAGCCGGCCGGTCGGTCGCGTCCGCGAAGGGGGGTCTCCGTTCGACGGCCGAATGCCGAACGGAGCCGTGCCTCAGCGCAGCGGCGCGCCGTAGCGCTCGACCTGGTAGGGCTGCCGGGCGAGGCCGACGCAGAAGCTCGCGACCGCATCCTGCAGCTTCTCGGCCAGCAGCTTCATGGGCGCGTTGGCCGCTTCCAGCCGCTCGCGCGCCGCTTCCGCCTCGCGCGCCAGCTTCGCCAGGTCGAGCGTCAGCAGGCGCCCCTCCTTCACGACGAAGCGGCCGCCGATCATCACGTCGCGCACCGCCGTGCCATCCTCGACATGGACGATCTGGTTGACCGTGCGGTTATGCGGCAGCCAGTTGATATGGCCGAGATCGACGAAGACGAGATCGGCCTTGTAGCCGCCTTCGATCCGGCCGATGCGGCCCTGGAAGCCGAGCGCGCGGGCGCCCCCTTCGGTCGCCGCGTGCAGCGCCTCCGGTGTGGTCAGCCATTCCCGGACGTCGGGCCCGCGCACCTTCGAGACGAAGGAGGCCAGGCGCGTCGCCTCGTACATGTTCTGGTTGTCGCCGCTATTCGAGCCGTCCGTGCCGATCGCCACATTGACGCCGGCCGCGAGCATCGCCCGCACATCGGCAAGCCCGCTGCCCAGCCGCATATTACTCGCCGGGTTATGCGCGACCGAGGCACCATGTCCGGCGAGGATGCGCATGTCCTCGGGATCGAGCCAGACGCCATGGGCGACCGTGAAGTCGGGGCCGAGCAGACCGAGCTGGTCGAGATGGGCGGTCAATGTGCGGCCATAGCGCTTCATGCCGGAGAGCGCCTGGATCTTCGATTCCGCGACATGGCTATGCAGGCCAAGCCCGAAGCGGCGGGCGCAGTCGCGGCAGGCGCCGAGGAAACCGTCCGAGCAATGCAGCGGGATCGTCGGGGCGAGCGCGATCTTCAGCCGCTCCGTGTCGAAGCGTGCCTGCGTGACGAAGGCCTCGAAACCCTTCAGCGTCTCGGCATAGGGCTGCATCCGGAAGCGGTCGACCTCGCCGCGCAGCGCCTCGGGCAACGCCTCGTAAAGGCCGGGAATGGCCTCATAGAGCGTCGTGTCGGCGACCATCGGCGCGATCGTCGCGCGCATGCCGACATCCTGATAGGCCCGTGCGACAGCCGACATGCCCTCGACCGACGGCGCGGGCACCTCGAAGAACAGGTCGTAGCAGGCGGTCGTGCCCTTCAGCACCATCTCGGCGCCGTTGAGTGCGGCGCTGAGATATTTGTCCTCGAGGCTGCGGTTGCCGCTGATCCAGGGGCCGGCGGCCAGGAGCAGTTCGAGCGACCAGCGGTCCCCCATGGCCTTGGCGAGCGCGCCATGGCCATGGGTATGGGCGTTGACGAGCCCGGGGTGGACGAGCTTGCCGGAGGCGTCGATCTCGGCCGCCCCCTCCGGTGCGGACAGGCCGCGCGGACCGATCTCACGGATCGTGTCGCCTTCCAGCAGCAGGTCGAGTGGTTCAGCCTGCACGCGCTCCGGCAGCAGGACGAGGGCGTTGCGGATGATGGTGTAGAGCGGGCTTGCGGTCATGGCGGGTCTCCTTCTCGGCGCCGCGGGATCAGCGCCGCTGCTCGGCCGCAGCCCAGGGGAAGAACACCCGCTCGGCGACGACGATCAGCTGGAACAGGACAATGCCGAGCAGGGCCAGGATCAGCATGGCACCGAAGGCGACGGGAACCTTGAAAAAGGCCGTCGCCGAAGTGATGAGATAGCCCAGGCCCCGTTCCGCCGCGACGAACTCGCCGACCACGGCGCCGACGACGGAGAGCGCGATCGCCGATTTCAGGCCGGAGAACACGAACGGGATCGAATAGGGCAGACGCACCCGCAGCAGCTCCTGCAGCTTGCTCGCGCGGCAGGACCGGGCAAGCTCGACCAGTTCCGGGGGCACCGCGAGCAGGCCGGTGGTCATCGAGATCACCAGCGGGAAGAAGGCGACCAGGAAGGTCACGATGACGCGCGGCAGCTCGTTGGGGCCAAGCACCACGACCAGGATCGGCGCGATCGCGACCTTCGGCACCGACTGGGTCAGCACGAGCAGCGGGTAGATCGCATCCGCCGCCAGCCGCGAGGAGGAGATCAGCACGGCGAGCGGGAAGCTGACCGCGATCGAGAGCAGGAAGCCGAAGAGCACGGTCCTGAGCGTCGCCAGCGTGTGCTCGCCAAGCGCCGGGCCCATCGCGGCCGTGTCCTGGAAGATCCGCGAGGGCGCCGGCAGCAGGTATTCGGGAATGGCGAAGACCCGGACGGTCACCTCCCAGATCGCCATCAGCACCACCAGCGCGACAAGCGGGATCAGGAATTCGCGGCTCGCGCCGAGCAGGCGCAGGGTTTTAGTGTTCGACATCGAAATGCGTCCCCTGCTCGCCGAAGATCAGTTCGCGGATGCGTCCGGCGCAGCGCTGGAATTCCGGGTGGCCCGACATGGCGAAATCGCGCGGGCGCGGCAGATCGACATCGATGATTTCCGCGATCCGGCCGGGCCGCGGCGACATCACGACGACCCTGTCCGCCAGGATCACCGCTTCGGGAATGGAATGGGTGACGAAGATGATGGTCTTGGGCGCGTTCGCCCAGATCCGCAGCAGCTCGATCGTCATGATCTCGCGGGTCAACGCATCGAGCGCGCCGAAGGGCTCGTCCATCAGCAGGATGTCGGGATCATGCACCAGCGCCCGGCAGATCGCGGCGCGCTGCTGCATGCCGCCGGAGAGCTGGCGCGGCCGGTGATCGGCGAAATCCGCAATGCCGGCGACGGCCAGCAGGTCCTTCGCCCTGCGGCGCGCCGTATCATCGGCACGCCCCATGATCGTCGAGGGGAACATCACGTTTTCCATGATCGTCGCCCAGGGCAGCAGGGTCGGCGCCTGGAAGACGATGCCGGTGTCCTGCCGTGGCGCGCTGACGCGCTCCCCATTGATGGCGATGCTGCCCTCCGTCGGCGGCACCAGGCCGGAGACGAGCCGCAGCAAGGTGGACTTGCCGCAGCCGGAAGGGCCGACGAGCGTGACGATCTCCCGGTCGCGGATCGTGAGATCGATCCCGTCGAGCGCGCGCACGCCGCCATTGCCGACCGATCCGAAGACCTGGCCGGCCCCGCTGATTTCAATCATGTCTGTTCTCCGGCGTCCCCTGCCCTGTCCGCTCTCATCACTTCTTCGGCGGCAGGAAGGACATGTCGACCGCGGTCGCCGGATCGAGCTTGGGGTCGAGATTCTGCGACTGGGCGACGACCTCATAGGTCTTGTTCAGGCGCTCGGTGGTGATGCCGCCGACCCCGGCCTGCTTGGCGTGATCGGTGAAGATGAAGCCCAGCGTCGCCTTCAGGCTGCCGAGGCAATCATCGAGATCGACCTGCGGGATCGCCTTCACATGCGCTTCGCAGGTGGCCTGCGGGTTGTCGCGCGCCGCCTCCCACGATTCCGTGGTCGCCTTCATGAAGTTCTTCAGCATCTCCGGGCGGTTCTTGACGCTCGCCTCGGTGGTGTGGAAGGCGAGCGAGTAGATCGCGAAACCGGCTTCGACGAAGGGCAGGAAGGCGAGCTCCTTGCCGGCGCGCTGGGCCTGCTTGTTCTGATAGTAGAAATTGGTCGAGTAGGACGGAATGGCATCGACCTTGCCGCTGATCAGCAGCGGGCCCATGGCCGAGCCGTCGACCGTCACCCATTCGATCTTGTTCGGATCGGTCTTCGCCGCGGCGGCGACCGCCGGGAAGTAGAGCCGATGGCTGTTGCCCGGCGTGATGCCGATCTTCTTGCCTTCGAGCCCGGTGAATGTGGTGATCCCGGAATCCTTGCGCACGAAGAGCGAGTGCGGGGAATGGGCATAGACCGCGCCGATCATCTTCAGCGGCACGGAGCTGCGCTGACGCGCGGTGAACAGGGCAGAGATATCCGCCATGCCGATATCGGCCGCGCCGCCCGCCACCTTGCTCAGCGTGTCGCCGGAGCCGTTGCCCTTGCTGATCCGCAGCTCGATGCCATTGCGCTGATAGATGCCCGAGGCGATGCCGGCATAATAGGGCGCGTAATCGCCTGTCGGAATCCAGTCGAGCATGAGATGGACATTGTCCGCCGCATGGCTTGCGGACGGCATGGACAGCGCGACGGTTGCGCTGAAGACGGCTGTGAGAGTGCTCGACGTGAACTTCGACATTGTGGTCGCCCTTCCTGGTTCCCCTTTGGACAGAAACAGTGGGGACGCCGATCAAATCAAATACCAATTTCGCTGCGGTACATAATATATGGTTATGCTGCGCCGCACATCGTGCAACGACGGCATCCGCCCCCGCTCAATCCGGCATGGCGGGGTCTGTCGTGAGCGGCAGCAGCTCCATCAGCCCCTGCACGAAACTGCGCGCGATCCGCGACAGCGGCTCGACGCGCGACGACAGCAGATGCGGCCGCGTCGTCGTCTTCGGCACCAGCGGGCGGGAGCGGATATTCGGCCAGGCATTGTCGACCAGCACGAAGTCGTCGACGATCGCGATCCCGCCGCCGGCCTGGACCAGCGAGCAGGCATTCGGCGTGAAGCGCACCTGCGCGTTGAAGCGGATGGGCTTTGGCGTGGTGCCAAGGGCGCGGTTGACGACCATGCCATAGGGCGTCTGCGAGCCGTAGCCGATCATCGGATAGGGCACGAGGTCCGCCGGTTTCAGCACGCGCTTGCTGCCGAGCGGATGCCCTTCGGGAAAGATCACGCGCAGGCGCCCCTCGGCGATCTGCGTCGCTTTCACGCTCGGATCCTCGACAGCCATGGAGGTGACGGCGAGATCAGCGCGATGACTGGCGATGCGCGCGATCAGTTCGGCCAGCGTCAGGATCTCGAAATCGACGCGCACATCGGGGTGGGACTGGCGGAAGCGGCCGATCGCCTTCGGCACCAGCATGTGGCCGACGCTGGGGCTGGCGAGCAGCCGGATCGACCCCGCGCTGCCGCGGCGCAGCTCCTCCGCCATGTCGTTGACCCGCGTCACGCCCTGATGGACCAGCTCGGCCTCGGCGAAGAGCTGCCGCGCCTCGGGCGTCGGCTGGACGCGGCCCTTGACGCGTTCGAATAGCGTCAGGCCGAGCCGATCCTCGGTATAGGACAGGAGCCGGCTGATCGCCGGCTGGGAGACCGAGAGCAGGCGCGCCGCGCCGCTGATCGAGCCTGTCACCATGACCGCGCGGAACATCTCGATCTGCCGAAGATTCATCGCCATGGTACATAACCCCCCATTATAGGTCAGTAGAGAATTGGTATATACTTGTTTTGGTGGCGCCCGGCTAGATTGCAGCCAGTTTGAACTGGCCTTCACAGCCCAAGGAGTCTCTTTCGATGTCCCGCCTTCTTACCGTTGCAGCGGCTCAGCTCGGTCCCATCCACCGCGCCGATGATCGCGCATCGGTCGTGCGCCGGATGATCGCGCTGATGCATCAGGCAAAGGCCCGCGGCGCCGATTTCGTCATCTATCCGGAACTCGCCCTGACGACCTTCTTCCCGCGCTGGTATTGCGAGGACCGTGTCGAGGCCGACCAGTGGTTCGAGACCGCGATGCCCGGCCCGGACACGCAGCCGCTCTTCGACACGGCGCGGGCGCTCGGCATCGCCATGAGCTTCGGTTATGCCGAGCTGACACCGGAAGGACGGCATTTCAACAGCTCGATCCTGGTCGACAGGACCGGCCAGATCATCGGCAAATACCGGAAGGTGCATTTGCCCGGTCATGCCGAACGCGACCCGACCCGCGCGCATCAGCATCTCGAGAAGCGCTATTTCGAGCCGGGCGATCGCGGCTTCCCGGTCTGGCGTTTCGAGGACGGGCTGGTCGGCATGGCGATCTGCAACGACCGGCGCTGGCCCGAGACCTATCGCGTCATGGGGTTGCAGGGCGTCGAGATGGTCGTGCTCGGCTATAACACGCCGACGACCAACGGCCATTCCAAGACCGAGACGCTGGCCGACCGCCTGTTTCATCATCGCCTGTCGGTGCAAGCCGGCGCCTATCACAACTCGACCTGGGTCGTGGCGGTCGCCAAGGCCGGCGTCGAGGATGGTTTCCCGCTGTTCGGCGGCACGCTGATCGCCGATCCCAGCGGCAAGATCGTCGGCGAACTCGACCATGACGAGGACGGATTGCTGGTCCATGCCTGCGATCTCGATGCCACGCGCTTCGGCAAGGAGACGATGTTCAACTTCGCCGCCCATCGGCGCGTCGAACATTACGACCTGATCACCTCGCGGACCGGCGTCGGCGCGCCGCTGGGCACCACCGACTAGCCCGCTCTGCCCCGGGCGATCCTGCTTCCAGGCCGAGCCGACCGGTTTGTCCGGGGGCGGGCTCGGGGCCTGTAATACCAGCGGCCCTCCTTAATGACCGATCTGAGCCCACTTTCGCGTTCCGATTGAGGTGATGGTCGTTGGCTATGCGACGAGGCGGTTCCATGCGTCGCAGGCAGCATCGATAATGTCGTCGTAGGTGTCGAAGACGCGGTTGGAGAGCCAGTTGGCGCGCAGGTACTGCCAGACATTTTCGACCGGGTTCAGTTCCGGGGCGCGAGAGGGCAGGAAGATCAGGGAGATGTTTGCGGGCACGACGAGTTTGCCAGTGGTGTGCCATCCGGCGCGGCGGAACAGCAGGACCGCATGCGCGCCCTTGGCCAGTCCTGGCGATCTCGTCGAGATGGATCTGCATGGCGTTCGTGTCGGCGAAGGGCATGGCGAGCGCTGCGCCGACGCCCCTTGCTGGACAGATCGCGCCGAAGAGGTAGGCGCTTTCGCAGCGCTGATCGGGGGGGCTGGCGCGGCCTCGTTCCGCGCCTGGCCCATTGCCGGACGAGGCCGTTCTTCTGGCCGATGCGGGCCTCGTCCCGGAACCAGATCTCGATGGCCTTCCGCTTCGGGACATGGGCGAGATGGGCCCTCAGCGTCACCGCGAAGTTTGTTTGAACGACTCGATCACGCGCTCGTCCTGGGCCGGATGGTGCGGCCGCGCGCTGATATGGGAGAAGCCGATCTGCTTCAGAACCTTGCCGATCGTGCGCTCGTGGTAGTCGACGCCGAAGCGCTCGAGGACGATCTTCTGCAGGTCGATGCGACGCCAGCGCACGACGCCATGGACGGCACGGTCGGGGCCGATCTCGACGAACTCGGCGAGCGCGATCAGCTGGTCTTTCGACAGCTTGGGTGGGTGTCCCTTGGATCGAATATCGCGGAGCCCATCGGGGCCGTGCTCGTTGAACCGATGGACCCAGTCGCGCAGTGTCTGCCGGTCCATGCCGCCGATCCGCGCTGCCTGCTCCCGATCCATGCCGTCGAGAACCGCTGCCAACGAGAGAAGCCGCCGGCTCTGGTTGGCGTGCCTGGATGCGGCGGCGAGCCGTCACAGGTCCAAGGCCGAGTAATCCGTCCGAAGCTTCACCGCAGCAGGCATGGCGCGAAACCTCCTCGCGCCTATGGAGTCAGTGATCCGGGCCGCCGAAAAGATCCCGTGAGTCAACTTCAGCGGCCCTTGGTATTATATTGACAATACTTCGCTGTAGTGATTGATGCGGCTTAGGTTCCGAGCACCTGCCGCCTGCAGACGCAAGTCACGGTAAAGCCCGGCATGTAGACCTTTCTCACCCTCGAAGCATTTCGTCGGTGGGCAATGCAGGCCCCCATCATAGTCGAAATGCCTCTTTGGAGGAGTGAGTGATGTCTGCGCGACAGTCACCCGACAACCATTTTCTGACTACCCCTCCGGGTAGGATTTTTGCCGTGACCGCACTACCGATGGTTGCCATCATGCTGATGAATGGGCTGCTCGGTATTATCGATGCGGCCTTTCTTGGCCATTTCGTTGGGGCTGAAGCGATGGCGGCGGTCGGCATCGCCTTTCCGGTCATGATGTTGACCATCGCGCTTTCGACCCTTGTCAGCGGGGGGATGTCCAGCTTGTTGGCTCGCCAGCTTGGCGCGGGTGCCCATGAAGCGGCGGGTGCTTCTTTCGCCAGCGCTCATGGACTTGCCACGATGATCGCTTTGACCTTGATCCTGCTCTTCCTTGCTTGGGGGTGGGATTTTGCCATAGGCGTTGCAGGATCCGACGGTCCGATTGCCGAGATGGTCTGGGTTTTTCTTGCAATCACCGTTTTTGGAACGCCGGTCCAATTCCTTTTGGGGATTCATGCCGATGCCTGGCGAAATGAAGGGCGGGCCGGATTGATGGCGCTCGTGTCCCTTGGGGTGACGCTCATCAACATTATGCTGAACTATATCTTGATCGTGCCGCTGGAACTGGGCGTTGCCGGATCGGCCTTCGGCACGGTCATGGCGCAGGGGTTTGGACTGGTGCTACTGGCAGGTCTGCGTCAGTACGTCGGGGGCATGATGCCGCTTAGCAGCCTCTGGCAGAACCGCTGGACTGGCGGCTGGGGACATATTGCCGGGCTGGGCGCACCTGTCAGCCTGGGCTTCATTGGAATGGCGCTTTCGGCAGCAACCGTGGTTCTAGCGTTACGGCTCGCGGGCAGCGCCGATTATGCCAAGACCATTGCCGCCTACGGGATCGCGACACGGATTTTCGGCTTTGCCTTCCTGCCAATCATGGCTGTTGCGATGGCCATGCAGAGCATCGTCGGCAACAATGTAGGAGCGCGCCTCTATACCCGTTCGGACAATGTCCTGTATATCGCCGTAGCAACCGCGTTGGTCTACGGTCTTGCCGTGGAGATTTTGCTCCTGAGCCTAGGCTCTGTCGTCGGAGCAGCGTTTGTCACAGATTCCGATGTGGTTGCCGAGGTCGGACGGCTCTTCCGTCCCATGGCGGCGGTATATCTGTTCTCGGGACCGGTTCTCGTGCTTGGTCTTTATTTTCAGGCCATCGGCCAACCAGCCCGCGCAGCTCTTCTGACCATGGCCAAACCTTTCGTACTGCTTCCGGCCCTGATTACGGCCATTGCGGCGATGTGGGGTACGGACGCAATGTGGTTCGCCTATCCACTGGCCGATGGCTTGACCGCAACAATCGCCATTCTTGTGCTTGCTACCGCCCTGAAAACGCGGGGAGCAGCAGCAGGGATCGGACTGAGGAGCATGCCATGACCGCCAGAAGCATCGCAGAAGCGAAGGCGCACGCAAAGGCTCTAAGGAATGCACTTGCCGACCAAGGTACTGTAATAGGCCATGCCCAAGCCCTAGAGTTGATCGCCCGTCAGAGTGGCGCACGCGATTGGAACACCCTGTCCGCTCGCCTCACCAAGACCGTTCCGTCGCCTTTCCATGTGCACCAAAGGGTGCAGGGGCGGTATCTTGGGCAACCGCTTAAGGGCGAAATCACCGCATTGTCGTCCTTTGGGAGTCAATATTCTGTCACCGTCCGCCTTGATGAGCCGGTGGACACCGTTACTTTCGACAGTTTTTCCAACATGCGTCGTGTTGTTAGAAGCGTGATCGATAGCAACGGAAATTCGACGCGAAAAACATCAAACGGAATGCCGCATCTGACTTTGAGCGCGTTGTGACGAAGTTGCTTAGACTGCTCTGTCGAAAACGCTTGTTTTCGACAGAGCAGAAAACTTCACAAATATCCTGATTTTCCGACGCTGAATGGTCACAATAAAAATGCTCAGCAATTCACGTCGCAAATGTCAGACGCAAAAATCCGGCGATTGAGGAGGGCTTTTGCAACAGCCTAATTGCAATGTCGCTTTTGGGTGCACCTCAGTTCCGGTTGTACCGGAAAGCCCCCCAATCTTCCTGCCCTCCCGCGCCCCGGAACTGAACCCGGTCGAAAATGTCTGGCAGTACCTGCGCGCCAACTGGCTCTCCAACCGCGTCTTCGACACCTACGACGACATTATCGATGCTGCCTGCGACGCATGGAACCGCCTCGTCGCACAGCCAAAGACCATCACCTCAATCGGAACGCGAAACTGGGCTCAGATCGGTCATTATTGAGGGCCGCTGGTATAATTCCATGGCGGCCCTCACGGCCACCTCCGCCGGCGCAACTGTCCGTGGTGCCAAACGCCCTGCCCCGCCGCGCGCGAGAGAGCAAGCCGGCACGCGCCGCCGCCACAAGCGCACTACGCCTCGTTCGCATCATTTGGGGCGACGTTGGTCGGCTGACTTTTCAACCGAGACGGGCAAGAACGGCTTGAGGGGCCTATAGTCCCTTTTCGATCGGCTGAAAGTCAGGGGCGACACAGGTGAAGGAACCGAACCGGGTTGATGAGTATGTCGGCATTCGGCTGCGAAGACTGCGCCGCCTGACGGGCTACAGCCAGACGAAGCTCGCCGAGTTGCTGGGGATCACGTTTCAGCAGATCCAGAAATACGAAAAGGGCGTGAACCGGATCAGTGCCAGCCGGCTCCAGCATATCGCCAATATCTTTCAGGTTCCCGTTGCTCATTTCTTCGATGGGGCGCCCGCGATCTCCACTCCGGCGGCAGATTCGGCGCCGGAAGCCCCGCCTCCGGAGGTTGCGGACCTGCTCGCCACCCGCGACGGCATCCGCCTGGCCAAGGCCTTCGCCTCGATCAGGAACTTCAAGACGCGCCGCCGGATCGTCGCCCTCACCGAAGCGATGGGCGATTCCGAAGAGGCGAGCGAGGCCGAACAGCGCCACCCTACCGGTGCAGGGCCGGGCTGCGACTGAGCCAGCGATCGCCGCGACGCCGAGGGGACGGAACCGGCCAGGCTCCGCCGCTGGGAGACGGATTGCAGCGTCAACTCACCCCTTCGCGCATGTAGGGCCTCATTCGGCACGGCCGGGAATTCCGAGGGTGACGTTCAAGGAAGCGGAGGCGCTTGCCAAGGTCTATTACATCCATTAGTCTGGATATATGGATAATTTAAAAGCCATCCTGGCCTTGTCGGCGCTGGCGCAGCCTACGCGCCTCGAAACGTTCAAGCTGCTGGTGAATCGCGAGCCCGAAGGCGTTCCCGCCGGCGAGCTCGCGCGGCTGCTGGACGTGCCGCAGAACACGATGTCGGCTCATCTCGCCATCCTGTCGCGCGCAGGACTGATTGCGGGCGAGCGGCAGAGCCGCTCGGTCATCTATCGCGCCGATCTCGACGGCTTCCGCGCGGTGATCGCCTTCCTGCTGAAGGATTGCTGCGGCGGGCGGGCTGACCTGTGCCAGCCGCTCATCGACGAGCTCGTTCCCTGCTTCCCACCGAAGGTCCCCGCCGATGGACGTCATCATCTACCATAATCCCGACTGCGGAACCTCGCGGAACACGCGTGCCCTGATCAGGAATGCCGGCGTCGAACCTCACGTCATCGACTATCTGAAGATGCCACCATCCCGGGCGATGATCGTGGACCTGGTTGCGCGCATGGGTCTCACGCTCCGGCAGGCCCTGCGTGAGAAAGGGACGCCATTCGCCGAACTCGGCCTCGCAGATCCGTCGCTGGGCGACGACGCCTTGCTCGACGCAATCGAGAAGCACCCGATCCTGCTCAACCGCCCAATCGTCGTGACGCCGAACGGCGTGAGGCTGTGCCGCCCCTCGGAAGAGGTCATCGACCTGCTGCCGCCGCAGCGCGGTCCGTTCGTCAAGGAGGACGGCCAGCGCATCGTCGATGAGGCCGGCCGCCGCGTCGCGAGCGGCCAGATCATCGGACCGGGCATCGTATCCGGCCCGATGATCTAACTCTCCGTGTTCGCATCGGCTTTCCCGAAAACCGCAATCCACTTTTCGGGCCGATGCCTTAGGAAAATCCGATGTCCAGCTTCGAACGCTACCTGACGCTGTGGGTCGCGCTGTGCATTCTTGCCGGCGTCGCGCTCGGCCAGCTGTTCCCGAGCGCCTTTCAAACGATCGGCAGCGCCGAGATCGCCAGGGTCAACCTGCCGATGGCAGTCCTGATCTGGCTGATGGTCATCCCGATGCTGCTGAAGATCGACTTCGCCGCCTTGCGCCAGGTCGGCCAGCATTGGCGCGGGATCGGCGTCACGCTCTTCGTGAACTGGGCCGTGAAGCCGTTCTCGATGGCGCTGCTGGGTTGGCTCTTCATCGGCTGGGTGTTTCGCCCTCACCTTCCCGCCGATCAGATCGATTCCTATATCGCCGGGCTGATCATCCTGGCGGCGGCGCCTTGCACGGCGATGGTCTTCGTCTGGTCGAACCTGATCAAGGGCGAGCCGCATTTCACCCTAAGCCAGGTCGCGTTGAACGACGCGATCATGATCGTCGCCTTCGCCCCGATCGTCGGCCTGTTGCTTGGCCTGTCCGCCATCACCGTTCCCTGGGGCACGCTGACACTGTCCGTCGCGCTCTACATCCTCGTTCCCGTGATCGTCGCGCAGATCATCCGCAGGAGCGTGCTCGCCTCCGGCGGTGACGACGCGCTGCAACGGCTTCTCGCCGCCCTATCGCCTGTGGCGCTGGTCGCCCTGCTTGCGACCCTGGTGATGCTGTTCGGGTTCCAGGGCGCGCAGATCCTGGCCCAGCCATCGATCATCGCGATCCTCGCCATCCCGATCCTGATCCAGGTCTATTTCAATGCGGGACTGGCCTATCTCCTCAACCGTGCGGCCGGCGAGAAGCATTGCGTCGCTGGCCCCTCCGCCCTGATCGGAGCCTCGAACTTCTTCGAGCTCGCGGTGGCCGCGGCCACCAGCCTGTTCGGGTTCAACTCCGGCGCCGCCCTCGCGACGGTGGTTGGCGTGCTGATCGAAGTTCCGGTCATGCTGTCGGTCGTCTGGATCGTGAACCGTTCCCGGGGCTGGTACGAGCGGGGAAGCCCGCGCAATCCTGCAAAGGCGCTGCCATGACCGATCTTCCGAATGTCGACCTCGACCACCTGGTCGCTCCCGACCTCAGCCAGCTGGAGCCCGCCCGGCGCGCCACTCATCCTCCGCGAATCCTTCTGCTCTACGGCTCGCTTCGGACGCGCTCCTACAGCCGGCTGCTGACACTCGAAGCGGAACGCATTCTCAAGCATCTCGGGGCCGAAACGCGGGTCTTCGACCCTGCCGGCCTGCCAATGCCGGACAGCGTCCCGCCGGACCATCCGAAGGTTCAGGAGTTGCGGGATCTGGCGCTATGGTCGGAGGCGCAGGTCTGGTGCAGCCCGGAGCGTCACGGCACGATCACCGGCGTTTTCAAGAACCAGATCGACTGGATACCGCTGGAGCTTGGCTCGATGCGCCCGACCCAGGGCCGGACGCTGGCGGTGATGCAGGTCTCGGGTGGCTCGCAGTCGTTCAACGCCGTCAACACATTGCGCGTGCTCGGGCGCTGGATGCGAATGGTGACCATTCCGAACCAGTCCTCCGTCGCAAAAGCTTTTCAGGAGTTCGACGAGGCGGGCCGCATGAAGCCCTCCCCCTATTACGACCGCGTCGTCGACGTGATGGAGGAACTCGTCCGCTTCACGCTGCTGACGCGCGACCGAGCAGCCTATCTCACCACGCGCTACAGCGAGCGGAAGACGGCCGCCGAGGCGGTTCCGGTCAACGCGATCTAGCCACATGGGCGGGCGTCGAAGGGAAGCCGAACAGCGGCATGACACTGGTGCTGGGCCGGCCTGCGCCCAACATCGCCGCGGCCCGTTGCAGCCCCGTTTCAATGCCCCGATGCGAGCGGTCCGTGAGCCTTGTCGTGGACGGCAAGGCGTTCGATCATCGCTGCCGTCGCCTGGTTGACGCCAACGACCTCGATATTGATGCCCTGGTGCCGGAACTTGAGCACGACGCGGTCCAGTGCGTTGATCGCGGTGATGTCCCAGAAATGGGCTGCGCCAAGATTAATCACGACCTGCTTCACCTCTTCCTCGCGAAAATCGAAGGCCGAATGGAAGGCTTCGGCGGTCGCGAAGAAGATCTGCCCGGTGACGCGGTAGACACGTGTGTCGCCCTCGCGCTCGGATTCGACTGCGAAGAAGCGCGTGACCTTATGGGCGAAGAACAGCCCGCTGAGGATGACGCCGAACAGCACGCCCTTCGCCAGATCATGCGTTGCGACCACCACCGCGACAGTGCCCAGCATGACGACGCTGGAGCTCCTCGGGTGGATCAGCAGGGTCTGCAGCGAGCGCCACTGGAAGGTGTTGATCGAGACCATGATCATGACGGCGACCAGCGCCGCCATCGGGATCTGCGCGACAGAAGGGCCGAGCACCACGATCAGGAACAGCAGGAAGCTGCCGGCCCATAGGCTCGAGAGGCGGCCGCGGCCGCCCGACGAGACATTGATCACGGATTGGCCGATCATGGCGCAGCCGGCCATGCCGCCGAAGAACCCGGCGACGATGTTGGCTGCGCCCTGGCCGGCACATTCCCGGTTCTTGTCCGACGTCGTGTCGGTCATCTCGTCGAGAATCGCCGCCGTCATCAGGCTTTCCAGCAGACCGACCATGGCCAGCGTCAGGGCATAGGGCGTGATGATCCAAAGCGTCTCGAGGGTGAACGGCACCTGAGGAATCGCGAAGACCGGCAATTCACCGGGCAGCGCCCCCATGTCGCCGACCGTGCGGATATCGAGACCGAAATAGAGCGAAACCGCGGTCAGCAGGATGATGGCGACCAGCGGCGACGGCACCGCCTTGGTCAGCCGTGGCAGCAGATAGATGATGGCGAGCCCGGCGGCGGTCATGGCGTAGACGACGGGTCCGCGGCCGAGCAGTTCCGGCATCTGCGCCATGAAGATCAGGATCGCGAGCGCATTGACGAAGCCGGTGACGACGGAGCGCGAGACGAACCGCATCAGGTTGCCGAGCCTGAGGATGCCGGCCACGATCTGAAAGATGCCCGTCAAGACCGTCGCGGCGAACAGATAGCCAAGCCCGTGTTCCCTGACGAGCGTGATCATCACGAGCGCCATGGCGCCTGTCGCCGCCGAAATCATCGCCGGCCGGCCGCCCGCGATGGCGGTGACGACGGCGATGCAGAAGGAGGCGTAGAGCCCGACCTTGGGATCGACCCCGGCAATCATCGAGAATGCGATCGCCTCTGGGATCAGGGCTAGTGCGACGACCGTGCCGGCCAGGAGTTCGCGCGTGACGTTGGGCGCCCATTCGCGGCGCAGATGAGAGATTGCCATGGGGAGAGTGAAGCCTTCATGGCCTCGCCGCGAGCACTAGGCAGGCGAGGCGCGCACGTACGGACAGCGCCGGACCAGGCCGGGGCGTTCATCATTCCGTCGTTGCGTTGTCCGGCGGATCGGCGGCCGGAAGAGCCACCCGGGATTTCACCGGGTCCTGACTAGTGAAACCAGCTCTGTCCCAGTTTCCGCTGCGATGCAACCCGGTTGGCCGGGATCACGCGCCTGGCGGCATCGGCGCCGATACCCGGATCGTGGCCAGGCGCGCCTCCCGTTTTCGAGGGCTCCATCCTCGTAAAGTTAAGGATGAATTTGAATAGAAATTGCCGGAAGGGCAGCTGGGCATCATCAGGCTATGGCAGAAGGATTCTCGCCATGCCTGCTCCCTCATCGCTCCGCGACGATCTGCTCCGGCGCCTGCGCAGCGTGCCGACCGCCGGCGACATCATGCGCGCCAATAATGGCGAGGGACCCGGCTTCAACGCCCTGCGGCTCGCCCTGTCCCTGCTGATCCTCGGCGCTCATTCCGGCTGGGTCGCCGGCATGGACAGCAGCCATGACTGGGTCGGCCTGCAGGGCCTGTTCCGGCTCAGCCTTGTGCCGGCCTTCTTCGCGCTGAGCGGCTTCCTCGTCACCGGCAGCGCACTCAGGACCGGCGCGGTCAGGCCCTTCATCACCTTGCGCTTCATCCGGATCGTGCCTGCGCTGCTCGTCGAGGTGACGCTGTCGGCCCTGGTGCTCGGCCCGATCTTCACGACCTATCTGCTATCCGACTATTTCCACGACATCCGCTTCTTCGAGTATTTCGGCAATGTCGTCGGGCGCATCCGCTTCGAATTGCCCGGTGTGTTCGAAACCAACCCGCTGCCGAACACGGTCAACCAGAATCTCTGGACCCTGAAGCCGGAATTCTACTGCTATATCCTGATGGCCCTGATGATCTTCTTCGGCATCGTCAGGAACAGGCTGCTGTTCGCCGCGCTGGTCGCCGTCCTGACGCTGGCCGCAACGGTCGCAGCCTACCGGTTCGGCTTCGGCGTCACGCCGGGCAATTATCACTGGACGGTGGTGGTCTTCTATTTCTTCGCCGGCTGCATCTGTTTCCAGTGGCGCGAGCATCTGAAGATGCACTGGCTGCTGTTCCTCGGCTCGCTCGCAGCTTCGCTCGTCCTGATGTCCGGCGATCGCGAGCTCGCCTTCCTCGTCACACCCTTCCTGACCTATTGCGTCGTCTATATCGGGCTGCTGCCGCTGAAGCTGCCGGAAACGATCCGCAAGCTCGACGTCTCCTACGGCATCTATCTCTACGGTTTCCCGATCCAGCAGGCGCTGGTCGCCAAGCTCGACGTCCTGCACGGCAATGGGCTGCTGCTGTTTCTGGTCTCGACCCCGCTGGTGATCGGCTTCGCCCTGCTCTCTTGGCTGTTCATCGAGAAGCCGTTCCTGAGGGTGAAGCGCTATGTCCTCGGCAACCGGCCCCCGTCGCCAAGCCCAGCGGATCCGGCGGCCGACGGCAACGCGGCAAGCCTGGCGCCGGCGGTCCGTTGAAGACCCGGGATGCCGCGGTCAGGGGCGCCTCGTCGACATGCGGCTGGCAAATTCGAGCCCGGACACGGCCAGGGCGAACAGCATCCAGAGCGGGTCGGCACGATTGAGGAAGAACGATTCCAGCATGCCGACATAGGTCATGAAGATGACGATCATCAAGAAGAGGTCGGCCAGGTTCCGGCTCGCCGCGATCCGGTCGGCACGGAGATAGTTCCTGAGAGGCAGGACCATCAGGCACCAGGTCATCACGATCGCGCCGGGAATTCCGAACATCACCATCGCGTCGAGATAGCTGTTATGGGCCGAGCCGATGCCGCGAACGTCCCAGCTCGCCTCGAAATTCTCCTCCAGCGTCGAGACCACAGGCGTCTGCCAGAAGCCGAAATAACCGTAGCCGAACAAGGGCTTCTCGCCGATATGGGCGCTGGCAAAGCGCCAGATCTCGTCGCGGCCGGTGAAGGTGGGGTCGGAGATCAGGGCAGTCGAGATCCTGAGCAATGTCGGCGACAGCACGGTGCCGATCGTCAGCGCGGCGACGAGCAGCACCAGCACGGCATGGGCAAACAGCATCAGGCGCGGCCCGGCCATGGCGCGGCCGAGCAGGACGAGGCCGATCGCCACCGGCAGGAAGCCCATCGTCGTCTTCGAACCGCTGTTCAGCACGAACATCGCGCCGAGGCCGATGATCAGCAGGCCGCGCAGTTTGAACCCCATACGCCAGCAATAGATGCCGAACATGATGAGGATCGAGAACACCGGCGCGGCAAAATTCTTGTGCGAGAGATGGCCGCGCCAGTCGCCGGCATGGCCGCCCTCAACCCCCTCTGAGCCATGGATCGCCAGATGCGGAGCAAGCAGGATGACGGCATAGACCAACAGGAGCACGGCGAGCGTGGCATTGGCCGCAGCGCTGGCGAAGTCCCGCTCGGTCCTGGGCAGGAGCAGGACACCGACCACGACGACCATGGCGAAGGCGGTCAGCAGCAGTCCGCGCAACGCGGCTTCCGGGTCCGGCGCACGCGTGGTGGACAAGGCGGCAACCAGCAGGACGATGATCCAGCTGCTCCAGCGCAGTTGCGCCAGCGCGGCCCGCTCGCTCAGCCGCAGCATCGCCCCGAGATAGACGATGGCGAGGCTGACATAACCGATCTGGTTGACGACATTGCCGGTCGAGGCTCCGGCCTCCGTGCCGTCGGGCGCACCGGCGAAGGGCTGCAAGGTCAGGATCATGATGAACAGGCCGAAGCCGCTGAGCAGCGCGGCAACGAGCCGCGCCTCGTCGGCCGGGGCGCCTGATGTGGGAGCGGCCGCGCCGGTTCCTGTCTCTGCGATGCCGACCGTCATGCTGTCCCTGACACACTCGCCCCGTTCTGCAGGCCGCCCACGACGCCGCCGCACGATGACGCATCATATGCCATGCAACCTTAAGAGCCTGTAGCCGCAGACAAACTGAGCCGCCGTCCAGGGCTGCTCCCGGCCTGATGGCCGGCCGAATTCCCCGGCCGCGCCCGCGCGCTACGCCTTAGATCATCGGCCGGATATCGTATCCGGCCCGATGATCTAAGCTTCCGTGTTTGCATCGGCTTTCCCAACCGCAATCCAGTTTTCGTAGCTGATGCCTTAGCTCGTCCTGGCGAGATAACTGCCCCCGGCCTCCATGAAGACCTGATTGTCCTCCCGTAGCCTGGCTGCGGCATCATCATAGAGGAATGGCAGGAAGGCGAAGCGCTTGCCCCGCGTCACCTGCGAGACGGCATGAAGCAGCGAACAGGAGAAGACGACCGCGCCACCGGGCGGCGGCTTGAAGCTGCGCGCGCCATATTCGGGAAAGCTGACCTCGCCGCCCTGGAAATCGGCGTTCAGGTTGATGGAGACGGCAAAGCGACGATGCGCCGTGCCCTGGGTCGTATTGTCCCGATGCGCGCCGAAATGCCCGCCCGTCTCCGCGTCGTAGCAGCCCACGAGATAACGCTCCATGCGGGTCACCGTGAACTGGTGGACCTTCCTGATCTCGGGAATGATGCGCTTGCCGATCTTGCCCTGAATGACCTTGATCAGCTCCACGTCGTCGATGAGGACGTCGGAGCGTCGCTTGTGGGCATGATCGGAGATCAGCACGGTCTTCCCGTCCTTCTCGCGCATGAAGCCGGATTCATTGCCGCCATCGGCCTCGTGCAGAGCGATCAGCTGCTGGCAGAAATCCGGCTCGAAGACATTGGGCAATACGAGGACAGGCGCATGCACCTGGAAGCCCGGGAAAGCGTCGACCGGTGGAAGCGCGGCGAGAAACGCTGCAACCTCGTTTCGCTCGCCTCCCTCGCGGGTGAACGGAAAGACCGCCATGACGCGCAGCGTCGGGTCGAGCACATACCAGGCGCGACGCAGGGGCGTATCCGTACCTGGCTCGGCCTCGATGGGCGCGACGCCAAATTCCTTGCTGATCAACAGATCGAAGTCCCAGAAGTAACGGATGCCGGGCATGCGCTGCCTGACGCGCTGCTTGATCTCGTCATCGGGGTCGTTGCTGACGCCGAAGAAGGCGATCTTGTTGTCATCGAAGAGGTCCCGCTGCTCGGACAGGATCTTGAGCGCGGAGACCGTGCTTGCACGGGCAGCGGAACCGAAGAAGCACAGGACAATATAGCGCCCGGCCGCGCTGGAGAATTTATAGGCCGGGTTGCTTGTGGAACGCTGCTCGAACCACGGCGCAGGATCGCCGACGCCCATCGACCTGTATTTCACCGCCAATTCCCCAGATGTTATCGGATGAGAATGGCAGATCGCCCACTATTGGCAAGGATGACAGGCGCGACACCTTCGTTTCGATGATCGATCGACGCGGCTTTGATCTCCGCGCGAGCGACTAGACCCCGCATACAGCGCGCGCCCCGCCATGCTATGGCTGGTTCCACCATCAACAACGCATGGCTGCTTCTGCAGCCGGAACGGAGTCCATGTCCAGTACCGATGGCAGCATGTTCGACCTGGTCGGAGTGCTTGCCGTATTGCTTCTCGTTGCCGCAAACGGCTTCTTCGTTGCGGCCGAGTTTTCGTTGGTCGCGGTGCGCCGAAGCCGCGTTTCCGAGCTTGTCACCGCGGGGCGCATGAATGCCGCCGCCCTCAAGCGCGCCGTCGACAATCTCGACGCGAATCTGGCCGCGACGCAGCTTGGCATCACCATCTCCTCGCTGGCGCTCGGCTGGATCGGAGAGCCCGCTCTGGCGCACCTGATCGAGCCGCTCCTGAACGGCCTGCCCGGCTCACTGGCGACGGCCAGCTCCCATGCGATCGCGGTCGCGATCTCCTTCGTCATCATCACGGCCCTGCACATCGTTCTCGGCGAACTCGCTCCCAAGAGCCTTGCCCTTCAGCGCAGCGAAGAAACGGCGCTCTGGATCGTACGGCCACTCGGTCTCTTCCTGTTCCTGCTGCGGCCGGCGATCATCTCGCTGAATGGCCTCGGCAATCTCGTGCTGCGCCTGTGCGGCCTGCGGCCGGGAACGGGAGAGGAATCCCTGCATTCGCCGGAAGAATTGAAACTCCTCGTCCAGGCAAGCCAGGAGGCCGGCATCCTCCAGCCGGCGCAGCAGGAGTTGGTCGAGCGCGTGCTCAGCATCGGCGACCGCCGCATCGCCGACATCATGACACCGCGCCGGGACGTCGCCTGGATCGACGCCGACGACACCCATGACGAGATGCTGCGGACCATACGCGAATGTCGCCATGAGCAGTTGCTGGTCGGGCGCGGTGGCATCGACGAGCCCCTGGGCATGATCCTGAAGCGGGACCTTCTCGACCAGGTCCTGGACGGCAAGGCGCTCGATCCCATGGCCGTGATCTGCGACCCCGTCATCGTGCACGAGACGACGCCGATCTTCCGCGTGCTCGAGCGCTTCAAGAAGGCTCCCGTCCGCCTGGCAATCGTCATCGACGAATATGGCGGCCTCGACGGCATCGTCACCCAGACCGATCTCCTCGAAGCCATTGCCGGCGACCTGCCCGATGTCGAGGGCGAGGAGCCCGATATCGTGGTACGCGAAGACGGTTCGCTCCTGATAGACGGCATGATGCCGGCACATGATGCCTTCAATCGGCTTGGCTTCCGGCTGCGCTCGGCGGAAGGCGATTTCCACACGATCGCCGGCTTCGCCCTGGCCAGGCTCGAACATCTCCCCGAGATCGGCGAGCATTTCGACTATGCAGGCTGGCGCTTCGAAATCGTCGACATGGACGGCAGGCGGATCGACAAGCTCCTGGCGCAGCGCATGGCAAGCGAGGAGTCCGAAGGGGGCTGAACCGCCACGGCGACAGACGACGCTACGCCCTTTCCTGCTCGGCCAGGGCGTGGTGCCGTCCGGAGATGGCGAGCCATGCGCATGCAAGCGGTCCACACGCTTGTCGCGCGACCTGCTTTGGGGAGAGCGAGCAACCGGCCCTTCTTCAATATACCAGCCGCACCAGGCCCATGATCGCTTTGGATGCTGAGCAGAATTGCCAATGTGCGGTGTGCCCGATCCGCCATAGCATGGCCGCCATGAAGCTGATCTTTCTTCACGGGGCACCGGCAAGCGGCAAGCTGACGGTCGCCAAGGCCTTGCTTGCGGCGATGCCGGCGCGACTGCTGGACAATCATGCCGCCATCGACGCCGCGCGAACCATTTTCGACTTTGACGCTCCCGGCTTCTGGGAGCTGGTGGACACGGTCCGCGGATCGATCTTGCGGGCCGCGATCGAGAACGACATTTCCTGTCTGATCGTCACCCTCTGCTATTCCGAGCTGGAGGACCGTCCGTTCTTCGATCAGCTGGAAGACGATGTGGTCCGGAATGGCGGCTCCGTCTTTCCCGTGTTCCTGTACTGCTCGGAACACGAGGCCGCGCAGCGTGTCGGCAATCCCGACAGGGTGCAGCGACGCAAGACGAGTTCCGTCCAGGCCCGCTCCGATTTCCTGTCGCGCTATGCCATAGCCCCGGTCCCACGCGAGAACTGCCTCGCGATCGATACGGAGACGACCGCGCCGGAACGCGCAGCCGAACAGATCATGCGGCACTTCGCCTTACGCTAACGGGAGGCGGCAACCGCCTCAGCCCTTCCAGACTGCGCAGCCCAGGATCAGCCCTGATCCTGGGCGACCGTAAGACCCTCGATCCCATGCTTGTCGATCAACCCGGCAACGAAGCCGGACGAGATCGCGATCGCCACAAAGCGCTTGATATAGTCGATTGCAACGGCGTTTTTGGTCGGTGTTCCCACGGCCTGCTGCACGGCCATGTAGCGGCCTGGCAGGATGCGTGAGCCCGGGATCGCCTTCTGGTCCGTCACGAGCCTCGGGAGGAGGCCAGCAAGGGCATCGAGTTTGCCCTCGCGGAAGACCGAGGCCGCATCGGCGATGGTCTTCGTCCGCACCAGCGTCGCCTGCGCGATGTTGCGGTCGAGCCAGAGCCCGTAGGCCGTCCGGTCGGTGACGGCGATGCGCCGGCCCGGCGCATCCACATCGCCGATATGCTGCAGTGGCGAACCTTCGGGAACGAGGTAGCTCGCCTCGATCTCGGTATAGGCGGGAGTGAAACTGATGAATTCGGCGCGCTGCGGCTCAGCCCCGATCAGGGTGATGTCCCATTCATCGCGATCGGCGGCATCGGCAATCAGGCCCGGCGATTCATAGGTGACGTAGCACAGCTCCACGCCCAGGAGATCGGCAAAGGCACGCGCCATGTCTGGTGCCACCCCAACCGGCCCGCCCTCGGGCGTCCGGCCGGAGACCAGCAGGAAGTTCGACAGATTGATTGCTGCCCGCAGGGTCCCGCTCGGCGCGAGAAGCTCGATCAGGCCCTCCGGAGGTGGGCCGACACGGTCCAGCAGTCGCATCTTCGCCTCCGAACTCTCCACCGCACCCTGACCAGCCGTCACGACCTGAACTGCCTTGCCAGGGCGTCCGTCGCCTTGACCAGCATGGCCGCATCGACGCCGACCGCCGTGAACAGCGTGCCGAGCTCGATGCAGCGCGCGGCGAATGCGGTGTCGGGCGTCAGGATGCCGGCGGGCTTGCCGCAGGCGCGGATGCGACCGATCGCCTTCTCGATGAGCGCAGTGACGCTTGGATGTCCGGGCTCGCCGACATGGCCGAGGCTGGCGGCGAGATCGGCGGGGCCGATGAACACGCCATCGACGCCATCGACGGACGCGATCGCCTCGAGATTGTCGAGTGCCTCCTGGGTTTCGATCTGGACCAGGAGGCAGAGTTCCTCCTCTGCCCGCTTGCCGTAGTTCGCGACACGCCCGAACCGTGTTGCCCTGGTCACTCCGGAGACGCCGCGGATGCCGGCTGGCGGATAACGCATCGCCGCGACCGCCGCCTTCGCCTCCTCCGCATTCTGGACATAGGGGATCAGCAAGGTCTGGGCGCCGAAGTCGAGGAACCGCTTGATCAGCACTGCATCGTTGCTCGCGGGGCGGACCACTGCCGAGACCGGATAGGGAGCCACCGCCTGCAACTGGGCCAACACGGTCAGCGGGTCTCCGGGCGAGTGCTCGGTGTCGAACAGCAGCCAGTCGAAGCCGGAGCCGGCGACCGCCTCGGCCGCATAAGCGCCAGGCAGGCTGCACCAGAGGCCGAGCTGATGGCGGCCCTCGTTCAGGGCGCGCTTGAAAGTGTTGGGCGGCAATTCCATGGCAACCTTAGGTGAAAGAGACGCCGATGGCGCCGAGCGGGCCGTAATCGACCTGTATGACGTCTCCGGCTGCGATGTCGACTGGCCGCGTGAAGGAACCGGCGAGGACGATCTGCCCTTTCTTCAGCCCCGCGCCGACGACATGGAGCTTGTTGACCAGCCAGGCGATGCCGGCAGCCGGGTGACCCATGATGGCAGCCGAAACTCCGGATTCCTCGATGATGCCGTTCTTCGACAGCGTCGCGCCGACCCAGCGGATGTCGACATCCATCGGGCGGACCGGCCGGCCGCCGACCACGATCGCGCCGAAGGCGGCGTTATCGGCAATCGTATCGGTGATCGCGCGCGGAACGTCCGTGCGCTAATCGATGATTTCGAGCGCCGGCACGACCATTTCCGTGGCGCGCATCACGTCATAGATGCGCTTTCCCGGTCCTTCGAGATCCTCGCCCATGATGAAGGCGAGTTCGACTTCCAGCCTCGGTTTGATGAAAAGGTTCGCCTCGATCTGGGCGCCATCGTTGAAGAGCGCGTCGTCGAGGATGCAGCCATAGTCCGGCTCGCTGATCTTCGAGGCCATCTGCATGGCGCGCGAGGTCAGGCCGATCTTGTGGCCGACCATCCTTGCGCCGCCGGCGATCCGCGCATCGGCCCAGAGACCCTGGATGCGATAGGCGTCCTCGAGTTCGATCGCGGGATAGGTCTTGCTGAGCTGCGGGATCGGCTTCAGCGTGCGCTCCGCCTGGAGCAAGGCATCGGCCGCCTGCTGGCGTTCGGTATCGGTCAGCATCGGAACACTCCTTGGCGGCGCTGGCCGCGCGAACGGGTCACTTGATCGGCGGGCGCGGCAGCACGGTCTCGCCGGGCTCCATGACGTAGGTGTAGTCGAGCGAATACCAGGGCACCGGCACCGTGGCGTCGGATGGGTGGGGTTCGTCATGGCGGATGAAGTCGCCGACAAGAGCCCTGGTGACGCCGAACTGCACATCTGAATCGATATGCGGGTCGCGTGGATCGTAGACCTGCGAGATCAGCACCTTGAAGCCGGGTTTGACGATCAGCGCATGCAGATGCGCCGGACGATAGGGATGCCGGTCCTGCACGGCGAGCAGCCGGCCGACCACGCCGTCGGTGGGGATGGGGTAGCCCACCATCTTCACCGTCGAGAACCAGAAGCGCCCTTCGCTGTCGGTGGTGAATTTGCCGCGCAGGTTCATCTCGGCCTGCTCGGGATCCTGGTTCTCGTAGAGCCCGACGGGCGACGCATGCCAGACATCGACCTCGGCGCCGACGATCGGAGCACCGCGCTGGTCCAGGACACGTGCGGTGACGAGCAGCGGATCGCCCGGCGTGTCGGAGCGGATGATCGTGCCGCCATTTTCGACATGAGGAGCATTCAAGCGCCAGAATGGCCCCAACAGCGACTGCGACGTTTCGGTATTGCCGCCATCGCCGTTGTTGAGCAGGCAGACGAGCGACGAGACACCCAGCGAGCCCGCCATGAGCACCATCTCGTTATGGCTGTCGCTGGCCAGCTTGCCGATCTCGTTGAGGATCGCGGTCGCCTCGCGGAACTCCGCTTCGCTCAGCCGCACATCACGGACAAAGGCGTGGAGATGGCTGACCAGCGAGGTCAGGATCTCGCGCTGGCGCGGGTCTTTCGTGCGCTGCATGACGGCCAGCGCATCGCGGGTCACATCCTGGTGGCTCTCGATGATCATGGCGTCCTCCCTGTGATCTCCATTCCTGTAAAATCGATTATCTGTCAATCAGGAGCCACATGAAGAATGCGACGCGCCATCTTCATAAGCGCCGAGCGCGGCACTTCAATCGCGATATTCCGCAGAATCGGACAGAATTTGGCTCATTCCGCGACGACTCACACCGCACAGAGGAAAACATCCAATCCACTCGCGGCGTATGGCCATCGCCAGATTGACATAGATAATCGATTATCATACCAAGCTCTCGCGCCAACGGGCCCAAGGGAGGGACGATGACCATCAGTGTCGACGACCTGCCCCCCGCCGAACTTCCATCGAAAGGCGCCGAAGCGACGGCAAAGAACACCAAGGCGTCGCTTCTGGTGAACCGCCTCCGCGAGGCGATCCTGTCGGGGCAGCTGGCGCCCGGCTCCAAAATCAATCTCGACATCGTCCGTCGGCAGCTCGACGTCTCGCTCAGTCCGCTTCGCGAAGCGCTTGCCCGCCTGATCGCGGTGGGGCTCGTCGAACTGCACGACAACCGTGGATACACCGTCGCGCCGGTCTCGCTGTCCAACCTTGCCGAGATCACGAAGCTGCGCGTCGAGTTCGAGAGCCTGGCGCTCTCCTCAGCCATCGCGAGAGGCGACCTGGCCTGGGAAAGCGACGTGATGCGCTCCCTCCACCGTCTCAACCGGACAGAGCGGATCGCCAGTGAGCCGGCGACGCTGGAAGCCTGGGAGCACGCGCATCGCGACTTCCACATGATGCTCCTCGCCGGTTGCGGGATGCCGCTCCTGCTGAACGCCTGCGTCATGCTGCACAATCTGAACGACCGCTATCGGCGGATCTTCCTGATGGCCCAGGGCGGGGATCGCAACGTCGCCGCCGAGCACAGCGAAATCGCCCAGGGCGCGGTCGCCCGCGATGCCGACTATGCCTGCGCCAAGCTTCGCGAGCATATCCAGCGCACCGGGTCCAACCTCCACAACAGCCTTGCCGGCCAGTTGCAGCCTTGAACCGATGGAACGCCCCGTGACATCGCCATCAGGTCAGCCGCCCCTTGGAATCGCGCATTTCACGACGATCGATGTGCCGCCGCTCGACTTCGTTGCACTCGCGGCGAAAGTCGGTTTCTCCGCGGTCGGGCTTCGTCTGCATCCGGCCTTTCCTGGCGCGCCCTTCTACGAGATCCGCCCCGGCAGTGCCCAGATGCGGTCGATACGGTCCCTGCTGACCCAGACCGGCCTGCGCGTCTACGATATCGAATTCGTCGTCATCGACGCGAATTTCGCAGCGGACGCGCTGATCCCGATGCTGGAAAGCGCGGCGGAACTCGGCGCCAGACGCCTGAGCGTCTGCGGCGACGATCCCGACCATAGGCGGCTCGTCGCCAGCTTCGCCTCTCTGTGCGACGTGGCGGCAGGCCTCGGCATGGGCGTCGACATCGAGAACATGCCATGGCGTCGTGTCGCCAGAATTCAGGACGCCGCGGCGATCGTGGGCGAGGCCGACAGGCCAAATGGCGGGATCCTGGTCGATGCCCTTCATCTTTCGCGAGGCGGCGGTCTCCCGATCGACCTGAGAACGATCCCGTCGCATTTCATCAGGAGTGCGCAGCTCTGCGACGCGGTCGCCGAACGCCCGACGACATTCGACGAGATCATCAGGGAGGCGCGAGCGGGACGCAGGCTTCCAGGCGAGGCCTCCCTGCCCTTGCAGGACCTCCTGGCGGAACTTCCGGCGGACGTCGGGCTCTCTGTCGAGGTGCCCAATCAGGGGCTGCCGGCGGAAGAGCACGCGAAGGCGGTGTTCGAGGCGGCGCGGCAGGTGATCGCTGCGCACGCACTCGCCACGCCGACTTCGAGGACGCCGCTTACGGAAGTGGCTACGGGGCGCTCTTCAGGGACTCAAGCACGACGGCGAACGAACTGAGCCCGATCAGATCGCTCCCGGGAAACATCACCCCTCGAAAGGCTCGACCAGCAAACGCCGCCCCAGCATGAATGCGTCGGCGACTAGGGTCAGCGGCGCGAGGTCGACATCGCTGCGGCCTTCCGGGATCAGCGCTGCGAAGTGCCGGTAAATCTCGGCATATTCCCGCTCCGGCTCGTCGACCAGGATGCGGCCGTCATGGCTCAGCGTCGCGCCGCCCGAGGCAAGCGTCAGACGGCCCGCCTCGGTCTCGACATGGATGTCCCAGCTCTGCTCGCCCGCCTGGCGGAAGTCGAATTCTGCGTGGATCGGCAACCCCGAAGCATCCGCGAGATCGAGTTCGGCGGCGATCGGCGCCTGGCGGTTCGCCGGGACGGATAGCGAGGCGCGGGTCACGAAGACCGGCTCGGGCATGATCGCGGTCAGGATCGACAGCGCATTGATGCCGGGGTCGAAAACGCCAAGCCCGCCGGGCTCGAAGATCCAGTCCTGTCCGGGATGCCAGACCCGCACATCCTCCTTCCAGATGATCACGACCGAGCGCGGCCGGTGCCGCGCGAGAAAGGCGCGCGCCGGCGCGACAGCGGGCGCGAAACGCGAATGCCAGGTGGCGAACAGCGTCCGGCCGCTCCGTTCCGCCCTTGCGACGAGAGGGCCGAGTTCGCTGACGCTCGCGCCCGGCGGCTTCTCAAGCAGAACATGCAAGCCGGCCGCGAGCGCCTCCGCCGCCAGCGCATGCCGGCCTTGAGGCGGGGTGCAAAGGGCAACGGCATCGAGCTTGATATCCGAGGCCAGCATGGCGCCGAGCGAGGTGAAGACCGGCAAGCCGGGCAGCGTGCCCTGCCGGCTCGCCGCCGCGACCAGCTCGAAACCGGGCGTGGCCGCGATGGCGCCGAGATGCTGGCTGCGCGCGATCTTGCCGAGCCCGACGAGTCCGAGGCGGATCCTTGCCATCCCGCCCCTCAGCCGCGTGCCGCGGTCTGCGCATTGACGCGCAGACCGTCGGGCAGGAACAGATGCGCCAGGGCGATATCGACATGCAGCGGCACCCGCTCGCCGGGCTTCGGCTTCTGCTGCCCCTCGACCTGGACGGTGATCGGCTGGCCATCGGACAGGACGCCGTAGATCAGCGAGGAGCCGCCGAGCTGTTCCACGAGCTGGACCTGCGCCTCACCGATCCGCGTGCCGGAACCGCCGAGCCGCAGGTGCTCGGGCCGTACGCCGAGGCTGCAATCGGCGCCGTCCTGGCCAGGCAGATGCGGCAGGGGCAACACCGTCTCGGCCAGGGCCACGCGTGCTTCTCCTCCGGTCGCCGGCAACATCCTGGCTTGCAGGAGGTTCATCTTCGGGCTGCCGATGAAACCGGCGACAAAGCGATTGACGGGGTTGTTGTAGAGTTCCAATGGCGATCCGATCTGCTCGACCTTTCCAGCGCGCAGTACCACGATCTTGTCGGCCATCGTCATGGCTTCGACCTGATCATGCGTGACATAGATCATCGTGTTGCCGAGCTGCTGGTGCAGCTTGGCGATTTCCACCCGCATCTGCACGCGCAGCTCCGCGTCGAGATTGGAAAGCGGCTCGTCGAACAGGAAGATCTTGGGTTCGCGCACGATGGCGCGGCCGATGGCGACCCGCTGCCGCTGCCCACCCGAGAGTTCCTTGGGCTTGCGATCGAGCAGATGGCCCAGCTGCAGGATCGCCGCCGCGCGGGCGACGCGCATATCGATCTCGGCCTTGGTCATCCGCGCCGTCTCGAGCGCGAAGGCCATGTTCTTGTAGACATTCATATGCGGGTAGAGCGCATAGGATTGGAACACCATGGCGATGCCCCGTTGCGCCGCCGGCACCTCGTTCATCACCGCGTCGTCGATGCGCAAAGTGCCGTCGCTGATGTCCTCGAGCCCGGCGATCATCCGCAGCAAGGTGGATTTCCCGCAGCCGGACGGACCGACGAAGACGACGAATTCGCCGTTGGTCACGGAGAGGCTCACATCCTGGATCACCGGGTGATCGCCGAAGCGCTTATGGACATGCTCCAAGGTCAGCCAACTCATCGTTCCCTCCTTGCTGCCTTATCGTTCTTGTCGTTGCGGGCAGGCAGGCCGCCTGCCCTGCCTGGGGCCGCTCAGGCGGCCAGTGCCGCCGAACGAATGCCGACCGGCATGGCTGGACCATGGGCCGCGATCAGGTCGTCCACCATGGCGCGGATCTCGCGCAGCGAGAGGACACTCGCGGCATGGCGGTCCAGCACCGCGGCGCGGTAGACCGCGTCCCGGTCGCCTTCCAGGGCAGCGCGCACGGTAAGGTCCTGGACAAAGACATGCGGTGCGCAATGGGCGGCGAGTTCCGGCGGGAGCGTGCCGGCATGGCAGGCGCGCAGGCCGTTGCGGTCGACGATCACCGGCACCTCGACGCAGCAATCCTGCGGCAGGTTCTCGATCAGCCCGGTGTTGCGGACATTGCCGTAGATGAGCTGCGGCTCGTTCGTCACCATGCCGTTGATGATCGAGGCGCCGTATTCGTCACTGCGCTCGAGCGGGAAGCTCTCGCCGGCCAGCAGCTTTTGCCGCGTTTCGGCATAGCGCCGCAGGTTGCGCTCGCTGCGGCGAATATACTCGTCCACCGGCACGTCGAATTCCGCGATCTGGTCCTCGCGGCGCAGGAAATAGGGCGTGTACTCGGCCGTATGCTCGCTGGATTCGCTGACAAAGCGGCCGAGATGCTCCAGCAGGGCGAAACGGATCTTGTCCTTCGCAAAGATCTCCGGATTGCGGGCGGCACGCCGCAGCTGCGGATAGGCATCCTTGCCGTCGATTTCGAGCCGCAGGAACCAGGTCATGTGGTTGATGCCGGCGCAGTCATAGCTCAAGCGGGAGCGATCGACCCCGAGATAGGAAGCAAGATCGCGCGCCGTGTGCTGGACGTTGTGGCACAACCCCACCACCTGCTGCTCGGGGAAGGCCCTGTAGACCGCCCAGGTCAGGATGCTCATCGGGTTGGTATAGTTCATCAGCAGGGCGTCGGGGCAGACCGCCCGCATGTCCCCGACCAGGTCCACCATGAAGGGAATGGTCCGCAACCCGCGGAAGATGCCGCCAATGCCGACGGTATCAGCGATGGTCTGCTTCAGGCCGTAGCGGCTCGGAATCTCGAAATCGAGCAGCGTCGCCTCGTGCATACCGATCTGCACCATGTTGATCACGAAATCCGCGCCCTCCAGGCAGCGCCGGCGGTTGGCGTGCTCGGTCACGGTCGCCCCGGCATCGAACTGGCTGGACGTCCAGCGCGCCATCATTCCCGCCGTTTCGAGGCGCTCGGCATCGATGTCGTACAATGCGATCTCGCATTGCTTCAGCGCGGGAAGGCTGAGGATGTCGGTGAGCAGATTCTTGACGAAGACGACGCTGCCGGCACCGATCATGGCGATCTTGGTCATGTCATGTCTCTCTTGGGTAGAGGTCGGGAAAGGGCTCACTTGAGGCCTGTGCTGGCGATCCCCTGAACCAGATAGCGCTGGAAGATCAGGAAGATGAGCAGCATCGGCAGAAGGGAGATCAGGGCCAGCGCCATGACGCCGCCCCAGTCCGGATTGGCCTCGCCGCGCAGCAGGTTCAGGCCGAGCGGCAGGGTGAAGAGTTCCTGGTCGGTCAGGACGACGAGTGGCCAGGCGAAGTCGTTCCAGCGCCACATGAAGGTGAAGATCACCAGCACGGCGATGATCGGCTTGGAGAGCGGCAGCACGATGCGCAGGAAGATCCGCATCTCGCTGGCACCGTCGAGTCGGGCGGCCTCGATCAGCTCGTCGGGAATGCTGACCATAAACTGGCGCACCATGAAGACACCGAAGGCTTCGGCCGCACGTGGCAGGATGACGCCCCAGGGCGAATTCAGCAGCCCCAGCCAGGAGGTCACGAGGAATTCCGGCACCAGGATCACCTGGATCGGGATCATCAGCGCACCCAGGATCGCGAAGAACAGGATGTCGCGCCCGGGGAAGCGGAACTTGGCGAAGACGTAGCCGCAAAGCAGGTTCGCCGACACGGTGATCACCACGGCGATCACGGCGATGAAGGTCGAATTCATCACCCAGGTCAGGAATGGATGCCGCTGGGCGACATTCCTGAAATTCTCCAGCGTCAGCACCTGCGGGATCAGGCTCACCACTGGCTGGAAGACCTCGGAGCGAGGCCGGATCGCGGTCGCGAACATCCAGTAGAGCGGAAAGATCATCGCCAGCGCGCCGAGCACGACAGCGATCCAGATCAGCACATTGCCGGTTCGGCGGGTGCCGGGGCGCCTGGCGCCCGCCTCGAAGGTGACGCCGCTCATAGCACGTTCTCCGATTGGCGGCTGACCCGCCACTGAATGATCGTGAAGCCCAGGACGATGACGTAGAGCACGACGCCGATCGCGCTGGCATAGCCCATCTCAGAGGTCATGAAGGCGGACTGATAGATGTATTGCACCAGCATCGTCGTCGAGAATCCGGGGCCGCCACCGGTCATCACGTAGATCAGGTCGAAGACCTGGAAGGAGTGGATCACGTTGAGAATCAGCAACAGGAAGGTGGCAGGCCGCAACAAGGGCAGCGTGATCTTCCAGAACTGGCGATAGGGCGACGCGCCGTCCATGGTGGCGGCTTCGTAATAGAGCGTCGGGATCGATTGCAGCGCGGCGAGATAGACCACCATGCAGAAGCCGACCCTCACCCAGAACGTCGCAATCACCAGCGACGGCAGCGCCCAGGCCGGCGAGGAGAGCCAGGGGATCCGGTCGCCGCCGAGGCGCACGATCAGGGAATTGATGACACCGTAATGCTCGTTGAACATCCAGGCGGCGATGATGCCGGTGGCGACGGCCGACACCACGACCGGAAGGAAATAGACGCTGCGCAGGAAGACCCGCCCCGGCATCCGCCGGTTCAACGCCACGGCCAGGAGCAGCCCGCCTGCCATGGTGGTGGGCACCGACGCCACGGCATAGACCGCGGTATTCAACAGCGCGTGCCAGAACTGCGTGTCGGCCACGAGCCTGCGATAATTGGCCAGGCCGGCATAGGTGACCTCGCCGATCAGGCTCCAGTCATGGAAGCTGATGTAGAAGGCGTAGAGCAGCGGGAAGAAACTGAAGGCGCTGAACAGAAGCAGATTGGGCGTGATCAGGAGATAGGGCAGCATCCAGGGTCGCCGGAAGGAGCGGCGCGTACGCGCCGCGGTGGCGGGGCGCACGGAGCTGGCCATGACTGCGCTGTCGGACATGGATCACCTCGCAGACGGGAGGGAAGGCGACACGGACGTCACCCCTTGAGGACGCTGCGGATGGTGCCCTCGATGTTCTCGGCGGTGTCCTTTGGCGACTGGCCCGAGGTGAAGGCGAGGTCGAGCTGCTCGCCGAGCTTCGTATTGATGCGGCTGAAATCCGGCAGCGTCACCGTCGCGGCCAGATGGTCCGGGATCGTCCGGGACTGCTCGACGAAGACCTGCATCGCGTCGGGACGGAGCGGGTATTCCAGCTTCGTATCCATGAGGCTGCGCCGAACCGGCAGGAAGCCCGCGGCGACGCAGAAATCGCGCATATTGGCCTCGTTGGTGGCATAGCGCAGGAAGTCGATGGCGACGTCACGGTTCTTGCTGTCGCGCGTCACCGCGAGGCAATTGCCGCCGAGATCGGAGGCCATGCTGACGTTGCGCGGCATATAGGTCACCTGCCATTCCGCCTGCTTCATCGCGTCCTGCAGGAACGGAATCTGCCAGTCGCCATGCACCAGCATGCCGATCGTTCCGTTGGCGAAGAGGTTCTGCGTCTGCTCGTTGGTCTTGATCGAGGTCGTGGGCGGGACGAGCTTGTCGGCGAACCAGGACTGGGCCCATGCGATCGCCTCGAGGCCCTCTTTCGACGAGAGCTGCGGCTGGAGCAGCTGCTCGTCGAGCAATTTGCCGCCGTTCTGGTAGAGGAAGGGCAGAAAGCGATAAGCGGCGGTGTTCTGCCAGGCGCAGGCGAAGCCGAAGGGCGCTCCCGCCTTGTCCTTCAGCATCCGGGCGATCCGGATGAATTCCTCCCAGCGCCAGCTGTCCTCGAGCCGCCGCGGCAGCTCGATCCCGGCCCGCCGGAACATCTCCATGTTGCAATAGACCGCGAGCGTGTCGGTGTGGTGGGGAATGGCGAAGGCCTTGTCACGATAGGTGACCGCCTTCCACAACGCGGGGGCGAATTGCGCGGCCAGGCCGCCGTCGAGATGCCCGCTCAGATCGACGATGGCGCCAGCCTTCGCATAGCGGCCGACCTGCTGGTACTGGATGCGGACCAGGTCCGGCGCCTGTCGGCCAGCCAGGCGCGTATCGACCTGCTGGTACAATTGCCCGGAGGAGCCGCTGAGCTCCAGCCGGATCGAGACATGCGGGTTCTGCGCGGTGTAGCCGGCGATCAGCCGCCGGAAAGCATCCTCCTCCGCCCGATTGCCCCAGACCGCGAAATTCAGGCTCACCGGCGCCTGAGCCCGCAGCGGCTTCACCGACGCGGCCGAGAGAGCGAGCCCAGCGCCCAGAATGTGCCGCCGGGAGAAAGCCGTGCCTGTTCCGTTGACGTTCGTCATCCCTGTTTCCTTCCCTGGATCATCACCGCTTTTCGCGGCTTGGTTTTTTGGTGTTGCTGGATGCGGGCTCTAGGCTGGCAGGCCACCACCCTTTAGGCCGCCGCAGGATTCCCGGATCACGAGCTGGACCGGAAGCTGCGTGTACCGAACGGGGCTTTCCCCGCCCTCGAGCTGATCGATCAGGCTCGTCGCCGCCTGCTGGCCAAGCTCGAGCCGGCGGTGCTCCACCGTCGTCAACGCCGGAACGGTGAAAGCCGCGAGCGCGATGCCGTCGAAGCCGACCACCGCTATGTCTTCGGGCACGCGCAGGCCGTGACGGCGCAAGCCGTGCAGCACGCCGATCGCCATCTGGTCGTTGAACACGAAAAGCGCCTCTGGCCGCGGCTGCGGCAAGGCGAGCAAAAGCTCCACCGCCTTCACGCCGCCTTCCGGAGAGTTCGCGACTTCGATTTCCCAATCCGGACGCGGCGGCAGACCGGCCTCCAGGAGCGCCCGACGATAGCCATGCACGCGCTCCCGCTCGCGCAAGGGATGCCGCTGCTGGCCCGAAATATGGCCGATCCGCCGATAGCCGCAGGCGAGCAGATGGCGCGTCGCCATGTAGCCCCCGCCCTCGAGATCGACGCCAACGGAGGTGATTTCCGTACCATCGCCTTGATCCTGCAGCGCGACGCAGGGGACGCCGTGTCGTGCCAGTTCCTTCAACGCATCCCAGATCGCCCGTGTGGGCGCCGAGGTGATGACGCCATCCGAAACGCCCCCGCGCAGCCGCGCGATCGCCTTGAGCTTGGCGGCCTCGTCCTCCGCGACGAGCACGTCGAGCAGATAGCCGCGTTCCTGCGCCACCTGCTGCACGGCGCCGATCACTTCGGCCGAATAGGGGTTGCCGATATCGGGTGTGATGAAGGTGAGCGTATTGGTGCGCCGCTGCCTCAGGTTGCGCGCAACGGAGTTCGGGGTGTAGCCGAGATCGGCAGCCGCCTCGCGCACACGCTGCTGCGTGGCCTCCGACAAGCCGACACGCCCGCTCGCACCATTCAGCACCAGCGAAACAGTCGCCTGCGAGACGCCCGCACGCTTCGCGACATCCGTGCTGGTCGCGACTCCCGGACGTTTCGATGAATGCGGCTCGCGCGACAACGCCCTCTCCTGGAATCTAATACGTATTAGATCGAGAATTAGCGTTTCACGAAATGCGTGTCAACGAAGTCCGGAGGCAGCTTGGGGCGCGACGAAGCCAGGCTCCCCTCTCCGAAGGTCCCGCATCGCGGAGAGCAGATGCATCCGTGTTTCCAAAAGGCTCCGCCGCCAGTGCGAGGGCGGCCCAACTTGGCGGCATTGCCGGTGACGCCGGCCTTCCGATTGTCACGCTACGCTACGTAGCGTATTGTCGCCAAGCTCAGGCGATCCCGACTGCACGCAGCGCTGCGGCGCAGACACAACCGGACCGAGATGATGGACACCAGATCCGCGGCGGCGGCCGCCAAACCCACCGGATCCCGCCGCGGGGACGCCACCGCGACCATCCTTCAGGTCGCGCTCGAACTCGGCGAGGAACTCGGGTTCGACGCGCTGACGATCGAAGGCATCGCCGCGCGCACAGGCGTCGCCAAGACCACGATCTACCGCCGCTGGCCGAACGTCGCCGCCATCGTCATGGATGCATTTCTCACCGAGGTGACCAGGGCGGCGCCGATTCAGAAGCGCGCGACCGCGCGCGAGAGCTTCGGCCTGTCGATGAAACTGCTCGTGCGTGCCTATAACGGCCAGCAAGGCAGGATCATGCGTTCGCTGCTCGGACGGGCGCAGGTCGATTCACGCCTGCTCGAAGCGATGAGGCTACGCTGGGTCGAGCCACGCCGGGAGATCGCCCGCGACATCGTCCGCGAGGCAATCGCCCAGGGCGAATTGAGGCCCGGCCTGAATCCGGACATCGTACTCGATCTGCTCTACGGGCCGATCTATCACCGCCTGCTCATTCCCTATATCGGCTCCGACATCACCGACGACTTCATCGATGCGCTGCTCGAGACCGTGTTTGACGGTCTTAGCGCATGAAGGCCGTGAACGGGGCCGCCCGATCCCCTCCCGATGGCGATCGGGCGGCAGGCAGCCTCAGGCCCCGGCACATGCAGGGACAACGCTCGCCGGAACAGCCCCAGGGACCTTCTGCTGGGGTGACCGAGAAAACTTCGGCGGAGATGCTGGAGACACATATCCGGGGCCAGTTGATCGCCGGCCGCTCCGCCCGCGCTCCCCGGGATGTCATCGTTCAGATTTTCGCGTGCGAAACCGTCCAGGACGGCTTCATCGTTCCCGCAGTGGCCGAACCACTGATCGTCTGGGTTCTTTCGGGCGCGGCGACGGTCGAGGAGCGGAGCATCGGCGGCGAGTGGACGGCCAGCGACGTGAGCGAAGACGATTTCTTCCTGACCGATTCCGACGAACCCTACGAGCTGCGCTGGCGGTCCCGGTCCGAGACGCCCTTCCTCGTCATGCATCTCTATCTGGGCCTGCCCTTGCTCGAGCGTGCGGCGCAGGACCTGTTCGGCATGCCGGAGCGCCCTCTCCTTCGCGAGACCTCGGGCGCGCGCGATCCAGGCCTGGAGGCCCTGATCAGGGCGTTGCAGCGCGAGCTGACAGGCTCGCACGAGGCCAGCCCCCTGCTGATCGAGAGCCTGGCACAGGCACTCGCCCTGCATCTCGTCCGCAGCTATCGCGAGGCCTCGCGCCAGTCGGCCCATCGCCGCGGCGCCATCCCGGCCTTTCGCCTGCGGCGGGTCACCGAGCTGATGCAGGCAAGCCTCGCGGAGGAGTTCAGCCTTGCGCGCTATGCGCAGGCAGCCGAGATGAGCGAGGCGCATTTCAGCAGGCAGTTCAAGCGCTCGACCGGTTTCGCGCCATCCCAGTATTTCATCCGGCTGCGCATCGCGCTGGCACGGCAGCTGCTGCGCGAGACGCGCCGGTCGATCATCTCCATCGGCATGGACATCGGCTATTCCAGCCCGAGCCATTTCTCGCAGGTCTTCCGCAAGGAAACGGGCGTCTCTCCAGGCGCATATCGCGGAGCTTAAATCACCGGACCGGATCTCCTATCCGGCCCGGCAAGCTTTCTGCGTTTGGATCGGCCTTCCCGAAAACCGCAATCCAATTCTCGGGCCGACGCCTCAGGCCGCCAGCCGCCGCCCGGATGATTTGCGCAAGACCCCGACAGGCCGGGCAAGGGCCCGAGAGATGATGCGTCGGGCCGGTGACATACCGGTCCCACGTCGGAACGACGGCGACCAAACGCGCAGCGGGACCAGCGAATTGGTCGATTTCACCCCGATCCCGCAAGGAGAGGTCTCATGACCACCATCGCAACTGAGGTGAACGAGGTTGAGGGCAAGGTCGCCCTGGTGACGGGTGCAGCAAGCGGCATCGGCCGCGCCATTGCCGAACTGCTCCATGCACGTGGCGCGAAGGTGGTGGCCGAGGATATCGATCCCGCCGTGACGGAACTGGCGCGTGACGGGCTCGTCACCCTGGTCGCCGACATCACTGCCGAAGGCACGGCCGAGAAGGCGGTCGCGCTCGCGCTCGGCAGCTTCGGCAGGCTCGACATCCTGGTCAACAATGCCGGCCGCATCCTCTACAAGAACCTCGTCGACATGAGCCGCGAAGACTGGAACTGGCAGATGGAGACGAACGTCACCGGCGCCTTCCTGCATTCCAGGGAAGCAGCCAAGGCGATGATGCCGAACCGGTCGGGTTCGATCGTGAACATCGCCTCCTATGCCTCCTATTTCGCGTTTCCCGGCATTGCCGCCTACACCGCCTCCAAGGGGGCCCTGGCGCAGCTGACCCGGACTCAGGCGCTCGAAGCGATCGAGCACGGCATCCGGGTGAATGCGATCGGTGTCGGCGACGTCGTCACCAACCTGCTGAACCATTTCAGGGATGATGGACGCGAATTCCTCGCCGAGCACGGCAGGAAGGCTCCGATCGGACGTGCGGCCGATCCGGTGGAAATCGCCGAGATCGTCGCCTTCCTGGCCTCCGAGCGCGCGAGCTTCATCGTCGGCTCCGTGGTGATGGCCGATGGCGGAATGAGCGTGCCGATCGGCTGATCGCTGCGCGTCTCACGCGGGCAGCCGGGCACCCCGGCTGCCCGCCTTTGGCAAGCCAACCACCGAGCCGACATGCCGCCCGCTCGGCGAAGTCAGGCAACGTTCGAAAACATCGAACCTAATCGTCCATTTTATTCGGCTGTTTCCAGGGCGAGAGCTGCACCAGATTAGGGTCGTGACGCCGAGAACGACGGTGCCGACGCAAAGGAGTTCATCTCGTGCCCAAAGTTCTAGTCCTGTATTATTCCTCTTACGGCCATGTGGAAGCCTTGGCCTATGCCGTCGCCGAAGGCGCACGCGCCGCCGGTGCCCAGGTGGACGTCAAGCGCGTCCCGGAGACGGTTCCCGAAGCGGTCGCCAAGAGCGCGCATTTCAAGCTCGACCAGGCCGCGCCGGTGGCGACCGTCGCCGAACTCGAGCATTACGACGCGATCATCGTCGGCACCGGGACCCGCTATGGCCGGATGACCTCGCAGATGGCCGCCTTTCTCGACCAGACCGGCGGCCTCTGGATGCGCGGCGCGCTGAACGGCAAGGTCGGTGGCGCCTTCAGCTCGTCGGCGACGCAGCATGGCGGCCAGGAGACGACGCTCTTCTCGATCATCACCAACCTGCTGCATTTGGGCATGATCATCGTCGGCCTGCCCTATAGCCATCAGGGCCAGATGAGCATGGCCGAGATCGTCGGCGGCGCGCCCTATGGCGCCACGACAGTGGCCGGCGGCGACGGCTCGCGGACACCAAGCGAGATCGATCTCGCCGGCGCGCGCCACCAGGGCGAACTCGTCGCCCGGACAGCCGCCAAGATCTTTGGGTAACAAGTTCGTGGGCTGACAAGATCTTCGGCTGATCCGCCGGCGCGGCGGGCTCCACGGGCCGGCCGCGCCTCTCCTCCCCAATCCAACGCCTTTTTCAACGGCACGCGAACCGCGTGATCGAGGGCCCTGTCATGTCCGATGAATTCGATGGAAAGATCGTGCTCGTCACCGGTGCGGGCTCTGGGATTGGCCAGGAAGCGGTGCGGTCCTTCGCCGAACGCGGTGCGCTCGTCTATGCCGCCGACCTGAACGCCAAGGGTCTGGCCGCAACCGCCGATCTTGTCGCCAGCACCGGCGGCACGGTCCGGAGCGCCCATCTGGATGTCGCCGACGAGACTGCGGTCGCGGACCTCCTTGCCCGCATCGCGACGGAGGCAGGGCGCCTCGACGCCGCCTTCAACAATGCCGGCATCACCGGCAGCACCCATCTTCTGGAGGATTATCCGACAGAGGATTTCGACCGGGTGCTGCGCGTCAACCTGCGCAGCATCTTCCTCGCCATGAAATACGAGCTGAGGCTGATGAAGCCGGCCGGGAGCGGCACGATCGTCAATACGGCCTCGGTCGCGGCGCTGACCGGCCCTGGCGGGATGAGCGCCTATGCGGCCTCCAAACATGGCGTTCACGGCCTGACCCGTGTCGCCGCCATGGAGAACGCCTCCCATAATATCCGGATCAACGCCCTGGCACCGGGATGGACGGAGACGCCGATGGTCGCCGCCAACAGCGCCCAGAATCCAGCCTTCGCAGAACTGGCCAGGAAGGCCATTCCCGCCAAACGCGGGGCCCACCCCAAGGAAATCGCCGCGGCAGCGGTTTGGCTGAGCTCGTCGCAGGCGAGTTACGTCTTCGGCCAGATGATCGTTGTCGACGGCGGCATGACCATTGGCGGCTTCGAGCCCTAGTCGCTCCGAGCGCGCTCTCACTCCCCTTCCGACCTGGAGACTTCCAATGTCCGATAACGCTATCAGCCAAGCCGCTATTGCCGTCGTCCGCCGCAACACCGAGGAGGTGCAGGGCGGTGGCAATTTTGAGCTGTTCGAGCAGCTCTTTGCCCAGGATTTCGTCGACCATACCCCGCAGCCGGGCGGCACGCCCGACCGTGCCGGCGCCAGGCGGCTCTACCATGTGCTGCGCGCAGCCTTCCCGGATTTTCATGCCGAGATCCACTGGCAGACCGCCTCCGGCGACCTCGTCACCACCTACAAGACCTATCACGGTACCCATCAGGGCCCGTTCCTCGGCGTGGCGCCGACGGGCCGCAGGATCTCGTTCGAAACGGTCGATGCGATGCGCGTCCGCAACGGCCAGATCGTCGAGCATTGGGGTGTCGCCAATCTCTACAAGGTCCTCGAACAACTGGGCGCCCTGCCCGCTCCGACTGCCTGATGCCCGCCCTCCGGGGCCGGCTCCGCCGTGCCCCCCAATCTCCCTGAGGAGAGAATTCATGAGCACGATCCTCAACGACAAGGTCATCGTCGTCACCGGCGCCTCCAGCGGCATCGGGCGCGCGATCGCGATCCGGGCCGCCGAACACGGGGCGCGAGCGGTGATCGTCTCGGACGTCACCGAGACGCCGCGCGAAGGCGGAGAGCCCACGGCCAGCGTGATCGCCTCTCTGGGCGTCTCCTCCCGCTTCGTGCGCACCGATGTCAGCAAGCGCGCCGAGAACGACGCCCTGATCGAGGCGGCCGAGGCGTTCGGTGGCGTCGACATCATGGTCGCCAATGCCGGCATCACGCTGAAAACCGATGGCGCGAATGTGCCGGAAGACGATTATCGCCGGCTGATGTCGGTCAATCTCGACGGCGTTCTCTTCGGCGCCCAGGCGGCCGCGCGCCAGATGAAGGCGAAGCGGAAGTCAGGCAGCATCGTCCTGATGGCAAGCATGGGCGGCGTCGCCGGCGCCGGCATCACGGTGGCCTATTCCACCAGCAAGGGCGGTGTCGTCCTGATGGCCAAGGCGCTGGCCGATGCTCTCGGACCCGATGGGATACGGGTGAATGCGGTCGCGCCGGGAACCATCGATACCGAACTCCTGCGCACCAGCCCGGGAATCGCCGAAGCCTCCGAGGGGTTTCGCCAGCGCACGCCGTTGCGACGCCTGGGCAAGCCCTCGGAAATCGGTGACGCCGTTGCCTATCTCGGGTCTGACCTGTCGAGCTACGTGACGGGCCACACGCTTCTGGTCGATGGCGGCCTGCTGGCCGTCATCTGACCCTCCGCAGCCATGCCGGCCGGGCGACCAACGATTTCACCCAGGCCGACTGGCGTTCTTCAGGCGGCTGTGGCCCGGAGCGTTCGAGCACTTCGAACGTAATCGTCGAAAGTATTCGCCTAGCCTCAATCGGGTTTCGGTGAGATTGTCCCCTTGCGTAAGGCGATGCCACTTAAGAACAATATCGAAGCACACTTCGACAGACCGAAAGAATTATAAGCTACAAACTCCCACCAACAAGCGATGATTGGCCAATACCATGAAACGTTTTCTGGCCTTGACGATAGCCGCGCTCCTCGCGTCGCCAGCGGGCGCGAGTGACCCAGGCACGTACCGCAGGGATGTCCATGCCTGGTATGATGCGTTCACGCAGAAGGACCCGGCGCTTCTCGACAAGATCCTGGCCCCGAGCTGGGTCGACATTCCCTCCCCGCCCGGCCTGCCCCCGGGTCCGGCGGCGGCCAGGATGCTGCTCACTCAGCTCACGGGCGCATTCCCCGACCTGAATCTCGTGGTCCACGACGTCATCCAGGAAGGCAACAAGGTCGTCGTGCGCGCCACGATGAGCGGCACGCAGAAGCGCGACTTTGCCGGCATTGCGGCGCGTGACAGGCGCATGAGCATCCAGGTCGTCGACATCCATGAGTTCGAGGACGGCAAGATCGTCCGCACCTGGCATACCGAAGACTGGATGACGGGCCTGCGCGAACTGGGCGCGTTCGAACGCTAGATCATCGGACCGGATATCGTATCCGGCCCGATGATCTAACCATCTGTGATTGCATCGGCTTTCCCGAAAACCGCAATCCACTTTTCGGGCCGATGCCTTAGACCTTCCGCGTTTGCATGGGCCTTCCCTAAATCCGCAATCCACTCTTCGGGCCGATGCTTCGGCCTCTTGATCCCGGCAATCCCACTCGCATCGAACTGGAGAACTCCCATGACCAAAGTGGTCAAATTCCATCGCCATGGCCCACCCTCCGTCCTTCAGGTGGAGGACGAACAGGTCGGCGCCCCCGGCCCCGGCCAGGTTCGCCTTCGCCACGAGGCGATCGGCGTCAACTTCATCGATACCGCGTTTCGGAGCGGCAGCTTCCCGATGCCGGTTCCGGCCGTCGCAGGCGTCCAGGGTGCCGGCATCGTCGAGGCCGTCGGCCCCGGCGTGACCGGCCTGTCGCCGGGGGACCGCGTCGGCTATCTCTTCGCGCCCGGCAGCTATGCCGAGCTCCGGCTGGTCGATGCGGGCGTGCTCGTGCGCCTGCCCGACGATATTTCGAGCGAAACGGCCGCCGCGATCATGACCAAGGGTCTCACCGCCTGGATGGGCGTGCACGCGCTCCACTCGCTCAAGCCCGGAGAGACCGTCCTGATCCAGGGAGCGACCAGCGGCGTCGGCTCGCTGCTTGCGCATTGGGCACGGCATATCGGCGCAACCGTGATCGGCACGGGTTCAGCCACGAAACTCGCCGGGATCAGCGGCGCCGTCGATCATGCGCTCGCGTCCGACGATCCGGAGCTCGCCGCGAAAATCCGGGCGTTCGCCCCCAACGGCGTCGATGTCGTCTACGAATTCGTCGGGCGCGCGACATTCGAGGCCTCCACCGCAGCGGTGCGCGACGGCGGCACGATCATCACGATCGGCGCAGCCTCCGGTCCGCCGGCCATCAACCAGGCCGAGCTCGCAGCGCGCGGCGTCCGGGTCGCCGGCGGCAGCGCAGCCCAGTCCGTCACCGGCAAGGTCCTCGCCGACGCCAGCGCCGAGCTTTTCGATTTGGTGCGCAAGCGCGTCTTCGGAACGATCGAGATCGCCCGCTATCCGCTGGCCGAGGCGGCCCGGGCCCATGAGGACATTGCGGCCCGCCGCCGCGAGGGCTTTCCGATCCTGGTTCCGTGAACGCGACCGCGCAGGCTCACGAACGTGATCCTGCCCGCCCTGGCGGCCCCTTCGGCCGCCATCACCCGGCGCATCCGCGATGGATCTTCTCACAGTCGGTATCGTCAAGGTCACCGCTCCGCCGAAGGGCACGAGCCACGGCGTCCTCGTCCATGCCGGAGGCCATCTGATCCATGCCGGGGAGAGGTGGTCTCCCGGCGAGAGCGGAGCCGGGCCGGCCCCTTATGACCTTGTGCTGGCCGGCCTCGGCGCCTGCACCTTCATCACCCTTCAGATGCATGCGGCCCGTCGGCGATGGCCCATCGATACCATGCAGATCGTCCTGCGCATGACAGGCAGCGACAAGGGGCTGCAGATCGAGAGGACGGTCTCGATCGAGGGCCTGAATGGTCGCCAAAAGGCGCAACTGGCGATCATTGCCGAGCAGACACCGGTCACCCTGACCCTGCGCTCCGGCGCCGCGATCAAGACTGTATTTACCTGAGACCGGGGCCCCGCCTCACAGGGCTTCGACATCCGCGTCGCCCGGCTTCCAGTCCGGGACCTGGCTGGCGAAGCGCTGGATCAGGAACGAACCGGCAGGCCCCGGCGGCGTATTCGAGCGGTGAATGGCGAAGAACCGATAGGCGCCGCCCTTGAAGTCGGGCAGGTCCAGCTTCACGAGGCGGCCGGCCTTCAGATCGTCACGGACCATCGGCACCGGCATCGCGCCCCATCCAATGCCTTCCAGCAGCAGCATGTATTTGGCGGAGAGATCCGTCACCCGCCAGGTATGCGTCGCCATGACGCCGAGTTCCTGCCCCTGCGTCCGCTCCGAGCGGTCGGTGAGCACGATCTGGACATGCTCGCGGCTGGCGCCGACATGATTTCGACTAGCGAGCGCCAAGGGGTGGTCCGGCGCTGCGACAGGCACGAGCGGCACACTCCCTATTCCCAGCCGCTCCAGCCCGTCGATCTCGATATCGGGAGGACCGCGCACCCCGATCGCCACCGTACCGTCGAGGACGAGCTGCGTGACCGCCCCCAGCCCTTCGAAGCGGATATGCAGCGGCACCGTGGGATAGGCATCGCGAAAACTCTTCAGCGCGTCCAGGACACGCGAGGCGGGCAACATCATGTCGAGGGCCATGGTCACCCCCGCCTCGATGCCCTGCAGCAGGCCCTGGGCCTTGGCCCGCAGGCGGTTCACGCCATTGGTCACGGCACGCGCTTCCGCCAGAACCGTCCGCCCCGCTTCCGTCAGCATCGGTTTGCGGGTCGAATCCCGGTCGAACAGCGGAAAACCCAGCTGCGCCTCGAGATTGGAGATGGTGTAGCTGATGACCGAGGTTGCACGTCCGAGCGTGCGCGCCGCCCCGACGAAGCTGCCGACATCGACAACCGTCAGGAACACCTTCAACTGGTCCAGCGTCGGCGTACCAGGTCCAATCATGCCGAATCCCATGAGCGATCCCGCCCATGATAGGCGACACCTGCCGCAGGGCCAGTGGCGGCCGGCCGAAACCGTCCATGAGGGCGCCTCCTAGTCCTCGTCGCGCGCCCGTGCCTCCATTTGCGCAGCTCTCGCCGCGTTTCCCCCGGCCCGCCGCCCGGCCCAACGCTCGATCGAATGATTGATCGCAAGCAGCAGCAGCGCGAGGCCGGTTGCGGTCACGACGATCTTCCAGTCGCCGAGGCCGGCAGCGCAGCCGAGAGCGGCCGTCACCCAGATGGCTGCAGCCGTGGTGAGACCCCTCGGGGTCATTTCCCGATCGCGAAGGACGATCACCCCGGCGCCCAGAAATCCGATTCCGGTCAGAACACCCTGGACGACCCGACTTGCCGCATCGGCCTGATCCGGTTCCCCGAAGATTCCAGCGGCCGCCGCCGTTCCAAGTCCGACCAGACCGAATGTGCGAATGCCCGCACTGCTCTGCTTGAGCGTGCGCTCCCAGCCGACGGCTATGCCTGCGGCGGTCCCGGCCAACAACCTGAAGATCAGGTCGACCTCAGTCCACGAAAACAGCTCCAAGGGGCTATTCCCGGCCAGCCGGATCAAGGTCGCGATAACACACGGGCGTCACGTCGCGCGTATCGGCGACCGCGACCGCATCAGCACCTGTCCGCCCACCCGAATTCGGCGGCACTGGAGAAGGCGAGAAAGGGCCGTCGCCATCCGCCTGACCCGAATTGCGTGCCCTGATGTCCGCTTCCTGCTCGGGACTCAGGGGATTTCCAAAACCGTCTCGCATGGCAGCCTCCATCGTTGCCCACCCCTTCCGCAACGCCTCCCCGGACAGCCTGTTCCCGTGTCGGCGCGACGAAGACCAACGGGGGACGATCCGCGGGGAATGCCGGGCTGCAAACCGGGCTCGGCCCTGCGGCGAACATGTTGTTCCGCCATGCGTTATCCGACCGCCTTTGGACCGGAGAAATGATGAACGACGGAAAGCATGAGCTCCGATTGGCCTTCAGACGCATCGAGCGGGAGGTTCCGCAGGGTTTTGCCTCCCTGCTGCGCTGGTTGCGGCATCCCGCCTCGCGCTGGGCCCGGCTCCCCGCGGGCCTCCTCCTCATCGTCGGCGGCATCTTCTCGATCTTGCCCGTGCTTGGGCTCTGGATGCTGCCGCTCGGCCTGCTGCTGATCGCAGCGGATATTGCGCCCTTGCGCAAACCCATGGCGCGCTTTGTCCACGCTACCATGAACCTGTGGGCCAGGCTGCGGGCACGGTGGCAACGACGAGGTTGAGCCTGCGCGCTCACCTTGTGGCTGTATGCGCGCCGCCAGCGCGAATACGGGCAATCCCAGCGCTGTCCAGGGGCAATTGGCTTGGCTTACCACGCCACGCTTGCCGATCTCATCGAACACAAGCTTCGATATTATCCGACTTTCTCGAAACGAATATATAAACAAGTATCCGCATCGATAGACGGTAAAATCAAAAATACAAACGCCGGAAATCACAATTCACTCAAGTATATCGTCGCGCGAATTTCGCGCCTCACCGACTCATGAGGATTGAGAGAATGACGAATTCCAAGCCGGGCAAGGTTGGGTTGGAGGCGATGATCACGCCTGACAACTGTGTTCTGGTCCTGATCGATCACCAGCCCTTCCAGGTCAGCGGCGTCAAGAGCATCGACCCCGCCTTGATGATCAACAACGTCGTGTCGCTCGCGAAAGCCGCGAAACTGTTCCAGGTCCCGACACTGCTGAGCACGGTCGTGCAGGATCGGGGTGGATATCTGATCAAGCCGCTTCAGGACGTATTCCCCGAGCAGAAGCCGATCGATCGCACCACGATCAACACCTGGGAAGACCAGCGTTGCGTCGATTGGGTCAAGCGCTCCGGGCGCAAGAAGATCGTGATGGCCGCGCTCTGGACGGAGATCTGCCTCGCCTTCCCCGTGATTCACGCGCTTGGCGACGGTTATGACGTGTACTTCGTCACCGACGCGTCAGGCGGCACCACTGTCGAGGCCCATGAAATGGGCGTCCAACGCATGATTCAGGCCGGCGCGATCCCATTGACGTCAGGCGTCTTCGCCGCGGAACTGCAGCGCGACTGGGCCCGGGAGGCTACGGTTGCGGGCATGCAGGAGATCATGCTCGAGCACGGTGGCGCCACGGCGACAAACCTGGCCTGGGAGTTGCAATTGCTTGCCGGACGAGCCGGCGCCGGCATCTAAAGCGACGAGCGCAGCCGAGAGAGGGCCCGGCCGCAACGCCCCGAGCGATGAGAAACAGCGACGAGCGCCCCCACGTGCTGCTCGTCGCGCGAACCGGTCGGGTCAAGGAAAAACGGAGTTGATCCTGCCGACCCGCTGAAGCCGCCGCCATGCTGCTGGCCGAAGCGGCCGTCACGGATCAAGGAGACCATCGACCTGCCATCCTGGCGTGCCTCGCCCCGCCAGGCCGATGATCTGCTGCAGCAAGACCGAGGTGTCGTTCCGGCGATAGCTGACGATGATGGGGCTGGTGAATTTCTCGTCGAGATCGAGGAACTGGACATCGTCCCGGCCGAAGCGCCGGACCGAGGCCGGAACGACGCAAATCCCAACGCCCGAGGCGACCAGGCCGAGCGCGGTCTGAACGTCCCGGACCTCCATGCCGATGCGCGGCCTGATTCCGGCTTCGCGGTAGAAGGACAGGACCTGATCGGCATAGCTCGGCCGCGGTGCCTTCGGATACAGGATCAGCGGCTCCGCTTCGAGATCGGCCAATGTCGGCGTCCCGCCGCGGGCCAGCAGCGCATGGGCTCCGCCGAGCGCCACGCATAATCCCTCCTCGCGCAGCACCTTGCGCACCAGCATGTCGTCATCGAAGCGCAGGCGCCCGAAGCCGACATCGATGCGGCCATCCTTCAACGCGGAAATCTGTTCCAGCGTCGTCATCTCGAGGAGCTGGACCTCCACATCCGGCGCCAGGATGCGAAAGTCGCGGATCAGCTGGGGCAGCGTGTCGTAGAGCGTAGAGGCGACGAAGCCGATATTGAACTGCAGCACCAGGCGCTTGCCGATGCGCGTCGTCATGGCGCTCATCTCCTCGACGCGCTGCAGAACCTGCAGTCCCTGCTCGAAGAGATAGCGCCCGGCCTCGGTCATCGTAATCGGCCGGCCGCGATCGAGCAGGCGCACGCCAAGCTCCTCCTCCAGCTGCTGGATCTGCCGGCTCAGCGGCGGCTGGGCGATATGGAGCTTCTCGGCGGCGCGGCTGAACGAGCCCTCCGCTGCCACGGTCGTGAAATAGCGCAAATGACGCAGATCCATCGCTGCCCGCTCCTCCCGCTCTCCGATCGATGCAAGCGGCTGCATCCCGGAGACCGCCGTCATGGCGGTTGTCCCACGCTCCTGCGCAGGTGCCCCGCTTCCACGTCGCATCGGCACGGAAGCGGGCTTCCATACCGTACGGGTATTAATTTACACCAAAACGATCCTGTCCACCTGCACCCTGCCTGCCTAGCCTGACAAGCAGGGAAGAAGCGTTCGCGCGGAAGAATGACTCCGCCGCGGACCTGAGCTGGCCGTCAGAGCCGCCGGAGAGCCATGTCTGAGATCGAACGGCCCGCGCCAGTGCGGCGTCCGAGAAGCGCGCCGCCGGACCTGTTCCGGTGTCGCGACCACAGCGCGCGAGCCTGATCATGCCCTATCTCGAAACCACGCCGGGCGTGCGCCTGTTCTATACCGTCACCGGCCCCGGCTCTGCGCCGGCGCTCGTCTTCTCCAATTCGCTCGGCACCACGCACCGGATGTGGGACGCCATCGCTGGCGAACTCTCCGCCGACTATCGCTGCGTGCGCTACGACACGCGCGGCCATGGCGGCTCGAGCCACGGACGCTCCCCCTTCGAGATCGCCGATCTTGCCGATGATCTCGCCGCCCTGCTCGACCATCTCGACCTGCCCCGCGCCCATGTCGCCGGCCTCTCGCTTGGCGGGATGATCGGCCAGACTTTTGCCGCGCGGCACCCGACACGTCTTGCCGGCCTCACCCTGATGGCGACGACGGCCTATATGCCGACGCGCGAGGCCTGGGAGGAGCGCGCCGGCCTGGTGCGGCGCGACGGCACGCAGGCGATCCTCGCGGCCACGATGCAGCGATGGTTCACGCCGGGCTTTCGCGACGCCCATGGCAGCGCCACCGATGCTGTCGCGGAGGAGTTCGCCACCATCGACCGGGACGGCTACGCAGCCTGCTGCGAGGCGATCGGCCGGATGGATCTGCGCCCGCTGCTGCACCATGTGAATGCTCCGACGACCGTGATCGCCGGCCGCGAGGATCCCGCGACGCCGGTCGAGATGGCCGAGGCCCTGCACACGGGCATCGCCGGCTCGCGCCTCGTCCTGCTCTCGCCCGCAGCTCATCTGCTCGCCATCGAGCAGGCCGAACGCGTCGCATCCGAGCTGCGGCGCGATCTCTCCCGTTCATACCCACAAGAATCACAAATCTGAGGAGCGCCCATGTCCAGTCCACCAACCGCGACACAAGACATCAAGGACATCATCGATGCAGGCTCGATGACGGGCCGCCGATGGGCCGTCGTCGCACTCTGCTTCGTCATCGCCCTGCTCGACGGCTTCGACACCCAGTCGATCGCCTTCATCGGACCTGCGATCGCGCAGGATTTCGGAATGAAGGCCGCCGACCTGACCTGGGTCATCACCGCCAGCACCATCGGCATGACGCTCGGCGCAATCGGCCTCGGCAGCTTCGGAGACCGCTATGGCCGGCGCAAGGCGATCCTGATCGCCATCTTCCTGTTCGGGGTGTTCTCCCTGATGGGCGCCTACGCCACCTCGCCGACGCAGATCATCGTGCTGCGCTTCCTGATCGGCCTCGGCATGGGCGGAGCGACGCCCTCGCTTCTGGCCCTGGCGGGTGAATACAGCCCCGCCTCGCGACGCGGCACGATGATCACCGGGGTGCTGCTCGGCCTGCCGGCCGGCGCCATGCTCGGCGGCTTGATCGCAGCGAGCTGGCTGCCGATCCTGGGTTGGCGCGGGATCTTCCTGGTCGGCGGCCTCCTGCCGCTCGGGCTGATGGTCATCACCTATTTCCTCCTGCCGGAATCGCCCGCCTATCTCGTCTCGCGCAAGCAGAACGACAGGCAGGACGAGGCCCGCCGCCTGCTTCGGCAAATGACCGGCCAGCCGATCCCCGACCAGGTGCGCCTCGTCAGCGCCGGCAAGGTCGTGCATGGCGGCTCCATCGCCGGCCTGTTCGAGCCGGGCTATCGCGGCGTCACCATCGCGATCTCCGCCATCTACCTGTTCAACTGGATCGCCTGGTTCCTGCTGCTGCTCTGGCTGCCGACCGCGCTCACCACGCTCGGTCTGGAAAAGGCGCAGGCCGCCTATGGCACCGTCGTCGTCAACGCCGCCTTCATCCTCATGGCCCTGCCGCTGTCCTCCTTCCTGCCGAAGGTCGATCCGCGCAAGCTCCTGATCGGCATGTTCGCCGTCGGGATCGCGGTTGCGCTCGGGCTCGGCTTCGCGGGCGATCGCTGGCCGCTGGTCTTCTCCCTCATCGCCCTTGCCGGCTTCGGCATCGGCGGCCAGCAGCTCGTGCTGAACTACCTGATCTCGAACACCTACCCGACGCAGCTGCGCGCAACGGCCACGGGCTGGGGTATCGGCGTCGGTCGTTCGGGGGCGATCATCGGCTCTGCGATCGGCGGCACGCTGCTGACCGGTGTGGGTCCGTCCGGCTACTTCATGACGCTTGCGATTCCGCTGGTGATCGCGGCCCTGGCGACGCTGACGGTTCGGCCCGCGGCCGGCGCCGCAGCCTCGAGCCCGTCAGTGTCCGCCGCCCCGGCGACGCGGTGAGCCTCATGCGGCAGCGCCAAGCCTAGGCAAAGCCGCGAGAACAACCAGGGACGCGACCGCCGAGAGGCTGGCCGCGTCCCTTTTTCGTGGCTGATGCGAGCCGCCCCACTGATCACGCCCACACCGGGCTCCATACCCTTCGGGTATCAAAATACACCCAATCGATCCTGTTCCCCCGGGAATGCGCGTCCTAGCCTTTGCCTCAGTGAATAAGGGAGCGAAACGTGTCTGAAGGTCCGCGGCTTCAACAGGTCGAGACGATTCTGGTCGATCTGCCGACCATTCGCCCGCACCAGCTGGCGATGACCACCATGCATCGCCAGACCCTGATGATCGTGCGGCTGCACATGTCCGACGGCCTGGTCGGGATCGGCGAAGGCACCACGATCGGCGGGCTGGCCTATGGTCCCGAGAGCCCGGAGGGCATGAAGCTCGCGATCGACACCTATCTCGCGCCGATCCTGCTCGCCAGCAATCCGAACCGCATCGCCCGGACGATGGCGACCATCGCCATGTCGGTCCAGGGCAATCATTTCGCCAAATGCGCGGTCGAGACGGCCCTGCTCGATGCACTAGGCCAGCGTGTCGGCCTGCCGATCTCCGAACTGCTCGGCGGGCGCCAGCATGACCGGCTGCCCGTCGCCTGGACGCTGGCCAGCGGCGACACCGGCCGCGACATCGAGGAAGCCGAGGAGATGCTGGCGCGCCGCCGCCACAACATCTTCAAGCTCAAGATCGGCAAGGGCGCCCCCGCCGCCAATGTCGCCCATGTCGCCGCGATCAAGCGCGCGCTCGGCGACCGCGCCTCGGTGCGGGTCGACATCAACCAGGCCTGGTCGGAGGCGACGGCGTCGGCCATGCTGCCGGCGCTGGCGGCTGCCGGCGTCGAGCTCATCGAACAACCCGTCGCCTTCCGCAATCTCGGCGCGCTCGCCCGGCTGGCCCGCGAGACCCCGATCGCGATCATGGCGGACGAGGCCCTGAACGGCCCGGAAACCGCCTTCGCCATTGCCGCCCAGGCAGGCGCCGACGTGTTCGCGCTGAAGATCGAACAATCCGGCGGGCTCTTTGCCGCGGCCAAGGTGGCCGCGATCGCGGAGGCAGCCGGAATCGGGCTCTATGGCGGAACGATGCTCGAAGGCGGCATCGGCACCGCGGCATCGGCTCATCTCTTCTCGACCATCGGCAAGCTGGAATGGGGCACAGAGCTGTTCGGCCCCTTGCTGCTGACCGAGGAAATCCTGGAAACACCACTCGATTATGCCGATTTCGGCCTCACCGTGCCGACGGCGCCGGGGCTCGGCGTAACGGTGTCCGAAGCACAATTGACACGCTTCCGGCGCGACCGCGCCGAGCGCTCGGTCCATGTGCTGCCACAGGCCCAGATGGGAGTCTGATACCATGCTGTTCCAGGTTGAAATGGATGTCAGGATTCCGCCCGACCTGCCGGTCGAGACGGCGACCGCGCTGAAGGCGAGCGAGCGCGCACGCGCGCAGGAGCTGCAGCGGGCCGGGCTCTGGCGCCATCTCTGGCGTCATGCCGGGCGCTATGCCAACACCAGCATCTTCGATGTCGAGAGCCCGCAGGCGCTGCACGACATTCTCTCGGAGCTGCCCCTTTTCCCCTACATGGACGTGAAGGTCACGGCGCTCTGCCGCCACCCGTCGTCCGTGCATGACGACGACCGCTGAAAGTCGGCTGCGGCCCTGGAATGGCCGCCAATCACCAAAACACGAGGAACCGCCATGCCCACCAACCTGATCTCCGACGAGGACAAGAAAGATCTCGCCGCGCGCGCGGCCGGAATGGACAATGACAAGGGCGATCCGCGCACCAAGGCCGTCACGGCCCAGCTGCTCTACCGGATCATGCAGGTGATCGACGAGTGCGACGTCTCGATGGACGAGTTCTGGGCGGCCGTCGCCTTCATCGGCCGGGCCGCAAAGAATGACGAGCTCGGCCTGCTCGTCCCCGGCACCGTTCTCGAGCATTTCCTCGACCTGCGGCTCGACGAGGCCGAACGGCTTGCGGGCCTGACGGGCGGCACGATGCGGACGATCGAAGGACCGCTCTATGTGCCCGGCGCACCGCTCTCCAAAGGCGAGGCCCGCATGGATGACGGCACCGACCCGGGCGAGATCTTCATCATCGAAGGCCAGGTCACGGACGAGGACGGCAAGCCGATCGCCGGTGCGATCGTCGACCTCTGGCACGCCAATTCGAAGGGCGGATATTCCTTCATCGATGGCGAGCAGGCGCCCTACAACCTGCGCCGTCGCATCGAAACCGATGAGCAGGGCCGTTATCGCGCCCGCACGATCGTGCCGAACGGCTATGGCTGCCCGCCGGAAAGCGCAACGCGCCAGCTGATGACTGCGCTCGGCCGGCATGCCGAACGCCCGGCCCATGTCCACTACTTCATTTCGGCGCCGGGACATCGCCAGCTGACGACGCAGTTCAACTTCGCCGGCGACAAATACCTCTACACGGACTTCGCCTTCGGCACCCGCGACGAGCTCGTCGTCACGCTGGACCGCGTCGTCGACGCAGACGCGATCCGCAATGCCGGGCTGAACCGCCCATTCGCCCGCACGACCTTCGACATCGTGCTGACGAAGGAGCGCGAGGGCGTGCCGCAGACGCAGGTCAGCCGCGCCCACGTCACCGCCGGCTGAGGCCTTCTGCTCGCGGGCTCGCTCCCACCCACTGCGCCCCGTCGCTGACCGCGACGGGGACCGCCAAGCGGCGCGGCGGGCTCTCTCCGCCCGCCTGGCCGGAAGCGGCCCGTCACCGCCAAGCCCTTCGCCTTCACGGCAGCATTGTCCCCGGAGATCGACCATGTCCCAGCCATCCACGCGCGGCCGCCGGTTCGAAGGCCGCAGCCTCGTCGTCACCGGGGCGGCGCAGGGCGTCGGCAAGCAGGTAGCGCTGGATGCGGCCGCCGAAGGGGCAAACCTGACGATCGTCGACCGCTCGGCCATCGTCCAGGAGGTCGCCCACGAGATCGCCTCAGCCTACGGGCCAGGGCGCGTCATCGCGCTGGAGGAGGATCTCGAGACCTTCGCGGGCAATGAGCGGGTGATGGCGCGGGCGAAGGAGAGTTTTGGCGCCATCGACGTGCTGGTGACCAATGTCGGCGGCGCGATCTGGATGCGGCCCTTTCAGGAATTCGACGAACGCCAGATCGCCGCGGAGATCAGCCGTTCTCTGTTTCCGACGCTGTGGGGCTGCCGCACCGTGCTGCCTTACATGCTGGAACAGGGCCGCGGCGCGATCGTCAATGTCTCCTCCATCGCGACCAAGGGCATCAACCGCATTCCCTATTCCGCGGCCAAGGGCGGCGTGAACGCGCTGACCGCCTCGCTCGCCTTCGAACTCGCGGGCACGAATATCCGCGTCAACGCCGTGGCGTCAGGTGGCGTCGATGCTCCGCCCCGCCGGATTCCGCGGGGAACCGACGTGCCGACCGAGGCGGACAAGCAGTGGATGCAGCAGGTCGTCGACCAGACGCTGAGCGCCTCGCATCTCGGCCGTTACGGGCAGCTCGGCGAGATCGCCGCCGCCATCCTGTTCCTGGCCTCGGACGATGCGTCCTATGTCAACGGAACCGTGCTTCCGGCCGGCGGCGGTGACCAGGGATGACAGACGCCATGACCACGCGCCCCGTCGTGGTGGCGGTCGCCATCACCGGCTCCGTGCCGCGCAAGAAGGACAATCCGAACCTGCCCGTGCTTCCGGCCGAGCAGATCGCCTCGACCCGCGCCGCCTTCGAGCCGGGCGCCAGTCTCGTCCATATCCATGTCCGCCATGACGACGAGAGCCCCTCCTCCGATCCGGAGCGCTTCGCTGAGGTGCAGGACGGCATTCGCCAGGCCTGCCCGGGCATGATCGTCCAGTTCTCGACCGGCGGGCGCGGACGCGACCCGGCGGCACGCGGCCTGAGTCTCGTGCATCGCCCGGACATGGCCTCGCTCTCGACCGGCTCGGTGAACTTTCCGACGATCGTCTACGAGAACCCGACGAGCCTGGTGAACGATCTCGCGGCGCGGATGCAGGAGCATCGGATCGCGCCCGAGATCGAGATCTTCGACCTCTCGCATATCCACGCCGCGCGCCGCCTCATCGACGAGGGGCGGATCGGACCGCGCCCGCATATCCAGTTCGTGATGGGCGTCCAGAATGCGATGCCGGCCGACGAGATGCTGCTCGACATCCTGCTCGCCGAGACCAGGCGGGTCATTCCGGGCGCGACCTGGACGGCCGCCGGCATCGGGCGCGACCAGATGCGGGTGATGGACTGGGCGCTCGCCCGCGGCGCGGACGCGGTCCGCACCGGGCTGGAGGACAATATCCGCATCAGCAAGGACCGGCTCGCGAGCGGCAATGCCGAGCTGGTCGCGCTGGCCGTCGAGTTGATCGGCCGCCACGGTCGCCGACCGGCCACGCCCGCCGAGGCGCGCGCTGCGCTGGCCCTCGCGCCGGCTTGAAGCGGTGGATCAGCTGGCACGAAGGTGACGCCTCGGGCGGCCTTAAGCCGAATGCCATCTGGCATTCGTCGCGCTAAGTGCCCGCAGTTCAAGGCAGTGGTGACGCCAACGCGCGCTGATCATGCCCATGTCAAAAACGTCGGTGCTTGGCACCTTGCAACTTCAGGCTCTATCCTCGCCCTGCTGGGGTGAGGAAATGCTGGATCAAGAAACTGAGAAGCCCGCGAAGGGCGACGATGAGCTGCCGCCATCTGTCAAAATCGATGCACGGGTCGCCGGAAGCTTCACTTATGCTTCCTATCAGAACGCGATTCCGGTCTTGCGATCGCTTGCTGTTTCAAATCCGACCGACCGGCATTTCGAACAGTGTCGGCTAGCAATGGTAGCTACGCCCGGCTTTCTTCGGCCGAAACTCTGGACACTCGATCGCCTTGTGCCGGGGGATAGCATCGCGATAAGCGACCGGCGGATTGAGCTCGATGCGGGCTATCTTGCGGGGCTCGACGAGGCCGAGCGCGGCGAGATCACCTTCCGGCTGTACGCGAAGGACGAGTGCCTGGCCGAAACCCGCTTCCCTGTGCGGCTTCTCGCCCGCGACGAATGGGGCGGCGTCGCCGACATGGCTCAATTGTTGCCGGCATTTGTCCTGCCCAACGACCCAGCAGTCCCGAAAATCCTACGCGCTGCGGCGCAATCTCTGGCGGCGCACGGCTATCCTTCAGGGCTTGACGGCTACCAGTCGGGCGATCCTAACCGCAGTCTGTTGCTGACGGCGGCAATCTATTCCGCAATTGCGGGGTTGAAGCTGCATTACGCCGAGCCACCGGCTAGTTTCGAACAGCGCGGTCAAAAGGTTCGGCGCCCATCTACGGTTGCGCAAGATAAGCTCGCGACCTGCCTCGACAGCTCCCTGCTATTCGCCGCCGCACTCGAAGGTTGCGGACTGAACTCAGCGGTGATGCTTTTCAAGGATCACGCCGCCGTCGGCGTCTGGCTGACGAAACGGACCTTTCCGAACGCGGTCGAGAACGACCTAACGGAGGTCCGCAAGGCGATCGCGGCCCGAGAACTTGTCGTCTTTGAAACCAGCGGGGTGACGCATCGGCCCGCCGTGACGCTGGACCACGCTCGCCGGCTTATTGAGCCGCGCCTAGACGAAACGCAGACCTCCGGCTTCGAGGCGGCGATTGACCTCCATAGGTCGCGCAGCGGCGGCATCACGCCTCTCGCCTCACATGCTCCTGCGCTGGCCGTCGAGGGGGCAGAGGATGGCGAAATCGATCTGCCAATCATGATCGACTCGGGAACGACCGCCCTTCCAGCGGAGATCGTCGAACTCAAACCGACCACCGCCGCCGGGCGTATCGACCGCTGGCAGAAGAAGCTGCTCGATCTGACACTGCGCAATCGGCTACTGAATTTTCCCGATTCCAAGAAGACGATCCCGTTTCTGTGTACCGACATCGCCTATCTCGAGGATAGACTTTCGGACGGTGCCGCGATGCGGCTGATCTCGCTGCCGGAGCACAATCCACTCGGCCAGCGCGATGAAAACCTCTATCGAGAAGTGCGCGGTCAGGATTTGCATCGCAGCTTTGCGGCGGATGCGCTCGCGCGTGGAGAACTGGCGTCGCCGCTCGACGCAAAGAGCCTCGACGCGAGGCTGATCGAACTCCATCGTCAGGTACGCAACGACTTTGCTGAAGGTGGCGCGAATACGCTTTTCCTCGCGGTTGGATTTCTACGCTGGAAGCGCAAGGCCGGCGATGAGCGCAATTACCGAGCACCGCTTCTGCTGCTGCCGGTGAAGCTCGAACGGCGGAGCGCGAGTTCGCAATTCACGCTGCGCTTTCACGAGGATGAGCCCCGCTTCAACGCGACACTGCTGCAGTTCCTGGAACGCGAATTCGATCTCTCATTGCCGCAATTCGCCGGCGAGTTGCCGCAGGACGAGAACGGAATTGACGTGCCCCGTCTGCTCGCTGCGATGCGCCAAGCCGTGCGCGACGTGCCCGGCATGGAAGTGATCGATGATGCAGCGCTATCGACCTTCTCCTTCGCGAAATACTTGATGTGGAAGGATCTCGTCGAACGGACTGAAGCGCTGAGGCAGAACCGGGTCGTCAGGCACCTGATCGATACGCCCGAGCAAGCTTTTGTTGGACCCGGAGAAGGTTTTGTCGACGAGCGCGAGCTCGACCGGCGCTACGCGCCTGTCGACATCGTCTCAGTGCTGCCGGCCGACTCCTCACAGATCGCCGCGAGCATGGCTGCCGCCGAGGGACGCGACTTCGTCATTATCGGGCCGCCCGGTACCGGTAAGAGCCAGACGATCGCCAACATGATCGCGAACTGCCTGGCGAACGGAAAGACGGTTCTCTTCGTCGCAGAGAAGACTGCTGCGCTGAACGTCGTGCATCGTCGCTTGAAGGCGCACGGGCTTGGCGACCATTGCCTGGAGCTGCATTCGAACAAGGCTGACCGCAAATCGTTCCTTGCCCAGTTGCGCACCTCTTGGGAGAAGGGTCGGGCCGCCTCGTCCTCCGAGTGGGTGACCGTCAACCATCGGCTGAAGGTGACGCGAGACGTCCTGAACGCCTATGTCGAGGCGCTCCACCAACGCCATGCCAACGGGCTAACCGCCTATGCCGCACTCGGCGTCGCGCTACGCGGGCGCGATCGCCATGCTCCCGGGTTGTCATGGTCGCATCTCGATATCCACAACGACGAGGCGCGTCGCTCGCTCGGCGATCTCGCCGAAGAGGTCGGCCGAGTGTTTTCGGCCGTTGAGCGCGCACCGGTCCTCGCCTGCGTCGATGCTCCTGAATGGTCCTCGGCTTGGCAGGAGCGCCTTTTGGCGTCTGGGCGCAATCTTGCGGGAAAGGCAACCGAACTCAGAGCAGCGCTCACAGCCTTTCTGCCACACCTCGGACTGCCACCACGCAGCGATACCTCGGCGGCGGAGCTTGAAAGGCTATCGCTTCTGGCCTCCACATTGTGCGAGAGCGCCGGCAGCGACCAGCGGATCACGTTCGATCCTGACTTTGTACGCCTGAGGCAAGCGCTCACCGAACTCGAAGGCTCGATCACCTCCTACCGGGCGACGGAAGCCGAACTTTCGGCAACCTTTGCGGGCGACTCGGTCGTTCGGGTTCCAGTCGATGATCTGGAGCGCGACTGGCGGGAAGCCGGCGCCGCCATTTGGCCACGCAGTTGGCTAGGGCGCCGGCGGGTGAAGAAGCTTCTGCAAGGCTACGCCGCAACCGGTCAGCCGGACCCGGACAAGGACCTGCCCATCCTGCGCCGGTTGCAGGTGATCCGCTCGACCGTCGAGACCAACGGTCTTGCCGGGAAGCCAGTAGCCTTCTCGGGCCTTGACAGCGACCTAACGGCGATCGATCGCCATCTGGCCGGCGCGACGAAGCTCCGCGATAGCCTTCTGAGACTTGGGCGCGCCGCCGACGATTTCCATTTCATCGTCCGAGCAATCGCACCACTGCTCGTCCCAGGCGCAGACTCTGAGCCACTTCGGTCAGCTGCGGCCGCCTATCGCGACGTCTTCGCCAGCTTTTCAGCCGCCAAAGCGGAGTTCGTTGTTGCCGCCGGCACAGACCCATCGCGATCGGCCAGCGAGACGTCGTTGTCCGATCTCGCCGCGATCACGGATGAACTCACAAGCGCCCGCCAACTGCTGCGCGACTGGACAAGCTGGTGCCGCGTCAGGACGCAGGGCGAGAGTAAGGGGCTCGGTCCGCTGATCGCTGATCTGGAGAGCGGTTCGCTGGGACCTCAGGACGCGCGGGCTGCCTTCGATCTAGCCTACGCACGCTGGTGGTTGCCGCAAGCGCTTGATGCGGATGCGACGCTGCGCGACTTCCGACGATTCCAACATGAGCACGCGGTAGAAGAGTTCCGCGAGATCGACGATCTCGTCCGCGCCAAGGCGACCGCGCGCGTCGTCGGTGCTCTTGCTCACGGTTTGCCACCGGTACAAACCGTGCCGCGCAACTCGGAACTCGGGCTGCTGCGCCACCAGATGGAGCTGCAGCGACCGAGCCGTTCGATCCGCGACATGATCGGCGCGATGCCAGGCAGCTTCGCCAAGCTTGCGCCTTGCATGTTGATGTCGCCGCTATCGATCGCGCAGTATTTCCCACCAAACCAGGCTCTGTTCGATGTGGTGATCTTCGACGAAGCCTCGCAGATCACCACCTGGGACGCCGTCGGAGCCATCGCGCGAGCACAGCAGACGATCATCGTCGGCGATCCCCGCCAACTTCCACCTACCAACTTCTTCGGTCGCAATGAAGACGATGAGGAGGTCGCCGAGCATGAACGGGACCTCGAAAGCATCCTCGACGAGGCCAAGGCTGCCGGCATCCCTGTCCGCGACCTCCGCTGGCATTATCGCAGCCGGAATGAGTCTCTGATCGCGTTCTCCAACGCTCACTACTACCAGAACCGGCTGATTACCTTCCCAGCGCCGGAGGTCGAGGACCGAGCCGTTAGGCTGGTGCGTGTCGACGGTGTCTACGACCGCGGCAAGAGTCGAACGAACCGCACCGAAGCCCGCTCGCTGACCGATGTCGCGATCAGCCGCATGAGAGGCTGGTTGAAGTTGCCAGAATCAAGCCGGCCTACGATCGGCATCATTACCTTCAACGCGCAACAGCAAGCGCTGATCCAGGACCTACTCGACGAGGCACGCCGCCAAGAGCAGGCGCTCGAATGGTTCTTCGCCGAGGACCGTATCGAGCCGACAATCGTCAAGAATCTTGAGAACGTGCAGGGAGACGAGCGCGATGTGATCCTGTTCTCGATCACTTTCGCGAAGGACGCAGCCGGCAAGCGTACGATGGATTTCGGAGCGCTCAATCGGGACGGCGGCGAACGGCGCCTCAACGTGGCGGTGACGCGAGCACGACAGGAGCTCGTAGTATTCTCCGGCTTCGGCGCCGACGATGTCGACACTGGCCGCACTAAGGCGATCGGCGTCCAGCATCTCAAGACGTTCCTCGACTTCGCTGAGCGCGGCGCGATCGCGTTGCCGGCCCAGGACGAGGGATCGGTCGGTGCGCTGGAGTCTCCTTTCGAGGAAGCAGTCGCAGCGGAGCTTACCCGTCTCGGCTGGCAGGTGGTGCCACAGGTCGGCATCTCGGGATTTCGGATAGACATTGGCGTGAAGCATCCAGACCGCGCGGGCGCGTTTCTCGCGGGCGTCGAATGCGACGGCGCAACCTATCACAGTTCGGCAACGGCTCGCGATCGGGACAAGGTGCGGGAACAGGTGCTTCGCGGACTCGGTTGGAGCATTATCCGCGTCTGGTCGACAGACTGGTGGTTTGATGCAGGAGGAGCCATCACACGGCTTCACGAGGCTTTAGCCGCGCTGCTGGCGGAGGGCCGCGCGAAGGAAGCCGATCAAACACAAGCTCAGACCGTGCATTGGGAGCTTGGTGAAGAGGTTGATTCTACTCAATCGGCAACCGAAATGACCGAATCTAACGAAGCATTCGAAGAAGAAGCGACGCCGCCAATGGCTCAGGCTGCCCCTATTTCTGCCGCGAAACTTGCAACCGACATAATGGCGGTGACACCGCCTCAACCCGTCAGGCTGGGCGTGAGTGGCGCCGCGCTCGGCGCACCGCAGCAAGAGCACGGGCCGCGCTATCGCCTGACGGACCTTTCGCGTTTCCGAGCCGAACCGGATCTGTTTCACGAGTTCGGCTACCGCACCACTCTCCGCAGCATGGTGGATGCGGTGATGGAAACCGAAGCGCCGCTGCGCGAGGAGGTGTTGGCGCAGCGCATCGCTCGCGCTCATGGCTGGCTCAGGACTGGCAGCAAGATCCGGGAACGCATCCAGCTGCATTTGCGCGACCTTGAGCGCACGAGGGAATCCAGTGGCGAGTTTCTATGGAAACCAGGCACGATCGCGCCGATCCACCCTTATCGCACGCCGGTGGATGTCGAAGCACGGCGCAGCATTGCGGATATCCCCCTGTCCGAACTTGCCAGTCTTGTCGTCACCGAGCCGGCCCTCTTGGAAGAAAACGACCCCGCGCTGGCATTAGCGCGTCTGTTGGGCGTCGAGCGGCTGGCGGCGACGTCGCGAACGCGACTGGACGAGGCCTTCCAGCATGCTTCCGCCCAGCTTGCGTCAACCGAAGCGAATGGTCGATAGAGGCGTCTCGCTTCCTCTCGAGCACCCTCTCCTGAAGTTAGGGGCTGCCGCAGCCCAGTAGACCATCCCGACGGCAATTGCTGTCGGCGACAAGCGCTTGGGGTCAATCACAGAACCGATGACATCCCGCCATCGACATAGATGATCTGGCCGTTGACGTAGTCCGATGCCGATGAGGCCAGAAACACGGCGGCCCCGACAAGCTCCTCCGGCCTGCCCCAGCGCCTGGCCGGCGTGCGGCCCTTGACCCAGGCGTCAAAGCTCGGGTTCTCGATCAGGGCCTGGTTCATGTCGGTGATCATGTAGCCTGGCCCGATCGCATTGGCCTGGATGCCATGCTGGGCCCATTCGGCCGCCATGGCCCGCGTCAGCATCTTGATGCCGCCCTTGGCAACCGTATAGGGCGCGACCGTCGCCCGGGCGAGTTCGCTCGTCAGAGACCCGATATTGACGATCTTGCCATGACCGCGCGCGATCATGCGCTTGGCCGCCTCGCGCCCGATCATGAAGGCCGAGGTCAGGTTGGTGTCGATGACGCGCTGCCAGTCCGCAGTGGCCAGCTCGACCATCGGCTTGCGGAACTGGATGCCGGCATTGTTGACGAGGATATCGACTGCGATGCCTGCGGCATCGAAGCCCTCGAAGGCCCGCAGGATCTCGGGCTCATTGGTCACGTCGAATGGCGCCGCATCCGCCTGGTGGCCCGCCGCCCGGAACTCCGCAACGGCCTGTGCGACGCGCTCGGGGTCCGTGCCGTTGATCAGGATGCGGGCACCTGCAACGGCCAGCCCTTCCGCCATGGCGCGGCCAAGCCCACGCGAAGAGCCTGTCACCAGCGCGGTCTTGCCGGTGAGGTCGAAAAGAGGGTTGGTCATGGGCAGCGACCTTACAGGCTGGAACGGCGAACGGTGAGGTCCGCGCGCTCGAAGACGGCGGGCAGGAGTTCGACGCCGAGCCCCGGCCCTTCCATCGGCAGGACATAACCGTCCTTGATCACCGGCATGGTGTCGACGAGTTCCTTGTACCAGCCGGTATAGAAGGCGCGCACCGATTCCTGGATCAGCGTGTTGGGCTGGCTGAAGGAGGCATGGATCGCGGCGATGAAGCCGACCGGGCCGATGCAGTCATGCGGGGCGAAGGGGCGGTGATAGGTCTCCGCCATGGCGGCGATCTTGCGCCCTTCGGTCAGCCCCCCGGTCCAGCACAGGTCGGCCATGACAATGTGCATGGCGTCGTGGTCGAGCATGTCCTTGTAGGGGAAACGCGAGCCCAGCGTCTCGCTGGCGCAGACCGAAACCGTGGTCGAACGGGCGAATTCGGCCAGCGCCTGGGGCGAGTTCATCCGGATCGGATCCTCGTACCAGGTCGGGCTGTAGGGTTCGAGCGCACGGGCGATCTTGATCGCGGTCGGCAGGTTCCAGAGCGAATGGAACTCGACCATGATCTCGATCTTGTCGCCGACCGCCTTGCGGATCTTCTCAAACGGCTCGATCGCCTTCCGCATCTGGTCGGGGCTGATGAAAAGCCCCTGATTTTCGATCGCGGCCGGGTCGAAGGGCCAGATCTTCATGGCGGTGATACCGCTTTCGAGGAGACTCTCGGCGACCGCGTCGGCGCGGTTCATGAAGCCGTCAAGGTCCTCATAAGGCCCCGATGCATCCCCCAGATTCCAGGTCGAGACCGGCTTGATGTTCTGCGAGCGGACATATTTGTAGCCCGCGCAGGTATTGTAGATGCGCTGCTTGTCACGGCAGAGGCCGCCGAGCATCTGGTGCACCGGTTGGCCGCAAACCTTTCCGAAGACGTCCCACAACGCGATATCGACCGCCGAGGTCGCACGCGACTCGACGCCGGTCGAGGCCTGCGCCATCGGCAGGTTCGTCATCTCCCTGTGCAGCGCCTCGATATGCAGCGGGTTCTTTCCGAGCAGCCGCATGGCGAGCGTGTCGTGCAGATGCGCCTCGACGGCCCCTGCCCCATAGAAGGTCTCGCCGAGACCGATGATGCCCGCATCGGTATGCACGCGAACCCACAGGACATTGGCGAATTCCTCGGTCCGCAACGTCTCGATGGCGGTGATCTTCACGGCCTGCCTCCCTGGCGGCTGGCGTTCTTCACCGGGTTTGCAGCCGGGGAACGCCTTGGTTGAGTGCGAAACAGACGAGCCCGATGACGGCCTCGCCCCCTCGAAACGAGGCGACCATAGGAGCGCTTGTAAAATATCACAACATGTTTATGGTCGACGCCAAGATGGATCCGTTCAACGAGTTCCACGACTGAGGAGACGGGACATGGCCAAGCGCCCAAGCCGCCCGCGGCTGGTCGCAGAGGGTGAGACGAGCGCGCCGCCGCGGCGCAATCGCATCAATCTCTTCGAACTCGCCTATCACCGGATCGAGGAATTGCTCGTCAGATGCGAGCTGGCGCCCGGCCGATTCCTCGCCATGCAGGACCTGCAGGACCTGACCGGTTTCGGCCGCACCCCGGTGCATCATGCCGTCAACCGTCTCGCCGCCGACACGCTGATCATCATCCGCCCGCGCCATGGCCTGCAGATCGCGCCGATCGATCTCGCCCGTGAACGCGTGCTGCTGCATCTGCGCCGCGACATCGAGCGCTTCGTCATCCGCCTCGCGGCAGAACGCGCCGGCCCCTCGCATCGCAACCAGATGCTGCATATGGAACGCCTGCTGCGAGAGAAGCGCGACGGGCTGACGCTTGCCGAATTCAATGCGCTCGATCGCAGGATCGACCAGATGGTGCTGGCCGCAGCCGGCGAGCCGTTCCTCGAACATACGCTGCGCCCGCTGCACACCATCTTCCGGCGCATCGGCTTCATCTACCACAGCTACATGGCCGAGAAGACCACGCTCGACGGCACGATCGACCACCATCTCGCCGTGCTGAACGCGATCGCGACCCGCCATGCCGAACGCGCAGTCGCGGCCTCCGACGCGCTGATCGAATTCGTCGACAGCATGTTCGACGAGATGGAGGCCCGCATCGACCCTTCTTTACTCGATTGCAGCGTCGAGCCCCTGCTCGGCGCCTGAAACGCAACAGGCCAGTGGACCCCATGCGCATCATCTTTCATGGCGAGAACGCCGCCTCCTTCAGCTCCGGCTTTGCCGAACTCGTCAGCCCGGGAGCCGATATTCGCATCCTGCCGGACGGGCTCGGCATCGGCGCCGACCAGCAGGCCTATGCGCAGGCGGATGTCATCATCGGCGTGAAGTTCGATGCCAGCCTGCCGATCCCGTCAGGGCTCAAGCTCTTCCACGTGCCTGGCGCTGGCTATGACGCGGTCGATCTGGCCTTGCTGCCGGCTCCCGCCAATGTCTGCAACTGCTTCGGCCACGAGCAGGCGATCGCGGAATATGTCATGAGCGCGCTGCTGGCCCGGCATATCCCTCTGGCGGATGCCGACGCGAAGCTGCGCCGCGGCGATTGGGCGTATTGGGCGGGCTCGCCTGCGCGCATCCATGGCGAGATCGCCGGCAAGACGATCGGCCTGCTCGGCTTCGGCCATATCGGCAAGGCGATCGCGCGGCGCGCCAAGGCCTTCGAGATGAAGGTCCATGTCGCCAATCGCAGCGCTGTCCCGGTCTCCGATCTCGTCGATCGCGCCTTCACGCTCGATCGGCTGGAGGAATTCTGGGGCTCGGCTGACGCCATCGTGGTCTCCGTGCCGCTGACGCCGGAAACGAATGGCATCGTCGGCGCCCCCGCCTTCGCGGCGATGCGCCGCGACGCGCTGATCTTCAATGTCGGGCGCGGCCCGACGATCGACGAGACGGCGCTGTTCGAGGCCCTGAAGGGCAAACGCATCGGCGGGGCGGTGATCGACACCTGGTATCGCTACCCGGGCCCGGCCTCCGCCAATCCGCTGCCCTCCGAGCTGCCTTTTCACGAGCTGCCGAATATCGTGATGACCCCGCATATGTCGGGCTGGACGAGCGGGACGATCCGGCGCCGCCAGCAGACCATCGCCGATAACATCAAGCGCAGCTTCGCCGGGGAACCCCTCGTCAATCTCGTACGGGAGGCGCGCCAGACTGCCTGAACGACCACGCCTGCTCACCTCTCAACGAACCGGACGCATCGAAGCCGGTCGCCAACGAAGCAGATCGCAACAAGGAAACGCACCATGAGCCTGTTCAAGAATCTCAGAATGATCGGGATGCTGCTCGCGCTGGGCGCCGGCACGCTCGCGGCCGGTCATGCTTCGGCCCAGTCGGTCACGGATATCGTCAAGCGCGGCAAGGTCCGCGTCGGCGTGCTGATCGGCGCGCCGCCCTATGGCTCCGTCGACTCGCAAGGCAACGCGATCGGCTATGATGCCGATGTCACCGCCCTGATCGGCAAATATCTGGGACTGCCCGTCGAGATCGTCCAGCTGACGCCGCCGGCCCGCATTCCCGCGCTCGAGGCCGGCAAGGTCGACTTCCTCGTCGCGACGCTGGCACCGACACCGGAACGCGCCAAGGCAGTGATGTTCACCATCCCCTACAGCGCCTTCCAGACCGGCATCTACGCCAAGAAGGGCACGCCCATCAAAGACTGGGCCGATCTCAAGGGCCGCAAGGTCGGCGTCAACCGCGGCTCCAGCGTCGAGCGGGAATTCACCAATCGCGAGAAGGAACTCAACCTCACGATTCTGCGCTTCGAGGATGACGCGACCACGATGCAGGCGCTGTTCTCCGGACAGGTCGAGGCCATCGCCGGCCCCGACGCCCAGGCGAACGCCGCGATCAAGGCGCGTGGCGAAACCGACACCGAGCTCAAGTTCGTCTTCGGCATGCAACCGAACTCGATGACCGTCCGTAAGGACGCATATGAGTTGAAGCAGTGGCTCAACAACATGATCTACTACATCAAGCAGAACGGCGAACTGAACGCGATCTCCGAGAAGTGGGTCGGCGGTCCTCTGCCGCAGTTGCCAACCTTCTGATCCGTTTCGCATCGTTCCCGCTGCGCAGATCCTGCGCGGCGGGGCCTCGCGCCAGACTGACGAGGGATCATGTCGCTCCAGTTCGAATCCGTCCTCGCCGAAACCGACATCATCCTTGACGGGATCATGCTGACGATCGGCCTGTCTGCCAGCGCGATCGTGCTGGGCCTGATCTTCGCGGTGCTGCTTGTCGCGCTGCGCACACTGGCGGGCCGCTGGGCCGGCATTGCCGTCGATTGCTATGTCGAGCTGATGCGCAACACACCGTTCCTGGTGCAGCTCTTCATGATCTTCTTCGGCCTGCCGCTGGTCGGCATCCGCATGTCGGGGACCCAGGCCGCCCTCTTGGCCATGACACTCAACCTTGCCGCCTATGCGACGGAGATCATCCGCGCCGGCGTCGACTCCATTCACAAATCGCAGCTCGAGGCCGGCCTTTCGCTCGCGCTCAGCAAGCGCCAGGTCTTCCAGTATGTCGTGCTGCAACCGGCCTTCGCCCGGGTCTGGCCGGCACTGTCGAGCCAGTTCGTGCTGATGATGCTGGCATCGAGCATCTGCTCCTTCATCTCGGTGCAGGAGCTCTCGGGCGCGGCCGCCATCATCGAACAGCGGACCTTCCGCAGTTTCGAGACCTACATCATCGTCACCGTGATCTACCTCCTGCTTGCGCTCAGCCTGAAGGTCTTCCTGCTCTGGCTCGGCCAGCGGCTCTTCGCGCCGGTCTCCGGGCTCGCCCGCGTCGATGTCAAGGCGGAGGCGGCCTGATGACCACATTCGGCCTCCCCGAAGCGCTTTTCATCCTGCGCGCCGCCGGCTGGACCCTGGTGCTGACCAGCGTCGCCTTCATCCTCGGCGGGCTGATCGGCGGCGTCTTCGCGATCATGCGGCTCTCGCAGGTCGCTGCGCTGCGCCGCTTCGCCGCCGGCTATATCCTGGTGATCCAGTCGATCCCGGTGCTGATGGTTCTGTTCATGAGCTATTACGGGCTCTCGGCGATGGGCGTGGAACTGCCGCCCTTCCTCGCGGCCGCCGCCTCGCTCTCAATCTACGTCTCGGCCTATCTGGCCGAGATCTGGCGCGGCTCGATCCAGTCCGTCCCCTTCCAGCAATGGGAGGCGTCGGCCTCGCTCGCGCTGACGCGCGGGCAGCAATACCGCTACATCATCCTGCCGCAGGCGATCCGCATCTCGCTTCCGCCCACGGTGGGCTTTCTCGTCCAGCTCGTGAAGAACACCTCGATCGTCTCGGTCGTCGGCTTCGTCGAACTCTCGCGCGCCGGCCAGCTCGTCAACAACGCGACCTTCCAGCCTTTCCAGATCTTCACGCTGGTCGCGCTGATCTATTTCGCGATCTGCTTCCCTCTGTCCCGGCTCAGCCGCCATCTCGAACAGGTGATGAATGCCAGCCGTCCTCATTGACGACGTCCACAAGCGCTTCGGCAACCTCGAGGTTCTCAAGGGCGTCTCCCTCACCGTCGAACCCGGGCAGGTTGTCGCCCTGATCGGCCGCTCCGGCTCGGGCAAGAGCACGTTGCTGCGCTGCATCAACGGCCTGGAGGCGATCCAGTCCGGCCGCATCGAGGTCGCCGGACATATCGTCGACCAGGATCCGAAACACTTGCGCGAATTGCGCAAGGATGTCGGCATTGTCTTCCAGAGCTACAACCTGTTCCCGCACCTGACCGTCTCCCAGAACATCATGCTCTCGCCGCGGATCACGCAGAACGTGCCCCAGGCGCAGGCCGAGACGCTGGCGCGCGAGGTCTTGGCGCAGGTCGGCCTGTCCGAGAAATTCGACAGCTATCCCGACAATCTCTCCGGGGGGCAGCAACAGCGCGTCGCCATCGCCCGCTCACTTGCGATGCGGCCGAAGGTGATGCTGTTCGACGAGGTGACCTCCGCGCTCGATCCGGAACTGACCGGCGAAGTTCTGCTGGTGATGGAAAAGCTCGCCAAGGGCGGCATGACCATGCTGCTCGTCACCCATGAGATGAACTTCGCCCGCAACGTCGCCAGCACGACCATCTTCATGCATCAGGGCAAGATCTGGGAGAGCGGGCCGTCACGGGAACTCTTCTCCAACCCGCAGACGCCGGAGCTGCGCAATTTCGTCAGCGCCGGCGCGCATTGATCGGCCTTGGCCCCACAGCTTGCGGAAGGGGCCATGGCCGGACCTGGTCGCTGCCGGAGGAAAAGCCTGCTTGCCGCAGATGGGCCTGGGAGATGACGCCTAGCATCAAGCGAACCCACCCGCCACGCCTCAATCTTTCCAGTCTTCGTCCGGCGGCGGGCCCCAGTCCTTCAGGACGCAGCTGTAGACGGCGTTCTCGTCGAAGGGATAGCGCGCCTCGATCTCCGGCGTCAGCGTCAGGCCGAGGCCGGGCGCGGTGGGGAGCAGGAGCCGACCATCCTTGATCCGGCCCTGATCGCCGATCATCTCCCGGCCGAGCGGGAAATCGAGCATGGGGAATTCCACCAGCTTGCCGCCACCGGCAAAGGCGGCGTGGTAATTCGCCATGATCGCGGCCGCTCCGCCCCAGGCGTGCACGACAACTTCCGTCGCGAGTTCATCTGCGGCGGCAAAAATCTCCATCACCGCGCTGATGCCGCCGATCACCGAAGCGTCGGGCTGGACGAAGGCATAGGAGCCGGCGCGCATGCGCTCGATCATCTCCTTCGGCGTCGTGATGATCTCGCCGCCGCAGACGGGAACGTCGATGCGCCGGCGCAGCTCGCGAAAGGCCTCGGGGCTGTCGGGGCCGACGGCCTCTTCGAGGAACAGCATGCGCTCAGCCGTCCCGGCATGCACCGCCTCGACGAAGGCAACGACATCGTCCACCGGCTGCGGCGGATCGGCCAGGTTCTGGCACATGTCGACGCCGACCCTTATGCCGCGCCTCGCCGCTTCCTCCAGCACCCAGATGGTCCGCCAGATGTCGGCCTTGAGCGAGCGGATCTTGTAGATCCGGATGCCCTTAGTACCGAGGGCGTCAAGCTCTCGGATGAACTGGTGCCTCGCGTCACAGCAGCCGCCGCTGCCATAGATTGGGATGGCATCGCATTGGGCGCCGCCGAGCAGCTCATGGACGGGCAGACCGAGGCTCTTGCCCCTGGCGTCCTGCAAGGCACTCTCGAAGGCGCTGATGACATGGCGCGCCGCGCCCTGGAGCGACCAGTAATCGCAAAGCGAGCGCAGGTCTCTGACCCGGCGCGGAATGTCGAACCCATCCTTGCCCAGCATCAACGGCGCGCAGAGATCGACGATCGCCTGGAAGACCAGAGGCGCAAACACGGCGATATAGCCTTCGCCGAGGCCGGTCACGCCATTGTCCAGCGTGACCTCGACCATGCCGATCGTGCGCTTCGGCCCGTTCGGGAAACAGGCGCGGATCTCGCGCTCGTCGGCGTCGGCATAGGGCGAACTCAGCAGGACGCAGCGAACCCCGGTAATCCTAGGCATGGCACTCCCTCGCTTCGCGACCGGTCAGGGCATGGTTAGGTTCAGCCCGCGTCCATGATCTCGGGCATCATGCGCCGGGCGATCGGCCTCAGCCGCTCCGCCTCGGCCGCATCGATCCAGCGATAGGGCCGGCGCAGGCGCGGGCCGACGGGCGCCCAATTGCCGATGGCGGCGAGCAGCTTGTCGAGGGCGGCGTTGGAATAGCCATGGTCGCGCCGGAACGGCAGGATATGCTCATCCATGAAGGCGCAGATGCGCCGCTCGATCGCGCGGGCTGCGCCGATATCGCTCAGCATCATTTCGGTCCAGGCTTGCGCACCGCGCGGGCTGAGGCAGGCGACATTTGAGAAGGCTCCGGCTGCGACGCCGGCCTCGACACCGGTCGCAAGATGGTGGCCGGGCAGGTAAAGCGCCCAACCGTCCAGATGCGCCTGCGCCTGGGCGTACCAGGCCGCATCGCCATCGCCGAGCTTGATGCCGACGACCTGCGGCACCTGCTTCAGCACGGCCGCGAGCGTGGCCGGCGACAGGACCCGCTTCGCATGCGGCGGGTTGTAGAGCACGAGCGGGATGTCTCCCGCCGCCTCGGCGGCCATCTGCAGGAAGTCCACGGCCTCGGGATCGCTGACCGGCCACCAATCCGGCAGGATCACCTGAATGCCGTCCGGCGCATGCGCGACGGCGCGTCTCAGCCGGTCAAGCGCCACGCTCGGATCAGGCTGGCAGGCGCCAATCACGAAGGGCATGTTCGCATGGCTGCAGCGCTCGGCCAGGACGCGCTGGATCGCGTCGAACTCGGCCTCGGTCTGGTTGTGGCACTCGCCGGCCGTGCCATTCGAATAGATGCCGTCGACCTGGGCGGCGATCAGCACGTCGATCTCGTCGGCGAGCCGCGACAGATCGATCCCTCCATCCGGCTCGATCGGCAGCAGCAAGGTCGCCCAATTGCCGCGCAACGCACCCCACCTGCCCGCCCGGTCGAGCTTTCCCGACATCGTCGTTTCCCTCACGCCGACTTGTTGACTTCACGGATATCCTACAAGTAGATATCATTCAACAATCGGACGGAAGCCGCCGGCGCTCTCAGGCGCGGCCGGTGCCACAGGATGAGGTCGAAGGCCGTGACCCGGACGATCAGGCCCCTGGTAAAGCCGCAATCGCTGCACGTCTCCGTGCTGGAAAGCGTCAAGACCTATATCGACGAGAGCGGCCTGCCGCCGGGCAGCCAGCTTCCGCCGGAGAATGACCTCGCCCAGCAGCTCGGCGTCAGCCGCAACTCGGTGCGCGAGGCGGTCAAGGCCCTGGAATCGGTCGGCATCGTCGAGACCAGGCGCGGCATCGGCATCTTCGTCAGCGACTTCTCCTTCGCCCCGCTGCTCGACAACCTCGCCTTCGGCCTGCGCGGCAGGCTCGATGATTTCGAGGAGCTCCTGACCATTCGCCGCGCGCTGGAAGGGGCTCTGATCGGCAGGACGGTGCAAATGATCGCCGCCGACGACATCGCCGAGTTGCGCGCCCTCACGGCGAAGATGAAGGCCAGGGTCGATGCCGGCGAGAGCTTCCTCGAGGAGGACCGGCGCTTCCACCGCACCTTGTTCCGTTGCCAGAACAACCAGCTGCTGCTGAAGCTGCTCGACATTTTCTGGCAGGCCTTCGTCAAGGCCTCGGACTTCATCAATCTCGAAAATCGCGATCCGGTCGCAACCTGGCGCGATCACCACGAGATCGTCGAGGCCGTCGCGAAACGCGACGCCGAGACGGCGCGCGAGCGCCTCGACCACCACTATCACGGCATCTCAAAAATAATCGCAGCCAACAAGGCGGCGAGCTGATGGGAGGTTACGATGATCATGAGGACGTATCGTAGGGCGCTAATCGGCGCCGCGTTGCTGGCCGGCACGATGATGACGCCGGCCATCGCCCAGATGAAGACGATCACCGGCGGCTTCGATGTCGGCCCCGGTGGCCTGCAGGGCAATTTCAACCCGATGACGGCGCCGGCCGGCTACACCTGGCTGAGCACCTATTTCGAGCCGCTGGTGACTTATGATGCCGGCCTGACCAAGCTCGTGCCGGCCTTGGCGACGAGCTGGGAGATCAGCGACGACAAGCTGAGCTACACGTTCAAGCTGGCGCAGGAGACCTGGCATGACGGCCAGGCCTTCACCGCCGACGACGTCAAGTTCACCATCGCGCTCAACAAGAACCCGAAGACCGCGAGCCTGCTGTCCGCGCGACTGGCGGCCATCGACAGCGTCGAGGTCAAGGACCCGCGCACCGTCGTCGTCAGGCTCTCCAGGCCCGACAACGCGCTGATCGTCAGCCTGACCAAGATGATGATCCTGCCGGCACATGTCCTGTCAGCAATCGCCCCGGAGGACATGGCGAAGAACGCGCTCTGGTCGACGAAGCCGATCGGCACCGGCCCGTTCAAATTCGTGCGCTACGAGACCGACCGCTTCGTCGAGCTCGCCGCCCATGAGAGCTATCGTGGCGGCAAGCCCAAGGTCGACCGGCTGATCAACCGCTACTTCGCCAATGCGGCCGCCGCGATCTCGGCGCTGCGGGCCGGCGAGATCCAGTTCACCTATATCGAGTCCGACGACGTCCCGACCTTCAAGGGCAGCAAGGATTTCACGGTCATCGAAGGCGCCTCCTATGTCGCCAACTATATCGGCTTCAACAACCAGGTGCCGCTCTGGAACGACATCCGCGTGCGCCAGGCGGTGATGCACGCGATCGACCGCAACGCAATCATCGACAGCCTCTACAAGGGCGCCGCCAAGAAGGCTGATTGCGGCTATGTCGAAGGCAGCCTGATCCCCAAGGGGCTCGACGCCTATGCCTACGACCCGGCCAAGGCGACCCAGCTGCTCAAGGAGGCGGGCTGGGACAAGATCAACGGCACGAAGCCGATCACCTGGCTGACCTATTACAACAACCCGCTGACCGCCAACGTCATGGCCGCCGTCCAGTCCATGCTCGCCCAGGTCGGCATCAATGTCGTGCCGCGCGCCCTGGATCCCGCCGGCTATAACGCCATCGCCATGTCCCGGACGTCGAACCCGGCCGATTTCCCGCTGGTCTATGCCGGCTTGCAGAATGGCCCCGATCCCGGAACGCTTAATCTCGGGCTGAACGAGAGCCAGATCCCGCCCGTCGGCCAGAACTTCCTGCAGATCAAGATCCCCGAGCTCAATGCCGCGCTGAACGCAGCCGTCGCCGAGACCGACCAGGCCAAGGCGACGACGAAATACCAGGACGTCTGCGCCGTGATGAACAAGACCCTGCCCTGGGGCACGATGTGGGTCGCCAATCGCTATGGCGTCGCCTCGGTCAAGCTCAAGGATTTCGTCTGGACGCCGGCGCCGGGAGGCGGGCCGTTCGCGGCCACGCCGGAGAAATGGTCGATCGCGCCCTGAGCCGGCGGGAGGGCCGAAAAGGCCCTCCCTCGTCCCTTCGACGACGGACAGACCCATGCTTGGCTTCTATCTGAAACGGCTCGCCGCCGGCCTGATGATGCTGATCGCGCTCAGCATCCTGGTCTTCGTGCTGCTGCGCCTGGCCCCCGGCGACCCGGTCGACGCCTATCTCAATCCGCTGGCGCCGCTGAGCCAGACCGAGATGGACGCGCTACGCCAGCGGCTGGGCCTCGACCGGTCCTGGCCCGTACAATATCTCGCCTGGCTCAGTGCGGCGCTCGCCGGCGATCTCGGCTACTCCATCGACAGGGCGGGCGTCCGTGTGCTGCCGCTGCTGGTCGAGCGCACCGGGCCGACCCTGCTGCTGATGCTGACCGGCCTTGCCATGGCGATCCTGCTCGGCATCGCGTCCGGCGTCATTGGGGCGGTCAAGCGCAACTCCGCCATCGATATCGGGCTCGGCCTGGTCGCCTTCGTCACCATCTCGACGCCGGCCTTCCTCAACGCCCTGCTCGGCCTCTATGTCTTTGCGGTGGTGCTGCGCTGGGCTCCCTCGGGCGGGATGCTGACGCCGGGCGCGCCCTTCTCGCTGTCCGACCTGCTGGCCCATCTCATCCTGCCCGCCTCGCTGCTGGCGGTCGTCTATTCCGCGCTGTTCATGCGCTACATGCGCTCCTCGATGATCGAGGTGCTGAACCAGGATTATCTGCGCACGGCCCGGGCCAAGGGCGTTGGCGAATTTGCGGTGATCGTCCGACATGCCTTGCGCAACGCCATCCTGCCCGTCATCACCCTGATCGGCTCGACCATCGGCATCGCCATCGGCGGCGCGATCTTCATCGAAAGTGTCTTCGACTGGCCGGGCATGGGGCTCCTGATGGTCAAGGCCGTCGAGACCCGCGACTACCCCGTGATCATGGGCGCGACGCTGCTGATCGGCGCCGGCGTCATCCTGGTCAACCTCCTGACCGATCTCGCCTATGCGGTGGTCGATCCGCGCATCCAGGTGAGATGATGAACGCGGATGCGCCGATCGCCGCGAGCGCTGTCCCTCTGCGAGGCCGCAGCGGGAGCCCGCTGCAGCGCGCGCTCGGGCGCTTTCTTCGCAATCGCGCGGCGATCGCGGGACTGCTCATCCTGGCGCCCGTGCTGCTCGCCGTGCTGACCTACCCGCTCTGGTGGCGCCATGCGCCCAACAGCATCGATCTGCGGGCGCTGAATTCCGGGCCGACGGCTTCCCATTGGCTCGGCACCGACGGCGTCGGCCGCGATACGCTGGCCCGGCTGCTGCAGGGTGGGCGGATCTCGCTGCTGATCGCCTCGGTCTCGGTCGCGATCTCGCTTTGCGTCGGTTTTGTCGTCGGCGCGGTCGCCGCCTTCGGCGGGCGGGCCCTCGACGGCATGATCATGCGCCTTGTCGATCTCGCGATGACGCTGCCGCCGGTCATCCTGCTGCTGGTGCTCGCCTCGATCACCGGCACGGGAATTCTGCCGACGATCTTCGTGATCTCGCTCCTCTCCTGGCCGGTGCTGTCGCGCATGGTGCGGGCGCGCCTGCTCGAGCTGCGCGAACGCGATTTCGTCGTCGCCTCGCGCGGCTTCGGCGCCGGTCTCGGGCACCTGCTCTGGCGCCATGCCCTGCCGAACTCGCTCGATATCCTCGTGGTCTACGCCACCGTGCAGGTGGCCAACGCGATCCTGCTCGAAGCCGGCCTCTCCTTTCTCGGCATGGGCATCGTCCCGCCCGAAGCGAGCTGGGGCAACATGCTCAGGGCCGCCCGCTCGACCGTCGTGCTGGAGCTGCACCCCTGGCAATGGATGCCCGCGGGCGCCGCGCTGGTCGCCACCGTGCTCGCCATCAATTTCATCGGAGACGGACTTCGCGACGCCTTCGATCCCCGCGCCGACATCACCTGATCAAAGCAGAGAAAGTCAAAGCTCCATGGCACGTTTCCACGGTGTGGTTCCCCCGGTCGTCACCCCGCTGACACAGGATTTCCGGGTCGATTACCCCTCCTTCACCCGGGTCATCGAGCATCTGCTCGAAGGTGGCGTCGACGGGCTCTTCGTGCTCGGATCGACCAGCGAGGTCGTCTTCCACGGCGATGACGAGCGCCGCAGGATCATCGAGCATGCCGTCAGGATCAATAACGGCCGCGTGCCGATCTTTGCCGGAGTGATCGACCCGACGACCGACCGCGTCATCCAGCACGCAAAGGCGGCGCAATCGGCCGGCGCCGATGCGCTGGTCGTGACCGCCCCGTTCTACACCCGCACGAACCAGGCCGAGACGATCGACCATTTCCGCTATGTGCGCGAGGCGGTCGACTGCCCGGTGATCGCCTACGACATCCCCGTCTGCGTCCATATCAAGCTGGAGCGCCGGACGACCGTCACGCTCGCCCGCGAAGGCACCGTGGCCGGCCTGAAGGATTCCAGCGGCGACGACGGCAATTTCCGTTTCGTCAGGCAGGACCTCGCCGACATGCCGGATTTCTTCGCGATGACGGGCTCCGAGATCGTTGTCGACAACGCCGCGCTGATGGGCGCGCAGGGCGTGGTCCCCGGCCTCGCCAATGTCGACCCCAAGGGCTACGTCAAACTCTGGCGGCTCACCCAGGCAGGCAAATGGGACGAGGCCCGCAAGGAGCAGGAACGGCTCTGCCGCCTGTTCGAGATGGTCTGGATCTCGCTTGGCCGCACCAGCGCCGGCTCGGCCGGCGTCGGCGCGTTCAAGACGGCGATGCAGCTTCTCGGCATCATCGAGACCAACACGATGGCCCGCCCGCAACGCTCCCTCAACGCCGAGGAAGCGGCAGCGATCAAGGCCATCCTCCGCGAGACCGGGCTTCTCGATTGAGCCGGGGATGACCGGGCTATTCCGATCGCGAGCCTGCGCCTGCCTTATGATGTCGCAAGGCTCGCGAGCGCGTCCTTGATCGCGGGGCGCTCGATCGCAACGCGCAGGAACCGCGACAACGCCGGCACAACGCTCGCCCGCGCGATCGGAACCGCCATCGCCTGGCGGATTTCCATGAAGGGCTCCTCAATGAGGCGAAGCCCCGGATGGGACGCGACGAAAGCCTGTGACGGCTGGCGGATGCCGGCGCCGGCGTCCAGCCCTGCCTCCAGGACATGCGGCAGGACCTCGGCAGAGGTCGGGACGCGGACGAGCTCGGCGTGGCGCAGCATCCGGCCGAGATGAAGGTCATAGGCCGCGCCGCGGCCGACCGCGATGCGATGCCCCGGCCGGTCGAGCTCGCTCGGGCGCTGCCAGGGAGCGTCCCCCCTCACGACGAAGACGCCCTCGATGACGATATAGGGATCGCTGAAGGCGATCTGCGCTGCGCGCTGCGGATCGATCGCCAGAAAGGCGATATCCCAGGCTCCGCCCTGGCAGGCTTCGACGACACGAGCGGCCGAGTCGTAGGGCTGGAGTGCGAGTTCGATACCGAGCGTTCCGGCCAGTTCCCGCGCCAAGGTAACGCTGATGCCACCGAGTTCGCCGCTGCCGGGCGAACGCTGCGCCAGCACGGGATTGCCGAGATTGATCGCGGCGCGCAGCTTGCCACCCCGTGCAAGAGCGCCGGCGAGGTTCATTCCGGACGTCCGTTCGCAGACGAAGGGGAATTGCCGACGACCGCCTTTTCCTCCGCGGCTCCGGAGAGATGTCGTTCAAGCTCGGTCGCAGCGGCCGCCTTGTCGCCCGACATCAGTGGGGCAATGATCGCGAGATGTTCGTCGCAGACACGGCGCACGCGCTCGCGATCGAGCGGGCGACCATATTCGATCAGGCGGCGCAGATGGTTGAGGCGCGTCAGCGTCTGCACGAAGAAGCGATTGCCGGACATCGCCGCCAGCGTTTCGTGGAAGGTGGAATTGATCTCGAACAGCTCGACCTGGCTCAGGCTGCCATAGCCGCTGTCGCGCACGAAACGCTGCTGCTCGGCCAGCGCGACGAGGCGGGGCAGATCCGGCGCGAACTCCTCGCAGCGCATGGCGGTCGGTTCCATCATCTGCCGGAAACGGTAGTTCTCGCGATAGGCGTCGATCGTGTCGATCAGGGGCTGGAAGGCCCAGCCCCGGCCTTGCCGGCGCTCGATCCAGCCCTCGGACGCGATCCGCGCCAGCACGTTGCGCAACCGTGCCCGCGAGAGATCGTAGCGGCGGATCAGCTCGTTCTCGCTCACCGTGTCGGGAAGAACCTGGTTCAAGCGGTCCATGGCGATGGCGAGGTAGACGCCGGCGTCGTCATCCTCGCCCTCCGTCGCCGGCTGGGTCTCCGCCGTTGCCGACGTGTCCTTGAGAAAGAACCCCTTGTTCGGGCGCTTCTCCAGCACGCCGGCCTCGGCCAGATGCGCCATCGCGGCGCGGATCGGCGTACGCGAGGCGCCCAGCACCGGCAGCAGCGAATCCTCGGTCAGGTGATGGCCGCTCTGCCAGCCCGACAGCCGCGCATGCGACAGGATCTGGTTGGCGAGCTTGATCTGGAGGGACGTCGGCGCAGCCGTCATTCAATTCCCCTGCGATTCACTTGGCCGTTCACCTGGCAAGCGACAAGGGCACCGCGATTTCGCCCTGCATCAGCCGGCGCGCCGTGCGGAACAGGACAGCGCTCTCTGCCATCCAGCCATCGCCGGCATGCCGGACAACCGCACCTACCGACACCAGCCCGGACGGATTGGCAACCCTCACCTCGCCTGCCGCGTTGGCCGGGCGCGACAGCCGGTTGGGCAGGGTTCCTTCAATCTGCGTCGCCACGCCGAGGTTGAGGCCGCCGGTTCCAGGAATGGCCCGGTGCGCCCGCTGCATCGAGATCATGCGCGTGGCGATGTCAAAGGCATTCTCGCCATGACGCTGGCCATCAAGTCCGGTGAAGGGCTTGGGCGCGGCCACCATCGCGATGCGGGGCGTCTGGAGCCCTATGCTATCAGGCGTCGGTCCCAGTCCGATCATGACGCCAGCATAGCGGCGCAGCTTTTCGAGAATGGCCATGACGCCCGGCTGCGCCTCGATCTCGTCGGGCGTCTCCGATCCGTCGAACCCGAAAGCGGTGGCATCGACATAGACGATCAGCGAGGTGGCATCGACGATCGACAGCTCGAAACGGCCCTCGCTGCCAAGGTCGGCATGATCAAGAACGCGCCCGCTCGGCAGCAGCTTTCCCGTGACCGCACCGGCCGGCTCCAGGAAGTCGAGCCTTATCCGCGAGGCCCCGCCGGCAACGCCGGCAATGACATAATCTCCCACGGTTTCGGCCTTGCCAGCCCGGACCTGGAAGCGGGAGTGGATCAGCTTCTTCGTATTGGTCTGGTGAATGCGGACCAGAAGCTCGCCGTCGGAGGCCGGAACCAGGCCCTCGTCGACCGCGAAATGTCCGACGGCCGAGGAGAGGTTGCCGCAATTATTGCTCCAGTCGGCGACCGGTTCGTCGACCGCGATCTGAACGAAGGTGTAGTCGACATCGGCATCGGGATGCGTCGACGGGCCGATGATGACCGCCTTCGACAGGGAGGAGATCCCGCCGCCCATGCCGTCGAGCTGGCGGCCGTAGGGGTCTGGACTGCCGAGCGCCGCCAGCAGGATCGCGCTGCACCGGTCCCGGTCCGTGGGGAGCTGGCTTGCACTGAAGAACACGCCCTTGCTGGTTCCGCCCCGGTAGAACACGGCGGGAATGAAGTGCTGGCTCATGCGGTCCTCGCGATCGGCAGGTCGGCGCCCATATAGTCACGCCAGACGAAGGGCAGAATGCCGCCATGGCGCCAATAGGTGATATCCTCGGGCGTATCGAGCCGGATCGTCAGGGGACAATCGAGCGTTTCGCCGGTCTGGCGCGTGACCCGGCAGGTGACGGTAGCACGGACGGCGAAATCGCCGTCGAGCCCTGCGATATCGAAGGTCTCGGTGCCGTCGAGCCCAAGCGTTTCGGCCGATATCCCGTTCTGGAACTGCAGCGGCAGCACGCCCATGCCGACGAGATTGGTCCGATGGATGCGTTCGAACCCCTCCGCGATCACCGCCTTGACGCCAAGCAGGGCCACACCCTTCGCCGCCCAGTCGCGCGAGGAGCCGCAGCCATAGTTCTTCCCGGCGATGACGACGAGCGGCGTGCCGCGCCTGAGATAGTCCTGTGCCGCCTCGAACATCCGCATCTGCTCGCCCTCGGGCATCAGCCGGGTGAAGCCGCCCTCCACTCCGGGAACGATACGGTTGCGCAGCCGGATATTGGCGAAGGTCGCCCGGACCGCGACGTCATGGTTTCCGCGCCTGGTCGTGTAATTGTTGAAATCGGCCTTCTTTACCCCCTGCGCGATGAGAAAATCCGCGGACGGCGTGCCAAGGCTGATGGCGCCGGACGGCGAGATGTCGTCGGTCGTGATGGAGTCACCGAGGATCGCAAGCGGGCGCGCACCGGAAATGTCGAACTGCCGCGACGGCTCCGCACTCAGCCCCTCGAAATAGGGTGGCCGGCGCACATAGGTGCTGTCGGCCTGCCAGTCGAACAGCGCCGATGGCCGTGTCGCCAGACGGGCCCAGGGCTCGCCGCCATCGAACAGGTCGACATATTTTTCCGCGAACACATCAGGAGTATAGGCGCTCTCGACCAGCGCATCGATCTCGGCGGAGCTCGGCCAGATATCGGCAAGGAAGACCGGTTCTCCGTTTGAACCGGTGCCGAGCGGCTCGCTGGTGATATCGATGGTCAGCGATCCCGCGATCGCATAGGCGACGACGAGTGCGGGCGAAGCGAGATAGGCCGCCCGGACATTGGGGTGGATCCGACCCTGGAAGTTGCGGTTGCCGGAGAGGACCGCTGTCGCCAGGACGCCGCCCTTTTCGATCGCATCGGCAATCGGCGGGAGAAGTGGGCCCGAGCCACCATTGCAGGTGGTGCAACCGAAGCCGACGACCTGAAAGCCAAGGGCGTCGAAGTCACGCTGAAGACCGCAGCGTTCGAGGATTTCGGCGACGACATGGCTGCCGGGAGCAAGCGAGGTCTTGACCCAGGGTTTTGACGTCAGCCCCCTGCACACGGCATTGCGGGCGACGAGGCCGGCCGCGATCATGCCGACGGGGTTCGACGTGTTCGTGCAGCTGGTGATCGCGGCAATGGCGACGTCGCCATCGCTGATTCCGAACTCCGTCCCAGCCACCGCAAAACGCTCGGCGGAGGGGCTGCGCCCCGCGATCTCCCGGCAATGTCCGGCGAAGGCGGTGGCCGCCACCGAGAGGTCGAAACGGTCCTCCGGATTCTTCGGCCCCGCCATCGAGGGCTCGATCTCCGCCAGATCGATATCGACGACGAGATCGTAGCTCGGTGCGGGCGTCGCCTCGTCGCGCCAGAGTTTTTGGGCGCGCGCATAGGCTTCGATCAATGCGATGTGCTCATCCGGGCGGGCCGTCATCGCGAGATACTCGATCGAACGCCGGTCGATCGGGAAATAGACGGCGGTCGCGCCATATTCGGGCGCCATGTTGGCGATGGTTCCGCGGTCGGCGACCGACAACGCCGCCACGCCCGGGCCGAAGAACTCCACGAATTCTCCGACGACGCCGACCTGGCGCAGGCGCTCCGTGATCGTCAGGACGAGATCGGTCGGCATGACGCCGTCGCGCAGGCGCCCCGTGACCTCAACCCCGATCACGCGCGGCAAGGCGATCACGACGCCCTTGCCCAGCATCACGGCCTCGGCCTCGATCCCCCCGACGCCCCAGCCGAGAATGCCGAGGCCGTTGATCATCGGGGTATGGCTATCGGTGCCGACGCAGGTGTCCGGCGAGGCCAGTACGCCTCCCTCGAACGCCTCCGTCCAGACGACCTGACCGATCTTCTCGAGATGGAGCTGGTGCATGATGCCCTTGCCGGGCGGCACCACGCGGACACGGTCGAAGCTCTCCGAGCACCAGCGCAGGAAGGCGAAGCGTTCTGCGTTGCGGCGGTACTCCATATCGAGATTCAGCCGCGGCGCGTCGCGCGTGCCGAAATAATCGACCTGAAGCGAGTGGTCGACGACGATGTCGACCGGGACGGCCGGATTGACGCGACGGGGGTCGCGCCCGGCCGCGGCCAGGGCATCGCGCAAGGCGGCCATGTCGACCAGCATGACCTTGGCCAGGATGTCCTGCCCGAAGATCCGGGTCGGCTTGAAATTCAGCGCAGCCCCGGTCTCCCGCCTCAGCAAAGCGTCAACCTGGGCGCTGGTGTCGCGTCCCTCGACGACCTGCTGCCGCAGCAGGTTTTCCAGCACGATCCGCAGCGAGAACGGCAAGCGATCGATGCCCTCCGCCCCGGCGATCGGAACATAATTCAGCCTCTGCGAGCCGCTGCTCAGCGCAACGATCCTGGCGTCCACGGGCATACGATCCTCCCTTGCATGTCGGCTTTGATTATATCTTGATTATCTAAAAAACAAGAGTTACGGATATCCAAAATACAATCTTGATCACCACGGGGAGGACACCATGCTGCGCAGAACATTCATCTCGATCGCTATGGCGGTTAGCGTTTCCGGGGCGGCGCTCGCCGAGCCGGCCAAGGTCATGGTCCCGGCAGGGGCCGGCGGCGGCTATGACACCACGACCCGTCTCGCGCTCGGCATGCTCGACAAGGCTGGGCTGTTCAAGGATGGGGCGGTCTTCACCAACAAGCCCGGCGCCGGCGGCACTTTGGGGCTGGGTGAGTTCATCCGGACAAGCAAGGGGCAGGACAATGCCCTGATGGGTATGGGCGTGATCCTGCTCGGCTCGATCATGGCGACCAAGGGATCCCTGCCGATCACCGACACGACGCCGATCGCGCGACTGACCTTTGAATATAATGGGCTCGCCGTCCCGACGAGTTCGCCGTTCAAGACCGTCAAGGACCTGACGGATGCTCTGAAGGCCAATCCGGGAGCCGTCTCCTTCGGCGGTGGCTCTGCCGGCGGGGTCGACCATATCATTGCGGGCATGATCGCCAGGAGCGCCGGGGTTGCTCCCGCACGGATCAACTATATCGCCTATGGCGGAGGCGCGGAGGCCGTCACCCAGCTCGCCGGCGGCAAGATCGCCGTCCTGGTTTCGGGAGCGTCCGAGCTGAAGGGCCTTGCCGATGCCGGCCGCGTCCGGATCATCGCCGTCACTTCGCCGGAACGCCTGCCGGAGGTCGAGGCACCCACCCTGAAGGAATCGGGCGTCGATGTCGCCATGGGCAACTGGCGCGGCATCGTCGGCGCTCCCGGCATGTCGGCGACCGCGCAGCAGAACTGGGTCGAACGGCTGGAGCGCATGACCGCCCAGGCGGAATGGAAGGCGGAACTCGCCAAGAGCGGCCTGCAGAGCGCCTTCCTCGGGGGCAGCGGGTTTGGCGCCTTCATCGCGGAGGAAAACGCCCGCATCAGGCCGATCCTCGAAGAGCTGGGAGTGGCGAAGTGAAGACGTCGACGGGTTCGACGGCCCCAGCGCAGCGATTGCTGCGCTGGGGCCTTCCCCTCGCCGTGGCCGGCCTTGGCCTCGCGGTGCTCGCTGACGCCGCGCGCCTGCCCCTGACCCAGGCCTATGCCGGCATCGGTCCTGGCTTCTTCGTCCTCGCGGTTGGACTCGTGCTGACGGCACTGGGGGGCGCACTCGGGTATCAGGTGGCGCGGGGCGCCCGGTTCGAAGCCGAGGAAACCGAGGGCGCAGACCTGACGCGACCGATGTCGTGGGCCGGTTTCCTGACCGCCGCTGCCGGGGTCTTTCTCCCCGTTGGCCTCATAGGCTATGCGGGGTTCCCGCTCGCCGGCGCCATCGCCTACGCCTTCATCACCCGCGCCTATGGCTCGCGACGGCCGCTCCCAGACCTGGCGATCGGCCTCGTCGTATCAAGCGTCACCTGGTTCGCCTTCACCAAGCTCGGCGTGCAGCTCGGCGGCTTCTTTCCGCTCGGAGGGCTGTGATGTCCGTTCTCGATGCGCTGATTCATGGCTTTGCCGTCGCCGCGCAACCGATGAACCTGCTTTGGGCGCTTGTCGGCTGCGCGCTCGGAACTGCGATCGGGGTCCTGCCCGGCATCGGCCCGGCCTTGACCATTACGCTTCTGCTGCCCGTGACGGTGACGCTGTCGCCGACAGCCGCCTTCATCATTTTCGCAGGCGTGTTCTATGGCGCCATGTATGGCGGCTCGACCACGTCGATCCTGATCAACACGCCCGGCGAATCCGGCTCGATGATCACGGCGCTGGAAGGCAACAAGATGGCCAAGAACGGCCGCGGCGCGGCCGCGCTGGCAACCGCCGCGATCGGTTCCTTCGTGGCCGGAACCATCGGCACGATGCTGCTGACGGTCGCTGCACCGGCGATCTCCGAGATTGCCTTCGTCTTCGGGCCTGCGGAGTATTTTGCCCTCGCCGTGCTCGCCTTCACCTCCGTCTCGGTCGTGCTCGGCACCTCGATCCTGCGCGGGCTGGTCTCGCTCTTCTTCGGGCTTTTCCTCGCGGTCATCGGCACCGATTTCCAGTCGGGCCTGCCCCGCCTGACACTCAGTGTTCCCGAACTGGCCGATGGCGTCGGCATCACCATCGTGCTCGTCGCGATGTTTGCCGTCGGCGAGATCCTCTTCGTCGCAAGCCGTCTCAGCCGGGAGCCCCAGAAGCTGATCGAGGTCAAGGGCCGGATCGCGATGACCCGAGAGGACTGGAGACGATCCTGGAAACCCTGGCTGCGCGGGGCGGCCATCGGCTTTCCGATCGGCGTCATGCCGGCGGGAGGATCGGAAATCCCGACGCTTCTCTCCTACACACTGGAGCGGCGTCTTTCCGAGAATCCCGAAGAGTTCGGACATGGCGCCATCGAAGGTGTCGCCGGGCCGGAAGCGGCCAATAACGCGGCCGTCGCCGGTGTCATGGTGCCGCTGCTCACGCTCGGCCTGCCAACGTCGGCGACCGCAGCCGTCATGCTCGCCGCCTTTCAGAACTACGGCCTGACGCCGGGCCCGACCCTGTTCACCAGCAATCCGGAGCTGGTCTGGGGCGTGATCGCCTCGCTCTATATCGGCAATATCATGCTGCTGGTTCTCAACCTGCCGATGGCGCGGGTTTGGGTGAAGCTGCTCGCCATCCCCAAACCCCATCTCTATGCGGGGATCCTGATCTTCTCGCTGGTCGGGGTCTGGGGGTTGTCGCAGTCCTGGGTCGATCTCCTGATCCTCGGCCTGCTCGGCCTTGTCGGCTACGGCTTCCGCTGCTGCTCCGTGCCGATCGCACCGGCGCTGATCGGCCTGATCCTGGGACCGATGGCGGAACTCCAGTTGCGCCGCGCTCTGGCGATTGGACAAGGTGACCCGCTGGTCCTGGTTTCGTCGCCGGTTGCCGCAATCCTTCTCAGCCTGGCGCTAGCGCTGCTTCTCTTCCCGCTCCTGCGGTTCTGGCGGCAGCGTTCGCAAGCTGATCTCGTCAAGGTCGCCTGATCCCCCGATCAGGCACTCCCATCCGGAGGCTTCAAGGGAGCCGTGACGAGATCACGGCTCCCTTTCTTGTGAGCGACGACAGGATCAGCCGCTCGCCGATGCTTCGGTCGCAGCCGCGCTCTCCCGGATTGCCGCGCCCTGCTGCGCATTTTCCCGCTGCAGCAGGCGCTGATAGGCCAGCCCGATGCCGACGAGGCTCGCGCCAAGGCCGATGAAGGAGAGCGCCCGCAACAGCCCTTCCAGCCCGGACATGTCGACCAGGAAGGCCTTGCAGATCGCAATGGTGACGACCGCGAGCGAGGCCAGGCGCAGATCCTTCGATTGCAGGCGGAAGCCGAGCGCCAGCAGCGCGACGCCATAGAGCAGGATCGCGGCCGAATAGGCGTAGAGCTCGGTCGCGCCGACGCCATCGGCCAGGAGATCGGGGCCGACGAACCAGCGCCGGACCTCGATCAGCACATAGGCGAGCGCACCGATGATCGCGGTGCCGCCAAAAATCCGCCGCGGCAGCGCGGCTGGAACGAATTCGCGCGTCCAGCGCGCCGCAGCGAAAGCCAGCAGCGCGGGCATGAGATAGCCGACCAGCGCATTGTCGAGGATGAACAGGCCCGCCAGCGGGACCTCGCTCAGCAGCGGATTGGCGACGACGCCCGAGAGAACCGCGAAGACGGCGCAGGAGGCGATCGCCGCGCTCTCCGGGCGCAAGGGCACAGCGCGCCCCTGGATCGTGACCGTGCCGGCGATCATTGCCGCAATGGCCATGATGAAACCGATTGCGGCGTAGCATCCGGCCTCGGCCAGCGTGACCGGCTCGTCCGAGACCAGCAGCGGACCATGGAAGCCGTGCCGCAGCAGCAGGAAGGCGCCAAGCGCCGTGCCCGCCCATGCCGTCCTGGCGAAGGCCCGGCTGATCGCGGGCCGCGCATCGCGCAACCAGAAGGCTGCGCCGGCAAAGGCGAGCACAACCGCGCCATAGCCCCAGAGGATGCGGTTGAAGATGACGGGACCGGAGACCCCGCTCTGATCGAGCAGCGGATTGCGGACGATGCCGAGCGCCAGAGCAGCCCAGCCGATGGCAGCGAAGGCGAGCACGCGCAGGACCCAACGGGTGACGCGGCTCTGCGCCGCCTCGTGCCAGATGCGCGCGGCTGCAGTGAGGGCGAGCAGCGTGATCGTCACGATGACCGCCTCGATGAAACCGACCGTCGCGACCGAGCGCGGCGCCAGCTCCGGGCCGGCAAAAGCCTGCCGGACGATCAGGACAGCGCCAAGCGAAACCCGCACCGCCGCGCAAGCGGTCAGGCATTCGCCGATGCGCGAGCGCGCCTCTCCGCGATCGAGCCGGAAGCCGAGCAGGCCGAGCGCGCCCCCGGCGAGCACATAGAACAGAAGCCGGTTGAAGATCGGTGGCCCGAGCACCGCCGTGCCATCGAAGAGCGGGTTGAGCAGGCCGCAGAGCCCGGCGAGGCTGAGCAGAAGCAGGAGGGCCGCCGTGATATCAGCCGCCGGCCCGAAGACGCGTCCGCCCAGGCGGCGCGCCAGGGTTTGCAGGCCAGCGCCGATCAGGCCGAGCGCCACGACATGGGCGACAGCCTCCTCGAACAGGCGGTTTCGCGGCAGGCCGGAATAATGGCCGGCGATCAGCCTGATATCCGGGACAAGCTGGGGGCCGGCAAAGAACTGCCGGATCTCGAGCAGGATGAAGGCCGCGCCGAAGAAGGCCGCCAGGGCCTCATGAACGCTGCGCGGCCGGTCCAGCTTGCCGCGCAGCGCCAGCGCGCCGATGGCAAAGCACAGGGCTGGCCCCGCATAGGCCGGGATGACCCAGTTGACGAGCGGCCAGGAACCCATGTCGGAGACGATCGGCTGCCAGACCAGGCGCGCGAGCGCGGCCGTCGCCAGGGCGGCGGACATGCTGCGCAGAAGCGGGATCGGCCGCAGGCTGGCGATGATCGCGACGCCGGCCGCCGCGACGGCAAGCCCGACGACGAGCCAGGTCTCGCGCAGGGCAAAGGCGACGGCGAGGCCAAGCGCGATCGCGCCGCCGGCGGCGTAGGCGGCCGAGCCGATCAACGCCAGCGGGTTTGTCCGCGAGCGCGTGCTGCGGCGTTCGACCGGCAGCAGCATTTCGGAGGCGGCGAACAGGGCGGCAGCGAGCAGAAGCGAGAGCGCCGCAAAGCCGGTCGAGCGCTCGAAACCGTTGCTGCGGAGCGCCGTCGCCAGCAGCAGGCAGAGCGGCCCGAGCGCGGAGGCGAAGCCAAGGCAACCACGGATGATGAAGCCGCCGGCTCCGGCCCCCTTGCGCAGGAGCAGCGCGTAAAGGGGCAAGCCACCGATGATCAGGGCGAGCAGCGCCGCCGTCCACCGGATGCCCGGCCCGGCATTGCCGCTGATGCTCAGGCGGACGATGTCGAGGACGATCTCCGGCGAGAGCCCGAAGGCACCCTGCACGCTCGGCCAGAGCAGCACCATGCCGGCGGCGGCGGCCGCGGCGAGCGGCGCCAGCGGCGCAAGATCGCCGTGTCGGACGGCCGAGAGGATGGCGACCAGCACGGTCGTCAGGATGGCGAGATGCAGCATGCCGGGCCCGCCTTGGGCCGTCCACAGCACCCCGGACAGGACCAGCGGCGTCGCGATCGCGGCAAGGCCGATGCCGTCGAAGCCGGCGACCGGCCAGGCGCTTCTGGCTGTTCCGCCCCTCAGCTTCGGCCATTCCTTCAGCAGCACGAGCGCCAGCACCGCTCCGACGATAAGCAGAAGGGATGACCATGTCGGGCTCTCCCCAGACAGCCCGATCAGGGCAGTCCAGATGCCATGGCCGGCGATGGCGCCGAGCGTCACCACGCGGCTCGGCTGCCTGGCGTGCAGGAGAAAGGCGACAGCCGTGACGAGGGCGAGGAACACGGAGAGCGCCGGAAAACTCGGCGCGGTGCTCGCGACCAGCAGCGGCGTCGCATAGGAGCCGACCAGGCCGAACAGGCCAAGCACCGGGCCATGCAGCAGGGATGCGGCGAGTGCTGCGAGCCCGATCAGCCCCATCAGCGTGAAAGCCAGGCCCGGCCCGATGAAGCCGTGGATCGCATGGGCGGCGTAGACGACGCCGAAGCCGCTAAGCACGCTGACGCCGGCGAGAACCGCGGGAATATTGGCCCCGCCGAGCCGACCGAGCGCGCCCGGCCGCTCGCCGAGATCGGCGAGCCGATCGCTCCGCCTGAGATATTCGCTGGCCACGGCTGCCATGAGGGAGAAGACGGCGCCCAATAGCAGCCGCATGCCGGGGCCGAAAACCCCGGCCTCGATGGAATAGCGGACCAGGAAGAGCCCGCCGAAGGCGAGCGCAATGCCACCGACCCAGACGGCCCAGCGCGAGCCGATGGCCTCCTCGAAATCGCGGCGGGGCGCGGCTGGCACAGGTTCAGGCGTTGCAACGCTATCGAGCGATGGCGGGGCCTCGGCCTCCGCGCCCCGCGCCAGCTCCATTGTCGCGACAGCCTGCTCCAGCGCCACCGCTTCGGCTGCGCGTGCGTCGGCAGGAAGCGGGGCGGCGGCGATGGGTTCCGCCGGGGTCTGCAGTGTCGTCTGCAGCGCGGCCTCGGCCGCGAGGGCTGGATATTCCGCCGGGGCAAGCTCGCGATGCAGCCATTCCGCCGCGACGCCTCCGTCCTCGGCCTCTGCTTCAGCCTCCGCCTGACCGGGTTCGCCGCGGGCTTCGCGGAGCGTGGAGAGGGCAAGCCGGAGCTGGTCGATCTCCTCCTGCTGCTTCGCAACCAGGGCCAGCGCGCGATTGGCGCGCGAGAGGGAGGAGAAGGCGGCCCAGGGAATGGCGATGAGGAAGCCAATGACGGCAAAGCCGAGTATCACCAAAGCTTCCAAGGCAGGCCCTCAACCTAAAGTCGTTCGCCCCCGACACTTAGGGCACCGGGCCGGGAATTGTCTAATCGCGTGGGACAGTGCCCAGATCCGGCTGGAAAGATGGGCAAGAGAGCCCACACGCGTCGCACCCGATCCGAGCCGCATATGCAGGGTCTCAATATCCGGGCGGCGGCCTCCTCGCGCAACGAGCGCCCGGACGTGCCGGACGCTCGCTCGGTTTCAGACGCCCCGCGGGGCTTAAGCGCAACATCAGCGCGATTTGGCGACATTCCAATAGACCGGCACGCCCGGGGTCAGGAGGCCCGCCAAGTTGGCCTGATGCCCGCGCACCAGCCAGAACTGGCCGACAGAGACGTAGGGCACGGTTTCGAGCGCGCGTTCCTGTACTTGCCGCGCGATCGTCTTGCGGCCCTCGATATCGGGCGCCGTGGTGAAGCTGGCGCGCAGCTTTTCGATCTCGTCGTCGCAGGGCCAGCCGAACCAGGCCTTGTCGCAGTTCGAGCGCAGCGCGAGATGGCCGAGCGGCTCGGACATGTCGGGTGCGGCCGGGCCGGAGAGGAAGGCCGACCACCCCCCCTGCTCGACCGGGTTCTTGCTGGTGCGCCGGCTCGACAGCGTGCCCCAGTCCATCGCCTGATAATCGACGTTGAGGCCGATATCGCGCATCATTTGCGCCACGACCAGCGTGTGCGGGCTGAGCGCGGTCTCGGTCGCATCGAGCAGGACGATCTTCTCGCCCTTGTAGCCGCTCTCGCTCACCAGCTTCTTGGCTGCGGCGGCATCGGGCGAAGGCCAGCCGGATTTGGTGAAATAGGGCGAGTCGCACATGTAGAAGGACGGGCAATTGGTGAAGAGCGCCTTGTCGTCGACATAGGCCCGCAGGGTCTGCTCCTGATCGACCAACCGCAATATCGCCTGGCGCAGCTTCTGGTTATTGAAGGGAGGCTGCGACTGGTTCATACGAAACACGCCCTGAAGCGCCGAAAGCTTCGCGATCGCGATCTTCGGGTTCTTCCTGGCGATGCCGATCATGTCCGGCGGCAGCTCCTCGAAGATATCGATCTCGCCGGCCTGCAGCGCGTTCAGCGCGGTCTGCGCGTCCGGCATGATCAGCCATTCCACACGGTCGACCTTGGCCTGCTTGCCGCCGGCGAGCCCGTCTGCGGTCTCCGGGCGCGGCTGGTACATCGGCGCCTTGGCGTAGACGATCTTGGCGCCGGGCGACCATTCCTCCTTGACCAGCATGAAGGGGCCGGAGCCCACCGCATCGGTGATGTTCTGGTTCGACGGCGTCGCGGCGATGCGGGCCGGCATGATGACCGGCAGCATCGAGCTCGGCTTGCCGAGCGCGTCGAGCACCAGGCCCCAGCGGTCCTTCAAGACCAGCGTCACGGTTTTCGGGTCGGTTGCCGTCAGCGAGGCGGTATGGGCCATGAGCTGCTGGCCGAGACCGTCCTTCTCGCCCCAGCGCTTCAGCGAGGCGACGACATCGGCCGCGGTCACCGGCTGGTTGTCGTGGAACGTCAACCCGTCGCGCAACACGAAAGTCCAGGTCAGGCCGTCCGGCGCGGTGCTGTAGCTCGCGACCATCTGGGGCTTGATCGCCCCGCTCGAATCCTGCGCGAACAGCATGTCGTAGACCATGTAGCCATGGTTGCGGACCATGTAGTCCGAGGTCGTCATCGGATCGAGCGTGCGCAGATCGCCGAAGGGGCGGACCTTCAGCACGCTCTGCGCCAGCGCCGGCAGGCTGGCCATGGTCATCGCCATGGCTGCGGCCGCCATCGTCATCCGTCTCGTCAAAAGCATCATCGATTCCTCCCTGAAATCCTCGGTCCGTTCGGCCCGCCTTGACCCGGCGGTGTCTCCTTGGCCGCGTGAGCGCGGCGGTGTTTCGGCAGCCCTTCGCAGCCCTTGCGGTCAGGCCTTCAGGCGCGGGTCGATCGCGTCGCGCAGCGCATCACCCAGCACGTTGACGGTCAGCACCAGGAGCGCCAGCGCGACGCCGGGAAAGGCGATCATCCAGGGCGCGCGCTGCATGAAGGGCCGGGCCTCGGCCAGCATGTTGCCCCAGCTCGGGATCGTCGGCGGCGTGCCGGCGCCCAGGAACGAGAGGATGGATTCGACGATCATCGCCGAGGCGAAGACATAGGTCGCCTGGATGATCACGGGAGCTGCGGCATTCGGCAGGACATGCAGCAAGAGGATGCGCGGCACGGGCGCTCCGTTGGTGATCGCCGCCTCGACATAGGTCTGCTCACGGATCACCAGCACCGAGGAGCGCACGATCCGCGCCATCCGCGGGATCTCCGCGACGCTGATCGCGATGACCACGTTCTTCACGCTGGAACCGAACAGCGACATCAGCGCGATGGCGAGCAGGATGCCAGGAATCGCCATGATGCCGTCCATGATGCGCATGACGACGCCGTCGAGCCGGCGCATGAAACCGGCGACGAGCCCGATCAGCAGGCCGAAGATGACGGTCACCGCGGTGACGAGCGCGCCGACCGTCAAGGAGATCGCCGTGCCGTTCAGCGTGCGGGAGAAGGTCGAACGGCCGACCTGATCGGTGCCGAACAGATGATCGAGCCCCGGCGGCCTGAGCCGCTGGATCGGATTGAGTCTCGCGGGATCGACGAGGACGAGCGGCGCGATCAGCGCGACCGCCGTGAACAGCAGGATCACGGCGAGCCCGCCGAGAATCACGGGATTGGCGCGCAGGAAGCGCCATGTCGCCCCCGCGTGGGACGAAACGCCCATCCTCGCTTCGACGACGCCCGCTCGGGTCTCGGTCATTGCCATGCGACCCTCAGTAGCGAATGCGCGGGTCGAACAGCACGTAGCTGAGATCGACCAGGAGATTGACGACGACGTAGATGACCGAGAACACGAGGATCAGGCCCTGCACGACCGGATAGTCGCGGCGCAGGATCGCGTCGGTCGTGAGCCGGCCGAGGCCGGGAATGTTGAACACGGTCTCGGTGACCACGACCCCGCCGAGCAGGGCGGCAATGCCGACGCCGACCACGGTCACGATCGGGATCGCGGCATTCTTCAACGCATGGCGCAGGACGACGCGCTGGGGACGGACGCCCTTGGCATGCGCGGTACGGACATAGTCCTCGGACAGCACCTCCAGCAGGCTCGCGCGCGTGATGCGGGCCAGCAGCGACGCATAGAGCATGGCGAGCGCCAGGCCTGGCAGGACAAGGCTGTTGAGGCAGGGCAGCAGCCCCTGGGAGAGCGGCACATAGCCCTGGGTCGGAAACCAGCCGAGCGTCAGCGCGAAGACATAGACGAGCAGGAAGGCGACGACGAAGACCGGCGAGGAAAAGCCGAGCATGGCGAAGGCCATCACCGCCCTGTCGACGGCGCTGCCCGCCTTGACCGCCGCGATCGTGCCGAGCGGCAGCGCGATCGCCAGCGCCATCACCAGCGCGACCAGCGCCAGCATCGCCGTCGGCTCGACGCGGAGCCCGATCAGCCGCGTCACCTCCATATCGGAGAAGACCGAGCGCCCGAGATCGCCGCGCGCCAGCTGGCCGACCCAGCTCACGAGCTGCTCGACCAGCGGGCGATTCAGGCCGAGCTGCTCGCGAATCGTCTCGATCTGCGCCGTCGTCGCCTGATCGCCGGCGATCAGGACGGCAGGATCGCCCGGCGTGAGCCGCAGCAGCAGGAAGACGAACAGCGCCACGAAGGCGAGGACCGGAATCGTCGAGGCCAGCCGGCGCAGAATGTAGGGAATCATGCGCGGGACACCGCGCGCAGCGCCGCAGCGGGACAGGTCATCGTCACGATCTCGCTCCCTCCATCACGTTCTTTTGTAAAACGTTTCAAACAAGGCTCTCACAGATTTTTCTATCCATCAAGTCCCTATATCCCGGCATTATTTCTTGCTAATCGCTAGACCCTTCGCAAGACTGAATCATGAATTGAACCGTTTTACAGGAGGCTGCATGGCGACGATACGGGACGTGGCGCGACTGGCGAATGTCTCGGTTGCGACCGTCTCCAACGCGCTGAACAGCGCGGACCGCGTCAGCCCCGAATTGCTGACCCGGGTGCGCGCCGCAGTCGAGAAACTGAGTTATGCCCCGCATGCGGGAGCCCGTTCGCTGCGCAAGCGCTCGAGCGGTCTGCTCGGCCTCGTCGTCGGCGACATCACCAACCCGTTCTTCTCGGATCTGTTCGAGGCGGTCGAGGATGCCGCGGCCGCCAGCGGCTATCTCGTGCTGCTGTGCAATTCGAGCGAACGCAGCGAGCGCGAGGAAGCGCATCTCAAGATGCTGCGGTCGCAGCGGATCGACGGCTTGATCCTGGCGCCGACCGGCACAGCCTCGATGAACCGGGCCTCCCTGCTCGCCCAGCTCGAGGTTCCGGTCGTGCTGGTCGACCGCGCCATGGACGGTCTCGGCTATGATTGCGTCGTCCTCGACAACCATCGCGCCGCGTTCGAGGCCACGGGCCATCTCATCGCCTGCGGCCACCGGCGCATCGGCCTGATCAACGGCCCGGACGCGCTGCGCACCGCGTCAGATCGCATGCAGGGCTATCGCGAAGCCCTGCTCTCGGCCGGCCTGCGCTTCGACCCGACGCTGGTGCGCGAAGCCGATTTCCAGGAGCAGCCGGCCTATGACGCCGCGCTCGCGCTGCTGGCCCTGCCGGAGCCGCCGACCGCGATCTTCGCCACCAACAATCTGATGACGATCGGCGCCGTCAGGGCGCTGGCCGATCGCGGCCTTGCCTGCCCCGAGGACATCTCGCTCGTCGGCATCGACGACCTGCCCTGGGCGGATGCCGTCTCGCCGCGCCTGACCGCGATCGCGCAGCCCGTCCGCGCCATGGGCGAAGCGGCGCTGGCGCTGCTTGCCGAGCGCATCGCCGGAACCCGCCTCGGCCCCGGAACCATGACGGTGATGGCACCACGCCTGGTCGTTCGCCGTTCCTGCAGCAGCCCCGCCTCATCCAGGACCCTCCATGTCGACTGATCTGATCCATCTCGACGCGCTTGCCGTCCGCGACCTGCTGGCCGATGGCATGGTGACCTCCGTCGATCTCGTGCACGCCGCCGCCGCGCGGCTCGCGGCGGTCGAGCCTGCCGTCAATGCGGTGCCGACGCTCTGTCTCGATCGCGCTTTGGAACAGGCGCAGGCCGCCGACGACGCCCGGCGCGCCGGGCATGTGTCGGTGCTCGGCGGCATCCCGATCGTCGTCAAGGACAACAACGACGTCGCAGGCATCCGTAACACCGGCGGCACCGCGATCTTCAAGGACCGTATCTCGGCAAGCTCCGACCGCACGGTCGCGCTGATGGAGCGCAACGGCGCGATCGTGCTCGGCAAATCCAACCTGTCGGAGCTTGGCGGCGCCCAGACGACCAACAGCGTGCACGGCTCCACCCGCAATCCCTACGACACCCGCCTCACCTGCGGCGGCTCCTCGGGGGGTGCGGCCGTCGCGCTCGCGACGGGCGAGGCCTGGCTCGCCCATGGCAATGATTATGGCGGCAGCCTGCGCATCCCGGCCGCCTTCTGCAATGTCGCGGGATTGCGGCCGACGCCGGGCCGCGTGCCCCGAAAACATCTGGCAGACCCGTTCGACACGATCTTCGTCGAAGGACCGATGGCCCGCAACGTCGCCGACCTCGCCCTCTTCTTCGATGCGATGACCGGCTTCGACCCCGGGGATTTCCTGACCGCCCCCTCGCAGCAGCCGCCCTTCCTCGAGGCCGCGCGGAAGCCGACCCGGCCGCAGCGCCTCGCCATCTCCGCCGATCTCGGCGCGCTTCCGGTCGCGGCGCCGATCCGGCAGGCGATCGCGAGCCTGGCGCAGGTGCTGGTGCGGGCCGGTATCGCCGTCCATCATGGCGCCCCCGACGTGACGGGTGCCATGGAAACCTTTCGGGTGCTGCGCGGCGAGAGCTTCTTTGCGACCTGGGAGCCGTTGGTCGACGCACACCGCGCCAGATTCCCCGCGCCGGTGATGGAGGATATCCTGCGCGGGCGCGACCAGTCCGGCCGCGCGATCGCAGCCGCCAATCGCAGCCGCTCCGACCTCTACCGCAAGGCCGTGGCCTTCCTCGATCAGCATGATTTCCTGATCTGCCCGGCCACCCAGGCCATGCCCTTCCCGATCGAGACGCTGTTCCTCAGCGAGATCGAGGGCCAGCCAATGCAGGACTATCTCGACTGGATCTCGATCACCGCGATCTGGTCGCTGACCGGTTTGCCCGCGTTGTCGATCCCGATTGGCTTCTCCAAGGACGGCCTGCCGATCGGCGTCCAGATTCTGGCGCATGGCGGACGCGAGGCCGAGCTGTTTCGCCTCGGCGCCTGGATCGAGCGCGAGCTCGCCTTGCCCCGGGCGCCGATCGATCCGCGATGAGCGCGACGGAGGGCCAAGGACCCGCGCCCTTGCCCGCCGCCCTGCCCCGGCGCGCCGTCGGCACTCTCGCGCCGAGCCTGCTCGGCTTTGGTGGAGCGCCCTTGGGCGATCTCTACCAGCGCCTCGACGAGAGCACGGCCCGGGCGACCGTGCACGCGGCCCTCGCTGCCGGGATCGATCTCATCGATACGGCGCCGCTCTACGGTCGCGGCCTCTCGGAGCACCGCATCGGCGCCGCCCTGCGCGACGTCCCGCGCGACAGCGTCATCCTGTCGAGCAAGGTCGGGCGCTGGATGGATCCGACGCTCCCGCCTCAGGACGGTTCCGGCTATCTGGGCGGACTGCCGCACCGGGCAGTGATCGACTATTCCTATGATGGCGCCATGCGCTCCTTCGAGCAGTCGCTCCTGCGCCTCGGCACCGACCGGATCGACATCCTGCTGATCCACGATATCGATGTCTGGACCCATGGCGCAGAGGCCGAGCAGCGCTTTTCCGAGGCGATGAACGGCGCCTATCGTGCACTCGACCGCTTGCGGAGCTCGGGCGCGGTCAAGGCCATCGGCATCGGCGTCAATGAGGCGCAGATGTGCGAACGCTTTGCCCATGCTGGCGATTTCGACGTGATGATGCTGGCCGGGCGCTACACGCTGCTCGAACAGGGCGCGCTCGACAGCTTTCTGCCGCTCGCCCTGCGCAGGAATATCGCCGTCCTGCTCGCCGGCGTCTTCAATTCCGGCATTCTCGCCACCGGCGCCCGCCCCGGCGCCTATTACGATTACCGCGCCGCGCCGCCGGACATCCTGGCGCGGGTCGCCCGGATCGGGGAGATCTGTCGGGCGCATGACGTCGCCCTGCCGCAGGCTGCGCTCGCCTTCTGCGCCGCCCACCCGGCGGTCGCCAGCATCGTGCTGGGCGCAGTGACGCCGGGCGAGATCAGCCGGAACGTCGCTTCGCTGCTTGCGCCCGTGCCATCGGCGCTCTGGCGCGACCTCAAGGCCCAGGGCCTGCTGCCCGCCGGGGCACCGACCCCGGAACGCTCGGGCCCAGCGCCTTCCGCCAGCGCAATCGCCGCTCCCTTGGCGAACTCCCGTCCGGAGTGAGGTGATCACGATCCTCAGACGCGGCGGCCGCGCTCCACCATTCGAGCAGGCAGAGCGTGAACACGACGAAGCGGTTCCAAATACAAAAGGCCCGCCATTCCCCTCGAAACGGCGGGCCACGATCGGCAAAGCGGACAGGGATATTCCCCCTGGAGAATGATCAGGCCTGCCCGGGACGGGCGTGTCCGGACAGGCTTTGGATCACCAGCGTTCGTAATATCCGGGACGCGGACCGTAACCAGGGCGCGGTCCGTAGCCGGGGCGCGGGCCATACCCAGGGCGAGGTCCATAGCCAGGACGCGGTCCGTAACCGGGACGTGGGCCGTAGCCAGGACGGTGGCCATAGCCGCCGCGACCATAGCGCTGCTGGCGGTTGGCTTCCTGCATCATCATCAGCCGGCGCTCCTTGGCGGCGGTCATGCTGTATTCGGCTGGCTGCCGGTCGAGGCCGGCGGCCAGGCCAGCGGGTAAAGCTTCGGCACTGGCGGGCGTAGGAGAGGCAACGGCTGCACCTGCGATCGCGATCGCACCCAGCACGCTCGCAAGGAAGGTCTTTCGGTTCATCTCGGATCCAATCTTCAAGGCCGCGTCGCGGCAAAACACAACAACTCCGCGTTGCGGGGGAATCATAGCAACACGGTTGTAACTGATTTGTTCCCGCGCTGGGCGCATGCGGGGCGCATCGCCTTCGTCTTGTGCGTTGCAGCATAAATAGTCATATAGGGACTGCCTAAGCACCCTCCCTCACAATCTGAAAGGAGAGATTCGATGCTGGACAGGCACGGTTCCGACTGCGTAGTCGAGACAGAACGCGAGCCCCAAGAGGACCACGAGGAGCAGCAGGACGAGACGGTTTTCTCGCCCCGCGCCTATCAGGAAGGTTTCTGGAGCTAGACCGAAACAAGGACGTTACAGAGAGATCGGCGGCGGGCGGCCATTGGCTTAGCCTGCCGCCTGCGAGGGCCGAAACGCCCATGCTGCGCCTGCACAAAGCAGCAGGGCCAGCCCCACACCGAAGGCGCCAGCGCCGTTCAGCCCCGCGACAAAGGCACTGCGGGCAGCGTCCATGAACCGGCCGGCAAGGCCCTGTTCAAGCGTCAAAGCATAGGCTGCGGTCAGGCCGAAGGACTGCGCCGTTCCAGGCGGCGCACCGACTGGAACAAGCCCGGCCATTTCCAGGCGATAGAGACCTGCGGCGAGGCTTCCGATCACGGCAAGCCCCATCGCCATGCCGAGTTCGCCACTCATTCCCGACAAGGCGGAGGCTTCTCCCGAGCGGGAATCAGGCGCCGCACTCAGGATCAGGGTGACGAGCAAGGGCATCGCCCCGCCGACCCCGACCGAGGTCAGCCCGAGCCCGGCAAGCAGCAGCGCAGGATTCGTCTCCGGCGTCACCATAGCCAGGATGAGGAAGCCGGTCGCGGCGACCAGCATCTGGCCGGCGATGGTCCGGTCCGGCCTTGCCCGGCGCGCGATGGCAGGGGCAAGGAGCGACGCTGCGATCCCCGCCAGGCTCGGCGGCAGCAGGGCGAGCCCCGCCGCGAGCGGCGACAGGCCGGCGATGATCTGCAGATATTGCGTGGCGAGAAAGAACGGCGCGGCGACGGCGAAGATCGCGCCAAACTGGGTCAGGAGCCCGATTCCGACCCGACGACTGGCGAACAGCCTGAGATCCAGCATCGGATCCGGCAGCCGGCGCTGGCGGCGGATGAAGAGCAACCCCAACCCTGCCGAGATGGCGACTGCGATCAGGGCCGTTGCGTCAGGCCCCGCTGCTGCGAACTGCTTGATCGCAAGAATCCCCGCCAGGATCGCGGGCAGGAACAGGGCCGCGCTGACGATCTCAAGCCGCCCGGCCGCGTCGTTGCGGCTTTCCGGCAGCAGGAATGGCCCGGCGATCAGGAGGAGCAGCATCACCGGGAGATTGATCAGGAAGACCGCTCCCCACCAGAAATGCTCGAGCAGGGCTCCACCGAGCAAGGGGCCGATCGCGGTTCCGCCGACGAACATCGCGCTCCAGACCGCAATGGCGAAGGCGCGCTGCGCCTCCACGCGGAACATGGTGGTGAGAAGCGCGAGCGTCGAGGGCATCAGCGCGGCCGCGGAAAGCCCCAGCATGGCGCGGGCGCCGATCAGCATGGCCGGGCTTTGCGCAAAAGCGGCCAGGACGGAGGCGGCCCCGAATGCGGCTGCGCCCAGCAGCAACAGCCGGCGCCGGCCGATCCGGTCGCCGAGCGTGCCCATCACCACGAGCCCGCCTGCGATCATGAAGCCGTAGATATCGATGATCCATAAAAGCGCGGTCGCGCCGGGCAGCAGCTCGCGCGTCAGATGCGGCACCGCCAGATGCAGCACGGTCATGTCGACGGAAAGCAGGAGGGTGGGAAGGGAAAGGACGGCGAGGCCGAGCCAGTCGCGCAGACGCGCGCGTTCGGGCAGGTCCCGCGATGGGGCGGCGTTTGCGACAGTGCTCATCAGGGCTCCTTGCGGCTGTGTCGCCATGCTTGTAAAAGTTCAAGTGAGCTTGAAGTAAAGGCCCGAAATGCAAGCCCTTCGCCCACCTGCCGCGATGCTGACGATCAACCAGGTGTCGCGACGCAGCGGCGTCGCCTCCTCCGCCCTGCGCTATTACGAGGAGCGCAAGCTGATCGTCTCGGAGCGGGCGGGATCAGGCCACAGGCGCTTTCACCGTTCGGTGCTGCGCCGCGTCGCCTTCATCGTGTTTGCGCAACGCGTCGGGCTGTCCCTCGACGAGATCGGCGAGGAACTCGCCAAACTGCCGACCGACCATGTTCCAGGCGGAGCGGATTGGTCGCGCCTTTCCGAAAGCTGGCAGCGGCGCATCGATGCGCGCATTGCCGAGCTCGAACGGCTGAAACAGGGGCTGTCCAGCTGCATCTCCTGCGGCTGCCTCTCGCTCGAGAGCTGCCGCATGACGAACCCCGCGGACCGGGCCTCGCGGCTAGGCCCCGGTCCGCGCTACTGGGTAGGACAGGCGGGCGGTCGTTGAAGCTCCCGGAAGCGAGGCGACGCCTCCACGGATGCTTCTCCCCGGCAGAAAGCGCCCAAGACGGCTTGCCCCCAAGAGACCGCAACCGAGGTTGCCGCTCCGCACCGCCCGGGCCGCGCCCTGGCGACGGGAACGAATGGCACTCACCCGGCGGTCGGCTTCAGACCGGGGAGCTGCACCCGGACCTCGAGGCCATCCGCCTGCCCCGGGGCGGGCGAGCAGAAGATGACCTCGCCGCCGACACCCCGCATGATCGTCTGCACGATCGAGAGGCCGAGCCCGGAGCCATCGGCCATGGTCGTGCCGCGCGCGAAGCGGTGCGTCATGCCGGCGAGGACTTCCTGCGACAGCACCGGCCCGTGGCTGGTCACGCTGAAGCGCCCGTCCTGCGTCAAGGTCACCCGTACCGGCCCGGTGCGAGCGCCATGTTTCAGTGCATTCTCGATCAGGTTGCGCGCGAGGATCGCAAAGGCGTCGATGTCCAGCGTCGAGACGAACCGCTCCCCAGCCGGCAGCGAGAGCTCGATCCTGCCCTGGGCCTCGAGATCATGCAGGACGATGGCGAGAACCGGCACGAGGTCCTCCGGCGCGCCGGACAGCAAACCGGCGCCTTCCGCCTTGGCGAGCTGAAGCAGCTTCTCGGTCAGGCGCGCCAGCCGTTGCAGCGCCGTCTCGATTTCCCTGGTACGGGCGCGGGCCGGCCCCTCGGGAAGCTCGGCCCTGAGGCGCTGGGTCTGCGCGAGGGCGGCAGCGACCGGCGTGCGCAATTCATGCGCGCTGTTGGCGGTGAAGCTGCGCTCGGCATCCAGCGCCCGCCGCATCCGCACCATCAGCGCATTCACAGCCTCTGCCACCGGCGCGATTTCAGAGGGCAGCGCCGCAATGGCGACCGGCGCCAGATGAGCATCGCCGCGCGCCTCGATCTCGTGCCTGAAGGCCACGACCGGCCGTAGGGTGAAGGCGACCAGCGCCCAGGTTCCGGCGATGCCGAGCGGCAAGAGCAGCAGCAGCGGCCAGGCGAGCACCTTGATGGCGTCGCGCACCGCATTCTGGCGATGGCCCGGTCGCTCGGCGGCCGTGACGATCAATGTGCCGCTGACGGCGACCTCCGTGTAGAGCCGCGAACTCGGCCCGTCGCTGAAGCCATGCGCGGGGTTTGGGGGAAATTGCGCCGGGTCTGCGTCATGCGACTGGAGCAGGCTGCGCCCAGCCGCATCGCGCACGACATAGGTGATGTATTCGCGATGTGCGCCGACCGATGCGATCTGCTGGGGCCCGGGTTCTGCATCCGCATCGCGATTGAGAACCTCGGTATAGGCCAGCGGCAGCACGCGCTGGACCACCTCCTGCAAGGCACTGTCGAAGACCTCGTCGATCTCATGGCGCAGGAGCAAGCCCGCGCCCAGCGTTGCCAGCAGCCACAGCGCCATGACGCCGCCGGTCAGGGACAAGGCGAGCCGGCGCTGCAGGCTGCCCCTGGGCGGCAGCGCGAATATCGTCATGGCCTCGCCTTGCCCGATCCCGCCGCGGGTGTGGCACCAAGACGATAGCCCATGCCGCGCACGGTCTCGATCACATGGGCGCCGAGCTTCTTGCGCAGGCGCCCGACATAGACCTCGATCGTGTTGCTCTCGACCTCGGAATCGAAGGCGTAGAGCCGCTCTTCGAGCAGCGCCTTGGAGCAAAGCATGGCCGGGCGCTGGATGAAGGCGTCGAACAGGGCCCATTCGCGCGCGGTCAGGGCGATGCTGCGGCCATCCCTGGTGATGGTGCGCGCCGCAAGATCGAGCGTCAGATCTCCGACCCGCAGCAGGGGATTGGGATTGCCGCCGTAGCGGCGCGCCACGGCGCTCAGGCGTGCGGAAAGCTCCGCCAGATCGAACGGCTTGACGAGATAATCGTCGGCCCCGGCGTTCAACCCCGCGATCCGGTCCGAGACCTGGTCGCGTGCGGTCAGGACGATCACCGGGGTCGCATCGCCGGCCTGCCGTCTGGCGCGCAGCAGGTCGAGCCCTCGGCCATCCGGCAGCATCAGGTCGAGCAGGATCAGGTCGTAGCTCGCAAGCCGGATGAACTCCCTGGCATCCGCAATCCGGCTTGCCCAATCCACGCCATGTCCGTCGGCGGCAACCTGGTCGCGCACCGCTGGACCCAGGATCGGATCGTCCTCGACGAGAAGCACACGCATGCCGGGTTCCGCAGCCTCCGGGGGACCATTCGCCCGTCTATGGCACAAAGCTGACAGCGGGCTGAACGCAATCGCATCCGCCGTTCAGGTGGGTGTCAGCTTGGCGTGATGGAAGGGGCCATCGCCGCACCCTGTGGAGGACAGGTTTCATGAACCGCACCCTGCCAGCCGCCGCACTTGCACTCCTTGTAGGCGTGGCGCCCCCCGCATTCGCCGGCCAGCGCTGCCTTGCTCCGATGACGGAGTGGAAGCCGCGCGAGGCACTGGTCGAAAAGCTCCGTGCCGAAGGCTGGACCATCATGCGGATCAAGACAGACCATGGCTGTTACAAGGTCCGTGCGGCCGATGACGCCGGGCACCGCGTCAAGGCGAAATTCGACCCCGCAACGCTCGAACGTCTCGCGCGGGATGACGACGACGACTGACCAGCCGTCAGGCCCCGCCCCAGCTCTCAGCTCCCGCCATGAGGACTTCATCATGCCGACACGCCGATATGACAGGTTCACCATCAGCCTTCACTGGGCCATCGCGCTCGCCGTCATCGCCGCCTATGGGATAGGGCTCGTACGCGACGAATTCCCGAAGGGCGACCGCGCCTGGCTGCTCACGCTGCATATGTCGCTTGGTCTTCTCGTGATCGCATTGACGGTCGTGCGCATCGGCTGGCGCAGCATGACGCCCGCGCCCGAGGCGCTACCGGCCGCGCCGATGGTGGAGCTGGCTGCGAAGATCGCGCATCTCGGCCTCTACGCGGCGATGCTGGCGATTCCCCTGATCGGACTCTTCGCGGCCTGGATCAGGGGCCGTCCCGTCGACTTCTTCTGGCTCGCCACCATTCCTTCGCCGGTCGCGCTCGACACCGCTCTGGCAAAGACCGTCAAGGACGCGCATGTCGTGGCCGCCCATCTCTTCATGGTGCTGGCCGGCGTCCATGCGCTGGCCGCGATTGCCCATCACCTCGTCCTGAAGGATGCAACGCTCTCGCGTATGCTGCCCCTGGTCACGCCCCGCGGTTCGCGCTTCGACTGAGCGGCCCGGCCAACCGCAGGGATCGACGCCATGTATCCGCGCCACCGCGAAAATCATCTTGTCGAGCGGATCGGCTGGCTTCGCGCCGCCGTGCTCGGTGCCAATGACGGCATCATCTCGACGGCAAGCCTCGTCGTGGGCGTCGCGGCGGCGGCCAAGAGCGCCGACGAGGTGCTGGTCGCGGGCGTGGCCGGGCTCGTCGCCGGCGCCATGTCGATGGCGGCCGGTGAATATGTTTCCGTCAGCTCCCAGTCCGACACCGAGAAGGCGGACATGGCGCGCGAGAGCCGCGAACTCGCCGAACAGCCCGAGGCGGAACTGGCCGAACTGACGCAGATCTACGTGGAGCGCGGCGTCGAACCGACGCTTGCCCGCCGGGTCGCGGAGCAGATGACCGCGAAAGATGCCTTCGAAGCGCATTCACGCGACGAGCTTGGCCTCGCCGGGCACATGATCGCGCGGCCTGTCCAGGCGGCCCTGACCTCGGCCGTCACCTTTGCGGCTGGCGCGGCCGTCCCCTTGCTGCTCGCCCTCGTCGTGCCCGCGGGATCGATCGGCTGGGCGGTCTCGGGCGGTTCGCTCGTCTGCCTTGCCCTGCTCGGCTCGATCGGCGCCGTTGTCGGCGGAGCCGGCATCGTCAAGCCGACCCTGCGCGTGACATTCTGGGGCGCCATCGCGATGGCCGCGACCTGGGCGATCGGCGCGCTCGTCGGACATCAGGTCTAGGCTCCTGCCCCACAGGATCCGCGGCTGGCGCCGGTCTGTTACCTATGACTCTCTCCCGGCTGCTGCCTTCACCCGCTTTTCGCCGGCCGGCAGCAGCCGCGCGGAGTTCGAGATGAAGATCAGCTCGGACGAGACGTGGATGAACGCCGCCAGCAACGGGTTCAGGAAGCCGAAGGCCGCCATGGCGATGCCGAGGGCATCCACCGCGATCGTGCCTGTAAAATTCTGCCAGATGACGCCGCGCGTGCGCCGGGCGATGCGAACCGTCTCGGCCAGGCGCTCTACGTCGTTGGCCAGCAGCACGATATCCGCACTCTCCTTGGCGACGTCGGTCCCGGACCCCATCGCGATGCCGACGCTCGCCGCGGTCAGCGCCGGCGCGTCGTTGATGCCGTCGCCCAGCATGGCGACCTTGGCACCGGAGGCGACCAGGGCCCGCACGCGCTCCAGCTTCTGCTCCGGCAGCATGCCGGCCTCGACCGTGTCGATGCCCAGGTTGGCGCCAACGCTGTTGGCAACCCGGGCATTGTCGCCGGTCAGCAGGATGGTGCGGATCTTCAAGGCATGCAGGGCGCGAATGGCAGCGGCCGCCTCCGGCCTGACCTCGTCGGCGACTGCGAAGGAACCCGCATAGAGGCCGTTGACCGCGACGCAGATTTCGGACGAGACGGCGTTGCCGGCCCGGCCCGGGGGAAGCTCGATCCCATCAGCCTGCAGCAGCTTGACGCTGCCGATCAGGATACGATCCTCGCCGAGCTGCGCCGTGACGCCGCGCCCGAGCGTATAGTCGAAGCGATCGGGCTCCGGCACCGCGATCTCGCGCGCCCGTGCCTCCGCGACGATCGCCTTGGCCAGCGGATGTTCGGAGCGCAGTTCGGCAGACGCCGCCAGCCTCAGCAGCTCCTGTTCGTAGCGGCCGCGCGCCGGATGGATCTCCAGAACCCGCGGCTCGCCGAAGGTCAGCGTCCCCGTCTTGTCGAGCACGATCGTGTCGATGCGCCCAAGCGTCTCAAGGTGCATGCCGCCCTTGATGATCGCGCCGTTGCGCGCGGCGCGGCCGATGCCGCCCAGCACCGCCAGGGGCGTGCCGGCAGCGACGCCGCAGGCGCCGGCGACGATGATGACGGAGATCGTGTCGCGGATATTTCCGGTGAGCAGATAGGTGACGATCGCCGCTGCGAAGGAGAAGTAGACGAGATAGCCGGCGAGCTGGTCGGCGAGGCGCTGGACCGGCGCGCGGGACTGTTCCGCATTCTCGATCGCGTCGATGATGCGCCCGAAGCTGGTATCGCGTCCGACACGGTCGACCTGGATGTCGAGCGCGCCGAACTGGTTGATCGAGCCCGCGAAGACGGCATCGCCTTCGCGGCGCTTGATCGGCATCGACTCGCCGGTGATCCGCGCCTGATCGACATAGGACAGGCCCGACCTGACGACCCCGTCGACGGGAATATTTTCGCCGGGCGCAACCAGGACGCGGTCGCCGATCACGATGCTGTCGATGGGAATGACCGAGATCACGCCGTCGCGGCGCACGGTCGCCTCATGCGGCATCACGTCGATCAGGTCGGCGATCGCAGCCCGCCCACGGTCGACCGTCAGATGCTCCAGCTCCTCGGCCACGAGCACGAAGAAGGTGACGACCAGCGCGGTGAAGAATTCAGAGATCGCGGCGGCCGCCACAATGGCGATCGACATGGAGAGCTCCATGGTCATTCGCCGCTCTTTGATGTTCTCGATCGCCTCGCGGGCGATCGGCCAGGCTCCGAACAGCAAGCCGCCGACGCCAACGAGATCCCAGCCTGCCACGGGACGGACGACCTGAAACCAGACCAGCACCGCCGAGAGGGCGACAACCGCGATCCGCAGAACTTCGATGGTCTCGAGGTCGTGACCGAACAGGGTCAGCGCGCGCGGCACGCGGCCGCCAAACCAGCCCGGAATGCGCCTGGCCTGCTCGGCCGCGCTCGCCGGGCAGGAGCGCTCGAACGGGCGGAAGCAGGTGCAGGGCTGCGCGCTGGCAGGACAGAGCGGCGCGGAACCGGTGATGGTCGTCATGGCGGAATCATCCCGATCGGGTCGATGTGAGGAATGCCCCGTCTAGTTTAGAATTATTCCAATTACAATCTGCCTTCACTTTGACCCGACCTTCCCTCATTGTGGCGCCGCCTGGGGCGCACCGATCCTCTTCAGCGCCCGGTCATCACGGAGGAAGCGCCCATGCATCGGGTTTGCCTGGTTTTGGCAGCCGCCGCGGCCGTGACGGTTGGGGCGATGAACCCCGCCCTCGCCGATGCGATCGATGGCGCCTGGTGTTCCGGACATGGGCTACGCTTCGCCATCGAAGGCCCCTCCGTGACGACCACCAAGGGCCTGACCGTGTCGGGGGCCTACACGCGGCACAGGTTCAGCTTCACCATGCCTGCCGGAGAGGCGGATGCCGGCGCGCCCGTCGATATGGTGCTTCAGGACGAGACCCAGGTGCGGGTGACGATCGGTTCGGCCAGCCCCCAGATATGGCGCCGGTGTCCGCCAGGCATCAGTTGACCCAAGGTAGCCGTGATGGCGCAGCCGGTCGATCGGGACGACTCCGATTGAACGATTGGTTCATTGAAACACCTGCTGCGGCTTCATCGCTGGATCAACCAGCAGCACGCAGCCTTGATCAAGCAAACGGACCGAGATGGCGGATCAGCGGCCCGCGTGCCGTTCGCCGGCCGGAAAGCGCGCCAGGATCGAAACGACCTCTTCATCGGAGACTTGCCCGAACTCCCGGTAGAAGCTGCTGATCGCGACGAAAGGCTCCGGACTGTCGAGACAAACGAGATCGTCGACCTCGGAGCGCAGCTCCGCGACGACGTCCGCAGGGGCGACGGGAACGGCCAGAACGAGCCTTCCAGACCCGCGCTGGCGTATGGCCCTCAGCGCGGCCCTCATTGTTGCTCCGGTCGCGATGCCGTCGTCCACGACGATCACGGTCCGGCCGGTGAGCAGCGCACGGGCGCGCGCGCCGAGATAGCGAGCCCTCCTGCGGTCGATCTCGGCGAGTTCGCGACCGCAGATGCGCTGGAGCTCGTCCGCCCCGATGGCCGCACGCCTGATGATCGCCTCGTTGCGCACCATGATCGGCTCCCCGCCCTCCACCACGGCACCAAGGGCGAGCTCCGGCTGCCAGGGAAGGCCGATCTTGCGAACGAGAATGAGGTCGAGCGGCGCTGCCAGGGCCTGCGCGATCTCGGCTGCGACCGGCACGCCCCCGCGGGGCAGCGCCAGTACGACAGGATGCTGTCCGCGATAATGCAGAAGCGGCGAAGCCAGCCTGCGCCCGGCATCCGTTCGGCTCGAGAAGCGCATCGGAACTCTCCCTTCAATCGAACGCGTCGCGCATCAGTCCAGTCGATATGGCGGACCCAAGGGGCAATCGAATATTCTTCGCTCCCCCCTCGCCTTTGAAATCTCGAGTATCTTCGTCGCCCCCCTTTCAGGACAACAATCCTTCTCTGAGCTTGCCTATGCGATGGCTATTAATAACTCTGAGTCTGGGGGGACCATTATTCTTAGACGATTTTATATTTGCACTGCAGCAATATTTGGCCTGACGGTTGTATTTCCGTTGCTTTTTGCGAATTCTGCGCAGGCGTCTTGCACAATGCAGCGGCAATGTGTGCTGAAGCAGCGGATCGAATACAGAACGCAATACCAAAGAAGCTGCGAGACCGCGCGACGATATGAGGGGCGCATGTTTGTGCCCCGCACTTACTGCACGAGCCGACCCGTCAGGTCGCCATACCCCGTCAGCTATCAAGATTGCTCGCAGGTCCGGAAGGTCTGCAACAGCCTCGGGTCGCTGATCTCCAATGGCAAGAAGCGACGTTAGGTTGCGAGGCGGCTCGGATCGCCCTCTTGGCCTTGATGAAGGCCGATGCTCTTCGCGCATGACAAGGCGTTTTCCCGCGGGGCCGTCGGCAAGCTCAGTTGCTGGGGATGAGCGAGGCGGAGCGGGCAATGACCTGGCCCCGGCTCGTGTGTAGCCTCGTCCGATCGCTCATCCGCCTGGATTGCGCGGTCATCAGTTGGGCTTCGTGGTCCCCCCGGTGGGGTTGCTTTGGTGCATCGGCTGGCCGGCCGGGCTCGTATCCCGTCCATAATCGCGGTTCTGCTGGCTGTCGGCAGCAGAGGGCGGCCCGTTCGGCTCGGGGCGATTGGCACCCGGCGCATGCTGTGTCGCGCCGCTGCCGGTGCCCTGCTGCGGCGCCATTCCCGACGATCCCGAGCCGGTCCCGGTTCCCTCCTTGTGTTCCGGCCCGGTCATCGAAGGAGATGGTGCCGGCTGCGCCTGGGCATGAGCCGCGCATGGCAAGACTGTCAGTGCCGTCCCGAAAAGGAACGCTCGCATGGGGTTTGAATTCATCGGTTACCTCCAGCGCGATTTCGCCTCACACGGAGGACCACAATCAGCTAACGTCGGCGCTGCGAGCAGGGTTCCAGCGGCCCGGGACCCGACAGCGAGGCATGCAGAGGGCCGGAGGTTCAGCCAATGCCTGAGAACGCGTCCAAGCAGGATCTCGACGACCAGATTGCGATCGCCCGACGGAATATCGCGGATCTGATGGAGCAAGCCACCGCGACCTCGGGATCGGGCGCGGAAGAGGCCATCGCGAACCGGATCAACGAACAACAGGACCGGCTCAACGCACTGTTGAAGCGGCGCGAGGCGATGGGGTAGCGCAGTAGTCCAAGGATTTGCGCTGAACGGCGTTTCGTAGCCACACCGCTCGCAGTGCATTTTCTCCGGTTACGATACGGCCAAGTGCTGCCTCCCACCCCCACGGCGCACGGATCGACGGGCGCCGGAGAAAGCATGCGACGAGCAGGCGACGTCATGGCGCTCGTTGCTGCGCAACGTGGCCCTCCCCGGCTTCGCGACGCCTTGGCCGAAGGGCATCGAGGCGAGCATCGCGCCCCGCTGCCGACGACGACGATTGCAATCTCCGCCGGCAGCGCCCCTCAGGGATAGGCTTTGCGGCCAGCAGCTACCATTGCGGCAATGGCCTGTAGCGACGCCCGGCTACCATCTCGCGGACGTGATCCCGGCCGGCCAGCGCCTCGCCACGAAGCCTGTCGATATCGATCGTCGCGAAGGCACCGTTGGAATAGAGCACCTTGCCCGCAACGATCGTGCTGGTGACCTCGGCCCGGCTGGCATAGCGCAGCAATTCGCTCGAGAGGTGCTGCATCGACATCAGATGCGGACCGCTTCCGTCCAGCACGACGATGTCGGCGGCCTTTCCTGGCTCAAGCGATCCGGCGATGTCGTCGATTCTGAGCACAGAGGCAGCCTCGATCGTCGCCATGTCGATGATGTCACCAGCAGCGAGAAAATCGGCGTCATAGCCGGCGATCCCCCATTTCGCGCCATGGATGAGCCAGGCCGCACGCATGTTGACGAAGATGTCGTTGGCCTGGTTGTCGCAGCCTAGAGCGACCCGGATGCCGGCGGCGCGGAAGCGCGGCAGGTTCGGGATCGCGTTGAGATTGGCGACGCATTCAACCGGGGAATGCGCCAGGCCGGCGTTACCGCGCGCCAGCAACTCGATTTCCTTTTCGCTGGCAAGCACGGCATGGACGGCAACGAGATGCTCGTCGATGACGCCAAGCTCCGCCAGGCGCTCCACCGGTCGGCGGCCGAAGACCGACAGGCAGAACTCCACCTCCTCGCGATCGCGCCCGATATGGACCTGCATCGTCGTATCGTACCGCCGCGCCAGCTCCGCCCCACCGCGGAAATAGGCCTCGGAAAAATTCATCAGGGCGGAGACGTTGACCGAACCGCGGATCAGGCCATCGCCGCGCGGCGGATGGCGGCGCAGGAAATCCTCGGTGGCGGCGAGCTCGCGCTCGGCCTGCCCCTCGCGGGCCTTGTACCAGGAGCGGTCGGCGATCTGGCTGTAGAGCGCGGCGTGATGAAACTCCTGGTCGGCCGCCCCGCGCGCCATGACGCAGCGTATGCCGGTCTCCTCGATCGCGGAGACGATGGCCGGCTCGTGGGCCGGGTTCAGCGTGCCCTCGCACATCGTGGTGATGCCGGAGCGCAGGAGCTGGGCAGCGAGCAGGCGAACGGTCGTACCAGCCTGTTCGGTGTCCAGCGAGCGCTGCGCCGGGCTGTAGATGCGCGGAATCATCGGCAACTCGCCACTCGTCAGCGAGCGCACGAAACATTGCGTGCAATGGGTGTGCGCGTCGATGAAGCCCGGCATGATGATGGCGTGCTCATCGCCGAGAATCTGCTCGCAGCGATAGCGCGAGGCGATTTCCTGGCGCGGGCCGACTGCGAGGATACGCCCGCCGCGCGAGACGACCATGCCGTCCTCGATGACGGCCCGGTTCCTGTCCATGGTGACAATGCGACCGCGGACTCCGAGGTCGACGCTTTCCTGCTGCACTGACGGCTCCTGTCTCGGGTTCAGAGGATGAAAGGCTCGCCCGGGCGCAGTGCGTCATAGGCTTGGGAAATCGTGTCCATATGCGTCATCACGGCCTGCCAGGCCTCATGGGCATCGCGCCGGGCGATGGCCTCCGCGATGCGCCGGTGTTCGGCACTGAAATGGGCGCGCCGCTCCGGCCGCAGCACGGCGCGGCGCATGGCGCCCCAGACGATCTCCTTGCGAGCCCGGTTGACGGTCTCGAACAGCTCGATCGCCAGCGGATTGCCGCAGGCGGCGGCGATCGCGCGGTGAAATCCCTCGTCGAAGACCTCGTAGGCATCCATGTTGCGCGCAGCTGCGCAGCGGCGGCAGGCGGCCTCGATCTCGGCGATCTGAGCGGCTGAGCCGTTCACGGCGGCAAGCGAGGCGAGCGACGGCTCGAGCATCCTGCGGGCATCGTGGATATTGCGCGGGCTGCAATTGGCCACCGCGCCTTCCGTCGCCGTCTCTGTTTCAGTGCGCCGGCCGCGAAAGGTGCCCCGGCCGACATGGCGCCAAAGCGAACCGCGGGCCTCGAGACGCTCCAGCGCGTGCCGGACGGCATGCCGGGTCACGCCGAGCCGCGTCGCGAGCTCACGCTCGGTCGGCAGGCGGCGGTCGCTGTCCTGAATGGTGCCCACGAAAATCAACTCGATGCTCTCCTCGAGCGTCGATCTAATCTCATCGGTCATCCGCTGGCGAGTCATAATTGCAACCAATCTTTTATCTGGTTGAATGCAGATGCCTAAGCTTTGTGCCTCATGTCAAGAAATAACGAGCATTTACCCCATTGACAGCGCCCATTGCGATGTGTGGAGTATCAACCAGACGGGACGCAATGCGATAAAAATCGCAACCAATATAGCAACCAATCGATCGGGATGGAGATCTTCGACATGGCGGTACGGAATGGACTGGCTGCCGGGCTGGCGCTCTTCGCATGCCTTCTGCCCATGGCGGCGGCCGCAGATTCAATCACGGTGGCGAATAATGGGGGCGCTGCCGGCGCGGGCTACCGCGAGGCCTATTACAAGCCCTTCACGGCGAAGACCGGCCACGTCGTCGTTGACGATTCCTTCAACCAGGAACTCGCCAAGCTTCGGTCGCAGGTCGAGACGGGCAATCTCGTCTGGGATGTGGTCAGCCTGACCGCGATCAACGAGGCGACAGCCTGCGAGGAAGGCCTGATCGAGCGCATCGACTGGGCGCGCTATGTCGATCCCAAGGACTTCGCTGCGGTCGGCGGCTTCGGCCAATGCGGGCTGCCGAACAATTTCGTGTCCGGCTCGCTGGTCTATGACACCAAGCGCTACGAGGGCGGGGAGGCTCCCAGGACCTGGGCGGATTTCTGGGACGTCAAGAAGTTCCCGGGCAAGCGCGGCCTGCTCTACCGCGCCGAACAAACGCTCGAGGTCGCGCTGATGGCCGATGGCGTGCCGCCGGCCGAAGTCATGACGGTGCTCGCCGCGCCCGGCGGCGTCGACCGGGCGTTCAGGAAGCTCGCCGAGCTCAAGCCCCATATCAAATGGTGGAAGAGCGGCGACGAGTCGATGCAGAACATCCTCACCGGCGAGGTCGTCATGACCTTTGCCTGGAACGGACGGGTCGCGATCGCCAACCGCGCCAACAAGCGCGCGCTCAAGATCGAATTCGGCGCAGGCCATGTCTCCGGCAGCCAGATGATCGCGATCATGAAGGGCACCAGGAAGAAAGACGTCGCGCTCGATTTCCTGAAGCTCGCCTCCGCGCCGGAGCCGCAGGCGGCCTTCGCACGGACCATCGACTACGCGCCGGCCAATGCGAAGGCCTATGCCTTCATGAGCGAGGCCGAGCGCGCCACGCTGCCGGCCGACCATCTGCACCTCGCCTCGCTGCAAAGCGGCCAGCTCTATCTCGACTTCTGGCTCAACAATGGCGACGCGCTGCTGCAGCGCTTCATCACCTTCGCCGCCCAGTGATCCAGCCGTCCCCGGCACAGGGAGCCGTGACATGAAGACCTCGAAGGCCATTCTCGCCATCGGACTGGCGTTTGCCGGACTTGCCGTCCAGCCCGCCACGGCCCAGTCGCTCACGGTCTCGAACCAGGGCGGCCAGCCCGGCGAGGTTCAGCGCAAGACCGTGTTCGAGCCCTTCACCGCCGAGACGGGCATCAAGATCAATATCGACACGTTCAACCAGGAACTCGCCCGCATCAGGACGCAGGTCGAGACCGGCAACCTCGTCTGGGATGCCATCAGCCTCAACCCGATCAACGAGGCTGCAGGCTGCGAAGAGGGGTTGCTGGAGAAGATCGACTGGTCGAAATATGTCGATGCGAAGGCCTTCGACGCGGTCGGCGCCTGCGGCGCCCCCTATCTCGCCTCCCCCGGCACGCTGGTCTACGATTCCGACAAGCTCAGCGGCGATGCAGCGCCCAAAAGCTGGGCCGATTTCTGGAACGTCGCGAAGTTTCCCGGCAAGCGCGCGCTGATGTATCAGCCCGACCAGACCGTCGAGATCGCGCTGATGGCTGACGGCGTCGCGCCCTCGGACGTGGTCAAGGTGCTGACCGGGCCGGGAGGCCTCGACCGGGCCTTCCGCAAGCTCGCCGAGATCAAGCCGCATGTGAAATGGTGGAAGAGCGGCGACGAGTCGATGCAGCTGCTGCTGACCGGCGAGGTCAGCATGGGCTATGGCTGGCTCGGCCGCGTCAACGCCGCCAACGCCTCGAACAACCGCAAGCTGCGCATCGTCTGGGATGCCGGCTACACCAACGCGCTGATCTATTTCGGCGTCATGAAGGGCTCGCCGCGCAAGGATGCGGCGGTCAGGCTGATCGCCTATCAGCTCTCGGCCCCCGCCCAGGCTCGCTATATGGAGCAACTCGGCAACCCGCCGGCCAATTCCGACGCGAATGCGCTGCTTAGCGAAGCCAGGCGCGCCGCCCTGCCCGATCCCAAGGCGCGCAACGGCATGATGCAGGCGGGCCCGACCTATATCAACTTCTGGCTCGACAATGGCGACGCCATCCGCCAGCGCTTCGCGACCTTCGTGGCCCAGTGATGAGCATGGCCGCAACCTCTCACGAGATGGCAGCAGCGCCCGTGCCGCGGGCGGCCAGCCTCGCCGCCCAGGTCGGTGCGGCGGAGCGACGCCATCTCTGGCGCATGCTGGCGCTGCTCGCGCCGAGCGTGCTGTTCACCGCCTTCTTCTTCGTGGTGCCCCTCGCGCTGTTCATGTTCCGCAGCGTCGACAATCCCGAGGTGTCGGGCTACCTGCCGCAGACCGCGGCGGTGATGCAGGCCTGGTCGGGCAAGGGCGAGCCGGATGAAGCCGCCTTCGCGGCGCTGGCCGCCGATCTGCGAGCGATCCGCGACACCCCGGCGCTCGGGCTGATCGGCCGCCGGCTCAATTATGCCCTGCCCGGCTTCCGGGGTCTCCTGACCAAGACGGCGCGGCGCCTGCCGGCCGCGGATGATGGTGCGACGAAGGCTGCCTTCCTCGCCATCGACGAGAAGTGGCGGGATCCGGCGATCTGGGGCGTGCTGCACCAGCAATCGGGCCGCCTGACGAGCTTTTACCTGCTGACCGCGCTCGACCTCGAAAAATCGCCCGAAGGCGAGATCCGCCGCGTCGCGCCGGAGCAGCGCATCTTCATCGACCTCTATGGCCGCACGCTGACGGTCAGCCTCGGCGTCACGGCGCTGTGCCTGCTGATCGGCTATCCCGTCGCGGCCGTGATGAGCAGGGCCGGTCCTCGCGCCGCAAGCTGGATGCTGATGCTGGTGCTCGTGCCGTTCTGGACCTCGCTGCTGGTGCGCAGCACCGCCTGGGTCATCCTGCTGCAGAACGAGGGGCTGGTGAACAAGAGCCTGATCGCGCTCGGCCTGATCGACCAGCCGCTGGCGCTGATCTTCAACCGGGCGGGCGTCTTCATCGCCATGGTCCATGTGCTGCTGCCCTATGCGATCCTGCCGATCTACAGCGTGATGAAGGGCATATCCGGCAATCACCTGCGTGCAGCCGCTTCGCTGGGCGCGCCGCCGCTGCGGGTCTTCCGCACGGTCTACCTGCCCCTGACGCTGCCCGGCCTGGCAGCGGGCGGAACGCTCGTCTTCGTGCTCTCCGTCGGCTTCTACGTCACCCCGGCGCTCGTCGGCGGGCCTGGCGACCAGATGATCGGCTATTTCATCGCCTATTTCACCAATTCGGCGGTCAACTGGGGCCTGGCCTCGGCGCTGGGCGCCCTCCTCCTGCTCGTCGTCGCGGCGATCTATCTCGCGCTCGGCAAGCTCGTCGGCTTCGACCGGCTCAGGGTGCGCTGACATGGCCGCTGCAACTCACATCCCCGCCACCGAGCGGGCCGTCCTGATCGGGTCGCGGATCTTCACGACCCTGGTCTTCATCTTCCTGATCGCGCCGATCTTCGTCGTGGTGCCGCTGTCGCTGACCGCGGGGCAATTGCTGGTCTTCCCGCTGCCGGGGCTTTCCCTGCAATGGTATCGCGAGTTCTTCACCAGCCCGCTCTGGACCGGCGCGCTCGCCAACAGCGTCTTCGTCGCCCTTGTCACCACGGTCGCGGCGACGACGCTGGGAACCACGGCGGCGCTCGGCCTGCACGGCGCGCGCTTCCGGTTCAAGCCGATCCTGGTCGCTCTGCTGGTGACGCCGATCGCGGTTCCGGTGGTGATCATCGCGGTCTCCGCCTTCTATTTCTTCGCGTCGATCAACCTCGTCGGCACCTATCTCGGGCTCATCCTGGCCCATATCGCGCTGGCCCTGCCCTTTGTCGTGATCACCGTGTCGGCGACGCTGCAGAGCTTCGATCCCAATCTGCCGCGGGCCGCGGCCAGCCTGGGCGCCTCGCCGCTCCGGACCTTGCGCACGGTGACGTTGCCGATCATCGCGCCGGGCGTCGCCTCGGGCGCCGTCTTCGCCTTCGTCACCTCATTCGACGAGCTCGTGATCGCGCTGTTCCTCACCAGCCCGCAGCAGCGGACCCTGCCGCGCCAGATCTTCAGCGGCGTCAGCGAGAACATCTCGCCGACGATCACGGCGGCAGCCGTGGTGCTGCTGATCGTCTCGGTGCTGCTGATGCTGGTCATGGAGTGGCTGCGCGCCCGCTCGCAACGCTTGCGAAACCCCTTGGAGACCGCCTGATGCCTCCCGCTACCGTAGACCTGCTGATCGAAGGCGGAACCGTCATCGCCTTCGACGGACAAGAGCACCGCTATCTCGAGGGCGGCAGCATCGCCATCACCGGCGACGAGATCGTCGCCGTCGGACCGGGCTTTGCCGGAGAGGCGAAGCGGCGCATCGATGCGCGCGGGCGGATCGTCATTCCCGGCCAGATCAGCGCGCATGCCCATATCGGCGCGCATGAAGGCCCGCGACAGCTTATCGACAGCGGCCGGCGCGACTTCATCCGCTCGAGCTTCCTGCATTTCCTGCCCGCGAGCCGCTCCGGCCGCCCCGGTTTCCTTGCCCCGCAGGATGCGCGCGCCTCGCTGCGCTATGGCTTCGCCACGCTGCTTCGGCACGGCGTCACCACCGTGCTCGCCTTTGCCCCGGCCGGGCCACGCGACGGGGAGCTGATGCTGGAAGTGGCCGAGGAATTCGGCATCAGGCTCGTCTGGGCGCCGATCGTCGCCGGCGGGCGCTACTGGCTCGAGGATGACGGACGGGTCGTGCGCGAACTCGATGATGCCGCAGGCCTGAAGTCGCTGGAAGCCAGCGCCCGTTTCGTCGAGGCGCATCGCGGCGCTCTGGATGGCCGGCTCTCCGGCGTGATCGCGCTCGACGAATACTATGTCTCGACGCCCACACTGAGGCGCGAGGCCAAGCTTGTGGCACGTGGGCTCGGCGTGCCGTTCACCCTGCATTTCCTCGAGCAGCACCGCGAGTTCTTCGAGACGATGGGCGCGACGGGCAAGACCCCGGTCCAGTGCCTGGCCGAGGAAGGCGTGCTCGACGAAGCGACCATCCTGGCGCATTGCGTCTATATCGCCTCGCACCGGGCGGTCGGCTATCCACTCGAGGACGACATCGCGATCCTGGGCGCAGCGAAGGTCAATGTCGCGCATTCCCCGGTCGCCTTTTCCCGGCGCGGGCTCGCCCTCGAGAGTTTCGCCCGCTACCGCCGGGCCGGCATCAATGTCGCGCTCGGAACCGATACCTATCCGCTCGACATGTTCTCGGAGATGCGGATGGCGGCGCTGCTGAACAAATTCGCCGACAACAATCACGAGGAGGCTCCGGCGGAGAGCGTCTTTTCCGCGAGCAACCTTGCCGGCGCACAGGCACTGGGACGCCGCGATCTCGGGCGGATCGCGCCCGGCGCCAAGGCCGATCTCGTCGTCATCGACCCGCGCTCGCTCACCTTCGGCCCCAATCCCGATCCGGTCAGGGCGATCGTGCATCTGGCGACGCCGGAGATGATCGACAGCGTGATCGTCGCCGGCCGCCTGCTCGTCGACGGCAAGCGGCTGCTGGTCGCCGACGAGGACGAGATCATCGACGCCGCCGCCCGTTCGAGCCAGGCCGTCTGGGACGGTCACGCCGCACATGACATCCTCGGCCGCAGCGCGGCCGAGCGCTTCCCGCCCTCCCTGCGCGCCTGGACGGAGTAGGCCATGCCCCTCACCGCAACCGCACATCGCGACGCGCCCGCCACCGGCGAGCCGCTCGTCAGCTTCTCGCATGTCCAGAAGAGCTATGATGGCCAGGTCCTGGTCGTGAAGGACCTGTCCCTCGACATTGCCCGAGGCGAGTTCCTGACGCTGCTCGGCCCCTCCGGATCGGGCAAGACGACGAGCCTGATGATGCTGGCCGGCTTCGAGACGCCGACCAATGGCAGCATTACCCTGGAGGGCCGCGACATCACCGCGCTGCCGCCCTACAAGCGCGGGATCGGCATGGTCTTCCAGAACTATGCGCTGTTCCCGCATATGACGGTGGCCGACAATGTCGCCTACCCCCTGCGGGCGCGAAAGCTGTCCGAACCGGAAATCGCCCGGCGGGTCGCCACTGCGCTCGACATGGTCAAGCTCGGGGCGTTCGGCAAGCGCATGCCGGCGCAGCTTTCGGGCGGGCAGCAGCAGCGCGTCGCGCTGGCGCGTGCGCTCGTCTTCGAGCCCAAAATGATCCTGCTCGACGAACCGCTGGGCGCGCTCGACAAGCAGTTGCGCGAGCGCATGCAATACGAGCTGAAGCAGATCCACGAGCGGCTCGGCGTCACCATGGTCTACGTCACCCATGACCAGGAAGAGGCCCTGACCATGTCGGACCGGATCGCGGTGTTCGACCAGGGCAGGATCCAGCAGCTCGCGACGCCGGAAGAGCTCTATGAAAGCCCGGCCAACGCCTTCGTCGCCGGCTTCGTCGGCGAGAACAACAGTCTCGACGGCGTCGTCGTCGGCCGCAGCGATGCGACGGTCACCGTGCGCCTCGCCGACGGGGTCGAGGTGGTGGCGCAGTCCATCGATGCGCTCGCGATCGGGGACGAGGCGGTGCTGTGCCTGCGCCCGGAACGGATCGCGCTCGCGCCGGGAGAGACCGAGAACAAATATGTGCTCGAGGTCGAACGGCTGGTCTATCTCGGCGAGGCGACCCGCGTCGTCTTCCAGCTCGGCGGGCAGGAGCTGATCGCGAAGGCCGATCCGATGCGGTTGCCCCAGGAGCTCGCGCGCGGCGCCCGGATCGAAATCGGCTGGCGCGCGGACGAGTGCCGCGCCTTTCGCAAGGGCTGAATGGCCTTGAAGAGCCCTGCAAGCATCCAGAGCACGATCGTACGGGGCCGCCATGTCCTGTGCGGCGTCGACGGCGACGACCGCGCAGAGATCATCACCGACGGCGCCCTGCTCATCGAAGCTGGCCGCATCGTCGAGATCGGGCCGGCCGCAGAGTTGATCACCCGCCATCCCGGCGCCACATGCATCGGGCGGCCGACCGATCTCGTCATGCCCGGGCTCGTCAACGCCCATCACCATACCGGGCTGACGCCGCTGCAGCACGGCACGCCGTTCCTGCCGCTGGAGTTCTGGCTGCCGCGCTTCCTCGGCTGGCGCGGGCTCGATCCCTATCTCGACACGCTCTACTCGGCGATCGAGATGATCGAGTCGGGCGTCACCACCGTCCAGCATCTGCATGGCGGTCCGGTCGGCCCGCGCGAGCGCTGGCGCGATGCGCCGGACGCGATCATGCGGGCCTATGCCGAGATCGGGATGCGCGCGTCCTTCTCCTTCATGTGGCGGGACCGGAACAGGATCGTCTACGGTGCCGACGAGGCCTTTCTGGCGAGCCTGCCGCCGGCGCTTCGCGAGCAGCTCGCGGCGATCCTGGCAACCGCCCAGACATCCGTCGCGACGCTGACGGAGCATTTCGAAGCCCTGGCGGAACGCTGGGGCCGCCCCGCCGATGGCATGAGCCGGGTCCAGCTGGCGCCGTCCAACCTGCAATGGTGCACGCGCGAGAGCCTGGTCGCCCAGCGCGACCTCGCCCACCGTCACGATGTCGGGCTCCATATGCATCTGCTGGAGACGCCTTATCAGCGCCGGTTCGCCGAGATGGACACCGGCGGCTCCGCGGTACGCCACCTCGCCGATCTCGGGCTGCTGGGCCCGCGCATGACGATCGGCCACGGCATCTGGTGCAGCGACGCCGACATCGCGTTGCTCGCCGAGAGCGGCACCTGCGTCTGCCACAATGCAAGCTCGGGGCTGCGGCTGCGCAGCGGCATTGCGCCGGTCAAGGAGTTCGACCGGGCCGGAATCCCGGTCGCGCTCGGCATCGACCAGGCCGGCATCAATGACGACCGCGACATGCTGCAGGAGATGCGCCTCGCCTGGAACCTGCAGCGCACGCCGGGGCATGCCTACGAACCGCTCTCCGAAGCGCGCATTTTCCGGATGGCCAGCGAGCATGGTGCGGCGACGACAGGCTTCGCCGGCCTGGTCGGCCGGCTCGAACCCGGGCGCGCGGCCGATATCGTCGTGATCGATTGGGAGCAGCTGGCGCGGCCCTATCTCGATCCCGACACGGAGATCGTCTCGGCGCTGGTGCAGCGCGCCAGAACAGGGATGATCCGCGATGTGCTGATCGACGGGCACTATGTGCTACGCGACGGGCGCATCGCCACGATCGACAAGGAAAAGCTGCTCGGCGAGATCGAAGCGGCCTTGCAGCGGCCCCCGAGCGAAGCGGAGACGGCGCGGCGCGCCTTCGTCAAGGCGCTCGATCCGCATCTGCGCGCCTTCTATGCGGACTGGCCGCTGCCGCCGGCGGCGGAGGCCTATCGCAGCTTCAACGCGCGGCGTTAGATTCTGCCGGCAAGATCGGCTGGGCGCAGTCAGAGAGCTGGGACGATTTTCGTCAGGCAGAGAGGCCAGATCGTGCCCAGAACCGGAACCTGCCTCCGACCGGCTGACGTTGCGGCCTGCGCCGCCTGGGGATAGCGCCTATGCGACATCTGCAGGGCGGGCGCCGCCGTTTTCGGTCAGTCTACAGACGTCGCCTGCCGGTCGGCTCGCACGTCACTCATGGTATCTCCTGATGAATATGCACACGCCCTCAGCGGAGCTTTCGACGATGCAATTCGAGGTCGGCCAGCCCGTCCCGCGCAACGAGGATCCCGTCCTCGTGCGTGGCGAGGGGCGCTATACCGATGATGTCTCGCTGGAGGGGCAGCTCTACGCCGCCTTCGTCCGCAGCCCGCACGCGCATGGCGTCATCCGCGGCATCGATGTCTCGCAGGCCGAAGCGATGAAGGGCGTCGTCGCGATCTATCGGGGTGAGGATCTCGCGGGCCAAGGCTACGGCTTGCTGAAATGCGTTGTCGAGCATCCCAATCGGGACGGCAGCCCGATCAGGAAGCCAGCCCGCAACGCCTTGGCGACCGACAAGGTCCGCTTCGTCGGCGACCCCATCGCGATGGTCGTGGCCCGCACCGCCGTTCAGGCGCGCGATGCCGCCGAGGCCGTGCTGCTCGATATCGAGATCCTGCCCGCGGTCACGGCCGGCGAGGATGCGCTCAAGCCGGACGCCCCGCAGCTCTATGACGACGTACCCGGCAATGTGGTGCTCGACTATCATTTCGGCGATGCCGACAAGGTCGCCGCGGCCTTTGCCAGCGCCGCCCATGTCACGAAGCTGCGCATCGTCAACAGCCGCATCGTCGTGAACCCGATCGAGCCGCGTGCGGCGGTCGGAACGTTTGACCGCAAGACCAAGCGCTACACACTGCACGCCCCGAGCCAGGGCGCGTTCGGGATGCGCAACAACCTGGCCGCGGCGATGGGCGTGCCGGCGGAGCGGATGCGGCTGATCACCGGCCATGTCGGCGGCTCCTTCGGGATGAAATCCTCGGTCTTCCCCGAATATGTCGTGCTGCTGCATGCGGCCCGCCTCCTGAAGAAGCCGGTCAAATGGACCGATCAGAGGTCCGAGAGCTTCGTCTCGGACTATCATGGCCGCGACATGGTTTTCGAGGCCGAGCTGGCGCTCGATGCGCGCGGCCGGTTCCTGGCGACGCGCTTCAGCGGCATCGGCAATATGGGTGGCTATCTCTCGCCTGTCGGGCCGATGATGGCGACGACGAATATCGGCAAGAACAGCATCGGCATGTACCGCACGCCGCTCGTCGAGGTGCAGACCAAATGCGTCGTCACCAACACGGCGCCGATCGGCGCCTATCGCGGCGCCGGGCGGCCTGAAGGCAATTATTTCATGGAGCGGCTGATCGATGCTGCCGCCGTGGAAATGGGGATCGACAAGGCCGTCCTGCGGCGGCGCAATCTTGTCACACCGCAGCAACTCCCCTGGGCGACGCCGGTCGGGACGCTCTATGACAGCGGCGATTTCCCCGCCCTGCTCGCTGAGGCGCTCAAGGCGGCCGACTGGAAGGGCTACAGGGCGCGGCAGCGCCAGAGCCGGAAGGCGGGCAAGCTCCGCGGCCGCGGCATCGGCTGTTACCTCGAAGTCACCGCGCCTCCGACCAATGAAATGGGCGGCCTGCATTTCGAGGCGGACGGCACCGTGACCATCGTCACCGGCACGCTCGATTACGGACAGGGCCACTGGACGCCCTTCGCCCAGGTGCTGACGAGCAAGCTCGGCGTGCCCTTCGACAAGATCCGCCTCGTGCAGGGCGACAGCGATCGGCTGATCGCGGGCGGCGGCACCGGCGGCTCCAAGTCGATCATGGCGAGCGGCTCGGCCATCATGGAGGCGGGCGATCGCGTCATCGAGAAGGGCAAGCTCCTGGCCGCCCATTTTCTGGAAGCCGGCGTCGCCGATATCGAATTCGCACGCGGCCAGTTCACGATCGCCGGGACCGACCGCGCGATCGGCGTCATGGAGCTCGCGGAACGGGTGCGGACAACAGCCGGCCTGCCCAAGGATCTGCCCCAGAGCCTGGATGTCGACCATGTCTTCAAGGCGGCGCCATCGGCCTATCCCAATGGCTGTCACGTCGCCGAGGTCGAGATCGATCCTGAGACCGGAGAGGTCGCGGTGGTCAGCTATGTCATGGTCAATGATTTCGGCACGATCGTGAACCCGTTGATCGTGGCCGGGCAGCTGCATGGCGGCGTCGCGCAGGGCATCGGCCAGGCGCTCTACGAGATGACGGCCTATGACGAGGCCGGCCAGCTCATGACAGGGTCCTATATGGACTACGCGATGCCGCGCGCAGCCGACCTGCCCTTCTTCTCATTTGCCAGCCAGGGCAGCCCGACCGCGACCAATCCCGTCGGCGCGAAGGGCTGCGGCGAGGCCGGATGCGCGGGCTCGCTGCCCTCGGTGATGAACGCGCTCGTCGATGCGCTCTCGCCCTATGGCGTGCGGCATGTCGACATGCCGGCAACCCCACAGGCGATCTGGCGGATGATTCACCAGGGGAAGTGAGAGATTATTTCGGCAGGAGGCCCGCCCCGAGCTGCTGCGCATATTTATCGAAATGAACCTGCACATGCTGGAGGCGCTGATCGGCGAAGGGGCGTGCGGCTGCTGCGTCACGGGCTTCACCCGGGGCCATTCCGAAGCGCGCGCGGAAGGCACGGTGAAACTGGGCGCTGTTGGAGAAGCCCTGTTCATGGGCGATCTGCGCGATTGAGCGTGATGGCCCGGCGGGGCTGGCCAGCTCGCGGAACGAGGCGTCGAGCCGCTTCTCGCGGATGATCGTGGCGACACCGCCATCGCCGGAAAACATCCGGTAGAGATGTGCGCGCGAAACCCGGAAGCGGGAGGTCAGCACGGCCGGGCTGAGGCCGGGATCCGAGAGATTGGCCTCGATGAACGCCAGAATGCGCTGACGCAGGACGTTTCCGAGCGCCGGGTCCTGAAGAGCTATCCCCGGCGCGTGACGCGCGAGGCCCGCGGCGATGAGGAAGATCGCCGATTCCTCGATCGCGCGCAGGTCGTCGTCGCTCATCGCGGGCGAGACATGGGACAGGCTGACGATGAAGTCGCTCAGGAGGCGCGTGATCGGATCTCCGGTCCTGAGCACCAGGCCATGCAGGTTGCGGCCGCCCGCCACCCGGTCGACCCGCTCCCGCGGCAGGACGAGAGACAGCGTGGAGCCGGTCCGGACTCTGCTCCTGAAGGTCCGGGCGAGGTCGAAGACGCAGATATCGCCGGGGCCGACCGATATCGCCTCCCCGTCGCAATCGGCCTCGAGCGTGCCGGCGACGAAGAGCTGGACGAAGTACTGATCCAGTCCGCCTTGCAGGAGGCTGCGCCGGTCCCGGCTGTATTGCTGCTGGTTGAAGCTGGTCGGACCGATCAGCAGTGCGCCCAGCGCCCGCGAGCGGATCGAGCCCTCAAGCACAGCTCCGCGATCGTCTGGATGCGCCGTCGTCTCGAAGAACGGGCGGGAGATCTCGCGCCAGAGATCGCTGCGCAGGTCAGGCTCGACCATGTCGGTCGACAGGACGAGCTCTTCCGCCGCCACCGGAGCAGTCGCCCCCCGGGCCTGCCGCATCGCTCGCTCTCCCCCGCCAAGATCGGAACCTGCCCCGCACGTTCGGAACCTGCGCGATCACTCCTAGGGTGATTTGCCTGGTGGAACCAATGCCGCCGACGCAGGGGCATATGCCGCGGCGGGACGAGACGATGGCCGGACGATTGAGACGCAGCGTCATCACAAATGAGACGCAGCGCTACAGGCGGGGGCTCGCGAATATGCGATCCTCCCGGCGCGGCGGCACTGCTGGGGGGCATGTTGCGCAGCTATTTCGGCTGCGCGCGCCGCCCTTGGCACTTTTCGGCATGGCCTTCTCATATCGCAGCACGCTCCGGGGGATGAGGCCTCCGGTTCTGGAGTGGCCTATGCCCATCGATTCGACCCGTCTTTCGACACGACGCCCGTCTTCATCCAGGTCTCGCAGGCTCAGCACAGGCGTCTCGGCGCTGTCGCTCGCGATCGCCTGTCTGGCGTCGGCGCAGGTGCAGGCCCAGAGCTACAGCTATGCCGATGGAGAGGTGCGCGGCACCGGCGTCACGGCGCCCGCGACATTGACCGTGGGTGCGGGAGCAAGCGCAACGCAGGCGGGCGCCATCACCGGGGGCGGCGGCGTCGTCAAGGCGGGCGACGGCACGCTGACCCTGACGGGCGCGAGCAGCTATGCGAGCACGACAATTTCCGCAGGCACGCTGCACATCCGTGACGGCGGCACGGTGACAAACAGCGGCGTACTGTCCCTGACCGGCGCCATTGCCGGTCTGACCATCAGCGGGACGGGATCGAGGCTCATAACGGCGAATACCCTCGGCGTCGTTGGTTCGGCGGCCGGCGTCACGATGACGGTTAAAAAGGGTGGCATATTCCAGAACACCACCGGAAACATCGGCGTCGCGAACGTGGCGGGCACACAGGCGACGGTGAACATCATCGGCGCGGGGTCGGAGTTCAGAACCCAATCCGCCATCAGCTCGCTCCATGGCAACGCCACCTACAATATCCTCGACGGCGGCGCGATCATCCATGGCGGGCAGATTGCCATGGGCGCCGGCATTTCCGGCCCCGGCTCGGGAAGCGCCACGATCCTGATCTCCGGCGCCGGGTCACGCTGGCAAAGCACAGTCGGTTATTTCGGGGATGTCTCGCTCACGATCCTCGATGGCGGCGTGATGCAGAACGGCAACATGTCGATCGGCCATCTCAGCGGAAAGACCGCCAATATCCTGATCTCGGGCGCCGGTTCGGAGCATCGCGTCAACGCGCTGACCTTCGGCACCAACGGAACCGGCATCATCACCGTTGCCGAGGGCGGCACCTTTGGCTTTGTCGCAGTCGCGCCTTCACGCGTCCTGACCATCAACAAGGGTGGGACGATCAATATCGGCGGTGCGGTCGGCGGACCGGCTGTGGCCGCCGGCACGCTCGATGTCGCCTCCATCGCCTTCGCCGGCGGCACGGGCGCTCTGAACTTCAACCACAACAACAGCAACTACGTCTTCGAGCTGCCATTCACCGGCAATGGCACCATCAACCAGAGCGGCCCGGGCACGACGCGCCTGAATGGCGACAACTCGACCTTCAGCGGCGTGACGACGGTCCAGGCCGGCGCGCTCTCGGTGAATGGTGTCCTCGGCGGCACGCTCGCGGTGCAGGGCGGCCGGCTGCAGGGCATCGGCACGGTCGGCTCCACGACCAACGCGGCCGGTGGGACCATCGCGCCGGGCAACTCGATCGGCACGCTGACGATCAACGGCAACTATGTCGGCAATGGCGGCCGGCTCGAGATCGAGACGGTGCTCGGCGGCGATGCCTCGCCCGCCGACAGGCTGGTCATCACCGGCAGCAGCGCGGGCACGACGCGGGTCACCGTGCTGAACCAGGGCGGCAGCGGCGCCCCGACCGTCGAGGGCATCAGAATCGTCGATGTCGGCGGCGCCTCGAATGGCAGCTTCACCCTGGCCAATGGCGACTATGCCTTCCAGGGGCAACCGGCCCTGATCGCCGGCGCCTATGCCTATACGCTGCAGCAGAACGGCGTCAGCACGCCGAATGACGGCGACTGGTATCTGCGCTCGGCCTATGTCCCGCCGGCAGCCGCGGCGGCGCCAGTTGGCAGCCCGGCGCGCACCGTGCCGATCCTGCAGCCCGGCGTGCCGGTCTACGAGTCCTATGGCCAGGTGCTGCAAAGCCTGAACAGCCTGCCGACGCTGCGCCAGCGCGTCGGCGACCGCATGCACAGCGACGGTACAGCCCCGGCAGGCACGCCCGAGAGCCAGGCGATCTGGGCCCGGATCGAGGGCGCCCATAGCCGGATCACGCCCAGGCTCTCGACCAGCGGCACCTCCTACGAGATCGACAGCTGGCGGCTCCAGGCCGGGCTCGAGGGACAGCTTCTGGCCAACGGCGCCGGCACGCTGGTCGGCGGCCTGACCGCGCATCACGGCGGGGCCACGGCCGATATCGCCTCGGTCTTCGGCCGCGGCAAGATCGCGACCAGCGGCACCGGCTTTGGCGGCACGCTGACCTGGTATGGCCAGAGCGGGCTCTATGCCGACGCCCAGGCCCAGGCGAGCTGGTTCGACAGCGACCTCAGCTCGACGACGCTCGGGCGCCGGCTCGCCGACGGCACCGGCGGGTTCGGCTATGCCTTCGGCCTGGAGCTCGGCCAGCGGATCGCGCTGAACGGCGCCTGGTCGCTGATCCCGCAGGCCCAGCTGACCTATTCCAGGGTCACTGCCGACAGTTTCACCGACCCGTTCGGCGCCCGCGTCTCGCTGGGTGACGGCGACAGCCTGAAGGGCCGTCTCGGGCTCGCCGCGGACTACCGCAACAGCTGGCGCGACAGCGCCGGCCAGCTCGTCAGCACCACGCTCTACGGCATCGCCAATCTCTCCTACGAATTCCTCGACGGCACCACGGCCAGCGTCTCCGGCGCGCGCTTCAGCAGCGCCGAGGAGCGGCTCTGGGGCGGGCTCGGCCTCGGCGCCAAATACGATTGGGGCCGCTACTCGCTCTATGGCGAGGCCTCGGTCAGGACGAGCCTCGCCCAGTTCGCCGACAGCCACGAGCTCAGCGGACGCGCCGGCTTCCGCATGAGCTGGTGAGCCCTCTCCTGAACCCAACGAACCCGAGAGGAGGACCCATGCGTCTTCGAGCATCGTCCCCATGGCGCCACGTCAAGCGCGCCGCTGTCGCCTCGCTGGTCGCTGCGATGCTGGCGACACCCCAATCCGTGCTCGCCTGCACGAGTTTCCTGATCCGGACGACCGATGACGGCGCCGTCTATGGCCGCACCATGGAGTTCGCCTTCCAGCTCGAGTCGCGCGCGATGGTGATCCCGCGCAACTACAAGCTGGCCTCGACCGGCCCGGGTGGAAAACCGGCCATCAGCTGGACCGGCAAATATGCGGCCGTCGGGCTCAATGCGCTCGGCGTCTCCGCCCTGGTCGACGGCATGAACGAGAAAGGCCTTTCCGGCGGCATTCTCTATTTCCCGGATTATGCCGGCTACGCCGACCCGGCGAAGACCGACCCGGCCAAATCCCTCGCGCCATGGGACCTGCTCACCTGGGCTCTGACCAATTTCGCGAGGGTCGCAGAGGTCAAGGCGGCGATCGGCGACGTCGCCGTCATCCATGTCGTGCAGGAGGCGATGAAGATCGCGCCGCCAGTGCATTACACCTTGCACGATGCCTCCGGGGCCTCGCTGGTGATCGAGCCGGTCGATGGAAAGCTCAAGGTCTATGACAACCCGCTCGGCGTGATGACCAACTCGCCATCCTTCGACTGGCACCTCACCAATCTGCGGAATTATGTGAAGCTGTCGCCCGTCAACGCGCCGCCGCTGAAGGTCGGCGAGCAGTCCTTCGCGCCGCTCGGCCAGGGCTCGGGCATGCTCGGCATTCCCGGAGATCCGACGCCGCCATCGCGTTTCCTGCGGGCGCTCGGCTATACGATGTCCGTCGAACGCAAGCCGAGCGGCCCGGAAAGCGTCCGGCTGGCAGAGCATATCGTCAATAATTTCGATATCCCGAAGGGCTGGATCAGGCTGCAAGACAAGGGCAAGGGAGACAAGGGCCAGGGAGACAAGCCCAAGGAGCCGCTGGAATACACGCAATGGTCGACGGTGGCCGACCTCGTGAACCGGGTCTATTACGTCAAGACCTATGAGGATCCGGTCCTGCGCGGCATCGACCTGAAGAGCTTCGACCTCGACGCCAAGACGATCGTCAGCGCGGCGCTGGTGCCGGCGATGACGCCTCCCGCCCTGCCCTTCGCCAAACCCTGATCAGGGCTGATCGCGTCCAGGCAGGCGCCGGCGGCCATGGCCGTCCGGCCGCCTTGCCGGGGCATACAGCCTTCATCCGCATCTCATCGATATCGCCAGGGCCGGGGGGCCACAGCACCATGACGTCAGCGACATCCGGCAAGCGGCATCGCTCCCGCCGGACCAGAGCCATGATCGGCGCGGCCGCCCTGCTTGTGGCGGCGGCGCCTGCTGCGGCAGCCGATCTCACCCCAGTCCGCACCGCGCAGGCAGGCGCCCCCCTTGCCCAGAGCGACTGGTCGGTCACCCTCAGCCCCTATCTCTGGGCGGCCTCGCTCAACGGGGATGCGGCCGTGCTCGGGATACACCGGCATGTCGACGTCCCGTTCCGCGACACGCTGAAGAATCTCGACCTCGGGCTGATGGGCAATCTCGAAATCCGCCGCGGCGCCTTCGGCGCCTATGTCAATGGCGAGTATGTCGATGTCTCCAGCGACGAGAAGATCGCCTCGTTCAGTATCGGCGCCGGCATGAAGTCCTATCTGGTCAGCGCCGGCGTCTTCTATCGCGTCTATCAGTCCGAGCTTGGCGGCAACACGGTGTTCGGCGCACCCCGCGTCTTTGCCCTTGAGCCGACGGCAGGCGCCCGCTGGACGCGCCTGACGGGCCGGATCCGGGTCGCCGGGCTGCATGTCTCCGACAGCGAGAGCTGGCTCGACCCGTTCGTAGGCGCGCGAGTGAATCTCGATCTGACCGACCGCTGGAATCTCTTCATGGAAGGCGATGTCGGCGGCTTCGGCGCCGGCTCGCGGCTGAGCCTCAACGGCCAGGCGCTTCTCGGCTACCGCACCACGCTCGCGGGCTACAAGACGATGGTTCGCGCCGGCTATCGCGTCCTGCACCAGGACTACCGGGACGGCGGCTTCCAGTGGAAGGTCACCCAGCACGGGCCGATCATTGGCGCGTCGATCGAGTTCTGAGGCCGCAAGGACCGCGCCAGGCGCGCTATCGCGAGCGGGCCTGGCATGCAGCGTTCGAGGCAGAAGCGGTCCGGAAGATGTCGATGAACAGGCTGTGAAACTGGCGTGGGGCGACGACGAGGCTTCGGCAATGCAGCGGGTCGCCCTCGCCATCGATTTCGGTTGCGACGCAGCCGGCTTCGCGGGCGATGATCACGCCGGCAGCGAGATCCCAGAGATCGAGCTTGGCTCCCGAGGTCCAGAACCCGTCGAAGCGCCCTTCCGCGACATAGGCGATCTCGAGGGCAGCGGAGCCCGGGCTCCTGATCCCTGAAACCTGCGGCATGATGGCCGCCATCTCACGGGCGGCTTTCTCCGTGTCGCCCTTGCCATGATAGGGGAAACAGGTGCCGACGACGGCATGGGCGAGCGAGCTGCGCTTCGAGCCCGTGAGGCGCTGGTCGCCGAGGAAGGCGCCCTCGCCTTTCGCGGCCCAGAACATGTCGTGGCTGAGCGGATGATAGGTAACGCCCGCCGTCACCTCGTCTCCCTCCATCAGGGCGAGCGACACGGAAAACTGCGGGATGCCGTGCAGGAAATTATTGGTGCCATCGAGGGGGTCGATGACGATCCTGCGACCGTCGCTGGCGCCTGGGGATGCGCCGCTCTCTTCGCCGAGCACCGCGATGTCGGGCAGCGTGTCCCCGAGATGCGCGATGATGAGCCGCTCGGATTCGATATCCGCGGCGGAGACGAAATCCGACGGCCCCTTCTCCAGGATCGGCAGGGCAGCGAGGCGGGCAAAATTCCCGGCCAGCGAAGCGCCGCCGATCCGGGCAGCCTCCTTCATGCACGCGACGATATGGCTCCTGGAACACGTGCGGTCATGCATGGCGAAGTCTCGACTGAGGATTGTGAGTGCTGCGCCCGGCGCGGCTGCGTGAGGCCTGGCCGAACACCGGTTTGGAATGCGGCATCGCTGGCCGCGTCAGGCAGCCGGCAGGGTTCGGTGCGAGGGCGCGATCCTGCCCAGCGCGGCAGCGTGCAGGGCGGGGTTTGCCGCGGCCAGGCAATGCCCGCCCGAGCGGATCGTCAGCGGCGCGCCGTCCCAATCCGTCATGACGCCGCCGGCATGGGTGATCACGGCGACATGGGCGAGGTAGTCATGCGGATTCTCGAAGCGGTCGATGGCGATGTCGATCGCCCCGGAGGCTAGCCGTCCATAGGAATAGCAACTGCCGCCATAGACGCACCAATGGACCGAGGATCGGAGGGCCTTGAAGGTCGGCAGGCTGTCCTCGTCATAGAGTTCGATATTGCTCGTCGACATCACCGCTTCCGACAGGACGCGCCGGCCCGAGGTCGTGACGCGCGCGCCGTTCAGCGTCGTCGGAAAGCCCTCCGCGCCGACCCAGCGTTCCCGCGTCATCGGCTGGTCGATGACGCCGAGGATCGGGACGCCACGATGGGTGAGCGCGACGAGCGTGCCGAAGACCGGGATGCCGGCGACGAAGGCCTTGGTCCCGTCGATCGGGTCGACGACCCAGACGAAATCCTCGTCCATTCCCTGCGAACCGAACTCCTCGCCGAGGATGCCATGGCCGGGATAGGCCGCTTCGATGCGGCGGCGGATCTCGGTCTCGGCGCGCCGGTCGATCTCGGTGACGGGGCTGTCGTCGCCCTTGGAGATGAAGGCGTTGTTGTGCCTTGCCGCCTCTCGGATGATCTCGCCGCTCGCCTCGACCAGGTCCTGGGCGAAGGCGATGAAATTCCTGATGTCGCTAGTCGGCATGTCTGACCTGTCCGGGGATCGCTGCACTGCTCTTGAGCGGGCGCTGGTGCTTGCTGAGGCTGTATTCGGCGAATTTGAAGCAACGTGTGATGACGAGCGTGATCGAGAGATAGATCAGCGCGGCCATGATGAAGATCTCATAGGGCGAGAACGTATCGGCCACGATGGTATTGGCCACGCCGGTCAGTTCCATCAGCGTGATCGTGCTGGCGAGCGACGTGCCCTTCAGCATGCCGATGGCCTGGTTGCTATAGGCCGGCAGCATCAGGCGCAGCGCAATCGGCAGCACGATCAGCCGCTGGACCTGGAAGGCCGACATGCCGCAGGCGCGCGCCGCCTCGATCTCGCCGGCCGGCACGGCCTGGATCGCCCCGCGCAGGATATTGGCGGTATAGGCGGCGGAGTGCAGGGCACAGGCCAGCAGGGCGCAGATGAAGGGCTTGCGCAGATACGGCCAGAGAAAGCTTTCACGCACGAACTCGAACTGCGCGAGCCCGTAGTAGACGATGAAGATCTGGACGAGCAGCGGCGTGCCGCGAAAGAAATAGACGAAGCAGTAGATCGGCGCCCGCACGCCCCTGCTGCCATTCGCGTAGAGAATGCCGAGCGGCAGGGCGAAGACGAAGCCGATGATCTCGGTCAGCAGCAGGAGCTGCAGGGTGACGACCGCGCCTTCGAGCAGGCGCGGGATGCTCTCGATCATGAGCGAGATATCCACGATCAAACCCTCCGCACGCCGCGGTTCGCGCGGGTCTCGAGCCATTCGATGATGAGGGAATTGATGATGGTCAGCGTGAGATAGATGACCGCCGCGAGCAGGTAGAAATGGAACGGGCTGCGCGTCACCGAGGTGGCGAGATAGCTGACACGCATCAGCTCCTCGAGGCCGACGACCGAGATCAGCGAGGTGTTCTTGATCAGCGAGATCCAGATATTGCCGAGGCTCGGCAGGGCATAGCGCCACATCAGCGGCATCCGGATATGGACGAACAGCGTCAGCGGCGACATTCCGAATGCCTTCGCCGCTTCGATCTGCCCCGGCGGGATGGCGAGAAAGGCGCCCCGGAAGATCTCGGCCGCGTAAGCACCGAAGACGAGGCTGAGCGCGAACACGCCGGCTGCCATCGCCGGGATCTCGACATAGACCTCCGGTCCCGCGATCCAGCGCAGCATCGCCGAGAGCGCAACCGTGCTGCCGAAATAGACCAGCAGGATGATGAGCAGTTCGGGCGTCCCGCGCACGCAGGTCGTGTAGAAATCACCCGCCGCGCGCAGGAACCGCGACGAGGAGAGCTTGGCGAGCGCAACCGCCAAGCCGATCGCGAGGCCCGCCAGCAGCGACAGGAACGCAACCTGGAGCGTAACCATCGTGCCCCAGAAGAGCTGCGTTCCCCAGCCCTGGAAGAGGTCTGCCGTCATGGATCGGTCCTGTCGGGGCTGAGGTCGCGCGGGGCCCTATCAGCCGCGCGGGCGGTGCCGGGCGACGGCGGGCGCCGCCCGGAGGAGGTCATTGGGTCCAGACGCTGGGGAGCACCGTGAACTTCCAGTATTTCTGGTTGATCGCCTTGAAGGTGCCGTCGGCGAACATGCCCTTCAGCGCATTGTTGACCTTGTCGAGCAGTTCAGGCTCGTTCTTGCGCAGTCCGACGCCGACACCGGGCCCGAAATACTTGATGTTCTCGAGTTCGGGGCCGATATACTTGAAATTCTTGCCCTGGGCGTCCTCGAAGAAGCCCTCCATCTTGATCGGCCCGGCCATGATCAGGTCGACGCGGCCGGAGACGAGATCGAGGAGCAGGGTCTCGTAGTTCTCGTAGCGCGAGATCTGCACGCCGGGGAACAGTTCGGTGAAATAACGGTCATAGGTGCTCGAGCGGATCAGACCCACGACCTTGCCGTCGAGGGCTTTGGGATTGGGCTGCCCCTCGGCGGTGACCGGCGCGAGCGTCGATGATTTCGGGCCGACGAACCGGCCGGTCGACGAGCGGTAGGGAATGCTGAAATCGATGCTCTTCTGGCGCGCCTCGGTGATCGAAAGGCTCGCCAGGATGAGATCGAACTTGCGCGCTGTCAGCGCCGGGAGCGCGCCATCGAGCGACTGGCAGACGAATTTGAGGTCGAAACCTTCGCGCTTGCCGATCTCACGGGCGATATCGACGTCAAAACCTGCCAGTTCGCCGCTGGCGGTGCGGTAGTTGAAGGGTGGATTGGTGCAGTCGGTGCCGATCTTCACCTCGCGGGCGAAGGCGGAGCCGGCCAGCAGCAGCGCTGCGCCCGACAGGAGGGCGAGAGCGGTCTTTCTCATGGTTCTTCTCCTCAAAGAACGCGCTGCAGAAAGCGCCTGCACCGTTCCGACGTCGGGTTGCCGAAGATCTGATCCGGGCTGTTGCGCTCTTCGATCTTGCCCTCGTGAAGGAAGAGCACCTCGTTCGAGACCTCGCGGGCGAACGCCATTTCATGGGTCACGACGATCATGGTCCGCCCCTCTTCCGCGAGAACGCGCATGACGCGCAGCACCTCGCCGACGAGCTCGGGGTCGAGCGCCGAGGTCGGCTCGTCGAAGAGCAGCAGCTTGGGCTCCATCGCCAGGGCCCGGGCGATGGCGCAGCGCTGCTGCTGGCCGCCGGAAATATGGGCGGGGTAGTGATAGCGCTTGTCGAACAGCCCGACCTTCGCCAGCAGGGCCTCGGCCCGTTCGATCGCCTCGGCCTTCGCAACGCCCAGAACCTTGATCGGCGCGATGGTGACATTCTCAAGCACGGTCAGGTGGCTCCACAGGTTGAAGCTCTGGAACACCATGCCCATCCGGCTGCGGATCCGGCTGATCTGCCTGGCGTTCAGGACCGGCGGGCGGTCTCCGCTGCGCTGGAGCTTGATCTCCTCGCCCTCGAAGGAAATCGTGCCGGATTCCGGGGTCTCCAGCAGGTTGATGCAGCGCAGGAAGGTGCTCTTGCCCGAGCCGCTGGCGCCGATCATGCAGATCACGTCCCGTTCGCGGGCCGCGAGGCTGACACCCTTGAGAACGGGAAAGTCGCCATAGCTCTTGTGGATGACGTCCGCGGTGAGGACGGTCTTCGCCTCCGGTCGAGACACATGATCCTCCCCTGTTTCACTGCTGGATCGGCTCTGTCCGACCTCGATTGACAGGGACGGTATCGGCCGCTCCTGGCCGTCTCAAGTACCAATTTTTCCAAATGGCGCAGACCAATTGCAAGGAGCCGCTTGACCCTGCCGCCCGCGCACCGCTCAATCCGATCCGTGAAGGGTGAGGTGGCGACGCGCACGCTTTCGGCCTCGCGAAGGGTGCAACAGGACATGAATTCGGCCTTCAACTATCCCTTCTGGAATGCCATCGCGCTGGAACGGGACGGGCCGGAACCGCTCTACGACCAGATTGCGGGACAGCTGCGCGCGATGGTCGTGGCGGGCGCCATCCCCCGCGGGGCACGGCTGCCACCGCAGCGAAAACTCTCGGACGAGCTCGATGTCTCCCGCTCGACGATCGTGCTCGCCTATGCGCGCCTGAAGAACGAGGGTTATGCGCACGGCCGCACCGGCGCGGGAACCTATATCGAGACCGACCTGCCGGAGGATCTGCAGCGCCGGCTGGATACCCCCGCACCGGCCGGTCCGCCGCGGCAGCCACGTATCCTCGCCCAGCGCGGCAGTGCGCTGATGGGCCTGCCGCTGCCGAGCGAGCGCGAGCTCGGCTACGATCTCAGCCCCCTGCTCCCGGCGCTCGACGAATTGCCATTCAGCGACATCCGCCGCAGCACCGCCGAATACTGGGGTTCGGAGCCCTGGCCCCAGTTCAGCTTCAGCGAGCGCCTCGGCCTGCCGGCCCTGCGCCAGCAGATCGCGAAATATCTGGGCGAATACGAGGGCGTGCCCTGCGCGGCCGAGCAGATTGCCGTCGTCGCCAGCACGACGCAGGCCTTCATCCTTCTCGCGCAGCTTCTGCTCGACCCCGGCGACGGCGTCATCGTCGAGGATCCCGGCTATCCCACCCGCGTTGCGGCGCTCGTGGCGAATGGTGCCCGCGTCCTGCCGCATCCGGTGGATCATGACGGGCTCTGCGTCGATCGATTCAGCGCGGAGACTGAGACCGCCCGGATGGTGATCGCCTCGCCGACCAATCAGTTTCCCTACGGCTCGACGATGCCGATGGCACGCCGGCTTTCGCTGCTGGCCTGGGCCCGCGCCAGAGATGCCTGGGTGATCGAATATGATTACAGCAGCCCGATCGGCATCAACCGCCAGCCCCTGGCTTCCCTGCTGTCGCTCGATACCGATCAGCGCGTCATCTTCATCGGCAACATCAACCGGATCTTCTCCCCGTCGCTTGGCCTAACCTATCTGGTCCTGCCCCCCGATCTGGTCGAGCTGTTCTACCGGGCCAAGCTGGTCTTCTCCTGCTATCTGCCGCCGCCGCTGCAGCAGATGGTGGCCGATATCATGGGCCGGGGCGTGCTGGCCCGACATGTCAGGCGGATGCGGCTTCTGTATCGCGAGCGGGCGGCCATCCTCGTCGGAGCCCTGCGCGAGGCGCTCGGCGATCGGCTGGTCATTCCCGAGGTGACGGCAGGGTTGCATCTGACCGCGCATGCGCGCGGCCCGCTCGACGATCGCGCGATCACCGATGCCGCCCGGCAGCGCGGCATCGATGTGCCGGCCCTCTCCCGCTACCGGCTGCAGAGCCAGGATGCGACGGGCTTCATCTTCGGCTTCGGCAATACCGCGCCCGAGCGCATATCACCGGCGGTGCGGCGCTTTGCCGAGATCGTGGCTGCGGCCTAGAGCATGCTGCGAAAAAGTGGCAACGGTTTTTCGCACCAAGCATGCTCTAAGCTATTAGAGTCGATCACGTTTTCTGCGTTTGGACGAATTCGTCCAAACGCAGCGTGATCTAGCAGGGCCGTGGCGAAGAACTGGGAATTTGACGCCGGGGCTCGAAGAACCACCGGCCTGGGGGGAGAACGAGATGATCGATGAGAATGGATTGGCGCAGCGCTTGATGCGCGAGCACGAGGAACAGGTGCGCTTCCGCCCCTTCGCCGCGGCGAACGGCATCGCTTCGCTGGACGATGCCTACAGGGTGCAGGATCGCTATGTCTCGCTGCTGCAGACCCGCTTCGGCGAAGGCATCGGCTACAAGATCGGCCTGACCTCGCAGCGCATGCAGAGGATGTGCGGCATCGACCAGCCGATCGCCGGGGTCGTCCTCGCCGACCGGCTGCACCACTCCGGCGCGAAGGTCGCAATCTCCGGCTATGGGCGGATCGGTCTCGAATTCGAGATCGCCGTGCGCCTGGCGAACGATCTTCCCGTCGGCGGTCCCGCTTTCACGCCCGAAACGATCGCGGCCCATGTCGGCGGCGTCTCAGCCGCAATCGAGATCGTCGATGACCGCGCCGCCGACTATGCCGAGCTCGACGTGCTCTCGCTCGTCGCCGACAATTCCTGGAACGGCGGCATCGTCCTCTCCGAGTTCCGCAGTGCATGGCCCGCGCTGGATGCGGTCAGCGGCGTGGTTCACCGCAATGGCGTCGAGATCGACCGCGGCCACGGACGGGACGTGCTCGGCCACCCCTTCTCGCCGCTGGCCTGGCTCGCCAACGCGCTGGCAGCGAAGGGCCGGAGCCTGCGTGCCGGCGACGTCGTCATGACCGGCAGCCTGGTCACCACCCGCTTCCCGACCGAGACGGAAACCTACAGTTTCGAACTGGAAGGCATCGGAGCCGTCGAACTCACCGTCGAAGCCGGCAAGCCCGGCTGAAACAGGTTTGCTCCCGCCCCCCTCTCCTTGCAGGCATTTGTACCGTCGCGGCGGACTGGAAAGCCCCTGGTGCAGACGGTAAGCAAGAGCCATGGCGCAGCAGGACCATAAGCTCTGTATCCCCATCGATGCGGGACTTGTTCGACGATTGATCGCCGCGCAATTCCCCGCATGGGCTGACCTCCCCATTGAGCCGATCGAGCCGGGCGGCTGGGACAATCGGACCTTTCGCCTGGGTGATCAGATGTCGGTTCGCCTGCCGAGTGGGGCTGCCTATGCGCCTCAGGTCGAGAAGGAGCACCGCTGGTTGCCAAAGCTGGCGCCTCACCTGCCATTGCCGATCCCCGTGCCGCTTGCCCTGGGCGCACCGGCGGAGGCCTATCCGTGGTCGTGGTCCGTCTATCGCTGGCTTGGCGGCGAGCCAGCCGCGACCAACCGGATTGCCGATCTGCCCCAGTTCGCCCATGCGCTTGCCGGCTTTCTCGTCGCCCTTCAGCGCATCGACGCCACTGGCGGGCCGGTGGCAGGGCAGCATAACTTTCATCGGGGCGGCAGCCTGGCGGTCTACGATGCCGAGACCCGGGCCGCGCTTTCAGCGCTTGGGTGCACCCGCGATATCGCTGCGGCTGAGAGCGTCTGGGCAACCGCACTCAGTTCGCAATGGCGCGGCCCGCCTGTCTGGGTCCATGGCGATATCGCCCTTGGCAACCTGCTCATCAGGAACGGCACGCTCGCTGCCGTGATCGATTTCGGGAGCTCTGCCGTCGGCGACCCGGCCTGCGACCTCGCGATTGCGTGGACGGAGTTCTCCGGAGCGAGCCACGACATGTTCCGCGCCGCGCTTTCTCTCGACGACGACACCTGGGCCCGCGCCCGAGGCTGGGCCCTGTGGAAAGCGCTGATCACGGTTGCCGGCCATAATCGGAACCAACGCGATGCGGGGAAATCATGGCAGGTGATCGAGCGCGTATTGGCGGACCACCGACAGTTCAACGGCAAAGGGACGAACCCCTCAAACGAGCGTCCCCGTCGGCCGCATTCCGGTCCGCCGCTCGGAGGCTGACGCCGCTGCGGGGATCGGGAGTCCCCGGCCTTATCCCGGTCGGCGGGTTGCGCCGTGGGATCCGCCGCTGTCCAGGCCGTCCAGGCAATCTTCGAGCTGCCGAAGCAGGCTTTGCAATTCGGCAAGACGCTCGCTGCCGTAACGTCCCGTGATCTCGCGATAGATCGCCTCGGACTCGACGCCGGCCCGCTCGATCAACTCAAGACCCAGCGGCGAAATCGAGACGAGCCCACGGCGCAGATCGGCCTGCGAGGTACGGCGCAGGATGAGCCCGCGCTCGTCGAGGTCCTTCAGGATGCGCGAAAGACTGGGGGGCAGCAGGAACGTGTCCTCCGCCAGCGCCGTGACCTCGATCGTGTTCACGGCCGTCAGGGCGCGCAGAACGCGCCACTGTTGCTCCGTCATGCCGAAATGCCGAAGGCTGGCACGGAAATGGCGCATCACCGCTTCCCGTGCCCGCAGAAGGGACATCGGCAGGGATTTCGAGAAATGGCGCAGGCGCACGCGCGCTGCCGGCTGCCCGGTCTCGGCAGGCAGGTCCAGGCCCTCGGCGGGCGTCGCGTCGCTCATCAATCCTCCCACTGCCAGGAATGGCCCGGCCAGCCCCATCGGCAGACCGGCCTCGATCACGTTTTCTGCGTTTGGACGACATCGTCCAAACGCAGAAAACGTGATCGACTCTCATAGTTTGGAGCATGCTTGGTGCGAAAAACCGTTGCCACTTCTTCGCAGCATGCTCTCGTCGCCTGTTTCAGGCCGAGATCTTCTCTGGAATACCGCGCTGCTTCAAATACTCGCGGTAATTGCTCGTCTTGAAATTGACCGTCTCGTCGGCCTCTTCCATCTGCACGGAAATGCCGAGGGGCCGCGATGCGCTGACCGGGGCGAGCAGCGCCTTGACCGCCTCGAACACCCGGCTGCCCGCCGTCTTCCGGTCGGCCTCGGAGCGCCCGGCAGCGATGCGCAGCAGCACATGCACGAACGCATTATCGGGGTGACCGTCGACGATGAGATGGTTCGCGACGGGCACGCCGCGGGTGCGTGCCCCGGCGAAGGGGAAGATGCTACCGTCGCCGATCAGGGCATCCTGCACGGTCTTCAGCAGCACGGGCACGTCGACGCTGGCTTCGAGATTGGTCGAATACTCGACCCAGATATGAGGCATGGGGACGATCCGTTGCTGGATTAGCGGAGGGCGGCAGCGGCGGCAGTGATGCCGGCACCGACTGAGGGGACGGGGTGACCGAGCGCAACAAGCGTGCGTTCGAGATAATGCAGGTCGGTCAGGATGTCGGCTTCGCTGATCTGGCCCATCGTGCCGATGCGGATGACCTTGCCGCTCAGCCTGTTGCGCGCGCCGGCGATCATCGTGTTGTAGGTCTCGTTGAGATGCTTGACGATCGCCCCGCCCGTCAGGGGCTCGGGCACCGACGCGACGACAACGGTCTGGGAGGCCACGGCAGGATCGCCGAAAGCCGGCAGACCGAGCGCGACGCAGCCGGCGCGGAGCGCGCTCGACAGCCGCGCGTGCCGCGCGAAGACCTCCGGCAGTCCCTCCTCGTGAATCATCTTCAGCGCCTCGTGCAGGCCGAAGAGCAGCGAGACCGGACAGGTGAAGGCGGTCTCCTGGTTGTCGACGACGGCGAGCGCCTTGCGCATGTCCCAGTAGAAGCGCGGGCAGCGATCGGCCCGCTCGATGACCTTGCGGGCCTTGTCGCTGACGCTGGCGAGACCGAGGCCGGGCGGGCACATCAACGCCTTCTGCGAGCCGGTGACGACGATGTCGACGCCCCACTCGTCCTGCCGCAGTTCCATGCCGCCGAGCCCGCTGATCGAGTCGACCAGGAACAGCGTCTCGCGCTCGCGCAGGAGCGCGCCGATGCCGGCAAGATCGGTCACCGCGCCGGTCGAGCTCTCGTTATGGACTGCGATCACGGCACGATAATCGGCTTTGTCGAGCTCGGCTGCGACCCGCGCCGGGGTCGGCGCACGCCCCCATTCACTCTCGATCACGTCGACCTCTGCACCAAGCGCCCGCGCGATCTGCGCATAGCGCTCGCTGAACTGGCCGTGGACCAGCGCCAGCACTTTCTCGCCGGGAGCGAGAATATTGACGAGGCTCGCCTCCATCACGCCGGTTCCGGAGCTGCCGAAGACCAGGACTGGCGCCTGCGTGCCGAAGAGCGGCTTGATCAGGCTCTGGATCTCGCCCAGCACGACGCGCATCTGAGCGCCGCGATGGTTGACGATCGGCAGCGCGGTGGCACTGCGCACGCGCTCGGGGATCGAGATCGGCCCGGGAATGCGGAGGCGATAGGGATAGGCGGCAGAAGGCGTCGTGCTCACGGGATCAGGCTCCGGACTGGAATGATGGCTGCGGCTGGGCCGGTTAGTGAATGACCTGCTGGATGAACTGGCGGGCGCGCTCGGTTCGCGGCGCGGAGAAGAACGCGTCCGGCGTCCCGACCTCGGCGATGGCGCCGTTGTCCATGAAGACGACCCGATCGGCGACGGCGCGCGCGAAACCCATTTCATGGGTGACGCAGATCATCGTCATGCCGGTGCCGGCGAGCTCGATCATCACATCCAGAACCTCCTTGACCATCTCGGGGTCGAGCGCCGAGGTCGGCTCGTCGAAGAGCATGACGTCCGGCTCCATGGCGAGCGCCCTGGCGATGGCGACGCGCTGCTGCTGGCCGCCCGAGAGCTGGTTCGGGAACTTGCGGGCCTGATGGCCGATATGGACGCGTTCGAGCAGCTCCATGGCCTGGGCCTCTGCCGCCGCGCGTGGCAGGCGCCTGAGCTTGATCGGGCCGAGCGTCAGGTTGTCGAGGATCGACAGATGCGGGAACAGGTTGAACGACTGGAAGACCATGCCGACGCGCTGCCGGATCTTCTCGATATTGTCGTCGCCCTGAGACACGAGCTCGCCGCCGACGGTGATCCTGCCGCCTTCATAGTGTTCGAGGCCATTGATGCAGCGGATCATCGTCGACTTGCCCGAGCCCGACGGGCCGCAGACCACGATGCGTTCGCCCTGCTTCACCGAAAAATCGATGCCGCGCAGGACATGGAACTGCGAGAACCATTTGTCGACGTTCTCGAGCCGGATGATGGGATTTTCCATGATTGCGATATCCGATGCGATCAGGCCCGGTCGGCCCGTGCGAAGCCGCCCTCGATGGCGCGGCTGTAGCAGGACAGCCCGAAGCTCATGAGCCAGAAGACCAGCCCGACGACGAAGTAACCCTCGGCCTGCGAGCCGACCCAGAGCGGGTCCGCGACGCCGGCGGAGACGATGTTGAGCAGGTCGAACAATCCCACGACCATCACCAGCGTCGTGTTCTTGAGCAGCGAGATGGTGGTGTTGACGATGCCGGGCACGACCTTCCGGATCGCCTGGGGCAGGATGATGTAGAGCATCGTGCGCCAGTAGCCGAAGCCGATCGCCATGGCCGCCTCGTACTGCCCCTTGGGCAGCGCCTGCAGGCCCCCGCGCACCACCTCGGCCATGTAGGCGGCCTCGTAGAAGATGATGCCGGCCACGGCGAGCGCGAGCGGATCGGGCTTCATGCCCGAAGGCAGGAAGAAGGGCAGCATCACGATGGCCATGAACAGCACCGTGATGAAGGGAACGCCGCGGCAGAATTCGATGAAGCCGATGCAGAGCCAGCGGACCAGCGGCATCCGGCTGCGCCGCCCGAGCGCGAAGAGCGCGCCGAAGGGCAAGGAGAAGCTGATGCCCGAGACGGCGAGGATCAGCGTGAGCAGGAGCCCGCCCCATTTGTCGCTGGGCACCACTGGCAAGCCGGCGACCCCGCCATGCAGCAGGACGAAGGTGACGACCGGCAGGACCACCATCATGAACAGGCCGGCATAGCCCTTGCCGGGAATGCGGGGCACCATCAGCCAGGTCAGGCCGGCGATCAGCAGGGCAAAGACGGTATCCGGGCGCCAGCGTTCCAGCGGTGGATAGAAGCCGTAGATGAACTGCGAGGCCTTGGCGGCAACGAAGCCCCAGCAGGCACCGCCCGGCGCGCAATCGGCTCGGCTCGCAGCGCTCCAGGTCGCCTTGAACAGCGCCCAGGGCAGGATGGTCCAGGCGATCGCCCCGAGGATGAGGACGACCACGAGCGACAGCAATGCGTCGCGCCAGGAGGCGAAGATGCGCCGGCGAAGCCAGAGCGCGATCCGGGCAGGCGCGCTGGCCATGGCGGTCGCGCGGCGCGGTGTATCGGAGATGAGGGCGGCTTCGGTCACCGTTCGACGATCCTGGTCATGTGGTTGAACAGGTTGATCAGCGCGCCGATCAGCAGGCTGATCGCGAGATAGACGGCCATGGTCATGCCGACGATCTCGATGGCGCGGCCGGTCTGGTTGATGCTGATGCCGGTGAAGACGCCGACCAGGTCGGGATAGCCGATCGCAACCGCGAGCGAGGAGCCCTTGAGGATGTTGAGATACTGGTTCGACAGAGGCGGCAGCAGGACGCGCACCGCCTGCGGGATCACGATGAAGCGCAGCGTCCACCACCAGCCGAAGCCAAGCGCAGCCGCTGCTTCGCGCTGGCCCTTGCTCACGGCCTCGATGCTGGCGCGCACCAGTTCGCCGATGAAGGCGGCATTGTAGATCGCCATGGCGAAGACGAGTGCCGTTAGCTCCGGCACCAGGGCCCAGCCACCGATGAAGTTGAATCCTTTCAGCTGCGGCAGGGAAACCGAGACCTGCGTGCCTGTCAGCGCAACGGCCAGGACCGGCAGGAGCACGAGGACGGCCAGCGACGGCAGCCAGGCGTTCACCGCACGCCCCGTGCGCTCGGCATAGGAGGTCAGGCTGCGGAACAGGGCGAGCGCGGCAATAACAGCGATGAGGATGGCGATGACCAGGAGTCCCGGGCGATCGCTCGTCAGTGCCGGCAGGAAGACGCCGCGGTTCGAGAGATAGACCATGTCGCCGACACCGATGGCGACACGCGGGGCCGGCAAGGCGCGGAGCGCGACATTGTACCAGATCAGGATATGCAGCAGCTGCGGCAGGTTGCGGACGATCTCGACATAGATGCGCGCGGCGCGCGACACCGCCCAGTTGCCGGAGAGCTGCGCAATGCCGATCGTGAAGCCCAGGATCGTCGAGAACACGATGGCGACCGCAGTCACCAGCAGCGTGTTGGTGATGCCGACCAGGAAGACCCGCCAGTAATTGTCGCTCGAGGTATAGGGGACCAGGTGGAACGCGATCTCGAAGCCGGCTTCCTGCCAGAGGAAGTCGAAGCCGAGCTTGAGCCCGCGGGCCGCGAGATTGTCGTAGAGGTTTCCGATGGCGACATGGGCCACCCAGGCCAGCGCGACCACGAGCAGCGCCTGGAAGACCCAGCCCATGACGCGGCGGCGTCCCGGCAACGCAATACGCTGAGATGATCGAACGGCAGGAATGGTGGTCATTATCCGGCTAGCCTGCTTGTGGACGGGGGATCGAGGCCGGCGGCTGGCGCCGGCCTCGTGCCTTTCGCTCAGCGGAGCAGCGGCGACGACATCAGGCCCTTGTTGTTCCAAAGGTTGTTGAGGCCGCGCTCAAGCTTGATCGGGCTCTTGTTGCCGAGATTGCGCTCGAACATCTCGCCGTAATTGCCGACGGCCTTGATCGCGTTGAGCGCCCAGTCATTGCCCAGCCCGAGCTTGACGCCGAAATCACCGGTCACGCCGAGCAGACGCTGGACCTCCGGCGAGGTCGAGCTCGCCTTCAGCTTCTCGACATTGGCCTGGGTGATCTCCAGCTCCTCGGCGGCGATCAGCGCGTTGAGCGTCCAGCCGACGATATCGCGGAAGCGGCTGTCGTCCTTGCGCACGACGGGACCGATCGGCTCCATCGAGATCAGTTCGGGCAGGACGACCCAGTCATCCGGCTTTCCGAGCTTCGACACGGCTCCGGCCAGGGCGCTCAGAACATTCGCATAGACGTCGCAGCGCCCGGTCTCGAGGTTCTTCTCGTTCTGGTCGCGCGAATTGGCGGCGACCGGGGTGAATTTCAGGCCGTTCTTGCGGAAATAATCGGCGAGGTTCAGCTCGTAATTGGACCCGGCGGAGACGCAGATCGAGGCGCCATCCAATTCCTTGGCGCTTTTGACGCCAAGCGACTTCTTCGCCAGGAAGCCCTGGCTGTCATAGAGATAGGCGCCGGGCCAGGCGACGTTCAACTCGATATCGCGGACAAAGGTGTGCGTGGCAGTGCGCGCCAGCAGATCGATGCCGCCGGACTGGAGCGTGGCGAAAGCCGTCTTGATCTCGAGCGGCACGAACTTGATCTTCTCGGCATCGCCGAGCACGGCGGCGGCGACGGCACGGCAGAAATCGACCTCGAAACCGTTCCATTTCGCGGCGCTGTCGAGCGTGCTCATGCCGGTCTGCACGCCGCTGGACACGCCGCAATTGAGCAGCCCGCGTGCCTTGATCGACTTCTGCGTGTCGCCATTCTCGGCAGAAGCCACCGTCACGGCAGCCAGCACGCAGCCTGCAGCCAAGGTCCATTTGTTACGCAGATATCCGAGCATTCCAATTCTCCCAGCAATTCCTACGGAGCGGTCATCGCGATCGGGGCCACTCCGCAAACCCGGTTCCGATGTCACATAACAAGTTAATTATCAAGTTAATCATATCGAGCCAACTGATCGGAGAACCCGCATCACCGACTCGATTTCATCTTTCATGCCAGCGACTTGAGGGAGGTTCAGCGCAGCTTCCGCGATGACGGGAACTGCATGGGGAGCCGACCGCCCCCTGCCGAACGCATGCGGCACAGCGCACCCTCCGATATTCCACCGCTGGAACCGAAGGCGGCAACCCAGTGCCGGCGCGACACCGCGCCGCGGCAGGCCCTGGCCGGCGCCAAGGACACCAGCCAGTCGCCTGCCCTGCCTCGATGCCAGCCGGCTGCCGCCGGTGGGCGCCTATTCGAAGAAGCAGCTGACGCTGCCGAGAGGGCCGTAATCGCCGGTGATGGTGTCGCCGTGCCGTGCTTCCACCGGGCGGATGAAAGAGCCCGCCAGGACGATCTGGCCGACTTCGATATGGTCGCCATAGGCCGCAAGCCGGTTCGCAAGCCAGGCGACGCCGCGGGCGGGATGGTTCAACACGCCGGCTCCGAGCCCGGTCTCCTCGACCTGCCCGTTGCGCGAGACGATCGCGCCGACCCAGCGCAGATCGACCTGGTCCGGCCGCATGGCGCGGCCTCCAACGACGATGCCGGCATTGGCGGCATTGTCGGCGATCGTGTCGACGATGGTACGGGCCTTCCCGCTCTGCGGGTCGACGCGCAGAATGCGGGTGTCGAGGATCTCGAGCGCCGGAGTGATGTAGTCGGTGGCGTTGAGCACGTCGAAGATCCCGATATTGGGGCCCTTCAACGGCGCCTTCATCACGAAGGCGATCTCGGCCTCGATCCGCGGCTGGATGAAGCGGTCCTTCGGCACGCTGTCGCCATCGGCGAACATCATGTCGTCGAACAGCACACCGGAATCCGGGATGTCGATATTGAGGGCGTATTGCATCGCCTTCGAGGTCAGGCCGATCTTCCAGCCAATCACCTTTCGGCCAGCGGCGATCTTGTGCTTCACCCAGGCTCCCTGGATGGAATAGGCGTCGTCCATCGTCATCTGGGGGTGCCGGAGCGACATCAGTCCGGTCTGGCGGCGCGTCCGTTCGGCCTCGTCGAGGCTCAACGCCGCAGCGGCGATTTCATTGGCGGTCAGCATCGGTCAGGCCTCGTCGGCGATGGTGTTGCGGAGCAGGCCGATCCCCTCGGCCTCGACCTCGACGACGTCACCGGGCTTCAGCCAGACCGGCGGCTCCAGGCGAGCCCCTGCCCCGGTCGGGGTGCCGGTGACGAGGATGTCGCCCGGCACGAGCGTGGTAAAGGTCGAGATGTAGCTGATGATCCGGCGGAAGGAGAAGACCATCCGACTGGTCCGGTCCTCCTGGCGCAGCTCGCCGTTGACGCGGGTCGTCAGCGCGATATCGGCGATCTGGGCCTCATCGCTGAAGGGAACCAGCCATGGCCCGATGGAGCCCGAGCGGTCGAAATTCTTGCCCTGCGTGACGTTGAACTTGGCGTGCCGAACCCAATCCCGGATGGTGCCTTCATTGCAAAGCGACAGGGCCGCAACGTGATTCAGCGCGTCACGTTCGGCAATCCGGCGCCCCGCCTTGCCGATGACAATGACGATCTCGCCCTCATAATCGAGCTGCATGCTTTCAGGCGGGCGGATCAGCGGCTGGTCATGACCGGTGAAGGAGCGGGGAAAGCGCGGGAACAGGGAGGGATTGGCCGGAGCGGCCTGGCCATCCTTGTATTCGGCGTTGCGGTCGGGAAAATTGACGCCGACGCAGATGATCTTTTCGGGCGCGGCAATCGGAAGCTCATAACGGATCGCCTGGAACGGCAGATCCGGAGAAAGCCCGGCCGCCGCCTCGACGAGCCGCGCGAAGGCGCCCTCAGCAACCACTTCCTTCAGGCTCGGCCACTGCCCCGAGAAGCGGCTGGAGAGGTCAATGACGCCCCCTTCCACGGCCAGGCCGTATCCGGCGCGGTTTTCAGCGGAGAAGCTGACGAATCTGGGGGCAAGCATGAATCCGGTCCTTCTGTCGCCTCGTGCCTTTGGCCGAGATCGACGTCTTCGAGAGTTGATTGCCAGGGGGATGGCGACGCGGCGGGCTGGCTTCAGCAACGGCGCAGGACCACACCGCCAGGCAGGATGCGGGGGTTTATGGTCGCGACGCGCGCCGTGGAGCGATGTGCGGGAGGCTGCCGGCGGGCGAGGCCTGCGAGGGAATAGGAACGATTGCCACCATCGGGGCCCAGGAGCGTGGAGAGATCATTGATTATCATGTTAATTAGATAAGCATGACGGATCAAGAGGCGATCTGGCCTTGTCCCCCTCCCTCCGCCCTGCCCCACACGAGGTTGCAGCGATCAGGTCGGCATTACGTGGGGCCGGCCCCGGAAATCGGCCTCTTTCCCACATGGGGGCGTCGGCGGGGCGGTGGGCAGTGCCCATCGTCGCCCCATTGCGGCCAATCGCGGCTGGCTTATCCTCAAGCCCTAGTCGTGCCCACAATCATCAGCTGGCGGTCGAACATGGCTCGCATCCCTCCGCATCATTTGACAACGGATCGCCTGGTTCTGCGCCCAACGAGCGCAGCGGATGCTAATCGCGCCTTTGAAATACAGTCGGACTGGGAGGTGACGCGCATGTTGCGAATGGCGTCCTTTCCGCCCGATCGAGCAGACATCGCGCTCTGGTTCGCTGACCATCCGCGCGAATGGGCAGCAGGCGAAGCGTATCGTTTTGCAGTCGAGTTCCAGGGCAGAGCCATCGGAGTCATCGACGTCGACGAGATATCTCAAGGCGAGGGCGAACTTGGCTATTGGTTCGAGCAGGCCAGTTGGGGGCGAGGCTATGCATCGGAAGCGGCGCAAGCCGTCGTGAATTTCGCATTTCGAACAGTTGGCCTGTCACAGCTCCTCTCCGGACATGCCGTCGACAACGCAGCGTCCGGGCAGGTGCTTCTCAAACTCGGCTTTCGCCCGTTGGACATCGTTCAGCGAACCTCCCGCTCAAGAGGCGAAACAATCCTGCAGCGCCGCTACGTCCTGCCCGCCTCCGTGGCGCCTGAGTGAGCGAAGGACCGCTCTCTGCCCATCTTGGCTGCCGGGGCTCTGCACTGCCCCGGTCAGCCTTGCTCCGATACGCTGCCGTTGAAAACGAGAACACTGGACGACAGCCATAGGGTCGGGAAATCCCATGACTGCCTCGATGCGGACCGGGCGCCACGGACCTGCGCGAGACCGGCCACACGGCAGAGGGGGAACTGCCCGATTGTTCCCCACACCGCCTCAGATCTGCGGCGTCGCGTAGAGCACTTTGCCGTTCACCTTGATCTCGACGTCCTGGAGATACTGGCGGATGCCGTCCTCGTCGATCTCCAGGCCCAATCCGGGCGCGTCGGGCACGCTGATATCGCCGTTCTCGTCCCTTTCCAGATGGTTGCGGGTGAAGGCGAGCGCGACCGGCTTGGGCATCGCCGGATATTCGCAGATGACGTGATCCTTCAGGCCGGCATAGGGCTGGATCGAGGCCGAGAGCGCCAGATGCGAGGTGAAGCTGTGATTGACGAAGGTCACGCCCTTGGCGACCGCGTAATCCGCCACCTCCTTGGAGGGGCCGACGCCGCCGATCCGGCCGCAATCAATTTGGATATAGCCGACGCCGCCATGATCGATCAGTTGCTTCGCCATATGGACGTTATGCGCGCCCTCCCCGCCCGCCAGGCGCACGGTCGAACTGCGCTTGGCCAGCGCGGCATAGGCATCGACAGCGCTCGCCTGGAACGGTTCCTCGAACCAGAGCGCCCCGGCCTTCTCCAGCGCCGGCAGTCTTGCTGCGGCGCGCTCGACATCCCCAATGAAGATCTGGCCGGTATCGACCAGCAGGATGCCGTCTGCTCCGAGGCCTTCGCGCGCGGCGACGAAGTGCTCGGCATCCGCGGCAACGCTGCCCCGCCCGATCGGCCCCCAACCGAACTTGGCGGCACGGAAGTTGCGCGCCCTCGCATCGCGGGCGCGCGCCAGCGTCTCGTGCGGCGTGTCGCCGAACAGCACCGAGGCATAGGGCGTCTTGGGGTGGCTGCGCTCATAGCCGAGCAGGCGCCAGACCGGCTCGCCGCGCAGCTTGCCGAGCACATCCCACAGCGCCATTTCGACACCGGAAAGGGTATGCGGCGCCTGCAGCAGGTCCATGGAGTTATAGGCGACGTCGGCCGAGATCTGCGCGATATCGGCCGGGCTTTCGAGCGGCTTGCCGAGCACGGAATCGGCGACGGGGCGGCAGACGCCATGCGACATCGGGCAGATGAAGGCTGCGATCGAGGGCAGCGGGGCTGCCTCGCATTCGCCCCAGCCGATCTGCCCGCCGGCAGCCACCCGCACCAGCAGGGCGTCCTGGCTGCCATCGGCCTCGTCCGTCACCACGGGCATGGACAGGTAGAAGAAATCGACTGCATCGATCGTCGGCACGGGCTTGTCCTTCACAGCGTGTAGATGACGGGGGTCGGGGCGAAGGTCGCGTCGGCCTCGAGCGGATACATCGGCCGGGCGCAGATGCTGTGCCCGAGACTCTTGAGATTGGCCGAGGTCGCGCCGGGCGCATCGATGTTGAAATTATGCTCGCACCATTGCTCGAACATGTGGTGCTCGGTATGGGGCGACTTGACCACGACCAGGTTGAAATCCTGCGGGTTCAGGCCATTGGCGTAATACATCGCCCGGTCGAACAGGCTGACCGAATGGGTCATGACCACGATCGTGAACGGGCCGAAGGTCAGCACCGCCGTCGGGCCTGCCGCAAGCGGCGCCTTCATGGTTTCGAGCAGCGCCTCGCCATCCGAGAGCAGCTTGACCTTGGCTTCGACCTGCATCGGCGTGAAGCGGGCGGGGTCGATGGCGCCACCGAGCGCGACCTTGATCGTCGCGCCGACACCGGCCTTGTGCGCGGCTGCAGCCGCAGCGGCATCGACCAGCGGGGCCAGAACCCTGCCGCCATAACCGGCAGCATGCAAAGCCGCGATGATGGCGTTGCTGTCGCCCGACGCCCCCGAGGAGGTGGCGTCAGCCGCATCGGTGAAGATCAGCGGCCCGGCCATCGTCAGGGACTGGGCGATGGCGCGCTCGAGCCCGATGAGCTTGCCCTGCATCCGGAAGCGCTGCGGCCAGAATTCCTCGGCGAGGCGGAGCGCTTCGCGTTCGGCCGTGGCTTGGTCGCCATCGGTCAGGACGAGGACCTGCGAGCACAGCTCCGGCACATCGGTGAAGGGGTTGCCGATCATGATGCCGGCAGCGAGCGCCCTGCCCTCCTCCTCGAGGCGCCGGCAGTCGCGCAGGAGATCGCCATAGCAACCGGTCTTGGTGATGAGCTCATCGCCGCGGACCAGTGTCGGCATGACGACGCGTGCGGCGACCGGACGAATTCCACCTTCCATCAGGCGCAGCAGCAAGGCGGCGGCGCGGCGCCCGGTATCGGCGAAATCGACATGCGGATAGGTCCAGTAGATGGCGAAACCATTGACCTGCCGCAGCATGCGATCGGTGAGGATGCCATGCAGGTCGAGCGAGATGACGATCGGCATGTCCGGCCCGACGCGCTTGCGCAGCGCCTCGAGCAGGTAGCCCTCAGGATCAAGCTCGCCCTCGGCCGCCATCGCTCCGTGCAGGCAGACATAGATGCCGTCGATGCCGTCGAGACGCGCGAAGACGGCGTCGAGGAACTCCTGCGACAGGCGCTTCCAGCCTTCGGCGGAAAGCAGGCCGGCGCTGCCGGCGCGGGCGCAGATGGTCGGCACCACGGTGATGTCACCGCGCGCCTCGAACACGGCCAGCGCGCCACCGATCTCCTGGTTGGTGCCGCGCTGCTCATAGAGCGCGTCCCCCCGCCTGATGTGGAAATTGCCGTAGCCCGACGGCAGCGGATTGAAGGACGAGATCTCCTGCTTGCATTCGGCGATGAGGATGCGTTTCACGGCTGGTCTCCGGTTTGTCTCTCCGGCACGGCTCTCCGCGCCGGCCTTCAGGATGGCGGCGGCTACATGGTCGAGCGGGGGTCAAGCGCGTCGCGCAGGCCGTCGCCGAGCAGGTTGAGGCCGAGCACGGACAGGACGATCGCAAGCCCCGGGAAGATCGTGATCCACGGCGCCTCGCGCATGAAATCGCGGCCCTGGGCGATGATCGCGCCGAAGGAAGGCGCGGGCGGCGGCGGCCCGGCGCCGACGAAGGAAAGCGCGGCCTCGGCGAGAATGGCGACGGCGAAGACATAGGTCAGCCGGACGATCAGCGGCCCCATGGCGTTGACCAGCACATGCCGGAACAGGATCGACAATTCGCCCGCTCCCAGCGAGCGGGCGGCCTCGACATAGTCGAGCTCGCGCGCAACCAGCACCGAAGCGCGGACGATGCGGGCGGTGTGTGGCATCGTGGCGATCGACAGGGCGATCACGACATTGGTCAGCGACGCGCCTAGCACGGCACTGACCACCATGGCGAGCACGATCGAGGGGAACGCCATCAGCGCATCCATCAGCCGCATGATCGGGTTGTCGAAGCGCGGGAAGAAACCCGCGATCGCGCCGATGACAGTGCCGAAGAGGCCGGTGAGAATGACGGTCGCCGCACCGATGCTGAGCGAGATGCGGGCCCCGACCATGACGCGGGAGAGGATGTCGCGGCCGAAATGGTCGGTGCCGAACCAGTGGGTGGCGTTGGGCGGCGTCAGGCGCATGCGGGCGTTGCTGCGCAACGGATCGAAGGGCGCGAGCAGATCGGCCAGCAGCGCGACCAGGACGATGGCGAGCACGATCGCGGCCCCGATCTGGAAGGAGCGGCTGCGGGCGAGCCGGCGAAGGCTTGCCTGCCGCGGGCTCAGGGCCGGTTTGTGAAAGGCGATCGTCATGGTCAGGACAGCCTCACCCGCGGGTCGACGACTGCGTAGAGGAGATCGACGATCAGATTGATCAGGAGATAGACCACCGCCAGGAAGAGCAGGCCGCCCTGGAGCACGGGAAAGTCGCGGGAGGCGATGGCGCCGACGATCAGCCGGCCGATGCCGGGAATCGAGAAGACCTGCTCGATGATGACGGTGCCGCCGAGGAGCGCGCCGGCGACGATGCCGATCACGGTCAGGATCGGGATCATGGCGTTGGGCAGGCCGTGGCGCAGCACGATGTAGACGCGCGACAGGCCCTTGGCGTTGGCCGTGCGGACGAAATCCTGGTTCAGCGTTTCCAGCATCGAGGCGCGCGCCATGCGGGCGATGAAGCCGACCTGCACAAGCCCCAGTGTGGAGGCCGGCAGGATCACCGTCTTGAGCCAGCCCAGCGGGTCGCTGCCGAAGGCGGTGAAGCCGCCGCTTGGCAGCCAGCCGAGCGAGACGGCGAAGACCAGCACCATCACCAGTCCGAGCCAGAAATCGGGGACGGAAAGGCCGAGCAGCGCCGTCGTCATGAAGAGTTGGTCCGGCCAGCGATTATGGAAGACGGCGGCCGCGACACCGGCGGGCACGCCGAGCGCGATGGCGATGGCGAGCGCAAAACTGGCAAGCGAGAGCGTCACGGGCAGCCGCTCCAGCAAGGCGCCGGCGACCGAGCGGTTCAGCAGCACGGATTGCCCGAGATCACCGCTGAGGACGCGCCCGTACCATTCCGCCATCTGCAGCGGCAGCGCCTTGTCCAGCCCGAGCGCCGTGCGCAGCGCCGCGACCTGCTCGGGCGTCGCCGAGGCGTCGAGGAAGGCCGCGGCGGTATCGCCCGGAACCAGCCAGATCAGGGCGAAGGACATCAGCGAGACCAGCGCGAGCACCAGGATCGCGCTGGCGATCCGCCGGATCATAAAGCTTGCCATCAGTTGTTCCGCTAGGAGAAAGCGCAGTCGCGCAGCCCGCCAGCGGCGGGCGGCGTATAGCGGACCGATCGGGCGCGCTGCCTGACGCGCCCGCAGGCGGCCTCAGCGCTCGAGCCAGACGCCCCACATGCGCGGGATGCGGTAGGGCTTGAAGTTCTTCAGCTTGGCGGTGCTGATCTGGAAGACGCCGTAATTGCCGGCCTTCATGGCCACCGCATTGTCATACATATGGGTCTGGAAGCGGTCGAACAGCGCCTTGCGCTTCGCCTCGTCCATCTCGCTGCCGAGCGCCGCCGCCAGCTCGTCGATGACGGGGTCCTTGGCCTGCTGCGAGAGGCCGTTGACCCAGGGCGCCATGACGGAAGCCGGCCCCTCGAAGGGCTCGATGCCAAAGCCATGGGTCCAGAAGGTCCAGCCCTGCGGGGTGAAGCCGATCTTCGAGACCGTCGGCCAGTCAGCGATCGAGATATCGACATTGATGCCGATCTCCTTCAGCCGTTCCTGCAGCACGGTGGCGGTGTCGACATTGGCCCGCAGGTTATCGACGATGAAGGTGGTCTTGCCGCCCTTGTAGGACGACTTCGCCAGGAGCGCCTTGGCCTCCGCCAGATCGGCCTTGTTGTACTTGGCGCTGCCGGCCGTGCTGTAGAAAGGCGCGCCGGGATAGAGCCAGCTCGGATCGATCTGGTTGATGTCGGAATAGGCGATGCTCATGATGTCGTCCATGTTCAACGCAGCCTGGACGGCGAGCCGGAAATTCTTGTCGTTGCCCGGCGCCTCGGCATGGTTGAACTTGATCACCTGCAGGCCGAAGGGCACCACCTTGTGGATCGCGAAGCGCGGATCGCTGCCCAGGCGCTTGGCGGTCGGCCCATCCGCCGTCTCGTTGAACTGGATCTGACCGGATTCGAGCGCAGCGGTGCGGGCGCCGCCCTCCGGCATGAAGCGGAAGGTCACGGTGTCGAGAAAGGCCTCCTTCTTGCCGGCAAAACCATCGCGGCCCGTACCGTTGGGATTGGGCACATAGCCGTCGAAGCGGGCGAGCTTCACGTGGCTGTCGGGCTTGTACTCGACGAATTTATAGGGGCCGGTGCCGATGATCTCGATCTTGCCGGCCTCTTTCGCCGCTTCGCTCGCCGGATAGATCGCCAGCGGCGCCCGCGGCGAGGACAGGTTGTCGAGGAATGTCGCCTGCACCTGTTTCAGCGTGATGGTGACTTCATGCGGGCCTGTGGCCTTGATGCTGTCGATCGCCGAGACCAGCGCCAACGAGGCGCCGATCTTGCGGTAGCGCTCGAGCGAGGCGACGACGTCATTGGCGTCGAGCTCCTTGCCGTTATGGAACTTCACGCCCTTGCGGATCGGGAAGACATAGGTCTTGCCGTCGGGCGAGATGGTGACGCCTTCGGCCAGTTCCGGCACCGGCTTGGCGTTCTCGTCGCGGGCATAGAGCGTCTCGAAGATATGCAGGGTGACATTGCGCGAGGCCTGCGCCGAGGTGATCTGCGCATCGAGCGAAGGCGGCGCCTGGCTGATGCCGATGACGACGTCCCCGCCCTTCTGCTGGGCGGAGGCTCCGGCCTGCATCGACAGGAGCATGGTTGCTGCAAGCGCCTGGCCGAGAATGCTGTGCTTTTTCATGCCTGATCTCCCCTTTTTGATTATTCAGGACGTCACTGGGCAGCGCGGGTCTCGTCGTAATCCTCCATCACCACGGCCACGGCGTCGCCGCGCTGGACGCGGCCCGGACCGGCCGACATCCACAGGACGCCGTCGAGTTGGTAGCGAATTTCGATCGGTGGCCGGTCGACATCCTCGACGAAATGCAGCAGCCCGGCGAGTTCGCCGGCCCGGCAGATATCGCCGACGACATTCTTCGGCTCGAACAGGCCGCCCGACGGCGCAAAGCTGTATCCGGCGGAGTTGCGGACCATCATGTGGCGGGTGCCCGCCGCACCATCGCGCTGGCGCGTATCCGGGCTGCCCTCCATCAGTTTGAAATGCTTGAGAATGTTGAGCAGCGCACGGTCGGCGATGCGCACGCCCTCGACATTGACGCGCCCCCAACCGCCGAGCTCGGTTCCAAGCGAGAGAATGCCCCGGCGTTCGACCGAGGATGTCAGCGTCGCGCCCTCGTCGACGCCCCAGAACACGACATTATAGGGCGCGCCGAAGGCCGCGGCCGCCGCCATGGTGCGCTCCCGGAGCCCGGCATCGGCGACGTAATGCATGTTGGTCGACAAGGCTGAATCGCCGGAATGGCCGGCCGTGTGAAGGTCGACGGAGATGTCGACATGGGGCAGCAGCACCGCATCGACGAAATGCGCCAGCATCTCCGAGAAGGTCCCGCGCGGATTGCCGGGAAAGCAGCGGTTCATGTCGCGGTTATCGACCGGCGACAGCCGCGTGTCGTTCATTACCGCCGGGATGTTCAACGCCGGTATCATGATGACGCGTCCCTGGATCGAGGCCGCATCCAGGCTGCGCGCGAGCCGGGAGATGGCGATCGGACCCTCATACTCGTCGCCATGGACGCCGCCTGTAAACAGCACGGTCGGCCCGGTGCCGTTGCGCACGGAGATGATCGGGATCTCGACCGTGCCCCAGCCGGAGGTGTTTCGCGAGAGCGGCGCCTTCAGGTAGCCGGCCTGGCGGCCTGGCGCGTCCAGATCGATTTCGCAGCGAATGCGGCTCTCGGCAACGGTGACCATCCCTACCCCCTCCTTGCTCTTGTGATCGTATGATCGTATACGATTCTACGATTAGTCAAGTGAGGCCGCCACCGGGCGAGGCAGGATGCAGCAGACGAAAACCAATGCGAAGGCGGAGCCACCGAAGCCGGTATCGCGCGGCACGGGCTGGCTGCCGCTGCAGCCGCAGACCCTGGTCGACCAGGCGATCGAGGCCATCATCGCCGGCGCAGCCGCCGGCCTGATCCTGCCCGGGGACCGGATCGTCGAGGCCGAACTCGCCCGCAAGCTCGGTGTCAGCCGCGTGCCCGTGCGCGAGGCGCTGCGGCTGCTCGAGAGCCAGGGCGTCGTCGTCAACGAGCCCTACAAGGGCATCCGGCTGCGCCCGGTGACGAATGACCGCGTTGCCGATCTCATCGAAACCCGCATCGCGCTCGAAGCCAGCGCCATGGGGCGGGCGACCGCGGCCGGACGCAATCGCGGCCATCATCTCGACCCGCTGCGCAAGGCGGTTGCGGAAATGGAGCTGATGGCGGCCCGCCACGATGCCTATGGCGTCGCCGCAGCCGACACGCTGTTCCACCGCGCGCTCTGCGAACTCGGCGGCAACAGCGTGACGCTTGATCTCTGGGAGACGCTGTCGCGGCAATTCACCATCATTTTCGGACTGGCGACCTTCGGCAAGCCGATGCTCGGCGTCGTCGAGGAGCACCAGGATCTCCTCGTGGTGTTCGAGGCCGGCGACATCGCGGCGATCCGCGCCGCGCTGGACGAGCACATCACCGTGATGAACCAGGCCATGGACTACGAAGCCATCATTGCCCGCCGCCGCGCAGAAAGGGACGAAGCGTGACTGTTTCCGAGATGAGCCCAGCCAGGACGACCCCGCGCCCCGCCAGCCTGCCCCCCTTCAAGATCACTCGGATCGAGGCCGCGCCGCTCTTCGGCGAGAGCCCCAAGGGCGGCTGGTCGGCGGAGATTCGGCCGGACGACTCGATCCATGCGCTGATCGCGGTCCATACCGACCAGGGGCTGATCGGCTATGGCAGCTCGTTCACGGATGGGCGCCTGGTGCAGGCCGGGCTCAAGGTGCTGGAGCCGCTCTTCCTTGGCGAGGATGCGCTCTCCCCCGATCATCTCAGCGAGCGGCTGCACCAGAACACGTTCTGGATGGGCCGCGGCGGCACGCTCACCCATACGATCAGCGGCATCGACATCGCGCTCTGGGACATTCTCGGCCAGGCGACCGGGCTCAGCGTGGGGCGCCTGCTCGGTGGCAGTTACCGTCGCCGCGTCCAGCCCTATTGCTCGCTGCTGATGGAGGAGCCGGCGCTGATGCGCGAGGTGATCGCGACCTATCGCGACAAGGGCTTCACCGCCTTCAAGATCGGCTGGGGTCCGTTCGGCCGGGCGCTGGACACCAAGCTCGACGAAGCGATCGTGCGGGCGGCGCGCGAGGCGGCCGGCGACAAGGCAAAACTCTTCGTCGATGCCGGCGCGAGCGATGCGCTCTGGCCGCATGGCTTCAAATGGGCCAAGCGCACTGCGGAAATGCTGGCGGATTTCGATGTCGGCTGGTTCGAGGAGCCGGTGCGCCCCGACGCGATCGAGGAATATCGCGAACTGCGGCTGTGTTCGCCGGTGCCGATCGCCGGCTGCGAGGTGCTGACGCGGCGGCAGGCCTTCCTGCCCTGGCTGGCGCGCGGCGCCGTCGATATCGTGCAGCCCGACGTCACCAAAGTCGGCGGCCTCTCGGAGCAGCGCCGCATCGCCTGGATGGCCGATGATTTCGGCGTGAAATATATCGGCCACGGCTGGAATACGGCGCTCGGCCTCGCAGCGGACCTGCAGATGGCGGCGGCTTTCCCGAGCGCGGATCTGGTCGAGTTCATCGGCGGCAGCCCCTATGTCGACGGCATCCTCGCCGAGCCCTTCGTGCTCGACGGCGAAGGCTGGCTGACGATCCCCGACCGGCCGGGCCTCGGCGTCACGATCGACCAGGACAAGCTCGCCCGCTACACGCCGAACCCGAAATTGCTCTTCGCCTGAGCCAGGCTTTGGGGCAGTGCGGGCAAGGCACCAACATGCGAAGCCCCGCCGGATCATGCGAAACGGCGGGGCCGATGCGAGCGCGACACAAGAGCTGGGGGGCTGAAGATGTGCCGCGCTCAGATCAGCTTACGCCCAGCAAGCTGACATTTAGCTGACAGCCCCCCGGCCCGCTCCTGCAACGCGGCGACCTGCGCCAAAAGCGCGGCTCATGCGGCCTCCCCCTGCGTTCGCAATGGAGATTCCAGGTAGCCACTCGGAGTTCGCGCCTCCCGCTTCATGGCGCGCTAGTCTGGATGCGACCCTTGAGAGATTCGCCATGTGGCCGAAGTCGCGAACCGGGCAGACCGCACTCCTCGCCACCCTCGCCTATTGCGGGCTTTGGGCGCTCTACCTGCTCTTCCCCGGCTTCAAGTCCGCTCTGCAGGCAACACCCTATCTCGGCGGGGCGATAGAGCTGTTCACCGGGCTCTATGTTGCGGCGGTGATCATCTGGCTCGCGCGTCAGCTGGTCTTCAATGGCTGAGTCGGCCCGCTTTGTCAGAAGGCGCGAAGCTTGATCCGAACGGGTCACAAGGCTAGATGACGCTGGTTATCAGTTCCCACAGGATGTCTGCAGCAATGGATTTCACCCCGACCGCAAAGCCAGTCCGCCTTGCCCTTGGGGAGATCCGTATTCATGCCTGCCTCCATCATCCTGTCCCATCTGACGCTGTCGGCGCCTGACGGCCGCTCCCTCCTCCCTGACCTCGACCTGAGTTTCGGCCCGGAACGCGTTGGTCTTGTCGGCCGCAACGGCATCGGAAAGACCTCGCTTCTCCGGTTGATCTCCGGCGAACTCTCCCCCCAGTCCGGGCGCGTTTCGGTGAGCGGGACGCTCGGCGTTCTGCGCCAGGCCGTCCAGATCGCCCCGGACGAAACGGTCGCAGAGCTGTTTGGAGCGACTGAGGCGCTGGCGCTCTTGCACCGTGCCGCGGCCGGGGACGCTGGCATCGACGAACTGGGCGAGGCGGACTGGACGCTTGAAGCGCGCCTGTCTGCGGCTCTTGCTCAGGTCGGGCTCGATGCGCAACCGGACACGCGCCTGACCGCGCTTTCCGGCGGGCAGCGCACGCGGGCCAGCCTCGCTGCGCTCATCTTCGCGAAACCCGATGTCCTGCTGCTGGACGAACCTACCAACAATCTCGACCGGCAAGGCCGCCGGGCCGTGATCGATCTGCTCGCCGGCTGGCGCTCTGGTGCCATCGTCGTGAGCCATGATCGCGAACTGCTGGAGACCATGGACGTCATCGTCGAGCTGACCTCGCTCGGCGCGACGCGCTATGGCGGGAATTGGAGCACCTATCGCGAGCGCAAGGCGCTCGAGCTCGCGGCCGCACGGCACGATCTCGCAGACGCCGACAAACATGTTGCCGAACTGGCCCGCAAGGCTCAGGCGACAGCCGAACGCAAGGCCCGCAAAGACGGTGCCGGCCGCAGAACGGGGGCGAAGGGCGGCATGCCACGGATCGCTCTGGGCCTGCTGAAGGATCGCAGCGAAGACAGCGGCGGGGAGAGGGCCCGCCTCACCGAGGCGAGGCGCGCGCAGGCCCTGGAGGCTGCCGCGACCGCGCGCGAGCGGATCGAGATCCTGCAGCCGCTCTCCGTGGTGCTTCCCTCGACTGGGCTGCCGCCCAACAGGACTGTGCTGACGATCGATCGCGTCACCGCAGGCCATCAGCGGGAGCGGCCGATCCTGCGCGACCTCTCCCTGACGGTGACCGGCCCGGAGCGCCTGGCCGTCACCGGCCCCAATGGCTCGGGAAAGACGACTCTGCTTGCGCTGATCGCCGGAGACCTGCGGCCCTTCGCGGGAAGCGTGCGCGTCCTGGCCGGTTTCGCCATGCTGGACCAGCGCGTCAGCCTGCTCGATCCGGCAGTCTCGATCAGGGATAATTTCCGACGGATCAATCCGCAGGCCGACGAGAATGCCTGCCGGGCCGCGCTCGCCCGCTTCATGTTCAGAGCCGATGCCGCGCTTCAGCGCGTCTCGTCCCTCAGCGGTGGACAGTTGCTGCGTGCCGGCCTCGCCTGCGTTCTCGGTGGAAAGACCCCTCCTCCGCTGCTCCTGCTCGACGAGCCGACGAACCACCTCGATATCGGCTCCATCGAAGCCGTCGAGGCCGGACTGCGCGCCTATGACGGCGCGCTCGTCGTCGTCAGCCACGATGAGGCTTTCCTGCAGGCGTCGCAGATCTCCCGGCGGCTGGAACTGCCGTTGGGGCGCGCGACCACCCTGTCGTAGCGATTGGAAGCAAGGTGACCGGCGCCGCATCGGAGCATGAGCGAGGAGGCGATCGTCGCCGCGGGCAGCGAAGCCTGTCTCGCATGATCGACGATGCAGCCGTCACGCCGCCGCTGCTGGCGAGGGTGGGCGGGCGGCGCTCGATCAGTCAGCTTGGCACCCCACTGTTGGAGCTCACGCAACGGGCGCTAGATTGCCTTGGCGACCCAGACGATCAACTGCGCAGCAGGGACCAGAATGGCCTGAGCCGCAATGGTTCCCGCCAATCGCCCGGCAATCATCCAGACCACGACCTTTCGGAAGAAGCCATCATCCGAGGCTCCGCTGACGGTGTCGTCCGTAAGGGCCGCAAGATAGGGATCGATCAGGATGAACATCATGATCGTCGCGACACCGTTGATCACCGAGGACAGCGTGCTCGCAGTCACGCGCAAGTCCGGGTCGATCGTTCCGGCATAGATCGCCGCAAGCACGCCAACGGTCCAAAGCGCACTGGCTGCGAAATTCATCAGGATGACCGACACGGGGACATCGGTCGGGAGCTTGAGAAGATAGAGATTCCGGTAGCTGGGGATCTTGGCCGATGCCCCGATGAGGGAAACGCCGCGCAGCGTCAGTGAACGGGCCAACAGGCGCGGCATCGAACGATTTCGTTTGAAGCTCGACACCGCGATCGTCGAGTAGCGTTGAAAGGTCGGGATCAGCAGGCCACCGATCAAGGTGGCGGCCGAGGCACTGGCGATGATCAGCACAAAATCGAAATGAAGATCATGGAGTACAGGACTCTTGATGGCGTTCTCGACGCGTTTGGCCAGGAATGGCCCCTGAAATGAGTTTGAAGTCCGCGATATCAGGACGAGAACGTTGAAGAGGGAGAACGCAATGGCGATGTGGCCGGTGCGGATGCCCGCAATTCTGAAGGCATAAGCCAGCGTGCCGACCAAGTGGATCACGAAGGTCAGCCCAATGATGAGCGCCAACTGAAAATCCATGGTTCCCTCCCCAGCGCGCCCGTGCCCCCCGGGCCCAGCGCTATCATGGCGGCCGAGGCTCAGCCATGGCCCTCAGCGTTGCCTCCTCTCTTCAGAGGTGACCGCCTCCAGGCAGCGTCACGGAGGCGAGGTCGTTTCGTCGAAGCGGCTCCAGCCTGCCCGCTCATAGTCGCCGCGCCGCGCCTTCGCATCGATCGGACCGGCTCCATCCAGGATCTTCTCGATGACCGCGGCATGGGAATCGGAGCTGCGGACAGAGACCACCGTGCTGCCGCGCCGGAGCGTCTCTGCGTAGAAATGGGCCTCGTCCTCGCTCAGTCCGGCGCCGGTCAGCGCCCCGATCAGGCTTCCGGCTGCGGCGCCGGCCGTGGTGCCGACGGCCAAGGTGCCGAGCAGCCACCCGGCCGCCAGAACCGGCCCGACGCCAGGCAGGGGGAGCGCTGCCACCCCGGCCAGAAGGCCCGCGCTCGCGCCGACCGCGCCGCCGAGCTCGGCTCCCCGGGAGGCATCATTCCCGATGGCCGCGCTGGGGGAGCGAATGATGCTGATGTCATCTGGCGGCAGGCCTGCTGCCTCAAGTCTCGTGATGGCAGTCTCGGCATCGGCTTGGTCGTCGAATGAGCGGATGATCGTGCGTGTCATCAGATCCGTCCTCGCTTGATGCGCCCTGGGCTGAACCAGGATTGCGCCCGGCCGGTTCCCGGCAGGCGCCTTCGCCCCGTGCAATCGAAACGCCGTCCTGAGCCGAAGGTTCGCGCGACGGGCCCAGCCATGTCTGGCGGCGTTCTTGCTGGGTATGTGGTGCGGGCGTGAGGTGTTCCCGGAATGGAACAGCTCAATGCCGTGAAGACAGCCCCATGGGCACCAGAAATGAGGATCACACCATGCCGGACATGCCTCGCCTGGTCGAAAATCCCTCCCTGTTTCAGCGGCTTGGCCTTGAGCCCGAGCCAGCTCCAGCCAGTGTCAATATGGCACAATTGCTGGCCATCCTCGAAGACATGTGCCGCATTCAGAAGCAGCACGGCATCCGGCTGATGCTTCTCGAGCGCCAGTTGCGCACGCTTCGGCACAGGGCCTGAAACGCTTCTGAGCCCGACTGCGGCCGCCGGGCCCATCCCGCGCCCATCGCACAGGAGCCCCCCACCGCCATGAACGGGGCAGCGCCAGGTGCCTGCGTTTCGGCGGTGGCAGCCGATGCCGCTGTTTGAGTGTCATAGGCTCCCATTCGGGCGCGCCACGTCCTTGTCACCATACCGACAAGCGGCCTCCCCGCCCTAGACGGTGCGGGCCCGGAACTGTTCCGCCATCCAGTCGATGACGACGCGCACGCGCGGCGAAAGCTGGCGCGTGTGCGGATAGAGGACATGGACGGGCAGCGGGGTCGGAGGATAGTCCGCCAGGATCTCGACGAGCGCGCCGCTGGCCAGTTCGGGCGCGACGCGGTAGCGCGGGACCTGGATGATCCCGAGTCCGAGGCAGGCGCAGGCGACATTCGTCTCGGGGCCGGTCACGGTCACCACGGAAGGCGGCGTGATCTGCCGTTCCCGGCCGCGCTCGGTGAAAACAAGCGGACTGATGCTCGCCGCGTCGGGAGCAAACAAGCCGATGATGCGATGGCTCTGCAGATCGTCCGGCGTCCGCGGCTCGCCGAAGCGTTCGAGATAGGAGGGGCTTGCGAAGGTGCCGCGGCCGAGCTCCGCGAGCTTGCGCCGGATCAGGGGGCTGTCGGCAAGCGGTCCCGCCCGCAGGATGCAGTCGAACCCTTCCCGGACGAGGTCGAGAGCCTGGTGCGCCTCGCCGATATGCAGTCGGATGCCGGGATAGGCCTCGAGGAAACGGCCGAGCCCCGGCAGCAGAAAATGGCGGGCCTGGGTGCCGTGGACATCGATGCGCACCAGGCCGCTCGGCTTGGCACCGGCAAAGGCGCCTTCCGCATCCTCGAGATCGGCGATCAGCGCCAGGCAGCGCCGGTAATAGGCCTCACCGTCGAGCGTCGGGCTGACCTGCCGCGTCGTCCGCTGCAGCAGGCGCACGCCCAGCCTCGCCTCCAGCCCCTTGACCGCATCGGTGACCGATGAGCGCGGCAGGCCGAGATCCGCGGCGGCCTGCGTGAAGCTTCGGCGGTCCACGATCCGGGTGAAGACCCGCATGGCATCGAAGCGGTCCATTATTCGCCTGCTCGAACAGTGATGCCGAATAATGGCCGATTATCTCGCGTAATGGAACGTCCATTCTCTCCTCACAGCCGCCGCGCATCAGCGGCGAACCAAGGAGAGAGATCATGACGAATACGAGCAGCAAGGTCGCGATCGTGACGGGCGCCTCGGGCGGTATCGGCGCCGCGGTTGCCGAGCGTCTCGCCAAGGACGGCTTCACCGTAGTGGTGAACTATGCCGGCAATGCCGCCTCAGCCGAGGCGCTCGTCGCCCGGGTCGAGGCCGCGGGGGGCCGCGCCGTCACCGCCCAGGCCGATATCGCCAATGTCGAGGCGGTCCGGCGCATGTTCGACAGCACCGAGACCGCCTTCGGCGGCGTCGATGTGCTGATCAACAATGCCGGCATCATGAGCCTGGCGAACATCGCCGACAGCGACGACGCCCTGTTCGAGCGCCAGATCGCGGTCAATCTGAAGGGCACCTTCAACACCCTGCGCGAAGCGGCACGGCGGCTGCGCGATGGCGGCCGGATCGTGAATTTCTCGTCCAGCGTCGTTGGCCTGCTGCAACCGGGCTACGGCGTCTATGCCGCAACCAAGGCCGCAGTCGAGGCGATGACCAGCATCCTCGCCAAGGAGCTGCGCGGCCGCAACATCACCGTCAACGCGATCGCGCCCGGCCCGACCGCGACGAAACTCTTCCTCGATGGCAAGCCGCCGGAGGTCATCGAGCGCCTCGCGAAGCTCGCCCCGCTCGAACGCCTCGGTCAGCCCAGGGACATCGCGGATGCCGTCGCCTTCCTCGTGGGGCCGGACGGCGCCTGGATCAACGGCCAGACGCTGCGAGCCAATGGCGGGGTCATCTGATCCCGCCCGCCAGGGAGAGTCCGAAACCACTCTGCCTCATCTCACGCCCAGCAAGGGACCATCGTCATGTCCAGGCAAACCATCCTCGTCACCGGCGCCTCCTCGGGCTTTGGCCTGATGACCGCCAAGGCCCTGGCCCAGGCCGGCCACAGCGTCTACGCCTCGATGCGCGAGACGGAAGGACGAAACGCGCCGCAGGTCGCGGCTGCGGTGCAATGGGCGAGCGCGGAAGGAGCCGATCTGCGCACGGTCGAACTCGACGTTCAGTCGGACAATTCCGCTGAGGCGGGCGTCGCCCGCATCATCAGTGAGGCCGGCCGGCTCGACGTTATCGTCCACAATGCCGGCCACATGGTTTTCGGACCGGCAGAGGCCTTCCCCCCCGACCAGTTCATCCAGCAATATGACGTCAACGTGCTTGGCGCCCAGCGCGTCAACCGTGCGGCGCTTCCCCGGCTGAGAGCCCAGGGCAAGGGCCTGCTGGTCTGGGTCGGCTCGAGCTCGACACGTGGCGGCACGCCACCATTCCTGGCGCCCTATTTCGCCGCCAAGGCGGCGATGGATGCGCTGGCCGTCTCCTATTCCACCGAACTCGCGCTCTTTGGCATCGAGACCACTATCATGGTGCCGGGCGCCTTCACCCGGGGCACCAACCATTTCGCCCATTCCGGCAGACCCGCGGACGAGGCGCGCGCGGCGGAATATGCGGCCGGCCCCTATGCGGGCATCGCAGACAAGGCGCTCCAGGGCCTCGCCAGTCTCGAACCAGCCGATGCCGATCCCGCCGAGGTGGCCCGCGCGATCGTCCGTGTCGTCGATGCGCCTTTCGGAAAACGCCCGTTCCGCGTCCATGTCGACCCGTCGCAAGACGGCGCGGAGATCGTCAACGGCGTCGCCGACCGCATGCGCCGCGAGATCTACCGCAATATCGGCCTGGAAAACCTGCTCCATCCCGCGATCAACGCCTGAACCGGTTCGGGTGTAGGCCGGGGCCCGCCGTTCAGCCGGGCCCCGGCTCGTGATCTGCCCCGATCAGCCCATCACCGCCTTGGGTTCGAGATAGGCCTCGAGCCCGAACACGCCCTTCTCACGCCCGATACCGGATTGCTTGAAGCCGCCGAACGGTGCCAGCGGCTCCATCGGAGCGCCGTTGATGACGACGCGCCCGGCGACCAATTGGTCTGCCACGGCCTGCGCGCGAGCGGGATCGGAGCCGGCGACATAGGCATGGAGGCCATAGTCGGTGTCGTTTGCGATCGCGATCGCGTCAGCCTCTGTTTCATAGGGGATGATCGACAGGACCGGCCCAAAAATCTCGTCGCGCGCGATGGTCATGTCGTTATGGACATCGGTGAAGACCGTCGGCCGCACGAACCAGCCATCTTTCGTCCCTTCGGGCCGTCCTTCGCCTCCGATCAGGAGCGTTGCCCCTTCCTCGCTTCCCTTGCGAATATAGGACTGGACGCGGTCCCATTGCCGTTGGCTGACCATCGGACCGATCGTCGTCTCCGGATCGCGCGGGGCGCCCGACCTGACAGCGCCGACGGCCGCCTTGATCGCCGCCTCGAACTCCGCGAGCCTCGCCCGTGGCACCAGGATGCGGGTGCCGGCGATGCAGGCCTGGCCGCTGTTCATGAAGCCGGCCATCAACGCGAAGGGCACGGCTTCAGCGAAATCGGCATCGTCGAGAATGACCATCGGGGACTTCCCGCCGAGTTCGAGCGTCACGCGCTTCATCGTTTCGGCTCCGGCACGCAGGATTGCGCGGCCGGTCGCGGTCGATCCCGTGAAGGAGACCTTGGCGATATCGCGATGTGCGCTGATCTCGGCCCCAACGACCTCGCCGCGACCGGTGACGATGTTGAACACACCGGCGGGAACACCGGCCTCGTGCAGGGCCTCGGTCACGATCTGGGTCTGGATCGCACTCATCTCGCTCGGCTTGATCACGGCGGTTGAGCCCGAGGCGATCACCATGGCGAGCTTGTTGCAGATGAAGCCGGCATTGGCGTTCCAGGGCGTGATCAGCCCGACGACGCCGAGCGGCTCCATCGTCACCTTCGCCGAACCGATCCGGCGGGTGAACTCATAAGTTTCCAGCGTCTGCGCCGCGAGCCGGAAGCCGCCGACCGCATAGTCCGACATCCACTCCGCCCGGGATATGGGCGCCCCATATTCCTCGATCACGGCCTCGGTCAGCTCGGCACTGCGCGCTTGCATCGCGTCGGCCAACCGATTGAGCAAGGCGATGCGCTCCTGCCTCGAACTCCGTGAAAACGCGGGAAAGGTGCGCTTGGCGGCTGCAATCGCGGTGCGGGTGTCGATCTCGTCGCCGAGCTGGACCTGGCCGATCACGCGGCCGGTCGCCGGGTTGTGGAGGTCGAAGAGTTCGGTTCCGTGCGGTGTGACGAACGCCCCGTCGATATAGATTTTGTCGATGGTCTTCATGGCTGGCCTCCGGTGCCTCGGGTTTGATGAAGCCGAGATAGGCCGCTAGGATCGATTGGATAATCAGGATAAAGCGGCATGAAGTGATGCAGAATTCGGGACAATGAAGACAGGCCTCGGCGAATACGACGCGATCGCCGCCGTTGCGCGGCTCGGCAGCTTCCGGGCAGCCGCAACCGAACTCGGCATGTCCTCCTCGGCGCTGAGCCATGCTGTGGCTGCGCTGGAGGCGCGACTGGGCGTAAGGCTGTTCAACCGAACGACGCGAAGCGTTGCGATGACCGATGCCGGCGAGCAGTTCATCGCCCGGATCGCTCCGGCGCTCGCCGAGATCAGCGGCGCGATCGAGGGCATCAACAGCCATCGGCAAACCCCGGCCGGCACGCTGAGGATCAACACATCGGCCGGCGCGGCACGAATGATCCTGACGCCGCTGATCCTCGAATATCTCAGGCGCTACCCGGACATGAACGTCGTTCTCGTCACCGAAGGACGCCTGGTCGACATCGTCGGACAGGGTTTCGACGCCGGTATCCGGCTGGCGGAGACCGTCCCGCAGGACATGATCGCGGTTCCGATCGGCCCCGCCTTGCGACAGGTCGTGGTGGGATCGCCCGGCTATTTCCAGGGGCGCACCAGGCCTGCCGTGCCGGGCGACCTGCTCCAGCACCGATGCATTCGCGCGCGGATGGCGAGCGGCGCGATCTATCACTGGGAATTCGAGCAGCGCGGCGAGCAGGTCGAGATCGATGTGCCGGGATCACTCACCCTCGACGAAATGACCCTGATGCTGGAGGCGACACTCGCCGGGACCGGTCTTGCCTATCTCAGCGAATGGTCGGTCGCACCGCATATCGCCTCAGGGGCGTTGATCCCGGTGCTGGAGGACTGGAGCCCGCCCTTTCCCGGCCTCTGTCTCTACTATCCCGGCCGCCGGCACGTCCCGGCCGGCCTGCGCGCGCTGATCGCTCTGATCCGTGAAACGAATGAAAGGAGCCGCCCCTCCGGTCTCAGGCAGCCACAGCGATCCGTTGCACCTTGATGTCGTCTTCATGGGCCCTGGCCTCGGCGAGATCATGCGCCGCCTGCATCCGCAGCATCGTATCGGCGCGGACGCCGAACGCCTTCTCGAAGCGGATCGCCATCTCGGCCGACAAGCCGGCCTTGCCGTTCAGAAGATTGCTCATGGCCTGACGGGTCACGCCCAACTTCTCCGCGGTGACGGTTACGCTCAGCCCATGCGGCAGGACGAACTCGGTCTTGAGCCACGCCCCAGGATGGACGGCGAAGCTCGGGTGAAGCTTGATGACCATCAGTGATAATCCTCCAGATCGATATCCTCGATTGCGCCGGCCTCGTTGACACGAAAGGTCATGCGCCAGTTCTTCGTGACCGTGAGCGACCAAACGCCAGAGCGATCGCCAGTCAGAAGGTGAGCGCCGAAATTGGGCGGGATGTTCAGCTCTTCGACTGACTCGATCACGGCCAGATAGGCCAGCATATTCCGGAGTCGCCCGACGAGATTGCCAGGCAAGCCCTTGGCTCTGCCTGTCTCCGCGAACGTCCAGAGCGCCTTATGCCTGATGCTCTCGATGTCCACATCGACGATGTAGGTCCGCAGCCGTCGCGCGTCAAGTGTCGCTTTACACCCAAAGCACAAGCCGCGGCTGGCTTGCATTGCCCTGCGCCGGAAGCTTCGCCCGGGTGCGATTGACGTGGCGCCGATCTGGTCCAACCGCGTCCGTCCCCTTGGCAGCCGCGGGCCGGGACTGTCTACCGTGGTGTCTGGCGGCGCGACGCCTCTCGCAATGCGTGTGGGGCCACCGCGTTGCGCCCTCGTGGATACAACGCCAGCCCGGTCACGGACCCCGTCATCGCCCCTTCCTCACAACGAGCCTGAATGGGATTGCGACATCACGGATCGATCACATCGTCGCGCGGTGAGCGCTATGCCCATGGAAGAATAGCGACCTCGTCGCTAGCTTGTTCCGGGAATCTGGAATCATCCCGGAGCGGGAGACCGGCGCCATGATGACGAGACGATATATCCTGCTGAGAAGCGCAGGCCTTGCGGCGGCAACATCGCCCTTGCTGGCGCTCATCGCGCGCTCCGAAGTGACCTTCCCGGTCACCCATACCGACGCCGAATGGCGCCGCCTGCTCAAGCCCGAGCAATATGCCGTCCTGCGGCAGAGCGGCACGGAGCGCCCCTATACGAGCCCGCTGCTGAACGAGAAGCGCCGGGGCGACTTCGCCTGCGCCGGCTGCGACCAGCCGCTGTTTTCCTCGACCACGAAATATGACAGCGGCACCGGCTGGCCGAGCTTCTGGGCGCCTCTGGACAAGGCGGTCGGCACCGAGACGGACAACACGCTCGGGATGCAGCGCACGAGCGTGCATTGCAGCCGCTGCGGCGGCCACCAGGGCCATGTCTTCAACGATGGTCCGAGGCCGACCGGATTGCGCTACTGCATGAACGGCGTCTCCATGACCTTCAAGCCTGCGGCGGCCTGAAAGCGGCAGCGATGACCCTGTTCCTGCTCGCCTATCTCGGCGGTGTGCTGACGATCGTCAGCCCATGCATCCTGCCTGTCCTGCCCTTTGTCTTCGCCCGTGCGGGCCAGCCCTTCCTGCGCAGCGGGCTGCCGATGCTCGCAGGCATGGCCGCGAGTTTCGCCGGCATCGCGACGCTGGCGGCCGTCGGCGGCAGTTGGGCCGTCGAAGCCAACCAATATGGCCGGCTGATCGCGATCGGCCTTCTCGCCCTGTTCGGGCTCGCGCTGCTGTTCCCCTCTCTCTCGGACTGGGCGACGCGCCCGCTGGTCGCGCTCGGCGGCCGCCTCTCGGAACAGGCGGAACAGGGCAAGGGCGCGGTCGGGGCTTCACTGCTGCTTGGTGTCGCCACCGGCCTGCTCTGGGCGCCCTGCGCCGGGCCGGTTCTCGGACTGATCCTGACGGGAGCAGCCCTGCAAGGGGCGAATGCCGGTACTTCGCTTTTGCTGCTCTCCTATGCCGCCGGAGCTGCAACCTCGCTCGCGCTGGCGCTTCTGGTCGGCGGCCGGGTCTTTTCCTCCATGAAGCGCTCGCTCGGCGCCGGCGAGTGGCTCCGCCGGGGCATGGGTGTTGCCGTGCTGGTTGCGGTCGCGGCGATCGCGCTCGGGCTCGACACCGGCTTCCTCACACGCGTCTCGCTGGCGAGCACGGCGACGCTCGAGCAGGGATTGATCGACCGGCTCCGGCCGGAAACGGAGGCGCCCGGGCAGTCCCCGGTGGCCATGCAGGCCGCTCCGGCGATGACGGGAGCCAATCCAGCCATGATGGCCGCAAACCCGGCCATGACGGGCGGCAACGCCATGATGATGCAGGGCAAGCCTGCGCAGGCGAGCGACGAACTGCCCGTCGAGGGCACCATGCCGACGCTGGCGGGGGCGGTCGAATGGTTGAACTCGCCGCCACTGACCGCTGAGCAGCTCAAGGGCAAGGTCGTCCTGATCGATTTCTGGACCTATTCCTGCATCAACTGCCTGCGGACAATCCCCTATGTCCGCGCCTGGGCCGAGAAGTACAAGGATCAGGGTCTCGTCGTAATCGGCGTGCATACGCCGGAATTCGCCTTCGAGAAGACCATCGGCAACGTCAAGAAGGCGGTGAACGATCTTCAGATCGGCTACCCCGTCGCGATTGACAATGATTTTGCGATCTGGCGCGCCTTCAAGAACCGCTATTGGCCCGCCCATTACTTCATCGACGCGCAGGGCCGGGTCCGCCACCATCAGTTCGGCGAGGGCGACTATGACGCCTCCGAACGGGTGATCCAGACGCTTCTGGCCGAGGCGGGCCAGAAGGGGGCGCCGACAGAACTCGTCACGGTCAAGGCCATGGGCGCGGAAGCTGCCTCCGATCTCGGCAATGTGCGCTCGCCGGAAACCTATCTGGGCTATGAACGCGCAGAGAATTTCGTCTCGCCGGGCGGCATCGTCCAGGACAAGCGCCAAGCCTACGCATTGGGCCAGCCCCGGCTCAATGAATGGGGGCTCTCAGGCAATTGGACGATCGGTGCCGAACACGCCGCGTTGGACGACAAGGATGGCAGCATCGCCTTCCGCTTCCATGCGCGCGATCTGCATCTCGTTCTCGGTCCGGGAGCGGATGGCAAGCCGGTGCGCTTTCGCGTCACCATCGACGGCGCCCCGCCCGGCGGCGATCACGGTATGGACAGCGATGCCGACGGCCAGGGGATTGTGAACGAGCAGCGGCTCTACCAGCTCATACGCCAGAAGGGCGAGGTCGGCGATCGCCTGTTCGAGATCCGCTTTCTCGACCCGGGCGTACAGGCCTATGCCTTCACCTTCGGCTGAACAGGGAGATCGGACATGAAACACCCACTCGACAAGACCGCCGGATCGCCCGTCGCGCGCTATGGCCGGCCGGCCCTCGCCGCGCTCGCGCTGATCGGGCTCGTCGGTCTCGGCTTGAGGATTTCGCCATCGGCCGCCGAGAACGCACCCCGCGCGATCCCTGCCCTGTCGGCTGCTGAACCGGCCCCGCAGGCCACGTCCGAAGTCGCAGTCCTGGCCGGCGGCTGCTTCTGGGGCGTACAGGGCGTCTTTCAACATGTCGACGGCGTCAGCAACGCGGTCTCCGGCTATGCCGGCGGCGAGAAGGCGACCGCCCGCTACGAGCAGGTCGGCTCGGGGCGCACGGGCCATGCCGAAGCGGTCCAGATCACCTATGATCCGCGCAAGATCAGCTATGCGCGCATTCTGCAGATCTATTTCTCGGCGGCGCATGATCCGACCGAGCTCAACCGCCAGGGCCCCGATATCGGCACCCAGTACCGCTCGGCGATCTTCCCGGCCAATGCAGACCAGGCCAGGATCGCCAAGGCCTACATTGCGCAGCTCAACCAGGCCAGGGCCTTTAACGCGGCGATCGTGACCAAGATCGAGCCGGACCGGCCCTTCTACCCGGCCGAGGCCTATCACCAGGATTTCCTGACGAAGAACCCGAGCCACCCCTATATCGTGATCAACGACCTGCCGAAGATCGAAAGCCTGAAGCGTCTGTATCCCGCGCTCTATCGCCCCGACCCGGCGCTCGTCGCCAGGACCGGTCTCTCCAACTGAAGGAACTGACCAATCGACCTGCCGGACAGATGCCTTTGAACGCCCCGCCGACGATCAGGATCGCGGCCGCCCTGCTCACCGACCAACAGGACCGGCTGATCCTCGTGCGCAAGCGCGGCACCAGCGCCTTCATGCAGCCCGGAGGCAAGATCCAGCCCGACGAGACGCCGCTGGCGGCGCTGATACGCGAGCTGCATGAAGAACTCGGCCTTGTCGTCGCGCCGTCGTCGCCGCGCTATCTCGGCTGTTTCGCGGCGCCTGCAGCCCATGAGCAGGGTTTCACCGTCGAGGCGGAGCTGTTCAGCCTGTCCACGGATCTGACGCTCGCCCCCGCCGCGGAGATCGCAGAGCTGATCCGGTTGGATCCGGCTTGCGCCCCCCATCCCGAACTCGCCCCGCTGACGCGCGATGCCATCCTCCCGCTCCATCGGACACGCGCCGGTTCCTGACGCGCCGTCTCCCGCGATCTCGGCGACAGGCGACGGCTCAGGGAGCGGCAGCTTCGGCGGCGAATTCTTCGACGATCCAGGCGAGGAAGGCGCGTGCAGCCGGTGAAACGCCATGATCCCTGGCGGGGATGGCGGCAAGGCCATCGGCGAACGGAATGAACCCGCAAGGCGCGACCAGCCTGCCGGCCGCAAGGTCGTCCCTGACCATGCGCTGCTCGACCAGCGCCACGCCCAGCCCCGCCAGCGCGGCCTCGATGCAGAGATGCGTGTGCGGAAAGAAGAGCTCCGCCTCGTGGCTCGCCGTCAGGCCCGTATTGACCTGCCAGGTCTCCCAGGCGCTGGCGCTATGCTCATGGGCAATCCGGGCCGAGCAGACCAGGTGCTCGCCATCCCGCGTGATCGCATGCCCGGGAGCGCNNGCGCGCGGGATAGGAGCGGCGATCCCAGACCAGCACCAGATCGGCACCCTGGTGCCTGATCTCCTGGGCGGAGGTCATCGAGAGACGGAGCCGGATCTCGGGATGGCGACGATAGAAGCCCTGCAGATGCGGCACGAGCCAGCGCATGGCGAAGGTGGCGCTGCAGGCCAGATGCACGCTCGGCCCGCGCGCCTCCTCCAGCACGCGCAGCCAGCCCTGCTCGAGCGCATCGAGCGATCCGGCGACGACCTGCCGCAAGGCCTCGCCGCGCTCGTTCAGCCGCAGGCCGGTCCCGGCCTTCTCGAAAAGCTCCATACCCGCATGATCCTGCAGGCTGCGAAGCTGGCGGCTGACCGCGCCATGGGTCCGGCCGAGCTCCTCGCCCGCACGCGTCACCGAGCCGAGACGCGCCGTCGCCTCAAAGGCCTTGAGGGCGGAAAGCGGCGGAAGCTTGCGGGGCATAGCTGGTCATCCGTGAGTTCAGCTCACCATGATCGGATTTTAACTCGATAGCATGAGGGGTAACGCAGCTCTAGAAGAACCGCGATGGCTAGCCAGCCCTCGGTCGATCCCGTGTCTTCATGGGTGGGCCGAGGAAGGCAGGTGGCTGTGCATTGAATTAACGGAGCGTGGGCGATGCGCGGCGCGAGGCCGGCACGCGTCGGCCAGCCCTTTTGACGCAACAGGGAGATCTTGATGACGATCGGTTCGGTGAATCCACGACAAGCGGATGGGAGCGCCGGGGACGCGAATTACGGCGTCATCGGCGCCGGCTATACCGCCTATCGGCAGCCCGAGCCGGCAATTGCCGCCCAGATCGAGCAGGCCCTCGGCACCGCGCGGTCCGTGCTGAATGTCGGGGCCGGCGCGGGCTCCTACGAACCGCGGGATCGCGACGTCACGGCCGTCGAGCCCTCGGCCTCGATGCGCGCCCAGCGCCCCTCCGATCTCGCCCTTGCCGTCGATGCGGTCGCCGAGGCGCTGCCCTTCCCCGACGGGCATTTCGACGCCAGCATGACGACCTTCTCCATCCATCAATGGAAGAACCTGGAGGCCGGGCTTGCCGAGATGCGGCGCGTGACGCGCGGACGGGTCATCATCCTGAGCTGCGATCCCGATCTGGTGCAACGCTTCTGGCTGAACGATTACGCGCCCGAGGTTCTCGCCACCGAGGCCCGCCGCTACCCCGCACTTGGCCGCATCCGCACAGTGCTCGGCGGCCAGACGCATGTCGACCCGGTCGCCATTCCCTTCGACTGCCGGGACGGCTTCAACGAGGCCTATTATGGGCGCCCGGAACGCCTGCTCGAAGCCGGCGCCCGCGCTGCGAATTCGGCCTGGAGCTTCGTCGGCGAGCCGGTCCGCGCGGACTATGTCGCGCATCTCGAGCGCGCGCTCGAAGACGGCAGCTGGGACAGGCGTCACGGGGCATTGCGCCGGCAAGCGGCTTTCGATGGCTCCTTGCGGCTGATCACCGCCGCGCCTTGAGACCGGACGGACCTGTAGCTCAGCCGGCGGAGCTGATTTTTCCGCCGTCGAGCCGGCACATCTCCTCGCCGGAAAAGGCGCGCGAGCGCGTGAGGAAGCGCTGCTCCGTGCCGTTCTCCAGCGAGAACATCCCGCCCCGCCCGGGGACGACGTCGATGATCAGCTGGGTATGGCGCCAGAGGGCGAATTGCGCGCCGCTGATATAGACCGGAGCGCCGCCAACCTCGCCCAGCTTCACGTCGTGGTCCGAGACCATGAAGTCGCCCTGCGGATAGCACATCGGCGAGGAGCCATCGCAGCAGCCTCCCGACTGGTGAAACAGAATGGCTCCGTGCTCGGCCTGCAGCCGCGCGATCAGGCTGAGGGCGGCCGGCGTGGCCATGACCTGCTCGACAATATCGACCTGCTCGATGACTTGCTCGCTCATGCCGGAACTCCCCGTGGCGTGGGACGACAAAGATGTGCCGCTCCCCGATGCTCAACACCGGGCAATGCGGCCTACGGGATATCCCGGCACGCCAGCAACGTCTTAGCTGCGGGCGTGCCGGGCCTATGCCCGTGGAGGGGCGGGCAAGCGCCTGAAGAAGCCAGCGTCTTCAGGGAGAAGGCAGCTTCTTCAGAAGAAACCGAGCTTCTTCGGGGAATAGCTCACCAGCATGTTCTTGGTCTGCTGGTAATGGTCGAGCATCATCTTGTGGTTCTCGCGACCGATGCCGGACTGCTTGTAGCCGCCGAAGGCCGCATGCGCGGGATAGGCGTGGTAGCAATTGGTCCAGACCCGGCCCGCCTGGATCGCGCGGCCGAAGCGGTAGGCGCGGTTGCCGTCACGGGTCCAGATGCCGGCGCCGAGGCCATAGAGCGTATCATTGGCGATCGAGAGCGCCTCTTCGTCGTCCTTGAATGTCGTGACGGAGACGACCGGCCCAAAGATCTCCTCCTGGAAGACCCGCATCTTGTTGTGCCCCTTGAGGACGGTCGGCTTGACGTAATAGCCGCCCGCCAGATCGCCCGGCAGCTCGTTTCGCGCCCCGCCGATCAGCACTTCGGCGCCCTCCTGCCGGCCGATGTCGAAATAGCTCAGGATCTTCTCGAGCTGTTCGGAGGAGGCCTGCGCACCGATCATCGTCGCGGCATCCAGCGGGTCGCCCTGCTTGATCGCCGCGACGCGCTTCAGCGCCTTCTCCATGAAGCGGTCATAGATGCTCTCATGGATCAGGGCGCGGCTCGGACAGGTGCAGACTTCGCCCTGGTTGAGCGCGAACATGACGAAGCCTTCGATCGCCTTGTCGAAGAAATCGTCATCCTCGAGCGTCACATCCTTGAAGAAGATGTTCGGCGACTTGCCGCCGAGCTCCAGCGTCACCGGGATCAGGTTATGGCTGGCATATTGCATGATCAGCCGGCCAGTCGTGGTCTCGCCGGTGAAGGCGATCTTGGCGATGCGGTTGCTCGAGGCGAGCGGCTTGCCGGCCTCCAGGCCGAAGCCGTTGACGATGTTCAGGACGCCCGGCGGCAGGATGTCGGCGATCAGCTCGGCCAGGACGAGGATCGAGGCGGGCGTCTGTTCGGCCGGCTTCAGCACGACGCAATTGCCGGCGGCGAGCGCCGGTGCCAGCTTCCAGACGGCCATCAGGATCGGGAAGTTCCAGGGAATGATCTGGCCGACGACGCCGAGCGGCTCGTGGAAGTGATAGGCGACCGTATCATGGTCGATTTCGGAGATGCCGCCTTCCTGCGCGCGTACCGCGCCGGCGAAATAACGGAAATGGTCGATCGCCAGCGGCATGTCGGCAGCGGTCGTCTCCCGGATCGGCTTGCCGTTGTCCCAGGTCTCGGCCAGCGCGAGGAGCGCGAGATTGTCCTCCATCACGTCGGCGATCTTGTTCAGGAGCAGCGCCCGCTCGGCGGCGCTGGTGCGGCCCCAGGCGTCCTTGGCGGCATGGGCGGCGTCGAGCGCCGCCTCGACGTCCTCAGCGTCGGAGCGCGCGACCTCGCAAAGCAGCCGGCCATTCACCGGAGAGGTGTTCTCGAAATAGCGCCCCGAAATGGGCTCGGCCCATTTGCCGTTGATGAAATTGCCGTAGTGCGCCTTGAACGGCGTTGCGGATGTGCGGTTGAATTCAGGCTTGTTCATCTCTTCCTCCATCGCAGCGCTGTGAGGCCGCGCCCTGAAGGGCAGGATCGACCGCAATGCTTGGCGTTGTCAGGAGGCGTGCGACGCTTTCAGGCGCCCGACTGTCTCAGCTTTGCGACAGGTTTCGGAAGAGATTGCATGCTCGGCCACGCCGCCGTCAGCGGCCGCGTTCGAGGCCGAGCCGTGTCAGCGGCCGCGTTCGAGGCCGAGCCGTGTCAGCTTCCGGTGCATCGTCGCGCGGCTGACACCGAGCATGCGCGCCGCCGCCGAGACATTGCCATTGGCCCGCGCCAGAGCCCGCTGCACGACGCCGCGTTCGGCGGCGCTCAGTTCCTCTGCGGGCCTCGCCTCGTCTCCGGCCAGCAGATCATCGGCGGGAAACGGGTGCGCCAAGCGCTCGTCCGTCAGTCCATAGGCCAGCCGCGCGGCCCGGCTCGCCCCGATGACGAGATCCTCCTTGTCGACGGCCAGCAGACCTCCGCCGCCACCGAAGCGGTCCTGGGCGACGACGATACGCGCCCTGGGAAAGGCCATCCGGAAATGATGAGCCTCGATCCGGTGTGCCGCCTCGACCGTCGCGCTGGCGACAAGCTTCAGCATGGCCGGCGTCAGGTCGGCGCGACAGGTCGAGACATCCAGCGTCGCGATCAGCCGCCCCTGCGCGTCCCAGATCGGGGCGACGCTGCAGCTCAGGCCGATATTGCGCGTCAGGAAATGCTGGTCGCGGTGGATCGTCAGCGGGCGCCCTTCGGCAAGGCAGGTCCCGACGCCGTTGGTGCCTTCGCTGGCCTCGCTCCAGACCATTCCGGTCCAGAGCCCGATATTGCGGAAATCGACGTCGTCGCCGGGCACGCCTCGTCGATCGAGAGGCACGCCCTCGCGATCGGTGAACAGCACGCAGCAGCCGGCATCGCCGACGGACTGAAAGAGCCGATCCAGGGTCGATTGTGCCACTCGGATCAGAGGATCCAGGCGCTCGAAGGCAGCATCGAATTCATGCTGGCTGAGCCGCCAGGGCGGCCGGGCGTGATTGGGATCAAGGCCGTATTTGACGACGGACCGCGACCAGGACGCCGCCACGGCGGATTGCGCCACGGCCGCCGCGTTATTCAATGTCGAATATATCCGATCAGCGTGCAGGCCTCGCGCAGTCTCGACCATGCTCGGCATCCATTTCCACCCGTTTCGCATATTCAGTCCGAGCCGAGGGCAATTTCGCCATCGGCATCCGTGCGATTTTCGGCATGTTCCAGCCGTTCAGGCGCCGGTGTCAACAGTCAGATCGGCGATTGCCGGGAAAGCGGGGCCTTCCGATGGAATCGGCATCGGACGATGCAAGAGAGCGCCCTGCCGAGATGCGCCCGAATTGTCATCGGCGCGCATCCCTTGAGGATGGCCATCGCTATATTCCAATTGATATAATGAAAAATCTGATCAGAGCCGCTTTGACGTAACCCGGCCCTGTGGCCGCGAGCCACCTCCGACAGATCGCACCTGCCCGTGGCGGCGTTCAGTAACTGTGCTCCGGACCTGGAAATTCCTGGCTCTTCACCGCGGCGACATAGGCCTGGACCGCCTCCTGGATCGAGCCCGCGCCGACCATGAAGTCCTTGGAGAAGCGTGGCCTCTTGCCGGGATAGACGCCGATCGCGTCGTGGAGGACGAGCACCTGGCCATCGCAATGGACACCGGCGCCGATCCCGATCGTCAGCATGTCGTGGCTGGCTGCGCCAATCTCTTCGGCCAGTGTCGACGGCACCATTTCCAGCACGAGGAAGCGCGCGCCCGCCTGCTCCAGCGCGGCAGAATCCGCTTTCAGCTTGCTCGCCGCATCCGCCGTTTTGCCCTGGACCCTGTAACCGCCGAGCTGATGCACGGATTGCGGCGTCAGCCCGAGATGGCCACAGACCGGGACGCCGCGCTCGACGAGATAGCGAACGGTCTCGACGACATAGTCCGAGCCTTCGAGCTTCACCATATGAGCGCCGGCAGCCATCAGCTTGGCTGCATTGTGCATGGCTTGCGCAGGACCTTCCTGATACGACCCGAACGGCATGTCAGCCATGATGAAGGCACGCCTGGCGCCGCGCGCCACGCAAGCCGTGTGATAGGCCATTTGCTCCATGGTCACCGGCAGCGTCGTGGAGTGCCCCTGCAGCACATTCCCCATGGAATCGCCGATGAGCAGGATCTCGACCCCGCAGTTCTCGAGCAGGCTGGCGAAGCTCGAATCGTAGCAGGTCATCATCGCGACCTTCTCACCCGCCGCTTTCATCCGGGCGAAATCGGCCAGCGTGAGGGCGCGGGCATCGGACAGATAGGCCATAGGCATGACTCCCGGCGAGACTGATCGCCGCGCAAGCTATACGGGCCGCGCTCGCAATTGCGAAGCGGTCGCCCGCCTCAGCCCCGGGTCACCCGGAATGGGCCAGTCCGGTCGTGCCTCGGCTGTAGAAGATGTGGCGGCCGATCACATCCATCTTCTTCAGCCTCTTCGCCCAGGAGGGCTGGACATAATCGGCGTGATAATGCGTGGAATCGCCGACCTCCACCAGATAGGTCCGGCCCTCGTAAACCTCCCGCGCGATGCGCAGGGCCACCTGCCATTGCTCGGGCTCCTTGATGCGCAGCGACTTGCCCTCGCAGGCGAAGGTGAACTGGCAGGCGAGCCTGCGGTGGCGGTTCTGATAGACGACGCCACAGACGGAACCCGGATAATACCCACTCTTGACCCGGTTGAGCACCACCTGGGCGACGGCGACGCGCCCGTCTTCCGCTTCGGAGCGTGCCTCGAAATAGATCGCCTCGGCGAGGCAGCGCTGCTCGCTCGCCAGCGTGTCGCCGTCGATGACGACGGGCACGCCGGTGAGGATGAGCTGCGTGGTCGCCATGGTCGTGGCGGGCGGCTCGACAAAGGCCGCAAGCGAAAGCAACGCCAGTGGGGCGATGCGCTTCATGGATATACTCCGGGGGTAAGGGTCAAGCCGTGCGTTCGCGGCCCGGATCCATCGTCGGCAGGATCAGCGGCCCTTGTGGCTTGTTGTGTTTGCTGGGATTGGGCGCGCCGGCCTGACCGGGGACGAGCACATCATGGCTGTCACGGGGGCGGCGGCGGAAGGGAACTCGTTTTGATTGCGCCCGGCCTGAAGCATCGCGAAGGCTCTGCGCAGTGCAGTGTCTCCACGCGCCGAAGGCGACAAGGCGGTTTGACTATCGGGGGTGAGCTGGCGCTACGGACTTTGCGATGATGAGGGCGGCTGGGCGCAGTGCCGCAGCGTGACGCCGGACAGGATGAGCACATCGCGATCGGCAATATGCGCCGCACCCTCGCAAGCCTGCATCGGATGCAACAAAGAAGAGGCTGCGCTCGCACGCACATAGTCCGCAGCCATGCGAAGTTTTACGTTCGTGACCGATCGCCCTCGACGACGCAGATCGGATATCTCCGACATGTGTTGCCGTGACGTCAGCCTCTCATTACTTTCAACCAAAGATCTATTCGCTCCGAAATTAAGATTGCATTAACCATCATTCAGCGCGCCATATGGACACGGAGTTCGGCATCTTTGTGGCCTGTTTCGGCAGCCCGTGCCTTGTTGGCGCCCCACCACGGCCCCAAACGCCCATTCGAGCGGGCGTTGGCCGGTCGCAGCGGACCCCCTGGCCTCTCAGGCCGTGATCCGCTCGGTGCCGGCGCGCAGCATGGTGTCGACCAGGAGATTGCCGGTCGCGCCCTGTTCCAGCGTGATGTCGACGCCATACACATCCGACGCCGCCGGATGCGAGAGGACATCCCTGGGGCGGCCATCGGCGACGACGGTCTTGCGGTCGATCAGCAGGAAGCGATCCGCGCAGCGGCTGGCCAGCGCCAGGTCGTGCAATGCGACGAGCGTGACCTGGCCGCGCCGCCGCGTCGTCTCGCGGATGACATTGGTCACCTGCAACTGCCGGCGCAGGTCGAGCGCGCTTGTCGGCTCGTCGAGCAGGAGCACGCTGGGCGCGCGCACCAGGGCCTGGGCCACGGAGACGAGCTGCTGCTGGCCGCCCGAAAGGTCCGATACCGGAACCTCCGAGAGATGGTCGATATGCAGCGTCCCGAGCGCCTCCTCCACCGCCCGCAGATCCTCGCGCGTGGCGCGACCACCATGGGCTTTCCGGGCGAGCAGCACATAATCGAAGACGCAGAGCGCGGCGCGCATCGCGACATGCTGCGACAGGAAGAAGATCGCATCATGCCGCTGTCGCGATGACATTCCGGCAAGGTCGGCCCCGTCGAGCCGCATGGTGCCGGCGCGCGGGCGCAGCAGCCCGGCGACGAGGCGAAACAGCGTGGACTTCCCGACCCCGTTGGGGCCGACCACGGCGGTGACGGTGCCACGTTCGAGCCCAAGAGCGCTGAGCCCGTCGAAGACGTCGCCGCGGCCGCGATAAGCGAAACCGATCGACTCGATCGAGAGGCTCATTGCCAGCGCTCCCGGCGGATCGACATCACGAGGCTGAGGAAGAACGGCACGCCGACGAGGGCGGTGATGATGCCGATGGGATAGATGATCCCCGGGGTAATGCCCTTCGACAGCGTGGACGCGACGGACAGGATGAGGCCGCCGGCAATCGCCGCGACCGGTACGAAATAGCGCTGATCCTCGCCGACCAGCAGCCGTGCGATATGCGGCCCCACCAGGCCGATGAAGCCGATCGTGCCGACGAAGGCGACGGCGGTCGAGGCCAGCAGCGAGATGCAGACCAGCATTTCCAGGCGCAGCCGCGCGACGCGCACGCCAAGTGCGGCCGCGCGCTCGTCGCCCATGGTGAGCGCGGTCAGCATCCAGCTGCGATGCAGGCAGAACGGCAGGATGACCCCAAGCAGGCCGGCGCAGATCCCGAGCTTCGTCCAGGTGGCGCGCGACAGGCTGCCCATCATCCAGAAGATGATCTGCTGCAGCTGCGTTTCGGAGGAGTGGAACTGGATGAAGGCGAGAAGCGCGTTGAAGGTGAAGAACAACGCGATGCCGACGAGCACGAAGGTCTCGACGGTGACGCCGCGCAGCCGCGTGAACAGGAACAGGATCGCCGAGGTCGCGAGCGCGAACAGGAAGGCGTTCGCCGTCACCAGAAAGGCCCCCGCGAAGGGCACGAGCGAGACGCCGGTCGCAATCGCAAGCGCCGCGCCGAAGCTCGCCGCCGACGAGATGCCGAGCGTGAACGGATCGGCGAGAGGATTGCCGAGGATGGTCTGCATCTGCGCCCCGGCAGTGCCCAGCATGGCACCGATGAGAATGGCCATCACCGCGACGGGCAGGCGCACATCCCAGACGATCACGTCGAGCTTCGGGCCCATCGATCCCGGTTCGAGGATGACGCGCGCCACATCCATCAAGGGGAAATTGCCGGGACCCACCGAGACATCGACCACGAGCGCCAGCGTGAGCAGCGCAAGCGCCCCGACAGCGAGCAGGAGCTTGCGCAGCACCCGCCGCCGATAGCGCTCGCTGGCCGTATCGGCAGGCGGCTCGAAAGCCGGTGTATCGGACAGGGCCATGGCGGTCAGTTCATCTCGATCCAGAACTTGCCGGTCAGCTTGATCGGCAGAAAGCGGTCATGCAGCTCCTGGAAGGTCGCCCAGGCGTCGAGATCCTTGAACTCGTTGGGGTGCAGCCACCTGGCGAGCGCCTGGATGGCCACGAAATGATAGGGGCTCTGGTAGAACTGGTGATAGATCGCCATCACCTTCCTGTTCTTCACGGCCGTCAGCCCCGGAAATCCGGTCCGAGCGACGAGGCCCTTGAGCTGTGCGGCGGCGCGTTCAGGCCGGGTTTCGTAGCCGAGCCAGACGGCGATATTGCCGGGGTTGCTGTTCGACCAGTTGGCGCCGGTCATCAGCAGGAATTGCGGATCATCGACGATGATCTTCTCCGGATTGACCATGCCGCCGGCACCGGAAAAATATTTCGATCCCCAGTTCATGCCGCCGGCTTCGGAGACGAACTCACCGAAGTTGAAATTGCCGAAGGACTGGCAGCAGGCGGACGGGTTGAGGCCGGCAGCCTGCTCGGCGAAGACCAGCGGCCGCTGATCCTGCTTCAGCCGCGTCGTGACGTTGTAAACCCGCCGCAACTGCTGCGAGTAATAGTCGATGAAGCTATTGGCCGCGTCCATGCGGTCGAAGACCCGGCCGAGCAGGAGCATGCTCGGCACGGTGTTCTGCGTCGGGCGCTCGCGGAAATCGATGAAGATCGTCGGGATGCCGGCCTTGGCCAGGTTGTCGACGACGCCGGACTGCATCGCCTTGTCCAGGAAGCCGAGCGACAGGATGACGAGGTCCGCATCGAGCGTGATCGCCTTCTCCACGCTGAAATCGCTCGAGGCGAGCGCGCTTACCAAAGTCATCGACTTGGCGGCAGGAACATCCGCCAGATAGCGGTTCCAGGTATCGGGGTCGAATTTCGGCAGGTCGTCGCCGATGGCGGCGAGCTGCGCGAAGGGCTTGTCCTTGCCCATCAGCACGACCGTCGCAGAGAATAGCCGGCCCTCGCCGAGGATGGCCCGTTGCACGCCCTTCTTGACCTTGACGGTGCGGCCGGCAAGGTCCGTCACCTCGATCATGGTGTCGGCAGCCTGTGCGCTGCGGATGCCCGGTGCGGCAAGCAGGGCCAGGGCGGCCATGAGCGCCACGCGCCGGGTCAGCCGGGCAAACCAGCCCGGCACGGATTGTGAATGCCTGTCCATCATGATCCTCGCTCTATCGATTGGCGTTTGCGCATGGGGATGGCGCAGCGGTCCTGGCCCAGCCGCCAGTGTTCAACCGGCGGCCTCCCCTCGCCTGACCGCCCTTCATCTGCTCACGCTCCAGGAAGACGGCTCTCGTGCGGATCGGTTCAAGCAATCGCTGGCTATCGCGCGCGCCGAGATGCGCAGCCCCGATGGCCAAGAAGATCTCGTGATTCCGCAATACATCGGACTTGGCCGGCGGGCGCATCCAGTCACGCCGGATATTATCATTGATCGATCGCGCGTTCAGAAGATCCACCGCTTCTGTCCTCGTGCAGAATAGCGACCAGTACAGACCGCGCGGCGATTTGTCACGATACTTCAATAATTTAGAAATACTCAAATCTATAATTAGTAGATTTACAAACTAGGCGCCTGGCGAGATGGGCCGGCGCCAGACCTGACGGGGATGGACAGTCCTGACGACTGCGCTGAACGAGATTGCTACCGATGGTCTCAGCCGGTCCGGACGACCGCCGCGAAGGCGCCAGAATGCCCTCCCGCCTGTCGCCAACCACAACCGGAGGCGCAGAAAACGGAATTCATCCACCTAAGGTTTAGTAAGACAGGTTTGTCGACCAGATTGGATCGAGATTGTTCTCATTTTGAGAGGATTTACAAAAAGCGTTGACTACGCAACCATCGGACTCGGCCTGGGGAGGTAAAATACAGAGGTCAGCTATGCCGGACCTTTCGATTGCGATCGTCGATGATCACCCGATGCTGATGGAGGGGATCGCCGCTCTGCTGAAACGCTGGGGCGGTTTCATGCTCGCTGCGACGGGAAATGTCGCAGATCACATCGTGTCGATCGCCAGGACGCATCGCCCTGATGAAATGATCGTCGATCTCAGCATGACCGGAGATGTCTTCCAGGCGATTGCGGACGCCTTGAAGATCGCTCCCGAGACGAAGATCGTGGTGTTCACGGCCTCGGCCAGCACGGAGGATGCGATCAGGGCCCTGGATGCCGGGGCCAAGGGCTATGTCCTGAAAGGCAGCCCCGGAGAAGACCTCTTCCAGGCTCTTCAGGCGGCACAGCGGGGCGATGTCTATGTCACGCCCGCCTTCGCGACCAAGCTGATCTGTGCGTTGAAGGAAAAGACCCTCGAAAGGCAGAAGGCGATCAACAACAGGCTCAGCGTCCGCGAGCAGCAGATCGTCAATCTGCTGCTGCTCGGGAAGATGAACAACGAAATCGCTCGCGAGCTTTCGCTCAGCGCCAAGACCGTCAAGGGCTACATGACCAACCTGATGGCCAAGCTGAACGCGCGCAATCGCCTGGAGGTGGTGCTTGCCGCACAAAAGCTGGCTGCTGGGACGAACACCCCTGCCGTGATCAGGCGCCCGTGAACGACCGGTCCTGCCGGCCCCCTTGAGAGAGCCGCAGTTGCTGGGCTCAAGACACTAGCCGGGCTTAAGGCAGCGGGAGCCCGGGAGGCTGGCGGCCGTGGACACTCTTAGGCCGGGCACTCCGGTCCAGCAGGTTTCCTGGATACTCCCGCGGCATCGGGACATGGGCAGGTCCATGCAGTGCCGGATCGCAGCGGCCTGCCTGTGCTGTATCCTTGCCGCGCTCGCCTGCACTTCCGCCCGCGCTGCCGAGTCCGACTTTCTCGAACGCTTCCGGGGCGACTGGTCCGGTTCCGGCAAGGTCCAGCGCGACGGCGGCAGCCAGCCGCGGCACGTGACCTGCTCGGTCATCGGGCGCCCCACCGAGAACCGGATCAGCGCGCAAGGCAGTTGTCGCGCCTATCTGATCTTCGTGCGGCCGGTCGCGATTGATGTCACCTATGATCCGCGCTCCGGCATCTATCGCGGCACCTATACCGGCGCCCGGATCGGCCCCGCCCGGCTCAGCGGCACGCGCAGCGGCGACGCCTTGAACCTCAGGATCGAATGGCCGCGACCGGTCAATGGCGACACGCAGGCCGCGATGGTCATCCAGAATGACGGCCGCGGCATCCTGCGGATTACCGTCGCGGACAACCTCACGCCCGGCGGCCCGATCCTGCAGACCTCCGAGATCATCCTCCTGCGTCAATAGGTGGAGGCTGATCGGAACCGGCATCATGGGATGAGCGCGGGCGTAAGGGGGCAGTTCCGGCCCGATTGCGAATGATGCGCGCATCAGCCCACGGGCCGGCCGATGGACAGAACCTTTGCTCGCTCCGGAGAGATGATGCCTGGCGGGGACGCGCGCCCTGGCTGACCTGCGCCCTCGAATCCGAGTGCCGTTGGACTAAAGCATCGGCCCGAAAAGTGGATTGCGGCTTTTCCGGAAAGCGATGCAAGTACAAATGGTTAGATCATCTGACCGGATACGATATCCGGTCAGATGATCTAAGGGCTACCCGCTTCTTCCGACCCTCTCGTTCTCAATCGCGGTCTCGGGGTTGCGATTGGCGTGAACGGGCCTCACTCTAAGGCATGAGCAGTATCGTCTCACGAATCAGCATGGTCATGCATGCGTGAAGAGCGACCCGACCGCCGGCGCAACCGCGCGCCAGGCTACCCGGCCCGGCGCAGCGTGGTACTGAGCTCGGAGGCGGACTATATCCGCGCCTGCGCCAGGGCGCGCGATCTCCACGCCGCCGCCCGTCACCCGATGGCCGAGGTCGAGCTTGAGAACCTGGCTCTCGCGATTCTGACCTGGGAACTCAAATGCGGCGGGCCGGACGGCACGTGAGGCCGCCCCCCATCGCCGCGCCCCTCTCCTCCCCATGCGGCGCCGGCTGCGCCTCTAGGCCGTGAGACGATCCGCCCAGGCGGCGACCCTGCTCGACAGGGTCTTCAGATGGTCGTCGACAGAAAAGCCCGAGACCGCCTTGCGCGGCTTCAGGTCGTGGTCGCCATCTTCGAGCCAGAGAATCTCGATGGCGCTGGAGAGTGTGTAAGCCGAGACCTCCTCGCGCGTGCCGAACAGGTCCCTCGTCCCCTGCGCGATCAGCGTCGGCGTCTTCATGGTCACGAGATGCGCCGTCCGCAGCTGCTCGGGCTTACCGATCGGGTGGAAGGGATAGCCAAGGCAGAGCAGGCCGGCGATCCGGCCCAATGCGTGCCACTCGTCAGCCATCATGCTGGCGACACGTCCACCCATCGATTTGCCGCCGATGATGAGAGGCCCCGTGCAGTCGAGCGCGCCGATGGCGGCGGCATATTCCGAGATCAGGGTCTCGGCGCGTGGCGGTGGCTTTCGACTGGCCGATGTCCGGCGATCCGCCATGTAGCCGAACTCGAACCGGGCCACGCGAAGACCGGCCGCAGCCAGAGCGCCGGCATTGGCCGTCATCGAAGCGGAATCCATGGGCGCCCCGGCACCATGTGCCAGGAGGATCGTTGCCCTCGCCTCTTCCGGGCCATCCATCAGAAATGCCACCATCGCCGCCTTCGCCTTGCCGGAATTGCCGGCTTCTCGCCGCTGGCCAACCTTCAGGTCGACTAAGATTAGGCGGAAGCTGCCGCTATCAACAGCGTCGCCTGCTCGCGGCCGTCAAGTCCGCCAGGAGCATGTCAGGCTTCGACCCGCTGGCGATAGTGATCCAGAACGCTCGCGACGCCTTCGGCCGAGATCGCACCAGCCAGTCCTTCGGCCGCACCTTCGGCGGCAGGTTTTGCCCGCCGCATCATCGCGGCTTCGTAAGTGGTAACCGCGCCCCATCCATCCCCACTCGTCAGCGCGTCTGCGAGGTCGACGGCATCGGCGAGCGCCAGATTCACGCCCTCGCCGCCGAAGGGCGACATCAGATGGGCTGCGTCCCCAAGCAAGGTCAGACCCACCCGGCCTTGCCAGGAATGATCGATCGGCAACGCATAGAGCGGGCGGACGGCGATAAGGTCGCCACTGTCGATGAGATGGACGAGAGACGGCGCCCAACCTGCGAAACGATCGCGCAGCATTGCCCGGATGCGATCGTCGCCGAGCGACATCCAATCGCGCGCCTCCGCCTCGGGAAGACGGAGACCCGCGTAACCGCGGATATGGCGGTGTCCATTACGCTGCGCGATCAACACCCGATTGTCGCCGACCGCGAACATCTTACCGCTGCCGACCAATCCATCGACGCCCGAATGGCGTTCGGCATCGAAACCGAACTCGACCAGCGTTACCCCCTCGTAAAGCGGCCGGGCGTCCGAGAGCAGAGGGCGGACGCGCGACCATGCGCCGTCCGCACCGATGACGATATCGAAGCGTTCGGAGCTTCCGTCGACGGCGACATCAAACCCACCCGCCGCGGTCGGTGTCACCGCCTCGACCTTGCTCGCCCAACGCACCGTCCTGGGCGCAAGCGAGCCGAGCAGGATCTGGCGCAAGGCGGTGCGGTCGACCTCCGGCCGATTGTCGCCGGCGCCGTCGCGGTCGAACAACAACACGCCGTTCGGGTCATAGAGCCGGTCGCCCTGATCCTCGGGCCGCGCCACGGCGCGGAACTCGGCTTCGAGCCCAGCCAGGGAGATAGCCTGCTGCCCGGTCTCGGCATGGAGATCGAGCGAACCACCTTGCGGCCGGTCAGTGGCATGGCGATCCCGTTCAAAGACGGCTGGCTCGAGCCCCCGCAACAGGAGGAGCCGGGCGAGCATCAACCCGCCGGGCCCGCCGCCGATGATCGCGATTTTCGGGTTGGTTGTCATGACATGATCCTCGATATACATAGGAACCTATATAATAACATAGGAACCTATGCAATGACATCCAAGGACTGGGACCCGATGGCCTATCCCGGCCACTATTTCAGCCGGATCGCGCGCAGTCTGGCCCGGATCGGTGATGTTCGCCTAGGAAAGATCGGGTTCGCCACCGCGCAGCTTCCGGTGCTGGCCGCCCTGAAGGACGGAGACAGCCGATCGCAAACGGAGCTCGCGCGCTGGGCAAAGGTCGAACAGCCGACGATGGCGCAGCTTCTCGCCCGCATGGAGCGCGACGGCATCATCCGCCGGGAGCCCGATCCGGCCGATCGCCGCAGCAGCCTGATCTCCCTGACGCAAGAGGCACGGGAGCGCCTGCCGGCGGGACGGGCGATCCTCCAGCAGAGCAATGAAGAGATGACGCGCGGCCTCTCTGCGGAAGACGTAGAGACGCTCGTGACCTTGCTCCGGCGCGTGCTCGGGAATCTCGAGGCGATGGAGCGATAGCGCCAGGCCACGAGCCTGCGCCAGTGGTGCCCCGGCCCGTCAGCCTGCTCGGGTCAGCCAACCGCGGGCGGCCTCACCCGGATTGCGGCGAATTTCATCTCCACCCTGCTCGTGAATCGCTGATCTCATCCGCCATCGATCACGGCTTCGGCCTCAGCAGATCGTTCGGGAAACCGCCCCGCGGTCGCATGGTCATTCCGCGCCGCCCGCCCCGTCTGCCTGGCCGCCCCCGGTCGCGTCGCGCATGCCCTGGCGCAGGGCCTGGACGCGGCTGTTGAGCTCGATCATCTCGGGCACGGCAAAGCCGGAATGGCGTAGGAGCGCATCGGTCAGGCAGCCCGTCTTCGGATGCAGGCTCCTGCCCTTCTCCGCGAGATGGACCTCGACCAGGCGCTCGTCGATGGTGCTGCGCCGACGGGCGAGAAAGCCGGCCGCCTCGAGCCGCTTGACCGCCGGCGTGATCGTGCTCGGCTCCAACGCCAGGCGCTCGCCGATCGCCCCGATCGTCAGCCCGTCCCGCTCCCAGAGCGCGCTGAGCACGAGATATTGCGTATAGGTGACGCCGAGCGCGTCCAGCATCGGCTTGTAGACGCGCTGGATCGCCAGCGAGGCGGAATAGATCGAGAAACAGAGTTGGCTGTCGAGCGGCAGCGTCGGGGCATCGGTCATCGGTATCCTCCAGCGGCAGGCCTTCCAAGCCCGCATCTCGAAAAACAATATCGCGATAAAGAAATCGCTTTACAAGGTCGGGCGGCCTCTGTATTGAATTACATATCGCGATAATGATTATCGCAGAAACAGGAAGGAGCCACCGTCATGACCAAGTCCCTGATCGCTGCCGCCACCCTCTCCGCTACCGTTGCCCTCGCCGCCGTCGTCGCCGGCACCAGTGCCGAGGCCGCCCCTGCCGTGAAGAACGTCGTCCTCGTCCATGGTGGCTTCGTCGACGGCTCGGGCTGGCAGGGCGTCTACACCATCCTCCGGAAGAAGGGCTACAGCGTCACCATCGTCCAGAACCCGACGACCTCGCTGGCCGATGATGTTGCCTTCACCAAGCGGGCGATCGCCCAGCAGGATGGCCCGGTCATCCTGGTCGGCCATTCCTATGGCGGTGTCGTCGTCAGCGAAGCCGGCACCGATCCGAAGGTCAAGGCCGTGGTCTACATCGCCGCCTTCGCGCCGGATCAGGGCGAGTCGGTCTCTTCGCTGATCGCCAACCCGCCTCCCGGCGCTGCCGTCCCGCCGATCCTGCCGCCCGTCGACGGCTTCCTCGCTCTCGACAAGGCCAAGTTCGCCGCCTCCTTCGCCGCCGATGTCGATGCCGACACCGCCGCCCTGATGGCGGACTCGCAGGTGCCCTGGGGCGTCGCGGCGCTCGCCGGCGCGGTCACCCATCCGGCCTGGAAGGTCAAGCCGAGCTTCTACCTCGTCGCCAGCGACGACCACATGATCCCGCCGCCCGCCCAGCGCCAGATGGCCAAGCGCGCCGGATCCACCGTCGTCGAGACCAAGGGCAGCCATGCCGTCTATGTCTCGAAGCCCGCTGCCGTCGCCGAGATCATCGAAAAGGCCGCTGCGGCGCAGTGACGGGGGGCTGGACGGTCGCGCGGATCCGTCCCCATCGCCAACGACACGCAGGGCGGGCCCAGAGCGGGCCCGCCCATCGCGCTTTGGCCCTGCGCAGGGAGATGCGCTCCGTCGCGTGCGACAACGGCCCTTCGAAGCGATTGATCCGCCATGGCGCCGCCAGTATCCTTCTTGTCGACAAGAGGATCTGCCGATGAAGACGACGAAGCAATCTGCCGCCGCTCCCGAGCGCAAGCGCGGCTCGGGCGTCAAGGTCGTCTATGATCTGCTGCGGGACGAGATCCTCGACCTGGTGCTGCCGCCGGGCAGCCCGATCGACGAAGTCCAGCTCGCCGAGCGGTTCAAGATGTCGCGCACGCCCATTCGCGAGGCGCTGGTGCGGCTCGCCGGCGAAGGGCTGATCGATACGCTTCCCAACCGCTCGACGATGGTGTCGAACCTCGATTTCCTCAACATGTCGCCGTTCTTCGACGCCCTCGTGCTGATGTACCGGGTGACGACGCAGCTCGCGGCCCAGCATCATCGCCCGCAGGATCTGGTCACCATCCGCGCCCGGCAGAAGGAATTCGCCGCCGCCGTGCAGACGCAGGACGCGCTGGCGATGATCGCGACGAATGCGGCGTTTCATTCCGCGATCGCCGAGGCTGGCCGCAATCCCTATTTCAACAGCCTGTTCAGCCGGCTGCTCGATGAAGGGCGGCGCTTCCTCAGGCTCTACTATCAGTCCTACGAGGACCGGCTGCCGCAGCGTTTCGTCGAGGAGCATGAAGCGATGATCGCCGCGATCATCGCCCGGGACGTCGTCGCGGCCGAGCGCCTCGGCAAAGCGCATGCCGATCAGATCGTCCAGCAAATCCAGAAGCTTATGGTCGGCGACGAGCGCCTGGAGATTGCCCTTTAGGAAGTCTGTCGAATTCTTGTCGACAAATAATATGCAAACAGATATATCAAGACGCAGGGAGAGGCTTCGTCGCCCTTGCGGCGCTGCGAACTCCCCCATTCGGCAAGCCAGAAGGAGATCGACATGAAGGCCAAGATTTTCTCCGGTGTGATCCCCGCGCTGATGACTCCGTGCAAGGCGGATCGAACCCCCGACTTCGACGCCCTGGTCCGCAAGGGCAAGGAGCTGATCGCGGAAGGCATGTCGGCGGTGGTCTATTGCGGCTCGATGGGCGACTGGCCGCTGCTCACCGACGCCCAGCGCATGGAAGGCGTCGAGCGCCTGGTGAAGGCGGGCATTCCGGTGATCGTCGGGACCGGCGCGGTCAACACGGCTGTTGCCGTCGCTCACGCGGCCCATGCGCAGAAGGTCGGCGCCCAGGGCCTGATGGTGATCCCGCGCGTCCTCTCCCGCGGCACCGTCCTTCTCGCCCAGAAGGCGCATTTCAAGGCGATCCTCTCGGCTGCGCCGGATCTGCCGGCAGTGATCTATAACAGCCCCTATTATGGCTTCGCGACGCGGGCCGACCTGTTCTTCGCCCTGCGGGCCGAGCACAAGAATCTCGTCGGCTTCAAGGAATTCGGCGGTCCGGCCGACATGCGCTATGCCGCCGAGACCATCACCAGCGCCGATGACGACGTCTCGCTGATGATCGGCGTCGATACCGCCGTCGTCCATGGCTATGTGAATTGCGGCGCGACGGGCGCGATCACCGGCATCGGCAATGTGCTGCCGAAGGAAGTGATCCATCTCTGCAAGCTCTCCCAGGCGGCGGCGGCCGGCGATGCCGAGGCGCGCCAGCGCGCGCTGGAGCTCGAACAGGCGCTCGGCGTGCTCTCCTCCTTCGACGAAGGCCCCGATCTCGTGCTCTATTTCAAGCATATGATGGTGCTGAAGGGGGCCAAGGAATACACCCTGCACTTCAACGAGACGGATGCCCTGACCGCGAGCCAGCGCGGCTATGCCGAGGCGCAGCTCGCGCTCTTCGACAGCTGGTATGCGGCCTGGAACACGCTTCCCGGCGCCGTCCAGAAATATGCCGCCTGAGGGCGGGTCTAAGGTCGGGCGTGGCGGCGGAACTGTCCGCGGCCACGCCGCGTCCGCTCGCCGATTGAGCCAAGCAGGTCTTCGTTGATGGCCGATCCCGATGTCATCGTCATAGGCGCCGGCGTGGTCGGCCTCTCCGTCGCGATCGCGGCGCAGGGGCGCGGCCTGTCGGTCATCGTGCTTGATCGCGAAGGACCGGCGGCCGGTGCGTCAGCCGGCAATGCCGGTGCCTTCGCCTTCACCGATATCCTGCCGCTCGCATCGCCCGGCATTCTCCGGAAGGCGCCGCACTGGCTTGCCGACCCGCTCGGGCCGCTCTCGGTGCCGCCGCGCTATGCGCTGCAGATCGCCCCCTGGATGTATCGCTTCTGGCGGGCCTGCTCGCCCCGGAACGTGGAGCAGTCCACGGCCGCGCAGACGGCCCTGATGGACCTGTCGAAAGCTGAACTCGAGCCGCTGCTGCAGGCCACCGGCACCAGCTTCATGCTGCGCAAGGAGGGCAACCTCCAGGTCTATGAGAGCGAAGCCGAGCTGAAAGCCTCGCTTCCCGGCTGGCAGGCGCGGGAGAAGCATGGCGTCGCATTCCGCCATCTCGATGCCGCGGGCATGGCCGAGATCCAGCCCGGGCTGGCGCCGCGCTTCACGCATGGCACCTTCACGCCCGGCTGGTACTCGATTGCCGATCCGAAGCTCTACACCCTGGCCCTCGCGGAGGCGTTTCGCAGCAAGGGCGGCGTGATCGAGCGTCTCGACGTCGCCAGCCTCACACCACTCGGCGACACTGTCGGGATCCATTCGCGCGACGGCGGCACACGCTGCGCGGCGCAGGTCGTAATCGCAGCCGGCGCCTTCTCGCATCTGATCGCCCGCAGCCTCGCCGAGCACATTCCGCTCGAAACCGAGCGCGGCTACAACACCACCCTCCCCTCCGATGCCTTCGATCTGCGCACGCAGATCACTTTTGGCGGGCACGGCTTCGTCGCCACCCGGCTCTCGACCGGCATCCGCGTCGGCGGCGCCGTCGAGCTCGGCGGCCTGAAGCTGCCACCGAACTTTGCCCGGTCCGACGCGATGCTGAAGAAGGCGCGCCTCTTCCTGCCGGGCCTGAAACCCGACGGCGGCGTGCAGTGGATGGGCTTTCGCCCCTCGCTGCCGGACAGCCTGCCGGCGATCGGGCGGGCGCGGGCCACGCCGCGCGTGATCCACGCCTTCGGCCACGGGCATCTCGGCCTGACCCAATCGGCAGGGACCGCCCGGCTCGTCGCCGATCTCTTGACCGGGCGCGAGCCCGCGATCGACCTTGCCCCCTTTTCCCCGCAGCGCTTCTGAAGGGCCCGGACCATGGCCAGCTACACCTTCTCCTGCATCGACGGACATACCTGCGGCAATCCCGTCCGCCTCGTCTCGGGAGGCGGCCCGCGGCTGGAAGGCGCCGACATGCTGGAGAAGCGCGCGCATTTCCTGCGTGAATTCGACTGGATCCGCACCGGGCTGATGTTCGAGCCGCGCGGGCACGACATGATGTCGGGCTCGATCCTCTATCCGCCGACCCGCCCGGATTGCGATGTCGCCGTACTCTTCATCGAGACCTCCGGCTGCCTGCCGATGTGCGGCCATGGCACCATCGGCACGATCACCATGGGTATCGAGAACGGCCTGATCACCCCGCGCGAGCCAGGCAAGCTGTCGATCGACGCTCCCGCCGGCAAGGTCGACATCACCTATCGCCAGGAGGGCCGCTTCGTCGAGGAGGTGCGTCTGACCAATGTGCCGGGCTTCCTCGCCGCGGAGGGCCTGACGGCCGAGGTCGAAGGGCTCGGCGAGATCGTGGTCGATGTCGCCTATGGCGGCAATTTCTATGCGATCGTCGAGCCGCAGAAGAATTTTCGCGATATGGCCGACCATACCGCCGGCGAGCTCGTCGGCTGGTCGCCCAAACTGCGCGCCGCGCTCAATGCCAAATACGAGTTCGTCCATCCCGAGCATCCGCAGATCAGCGGCCTGAGCCATATCCAGTGGACGGGCAAGGCGACGAAGCCGGAAGCGCATGCACGCAATGCCGTGTTCTACGGGGAGAAGGCGATCGACCGCTCGCCCTGCGGCACCGGCACCTCGGCGCGCATGGCGCAGCTCGCGGCCAAGGGCCGGCTCAAGGTCGGCGACGAGTTCGTGCATGAATCGATCATCGGCTCGCTGTTCAAGGGCCGCGTCGAGGCGGCGACCACCGTCGCGGGCAAGCCTGCCATCATCCCCTCCATCGCCGGCTGGGCCCGGATGACCGGCATCAACACGATCTTCATCGACGATCGCGACCCCTTCGCCCACGGCTTCGTCGTCACATAAGCGACGGAGCGCGGCAGCGGGTGAAAGCCGCCGCTGGCCGCGCGCCTGCTTCCCGGCTAACAAGTTTTCGCGGGGTGACGGGCCGCCGCGCGACGCCGAATCGCCCCTTCCAAGGGTCGCAGCGCGCGGCATGGCCGCTTTTGGCGAAGCATGCCCCCGCTCCCAAGCGTCCGCGCCGCTCAATTCCATAGTCGGCGAAACAAAATACTTATTGTATTTTTCTTGTATCATGACATTCTGATGACATCTCGAACCGGTGGTGAGGCGGGGATGCGCTCCAAGGAAGAGGAAGACAGCTGGCTCGCCTTCGCCTGGCAATTGGCGCAGGAGAGCGGCAGCATCCTGCGGGAGGCTGCCAGCGTCCGGCCCGATGTCGAGGTCAAGCCCGACCGCAGCTTCGTCACCGCGCTCGATGCGCGCATCGAACGGCGCCTGCGCGAGCGCATCGCCGATCGCTTTCCCAGCCATGGCATCATCGGCGAGGAGGAAGCCTCGGCCAATTCCGATGCCGACCTGGTCTGGGTGCTCGATCCGATCGACGGCACCGCTGCCTTCATCGCCGGACTGCCGGTCTATGGCACGCTGATCGCGCTGATGCGCGAGGGCGAGCCGATCATCGGCATCATCGACCATCCCGTCACCGGCGACCGCTGGATCGGCGTCAAGGGCCGGCCGACCCTGCATAATGGCACCCCCTGCCGCACCCGCGCCTGCGGCGCGCTGGGCGAGGCCATTCTTTCCGCCAGCAATCCCGATTTCTTCGATGACGAGGAGCGCCCGGCGCTCGACGCCATGCGCGCCGCGACCGCCTGGCGGATCTGGGGCGGCGCCTGCATGAGTTTTGGCCTGCTGGCGAGCGGGCGAACCGATGCCGCCTTCGACACCAGGATGAAGCTCTGGGACTTCGCGCCCTTCCGCCCGATCATCGAGGGCGCCGGCGGCGTCGTCACCGACTGGGAGGGCCAGCCGCTCACCCAGAGCACGGGCAAGCGCATCATGGCGGCGGGCGATCCCGAGCGCCACCGCGAGATGCTGCGGCTCGTCGAGACCAGCATGAAACACTGAGCCAACCCGCTCCGAGACGGCGCCGATCCGCCGGAGTTCCAGCACTGAGGGGGAGACATGGGTATCGCGATCGAGAATCTGGCCGTCGCCTATGGCGGCCAGCGCGTCATCGACGGGCTCGAACTGACGATCGAGCCGGGCTCCTTCTTCACCCTGCTCGGCCCCAGCGGCTGCGGCAAGACCACCCTGTTGCGCACGATTGCCGGCTTCGTCCCGGCCGAGCGCGGGCATCTGCGCTTCGGCGGCACCGAGGTGACGCATCTGCCGCCGCATAAGCGCGATATCGGCATGGTCTTTCAGGACTACGCACTGTTCCCCGACAAGACCGTGTTCGACAATGTCGCCTATGGCCTGCGCGCCCGCAAACAGGCGGAGGGCGTGATCAAGAGCAAGGTCCAGGCCGCACTGGAGCGCGTCGGCCTCGGCCATCTCGGCCAGCGCCATCCGGCCGCGCTGTCAGGCGGCCAGCGCCAGCGCGTCGCGCTGGCGCGTGCCCTCGTCATCCAGCCGCAGGTGCTGCTGATGGACGAGCCGCTCTCCAATCTCGATGCCAAGCTGCGCCTGCAGGTGCGCGAGACCATTGTCGAGCTGCAGCGCGAGGCGAAGATCACCACGGTCTTCGTCACCCATGACCGGGAGGAGGCGCTGGCCATGTCCGACCGCATCGGCGTGATGAACCAGGGCCGGCTGGAACAGGTCGGCACCGCCGCCCAGATCTATCGCGAGCCCCGCACCAGCTATGTCGCGGACTTCGTCGGCGGCGCCAATCTGGTCGAGGTCGAGACGATGGCGCGCCAGGCCGGCGAGACCGGCCCGGTCGTGCTCGACGGCACGGCGATCGCGGCCCGTGCGCCTGCGGCGCTTGCAGCCGGCCGCGCGACGCTGGTGGCGCGTCCGGAGGACATCCTGCTCGCCGAGCCTGGCACTGCGGGCACCCTGCCCGGCCGCATCGCCCACCGGCAATATCTCGGCGGCAAGACGAGCTACAAGGTCGTGCTCGATAGCGGGCGGGTGCTGGCGGTCGATCTCCAGAGCGGAGCTCATGACCGGTTCGAGCCCGGCGCCAAGGTCGGCCTCGGCTTCGATCCGGCCCGGACGCTGGTGCTCGCATCATGAGCCGGCAGTTCCGCTCGGTCTGGTTCTGGTTCTCGGCGCTCGCGCTCGGGATCCTGGCCGTGTTCCTGCTCTATCCCCTGCTCAGGGTGCTGACCGGCAGCCTGGGCAGCGGCAGCCATAGCGGCTGGGCGCTGCTCGCAGCCGACCCGAAATATTTCGCCGCCATCCTCAACACCATCGTGCTCGGCGTCGCCGTCACCCTGACGACGACGCTGATCGGCGTGCCGCTCGCCTATTTCACGGCGCGCTTCGAATTCCCGGGCAAGTCGATCGTCGCGGTGCTGCCGCTGATCACGCTGGTCATCCCGGAGGTCATCGCGGCCCAGACCTGGCTGATGATGCTCGGCAATAACGGCTTCATCACCCGCTATCTCGGCGCGCGCGGCATCGACATCCCGAGCTTCTACGGCTGGCCCGGCCTGATCACGGTGATGACCTTCACCTATTACACCTACATCTATATCGGCACGCTCGCCGCCATCCGCGGCTTCGATGTCCAGCTCGAGGAAGCGGCCCAGAGCCTCGGCACCTCGCCGGCGCGCTCGCGGCTGCGCGTGATGCTGCCCGTGGTCCTGCCCTCAGTGCTGGCGAGCGCGCTTCTCGTCTTCACCCTCGTCGTCGGCAATTTCGCGACCGCGACCATTCTGGGCAGCCGCGTGCCGCTGCTCTCGGTGCTGACCTACCAGGCGGCGGTCGCCGAGGGCGGCTCCGACCCCGTGATGCAGTCGACGCTGGCGACCGTTTCGATCGCGCTCGTGATGATCGTGCTCTTTGTGCAGCGCTGGATCGTCTCGCGCGGCCGCCACGAGGTCACGCAGGGGCGCGGCGCCAGGGCGGAGCGGCTGCGCGGCCTGCCCGGTCTCTTCATCGGCCTGCTCGCCGGACTGCTCGTCGTCGTCTCGCTGCTGCCGCTCGGCTCGATCGTGATCGGCGCCTTCACCGTCTCGCGCGGCCCGGTGATGCGCTGGGGCGAATGGACGACGGCCCATGTCGAGCGGCTGGTGCGGATCGCGCCCGATCCGGTGCTGAACACGCTGGCCTATTCCGCGGTCGCGACCGTGATCGGCATCACCTTCAGCGCGCTCGTCAGCTATCTCATCGTCAAGAAGCGCAACATCCTGACGCCGGCGCTCGACTATCTGACGGCGCTGCCGCTGGCGCTGTCGGGCACGATCATCGGCCTTGGCCTGGTGATGTCCTTCAACACCGGCTTCCTGCCCCTGACCGGCACGGCCAGCATCATCGTGCTCGCCTATGTCGTGCGCCGCCTGCCCTTCGGCATCCGCAACTCCTCCTCGACACTCTACAATATCCCGAACTCGATCGAGGAGGCCTCGGTCAGCCTCGGCGTGCCGCCGGTCGCGACCTTCTTCAAGGTCGTGCTGCCGCTGATGCTGCCGGCCGTTGCGGCGGCCGCCGTGCTGACCTGGACGACCACCGTCGCCGAGCTCTCGGCCTCGATCATCGTCTATTCCGGCGGGCGCGAGACCATGCCGATCCAGATCTACAAGCTGATCGATTCCAATCTGATGGCCTCGGCCTCGGCCTATGGCCTCGTGCTGGTCGCGGTGATCCTGATCCCGATCATCGTCGCGACCCGCGTCTTCAAGATCGACCTGTTCTCGTCGAAGGCCTGAACGGATCCAGCACACGACAAAGCCGGGCTGGCTCCGCCTCGCCGTCCGGACACAGCAAGGGGAAGGCGGGGAGAAAGGAACGACCATGACAAATCTGATCGACCGCCGCGCAGTGCTGGCCGGGCTCGCCGGCCTTGCGGCCGCGCCGGCCGTACCGGCCCTGGCTCAGGGTGCTGCGGGCACCGTCGTGCTCTACACCTCGAACAATGCCCAGGCCGTGGACGCGGTGCTCGGCGTCGCCAAGGACAAGCAGGCAAAACTCAAGATCAGCACGATCACCGGCGGCTCGGGCCAGCTCCTGCGCCGGATCGAGGCTGAAGCCGCCAAGCCCCAGGCCGATCTGTTCTGGAGCTCGAGCGCCAATACGCTCGGCGCCTTCAAGCCGCTCTTCGAGCCCTATGCCTCGCCGGAAGCGGCCGCCATTCCCGCCGCGCTGCGCCAGCCCGAAAATCTCTGGACGGCCTCGAACGTCCATCTCGTCGTGGCGATGGTCAACAAGAACCAGCTCGGCGGCAAGCCGGCGCCAAAGACCTGGAAGGAGCTGCTCGACCCGGCCTTCAAGGGCAAGATCATCATCGCCGACCCCGCCAACAGCTCGACCGCCTATACGATCCTCTGGGGCGTCGAGAAGCTGCTGGGTCCCGATGGGCTGAAGGCGCTCGCCGCCAACCTGACCGTCTCCAGCGCCGCCTCGACGGTGCTGCGCAGCGTCGGCCAGGGCGAATACCCGATCGGCCTGACCTTCGAGTCGAATGCCTATGCCTATGTCGCCGGCGGCCAGCGCGAGATCTCGCTGGTCTATCCCAGTGAGGGCACCTTCAGCACGCCGGAATTCCAGGTGCTGATCAAGGGCGCACCGGGCGGCGCCACGGCAAAGGCCGCCTATGACCTGATGCTGTCGAAGGAGGCCCAGATCGCGCTGCTGGAGAACGCCTTCCGCCGGCCGAGCCGCAGCGACATCGACGTCTCCAAACATGTCGAGCTGCCGGCGATGGACAGCGTCAAGGTCTTCGGCATCGACGAGGACGAAGCCGCCGCCAAGCGCGACGAGTTCCTGAAGCGCTGGCAGTCCTTCGCGAGCGCCGCGAAGTAAGTTCATCCGCTGAAGCGACCTGGCCGCGGCTGCCGCGGCCAGGATTTGAGAGTGGCGGGATCAGGTTTCGCCACGGCTCCCAGGGAGCAAGATACGGCACTCACTGCCTCCCTTGGCCGGGCACAATGATAACGTCGCAGCCGTTTAATCCGATCCATAGCCAAAGACCGACGCAGCCAAAGATCACCATCAGGGGATAGGCGACCCACATCCGCCCGCCGGACGTCAATTCTTCGTCGGTGCCTTCGTAGGTCAGCCGGATCGGTCGGTAATCCGGCTCCCAACCGCGCTTGGCAAAGACATGCCCCAGAGCATCGAGCGCCAGCGGCCCCCAACCGACAAGAACGAACGCAACCGAGCCGAAATACCGACTCCACTGCCCCCCTCCTGCGAGGACGGGGTCGCTTCGACCACAGCCGGTTCCCGAGACGATGGCTGCTCCCAGCAGAACGATGCCGAGCACAGCCAAGACGATGAGGTATCGCAACCGCCTTGCACCCGGCATAAGCCTCAGCTCCGTGAGAACGGCACCGACGTCTTAGTCCGTGCGCCACCGCGTTTGTACGAAAGGCCGCTGCGTCCGCAAAGCGTGGCTATCATCTTGCGAGGCCCCTACTCCACCACCTTGTCTTGGCCCGCTGCGAAACCGGAGAGCGTGGAGGCAACGCGCTCAGTTCCTGGCGCCGAGCGCGAGACGGCAGGCGAGCCCCGCGAACACACCCGCGAGCAGATACTGGGGCAACCTGGGAAAGCGGAGCCGGCCAGCCAGCAGGCTACGGAGCCGGGTGCCGAGCAGGATCACCGCGCCGTTCACGAGAAGGCCGATGCCGTTGATGATGGTGGCGAGCACCAGCATCTGAACCACCATCGAGCCGCCTTCGGGCGTCACGAATTGCGGAAACAGCGCCAGGACGAACAGCGCCATCTTCGGGTTGAGCAGGTTGGTCGCCAGGCCCTCGCCAAGGATCCGCCGCCCAGAGAGCCGTTGCAGCGTCGCTGTCGGGGAAAAGCCCGCCCCATTCGAGCGCAAGGTCTTCCAGGCGAGAGAGAGCAGATAGGCGCAGCCGGCCCAGCGCAGGATCTCATAGGCGATCGGCACGGTCAGGAAGAGCTGGGAGAGCCCGAGAGCGGCGGCCAGCGCGTGGCAATAGGTGCCGAGCGCAATGCCGGCATAGGTCAAAAACCCGGCGCTTCGCCCCTGGCTGATGCTGCGCGACGCAATCAGCAGCATGTCGGGGCCGGGCGTGGCGGTGAGCACCAGGCAGGCGGCGGCAAAGAGCATGAGGGTGGAAAGGTCCGGCATCGCAAAATCCTTAAAAAGGGAGCCGGAATTCCGCTCTATCAGGATTCGCCGATCGGGCAAGGCGCCCTCCCCGGTGCGACCGGCGCCAGCGGCAGATCGAACGCGCGCGCGGCGATCTCGGGCTCACCGTCAGCGCTCTCACGACCACGCTCGAGCTGACGCGTGGTGCACCCGATGGCCCCTTTCAGCGAACACTGACACTTCGCGGAGACCGCCCCCCGAACGCGGCGAGCGCCGGGACGGCCCAGATGGAAGGCCACGCCTCGACGATAATCAAATGACGAACAACGTGTGACGAATATTGACATTCGTCACACGTAAGCCGATGATCTTCGCGCTAACGGTGTTCCCGAAGGTGCGATCGGCGCTTCAAACCCGCGATCCAAACCCTCCGCAACACCCTGTCCGGCCTCACAACAGTTCGAGGGCGCCATGCGCGGATCACCACTGCTTTCCACCGTCTTTCGCGCCACCTCCATTGCGGGGCTCGCCGCGGTGCTCGCCGGTTGCGGGCCTTCGGACGGCGCAGAGCGCGCCGAAACGCACGACCAGGCCCGCCCCGTCCTGGCTCCGGCCGTCGCCTTCGAGCCAAGGACCGGCGAGCGCAGCCTCGTCGGCGTCATTCGTGCCCGTGTCGAAAGCGATCTCGGCTTCCGCGTGCAGGGGAAGGTCGCCAAGCGGCTCGTGACTGTCGGGGACGTGGTCCGGGACGGCGACGTGCTCGCCACGCTCGACGAGGCCGATTTCGGGCTCCAGGTCGCGCAGGCCGAGGCTGAGCGCGCGGCAGCGGCCGCCAGCCGGGCGCAGGCCGAGGCAGATTTCGATCGCGCCAGGTCGCTGATCAAGCAGGGATGGACGACGGCCGCCACGCTCGACGCCAGGCGCGCCGCTTCGGAGGAGGCGCGGAGCCGCCTCGCCCGCGCCGAGCGTGCGCTCGACCTTGCGAAGAACGCCTCGTCCTACGCCGTCCTGCGCGCCGACGCGAACGGTGTCATCACGGCGACTGCGGTCGAGCCCGGCCAGGTCGTCCAGCCGGGATACGCGGCGATCCGGCTTGCCCGCACAGCCGAAAAGGAGGCCGTCGTGGCGATCCCGGAGGCCTCGGTCGAACGCGCGCGACAGGCGAAGGCCGTCGTAACGCTCTGGTCGAACGCGGGGGTTCGCTATGGCGCGACCTTGCGGGAACTGTCGCCTGCCGCCGACGCCGCGACGCGGACCTATCTCGCGCGCTTCCCGGTCGCTGCAGCAGGCCCGGAAGTGCAACTCGGCATGACGGCGACCGTAACCCTCACCGATTCCGATCCCGAGCGCATCGTTCGCCTGCCGCTGACAGCGCTCGTCAACCAGGGTGCTGGGCCGTCGGTATGGACCGTGGGTCCGGACGGAAAGCTCGCAGCCAAGCCGGTCACCGTCGCCGTCTACGAATCGAAGGACGTGATCGTCTCTGCCGGGCTCGCGGAGGGCGACCGCGTGGTCCTGCTTGGCGCGCAGAAGCTTGACGCCGGTCTGACGGTTCGCGCCGTCGATCAATTCTCATTCTGAGAAGGCCCAGGACGCCATGAAAGAATTCAACCTTTCGCGCTGGGCTGTCGAGCACCGCGCGCTCGTCCTCTTCCTGATCATCGTGATCGCGATAGCGGGAACGTTGTCTTTCATGCGGCTCGGGCGTTCGGAGGATCCGAACTTCACGATCAAGGACGCCGTGCTGACGGCGGTGTGGCCAGGCGCCACCGCGCGCGAGATGCAGGACCAGGTCGCCGACCCCATCGAGAAGAAGCTCCAGGAGCTGGCCTATTTCGACAAGGTGCAGACCTATGTGAAGCCGTCCTTTGCGGCCATGCAGATCTCGTTCAAGGACAGCACTCCCCCGGCCGAGGTCGCGAGCCTGTTCTATCAGCTCCGCAAGAAGATGGACGATGTCCGGCCCTCCCTGCCGGCGGGCGTGATCGGCCCGAATGTCAATGACGAGTACGGCGATGTCGACTCGATCCTGACGATGCTGACAGGCGACGGCGCAGACTACGCTCAGCTCAAGAAGGTCGCCGATGCGTTGCGGCAACGGCTGCTCCGGGTTCCCGGCGTCGCGAAAGTGAACATCTACGGCGTCCAGCAGGAGCGCATCTATGTCGAGTTCAGCCATGCCAAGCTGGCGACGCTCGGCGTGGCTCCGCAGGCGCTCTTCGACTCGCTTGCCCGCCAGAACGACGTGACTCCCGCCGGGACCGTCGAGACGAACGCGCAACGCATTCCGCTTCGCGTCACCGGAGCACTCGACGGCGTGAAGGCGGTGGCCGAAACCCCGGTCGATGCAGGAGGACGCACCTTCCGGCTGGGCGATATCGCAACCGTGACGCGCGGCTTCGTCGACCCACCAAGCTTTCTTGTCCGCCAACGCGGCGAACCCGCACTCGGCGTGGGCGTCGTCATGGCGCGCGGCGCCAATATCCTGAATTTCGGCAAGGACGTCGCCGCCGCGACGCGTGCGTTCCAGTTGGACGTGCCGCAGGGGGTCAAGTTCGAGCAGATTGCCGACCAGCCCGAGATCGTCGCGGAGTCGATCTTCGAGTTCGAGCGCTCCTTCGTCGAAGCGCTCGCCATCGTGCTCGGCGTCTCCTTCCTCTCGCTTGGCTGGCGCACGGGGATCGTGGTCGCGCTTTCGGTGCCGCTGGTGCTCGCAGCGACCTTCGTCGTCATGTACATGCTCGGCATGGACCTGCACCGGATCACGCTCGGTGCGCTGATCATCGCGCTCGGGCTGCTGGTCGACGATGCCATCATCGCGGTCGAGATGATGGTTGTGAAGATGGAGCAGGGCTACGACCGCATCCAGGCCGCAGCCTTTGCCTGGCGATCGACCGCCTTCCCGATGCTGACCGGCACCGCCGTCACCGTCGCGGGTTTCCTGCCCGTCGGCTTCGCGAAGTCGGGTGCGGGCGAGTATGCCGGCGGCATCTTCTGGGTCGTCGGGATCGCGCTCGCCCTGTCCTGGATCGTGGCGGTGGTCTTCACGCCCTATCTCGGGGTCCTGCTGCTGCCGTCGTCGCTGTCCAAGGGCGCACATGGAGATCCCGACGCGATCTACGATACCCGCCTGTACCGCGCCCTGCGCCGAGCGATCCAGACCTGCGTGCGTTGGCGGATGACGACGGTCGTCGTCACGGTCGGCATCTTCGCTGCTGCTGTCGTCGGCTTCGGCTTCGTCCAGCAGCAATTCTTCCCGTTGTCGGAGCGCAAGGAGCTGTTTCTTCAGCTTCGCCTTCCCGAGGGCTCGTCGATCGGAGCCACGTCCGGCGTCGTCGCCGAGGCCGAAAAGCTGATCGGTCAGACCGATCCCGACATCCAGACCTTTACGGCTTATGTCGGACAGGGCTCCCCGCGGTTCTGGCTCGGACTGAATCCGACGCTGCCGAACGAGGCCTTCGCCGAGATCGTGATCCTGACGAAATCGATCGAGGGCAGAGAGCGCGTCAAGTCGCGTCTCGATGCCGCGATTGGCGCCGGCGCCCTGACCCAGGCGCGCGCGCGCGTCGACCGCTTCTCCTTCGGACCGCCTGTCGGCTTTCCCGTCCAGTTCCGCGTGATCGGCCCGGACCCGATGAAGGTGCGCGAGATCTCCTACCAGGTCCGCGACGCCGTTCGCACCAACCCGAACGCGGTCAACCCGCATCTGGATTGGAACGAGATGTCGCCCTCGGTGAGGCTGGTGGTCGATCAGGAGCGGGCCCGCGCCCTTGGGCTGAACGTGCAGGACGTCTCGCAGACGCTGCAGACCCTTGTCTCCGGGGCAACCGTGACGACGGTTCGCGACGGCGTCGAGCAGGTCGCCGTGGTCGCGCGGGCTGGCGAAAGCGAAAGGCTGGATCTCGGCCATATCGGCGACCTGACCATCGTCGCCCGGAACGGCGTCGCCGTTCCGCTCTCCCAGGTTGCGAGGCTCGACTATGTCCATGAGGATCCGATCCTGCGGCGGCGCAATCGCGACACCGTCATCACCGTGCGCGCCGACGTGGTGGACGGTGTCCAGCCGCCGGATGTGACGGGGCAGATCCTGCCGCGCCTGCAGTCGATCAAGAATGGCCTGGAGCCTGGCTATCGCATCGAGACAGGAGGCGCAGTCGAGGAGTCGGAGAAGGCGAACGCCGCGCTGTTCGTGCTCTTCCCCATCATGTTTCTCGCGATGCTGACCCTGTTGATGATCCAGCTGCAGAACTTCTCCCGCCTGGCCCTGGTCTTCATGACGGCTCCGCTTGGCCTGATCGGGACATCGGCAGGTCTCAATCTCGCCCACCAGCCCTTTGGCTTCACCGCGCTGCTGGGGCTGATCGCACTCGCCGGCATGATCATGCGCAATACGCTCATCCTCGTCGACCAGATCGAGAGCGACGTCGCGTCGGGATCGCACAGCCGGCGCGAGGCGATCGTCGACGCGACGGTCAGGCGGGCGCGCCCCGTGGTGCTGACGGCGCTTGCGGCGATCCTGGCCATGATCCCGCTGTCGTCGAGCGCATTCTGGAGCCCGATGGCTGTCACCATCATGGGCGGGCTCTTTGTCGCGACCTTTCTCACGATCCTGTTCTTGCCGGCGCTCTACGCGCTATGGTTCCGCAAGTCGCTGGATGAGCGTGGCGCGCCGGCGGGGCCGGAGCCAGTCACGCTTGTGCCGAGTTTCGCGACCTCGGTTGCCCATCAGGTCATCGGACCGGCATCGCATCCGGCTCGACGATCGAACCTCACGACTGTCTCGGAGTAGCCTTGGTGACACATCCATCCCGTTACACGGCGCGCGTGACTGCCCAGACGGAGAACGCGAGCCGCCGGCAGGACAACATCGAGCCGCTGCAGGAGATTCTCGCGGTCGCCCGGCGGCTCTTCACGACCATTGGCTACCAGAAGACCACGGTCGCCGAGATCGCGGCCGAACTCGGCAAGAGCCCGGCCCATGTCTACCGCTTCTTTGACAGCAAGAGGGCCATCAACGAGGCCGTCGCCGAGCTTCTGCTGGGTCAGATCGGCGACGAGCTCGCGGTGATCGCTGCCGGACAATCGTCTCCTCCGGAGCGTCTTGCCGCCTTCCTGCTTGCGCTCTCGGAGCTCAGCGAGCGGCACTTCATGACCAATAGCCGCGTGAACGACATGGTCGAGGACGCGATGGCTGAAAGCTGGGGCGTCTGTCTTCGCTACATCCAGCGCGTCGAAGGCATGATCAGGACAATCGTCGAGGACGGCCAGGCTTCAGGCGATTTCAGCATCGAGGATGCGGCAGCCGGCGCAGCCTGTGTGAAGACGACCATGGTCTGCTTCATGCACCCGACGATGATGGCGCTGAGCGCGGAGCATGCGAGGCCCGAGATCGAACAGGTCATTGCCTATGCGCTGCGGGGACTCGGGGCCAGGCCACGGCGCTGAGGAACGCTGCCCGCCCCGGCGCTGACCGATCAGCGCAGCCGCCTTACCTCGTCCACCGTCACGCTCGGCTTCTGGCCGCCCCAGTTCGCCCGCAGCCAGTTGGAGAGGTCGGCGACCTCCTGGTCGGTGAGCTGCGCGGCAAAGCCCGGCATGGGCTGCATCCGCTCGAGCCCGGGGAAGCGCTGGGCCGGGATGCCGGAGAGGATGACCCGGTTCAGGTTGCGCGCATCCGCCAGGCGCAGCGAGGCGTTGGTCGCCAGCGGCACCACGACATGCGGGATGCCCTGCCCCTCGACGCCATGGCAGCTCGCGCAGACGGCGAGATAGGTAGAGCGGGCCGAACTTGCGGTCTCGGCGGAAACGGCAACCGGCTGAGGCGGCGCCGGCGGGGTCGCGCGCTCCGGCAGTTTGGCGAGGTCGAACAGATAGGCCGACATCGCCGCAAGGTCGTCGGGGCTCAGATATTGCGTCGAGAAATGCACGACCTCGAACATCTGGTTGGTCATCGCGCCCTGCGCCGAGATGCCCGATTTCATGAAGCTTGCGAAGACCAGCGGATCGAAGCCCATGCGCGTCAGCCCGGCCTTGGTGATGTCGGGCGCTATGACGCCTTCCAGCTCCGCGCCCTGGAGATAGGCGCTCTCCTTCATGCCCATCGTCAGGTTGCGCGGCGTATGGCATTCGCCGCAATGGGCGAGCGCGTCGGTGAGATAGCGGCCGCGGTTCCAGGCCTCCGACCGCCCGGCCACCTCCGTCCCGGTGCCGCTCGACAGGTTGACGAGGTTCCAGAAGGTCAGCCCTTGCCGGATATTCATGGGGAAAGGCAGATGGTTTTCGCGGTTTGCCACCTTCATCGGCTCGCGGCTCATCAGGTAGGCGTAAACCGCGTCGACATCACCGGCCGTCAGCTTGCGATAGGAGGCGTAGGGCATCGCCGGATAGAGATGGCCGTTCTTGCCGACGCCGTCGCGCACCGCACGGTGGAACTCGGCGCGCGTCCAGGCGCCGATGCCGTGCTCCCTGTCGGGCGAGATATTGGTCGAGTAGATCGTCCCGAACGGCGTCTCGAAGGGCAGCCCGCCGGCCCAGGGCGCGCCGCCCTTGGTGACATGGCAGGCATAGCAATCGGCGGCGACGGCGACATAGGCGCCGCGCTTGACGAGACCCTTCATCTGCTCGGCCGTCAGCGGCTGCTCGATCTCCCGGGACACGACGCTGCGCTCCAGCAAGCCGAGGAAGACGGCTCCCGCCGCGAGCGCACCGATGAAGGCGACCGTCAGCACGGCCAGAAGCAGCTTCCTCGCCATGCGCTTAAGCCTTCACCAAGCCGGGTGTCCTGAGGACGAGATCGCGCACCGCCTCGAAATAGCGGACATAGCCGGTGCAGCGGCAGATATGCCGGTCGAGCGCCTCGCTGATCACCCCCTCCAGCGCCTCGCGCCGGACCGGGTTACGCTTCAGCTGGTCCAGCAGCACCGTTGCACCGGTGACGAAGCCGGGGGTGCAGTAGCCGCACTGGAAGGAGAAATGCTCGATGAAGGCCTGCTGGACCGGCGAGAGCTGCGTGATCGCGCCATTGGCGTCGCGTTTGGCATGCCCCTCCACCGTCCTCACCTTGCGCCCGGCGAACCAGTGGGCGCCGGTGATGCAGGTGCGCATCTCCTCGAGCGAGCCGTCGCCCTTTTCGACGATCACGGTGCAGGCATGGCAGATGCCCTGGCCGCAGCCCATGCGCGAGCCGGTCAGGTTGAGATACTCGTAGAGGAAATCCTGCATCATCATCGTCTCCGGCACGTCGATGGGACCGACGGCCTCGTCGTTGATGGTCAGGGAGAGTGTGCGGGTCGCGATCGTCATGCCAGCGCCTCTCGGATCTTTTCGGGCGTGATCGGCAGGCTGTGGAAGCGCTTGCCGATGGCGTGGGCGACCGCATTCACGATCGCCGGCACGACCGCGATCATCACCACCTCGGCCATGCCCTTGGGCGGATCGGTCTCCGAGAGCGGCGGCAGGATTTCGGCCGTCTGCGACCAGACCGCGACATCTTTCGATGTCGGCAGCTCGTAGCGGTTCCAGTTCCAGGTGCCGTTGCCGGGGCCGTCCTCGTAGAGCGGCAGATATTCCTTCAGGGCGTGGCCGATGCCCATCGCGAGCCCGCCCTGGATCTGGCCGGAGACCAGCTCCGGCACGATCTGGTTGCCGCATTCGAGGATGGAGTGATGCGACAGCAGGCGGACCTCGCCGCTGCCGGTATCGACGGTGATCTCGGCCAGCGTCGCCATCGGCGCGTAATAGGTGACGCCGGCATTGTTGCGCTGCGTCGGCGGGTAGAAGACCGAGGCCCGGTCGACGAAGTGCCAGCCCCCTTCCGTCATCAGGGCCTTGCGCTCGGCCGGCGCCCCTTCGCCATATTGGACCGCCAGCGCATCGATCGCGAAGCGGCGGCGCCCAGTGCCCGGCAGTTCGAACTCCGCCTCGGCCCATTGCCAGCGGTTGAAGCTGTGCACGGTAACGCCGGTGACGAGGCCGAGCCGGTGCGCCTCGGCCGCGACCTCGGCAAAGGACAGAGGCTGCATCGCGGCCGCGTTGATCCTGCCGCCAACGATGCGCAGATCCTCGCGGCGCACCGCCTCCGGCGCCAGCTGGCCGCCGCCGATGCCGCGCGACCAGAGCGAGCGCGCGGCGGGCCAGATCGCGAGGTCGACAAGCGCGCGGGCCGCCTCGCGCGTCGCATGGCCGAGATAGTAGACGCTGTTGGAGGCGCTCATCGGCGAGGTAAAACTCGGCGTCCAGCGCGGGTTCGCCATGCGCCGGTCTTCCTCCTCCTGGGAGAGCGTATAGGGCTCGTCTGAGGTCTCGAGCGGCATCTGCGGCCAGCGCACCTTGCCGAATTCGGTCTCGTCGGGTTGGCGGCCGAGGATGCCGGCGGCCATCACCGCCTGCGAGGTCGTGGCGCCGGTGCCGATCTCGTGCGCGACATGCGAGAGCTTAAGGCGGCCGCTGGAATCGAATGCGAGCGCGCAGAGCGCCGCTTCGGCGCCGGTGCCGTAATCCTTGTGCACATGGCCGTAGCCGACGCCGTATTTCTGGCCGGGATTGGCGGCCTCAAAAGCGGCCTTGCGCTCCTGTCGCCCGGCCCAGAGCGGGTGCTTTTCGGCCCGCGCCAGGATCTCGTCATGACGCAGCGCGCCTGAGGGGATCGCGCCCTGCGAGTTCTTCATGCCCGATTTCAGCGCATTGCGCCGCCGGAACTCCATGGCATCGAGGCCCAGCGCCTCGGCCGCCTCGTCGACCATCATCTCGGTCGCCGCCATGGTCTGCAAGGTGCCGTAGCCGCGCATCGAGCCGGCATCGACGGCCCGCGAGGACAGGATCGCCGCGGAGAAATCGCTCTTCGGCAGGTAATAGATCGACTGCGCCGCCGTCGCACCGACCGTGCCGACCGAGACCGAAAAATTCTCGCGCCCGCCGCCATCATTGCGATAGCGCCCGGTCATCGCCCGGAATTGTCCGGTCTTGCGGTCGATGACCATGACCTTGTCCATCTGGAAGGCATGGCGCTTCAGCGCGGTCTGGAACTGCTCGTAGCGGTCATTGGCGAGCCGCACCGGCCGGCCTTCGGCGTAGAGGCCGGCGAGCACGCAGTAGAACGGGAAGATCGCGTGGTCCTTGGTGCCGTAGCCGACGGTGTAGCCGATCTTCAGATCGATGCTCTTCAGCGGGAATGTCGACTTCGACACCATATGGGCCGCCATCTCGGCGACCTCGTGCGGGGATTGCGTGGCGATCAGGGCATGCAGGATGCCGGTCGCGCGCTCGTACCAGACATTGCCGTTGTCGGCTTCCATGGCCGAGGCATCGGCCGACTGGCTGGTAAAGCTGCGCCGCAGCACCAGCACGTCGTCCCCGGCATTGGCGATCTCGCGCTCGATCTCGGCCGCGGCCGCCATGCCGCGCGCCATGGCGTCGCCGTCGCCGGCGGCGGGCCATTGCGGCTCTTCGCCCTTGAAGCCGGTGCGGATCGTCGTGTCCTTGAGCGCGGAATAGCGGTCTTCGGCCTCGGGGCTGCCGCCATCGATCCGGACATAGCGCGCCGCGCCATAGGGGCCGGGCGTGGTCGACGGGCCCTCCGCGCCGTAGCGCACGACCCTGTCGTTGAAGCGCAGCTTGCGCTTGGCCGCGTCATAGCGGGCAAAATCGTGATAGATCAGCAGCGCGACCGGCTGGCCGAGCAGGCGCGCGGTCTGGCCCTTGGGGACGAAGAAGACATCGCCATAGAAGCCGGGCGCCGGGATCGCGACGCCGTCGGCGACGAGGTCCTCGTGCAGCACCAGCCGATCCGGCTTCAGGTCCTCGCCGAGCAGGCTGAGATCGACGCTGTCGAAGACGCGGTCGACCCGCGTCGCATGGAGCATGAAGGCATGCGCCTGCTGCTTCGGCCAGCCTGCGAGGTCGCGGGCGCGGTAATCGCGCGTAAAAGTCTTGCCGCCGGTGACCTTGGCGATGGCATCGAGCCGGTATTTCGGTTTGCCTCCGGGGCCAAGCCAATCGGCTCCGGGATGCGGCGGCGTCTCGATCAGCTCCGCCCGGGTGGCAGAGGGCAGCAGCGAAATCCTGATGGCGACGCCGGCAGCGGTCGCCTGGAGGACGGTTCTGCGGGTAAGACCTGTCTTCACGCCGACACCCCGCTCGCTGACGAGCCGACTCTGCTCTCTCGCCGATATTATGGGCACAGCGCGGGCGCGTATATCGATATTCGAATTGGTCTGGTTTCAAGGATTGGGACACTGCGCTCTCGCGCGAGTGGCGAGGTAACCGCATTCGTCGGCGGAGACGTTGGCCAGCGCCGACCGCTGCGGGGCGAACGATCTCGCAGCTCCTTGCAAGCTCCGGCGGATGGAACCAGCGCCTGGCACCCGCCCAAGACCGTCCTTACGGCACGGAGAATAGCAGCGCGGCCCCTTCGGGACCGCCAACGCTGGCTGCAGCTTCGCGCCACGAGCTGACATTGGCTGACTGCCCGATAACGGGCGTTTGGCTTCGCACCCAGGACAGTCATTCTGAGTTTGAGCCGAGTCCCACGGCGGACGTCAGCCTTCGCAAACTGGCCTGTAGCGTCACCGTTCCCACTGCCTATGCAATTGCATCGCTGCACGCATCAAGGCCCGAAATGTGCTGGAAGAGCGCAGAGCCTGGATCAGCTCCACCTCCAAGTCTCGTAGCGAAGCAGGGGATGCCTCATCACCTTGGAGCAATCGCTCGGCCTTGGCTTTGAGTTTCCTCGATAGCGGCGCTTTGCCAGCCATTACCTTCGATAGATGCCCTTGGTGGATACCTAAGGCCGCCGCCAATTCGACCTGTGTCACGGCGCCCTTTCGCTGACGCGCTTTTAGAGCCGCAATAATCGAGCCGTCCTTGTCTCTCATATGCATTACATATATGCCTTCCATATTGGAGGGCAATGCCATGCGTCGTCGTTGTTTCGCGCCGGAGGACGAGGTCGTCCCTGGCGTACGGTATGGCCGCCAGGAATGGGTTCCGACGCCGGCGTTCTGGGCTGCAATAGCCGACCTCGAAGGCGACGAAGTGGACGATTACGTCAGTCCGAAGGGAGCGCCGCTAGCGGAGGACCTCGCATTCTGTCTCCTGGGCGGATACGGGGTGAAGATGGAGCTCAATCGCGCTGCCTGGGAACAGCTGGACAAAGCTGGAGCGCTGCAAGCGGACGATGTGCCGAGCGCGGCCGATTTCGAGGCATTACTCAGCGAGCCACTCATGGTGAATGGCAGGCTGCAGAAGTATCGCTATCCGAAACAGAGAGCCGGACGTCTGCATGTCGCGCTCAAATCTGTTCGGGACACCCCACCCGACACGAGTCATCCGATCGCGTTTCGCAACAGAATGATGGAGTTGCCCGGCATTGGACCCAAGACGGCGTCTTGGATAGTTAGGAACCATGTCGGCAGTGACGAGGTGGCCATTCTGGACGTGCATGTCCTGCGTGCCGGCACGATGATTGGGCTCTTCCCGGAGGCATACCGGCTTCCGCGCGATTACGAGGCTTTGGAGCGCAAGTTTCTCGACTTCGCCCTGGCTCTGCAGGTCAGGGCGTCGATCCTCGATGCCATCATGTGGCGAGAAATGCGCATTCTGTTCAGCTGACTATTTCTTGGGCTCCTTCCACGGTTATGATCTCGTGGGGGGTGATTCTATGTCCGGCAAGAAAACGCCTGCGCGGAAATCGTCTACGGCTGGCAACGGCGGTGGGGCACCTGCGGCAGGTGCGAACATCGATCAGTGTGATCTGCTGATTGATGTCGATCTCGAGGGCGTTCGTCTGCCCCGCTTGGCGCGACTAAAGTTAAACGACCTGCTTAAGGTCGAGCTGGCAGCCGAAGGCCAATTCCCGACGGTCGTTTGCGTCGACGCCGAAGGCGAGATCGTGGGCTCCTTATCTGCGTTCTTAAACCTGGTGCAGCTGATCCGGTGCCTTCGGGCTGGTGTAAAGTACCAGGTCTTCGTCACTCAGCTTCGCCCGGGCGGTTGCCGTGTGCTCGGAGGCCGGGTGGCAACATGATCGTCGCAGGTGGCCTCTACCGCGAGGAGTGCATTCGCCCGGCTTGGTCGCGCATATTCGGCTCTGGGGGTAGAGCCGCTGCTGCAATCTCAATGCTGTCGCCAGGCACTCAGCTCGTCGCCTATGCTTGCGAGCAATGGGTTGAGGACGCGGAGCACTCGATGGCCGCCTTCGGCGTGACAGCCGGGATTCATCCAATCCGCGAAGATATTGCCTTCCACTACCTGCACCCACTCTCGCCCGCCGAACTCTCAGGCGCTCCCGATACCCGCTACAGCTCCCTGCAAGTCACAGGGGACACGGTGCTGCGGTTCGGATTCGTGGAGGGGGACGCCTTGGTTGAAGCCAGGCGTGCGATCTTTGATCCTCAAAACCCAGACGAAACTCTTGGCTTCAGGGACAATGGTTCCAAGGCCGAAACCCTGGCGATCGTGCTAAACGAGGCGGAGCTCAAGCTGGCGATGGGTGACGCTGGCGAAGATGGCGTTCGCGGATTGATGCAGCATTCTGGGGCATCGGTCGTGGTGGTCAAGCGTGGGCCGCGCGGAGCAACGGTGTTCGCCGCAGGCTGTATCGTGGACGTCCCAACTTATGCAGGCGACTCGGTCTTCAAAATCGGATCAGGGGACGTCTTCAGCGCGGTTTTTGCTCAACGCTGGGGCGAGGCGAACGAAGCCCCGGTGGTAGCGGCTGACACAGCGTCCCGCGCCGTCTCGCGTTATGTGGAGACCCGCAACACACAGGTTGATATTTCACAACTCGCCGCGGCCGCATCAAGGAAGCCGCCCGATCCGGCGAGCAAGATCTATCTGGCAGCTCCCTTTTTCACCTTGGCGCAGCGCTGGATGGTCGAAGAAGCACGCAGATGCCTCTTGACCCTTGGCGCTAACGTCTTTTCGCCAATCCATGACGTTGGGTCGCAGGGGGATGCTAGTTACATCGCTAAGCGCGACCTCGAAGGGTTGGAGCAATGCGCGGTGGTGCTCGCGCTTGTGGATGGCGAGGATGCTGGAACCTTGTTTGAGGTCGGCCACGCACGTCGGCACGGCATACCCGTGGTGGCCCTGGCTGAATCTCCACGTCCGGAGAGCCTTACCATGCTGCAAGGTACGGGTTGCTCGATCGTATCAGACTTCTCAACTGCCCTCTATCAAGCGGTCTGGGAGACGGCCCGATGAAGGCGCTCCTGATGTCTGGCGGGCTGGACTCGGCGGCGTTGGCGCATTGGCTGCGTCCGGACATCTGTGTAACGATCGACTACGGCCAGATCTCTGCGAAGGGGGAGATGGCTGCATCAGCCGCTCTATGCACAGCGATGAAACTTGTGCATCGCTCTATCATCATCAACCTCTCCTCTCTCGGTTCAGGCTCTATGGCGGGTGGCCCAACCGCCGCAGGAGCAGCGGCCCCCGAGTTCTGGCCGTATAGGAACCAGATGCTCATCACCCTCGCCGCTATGATGCTGATGCCCGAAGGTGTTACAGAGATCATGGTCGGGGCTGTTTCCACCGATCGCCATGCTGATGGCAAAGCGCCCTTCTTCCGCGCTATCGATCGCGCGCTGTCACTTCAAGAGGGCGGAGTACGTGTCACTGCACCGGCACGCCATCTTTCGACGCCCTCGTTGCTGCGCAAGTCAGCTTTCCCGTACGACCTCATCGGTCTGACGTTCTCCTGCCACGTCCATGAGTTCGCTTGCGGCCAATGCGGCGGGTGCCTGAAGCATCGCGAATGCGTTGATGCCGTCTACTCCAGCGCAAAAGGGCGGGCGACCTGATGGGAGGATACGCACCCGATCAGATCAAGAAGTCCAAGGGCGGCGCAGCACCACCGACGGTCGTCGGCGATGGATGCGATCTCGAATTCCAGACTGATCTGGTGGGGGTGCAATCCACCGTCAGCGCCGGGCTCAACAAGGGCGCCATTCTCCTGGTCAGCCTCCGCGCCCAAGGGCATATCAGAAGCGTTGTCTGCGAAACCGCGGGTGGCGCGGTGGTCGGTACGCTGGCCGCATTCCGCGGTTTGTCCCAGCTGATGGGTTGCCTGGAGCAAGGCGTCGGCTATGTCGCCCTCATCGAGGAGGCATCCTTCTCCAGGTGCTCGGTTAAGGTGTTTCGTCGATGATCTCAGTTGCTGGGGGCGTCTATGCTGAACGCTGCCAATATCCGGCCTGGAACCAGATTTACGGCTCGGGGCTCAGAGCCGCGATCGCAGTCAGCTCGGTATCGAATGCAGTTCGACTGAACGCGTACGTGCCCCGCGAATGGATGGCAGACGTCGTGTCAACCCTGGCCAGCTTCGGAGTTACGGGGAATCTTCACGCCTCTAACCATCCGATGACGTTCGAGTATCTGCATGCCTTCTATCGCAAGGCTCCCCCTGAGCCGCCGCCGGCACCCTATCCCGAGCTTTCGGTGCAAGACGAGGTGGTACTGCGGTTCGGCATGATGGAAGGCGATGCCCGTGTCACCGGCGACAGGGTAGTCTACGATCCACAGTCCCAGAATGCATCCTTTTATTCGAATGGATCTACCGCCGGCTCCCTGGCGATGATTGTGGGTGGCTGGGAATTGCCGGGGACGGCAGCTGCATACGCCAAGAGAAGGTCCGAGGGGAAACCGAGAAGCCTTATGCCCGACGAGGCCACTCTCCTGAACGCAATAATCGCTCTGCGTGATCTTCCACAGCGACCGCAGATCATATTGGTCAAGGATGGCCTGGGCGGGCTGATTGTATTTCAAGGGGATCAGCCGGTCAGAATCCCCAGTTACGCGGCCGAAAGCTTCTTCAGAATTGGCTCGGGCGATGTGACCGCCGTGGCCTTCGCGCATGCTTGGGGTGAATTGCATCGGGATCCTGTCGAAGCCGCACACTATGCCGCGCGCTGCACGGCACATTTCGTAGAGGGGCCCCGCCTTCCCCTCCCCAGCGCAGCTGAAGTGAGCTCCCGGAAGCCGAGTACGGCTCGCCGCGGCGAGATCCGTATCGTCGGGCTGGGCGATTTCGAACAGCAGGCGCTGGTGCTAATGACGAGTGATTGGCTCAGTTACCTCGGCGGCACCGTCAAGCACGAGACTTTTGGATTGGATGACCTCGGTTCCAGTGTTCATGAAGGCGTCGATCTCCTGCTAGTCGGATCCCGGTGTACGGAATTGGAACTCGAAAGCGCAGCCAGGGCGGGTCTTCAGCCAACAGTGGTCTTCTGGCCCTCCTCCCGGGCGAATTCTTCAAGACAGTACTTTCCGGATGCGATGGCGGCCCGAGACTATGCAACTGCACTTTATCACGTCATGAGAAGCCCGGAACGATGAGACCGCCTCCGCTTACGGGGGGGCCCGGAGAAGCGCCTTTGCGCGCCAACCGCTCAACAATGACGGGGCGATCGCCCGAGGATTTCATTCGGGAGGCTCATGATCGATGGATCGAATTCATCGAGTTCATCGACGCACGCGCTCATACGCGATGGGTGTTTAGAGGCAGCGCATCACGCAATCATCTGTTCGTGCCTTCTGTGGGGCGTAGGCTCGATGCCTATTCCCGCTTGAACGAGGAGCGACTCTTCCGCGCGTTCCAGAGATCGGCGGACACGATGGTGGCTTCTCGCCCAATGTCTGACTGGGATTGGCTGGCCGTCGCGCAGCACCATGGTCTGCCAACACGCTTGTTGGATTGGTCGACCAATCCCCTGGTCGCCTGCTTCTTCGCCGTGGCGAGCCTTCCCGTGGACGAAGACGCCGTAGTGCACGCCTACAGCATTCCCGATGATGACATCATCGACCCGAGAAAAGTCGAGGATCCATTCTCGATCGACCGCGTAATGTTCTTGCTGCCGTCAAAATCCGTCAGCCGCATCGTAAACCAACGCGGGCTGTTCTCCGCGCATAATCAACCGAACCTTCCTTGGGTCTCATCGAAGATGAATGAATTCATTATACCCAAGGCGATGCGGGCGCGGTTTCGGCGCGGATTGTTCAAAATGGGCATCGACCACAGCCACATCTATCCCGACCTGGGAGGTCTGTGCGAAACTCTCAAATGGCGGTACGAAGCCGGCATCGGCATCGGCGATCCTATGATCGGGTGATGGGATGGACCAGTTGAAAGCCCTTCGAGAGGCTATCGTCGCAGCCGTAAAGGCTACCGACCTTGAGCAGACGGAAGCTTGGCAGGATCTGTCGGCGCTGTCGTCGAGCACACACGTCGATACATTCGAAACATTCGACGACGAGGTCCGGATCAAAGACCAGCGTTTCGAAGGCCCCCTGACGTGGCACGTCACGCTTCAATATGGGCAGCATGCGTCCGAGGACGAACTAGTCATCTCGGATAGCTTCCCCGGGAGTTTCGAAGGGCGTCTTGAGAACGGCGTGCCCGTGATCGAGCGCATGCTGGCCGAGGTGTCATCCTTCTATAAATAATTCCCGTGTAACGCGGCCCCGCTCTCGACTATTTCGTGCTTATCGCCTTAATAGCCTTGTGCGCCGGCATCGACTTGGATGATCCCGCATGTCGACCTCGAATTTCCCGACAACGCACCATACCTGATCCTTGGTCTTTTCAGGGGCTGAGCGCCATCTGCTACTGCTGCCGGCTGGAGTGCTTGTGCTGCGCCAATTCTGGATATTGGCGTCAATCCGAAATGCAGACATTCGTAAGCTGGCCGGGAGCTCTGCTCGCTAACCGCCTCCAACTTCTGAGGTTGGCCTCGACGCCGCGTCGATCTGGTCGAAACCCTATTTGAAGGGGCCTTTCATGAAGCAGCCTGCGGCGGGCGGACCCTCGGCCGGTATTCATCAGTCGTGCCCTGTGACCCGATCCCTCGAAAAGAAGGCGATCTCAGAATCGAGATGCTGAAGGCATCGGCTGTCACCTTGTTCGCGATCCTCCTCCGTGAGTACCTCGTTGCACACCTCGCAGCGCAGCTCGTAGCCGTCCCGGCCGCACCCTGCACAAGCACCTTCGTCGACGACGACCGCAACCTCACCGCAGTCGTCACATTTCAGGAGTGGTGGCATGCCTCCCTGTGTCGCGGCGTCATAGAGGTCTCGGGCGAAGTGGCTCACCAAGGTTGGCCAGATCTGGCTTTTCGCCGGGAAGGTCATGGGGCATGCGCGACACCTGAGGCGAGCTGTGTCCTGGTCGGTATCGGCGGGATCCTCTAATTCGACGAGCGCAGACTTGCAGGTTGCGCACACGAGCTCTGTCGCGGCCGCGTGGCGCATAGTTGGCGACCGCCAGCGCAGCGTGCGCGTCGAGGCCTGGCATCGGGCCAGTTCGCCCTGAAACACGCTCTCGTTGGAGAGAAGAAACTCCCAAGTGTCGGACTCCAGCGCTTCCGCCGGATCGAGGCCGAGGAGGTCGAACAGGCGGCGGATCATCATCGCTGACTGCGCGACGACCTCCCGCAGTTCGGCGCGACTGCCCGCGAACCGGTAGTGCTCCAAGACATTGCGATGGATCGTCAGCTTCCGCAGGGGCGCCCAATCGAGCGCAATCCCAAGTTGGCCGAATCGCTCGACGATCTGCTGCTCGTCTACGGTCTTCTCGCCCTGGCCCTTGAAGGCGAGGGCGCCGGCGGCATCGAGCCTCGGGGTGATGCGGGCCTTGATGAGTACCTCGTCACTTCCAGCCGGCGACAAGGCGCGGAGCTTCTCTTTGCAAAGGAGGAGGACCCCAGCCTGGACGTTACGCACGGCGGAGATCAGCCGTCGCGGGTCCGATGAACAGAAATCCTCGACGCCAATCTCGATCGATTGCACTGCGTTCGTGAGCAGGGACTCCATAGTACGAGTGACCCTCTATTGCGGGAATAGACGCGCAGGACGCGTCATGTGCCGACTTTGAATAGCTGCCCCGAACCGGACATTCAAAGGCTGCGGATGGACAGTCGGCATCCCTCTCACATGTGGCAAAGGGCTAATTGTTCGATGCCTAGCGCCTCGGCAGCAGCGCAGCTAACATGTCTCTGGTTGTAGATTCTGCTGGCCTGAGAGACGGTTTGCCATGGTGCAATCCCACATAATCAGTAGTGACGATGAGGAAACAGCGAAGGTCCTCGCACCCTACATTCAGTCCGGCAATCTGAACTTCCTCATTGGGTCAGGCGCCTCCCTGCCGGCGATCAAAACTGCCGGCAATATCGAAAAGACATTGGACGAGCTGATCAAGAAGGGGAAGAAGGCGGAAGCCGACCGAGAGATGGTCGATTTTATCGAAGCAATCGGGAAAACGTACAAAAAGCTGGTGAATGACACCGTATATTCAAACGATCTGGACGAGACTTTTAATAATTACAGCCGATTCATTTCGATCATAGATCAAATTCTTTTCTTCCGTAAGAACGAGATATTGCCTCGACAGGCCACGATCTATTCCACAAATTACGACATGTTCATCGAGTTTGCTGTCAGCAAGTCACCCAGCATCATCATCAACGACGGCTTTGATCGCACCTCCGGTCAGTCTGACAGCTTCGCGTTCGCCCCAGAAAAATATTTCGACAGGACCTACCGGGCGAGCTCCCTTTATGCCCGACGAGTTGAGATCCCGACCATCAACCTCATCAAACCGCACGGGTCGCTGAACTGGACGAAGAAGGGATTCAATCTCGTCTACAACGCAAGCGCTGTTCCGCCGCTAACACCAGCCGAAAAAGCAAACCCAGCCAAGGTTTCTGAATACCTCAGCAAACATTTTCTTATTATGCCGCATTTTGGAAAATTCCATGAGACCCTCATGGAAAGAGTCTATTATGACCTGCTCCGCCTTTTCTCCAAGTCGATGGAGCAAGAGAATGCCGTCCTAATTGCGTTCGGGTTCTCCTTTAGCGACGAACATATCCTGGACATCACGAAAAGAACGCTGAGAAACCCGACATCTCAGTTGATCATTTTCGCTTATAGCCACGACGACATCGCTTCTTACCAAGCCAAGTTCGCGAAGCACCGAAACGTCAGCGTCATCGGCCCGCAGGCTGGCATCAACATCAACTTTCTGCGGCTGAATGACATCCTCTCCGCGGTCCTGCCGGAGATGCAGAGTGGCTAACCGGCCGGACCGCCTTCAAAAGGAAGCGGTGCTTCGGGTCGGTGAAGTCTCGGCTGTGACCGGCCGGAAGGTTTTCATCTCCGTTGATCGCGACAAGAACCTCTCAGAGCTGTTTTTCGACGGCGACGTTATCAGGAACATTGGTGTCGGGAGTTACGTCGACATCCGAAAGGGCTTCCTGAGTCTGATAGGCAAGGTTGAGGGCGAAAACGCTCAGACAGACGACAAGCGGCCTAGCCAGCTGGCGTATATGAACGGCCGTCGGTTCCTTTCCGTATCTCTGGTGGGCTTCCTTGACCGAAAGGGCGAGTTCTTTGGAGGCACAAAGGAGCTTCCGCTCGTCGGGAATGAGGCATTCCTTCTCACCAAAGAGAAGGTTCACCAGGTCCATAATCTCCTGCAAAATGGAGGAATCGCGCTGGAAATCGCGCGGTCAGAGTATGAGGGATACGACATTTCCCTCCCCGTCGACGGGTTGATGAACAGCCACATCGCCATCTTCGGAAACACCGGCAGCGGCAAGTCGAACACTCTCGCGATGATCTATCAGGAGTTCATCGCAAAAATGCGGGATCGCAACGCTGACGCCTTCCAAGCGAACTGCCGCGTTGTCCTGTTTGATTTTAACAACGAGTACATCCGGGATAACTGCCTGACCCAGCACAAGCGGGTGTTCAATCTGAGCACCAGAAATGACAATGGGGACAAAATCCCGCTCGGAGCTGGCGGCTTCAACGATATCGAGATCGTCAGCATCCTCGCCGACGCGACGGAAAAGACGCAGAAACCCTTCCTGAAGCGGGCTCTCAAGCTTCAGCAGCAGGTTAACGACGCGGCCGTTCCAGTGCAGTACCTACGGGCAATAGTGCGTCGCCAGGTCACCCAGATCTTACAGATGTCGGATAAGATCCGCGCGGAACTGCTACTCGACTACCTTAGACAGGTGTTGCCCGAGGCAAATGCGTTTGGGGAGGCCATCGAGCTCGCCGAAGACCTCGAATGGCATAACCTCCAGTCTGCGTACCGGCTTCGAGGACAGCAGGTATACATCAAGTCGAACCCCGATCGGATCGCGGACACGATCGCCTATCAGACCGTAGATTTACTTGAACTTGCGGACGATGAAATCAAGAACCTGATAGCGCTGTGCTACGTCCAGTTGATTTCTGACGTCCTGGCAAATCGCGCTCAGAACGAGCACATCGCGCCTGCCATCAATAAGCTCAAAAGCAAACAAGGCGACATTCGGAAGATCTTTGACCCCACGCCGGCGGCCGACCTCTTCACGTCGAATGTGCTGGTTTTCGCCCTGAGCGACATCAACCTGGAGATGAAGAAGACGGTTCCGCTGCTAGTCGCCAAGAAGATCTACGAGGATCATAAACGGATCGGCGGCTCTCGTTCGCTGAATATCGTGATCGACGAGGCCCACAACATTCTGTCGCGGGAGTCTTTCCGGGAATCGGAGAACTGGAAGGACTACCGCCTGGAGACGTTCGAGGAGATCATCAAGGAAGGGCGCAAGTTCGGCGTATTCGTCACGATTTCGAGCCAGAGGCCCAACGACATCTCCCACACGATAACGTCCCAAGCCCACAACTATTTCATTCATCGGCTGATCAATCAGAAGGACCTCCAGTCGATCGCGAGCGCGGTGTCCTACATCGATAAGCTGACGGAGGAATCGATTCCGACTCTGCCTACCGGCACCTGCATCTTCAGCGGCATGGCCGGGCAGATGCCGTTGAAACTAGCGGTCAAACCGCTCGATGATCATTTGCGGCCCAAAAGTGAGACGGCGGAGTTCGTCGATCTGGTCCCGGCGGTCGAATAGGCCGATGGGACAGCGCGCGTACTGATAAATCCCGCAGCTGTGCCGTCGAAAGAGAAGGTCTGAAAAACGACCTGCTCTCCAAGAGTGGCTACACCGCCAGCTGACCTGCAGAAAAGCGGGCTTTTCGACGGCCGGGAGTGGGCCTGGTCCGGCCGCTCGGGTCCCGACGTCATCTCAATGCCCGGAAGCAGACATTCGGAACGTAAGCAATGGGCCAACTCCGGCCACCAGACACCGTTCCTCAAGAGTCTCAGATAAATCGAACGTCCCCATTCCCCGCCCTCCCCCCTAACTCAGTGC
>UBZM01000089.1 GCA_900470095.1 Hyphomicrobiales bacterium
AGCAACCGCGCCCCGCAGCTCGCCGGCGTCGTCAGCCTGCGCAGCATCGGGCGCTGCGAGACGTTGCTGATCACCACGATCGGGTTGCTCGCGGGGGCACGCGATCCCGATGGCGATGCGCTGGCGATCCGCAACCTCACCGCCTCCAGCGGCACCTTGACCGCGGTCGAGGGCGGCTGGGAGTTCACCCCGACGCCCGGCTATTTTGGCCCGGTGACGCTGAGCTATGAGGTCAGCGACGAGACGGTCGCGGTCGCCCAGACCGCGTTCTTCAGTGTCGTCGAGTTCACCGAGATCAACGGCACGTCAGGCGATGACAGCCTGACCGGGACCGAATGCGCCGACCTGATCGACGGCCGCGACGGCAACGACGTGATCGATGGCCGCGGCGGCTCGGACATCCTGCATGGCGGCGCCGGCAACGACTTCATCCGCGGCGGCGCCGGCCATGACCTGATCTATGCCGGCCGCGGCAACGACATCGTCTATGGCGGCACCGGCAACGACACGATCTATGGCGGCGACGGTGACGACAAGCTCTTCGGCGAGGATGGCGACGACATCATCTTCGGCGAGGCCGGCAATGACATCATCATCGGCGGCAAGGGCAACGACCAGCTCTCCGGCGGTGACGGCAACGACCAGATCTCTGGCGGCGAGGGCAACGATCAGATCGCGGGGGATGCCGGCGACGACGTCGTTCATGGCGACGAGGACGACGACACCATTGATGGTGGCATCGGCAATGACGAGCTTCATGGCGACGCCGGCAACGATCACGTCATGGGCGGCGGCGGCAATGACCGGCTCTTTGGCGAGGACGGCGACGACATCCTCGATGGTGGCGAGGGCGACGACTGGATCGATGCCGGAGAAGGCGACAACACCGTCTTCACCGGCGACGGCAACAACAGCGTCCGCACCGGCAATGGCAACAATGTCGTCACGGGCGGCGCTCATCTCGATATCGTCCAGTTCGGCGCCGGCCAGGACACGGCCCAACTCGGCGCCGGCGCCGATGTCGCGGCCGGCGGCGGCGGCAATGACCGGCTCTTCGGCGAGGCCGGCGACGATACGCTCTCCGGCGATGACGGCGATGACGTGCTCGACGGCGGGGAGGGCGACGATCATCTCACCGGCGGCAGCGGCGACGACCAGATCCATGGCGGGACCGGTGACGACATCGTCTTCGGCGGCGATGGGCGCGACCGGATCGAAGGCGACGACGACGACGATATCGTCTTCGCCGGGGCCGGAGACGACAGGGTTGAGGGCAATGCCGGCAACGACCGGCTCTTCGGCGAGGCTGGCGACGATCGGATCGAGGGCGACGAGGGGGATGACGTCGTTGATGGCGGGACGGGCAATGATCGGCTCGAGGGCGATGACGGCGACGACGTGGTCTTGGGCGGGGCCGGCAATGACCAGCTCGCCGGAAATGCGGGAGACGATACGCTCGACGGCGGGACCGGCGAGGATCTCGTCAAGGCCGGCGCCGGCAACGACGTGATCATCGGCACGCTCGATGCCGCGGCCGATTGCTATGATGGCGGCAGCGGCTGCGACACGCTGGATTACTCCCAGGCGACCCAATGCATCGACATCAACCTCGTCGAGGGCAAGGCGGTCGGCGTCGAGATCGGCGAGGACAGCCTGTCCGGCATCGAGGCGGTGATCGGCGGCAGCGGCAACGACCACTTCACCATCGGAGCCGACGCGGTGACGCTGACCGGGGGCGCCGGCGACGACNNATCTTGAGGCCGGCGACCGCATCATCGTCAGCCAGTACCAGATCCGCACGGATGACGATCCCGCCTATGGCGCGCCCGGGGACGAGGCCGATCCGTTCGCCAGCGCCTATGGTGACGAGGCCGGGACTGCCAGCCAGCCCTTCCGCTTCCGCATCG
>UBZM01000029.1 GCA_900470095.1 Hyphomicrobiales bacterium
CTCGCGATAGCGCAGGAAGGCGCGGATTTTGGCGGCAATCATGGTGACGAACATGGTGATATTCCTCTGGCGGATATTCCGGACCGGGGCGGTGCCCACAGCGACAATCTCGTTGTGCACTGCACATAAGCCGATCGGCCCGCCGCAAACAGGGGCATCAATTCAGCTCTGATATGCGCTCATCGCATGAACCGCTTGTGAATCGGTGATTTGTTCGTCTGACCATGCAGTGAGCGCATCGTTCGTTTCAAATGCAACCGGTGTTCCGCCTAGAAAACGGGCTGTGGCCGAAAGCAGGAATTCACCGCGTTGGGATTTCGGCGCGTTGCCGATTGCGAAGTTGAACCGCCCGCATGCGGACGTCCCAGAGGTCGGGAATGGGCGACTTTTGACCGTTCAGCGGCTCACCGCAAATGTCGGAGTTGGGTCGAGAGCGGCACTCTGGTCAGCACACTCGTAGCGTCTGCTTCTGGGCAAGGCGCCAATGTCCGCAACTGGCGCGCTTCAGTCCCGCCCCTCGGAGGCTTTCAAGATTCCGCCGAACCGAGCATGCACCTCAGCGTAGCTGGCCTGAGGTGTTGTAGAGGTCACGTTCCATCAAGCTTGCCGCACGGCATTCAATGCGGATCCGACGTTCCGTGTCAGGACGGAATGGATCTGTGCGATGACGGCGGCACCTTCGCCGACGGCGGCGGCCACCCGCTTGGTCGAGCCGGCACGCACGTCTCCGACGGCAAAGATGCCTGGGCAACTGGTTTCGAGCGGCAGCCGCCCGCCACCCCCGGCGCGCTCCCCCGTGAGGACGAAGCCCGTTCCGTCGAGCGCCACACAGCCGTCGAGCCAATGCGTATTGGGATCGGCACCGATGAACAGGAAGAGGTGGCGCGACGTGCACTCCCGGATCGCACCAGTCCGGCTGTCCCGAAACGTCGTCCCGGTCAGGCCTGTCGCCCGGTCGCCGTGCAAATCGGCAATCTCGCTGCCCACATGCAGTTCGACATTGGGCAACGCCGCGATCCGATCGATCAGGTACCGGGACATGGTCTGCTCGAGGGGTCGGCGCACCACCAGGTGCAGATGCCTGACCTGCGGTGCGAGATAGGCAACCGCCTGGCCCGCCGAGTTTCCTCCGCCGACGAGGACGACCTCCTCGCCGGCACAAAGTCGCGCCTCGACGGGCGATGCCCAGTAGGAGACGCCGGCCCCCTCCAGCTCTTCGATGTTGGGAATGTCGGGCCGCCGGTAGCGCGCTCCCGAAGCGATCACGATGGTGCGCGACCGCGCAGTGCCACCGTTGCTGAGCTCGAGGGTGAACGGGGCTTCCGCATCCGCTCCGTTACAGCGGAGCAATTCGACGGTCAGCGGAATGGCGAGCTCGGCGCCGAACTTCGCCGCCTGATTGAAGGCCCGCCCCGCGAGGGCCTGTCCGGAGATGCCGGTCGGAAAGCCGAGATAGTTTTCGATCCGGGCGGATGCGCCCGCCTGGCCGCCGAAGGCGCGGCTGTCCAGGACCAGGACAGACAACCCTTCGGATGCGCCATAGACGGCAGTGGCAAGCCCGGCCGGCCCGGCCCCGATGACCGCCACGTCGTGGACAATATTCGGATCGAGATCAGGTGTGATGCCGAGACAGGACGCGGCATCCGCATTGCTCGGGCTTCTGAGCAATGTGCCGTTCGGGCAGATCATCAGCGGCAGATCTTCGGGGGCGACGCCGAGCCGTTCGACCAGTTCGCGACCCTCTGCCTCGCAGGCGGCAATGACGGTGTGAGGGTAGCCGTTGCGGGTGAGAAACCCCGACAACCCGACGATGTCGGGATCATCCCGGCGTCCGATCAGGATCGACCCTGCGCCGCCGGTCTGCCCCTCCTCGATCAGCATGACGCGCCGGAGGATAAAGGCGCGCATGATCGTTTCACCGACATCCGCCGATCCAATGACAAGCGCACGGAGATGCGGCGCATCAAAGGGTATCGCGACCGCGCCGGTCTCACCCGCCACGACCGACATGAGGGATGGACGGCCCGAGAGCTGATTGGTCTCCCCGGTGAACTGACCGGGACCGTAGGTGGTGACCACCGACGACTGGCCGGCTGCGCTACGCCGGATCGCGTCAGCCGAGCCATCGAGGATCAGCCAGGAGGGGGCGTTGCGGGCGCCGATCTCATATACGATGTCACGAGGGCCGAAGCGGCGCGGTGCACCGCTCGCAAAGCGACGCGCCGTCGCGATCTGAAGGGCGGACAGTGTCGGAAAAATCTGCTCTCGCCGAGCCTCGCCGATTGCCATGGGGTGACCTCCGTATCGGGCCTTTGCCACTTCTCGTGCGCGACACCATCCGACCAGATTAGGAGCTTGACCGCAATCACGCGGGCGCGAGCTGAGGCACCTTCGGAAACGTTGACGGAAAGGGAATTTGCTCAGCTACGAAGCATCATGCGGCGCCTCTCAGAGGGCGGCCCGCGCGCGCTGCAACTCGCGAAATACTATGCAGGCAAGGATCGGTGAAGCGCGCCAAGGTCCGCTTTCTGGCGCTGGGCCAATGTCCGGAAATGGCGCGACCCGGAACAGCGAATTGGCGTGCCGAACTTCTTCTCTCGCCCCGTTGCGGACCTAACGCTGTGCCATCGGTCTGCTGTCAATCTCCTCAAAATCCGCGAATAGCCTGCACAAGCGCCTCACAGAATCTGCTGGCTCAGAGCGGTAGAGAAATGGTCAGTAGAGGGGGGCCGCCGATTGAAGACGTTCGCAACCATATTGATCGCTCTGGGGAGCTATCTCCTCGTATCGGGACTGCTGTTCGGCGAGGCATCCCCGCTATCGCTCGCCTTCTTCTTTCCGTCAAGCCGACTCGGACTGCCGTATTGGAAGGAATTCGCGACGTTTCTGGCAGCGATTCTCGCACTGTTTCTGTTAAATCCGCTCAGACGATATTCCATATCGATTATTTTCCGGCTCCCCGTATTTGTCGCCCTCTCGCTCCTGCTGCCAACACTGTTCATCGGGGTGTACGCGGATTGGAAGCGAAGTGAATTCATCCATCAATTCAAAACAGACCATCTCGACGAGCATTCATTCTTTCGTTCGATCCGTGAGGTCCCGGTGGGCGGTCAGTTCTACTTGCACGCTGCGGCGTTGAAACAGTGCGTGCCATACGCCTGGAGCTACCGCGAGATGGCCTTCTACGAACTGCGGCCGCATGTGGCGATCAATGTTCTTCCTCAAGGGTGGCTCGAGATGTGTGGGATACGGATGCACCCCTAGACGACCGCTTGAAGCGCGTTTCGCGTGCTATCAAGGGTCCGCAATCCACCCTTCTCGGACCTCCGGCAGGTCCGCTTCCCGGCAGCGGCCCAAAGCCACGCATCGCCGGCGCAGAAACTGCCGCCCCACTCGTTGGTTCCGATGATGCGGCGGCGGGTGAAGACTGTTCTTATCCGAAGAGTCGAAATTCGGAAGTAGCAAGGAAGAGTCTAATGTTTTGGCATGACGCCAGCTACTCAAAAGAAGCTTCCACAGGCCCAATCTCTGTTGGAAAAATCTTTAATCTTCTATTCTTGTTCCCCGCACATTGGCTCGGGCGTCCCGTTCGGCAAATCCGAGCTGCGGTCAAACGCGGGTCCGTTGGCGGGCAGCCACCCTTGCGTTGGTGCGACAGCACCGAGCGAGCATTGAATGACGAACACATGGGCCTGTGCAGGAACTCTCTTGCCGTAGACCCGTACCTCCGCCCTTTCTCAGCGCCGAACTCCGGGGCGCCTGCAAATGACGGGCGCCCACCCTCCCCTGACCTTCCGAACCTCTCCGAACGGGCAGAGCCGTGCCGCACTTCCGCGAACTGTGAGGACGCGCTTGGGCGGGTACCGAGCGTCCGATTCAATCGACTCGTTTGGCTCGGCAAGATGCTGCGCGGCAGGTTCGAACGGAACAAGCTGCGTGATCTCAGCGACCGGCAATTGATCGATGCCGGCATCGATCTCAGCCATGCCGGGCGGGGTCGGGCCGCCGCCGTCATCGATCCGATCACGATCACCGTTCTCGAAAGCCTACGCTAAGGCAGCCGGCCTGCCGGTGTCGCGTGACGACGACCGGTTTCGCTTTTGGCTGTCGCCGTTCGGCGGCGTGAACCGACAGACGCTGCGTGATTGGGTCCATCGGTTTAACGAACGCGGCCCCGCCGGGCTCCGCGATATTCGATCCAAGGGACATCCGCCCAGGCTGTCGACGGACCAGTTGATCGGGTTCGCCGGGATCGTCGAGACCGGCCCTGACTGCGCCGTCCATGGCGCGGCGCTCGCCATGCCCTTCGCCGACACGCACGCCATACAGGCCCATCTCGACGAGATCGCCATGATGGTGGCCAAGGGCGCGCACGCGGTTCTGCTGCTCGACCGTGCCGGATGGCACACAACCGGCACGCTCGTCCTGCCCGCAAACATCTCCCTGATCGTCCTGCCCTCTCCCGGGATTCATGCCGACTAGGATCGAGGCGCTGGCGCCTTAAGCGCTGAACGCTGGGTACCATTCGCGGGACACGGCGGCACGAGCGTGCCCCGGACCGACGCAGGTCGCGCGGCTTCCGAAGGCGTCTCGCCAAACCGACGACAAAAGGCGTTGGCGAACCGCGTCGCGTTGGTGAAACCGTAACGGCGCGCGACCGCGGTGACGGTAGCCCCTGATGTGCCAAGAGTCAGTTCGTCACGTGCGAGATCGAGCCGGATGGCATGCAGCGCACCCAATGGTGTCCTGCCGCGGAAATGGTTGAACACGGCACCCAACGTTCGCAGACTGCATCCGGCAGCTGCGGCGACCTGCGACATGCGGATCGGCTCCGCGCCATTTGCTCGCATGAAGTCTTCCGCTCGCCGAACATAGGCAGGAACGGCGCTGTAGGGACCTCTGTCCAGCCGGCTGGCATAGTTGTGCGGCGCCCCTCGGAGCACAAGCGAGACGAGAAGGTCGGTCAACGATGCGAGCGCGACAGGGTTGCTGGCCACTCCGTCCTCTCGCTGAAACTCATGCATGACAAAATCAAGCTGGCGCTTCAGACTGGCCGCGAGCCCGCTGCTCCAGTCGAGACTGGGATCGAAATCGAGTGGCTGGCGCAGGTTCTCATCGAGCATGTGTTCCAGCGCACCCTCGATATCCGCGACCTTGAAGAAGGCGTTGGTTCGCGCGTTGTCGTCGCTCATGAAAAGCCGGGTGCTCGGACCGGGCCTCCAGGCGAGACCGCAATTGTCGGCGGCCGTCGTAGAATTCCCATTCTGGACCAATGTTGTCTGGCCTGTCAGCATCGTCGTGAAGCAAAAAAGATCTCCTTCGTCACCATCGACGGAGACATTCGTTGCGAAGCTGCTATCGACGTAACTTGCGAGGATCGAGCCAACGCTACGGGTTGCAAGCGTAAAAATAGGTTGATCAAAACGCACGCGCCAAAGCGCGCTGTCCTGCAGTTGGTAAGTGTAAATACGGCTCGACTTTGCGACGCGTTCGGTTACGCGCAATTTGCCGCTCAGATCGTCCGGGTCCCTTGCCCGGACAACATCGAACATCGTCAGCAGCGCAGGGTCGATCGTAGGCACGGCCATCGGCATGCCCCCCGTTACGGCTACCTTTGCCGGCCTCCCCAGCTTAGACACATTCTGCGGTGCTTGGACAGAACTTGCGGCCAAGACTGACTTGTCGTCGGAATTATCACCCAACACGTGGTTGCCGTGACAGTCTGTGAAACGAATTTGCCGTCGCCGCCTGCGGGGACGGCCGCCCTCGACTCGGAATGACTGAAGATGGCCCATGATGGAGCCTCACGCTATGATCAGTTTGGACCGAGCCTCCGCTCGGGCGCTATCCGACACCATCGGCGCGATCTATGACTGCGCGCTCGATCCGTGCCTGTGGCCGGACGTCTGCCGAAGCATCGCCAATCTGGCCGAAAGTACGGCGGGAGGGATATGCATTCACGATATGCTGCATCAACAGAATGATCAGCTATTTGTATTTGGGCATAGTTCAAAATTCCTGGATAAATTGGGGGGCGATTACGCCCGCAGTCCAATGGCCTCTGCGGATATCGTATCGAGTATCGGCGACGTCCGCGCGCTCTCCATGGACCGCTCCGAATTGGCTGAAAGCCGGTTCTTTCAGGATGTGCTGAAGCCGTTTGGACTAAAGGACATAATCTGGTTTCCCGCGCTGCGGACCGGTGGCCGTATGGCCTCCCTGCATGCCTCCCGAAGCGAGAAAGCGGAGTATTATCAAGAGCGCGAGATCAACCTATTCAAGCTTCTCTCGCCGCATGTCTGTCGCGCGCTCGCCATTTCCGATGTGCTCGATATCAGAGCCCTCAGATCGGACATGCTGGAACGGACACTCGATGCGCTTGTCGCCGGTGTTTTCCTCACGGCACGTGATGGGCGCGTGATTTACATGAACGCCGCAGCCGAACGACAGACCAAAACCGGCAATTCCATCCGCATCGTGAACAACCGGCTGACTCCCAGCGATCCGGCGGCGCGCGCTGTCCTTTCGAAGGCGATCGACCAGGCCGGACGCGACAACATCGATATGGACATGACCGCGCACTCGCTCGCTATCCCGGACGCCGAGGGGGCAGGCTATGTTGCGACCTTCCTTTCGGTCGAGGGGGGGCAGCGCCGCAGCACTGTCGCGCCATTTGCAGCATCATGCGCCGTGTTCATGCAGGACCCTGTTCAAGCGCCGCTCATGCCGGGCGAGGCCTTTGCCAGACTGCATGGGCTGACCGGTGGAGAACTTCGCGTGCTTCTGGCGCTTGCCAACGGATTGGGTGGCAAAGAGGCCGCTGACATGCTCGGTATCAGCGAGCCAACAGTGCGGTCGCATTTGCAGCATATTTTCTCGAAGACCGGCACGTCTCGGCAGGCAACGCTTCTGCAGTTGCTCCACAACTCGACACCGCCGATACGGATACCGCAGCGCGCGGCGCTGTAGCTCCACGAAAGTCTCGTTCATTCGCCGTAGGCTCCTCGTCGGCGAAGGCCATTCTCGCTTGCTGGATCCGCTTGCCGGCCACCGCCAACCTTCATCGCTTGCCATCTTAATGCTCAGCCCATGAAGTCATGGGTGACAAAGATCGCATGTCCCGATGCTGCAACCAAAGAGCGTCGGCGCCCGATGTTGCGATGATAAAGATGATCGTATCATCGGTTCCGATGATGACGCCGCGTTATCCAAACAACACCATCAAACGTCTTTTCGATCTGAGATCAAAGGCGCCGCCTTGTCTCAGGATATTGCAGCGTAGTCACATTGCGGCTACGTCAGGGAGGAATCGATGTTTTCTTTGTTCTTTAATCGTCCATTACTGCGAAGGCACCGGGTACTGCCGGGCCTCGCCATCAGTGCCTCCCTCGCCATGGCAATCAGTTCGATGGCGCAGGAACCCAAGGGACATTTGGCTCTCGCGTGCTCCCTGAGGGACATCACGGTCATCACCTTGATCGAAGACCACGGAGCGGCCGACGATGTGCCTGCGGATCGGCTGTACAGCGCTGCGCTAACGCAGCTGCGCGCTCGATCGGCCTGTTACGTTGGCCGCATAGAAGAAGCACTCGCACTCTACGACAGCATTCTCGATCTCGGGCCGATCCAGTCGGCTAAGCGCTAGAAAGTCGGGCGAGCGCAAACAGGAGACCGCCGAGCAGCGAGTGCAAAGGGCGAATAGAATTTGAAGCCTCTGCAATCCGTATCGGCACCGACCAGGACGGCCCAGTTCGCTCGGATCCCGAAGTGATCACACGCATCGTGGCACGCGTGATGCCACCGCATTCTATTGTCGCCAAATGGTGAGGAGCCCGCGCCGATCGCTCCGCTTCGACAAGCGAATTGGTTCCGACGATGCGGCGGCTGCGGTCGTTTGCCTAACATCTCCCGACGTCAACGTTCGAGGTTGTCATGCCAAATCGTGCCCATGCGCTACCGAGAGCCGCTGAAGGAGTCCGTGTGCCACGGTGGCGGCAGGCTGCAGTGGGATCGGCCCAAGACGGCTGCGGCGTTTCAAAGACAGCGCGAGCTTTGGAATCGTGGCGCCTCGACACCCCACTGCGGATCACACCGGAGCTGATCGAGTCTCACAAGAAGCGCGCCTATGCCTTGCGGTCCGAGGCGATCCGGAGCGCGCGACGCGCATTGTGGCTAGGCTTGACGAGCGTCTTGCGGCTGCGCTGACGGGAATCGCGTCGTTCCAGGCGCAGGTCAGCGCGAAACATGATCCCCTACGAAGCACGGGCGCCCACCGTGGTGCCCGTGCTTCGTAGGGGATCATGTCCAAGGACAAAGGCAAGCCGTAAGGGAGGGGGATCGGTTTGAGATCGCCTTGCTGCCGCCGCGCCGCCTGCTCGCCGCGCTGCCCGGCTCCGCTAGCGAGAGGCTACAGACGCGTCATGTCCCCCCGGCGACCTGTCGTTATCTGGATCGCCGCGACGAGCGCGGAACAGATGTCCCCAATGGGGCGCACGCACACCGTGCCATGGCGCAACCTGAACGCGTCTCCCATCTGGGGTTAACTTTAGCTTCCCACCTAACGGTCGTTCAGCCTCACGATTGAATCCAAGGCGTTTTGACACGGCCAGGGTCGCCAATCGACATTGCATTTGCCCTCGACGAACGTCCGCTTGCTGGCACAGGCCCAGTGTCTGGTTGTGGGGCGCGATGGACACCCGAGCGGCGCTCAATAAACGTCCGTTTCCCCACCCATCGCGGACATTCGCGACCAGCCGTCGCAACGTCCAAAACGCCCCATAGCGGACGCTCTTGCCAACGTCGCGACCCCGATGCCATGCTTCCCGACTAGACGCCTGCCGGAGTGAACCGAGGATGCACAGCGGCTCATGCCTTTGTGGTGCGGTCACCTTAACAGTGGCTGACAGTCTGCCAAATCCTAACTTCTGCCATTGTCGGATGTGCCGCAAGCACTCGGGCCACCACTTCGCGTCCACTGATGTGCCTAGGACTGCCTTGACGATTGTCGGCGAGGAGAAGCTGACGTGGTTTCAATCGTCGGAGAACGTCCGACGCGGCTTCTGCTCGACATGCGGATCATCTCTATTCTGGGATCGGTCGGATCGGGGTTGGATCGCCGTGGCAATGGGTGCTTTCGACGGACCGACAGAGACCACTGCAAATTTGCATATCTACGTCGCCGACAAGGGGGACTACTACGAGATCGCAGACGGCCTGCCGCAATACGACACCGTTCCACCGCGCGACTGAGGTGTTGAGAGCGAACGTCCGTCTTCGGTCGATTGTGTTGCAAAAAGTCCGCGGCAATACTTGGAGCTGGTTCGACGGGCCTGAGCGTGGAAATGTCTTCCTTCTGTGCGCGGTACAGGCGGCCATTGAGACGCATTCTTCGGAGGCGTGAAAAACGTTCCTCTCCGCCGAGCGCCAAGGGGACCTCCTTTTCGGTCCGGCCGGAGTTTTTCAACACAAACGACCCTTTGCCGACGCTCAAGAGCTTTGCGTTGGTCAACTGGTCCGCCTCTCCAGGTGAGCGCTATAAGGGACCGCTCGCAGGTATGAGGAAAGCCATGTTCACCGGAATTGTTCAAACCGTTGCCAGGGTTGCGGCCAGGGAGGATGACAATGGCATCCGGACTTTCACGCTGGACTTTCCTCCACAGTTCACCGAAGGACTCGCCATCGGGGCCAGCGTGGCCGTAGACGGCGTCTGCCTGACAGTGACGACCATCGTATCTGCCGAGCGAGTGCTGTTCGACGTGATGCTCCAGAGCCTGGCGGTCACGACTCTAGGTGACTGTCAGGTCGGCAGCTTGGTCAACGTCGAGCGGGCTGCAAGAGATGGTGCTGAGATTGGTGGGCATCCTCTCTCTGGCCATATCGACTTCGCAGCGCGGATCGAACTCATCAAGGAGTACGGTGGCAACAAGGCCATCCGATTCTCGATCCCGCAGCCTTTCGAGCGGTACATATTCGCGAAGGGCTACATCGCCATCAACGGGTGCAGCCTGACAGTTTCGGAGTGTAACAAGACCGAGGGGTGGTTCGAGATTTGGCTCATCCCTGAGACGCGCCGCGTTACGAATCTCGACACGAAGTGCGAGGGTGACATGCTCAACATCGAGATTGAACGGGGAACTCAGGTCGTCGTTGACACAGTGCGGGAGAGCGTCGCTGAAAGCCTCGGTGAGCTGAGGCCGCTGCTCGAAGCCCTGCTGAAAGAACGTGGCCTGGCTCTCGAGGAGTTGGTGAAGCCTTCGATGCTATTGCCGCCGCGTCATTGATGGATAGCAGCGTCCGCTTACGAGCCCGTTGTAGACGTGTTGAATCGCATGTCATGATGAGCCATGGGCGAACAGTGGCCGATACATGTCTTCCGTTCGGGGGGCTTTGCGAGGAGTGAGGCCGTGGTGACTGCTGCGCCGCTCGACCTCGTTGTATCGGTTTATGGCGGCGGCGGCATGAAGGGCGAACATGGCCTGGAAGCAGCCTTCGGCGGCTCAGCTTACTATCGCGATGACGCAACTGGGGCGGCTTACCTTGCTGTATGGGGTGACCGGAATGCCTCGCGCTTTCGCAGTCGGCTACGTGAGAGTGGGGCAACTCTGGAAGTTCTTCGGGAACCGCCGCCGGCTCGCCTAATGGGGTTCAACCGCGGTCAGAGGGGGCATCGCCCCAAGGTCCGTTAGCCACCCATTGTCGACATTGCCCTTAGGGGACGCTCATCGGCCAGACCGCTTCTGCTGCGTGGCCTGAAGATTCAGCCAACCCGCCGCAGCGAAATGCACCTATGCGGCTGCTTGCCCGTAATGCCGAATGACGTCGAACCCCATCAAGATGAACAGGATCGCGATGAGCAGCAACGACCGCTTGAACGCGGTCCAGTGACGTGGGGTCCGGTGACTTGGGGTCCGGTGACTTGGAACGACCATGAAAAACCCATGGATCGCATCGAAAACCGGGATCATCTGGCGCTCCACAGTGGACGATTGCAGCCTTGGTCCCGGCACGCGAGGTTCTGTGAGCAGGCGTTGAAGCTCCGCTAGCTACGCCGCTATTCGTCTTCGCCGTCGCCAAGATTGGCCAGAACTTGCGCCAGATCCGGCCCGGCGACTGCAATCTCCCGGCAAGCCGGGCCTTCAGCCCGCGGACCACCGCCTCGAGGCCATCCTCGACATGTGTGGCGTTGGGGCCGACGGTCTCGACGGGCATGGGCAGGATGTGCGTAATGTCGCCGTCGAGCAATCGCTCCTGGGGGCCTTTCATGCGTCTGTCTATTGGTTTCGGATTGGCCCAGGGGCGAGCCTTGCCGCGCGGCGCCAGGCCGCTTGGCGCACTGCTTGGGCTTGTCCTGACCGTCGTCGGAGCAGGCGCCGCCGCTGCCTTCGAAGCCCCGCCAACGGTCAACGCTGCTTCAGTGCTTGGCGCGCAGGCCTCTGGCCCGAACTATCGCGTCGACCCCGAGGTGCACAGCGACGGCCTGCTGCGGCTCTTTGTGCTCAAGACCGCATTCGGCACTTTTGACATAGCCGGCGAAGGATTGATGCGTGAGCGCATCCGCGAATTGTCGGCGCTTCGCAAGCTGAACGAGATGTCCGCATCGGACGTTTTCGTGAAGTCGCTCGAGCGGCAAGCCGCTGCTCCCCTGCGCTTCGGCGCCGACCTCATCACCGCGCCAGCGGAGACGCTGAAGCGATCCGCCTCAGGTGTCGCCAACATGTTCAGCCGGATTGGAACCGGCATCGCCAATACCAGCGCCAGCCGCGACAGCATTGCCGGCAGCCTTCTGGGCGTCGATGCAGCCAGACGCGCGCTAGCGGTCCAGCTGGGCGTCGATCCCTATACCGATTTCCCGCCCCTGGCCGCCAAGCTGAACGACATTGCCGCCGCCAGCGCGATGGGCGGGCTGTCCGTCAGGGGCATGATGCTGGCGATCCCGGGGGGCGCCGGTGTCGCCATCAGTTCCACGACGGCCGTCGATAGCGTTCGCTCGACCCTGGCCGAACGAACCTCGACCCAGGTCGTGGACCAGGTGATCGGCATGCTGACGCGCATGAAGGTGTCTCGCGCCCTGGCGGAGCGCCTCGTTCAAAACCGATCCTATACTCCGACCGACCTGCTGCTGATCGCAAAGGCGCTGGCGTCGCTCAATGTCGGCGGCAACGCACTTTTCGTGGCGAAGGCCGCCGAGGCGACGACGCGTGAAGAGGCCTATTTCCAGCGCAGCCGCGCCCTGCTGCTCGCGTCCAACGCCAAGGCTCTCGGCATCGGCCCGTTCGTCGGGGTTGGCGGCTTTCCGCTGAACCGCTTGAAGGACGGCCGTCTGCTGGCCCTGTTCCCGCTCGACGAGATTGCCTGGACCGAGACTGTCGCCGGCCTGTTCGGCAAGGTCTCATCTGCGAACCCCGGTGATGGAAAGGCCCCGGTGCTGGCGACCAACGGCACGCTGACGCCGATGGCGCAAGCCGAGATCACCCAGGCGGGCTGGACTGTCGCGCGCGTCAAATAGCGAGCCGCTACGCAAGGCGCGCACCGGCCACGTCGCAACGCGCCAATAGCTGTCGGCGCTTGCAAGCATCGGGGCATCTGCTCGCAAGAGAGGTCCAATGAGCCATTCCACCAACTACCTGACCACGCTGATCACCGTGGCGGCGGATTGCACGGCACCGCTGAGCGCGCCTCCGGCAAAGCCAGGCACCGTCGCGAGGATGCAATACGAGATGCTGTCAGCGCGGCCCTATGAACTGACGTCAGACGACCTTCTGCGGGCGGTCGAGCAAGCGCGCAAAGGGGCGGATGCTGCGGCGCGGTTGTTCGACAAGCCGCAAGCTTGCTTGCGCGCCTCGCCATTGGTGAAGCAATACGGCTTCGGTCTGCATCATGATGCCGAGGCGCGCGTGGCGCTCGTGCCGGTGGAAAGCGATGAATACGCGCGCTTGTTGGCCGATCCTGACGTCAGGAAGCGACCGGGAATGCGATCATCCCGCACCTAGTGGATTGATCGGGACAAGGGAGTCCGGGTTGGGATTCCGCGCGGCACGGCGTCGTGCGAGCCTGCGGGATGCGGACTGGCACCGTCGTCCATCCGGGTCCAACTGATCGTACGCGACTGCGGTCGATCGTTGACGACCGCAACAGCCTGCAGCCGGATCGGGCTGGCCACGGCCGACTGACATTGGCGATGTCAGGCCCCGCTCAACGATGGCTCGATGCCACCTCGACCGAATGCGCCCTCACCGCGGAGGGCAGCTCCGTGCCGCTTCGATTTGGTCCCTCGCCTGCAAAGCTTCGCCCCAGTCGCGCAAGCTGATCAGAACGGGTTCCAGCGTGCGGCCAAACTCGCTCAATGCGTATTCAACGCGCGGCGGCACCTCCGGGTAGACGGTGCGGCATACGACGCCATCGGCCTCGAGCTCGCGCAGTTGGATCGTCACCATCCTGGCCGTGGCATTCGGCGTCAGGCGGCACAGCGCATTGAAGCGCAATCGCCCTTGGAGAAGGTGGAACACCAGCACGGGTTTCCAGATTCCACCCAGCACGCTGAGGGTCGCCTCGACTGCGCAGCCCGTCCGGGTCGCCTTGCGGCGGGCCTGCCTGACAGTATCATTCATGATAGTACATGCGCCTTTTGATCGTACTTACGAATATCTCCTTACCCTCCTAGGTCTGGTGCGCCAACACAGACCAAGGAGACGGCATTGCGCGCTTATCGAATGAACGGAACGAACGCCCCGCTGACGCTGCACGAGGACGTCGCGCCGACCCCGGGCCCAGGAGAGGTGCTCGTCGACATCAAGGCGGCCACGCTCAACTATCGGGATCTGATCGTCAGGGAAGGACGCTATCCTGGGGACCAGAAGCACGATCTCGTCCCGCTTTCCGACGGCGCCGGCATCGTGACCCAGGTTGGAGATGGCGTGTCTCGCGATCGGATTGGCGAGCGCGTCGTGCTCGGCTTCATGCCTGGCTGGCTGGACGGCTCGTTCTCGGCCCGCAAGCAGGCGACCGCGCTCGGCGGCGGATTCGTTGATGGCGTGCTCGCCGAGCAGATCGTCCTGCCGGCTGCCGCTGCGGTCACATTCCCTGAAGCCTGGAGCTTCGAAGAGGCTGCGGCATACCCCTGTGCGGGCGTGACGGCCTGGAACTGCCTGTTCGGCGGCCGCGGCTTGCGCCCCGGCGATGGCGTTCTGATCCAAGGTACCGGCGGCGTATCGACCTTCGCACTGCAGTTCGCCCGAGCCGCCGGGGCACGTGTGATCGTCACCTCCAGCTCCGACGAGAAGTTGGCCTGGGCTCGCAAGCTGGGCGCGGAAGCGACGATCAACTACCGCACCACACCAAATTGGGGAGAGATTGCCGCGGGCATGGCCGGCGGAGAGGGCGTCGACTTTGTCGTCGAGGTTGGCGGCTCCGGTACCTTGAACCAGGCGCTTCAAGCCGCTCGGCACGGGGGAGAAATTGCCCTCGTCGGCGTTCTCACTGGCGTCGCGGGCGAGATCAACACCGGCGCAATCCTGATGAAGGCCATCGATCTGCGCGGCGTTTACGTCGGCTCTGTCACCGATCTGCAAGCCGCGATGGCGACCGGGGTCAAGCCGCTCATCGACGAGATCTTTGCCTTCGAGGCGGCGCAGGCAGCGTTCGACCGGCTGCGCAGCGGGCAGCATCGCGGAAAGGTTGCCATCACCATGTCAGCCTGAACGTTCAGGCAGGGTCGCGATCCGCTTCTGAAACAACAGAGGCGGATACGCTTCGTGGCATGCTTTTCGCCGATCCCGGACATTCGCGAAGGTCAGCTTCCCACCCTCCCCTGACCGTCCGAACGTCTGCAAACGGGCAGGACCGCGCCGCTCTTCCCCGCGCTGTGAGGGCGATCTCGGGCGGGTGCCTGGCGTCCGATTCAATCCACCAGACTGCTTCCCCAGGCGCCGTTGCCATCTGTTCCGGGATGGTGATCGCCGCAGCGTCAGGCGGCGAGCAGATTGCTCCCCAGGGCTCCGGGAAGCGGCGTGCGCCCCGATCCAGTGTGTATCGCTCGACATGCCCGGTCGCTATCGTTGCATGTGAAGCCCGAACGGTTGCAACTATCGCAATTCGCGAACCTTCGCGCTGGCTGCTTCGCAGCAGTTCAACAACGGACAGAGGTCTCGCGGAGCAGGATGAAGACCCTCATTGATTCCACCAATGCGCTGATCGGCGGAATGGCGGCGATACGCCGGCAATTCGGCGTGCCGGAGCAGTTTCCGCCCGCGGTTCTTGCAGCGGCGGAAACTGCGGCCCATCGCGCGCCGACCGCGCATGTCGACCGCACGGACCGGCCTTTCGTCACGCTCGACCCCGCGACATCGACGGATCTCGACCAGGCCTTCACGATCGAGCGCAGCGGCAACGACCTTTTGCTGCATTACGCCATCGCCGATGTCGCCTGGTTCGTCGACGATGGCGACGCGGTCGACCGGGAAGCGTGGCAGCGCGGCACGACGCTCTATCTGCCGGACGGCAGGGTCGGGCTGTATCCGCCGGTTCTCGCCGAGGGCGCCGCCAGCCTCCTGCCTACCGGCCCTCGGCCGGCGGTGATCTTCACCACCCGGATCGACACCGATGGCAATGTCCATCTCGACGGTGCGGAACGGGCCGTCATCCGCAGCACCGCCAAGCTCGCCTATGAGGGGGTCAGCGCGTCTGATCTGCCGCCCGATTTCGATGAACTGGCCCGCCGCATCGAGGCTGCCGAGAGCCGGCGCGGCGCAGCGCGCGTGGACCCGCCTGAACAGGAGGTCGATGCTCTCGGCGACGGCCGCTACCAATTGATCTTTCGCCCGCGCCTGCGCTCCGAGGAGCAGAACGCCACCCTGTCCCTGGCCAGCAATATCGCGATCGCGGCCGCACTCCTGACAGCCCGGACCGGCCTGTTCCGGGTCATGCAGGAACCGGATCAAAAATCCGTCCAGCGCCTGCGCCAGACCGCGCGCGCCCTGGGGCTGTCATGGCCGGAAATGGAGACGCTCGTCCAGTTCGAGAAGACGCTGAATCCCGCCGACAGCAGCCACGCGGCCTTCATGCTGGCGGTGCGCAGGGCCAGCGGCGGCGCGAGCTATGTTCCCTATCGCGAAGGCATCGTGCCGTGGCATGCGCCGATGGCGGCGACCTATGCGCATGCCACGGCACCGCTGCGCCGTCTCGCCGATCGCTATGTGGTGCGCGCCGCTCTGGCGGTCGCGAACGGCCAGCCGGTTCCGCCAGCGGTATCGGCCGCATTCGAACAACTGCCCGCGGTGATGGCGCGGGCCGATGCGCGCGACGGACAAATGGACCGAAACGTCATCGACCTGGCCGAAGCTCTCATGCTTCAGGGCAGCGAAGGAACCGCGTTCGAGGCGGTCGTGACCGACGCCGATGAGCACGGCCTGCGCATCCAGCTCTGCGAGCTGCCCGTGGTCGCGCGGGTTCGCGGTCAGGGCAGCAAGCCGGGCGACAGGATCCGGGTCAGGCTGACATCTGCCGACCCCCTGCAGAACATGATCACCTTCGAACGAGCAGGTTGAGGGCGCTGACGTTCCGAGAACCCGTCCTGCAGCCAAGAGCCGACGCCGGCCCATCTCTTGGAGACGGACATTCCAAGAGATCTGCTCAGATCACTGCTGGCTCTCCTGGTTCGGTCGAGACGGCTGATGCTCGCGCCCCCTGCCGAGCGCCGCATTCGGGCGCAGAGATGGAGACGCACTGGACGCCACCCCCAAGCCGTTGCGCCGGTGGGTCACCCGCCGGCGCTTTCCCGGAAGGTCAGAACCGCCTCCGTGGCAAGGTCGTTGATCGATTTGGAGCCATCGCTCATCAGGCGAATGATGATGCCGCCGAGTTTCGCCTTCGCGGCATCTGCGGCGTCGCCGATGAGGCGGTCGTCGCGGCTGCATTCATCACAGCCAAGCGCATCAGCTTATCTGCGAAGGCTAGGCGACGACCGTGATCGCAGGAGCATCGTAACTGGCAAGCGTGAAGATACCTATCCGCGACGCGTCCAGCGCGTCGGAGATCTCGACCTGGACCACAGCCAAGACAAGGCCACTCCGTAGAATCCGCAACTGAATAAATTGCAACAGAACCCTAATCGTTGCACGATAGGCAGCAGGACTGCTTGGGCACTTTTAGCGCTCAGCCAACTAGACGCCGCGCCAATCTCCAATAGCGTCATCTGCAGCGAATTTTGCCTCCGCAAAAGGAGCGTGACATGCATTTCCACCTTGCGCTTTCCGTCGCAACTTTGGCTATCTTCGCATTGCCGACGGAAGCTAGGCAGAGCGCCGATAGCGCTCGCGAGGCATGTCGCGAGGAAGCCCGCAAGGCTACCAAGCCAGGACACACGTCTCGGCTTGATCGGGAGCAATTGAAGGAAATGCGCCGCGAGTACGCCCGCGATTGCCGCCGGAGATCCAAGGCGATTTGAATTACTGGCCACAGCAGGGATGTTCAGGACGATCCTCTGCAACAAGCACCTCGGAAGAAGCTGTCACCCGCCGGTGCTTTCGCGGAAGGTCAGAACCGCCTCCGTGGCAAGGTCGTTGATCGATTTGGAGCCGTCGCTCATCAGGCGAATGATGATGCCTCCGAGTTTCGCTTTCGCAGCATCGGCCGCGTCGCCGATGAGGCGGTTGTCGCGGCTGACAGCATCCCAGGCACGCGCCTGGATGGACTCGGCAACCAGCATCTCCTTCGAATTCAGCACACCGGGGAAGCGGACATGAGCAGTCGACATCGGCAGGTCTCGATCGTTCCAAGATGACGCCCGTACGGTCAGGGGCGCACGGGCAGATCGATTCCGACGCGAACGAGCTGCAAGACGTACCAGCCTGGGCGGCGACCCAACGCGCAATCGGGCAAAGAGTTCCGGCGCGTGCGCATGGATCGGCGATCGATGTTCGCTCGGTGAGGATCCCCCCCGAGAGGATTGCGATGGCTTTCCGGCCGCGCGATGAAAACAGCGATCGGCGCTTCAGCGCGTCATGCGAAGCGAGCCCCCACCCGCTTCAACCGAGCCTGAAAGGCTGGCCTCCTGCCCGGAAAGGCGGGCGACGACCGTCTCTCGTGCGTACAGCGTGACCTGGCCAGCCGAAACGCTCCAGAGGTTGACGGTCGCAAGCGGAGATCCGGCACACCCCGTCACGGAGGCCTTGTAGAGATCGATCGAGGACGTGGTGGAAAGTTGAACCCGGCAGGCCCTTCCGCTGGCATCGAGAGCTCGCCAGGCTCCGGCATAGGCCGATGCGCTGGATGGCGGTGGAATCGCCTGCGAGGCAGGGGGCTGGTTCGTCGCAAGCCTTCGCGCAGGCGGCGGGCGCTCTTCGATCACCTCCCCCTGCTGGGGAAACGCGCGGTCGTCATACGGGTCCGGAGCGAAATCAGGACCCGCGGCAATGGGGTCTGGCGGCGGGCCAAGCTCGACGCGCCCAGTGGGAGGTACGACATCGGTCTGGAAGGGCTCCATCCCGCCATTGTCGAAAGAGGGTTCCGTTTCGACACCGTCATAGGGCGGCGCATCCCACCGCGCCGGGTAACCAGGCGGCGGATAACCAGGCGCCGGGCCATAGACGCTGCGTGGCCCCCAGGGGCCAGTCGAATAGGCGGTCGAGTAGGCAGTCGGATAGCCAACCGAATGGCAGGCCGTCAGGAGGACTGAGGATGCAGCCATCATGATGCGTCGCAGCGTCATCGAATACCTCGCTGGAAATCCGGCCCTTGACGGCAGGGCGGCCTTTGCTGGGGCTTTGACTTGATTTGCGACGATGCTGAGCGGCGCACCGTCGCGCGAGGCGACGAAACAGGAGGGCGACCCAAGACTACCGCGCTTGAAGCGATCACGCATCTCGGCTCGCAAGCAACTGCCCTTGTCGCTAAAGTTCGATCCATGGCGAAGCAGGCCGCGAGGGCAAGACTATCGCGCAGTGTCTCAAGCTCCTTGATCGGCCTTGCCGTCGCTGTCGTCGCCGCCATCTCATGGCCGGCCGCATCCCGGGGGCAGGAACCGTCTCTGGCCGGTCAGATGAAGAGCCTGATCGCCATCCTGCGGGTCACCGCGTTCAGGCCTGAATGGAAGCTCCATCCTGATGACTACGCGGCAAACGGCATCTCGCAGTTCTTCCCGACCGATCCGACGGCCGAATACACGTGCCTGGACGGTGGATGCTACGCGTTCGGCTCGATCGAAACCCCTTTCAATCTCTCGGTGACCCACGGGCCCGATGGATCGCTCTGGGCGAATTTTATCCTGAAGGAAACCGATCCGGCGAAAATGAACAGGGCCGATCAGTTTCAGATCACACCGCTGACCTACCTTGGCACAGCGTGCTTCTCGGTCGCCGCTGCCAATTATCGTCATAAATCAAAGCTGGATCTGGCGCCCGATGCACTCTCGAAAGAGGTCGACTCGGTTTTTGCAGAAATGGAATCCAAGAATAATACCCAGGATTTCCAGCGCGGGATCATCGGCGGATTGAAGATGGCGTTCCCCAAATATCGCGTCACGCTTGATCTTGCCTCCACGATGCCAAATGTCACTTGCGCGATCCTCTATGACACTGAGGCTGGCATCAGCGAGCTCGATTCCGTGGCCAACGAACTCGCGGGCTCCAACGCTGTACGGTAGCGCCAGCGCGTTGCTGCCTGGCGAGGCTCTTCGGGCTTCGGTGGCTCCAGACAAGCGATCAGGACTGTAGTGGCCCTCGACATTCAGCCCTGCTCGATAACGCGCAGCGATGCGCCCGGCCGGCGAACATATCGCTTCATCGAGACACTCCAGGCCGTCAGCGCTCCTACCGGCGCCCACTCTTTTCGAACAACTCCGGCTCGACGCGGGCCGCGCGTGAGACGCCAGTCACCGCTCGTTGAACCCCTTACTGGCCTGTGCTCCTCTGGGGCATCAGGGAGGGGATCATGCTTCGCTATGCCGTCACTGCCGCGTCGCTCGCACTCGCCGGGTGCCAGACCGTGAACACCGCTCCACCAGGGATGCAGCGCGGCGATGGCCGAGCGGCGGTCATCGGAAACGCGACGCTGGAGGCGCTGGGGAACAAGGACGCAGCCGCCTGCCTCCGCCAGACCAACAAGGCCCCCCTGCCCGCCAGCACGGCGCGGGCCCATGGTGCGGTTGGGGCCGACGCGGCCGACGAGATGACCACCCGCCGGAGCGAGGCCCTCAAGGCCGTCTATCTCGACTGCATGGCCAAGCGCGGCTACGCCGCTCCACAGGCCTAGCCGGCGCAGCCACGGACCCGAGCCGGGGCCCGTCCCGACTAGATTCTCATGACGACGCGGCCATCGATCTTGTTGTTGCGCATGCGGTCGAAGATGCCGTTGATGTCCTCGAGACGTTCGACCGAGTAATGCACCTTCACCTTTCCGTCCCCGGCGAACTCCAGACATTCCGCAAGGTCCAGGCGCGTGCCGACGATCGAGCCGCGGATCGTCTTCCGCGTCAGCACGGTATCGAAGATGTCGAGGTCGAATGACCCGGGCGGCAGCCCGACGAGCACCATGGTGCCGCGCTTGTCCAGCATGCCGAGCGCCTGGCTGAAGGCTTTTGGCGAGACCGCAGTCACCAGCACGCCCTGCGCGCCGCCGCAGAGTTTGCGCACCTCTGCGACCGGATCGGTCGTCGACGCGTTGACGACCGCGTCCGCGCCCATCTCCCGCGCGAGCGCCAGCTTCTCGTCGGAGATGTCGACGGCGATGACCTTGCGACCCATCGCCTTCGCATATTGCACGGCGATGTGCCCGAGCCCACGAGACA
>UBZM01000028.1 GCA_900470095.1 Hyphomicrobiales bacterium
TTCACGCGGATCTTCACATTGTAGTCGACAACCCGCTTTACGGGCACAAGGATCTTCATCGTCGCTTCACCGTTCGGGAGAGATACGATCGAGGCCGCGCCGCGCGACGCGGCAGGATGACGGCATCGTGGCTCTCGGCTGGAATGCCGGGGGACCGTAGCGATGGCTGTTTAGGCTTGTCAACGCCGCGAAAGTCGCGGGCGTCACCCTCTTGCGGCGCGCCCGAACAGCCCAACGCCGCGATGGATGAAGATCGGGGTCAGCGCCGCACCGGTGGCAAGCCCGCCCAGATGCGCCCACCAGCCGACATTGCCCTGCGGGTCGACGAAGGCTGACATGAACTGGAACAGGATCCAGGCACCGAGCGCATACATCGCCGGGATGTGCAGGGGAATCCATTTGAAGGCGAGTCCCCAGATCCGCACCTGCGGATAGAGCATCAGATAGGAGGCGATGACGCCCGAGATCGCTCCCGATGCGCCGATCAGCGGCTGCTCCGACTCAGGATTCATGACGGCGTGCGCCAGCGACCCGGCCAGGCCACAAAGAAAGAAGAAGGCCAGAAAGCGGAAATGGCCCATCGCGTCCTCGACATTGTCGCCGAAGACCCAGAGGAAGAGCATGTTGCCGACGAGATGGGCGAAGCTCGCATGCAGCAGCACATTGCTGAACAGGGTGAGCCAGGCCGGAGCCTGAATGATCTCGATGGGCAGTTGCGCGGTGCCGAAGAACACGGAGGGGATCAGGCCGAAGCCGGCCATGACGGCGATCTCGCCCGGTGGTTCATGCAGGATCCAGATCGCGAGATGGATACCGATGCAGGCAGAGATCAGGGTGTAGGTCACATAGGGCGCGCGCATGAAGCGCAGCGGAACGCCATCATGCAGCGGTACGAACATGTCCGGCTCTAGCGGTTCTGCCCGGGAACCCAGAGCACATCGCCCCCGGCCCTGGCATTGAGGAAACGGGAGGCAACGAAGAGGAAGTCCGAAAGCCGGTTGATGTATTTCAGCGCCGGCGCGGAGACGCGCTCGCCCCCGGTCTGAGCCAGTTCTACCATCAGGCGTTCGGCCCTCCGGCTGACCGTGCGGGCGAGGTGCAGATGGGCGGCTGCCGGTGTTCCACCGGGCAGGACGAAGGAGCGTAGCGGTGCGAGTGCTGCGTTCAGCTGATCGATTTCCGTTTCGAGGCGGTCGACCTGAGCCTGGACGATGCGCAGCGGTTCATACGCGAGCGGCTCTCCCGTGTCGGGCGTCGAGAGATCGGCTCCGAGATCGAAGAGGTCGTTGGCGATCCGGCCGAGCATGGCATCGACCTCGCCCTCCTCGGTTGCGGCATGCAGCCGTGCCAGTCCGATGCAGGCATTGGTCTCGTCGACGGTGCCATAGGCTGCGACGCGCAGGTCATATTTCAGCCGGCGCGGGCCGGTCGCGAGCCCGGTCGTGCCATTATCCCCGGTGCGCGTATAGATGCGATTCAGCTTGACCATGACGCGTTATAGCGCGTCGCGTCGGCAACGGAAGGCTTGGACGGCCGCAGCCTGCGCCTTGCCGATATACTCTTCTGTGTTTGCATCGGCTTTCCCGAAAGCCGCAAACCACTTTTCGGGCCGATGCTCTGGCGAAAGATCAGAAGGTGTAGCCGAGCTTGGCGCCGAAATTGGCGGGGCCGCGGGGCTTGTCCTTGTCGGAGCAGCCGGTCGTGCCGAATTGCTCGAGTGTCGCAATCAGGCTCCAGCGATCGCTGAGGCGAACGCCGAGTGCCGCAGCGCCCCGGGTGCCGGTGTCGCAGCCGACGACGAGTCGGTTCTCCGGGACGATAGCGCCGGTCTTGCCGTCATTGACGGCGGCGCCGAAGCTGGCTTCGACGAAGACATTCTTCGAGAGATCGACGGTCCAGGTCGCGCCGGCATAAGCATAGCGCGTGCCGTTGAAATTGATGCTGGAGCCAAGATGGAAGCGCGGCACGAAGGCCGAGGCGATGCGGTCGTTCAGCGGGATGACGCGCGGGGTCACCACCTCGCCGTTGAAGTTCAGCAATCCGCTTTCGCGTCCGCCCGGATTCGCGGGAGCAATGCCGAGGCGCGCTTCCCAGGACGGAATGGGCGTTTCGGTTGCGGGGGCGTAGCTGGAAACTCCGGAAGGCAAAGCCTGCGACTGCGACAGAGCAGGCGAGGCAGCCAGGAAGCCGGCAAGGATCAGCAACGCGACGCGCGGCATGGGCTACAGGTTCTTTTTATCGTTTGAACGGACGTTAGTGAAACGCATAGACTCGTGTCCAGAATGCGGCAAGCGCGGTTGATGCGTCTGGCGAGCTATTCAGAATATCTGATTTATCAACAGCTTACGCACCGTCAGTCAGAGCTGGCGCACCCGCTGAAAAGTGAGGAGGGCCTAGCCCCCGCGCCACCAGAGCACGCCGATGATCACGAGGATCGCGACGAATTGCAGCACCACGCGCAGTCGCATGAGGTTCTGCGACGTGTTCGCGCTACCGCCGCGCAGCATGTTGGCGAGGCCCAGCAACAGCACCAGGGCGACGGCGCCGACTGCGATGGGGACGAGCGATCCGGAAATGGTCATGCGCGAGATTTAGAGGGCCGCCGCGCGCTTGGCCAGTGAAAGCGCCACTGAGACCGGCGACAACATGCCGCCTCGGCCGGCGGCGGCGTCAGCGATAACGCCGCTGTACGATGAGATGGGCCGCCACGGTCAGCAGGAGCGTTGCCGTCATCAGGATAAAGGAAATCGCGCCGCCGAAGGGCCAGTTGTTCTGTTGCGCGAACTGGCCATAGACGAGTGGCCCCATCGTCTGGAATTTCGGGCCCCCGAGCAGGACGGGGGTCGCATAGGCGTTCATCGCCAGGATGAAGGTCAGGATCGTGCCGGCGAGAATCCCCGGGAGTGCCAAGGGCCAGAGGACGCGGCGGAACATCGTGACTGGACCGGCGCCCAGGCTGAACGCCGCCTCCTCGACGTTGCGGTTGATACCCTCGATCACGCTCTGCAGCGTCAGCACCATGAAGGGCAGGTTGACCGCAACGATGCCGATGATCACGGCCGTTTCGGTGAACATGATCTCGATCGGCTGATTGATCAGGCCGAGCCCCATCAACGAAGCGTTGAGCGCACCCCTGTTGCCGAAAGCGGTCATCCAGCCGGCGGCACGAACGGCGTTGCCGACGAAAAGGGGCAGCACCACGGCCATGATCAGCAGGTTCTTGAAGCGGCTTTCCGTGCGAGCCAGAACATAGGCCAGGGGGAAGCCCATGATCAGGCAGGCGATGGTGCAGACCACCGCGACGCGCACGGTGCGCATCAGCACGTTGAGATAATAGGTGTCGGTGAAGAACTTGACGTAGTTCTCGATGGTCAGTCCGTCGACCATGAACTGGCCGGGAATGAACTGGTTCAGCGAATAGCGGAACAGGATCGCGACCGGGCCGATCAGCCCGATCGCGACGAAGATGGTCGCGGGCACGACGAGCGCCCCGGCCAGTCCGGTGCGGCCGCCCGCAACAGCTTCTGGGGCAGTCGTGCTCATGGCCGCATCACGCCTTGAAGACCTTGTCCCACCACTCCTTCATCGCCGAATCGTTCTTGGCGAGGAAGCCGTAGTCGAGATCCTTGAGACGCTTTTCCTCCTCGGGCGTGAAGCCGATACGCTTCTGCAGAGCGGGCGCAACGTTGAGGCCGGTGACGGTGCCGTTATAGCCCATGTCGACCGCGAAGGCCTCTTGAGGCGCCTTCTCGAGCATGGCGTTCATGTAGGCGTAGGCATTCTCCTTGTTCGGAGCATTCTTCGGGATCACGAACCCGGAGACATAGGCCGGGATGCCTTCAACCGGGGAGACCGCCTCGCAGGGGATGCCGGCATCCTGCCATTGGACGACGCGCGCCTTCCAGATCGCGCTGATGCCGACCTCCTCGTTTTTCATCGCCTGGGCGAAGGCCTCGTTGGTCGGGTAGACGCGCGCGCCTGCCTTCTTGACCGCGAGCAGCACCTCTTTGGCCTTGTCGAGGTCGTTCATGCTGGCGCCGTTCGTTGCGGCCATCGAGGCGGCGACCATGATCGACTGATACTGGATGTCGATGAAGCCGATCTTGTTGCCCCATTTGGGGTCGAGCCAATCCTTGAAGCCGGCCGGCGCCGGGCTGATCAGCTTGGGATTGTAGATGACGACGTTGCCGGAATAGATGTGCCCGATGCCATAGGGATACTTCATCGTCGGCAGCAGGTTCTTGGCGTTCGGGATCTTGGAGAAGTCGAGCTGCTCTACGACGCCTGCCTCGTTCATCTCGTACATATTGGCAGCCGAAAGCCCGTGGATGTCGACCGTGCCGCGCGGCAGGCGACGCTCGGCGACCATCTTGGCGCGGCGCGGGGCGTCGCCGGCCTGATCCTGCAGGACCTCGATGCCCTTGGGCTTGAGGATCGGATCCTCGACGTTCTTGGTGAGGAGGCGGGCATAGTCGCCGCCCCAGGTGCCGACCACGACCTTGCCGCCTGACTGGGCCAAGGCCGTGCCTCCCAGCGCCGCGGCGCTCGCTCCCACAGCAAGACCTTGCAGGACATGGCGTCTGTTGATCGCGTTCATGTGAGTTCTCCCCTGTTGGACGCCTGTCGAGCTAGAGACCGTGATCGAGCCATGTTCGGACGGAGAGCCGCAATGCGCCTTTCCTGATCATGGCCTTACGGCTCGCGCGGATAGACGAGCCCGGCGTCTTCGGCCCAGCCTATCGTGATGGTATCGCCCGGCTTCGGCTCGATGCTGCCCTGGCGGTTCGGGAGCTGCAGCAGCATCCGGTCGTGCTCGGAGAGCCGGACGTCGATATCGAGCAGCGCGCCGAGATAGGAGACATGCTCGACACGGGCCTCGAAGCGATTGACGCAGGTTCCGGCTTCGGCTGCCACCGAGATGCGCTCTGGCCGAAGCGCGAGCGTCGCCGCTCCCGTGCCGGCCGCCGCGCCGACGTCGATGTCCAGGCCGCCACGGCTGCGGAAGCGGCCAGGCGCGGTGGCTTCCCCGTCGAGAAAGGCACTACGGCCAATGAAGCCCGCCACGAAGCGGTCCGCTGGCCTCTCGTAGAGTTCGCGTTGATTGCCGATCTGCCGGACCTTGCCCTTCTCCATCACCACCAGCCGGTCAGCCATGGTGAGCGCTTCCTCCTGGTCGTGCGTGACCATGATCGTGGTGAGGCCGAGCTTGCGCTGCAGGTCGCGGATCTCGACCCGGACCTCCTGCCGGAGTTTCGCGTCGAGATTGGAGAGGGGCTCGTCGAGCAGCAGCACGTCGGGTTGCATGGCAAGCGCGCGGGCGAGTGCCACGCGCTGCTGCTGGCCACCCGAGAGCTGGCGCGGGTAACGCTCGTCGAAGCCTGAGAGCTGCACGAGACGGAGCGCCTCGGCCACGCGCGGCGCGCGCTCGGCGTGAGGCACCTTGCGCATCTCGAGGCTGAAAGCGACGTTCTCGGCGACGGTCAGATGTGGGAACAATGCATAGCTCTGGAAGACCAGGCCGCAATTGCGCTTCCAGGGCGGCAGCACGGTGACATCGCGCTCACCGATGGTGATCTTGCCGGCGCTCGGCGGTACGAAACCGGCGACCATGCGCAGGGTTGTGGTCTTGCCGCAGCCGGACGGACCGAGCAGGACGAGGAACTCGCCATCGGAGATGTCGATGGTGACGTCGTCGACGGCGTTGAAGTCGCCATAGACCTTCTGGAGATGGGTGAGCGAGAGCCGCGCCATGGGTCAGACCACCCGGCTCAGCTTGACGTAACGGTCGGTGATGATCATCGCGGTGCCGATCAAAACGATCTGGATGACGGAGGCGGCAGCAACCGTCGGATCGATCTTCCATTCGAGATATTGCAGGATCGCGATCGGAAGGGTGGTGCGGCCCGGTCCGACGAGGAACAGGCTCATTTCGAGATTGCCGAAAGAGGTGACGAAGCCAAACAGGCCGGCTGCCACGATACCCGGCCGGATGCTTGGCAAGGTAACGCGCCAGAAGGTCTTCCAGGGACCGGCGCCCAGATTCTGAGCAGCTTCCTCAATGGTGCGGTCGAAGCCGGCAAGACTTGCCGTGACCAGCCTCACGACCCAGGGCACGACCACGAGCGTATGGGCCGCGATGAGGCCGCCAGCCGAGCCCAGAACCGGCCAGCCGGTCGCGATCTCGGTTTCGATCTGGAAGACATAGAGCGCGGTGCCGAGCACGATGCCGGGCATCACCAGCGGCAGCAGCAACAGGGTATTCACCAGCGGGCCGAGAGGGATGCGGTGGCGAACCAGTGCCAGGCTCGCCGGCACCCCGAGCGCCAGTCCGATCAAGGTCGCTAGCACGCCGACCTGCAGGCTGAGAATGAAGCCGTCGACAAAGGCCTTCTGGCCGGGAACGGCCGCAAACCATTTCAGGGAGTAGCCTTCGGGCGGGAAGGACGGAATTTCCTGTCGGAAGAAGGCGAGCCAGATCACGAAGACCAGCGGCAGCAGGATGAAACCCAATGACAGGCCGGCTGCGCCGTTCAGCGCGATTCGGCCGAAGCTTGGGCGCTGCGCGGTACTCAAGCGGCGAATCCAGCCCGGCCATCGGCCAGCCGCGACGGCCGCGCCGGGCATGTTGTGTTGTGGTCGCTCTGCGATCGCTGCCGGCTCGTCACTGCCATGCCCTCCGCCCTTCGATCCGCTTCGACAGCAGGCTGCGGTTCAACTTACAAACAATCAAGCCGGTTTTTGTCGACCCATTGTCCCCGCCCGATTGTCACTGCAGGCGGTTCTTGTGGAAGACCCCGCCCTTCATGATCGCCGACAGGGCCGCGCCCTGGTTCTGGAACAGGCCGAGATCCTTCAACGGGTCACCATCGACCAGGATGATGTCGGCAAAGGCACCTGCACGCAGCGTGCCAAGCTTGCCTTCCATCCGCAGCAGATGGGCGCCGACGGTCGTCGCGGATCGAATGATCTCGATCGGGGAGAGAACCTCGCTGCGCAGCAGGAATTCGCGGGATTGATCGACCTGGAGTTGACCGAGCAGATCACTGCCATAGGCGACGGGGACCCCGGCGCGCTTGCAGATTTCGAGCGAACGCAGGCCGCCGTCAATGACCAGATCGTTCTTGGCCAGCATATCCCCGGTCATGCCGAACTCGGCCGCACGCTCCTTCATCGCATAATAGGCGACGAGATTGGCAGTGAGCACCATATTGTTCTCGGCCATCAGCCTGGCGGAGGCCTCGTCGATCAGATTGCCGTGCTCGATGGCACGCACGCCACATTGCGCGGCACGGGTGATGGCCTCGGGCGTGTAGGCATGGGCGCAGACATAGCGGCCAAAAGCCTTGGCCTCTTCGACGGCCGCCTTCACCTCGTCGACGCTGAACTGCATCGAATCCAGCGGGTCATAGGGTGAGGCGACGCCGCCCGACATCATGATCTTGATGTGGTCCGCACCCAGCCGCATCTGCTCGCGTACGGATTTCTTCACCGCGGAAACGCCGTCGGAGACGTTCATCGTATAGGCCATGGCGTTGCAGCAATGGCAGCGGGCGCCGAAATCCGTGCGCCGTCGCGGGTCGCTGTGGCCGCCCGTCGGGCCGATTGCCTGGCCGGCGATGAACAGGCGCGGAGCCGAGATATCGCCCTTTTCGACGGCTTCCTTGATGCCCCAATCGGCGCCGCCGGTGTCGCGCACCGAGGTGAAGCCGCGATCGATCATCCCCTTCATCAACCTGACGGAGCGCGCCGTCATCAGCGTCAGCGGCATGCTTTCCATGGCGCGGATATAGACTTCCGAGAGGAAGACATGGACATGGCTGTCGATCAGGCCGGGCATCAGGGTATGCCCACCGCAATCGATCACATCGGCCTTGGCCGTCTTGATGTGCTTGTCGGAGACCTCGCGGATCGTGTCGCCTTCGACCAGCAATTCGTAGCCGCGGCGCAATTCGCCATGGTCGGGTTCGAGCATGGCGAAATTCTTGAAGAGCAGCTGCGCCATTGAGAAGCATCTCCGATGAAGAGGTGCCGGTGCGGCACCGTCTTTCTTCGTGGCTGATATATTGCGAAGTTTCCGCAGCCTTGTCAGCCCATTTTCTCAACCGATTGCGGGGGCTCTTCGCGGCCGTGGAGCACGGCGCGCGCGAGGCTTAGCTGACCGCCGCGCTGTTCTGAGCCAGCGCCCGGCCGCGGATCGGCATCGAGAGATCGTCGGCAAGTGCGCGGTTGATGGCGGGCAGGCCGTCGAGCAGGCTCGGCACGAAGGCCTGAGACGGCGGCATGCGCTTGGGCAGGGCATGGAGGGCAGCGGCCATGATCGCCGGATCGCGCGTGCTCTGACCATCCTGAAGCGGGTCGTGCAGCATGGTGGCAAGCTTGAGGCTGTCGGCGCGTTCGGCGCGGATGCTCTGCTCCCGCCGTGGCCGGACACGCGGCACGATCAGCGCCGGCTTGTCGAAGGAGAGGATCTCGCAAAACGTGTTGTAGCCGCCCATGGCGACGACACAGTGAGCGCGGTTCATCAGAAGTTCGAGGCGCGGCTCGAAACCGAGGCTTTCGAGCTTCGGGATGCGAGCGATCCGTTCGGCGAAATCCTTGCGCTTCTCGCGCGACATGAACGGGCCGAACACGATCAGCGCCGGCAGCTCGATCGTCGGGTCGGATTCATAGGCCGAAATCACCCAGTCGGTCAGACCCATGCCGTCCCCGCCGCCGCCGGGGGTGACCAGGATGAAAGGACCCTTGGTGATCTTCGGGTGCCGGGTCGGCGGCATCGGGCTGGGGACCGCGCGCTTGAGATAGCCGGTATAGCGGATCTTGTCGGCGAAGAGATGCTGGTCCGGCAGTCCCTGGAGCGGCTGATAGACGCTTTCCAGCCCATAGACGAAGATGTCGTCATAGACCGAACCCAGCGCATCGAGCGCGCCGCTGTGCCGCCATTCCTCAAGGACCTTGCTGGGTTCGTCGAGCACGTCGCGCAGCCCGAGCACGATGCGGGCACCGCGCCGGCGCAGGATCTCGAGTGACGACAGCAGCTCGCCGCGCAAGCCTACAGGCTCCTTGTCGACGATCACGACGTCCGGATCGAAGGACAGCACGGTCTGTCTGATCAGGTCGGCGCGCAGGCGCAGCGTGTCGCCGAGATCGAGATTGAGATGATGTGGGGCATAACCCCCGTCATCCTGTTTCTCGACGCCGGGAACGCGGACATAGTCGACGCCGTCGCCGAACTGAAAGCTCGAAATCATCGACGAGCCCGAGACGATGATTACTGATATATGAGAATAGCTGGCGACCAGGGAATTGGCGATCGCGCGGCACCGGCGGATATGGCCGAGACCGAAGGTGTCGTGGCTGTAGATCAGCACCCTCGGGGCCTGAGGGCTACGCGGGGCGCGGTCGCCGCCGCCGCCGATGTCGATGACGTTATACGGCATAGACGGCTCGCCCTCCGCGAAACGGCCAAACGACCTCGAGCGAGGGCGAACGCACCTAGAACTGTTCGGATTCGGATATAGCGCCACACGCGCGTCCATCCAAGTCCGGCTTCGCCAGGTGGCGGACGCTCACCCGGCGTCGCAGCTTCACTCTAGGCAGTGTTCAAGCCCGAAAACAACTGTCGAAGGCCGACCAACTCCACGGCGGGGTGATGGACCATTGAGCCGAGCAAGGCGTCGAGAACGGCCCAGGCCCCTGCGTCATGGTCGCGGTGATGCAGCAACAGGCCAAGTGGGCTTTCCCCTATTTCCGCCTCACGTCTTCGTGTGAGTTCCGTGACGATCTCCTCGGCAATGGCGGGGGCCGGTCGACCGATTCGGCCGCCATGCCAGTCAATGATGTCGATCTGGGTGTTGAGGACGCAAAACCCGCGGGGCGCCGCGAAGCTGAAATGGCGGAAGCACGAGAGACCGCTGAAGCCGAGCTCCGGCAATTCTGACGCGATATCCCTCTCGATCCGGTTCCACGGGGGGACGAAGACAGGCAGCAGGGCTGGGCCGAAGAGATCAAGAAGCCGACGTCGCGCTGCCGCGATCTCCGCGATGACGATTTCGCGTGGCCTGTGGCTTCCGAACTCGGACTTCTTCTCGCCCTGGGGCGCGTGATTGCGGTGCCAGGCGCCATGCTGACAGGGCTGCAGCAGCGGAGCGCTCCGCAAGCGCTCGCAGAGAGCGGGTTGCGCCAGGAAGGGGATGACCGCGAGCAGCACGGGCGCATCGAAATGCTCGGCAAGGGCTGCCAGCCTGTCGAGCTGCGGACTGGGCGCGATCGCGTCGTCATCGCGAAGCCAGAGCCGCAGGCGCCGGCCCTCGGTGCCCCAGCGGTCGAGTTCGGCGAGAAGGGGAGCCCAGATCGGGTTGCTCATGACCCCGTCGATTCCGCGCGCGCGACCTGATGTGCGGCGCGGGCCGCCTGTGCCAATGCGAGACCGTGCGAGATGATCTCGCTCGTCCGGTCGAGCGTCCGTTCCCGAAGCACGAAGTTTCGCGCGGCGCGACCCATATCTTCGCGCCGGTCCTTGTTCTCGACGAGCTGGGCCAACGCCGTTGCCAAAGCCGCGAGGTCGCCATCCTGTACCAGGAGCGCGGTTTCTCCATTCCGGACGGTGGCTGCGACGCCGCCGCTGTCGAAGGCGACGACCGGGAGACCCGCGGCCTGGGCTTCGAGATAGACTAGGCCGTAGGCTTCGCCGATGCCGGGCCACACGAAGATGTCATGTTCCGTCAGTGCCGCGCCGACAGCAGGGCGATCCAGCGCCCCGCGCCATTCGATGCGCTCGCGCGGCAGGGTCGCGAAGGCCGCTTCGACCATATCGCGCACGGGTCCGTCGCCAATGATGGTGAGGGTCCAGGGACGATCGATCAGGCGGGGGAGGCTGGCGGCAAGGGCTTGATAGCTTTCGAGCTTAACGCCTGGACGCATCATCGCGACGGTGATCAGGCGCGCGGCTGCGGCATCGGATCGGCGTTGGGGAGTGGAGGGCTCCAGGGCGATGAACGGGGGCAGCCCGAGGAAATGCGTGCGGTCCGTGGAGCGGGACTCGACGCCGCCACGATCACGCTCGGTGAAGCAGAAATGCACGTCGGCGGCGCGGAAGCCGCGCCGGGCGAGTGCGACATGCCGGGCCCATTCCCCCTCGGAGCGCCGGCCGGAATCGCTGGCCTCAGCGACGACATAGGGAATGTCGAGCCGTTTCGTGATCTCCGGCCCGAGCAGGTCGGGGGCTTTGTAATAGCTGTGATAGGTGAACCAGAGCTCCGGTCGGCTGCCATCGGTCTCCCAGGCGGTCAGCAAGGCCTCGCGCCGCCCGGCCGCCTCGGCGAGGCGCTGATCCAGGAGCGCGGGCTCCGAGCTGCGCATATAGGAGCGGGCGTCCGCGATCGGGACAACGGCATGGCCGAGCCGCGTCATCGCCTCGACGAGCTGGTGCGCCATGCGCCGGTCCCCGGAAATCCTGCCGTCCTCATACGCATTGAGCGGCGTGTGAAATGCGATCCGCACAGGATGTCAGGTCCGCGAGCAGGAGGTGGCGGCGCGCTCAGCGGTAGGGATCGGCCGCATCGCGCAAGCCGTCGCCAAGGAAGTTGAAGGCCAGGATGATCAGGATCACCGGAACGACCGGATAGAGCAACCAGGGATAGAGCGCCACCACATTGACGTTCTGCGCCTCGTTCAGCATCACCCCCCAGCTGGTGATCGGCGGCCTGAGCCCAAGTCCGAGGAAGCTGAGCGCCGTCTCGCCCAGGATCGTTTTCGGCACTGTGATGGTGGCCGAGGCGATGAGATGGCTCATGAAGCCCGGCACGAGATGCAGGCCGATGATGCGCGCAGGCTTGGCGCCCATCAGTTGGGCGGCCACGACATAGTCTTCCTCGCGTAGCGAGAGCAGCTTCGAGCGGACCGCACGGGCAAGACCGGTCCAGTCCATCAGGCCGAGAATCATCGTGATGCCGAAATAGACCAGCAGCGGACTCCAGGACGGCGGCATGATCGAGGCCAGCGCGAGCCAGAGCGGGATATGCGGCAGGGACTGCACGATTTCGATCACGCGCTGGATGAAGAGATCGATCTTGCCGCCGTAATAGCCGGCGATTCCGCCGATGATGACGCCGAGGATGAAACTGACGCCGACCCCAAGCAAGCCGATGCTGAGCGATATGCGGCCGCCATAGATGATGCGCGAGAGCATGTCGCGCCCAAGCCGATCGGTGCCGAGGAGAAACAGCGTGCCGTCCTTGGGGGGACAGACGAGGTGGAGATTGCCAGGTACCAGGCGCCAGAAGTCGTAGTCGTCGCCGCGGCAGAAGAAGCGGATCGGCTGGGGCCGGCTGCGGTCGATATCGTATTCGCGCTTCAGGTTCTCCATGTTGAGGCGCTGCGTATAGGGATAGACGAAGGGACCAAGGAAGCGCCCTTCGTGGAAGAGATGCACCTCCTGCCGCGGGGCGCGGATGAAGTCGGTATTGCGCGTCGTGTAGTGATAGGGCGCCAGGAATTCGGCGAATATCACCGTCAGATACATGAGGATGATGAAGACGCCCGAAATCACCGCCAGCCGATGCTTGCGGAATTTCCACCACATCAACTGCCATTGTGACGCGAGGTACACGCGCTCCTGCTCTGGCGTCATGCGTTCGACGGCGTAGGGTTCGAACGGCGCGGTCGAGGCGGTATGCAGCAGTGGTGCGCCGTCTGGCGGGAGAGCGGGCTTCACTTGGTGGCCGCTCCCTGGAGGCGGATGCGCGGATCGAGGATCGCGAGCGCGATGTCTGAGATCAGCACCCCGATCACGGTGAGAAACGAGAGGAACATCAGGAAGGAGCCAGCGAGGTACATGTCCTGCGCCTGCAGGGCGCGGATCAGGAGCGGCCCGGTCGTCTGAAGCGAGAGCACGATCGCGACGATCTCTGCGCCGGAGACGATCGAGGGCAGAATGTCGCCGATATCGGAGATGAAGAAATTCAGCGACATGCGCAGCGGGTATTTGCGCAACGCCTTGCCGGGCGGCAGCCCCTTCGCGCGAGCGGTCACGTAATACTGCTTCTGGAGTTCGTCGAGCAGATTGGCGCGCACGGAGCGGATCATGCCCGCGGTGCCGCCGGCTCCGATAATGATGACGGGGATCCAGAGATGCTCCAGCACCGAGCGGAGCTTCGCCCAGCTCATCGGCTGGTTGAGATATTGTGGATCGACGAGCCCTCCGATCGAGGTGCCGAACCAGACATTGGCGAAATACATGAAGACCAGCGCCAGCAGGAAATGCGGCACGGCAAGCCCGATCAACCCGAGGAATGTAAGGCCGTAATCACCCCAGCTGTACTGATGGGTGGCGGAATAGATGCCGATCGGGAAGGCGACGACCCAGGTGAAGATGATGGTGACGAAGGAAACGATCATCGTCAGCAGCAATCGGTCCCCGACGATCTCGCTCACCGGGCGCTGATATTCGAAGGAATAACCCATGTCGCCGCGCATAAGCCCGGTGACCCAGTGGAAATAGCGCTCGATCGGCGGCTTGTCGAAACCGTATTCCGTCTTCAGGAACTCGATGCGGCTGAGATCGGCCTTCTCGCCCTGGGCCTGCATCTCGGCAGCAAGCGTCTCGAAATAGTCGCCCTCGGGCAGGTTGATGACGGTGAAGATCAGCGCGCTGGTCACCAGCAGCGTCGGCACCATCAGCAGGATGCGCTTGAGGATATATTTCAGCAGCATCGGTCAGCTCTTCACCTGAGCATCGTCGAACCAGAAAGTATCGGGCATATAGCGACCAAAAAAGGCACCTGGCTCGAAGCTGTACAGGCCCTTTTCGGGCACGTTGCGCAGATTGCGCGAGACGACGACCGGCTGGAGCGTGCCGTTGACCACGCCGATCGTGAAGAGCTGCTCGGCATTGATCTTCAGCATCGCGCGCCAGATCGTTCTGCGCTCATCATGGGTCACGCTGCTGCGCCAGGCCTGGTAGAGCCTGACCAGTTCCTGCGCCGCGGGCAGGTCAGGCTCTTCGCCTTCGCGGCCGCCGCTTTCCAGGAACTGGCCCCAACGCGGCCAGTTGAACTGCATCGACGACGTTGGGGCGAGCGCATCGGGCTCCATTTCGGCCGCGACCAGCGCGTTGTCCATGCCCGCCCAGGCCGACATCACGGTCTGGCCGGCCAGGATGCGGCGGCGAAAGACGTCGCGCTGGGTCGAGCGAGGGTAGATCTTGATCCCGACCTCCTGCAGATCCTGTTTGATCAGGTCGAGGATGTCCGTCTCTTCGGTGCTCTCACCGGCGGTTTCCACGGTAAATTCAAGGCGCTGGCCATTGGGAAGGAGCCGTATGCCGTCCTGGGCACGTTTGGTCAGGCCGATCTCGTCGAGCAGGCGGTTGGCAAGCGCCCGGTCAGCTTGCATCCACAGACTGGCGTTGGTTGCGTCATAAAGTGGGCTCTCGGGCAGCGCCGTATTGCCGCTTTCCTTGGCAAGGCCAAAGAAAATCACCTGGTTGATGTCCTTGCGATTGATCGCGACGGAGAGGGCGCGGCGGTAACGGACATCGCGATTGAGATCGCGCCAGATCGGATCGATGGCATTCAGGTTCGGCATCAGCGCAAACCAGGAGCCTTCGGCCCGCTTCCAGAGCCTGACGTCGAAATTCATCCGCTTCGAGGCGTCCTTCAGGAAGGTGTAGTTGTCGAAACGGAGATAGCGCGCCTGGAGGTCGCTCTCGCCGGCTGCGGTCTTCGCGGGGATCAGCGAATTCGTGCCAATCGTGATCGTCACTTCGTCGACATAGGGCAACTGCCGCCCGGCCTGGTCGATGCGGTGGAAATAGGGGTTGCGCTGGAAAGCGAACTGCTCGGCGGGCAGCGATGTCAGATTGCGCCAGGGGTCGAGCGTCGGCAGATCGGGATTCTCGGGCCTGTACATGCGCGAGAACCGCTCGTGCAGCGAGCCCCAGTCCTTGACGCGCGCCGCCTTGACGCGGGCATAGAGCGTGACCTTGTCGGCATAGCGCTCGTGGAACTGCTTCAGATAGCCCGAAGGCATGAAGATATAGGTCGGTTGAGCGTCGGCGAGCGACGGCAGGAAGATCGGGTTCGGCTTGTTCCAGCTGTAGCGGACCTCGGTCTCGCTCAGCACTTCGAAGATGGGCTTCTCGCCGCCCGCGAGCATCGCCTGGGGTGGTCCGCCCGGAGAGAGCCGCCGGTTATTGGCGAAGTCTTCCCACCAGTAGCGGAAATCCTCGGTGGTGAAGGGGCTGCCGTCGGACCAGCGATGCCCCCGCCGCAGCCTGAGGGTGAAGATGCGTCCATCCTTAACCTCGACAGCCTCCAGGACATCCGGGGCGAGCTCGAGATTATCGTCATAGACGAGGAGCCGGGTATAGCCGTAGAGCGTCATCATCCTGATGTCGCGCTGGTCGCCCATCAGCATGCGCATCGTGCCGCCATGCCGCCCGGGAATCCGGTCCGGGCCGGACACATCGATCACGCGAGGGTCTTCCGGCAGGCGAAGCGCGATCACCGGCATGGTGCCAGCCGCCACCTTCTCCGCCCAGTATGGGCTGTCGATGAAATCCATCGGGTTGGGTTCGCGGGCGAGCGCCCCGCGCGGCAGACCCTGAGCGGCAAGGGCGCCGGCACCGAGCAGGAGAGCGGTACGGCGTGTGGGATGCTGCCGGCGGGATGTCATCAGACCAACTCCCTGTGGTTCGCTTCCGGACGGGCCAGGACATAGTGGCCTTCGCCCAGGGATAGCGGCTCGAGGCTGACGCCGGGTTCCGGTCTGAAGGCCGGCGCCCAATGGCTGTAATCGGAGGCACCCCCGGGCGCGACGAGCTTGAAATCGAGCTTGCGGTCGAGATCGGCGAAGGGGACCGAGCGCAGCAGGGCTTTCGTATAGGGGTGCGCGGGTGAGGCAAAGAGCGCGTGACGCGGCGCGAGTTCGACGATGTGGCCATTGGCCATGACCGCGATCCGGTCTGCCATATAATTCACCACGGCGAGATTGTGCGAAATGAACAGGAAGGTGAGGCCGCGCTCGGCCTGCAGGTCCTTGAGCAGATTGAGGATCTGCGCCTGCACTGAGACATCGAGGGCAGATACCGGCTCGTCGCAAACGATCAGGTCCGGATCGAGCGCGAGCGCGCGCGCGATGCCGATGCGCTGGCGCTGGCCGCCGGAGAAGGAATGCGGGTAGCGGCTGAGGAAGCGCGGATCGAGCCCGACGCTCTCCATCAGGCTGCGCACGCGGGCCGTCTGCTCGGCGCCGTCACCGCGCTCGTGAATCACCAGCGGCTCGCGCAGGATGTTCATGACGGTCATGCGCGGCGACAGAGACGAGACCGGGTCCTGGAAGATCATCTGGACTCGCTGACGGAACCGCCGCAGCTCCTCGCCCTGCAGGGAGAGGACGTCTGTCGGGCCGAACCCGTCATTGAAGGTCACCGCCCCGGCATCGGGCGTGATCGCGCGCATGATGATCTTGCTGACGGTGGTCTTGCCGCAGCCGCTCTCGCCGACGAGGCCAAGACATTCGCCGCGTGCGATGTCGAACCCGACATCGTCGACCGCAAGCACCGTCGCCTGGGTGCCCTTGCTGAAGAACCCGCGCGAGCCAGTGGTGTAGGTCTTGCGCAAGTGGCGCACGCTCAGCAAGGGCGGCGCATTGGCAGGCCGGGAGATGAGCGGGGCGGCACGCGGCGTTGCCGCAGGCTGGGCACGTGCCTCGCGCAATGCGACCAGCCGCTCGCCCTCCTGCATGTCGAAATGCGGCGAGGCTTTCAGCAGCGCTTTGAGATACGGGTGTCGCGGACGTCGGAAGATATCCTCGACAGGACCGCTTTCCATGATCTCGCCGTGATAGATCACCACGACTTCGTCGGCCATGTTGGCAACGACGCCGAGATCATGGGTGATGAGCAGGATCGCCATGCCCATCTCGGCCTGGAGATCTCGCATCAGGTCGAGCACCTGGGCCTGGATGGTGACGTCGAGAGCAGTGGTCGGCTCGTCCGCGATCAGCAGGGCAGGCTGGCAGATCAGGGCCATGGCGAGCATGGCGCGCTGACGCAGGCCGCCGGAAAGCTCGAACGGGTAATAGCCGTAGGCGCGCACCGGGTCCTTGAAGCCGACGCGCCGAAGCATCGTCTCGATCTGCCGGCGTGCCGAAGCATCATCGGTCGGGCGATGCAATTGCAGGGCTTCCTCGATCTGGTTGCCGATGGTGTGCACCGGTGAGAGCGAGGACATCGGCTCTTGGAAGATCATGCCGATACGGCCGCCGCGCAGCGCGCGAATCTCCTCGCCTTCGGCGGTCAGGTCCGCAATGTCGATCACGGTGCCCCGGTCGAGCGGATCGCGAAACAGGATCTCACCGCCGGTGACGGCGCCCGCGCGGGGCAGGAGCCCCATGATCGCCTGCGAGATCACCGATTTGCCGGATCCGGACTCGCCGACAAGGGCAACTGTCTTCCCCGCGGGGACACGCAGACTGACCCCCTTCACGACATCCCGGGCGAACCCGTGCACCGTGAAACCGATCCGCAAATCGCTGATCCGCAAGATATCCATGAGCTGCTAACGCCTGAACCCCGTATTCACTCCCGGGTCACCGGGTCCCCCTGGCACTAGACGTGGAAAGTTGCGTCTTGCCAATCTCTGTCTTGCGCGCGCTCATTCCGGCGGACATTGCCCGTTCCGAATGACATCCGCGCAACGCGGCCCGCGCCGGAAATCGTCGTAGCTTACGCTCCACGAGCCCTGGTTGGCGGCACGGTAAGGTCCGAACTTGAAATACTGCTTCTTTCCGAGGCCTGGGCCGCCATGGCCGATCGGGCCCTTGATCGTGGCGACGTGTCGGCCGTTCGCCACGATCTCGACATGGCCGTTGCCCTGCGGGCCGGGGCTCGAGCGAAAGACGAAATCGATCCAGCCCGCGCGAGCAGGCGGCAGCCCGGCGTGATGGGTCACCTGGATCGCTGGTGCGCAGGCATTGAAATAGGCGGGATAGTCGGCGCGCGTGCTGCCGGTCTCGAGCGCAACCAGTGCGCGCGTCTGCCGCGCGACACGACGGTTCACGGCCAGGGCCTCACCGGGGAGACAGCCGTCCGGGCGTTCTGTGCCGCCGATCGGAAAGACCTCGATCATGTCGGTCTCTATGGTGACACCAAGCCGCCCCTGAAACAGCCTGAGCGCCAGAAAGGGCGAATAATCTCCCTCTGCTCCGGGCGTGATCTGGCGCTTCCACTGCGCCATGACATAGCGGGCATCGTCCTGCGGCACGGGATCGTCGAGGCGTATGGCGAAGCCGTGCCAGACCGTCTGATCGTAGCTTGCCAAGACCTCGGGCCTCTCCCAGACCTCGGCCCTTTCGCTGCAGTTGCGCGCGCCCTTCGCGCAGAGCGGCTTGACCGACAGGGTCAGCGCACCTCTGCCATCCAGGGTGGCTTTCTCCTGAAATGTCACCTGCCCGGCGCGCTGTTCGGCATTGTCCTTGTAGTAGAGCCCGCCTTCGGGCGTGAAGCGCCCGGCGTCGAAGCGGTCCCTGAGGAGCAGCGAAGATCCGTCCTGCGCCGCAACATATGACGACGTTGCCAGCGCGAGCAGGACAATCCCTGCCAACCGGCGTCCGACACCTCTCAGCCGCATCCTCGTTCCTCCGCGCATTGTGATCGAAACATGCGGCCGGAGGCCAAGCAAGCCGTGGGCATGCCGCATTGCGACATTGCGCAAGCGCCGTGACTGACACACATATGACGCGAAACTCAATAAGCGGTGCACCATCCGGTCCGCCAGACAGGACGTCCCTTGGAGACGAACCTCTTTCGTTACATCTGGCAGAAGAGCCGTGGCGAACAGATCGTCGTCCTGCTGATCATCCTTGCCTCGATTCCATTCAACTGGGTCTCGTTTGTCGTGCCGAAGCGCATCGTCAACGATGCGATCCAGGGCGGAGCCTTCAAGGACGGCAATACCAGCACCACGCTGATGGACATCACGCTGCATTGGCCGGAGACGCTCGGTGGCGGCAGTGTCCATCTCTTCGACGGCTTCCAGGTCGGCCAACTCGGGCTGCTCTTCGGCCTGAGTTTCTATTTCCTTGTACTGGTGCTGATCAACGGCGTCTTCAAGTACGTGATCAACGTGCGCAAGGGCATCCTCGGCGAACGAATGCTGAGGCGCATGCGCTATGACCTGTTCAGCCAGCTCATGCGCTTCCAGCCGGAGGACATCAGGTCCGTCAAGCCGGCCGAAGTGGCGAGCATGATCAAGGACGAGGTCGAGCCGATCGGTGGCTTCGTCGGCGATGCCTTCATCCAGCCGGTCTTCCTGCTCAGCCAGGCGTTGACGGCGCTCGTCTTCATCATGGCGCAAAGCGTCTGGCTGGGCTCGATCGCACTGGTCATCGTCATCGCCCAGGCGATCATCATTCCGATCCTGCGCCGGGAGCAGTTGCGGCTTGGCCGCGAACGGCAGATCGCATCGCGTCTGCTTGCGGGGCGGATCGGCGAGATCGTCGATGCCGGTCCGACCATCCAGGGGCATGGTGTCACCAATTACATGCAGTCGGATATTGCCGGACGTCTCGGCAACCTCTTCGACATCCGCTACGCGCTCTACAAGCGCAAATTCGCGGTCAAGTTCCTCAACAACCTGCTGGCGCAAATCACGCCATTCTTCTTCTACGCAGTCGGGGGCTATTTTGCCCTGCAGGGCCGGCTCGATATCGGCCAGCTCGTTGCCGTCATCGCGGCCTATCGCGATCTGCCGCCGCCGATCAAGGAACTGATCGACTGGGATCAGCAGCGCAACGACGTCACCATCAAGTATGAACAGGTCGTCGGCCAGTTCAACCCTGACGAGACGATGGTACTCGACGAGGAGGAGGATTGTTCGAACCTGCCCGACAAGGGTGAGATCAGGCTCGACAGTGTCCAGATGCTCGATAACCGCGGCCAGCCGCTGCTGTCGCCCTTGTCGTTTCAGGTGCCCCGTCCCAGCGTCGTTGCCGTCATCGGACCGCCCGGGGGCGCGCGCGACGTCTTCGGCCGCATCCTCGGCCGGCAGATCATGTCCTATTCGGGGCGGGTCCTGATCGACAGGATCAGCCTCTCGCGATTTTCGGTCGAGAAGGCAAGCCATCTGATCGGTTATGCCGGCCAGGAGGTCGAAATCATCAACGGCACATTGCGCGACAACATCCTGCTGCCCCTCAGGCGCCGGCGGCCGAGCCTGAAGCCAAAGGAACCGATCACGCCGCAAGAGCACAGGCGGCTGATGGAAGCGGTCCGTTCCGGCAATACGCCCTTCTCGTTTGCTGCCGACTGGACCGACTATGAAGGGGTGGGGCTCGCCGACGCCGCCGAGCTTGAAGCGCATATCCAGCGGATTCTGGAGGTCCTTGGCTGCGACGAGGACGTCTACGAACTCGGACTGGACGGCAAGGTCGTCCTGCCGCTCGACCAGTCGATCATCGACAGGATCACCGAAGCCCGCAAGGTCGTGGCGGCGGAACTGTCCAAGAGCAAGCTTGCCGGACTGGTCGAGACATTCGATCCCAAACGCTACAATGCCAACGCGACGATTGCGGAGAACCTGATCTTCGGGGCGCGCAAGGGCGCGCGGTTCGCCAATGATACCCTGCTGGCGGAGCCCTATGCGCGCGCACTGATGCAGGCCGAAGCGCTGATCGAGCCGCTCGTCGAAGTGGGGGCGCGCATCGTCTCGACGGTGGTCGAAATCTTCGAGGGGCTGCCGGCGGGCCATGCCTTGTTCGAAAGATATTCCTTTGGCACGAACTTCGACTTCGAGATGCTAAAGGGCCTGGCCTCCGTTCTGGCCAAGCACGATATGCGCAGCCCGCTCGATCCGGAAACGGAGCGAAACCTGATGGCGCTCGCGCTCGGCTATATCGAGCCGAAGCACCGCCTCAACTTGCTCGATGACGCCCTGCGTCGGCGGATTTTGCGTGCGCGGGCAAGTTTCAAGGCCCATTTGCCGGCGGATGCTGCCAATTCGGTCGATTTCTATGATCCCGAGCGCGTCATGGATGGTGCCAGCATCCGCGACAATCTCCTGTTTGGGCGTATCGGTTTCGGCATCAGCGATGCCGGCCGCAAGGTTGCCGACATCATGCGAACGGCGCTATCTCGCGCAGGGCTGGACGGCTCGCTCTATCGCGTCGGACTGAACACCGATTGCGGGTTGCGTGGTCGCTACTTGCCAGCCCGGATCCGGCTCGCGATCCCGCTCGCCCAAGCCTTGATCAAGGTGCCGCAGATCGCGATTCTCGATCCGAGCGCGCTGCTTGCCACGACGAACAAGGGTGACGAAATCATCAGCCGCTTGCGCAAGCATTGTGCCGGCATGACACTGTTTCTACTTCTTGGTGATGGTAGTCTCGCCAGAGACATTTCGCCGAGGCTCGTGTTCAACGGATCCTTCGGCGTGATTGAAGACGGCGACAGCGATGGCGAGGACGAAACGGAACATCGAACCGTTTCGCCTCCATTGCGGGTCGCCGAGGGGGTAGAGGTGCGACAATGACGCTCGAGAGCGATATCGCTTGCCTGCGGTGCATACCGCTCTTTCGCAGCCTGCCGGCGCCACGGCTCAAGCTTGTGGCCTTGATGGGTGAACGCCTGCATTTCGAGCCGGGGACCGTCATCATCCGGGAAGGAGAGAGGCCGCAAGGCGTCTACTTTATCCTGGAGGGAGAGGTGGAGCTCCTCCACATGGAGGGTGAACGCCCCGCCAAGCGCTTCCAGTTCGAGACGGGAAGCATCTTCGGCGACGTGCCGATGCTGAGCGACCAGGCCTATCTCGGCGAAGCTGTCGCCAAGACCGAAGTCTGCGCGCTGCGTCTGCCGAAGGATCTGTTCTTCGAACTGCTCGGCACCGTCCCCGATTTCAGCGTTGCGCTGTCGCGTGATCTGGCCTCGCGCCTGTACCGACTGGCCAATTACGTCCTGCATAGCGAGAAGGTCCATTGAGGACACAGGAAAGCTCATGAGTCTGCCGCAGACCGGCACGAAGCGTTCGCCTGGATTCGATGCCGGCATGAACCAGGTTTCGTCCTGGAGCCGGGATATTCGCCTGGTGTCAGGGTTCATCCTGCTCGCCTTCGCAACGACCCATTTCCTCAACCACGCCGTGGGGATCGCCGGTGTCGCGGCGATGGAGCAGGTGCAGGAATGGCGCTACGCCGTCTGGCATTCCTGGCCGGGAACCGTCGCGCTCTATGGCGCTCTGATCGTTCACCCGCTCTTTGCCCTGGTGCGGGTCGCGCAGCGCCGGACCTTCCGCATGCCGGTGCGCGAAATCCTGCAGATCGCCCTGGGCCTCGCGATCCCCCTGCTGCTCGTCGACCATATCGTCAGCACCCGGATCATCGGGCATTATTTCCATATCGACGAGAGCTACCACGCGGTGCTGCGACGGCTCTGGCCCGGGCACGCCTTGGCGCAGTCTCTGCTCCTGCTCCTGGTCTGGACGCATGGCATGATCGGGCTGCACTTCATCCTGCGCAGCCGGGATAGCTATGCGCGGTGGCGCGATCCGTTTCTTCTGGTCGCGATCCTGATTCCGGTTCTCGCCCTGATCGGCTTCTCCGTCGCTGCGCGCGAGGCCGTGCAAATGGCCCTGCCGCCGGAGGTACGCAGCGACGCCCGCTCGGCCATGTCCAACTGGCACGAAATGTGGGTGAAGAGCAGCTTCTTCGGGCTCGTCGGCGCCTTCGCGATCTTCGTTGCCTTCCGTGAGTTCCGGGTGCGGACGACCCGTGCGATCACGGTGCGCTTCGTCGGCCATGGCGTGCGCAAGGTCGTGCCCGGACCGACCGTGCTTGAGCTGTTCCGGCGCTTCAATATTCCGCATGCGGCGCTTTGCGGTGGGCGCGCGCGCTGTGCCACCTGCCGCGTGCTGGTCCTCGATGGTGCGGATGATCTCCCGGCGCCAGGGCCGAACGAGGCGAAGCTGCTCCGGCGGATTTCGGCGCCGCCGCGTGTCCGCCTCGCCTGCCAGATCCGACCGCGCGACGACCTGCAGGTGCAGTTGCTGCTCGCATCCAAACTGGGATCGGCCATACGAGCCGTCGAACTGGATAGTTCCATTGCCCGGCGCGGCCTGACCGTGATGGTGGCCGATTTGCGCGCTTTCTCGGCGCTGTCGGAGCGGCAGTTGCCGCATGAGCTGATCGGATTGCTCAATCGCTTCTTCGACGAGATGGCTCAGGCGATCATCGCTCATGGTGGGCGCATCGATGCTCTCTATGGCGATGGCTTCATGGCGGTGTTCGGCCTGGAAGCCAGCCCGGCCAAGGCGGCGCTGGCTTCGATCGCGGCTGCTGGCGACATCGTGCGGGCGGTCGACGCCCTGAATCGTGAGTTCAGCGCGGCCCTGCCGCTGCCGCTGCGGATCGGCATCGGCATCCATACCGGCCAGGCTGTCGTCGGCGCGGTCGAGAATGACAGCCTCGGCCGGCATGAGATCACGGTCGGTGAGACGGTGGCGATCGCGAGCCAGTTCGAGGCCGCGACACGGCGTGTTCTCGCCGATATCGTGGTTTCGGAGACGACTGTTGCAGTGACCGGCCGGAGCTTTGCGGAAGCCGTTCCGCTGAAGGTGATGATCAAGGGCCGGGATGCGCCGATGGCGGCCTATGGCTTCGCCAGGACGCCACGCATCGATGCTGCGGATGAGGCTGACGCGGTGGACGCCGGCGCAGTGGCCGCGCAAGGCGCGACGCAGGATGCCGGCAATGGGGAGCAGCGGGCGCCCACGGAGACGCCCATCCCCGCGAAACCAGCTGGACGGCGCCCCAAGACACAGGCTGACCAGAAGCCCGAAAATCAGGACGTCTGAAGCTCAGAGCGGGCCATAGACCAGGAAGCGGCGGCGGTCATATCCGGCGCTGCGCAGTGCCGGATCGTCGATGGTCATGGCAAGATCGATGAGAGGCGGAGCCGGCCGTGTCGCTGTGATCGCGCCGATCTGGCCGAGGGCGCGTTCCAGATCGAGCGCATAGTCGATCACAAGGGTCTCGGCTGCCTCCGCGAGGGCGAGCAGTTCGGGCGCGGTTGCCGCCGCTCCCCCGAAGGGCTTCAGCGACAGGCCGAGCAGTACCAGCGCATAGGGTTTCGGCGGGGCAAGCGGGATGGCCTGAAGCTTGGCGGCCTGATGCAGGACCGTGCAGGGCTTTCCGTTCAGCATGCCTGCTTTGAAAGCCGGGATCTTCGGGTCGATCACCGTCACCGATTGTGGGGAATGCGTGAGAAAGCCCGTGATCGGCAGCCCGGCGCCGCCGATCTCCACGATATGCGGGCAGTGCCGCACCGCATGCGCGGCGAGGACCTGTCTCAAGCAGGCGCCTGGGCCGGAAAGATGGGGCAGCAAGGTCCCCGAAGGGGCCATTGCGCCGTCATTCTCGTGACTGGCCTTTATATCCGGGCTTGCATATGGTCCGGCCGAATTCATCCCACCCCTTCGCGATACGGCATGACAACCGACACGCCTTCGGACGCCTTCTACGACATTCTGCGCGGTGTCGCAGCCCTGACTGGAAACAGGGTCGTGGCCGATCTCGCGCGGCTGATCGGGCAGGGGATGCCGCCAGAACTCTGGATCGCCTTCAACCACAAGCAGATCGGGTCCAAGCGCTGGCTGGTCGACGCGCTGGCGGAGACCTTGCCGCGTCCCGACGGACCGGTCTGGGTGCTCGGGGCCTGGTACGGCGTGCTCGGGGCTCTGCTGCTGGACGATCCGCGGCTCGACCTCGACAAGGTCGTCAGCCTCGACCGCGATCCCGCTTGTGCGGAGATCGCCGAGCGCCTGAACCGCCGCCATGTCGCCAAGGAGCGCTTCAGCGCTGTCACCGCCGATATGATGCAGCTCGATTTCACGAGCGAGCGGGAGCAGCCAGGCCTGGTGATCAACACGAGCTGCGAGCATCTTTCCGATGTGCCCGGCTGGGTCGCGTCGCTGCCGCCCGGCCTGCCGGTGCTGCTGCAGTCGAACGATTATTATCGCGAGCCGGACCACAAGAGCTGCGTCGCCAGCCTTGAAGCGTTCAAGGAGCAGGTCGGACTGTCCGAGATTCATTTCTCCGGTGCGCTGCCGAGCAAGAACTATACGCGCTTCATGCTGATTGGTCGGCGATGAGCGAGGCGAAGCAGCCGCGGATCGCGATTGCGATGAAGGGCTATCCGCGCCTGTCGGAGACGTTCATCGCGCAGGAGTTGCTGGGCCTGCAGCAGCGCGGGCTGCCCTTCTCGATCTGGTCGCTGCGTCAGCCGACGGATGGCGCGCGCCACCTCATGCACAAGCAGATCACGGCGCCCGTGACCTACCTGCCGGAATATCTGCATGACGAGCCGGGCCGTGTACTGCGCGGCATCGGGCGGGCTCTGCTCCGGCGAGGATTCCTTCGGCTCCTGCCGGTCTTCCTGCGCGATCTTGCCCGTGATCCGACGCGCAACAGGGTGCGCCGCTTCGGTCAGGCCTGCGTGATGGCGCGGGAACTCCCTGATAGCATTGACCATCTGCACGTTCATTATCTGCACACGCCGGCCTCGGTGATCCGTTACGCGGCGCTGGTGCGTGGCTTGAGCTGGTCCTTTTCTGCCCATGCCAAGGATATCTGGACGACCCCGGACTGGGAGAAGCGCGAAAAGATCGCCGACGCGGCCTGGGGCGTCACCTGCACCCGTGATGGGCATGCGGAGCTGATCCGGCTTGCGGATCGTACCGACAAGGTCGCTCTGCTCTATCACGGGCTCGACCTGGCGCGGTTTCCCGCGCCTCCGGTTGCGCGGGCCCTGCGCGATGGTCGCGACCCCGCCGATCCGGTGCGTTTCATCACGATAGGCCGGGCGGTGGAGAAGAAGGGTTTTGACGATCTGCTCGGCGCTCTGGCGGCGCTGCCGGCAGAATTGCACTGGCGGCTGACCCATATCGGCGGCGGCGAAAGGCTCGCTGCGTTGAAGACGTTGTCGGCAGAACTCGGACTGGCGCAGCGGGTGACCTGGGCGGGGCCGAAGGCGCAGCAGGAGGTGATCGCGGCCCTGCGCGAGGCGGATCTCTTCGTATTGCCCTCGAGGCAGGCGGGCGATGGCGATCGCGATGGTCTGCCCAATGTCGTGATGGAGGCCGCCAGCCAGGCCCTGCCGATCGTTGCGACCGATTTCGCAGGCATTCCCGAGTTCGTACGCGAAGGCGTCGAAGGTGTGCTCGTCGCGCCGGGCGATCGGGCGGCACTGGCGCGGCAATTGGCTGATCTGGCGTCATCCCCCATGCGGCGCGCAGCCCTTGGACAGGCCGCCTTCCAGAGACTGGCGCAGGCTTTTTCGGCAGCGGCGGGACTCGATCGCGTCCAGGCGATGCTGCTGAAAGCGGCGAACCGGCGGCGATCATGACGCCCCGCGCTCTGATCGCCGTCACACACCTGCTCGGCAGCGGCCATCTTGTCAGGGCCACACATCTTGCGCGTGCCCTTGGGGCTGCCGGATTCGAAACCATGCTGGTCAGTGGCGGAGCTGCCCAACGATCCGTCCCGGACGGTCCGTTCACCTTCGCCCAGTTGCCGCCGGTCAGGGTCGAGGGCGTCGACTTCCGGAATCTGCTCGATCCTGAGGGGAACCCGGTTTCGCAGGATTATCGCGCCTCGCGCCGGGGGATGCTCTCCGATCTCACGGCGCAGCACCGGCCCGATGTCGTCATCACCGAGCATTTTCCGTTTGGACGCCGACAATTGGCCGATGAATTTCTCGGCCTGATCGGCGTGGCGAGGGCGGCCAATCCAAGGACTCTGGTTCTGTCCTCGGTGCGGGATGTCCTGGTGACGCCGCGCGGCGATCGCATCCGTGAGGCCGAAGAGCGCATCGCGACACATTTCGACGCGGTCCTCGTCCATGGCGATCCAGCCTTCCTGCCGCTGGAGCGGTCCTGGCCGGTAGCGCCAGAGCTGGCGCGAAAGCTGCGCTACACCGGTTACCTGACAGGGCCTGAGGAACGCGCCGCTCCCTTGGAACCGGGCGAGATCGTGGTGTCCGGAGGTGGTTCGGCTGCAGCCTTGCCGTTGTTCGAGCTTGTCATCGCGACTGCGACGCGGATGGGCAATCGCAGGCGCTGGCGTATACTTGGCGGTCAGGGGATTGGTGCAGCAGAATTCGCCGAGCTGGAGGGCAAGGTCCCGGCGCATGTCCGCGTAGAACGTGCGAGATCGGATTTCCCAGGACTGCTTGCAGGATGTGCGCTTTCGATCAGCCAGGCCGGCTACAACACGGTGCTCGATCTGGTCCGCGCCGGACGGCCGGCGATCGTGGTGCCCTTCGATGCGGGAAACGAGACCGAGCAGGCGGTCCGCGCCGAGGCGATGGAGCGTGCAGGCCTTGCACGGTGCCTGCGCCTGTCCGGACCTGATTCGCTGACACCGATCGGGTTGGAGGAAGTGGTGACGGAGATGCTGGGGGCAGGTGCGACCCCTCCGCTCACGATCGACAGGGCAGGTGCCGAAACCTCTGTCGCGATCATTGCGAAGCTGCTGGACGAGCGTGCGTGAACGCTCGGCATGTCTTTTGCGACATGCCTCCTGCGTATTGCCGTTGCGGCGGTTTGCGAATTGCCGCTCCGACGCTTTCGCACTAATTAGGTTTCGTACGCCTCCCCTTTCGGTCGGCAGTGGGACAACCGGTGGTTCGCCCGGCACTGTTCTGCGCCCGGAGACAAGACAATGACGACGACGATTGCCCAGGGCCTTCCCGATATGAAGCTGTCGGTGCGCCAGACTTTTGGGATCGACTCCGATCTCGAAGTGCCGGCCTACTCGCAGGCCGACGCCCATGTGCCCGATCTCGACGTCGACTATCGATTTGACCGTGACACCACGATCGCGATTCTCGCTGGCTTTGCGCATAATCGACGCGTCATGATCTCGGGCTATCACGGCACCGGCAAATCGACCCATATCGAGCAGGTCGCGGCCCGCCTCAACTGGCCTTGCGTGCGCGTTAACCTCGACAGCCACGTCTCGCGGCTTGATCTCGTCGGCAAGGACGCGATCGTGCTGAAGGAAGGCAAGCAGATCACCGAGTTCCAGGACGGCATCCTGCCCTGGGCGCTGCAGAACAATATCGCGCTCGTCTTTGACGAGTACGACGCCGGTCGTCCGGACGTGATGTTCGTGATCCAGCGCGTGCTGGAGCAGTCCGGCAAGCTGACGCTGCTCGATCAGAAGCGCGTCATCCGTCCTCACCCTGCCTTCCGCATGTTCGCAACGGCGAACACGGTCGGCCTCGGCGATACGTCGGGCCTCTATCACGGCACCCAGCAGATCAACCAGGGCCAGATGGACCGCTGGTCGATCGTGACCACGCTGAACTACCTGCCGCACGACAACGAAGTCGCGATCGTGCTCGCCAAGTCGAAGCATTATCAGGCCTCGCCCGAGGGCAAGGACATCGTCAACAAGATGGTCCGCGTCGCCGACCTGACCCGAAACGCCTTCATGAACGGCGATCTCTCGACCGTCATGAGCCCGCGCACGGTCATCACCTGGGCCGAGAATGCCGCGATCTTCGGTGATATCGGCTTCGCCTTCCGGGTGACGTTCCTGAACAAGTGCGACGAGATGGAGCGCACTCTGGTGGCGGAGTTCTTCCAGCGCTCCTTCGGCAAGGAATTGCCGGAGAGCGCGGTCAACGTCGTTCTGAGCTGAGGGGAAGCGGGTCATGGCGAGCGCGCGCTATCAGGGGAGCTGCCATTGCGGGCGAGTCGGATTCACGGTCGAGGCCAGTCTCGACCGGACGATCACCTGCAATTGCTCCTATTGCCAGCGTCGCGGCTCGATCCTGACCTTTTCGCCGGCGACGGCCTTCACCCTTGAAAAGGGCGAGGATGCGCTGACCGAATACCGTTTCCACACGCAGAAGATCCAGCACCTGTTCTGCGAAACCTGCGGCATCGAATCCTTCGCTCGCGGCTCGATGCCGGACGGCACGCCGATGGTCGCGGTGAATGTCCGCTGCCTCGAGGGTGTCGAGCCCGCCGAACTCGAGTCGACGATGTTCGACGGGCGCTCGCGCTAGCATCAAGTCAAAGGACGGCTCCGCCTTGTCCATCTCCAATCGTAAGCCCGGTCAGCCCAAGGAAGCACCAGCAGAGCCGCTGAAGCGCGCCATTTCCGGTGCGATGAAGGCGATCGCGCGCAAGCCCGAGATGGAAATCGTCTTCGCGGCGGACAAGCCGTCGCTGGTTGGCGAACGCGCTCGCCTGCCCGAGCCGCCGCGCAAGCTGACGATCCAGGATGTCGCGATCCTGCGCGGCCACTCGGATTCGATGGCACTCAGGCTCGCCTGTCATGACGCCTCGATCCACCGCCGTGCCGCACCGGAGGGCGATGCGGCGCGTGCTGTCTTCGACGCCGTCGAGCAGGCCCGGGTCGAATGCGTCGGCTCGCGCCGGATGAGCGGCATGGCCGGCAATATCACCGCCATGCTGGAAGATCGCTACCATCGCGGTGGCCGCTACGAGGAAATCTCCGATCGGGCCGACGCCCCGCTGGAAGACGCTCTCGCATTGATGGTGCGTGAGCGCCTGACGGGGCTGAAGCCGCCGCAGGCCGCGACCAAGATCGTCGATCTCTGGCGCGACGTGATCGAGGCGAAGGCCGGCGCCGATCTCGACCGGTTGTCGCAGTCGGTCGAGGATCAGCGCGCCTTTTCGCGGACGGTGCGCGATATGCTGGCGTCCCTCGACATGGCCGAGCAGAGTTCGCAGGGCCAGGACGAGGAAGAGGACGAGGACAACCAGGACCAGTCCTCCGAGGATCAGCAGCAGCAGGATGGCGAGGCCGAGCAGGAAAGCGGTGGCGAGCGTTCGGAGGTCGAGGTCAGCGAGGATGCGACCGACGAACTGCAGGAGGGGGCGTCGGAAGCCACCGATGCTCCGGCCGGCGACTGGGACGAGGAGGATGATTCCTCCGAATCCGAGGAGGCGGGCGAGGCGCCGCGCCCCCGCGAGGGCCGCCAGAACGACCGGCCGCAAACGGACTACAAGCCCTACACCGTCAAGTTCGATGAGACGGTCACCGCCGAGGAACTCTGCGATGCCGAGGAACTGACCCGACTGCGGGCCTATCTCGACAAGCAGCTCGCTCATCTCCAGGGCGTGGTGGCACGGCTTGCCAACCGGTTGCAGCGTCGCCTGATGGCGCAGCAGAACCGGTCCTGGCAGTTCGATCTCGAAGAAGGCTCGCTTGATCCTTCGCGCTTGCCGCGGATCATCATCGACCCGTTCCAGCCGCTCTCCTTCCGGCAGGAATCGGATACGAATTTCCGCGATACGGTCGTGACGCTGCTGATCGACAATTCCGGCTCGATGCGCGGTCGGCCGATCACGGTTGCCGCGACCTGCGCCGACATCCTGGCGCGGACGCTGGAGCGCTGCGGCGTCAAGGTCGAGCTGCTCGGCTTCACCACGCGCGCCTGGAAGGGCGGGTTGTCGCGCGAGGCCTGGCTGCAATCCGGCAAGCCGCCCAATCCGGGCCGGCTGAACGATCTCAGGCACATCATCTACAAGGCGGCGGATGCTCCCTGGCGCCGGGCTCGCAAGAATCTCGGGCTGATGATGCGCGAGGGCCTGCTCAAGGAGAATATCGACGGCGAGGCGCTGGACTGGGCGCATAAGCGCCTGCTCGCGCGGCCCGAGCAGCGCAAGATCCTCATGGTGATCTCGGATGGAGCGCCGGTCGACGATTCGACGCTGTCGGTGAATGCCGGCAATTACCTCGAGCGGCATCTGCGCCATATCATCGCCGAGATCGAGACGCGCTCGCCGGTCGAACTGATCGCCATCGGCATCGGCCATGACGTGACGCGTTATTATCGCCGCGCCGTCACCATCGTCGATGCGGAGGAACTCGGCGGGGTGATGACGGAGAAGCTGGCCGAGCTCTTCGAGGAGGACGGTCCCACTACTGGCAAGGCCCCGGTTTCTCGTCGCATGCAATGAGGCTGACCAGACGCGGCGTTCTCCTGGGGCTGGGCGCCGCCAGCTTCGGCTTCCCTGCCGCTCAGGCTCAGAGCATCGAGCCGGGTCGTAGAGAGCTCACCATCAGCGTGCGCGGCTTCGATGCTTTCGAGCCGCGCAATCCCGGCAAGAGCCGCTTCGGGCAGCTCAATTTCCGGGGCGGGCTGGTGTTGCGCGGCGACCATCCGCGTTTCGGCGGATTTTCCGGCCTCTGGCGCTCACGCAACGGCGTCGATCTGGTTGCGATCACCGATAACGGTTTCTGGCTGACGACGAAGACTGTCTCGGAGAAGGGGCGGATCGTGCGCTTCGAGCAGGCCGAACTCGCACCCATCCTCGGCGCTTCCGGGCGCCCGCTGCATCGTTCGCGCTATTTCGATACGGAGAGCCTCACGATCGCCGATGGCGTCGCCTATATCGGCGTCGAGCGGACGCATGACGTCCTGCGTTTCGATTGGTCGCGGGACGGTGTCGAGGCGCGTGCGCGCATCGTCCCGGTCCCGCGCGAGGTGAAGCGCCTGCCGAGCAATCGCGGGCTGGAGGCGATTGGTGTTGTTCCGGCCGGGCAACCGCTTGCGGGCGCGCTCGTTGCCATTGCCGAGCGCTCCGGCGGGGAGGACGAACCGACACTTGGCGTGATCATCGGGGGGCGGCAGCCCGGCCTGTTTCAGGTGCGGCGCCATGGCGGCTTCGACATCACCGATCTGGCCTTCCTGCCCGGCGGCGACATGCTGCTGCTGGAGCGCTGGTACAAGCCTCTGCGTGGTGTCGGCATGCGCATTCGCCGCGTTCCCGGCGCAAGCCTCCGGCCAGGTGCGATGCTCGATGGCCCCTCCCTGATCGAGGCCGATCTCGGCCAGGAAATCGACAATATGGAAGGGCTTTGCGTCCATCAGGAGCAGGGCAAGACGGTTCTGACCCTGATCTCGGACGACAATTTTTCCTTCCTGCAGCGCACCGTGCTGCTGGAGTTCGAGTTGGGGTAAGGGGCCCCGCGTAACGTCATGTTCGCGCTTGCGGCGAGCACAAGTCCTGAATGTGCCGGCGACCAAGCACCGTGAACAGACGATACAGGGCTGACCACTCGCGTTCTATGCAAACGAAAAAAGCGGCCTTTCGGCCGCTTCATTCATTCCGTGAAGGAACCGCGCGCTCAGTTGGTCGCGAGCTTCTTCTCGATGTCACGCTTCAGCGTGAGTGCGCCGGTCGAGAGGTTGCCTGCCGGCTCCTTGACCAGGAAAGCGTCAAGTCCGCCACGGTGATCGACCGTACGCAGGGCGTTCGCCGAGACCCGCAGGCGCACGGAGCGGCCAAGCGCGTCCGAACGGAGCGTGACATTGACGAGGTTCGGCCGGAAGACGGTCTTCGTCTTGCGGTTCGAGTGGCTGACGAGGTGCCCGGTGAGGGTGGCTTTCCCGGTCAGTTCGCAACGGCGAGCCATGATATCGTTCCCTTGGAACCGGTTGTCTCAAACAAAAATGCCGACACGCGACGTGCCGGCCCACGAGCACCGGAAGTCAAATTGAAGTCGCGGGTCTATAGCCAAGCCCGGCTGCGGCGTCAAGGACCGCGACAGATTCCATAGCACGATCGGGGCGGCTGCGGCGTGGCGGCATTGCCACTCGCCAAACTTTGCAAAAGAGGTCACGATTCGGACCGATTCGCAGTGCATGCCGGTGCGAAGCATGCCCGTCCGGAGGAGTTGGATGAAGCCCGCCATCGCGTCGTCCCTGGCCGGACTTGGTCTTGCTGCGCTGGCCCTGGCCTCCGGCATCGGAGCGTCGTCAGCGGCGGCTGCCTCGTTGGAGGCCAAATATGATGTCTCCCTGCTCGGCCTGACGCTCGGCACCGCCCATCTCAGCGGCGGCATCGACGGCAGCAGCTACAAGCTCGATATCGTGGCCAAGATGACGGGTCTGGTCGGCAGTTTCACGGGCGGACGCGGCTCAGGGGCGGCAACCGGAAATCTTCATGGCGGGCGCCTGTCGCCTGCAACCTTCGCTGTTTCGTCGGCGAACTCAAGCGAGAGCCGTACCGTGCGCATGGCCCTCGACGGTGGCACGGTGCAGGCCGTGGATATTGCGCCGCCGATCGACGACAAGCCTGATCGTGTGCCGCTCAACGAGAGCCACAAGCGCAATGTGGTTGATCCGATCAGTGCCTTCCTGATGCCTGTGGAGGGCAAGGGCGGGAACGGTGCCGCCTGTAACCGGACGCTGCCGATCTTCGACGGCGCCGCGCGCTATGACATCAAGCTGAGCTATTCCGGTTCGCGCCAGGTGAAGCTCGAGGGCTATAGCGGCCCGGTCACGATCTGCCAGGCGCGTTATGTGCCGATCGCAGGGCATCGGGCCCTGCGGCCGAGCACCAAGTTCATGACCGAGAATCGCGAGATCAACACCTGGCTCGCCCCCGTCAACGGCACCAATGTGATGGTGCCGATCCGCATCTCGGTGAAGACCATGATCGGGACGGCGGTGATCGAGGCATCGAGCTTCAGGGTCGATCCGACCACCGCCACGGCCGCGCGGCAGAACTGAGCGGCTCGGTCGCGCCGGGCTGCTTCTCCCGCATCTCGCCGCGCCGGCGCCGCAATTGACCAAATGGCAACCGAGCAGGCGCGCGGCGAGATGTGCCGCCTCGGCAGGAAAACCGGCGCCCCTGGATCGCCGCAGAGCAGCGGTTTTGGATAGGTCGCGGCATGAAGTGCCGCGTGGTTGGATATCTTCGAGCCGGGCTGGCCTTGCCCGCACCGCGCTGGGGCGGTGGTTCACACCGATCCCGCGCTGTTGCGTCGGCAGAAAACATGAGGCTGCCCCTCGTTTCGCCGTGAGCACGACATAAATAGCGCGGAGCACTGTCGGCGCCCGGCCGTTTACGCTGGTCGCGAGAATGAGTGGATCAAGCTCGTGTCACGATTCCAGATATGGTGGTACGCGCGGCCGTCCCCGCGATATCTTGCCGTGAACGAAACCCGATTCTGTCGGAGTCAGCGATTCGGGCTTGCTTCGTTCAGGACTCGTTCCGCAGCTTAATTTCGGCGCTCCAGCTTGTGCCAAGGTAGGACGCTTTCCTCGGTGTCTGCTACCGGCAAGGGCCCAAAGGAAACGATCGGTCGCGTCTTGATTTCAGCACGCTCTCTTCCGCCCTCGGTTCGTGCGCAGGGTGTCACAGCAGTTCTCGGGCCCACCAATACCGGTAAGACGCATCTGGCGATCGAGCGGATGGTGGCGCACCCGACCGGAATGATTGGCCTGCCGCTGCGCCTTCTGGCGCGCGAGGTCTATGGTCGCGTGGTCGATAAGGTCGGCCCTGAGGCGGTGGCGCTGGTCACCGGCGAGGAAAAGATCAAGCCGCAGCGGCCCCGCTTCTGGGTCTGCACCGTTGAGGCCATGCCGCGCGATCTCGCCGTTGATTTCGTCGCGATTGACGAGATCCAGCTCGCTGCCGATCTCGACCGCGGTCATGTCTTCACCGACCGCCTGCTGAACCGCCGCGGCCGGGCCGAGACGATGCTGATTGGCGCGGGTACCATGAAGCCGCTGATCGAGCAGCTCATTCCCGGCGTGAACGTCGTCACGCGCCCACGCCTGTCGCAACTCACATTTGCCGGCGACAAGAAGATCACCCGCCTGCCACGACGCAGTGCGATCGTCGCTTTCTCCGTCGAGGAGGTTTATGCGATCGCCGAACTGATCCGTCGGCAGAAGGGCGGGGCGGCCGTGGTGCTCGGCGCGCTCTCGCCGCGCACGCGCAATGCCCAGGTTGAGATCTACCAGTCGGGCGACGTCGATTATCTCGTTGCGACCGACGCGATCGGCATGGGTCTCAATCTCGATGTCGATCACATCGCCTTCGCGTCGGACCGGAAATTCGACGGTCATCATTTCCGCAAGCTGAACCCCGCGGAGTTCGGCCAGGTTGCCGGGCGCGCCGGTCGCCATCTGCGCGACGGCACCTTTGGCACGAGCGGGCGTTGTCCGCCCTTTGACGCCGAACTGGTCGAGGCGATCGAGAATCACCGTTTTGAATCGGTGCGGCAGCTGCAATGGCGCAATTCCGATCTCGATCTGCGCTCCGTCGACGGGCTGATCGCCAGCCTGAACGTCCAGCCAACGGAGCAGGGGCTGACCCGTGCGCTAATCGCGGAGGACATGACGACGCTGGAGGTTCTGGCCCGCGATGCCGATGTCAGGCCGCTGGCGCAGGGCCGTGCAGCAGTCGAGCGGCTCTGGGAGGTGTGTGGCCTGCCGGATTATCGCAAGATCGCGCCGATGCAGCATGCTGATCTCGCCACCACGCTGTATCTTCGCCTGATGCGCCACGGACGGCTCGATCCGGACTGGTATCGTGCCCAACTCGATGCGCTTGACCGGACCGATGGCGAGATCGACACGCTGTCAGCCCGCATTGCGCAGGTCCGAACTTGGACCTATGTCGCAAACCGTCCTGACTGGTTACCTGATCCAGAGCATTGGCAGGGGGTGGCGCGTCTTGTAGAGGACAAACTGTCGGACGCTTTGCACGAGCGGCTAGCCAGCCGTTTCGTCGATCGGCGCACGAGCGTGCTGATGCGTCGTTTGCGGGAGAATGCAATGTTGGAGGCTGAGGTCACCACGACGGGCGACGTGCTCGTCGAGGGACAGCATGTCGGGATGCTTCAGGGATTTCGCTTCACGGCGGATCCCAAGGCTGGCGGGCCCGAGGCGAAAGCCTTGAACATGGCCGCGATGAAGGCGCTTGCCAGCGAGATCGAGGCGCGCGCCGCGCGTGTCGTACTCGCGGCTGATGATGCCTTCGTGCTTTCGCATGACGGGCTGGTGCGCTGGATCGGTGAGCCGGTCGCGCGGCTTGTCGCCGGCGACAAGGTTCTGGAGCCGCGCCTGCGCTTGCTGGTCGAGGAGCACCTGACCGGACCGGCGCGTGAGCAGGTCGACGCGCGCCTCACTCTCTGGCTGAAGAACCACATCGCCCGTCTGCTTGGTGCGTTGCAGTTGCTCGAGAATGCCGAGAATGTCACCGGCATCGCGCGCGGCATCGCCTATCAGGCCGGGGAGTCGCTGGGCGTGCTGGAGCGCGCCAAGGTTGGCGAGGAGATGAAGACGCTGGATCAGGAGGGCCGCGCGGCACTCCGTCAGCTCGGCATCCGCTTCGGAGCCTTTCATCTATACGTCCCCGCCCTGCTGAAGCCGGCGCCGCGCGCGCTGGCGGCCCAGCTCTGGGCGCTGAAGCATGGCGGACCCGATACGTCTGGCCTCGACGATATCGCCCATCTCGCAGCCTCGGGCCGGACATCCTTTGCCGTCGACAAGGCGGTGCCGAAGGGCCTCTATCGCGCTGCCGGCTATCGCGTCTGCGGCGAGCGCGCCGTGCGTGTCGATATCCTCGAGCGGCTTGCTGACCTGATCCGGCCAGCTATCGCCTATCGCCCGGGCCTGACCCAGGGCCAGCCGCCCACCGGCGCGGCCGATCAGGACGGTTTTGTCGTGACCGGTGCCATGACCTCGCTGGTCGGTTGTGCGGGCGAGGATTTCGCCTCGATCCTGCGCTCCCTCGGCTATGTCTCGGCCAAGCGTCCGGGACCGGCGATCACAGTGCCGCTGGCGCAGCCACCGGTCGCGGCTGCCGCTCCGGTCGCTGACGCACCGACGGCGGACACAACGGACGTTCCAGCTGGGCACGAGGCCGTTGCGACGGTCGGGGCCGATGAGGCCGGCGCCGGTGTTGTCGACGAGCCCATGGCTACCGCTGACATCGAGACCGCCGAGGCTGCCTCGCTGGAGGCTGCCACGCCTGAAACGGCCGACGCCCCGATTGCGGTGGAGACCGAGCTCGAGCAGGCCGCGCATCCGGTGCCAGCCGATGCCATGTCTGCTCTGCCGGCACCTGCCGACGAGACACCTGTGTCCGAGACACTGGCCCTTGAGACCGTTGCCTCGGAGACCGTTGCCTCCGAGGCTGCAGCTGACGTCGTTGCTGCGACCGAGGTGCAGGAAATCGAGGTCTGGCGGCCGCATCGTCACCAGGGCGGGCGCAGGCCGGAGCATGCCGGGCGCGGTCGCCGCGATGGCGCTCAGGGCGAGCGTCAGCCTGGCGCAGGCCGTGGTGAGCGCCCGAACCGTGACGGCCGGCCCGACGAGCGTCGCCGCCAAGGCGATCGTAGCCGTCCGGCTGCCGCCAATGCGTCTCAAGGCGATGCCGGCCGGCAGGATGCGCAGCCGCGCGACGGGGATCAGAAGCGCAATGGCCGGCCGCAGCGCAATGGCCGTCCAGAGCAGGGGCGTGGCCCGCGCCCGGACTTCAAGCGTGATGGACGCCCTGGCGGTCCACGCCGCGAGGAGCGGGGCAGCGAGCGCTTCCAGCAGGCATCCAAGCCGCGCCCGGCCGAGCGCGAGCCTGATCCGGATTCGCCGTTTGCCAAGCTTGCGGCGCTCAAGGCCCAGCTCGAGGGCGGCGGGCGCAAGAACTGACCTGGGCTGAAACTGACCTGGGGCTGAGCGGAAAGGCTGTCCTTGCGGGAAGATCGCCAGCGTCTCGACAAGTGGCTCTGGTTCGCGCGTTTCGCCAAGACGCGCTCGGTCGCTGTGCGCCTGGTGGATGACGGCCATGTCCGCGTGAATGGTCGGCGCGCGGTGAATGCAGCGCTTGGCCTCAAGCTCGGTGACGTGCTGACGCTGGCGTTGGTGCATGAGACCATGGTGGTGCGCCTGCTTGCTCTGGGCAGCAGGCGCGGTCCCTATGAGGAAGCGCAACGGCTCTACGAGCGCCTGGGCGAGAGCATGCGCGGCGACGCGCCGCTTGCGGAGGACGATCCGAGCGGATAGAGCGCGGGAGCGGTTCGATAGGCCTGCCAGGGCAGGCTTGGGCGCTTCAGGAGGAGTTTCCTCTCGGAGCTGGCTGGAAGAGATTTTTCTTTCTGCCGCGGCCCGGATATCGACCTTGAAACACCCGCCTTCCGGGTCTTTATGATCCGGCAGGATGGACCGGGAAGGACTTGCGACATGACCTATGTGGTCACCGAAAACTGCATCAAGTGCAAGTACATGGACTGCGTCGAGGTCTGTCCTGTCGACTGCTTCTATGAAGGCGAGAACATGCTCGTCATCCATCCCGACGAGTGCATCGATTGTGGTGTCTGCGAGCCGGAATGCCCGGCTGAGGCGATCAAGCCCGATACCGAACCCGGCCTTGAGAGCTGGCTGCAGCTCAACTCGAAATATGCGTCGAGCTGGCCGAACCTCACCCAGAAGAAGGACCCACCGGCCGACGCCAAGGAATTCGATGGCGTGCCCGGAAAGCTCGAAGAGCATTTCTCGCCGAACCCCGGCGAAGGCGACTGAATCTCACCCACGGGGGAGCGGCCGAAGCATGGGCACACCGGCGCTGCGACATGCAGTTCCGGTGTTAATCGGCGTTTACCTTTGATTCGGCGTGTTTTTTGTGATACACCTTTTCGTGCAGTCGAATTGGTTCCGCCTGCCCCTGCGAGGATTCATAAACGGGGCACCCCCATAGATACGGGATGACCAAGGCTTCCGGCAGAAGGCCGGAGCGTGGAGATTTCCGTGTTCGGTGGTCAAGTAGCAATCGGCTGAGGGAGCGTGAGGCTGCGGGTCCGTGACCGCTCGGTCGGGATTACAACGCATCAGGCAGAGTGTCTCCGGTCATTCCGGCCGGGGACGTGTCATCGTGGGCCGTCTCAAGCGGTCCCGTCAGGAGTCGTAACGGCATGTCCACTGCGAAGAAAGCTGTTGTGCGCCAGGGTTTCAAGACGGGCGAGTTCGTCGTCTACCCGTCCCATGGCGTCGGCCAGATCACGGCGATCGAAGAGCAGGAGGTTGCCGGCTTCAAGCTTGAACTCTTCGTCGTCAGCTTTGCCAAGGACAAGATGACGCTGCGCGTTCCCACCGCCAAGGCAATAAGCGTCGGCCTGCGCAAGCTTGCCGATACCGATATCGTCAGCAAGGCGCTGACGACGTTGACCGGCCGCGCCCGGATCAAGCGCACCATGTGGTCGCGCCGCGCCCAGGAATATGAAGCGAAGATCAATTCAGGCGATCTCGTCGCCATCGCCGAGGTCGTCCGCGATCTCTACCGTTCCGAGGCGCAGCCCGAGCAGTCCTATTCCGAGCGTCAGCTCTACGAGGCTGCGGTTGACCGCATGACCCGTGAGATCGCGGTCGTCGACGACGTGACCGAGACCGAAGCGCTGAAGAAGATCGAAGGCCAGCTCGCCAAGTCGCCGCGTCGTGCGGCCAAGGGCACCGAGGTCGACCCGGCTGATGCCGATCTCGAAAGCGATAATGACGATCTGCAGGAAGAAGCCGCCTGAGGCGATTCCTCCGGCATGATGCCAATCAACCCGGCGGGCAACCGCCGGGTTTTTTCTTGGCCAGACGGCTCCGGTTTTGCGCGGGAGAAGGGCGACTAAGCGCTCCCAGGCTGGCTTGGCGGCCCTGGGCGTCTTCTCGTGATCCGGCAGCTGCTCGACCGGCCGCCCATCGCGCGCGGTCCGGTGGATCAGCAGGCGGGCCTTGATCTGCGTGACCCCACGGGACCTGGGCCAGATCGGGCGAGCGCCCATGGAGTACCTTGCAGCCAGTCAGTTCGGAAGCGGCGCCGGCAAGGTTGTTGCCGGTGCAGGGGGCGCCTGCAGAGGCCGATCACGCCGGTTCCGTCGGTGGCGCCCGATGCTGCAGCAAGGAAAGCTAGGACTGCCCGCGCGGGCAGTCCCTATTCGGCGACGATCTTGTAGCGCTGGCCGGGCGTCAGCTTGCTGTTGCGATCGAGCCCGTTCAGCAGCAGGAAGAGGTCGAACGCGCGCTCATGTGTCCCCATGCGGGCGGCCAGCGTTGCAGGCGTGTCGCCTTCGGAGGCGCTGACGATCCGCAACTGCAGAGGCTTCGTGGCCTGTGCTTCCGCTGGTGTCAGGACCCGGAAGCTGCTGAGCACGGCGCGCATCGGGCGCTCCGGATCGCTGCTGCCGCGGGCCGCCAGGATGAAGCGATAGACGCGATTGCCTGCCTGGATGGCGGCGAGCCTGAAGGTCCAGTCGGTCCCCTTGCCGCTGGCCAGGACGGCGGCCTGGCCGTCAAGGTCGAGCTTCTCAACGGGACCGGTCTCGACCCCGTCGATCCAGCCGGAGGCGACATAGGATTCGAGCGTCTGGCCTGGCTTGAGCGTGACCGAATCAAAACGCAGCGCCTGGGCGCCGTTGCCGCTGACACCAATGACCATGTCGCGGGCCGCCTCAAGGTCGAACCCGTCGGGGGCAGCGAAGGTGATGCGCAACGTGCTGTTGAGATAGCGCCGGCCTCGCACCACGCCATCGCTCGGGTCGTCGCCATAGGCGATGCCGTCGATCGCGGCGAGCCAGCGGGCCGCGTCGCGCTCGCCAAGCCCCGGTGCACCGATCTGGCGGGCGGACGCCGTGACGGCGGCGACGCGCTCCGGGGTCGAGGGATGGCTGGAGAGAATATCGAGCCGCTTCTCGCTGCCGCTCTGGCCCTGGCCACTGTTGCGGAAGCTGGTATTGCGGCCGAGCGCGCCCAGGAAGCGGCCCGCTCCATAGGGATCGTAGCCGGCGCGCGCGATGTTGCGGACGCTGATCTGGTCGGCAATCAGTTCCTGCTGTCGCGAGAAGCGGGCGAGAGAGATCTTGGAGCCCGCCTGAACGGAGGCGCCAGCAGCCGGATCGTTGAGCACCTGTGTGACGACTTGCGTGACAAGCGCGGATTCGGCTTCGGCCTCCGCCCGTTCGACCGCGTGATGGGCGGTGACGTGGGCGATCTCGTGAGCGAGCACCGAAGCGATCTCGCTGGTGTCGTTGGCGAGCGCCAGCAGCCCGCGCGTGACGTAGAGCCGGCCGTTCGGCAGGGCAAAGGCGTTTACCGCCGGCGAGTTCAGGATGGTGATCTCGTAGCTGCCGATCTGCCCTTCGCCAGCCTTGACGAGCCGGGCGACGACTTCGTTGAGCTGGGCCCGAGCGTTCGGCGCGCGATACTCGCCGCCGAAGGCGGCCAGCAGCCGCAAATGCTCGCGGTCCGACGCGCGCTGGAAGGTGCTCAGCCGCGGGGCAAGCTCGCCATCGGCCGGTTGCGGGGGCAGGACGCTCTGGTCGCCGAAGCAGCCGGAAAGCAGCAGGGCGGGCAGGAGCAGGGCGCCCAGTCGCGCCATGGGGCGTGACACAGTCTGTCGGCGAAAGGCCAGCATGGTTCTAATCGATCAGTTCCAGGGCTGCGCGGGAGGGGAGTTCGAGCGACAATCCATCCGGCCCGCTCAGTACGCCGCGCGCCCACACGCGTTTACCCGTCAGTGTCCTGGCGGTCCAGCCGACCTCCCGCATCTCCCGCCAGAGCCTCCTCGACACGACGACCGACGCACCGGCTCCCCGCCGGCGCGAAAAATTCAGATAGGAACGCTGCGGTCGCTCGCCGATCGATGCGATCCGCCCCTCCAGCACGATGACCCGGCCGGCGTGCACCTTCAACGCGGCAATATCGTGACCATCGACGAGATTGGCCGGTTTATGGCGAGTTTGTCGCGAGGATGGGGCGGTATTCGAGGCAGCTGCCCGCAAGAGCGCATCACAGGGGCTGCTGACGGAATCGGGCAAATGCCAGGCCGCGCCGCTTCGGATGAGGGCCGCTGACAGATCGAGCGGTGCGGCCCCCTGTGCATCCGGATCGGCCAGCAGGCGCGCCGGGATGCGGCCCCATCGATCGGGCTCGGCCAGGATGACGAGCCTGAGATCACGGCCTTGCCATGCCGCCAAGGCTGACGCGAACCGTGCGGTCTCCGATTCGTCCTGCCTGGGAGCCAGTCCGACAAGGCGAATGCGCCGGCCATCGCCGAGCAGCAGATCGCCCCTGGCATCGGCTCCAACCAACCGAACCGCCGGCGTCTCAGGAGAGGGGCCAGGACAAGGGTCATTCGCCAGCGCATTGCCTGCCGCCGCAACGAGACACAGCATGGACACAAGAAGAGGCTTCACCCGCATGCGCTTTATGCTAAACGCATTCACGTGCGTCCCGGTAGCTCAGCAGGATAGAGCAACGGTTTCCTAAACCGTAGGTCAGGGGTTCGAATCCCTTCCGGGACGCCAGTTCTCCCACAGCAATCTGAGACTGGACTGGGTGATCCGCCTGGCTGGGCTTCTGACCACAGGTTAGGCTCGGCTCCGGCGCCGTTGCTGGCTTGTGCAGGCCTCGCGACGGCGCCTGATCGCGGCTCGCTGCCGCGCAACTCCCACTCCATAGGTTCACGATGCCCAAGCGTACGATCTCTTCCGACCGTGTCTTCAAGGGAAGGCTTCCCTTCGCCCAGGCGACGGTCGCCGGGGACTTCATGTTCGTCTGCTGCGTCGGGATGGACAGGGAGGGCAAATATGCTGTCGGCGACGCACGGCGTCAGACGCAGCAATGCATCGACAACATCCGTGCTCTCCTCGAGGAGGCAGGCGGCAGCCTGACGGATATCGTGAAGTGCACCGTCTACGTCACCGACCGTGCCTATTGGGAGCCGATGAACGAGGTTTATTTCGCCAATTTCGCCGAGGATTCGCCGCATCGCGTGTCCTGCATCGTCAATGGCCTCGGCTCGCCCGACTGTCTCGTCGAGATCGACGCGACCGCGTATCTCGGTGAGATGAAGTAACCCTCGAGATCGCGCAGCGGCTGGCACGTCTGTCTCGGGGTGTAGCCCGAGACCGGGCCGGGTGTCCCGAACGCGAAGTACCGTCACGATTCAAGCAACCAGAGAGATACAGAGCCATGTCGATCGAACGTGTAGGCCTGACGGAACGGTGGTGCGACGCCGCCATTTTCAACGGCATTGTCTTTCTCGCCGGCCATGTCGCGGAGAAGACCGAAGGGGAGACACTGACACGGCAGACCGAAGAGGTGTTGGCCCTGCTCGAGGAGACGCTCGAAGCCGCGGGCAGCGCGAAGGACCGGATTCTGAGCGTTCAGATCTTCCTGACCGATATTGCTGGGATCGCCGAGATGAACGCCGTCTGGGACAAATGGGTCGCCCGGGGCAGCGCGCCGGCGCGCGCAACCGTGGAGGCGAAGCTCGCTTCGCCGGGATATGCGATCGAGATCACCGCTGTGGCCGCGAAGAAGGTCCTCTGAATTCGGGGGGCGTGCACCATGTTGGATATCTGACCTATCGTCAGCCAGTCATTAAGCATGGCGGTTGAATCTCGGCGCGGCGGACGCGATTTCCACCGCGGTTTAGGGATTTGACCGCCATAGCAGGACGCGCCGAGGCCATTCCTGTTCGCCTCGCACGGGAAGCCATGACGATCATCGTTCGATCGACCGGGGGGCCCTGAAAGGTGGACAAGGGCTTTGACATGTCTGTTCGCGCGATGATCCGAGCGATGCGACCGCATCATTGGCTCAAGAACGGGCTCGTCTTCGTCCCCATCCTTCTGAACCATGATGTGTTCGATCTCGCGGCGCTCGGTCACGGGGCGATTGCCTTCGTCGCGTTCAGCCTGCTCGCCTCGGCGATCTATCTCCTCAACGATATCGTCGATGTCGAGGCCGACCGCCGCCATCCGACCAAGTGCAAGCGTCCTTTGGCTGCCGGCGAGATCACCGCGAGGCAGGCCTATGCTGCGGTACCACTGCTGATGATCGCGGCCTTCGCCTCGTCGGTGTTCGTGCCCGAGCCGCGCATGTTCCTCCTGGCGCTGACCGCCTATCTGGTGCTGGCGCTGCTCTATCTGTTCGTTCTCAAGCGCAAACTGCTGGTCGATGTGCTTGGGCTTGCAGCATTGCATACCCTGCGCATCCTGGCCGGCAACGCCGCGGCGGCGATTCCCGTTTCGTCCTGGCTGCTCGCCTTCTCGATGTTCCTGTTCTTCAGCCTCGCGCTGGTGAAGCGCTATGCGGAGCTGCGGATCACGCAGGATCAGTCCGGACTGAAGAAGGCTGGCCGCGGCTATCAGGCCGAGGATATCGAGGCGCTGTCGCAGCTCGGCATGGCCTCGGGCTGCACCTGTGCGCTGATCATGGCACTCTATGTCGACAGCGCGGCGGTGAAGCAGCTTTATCGCCACCCCGAGATCATCTGGCTGGTTTGCCCGGTCATTCTCTATCAAATGGCGCGGATCTGGTTTCTCGCCCGCCGGGGCCAGATGCCGGATGATCCGCTGGTCTTCATGATCCGCGACTGGCGCAGTCAGGTAACGGGTGGGTTGGTGCTGCTGATCATGGTCGCAGCGACGGTCCTGCCGTGACCGGACGAGCACCCGAATACCGGTCCTGGGGCGGCCTGATCGCCCGGAATACGCAGATCATCATGCCGGATGTCTGGAGCGCCGAGCCCGGGCGCTACCCATCCACGGTGCTCGCTTACGGCAATGGCCGTTCCTACGGCGATTCCTGCCTGAATGATGGCGGTGGGCTGATCGCGGCGCGCCGCCTCGATCAGATCTTGGCCTTCGATCGCGAAAGCGGGCTGATCACCTGCGAAGCCGGCGTGTTGCTCGACACCATCCTGGAGCATGTGGTTCCGCTGGGCTGGTTTCTGCCGGTCACGCCGGGCACAGCCTTCGTGACCGTCGGGGGGGCGCTCGCCAACGACGTGCACGGCAAGAACCACCATCGCGCCGGCACGTTCGGGCGGCATGTGCGTGCCTTCGAGCTGGCACGTTCGGATGGAGCCCGGCTCACCTGCGCGCCCGACATGAACAGGGAGCTCTTCGCGGCCACGATCGGCGGCTATGGGCTGACCGGGTTGATCACCCAGGTGACATTGCAGCTGATGCCGATCCCATCCGCTGAGATGCGCCAGGAGGCAATCCACTTTCCGAGCCTCGGCCGCTTCTTCGAGGTCGCGGTGGAATCCGATGCAACGCATGACTACACCGTGGCCTGGATCGACTCGCTTGCCGGTGGGACCGGTTTCGGGCGCGGCGTCTTTTTCCGTGCCAATCACGCACCGGCGTCGGAACTGCCGCAGCCCCGCACGGCGCGCCCGCTGCCATTCCCGATCAATCCTCCCTTTCCCCTGATCAACCGCCTGACGCTGCGCGCCTTCAACATGCTCTACCGGGCCGCTCAGCCGCGCTCGCCGGAGCCGCGGCGCATTCCCTATCGGCCATTCTTCTACCCGCTCGACCGCGTGAACAACTGGAACCGCGCCTATGGCCCGCGGGGCCTGCGCCAGTTCCAATGCGCAGTGCCGATGGCTCACGCACACAGAGCGGTCGAGGAGATGCTGAGGCGGACACTCGCGGCTGGCGAGGCATCCTTTCTGACGGTGTTGAAGCTGTTTGGAGACGTGCCCTCGCCGGGCATCATGTCCTTTCCGGTTGCAGGCGCGACGCTGACGCTCGATTTCCCACATCGCGGCGAGCGGACGCTCAAGCTGCTGGATGAGCTCGATCGCGTGGCAATCGCGGCCGGCGGGCGGGTGAACCCTTACAAGGATGCTCGCATGTCGCCGGCAACCTTCGAGGCATCCTTCCCACAGTGGCGGGATTTTGCCCGGCATGTCGATCCGGGCTTCTCATCCGGCTTCTGGCGCCGCGTGACCGCGGGCTGAAGGCAATTCAGACCATTGCCCGGGTGACCGCTTCGAGCCGATAGCCTTCCGGATCGATGACGAAAGCCGCGTAATAGTCAGGTGCGTAGCGCGGTCGCAACCCCGGAGCGCCATTGTCCCTACCGCCCGCGGCAAGCGCGGCCCGATGGAAGTCGTCGGCAGCCTGACGCGAGCCGGCCGCGAAGGCGAGGTGGAAACCTGGCCCGGGCGGGGTGACCGGGCCGGCCTGCAGCTTCAGCGCCAGGAGGTCGCCGCCGTTCGGTGGCCCGTAGCCCGCTCCATCGGAAACCGTCCAGACCCGCACGAGCCCGAGCGGCGCCAGCGCAGCATCATAGAAGGCGATCGCCCGTGCGAGATCGGACACACCGAAGGAGAGATGGCTCAACATGGCTCACCGGACTGACGCTGCGGGAGGGAGAGTTCTGCACATGCGGCGACGGATTTATGTCAGCAGGCGCTCCGACGCAAAAGGGCCGGCGCATGCCGGCCCTGGGGAGCTGCCTGGGCAGGGCGCTCAGTTCTTCGCAGTCGCGACCTTGCGCAGATAATCGGTGACGATCCGCGTGATGCCGCGCGAGAGCAGGTCGTCGAGTGCCTCGATGAACTGGTCGCATTGTTCGCGTGTCACGATCAGCGGCGGTTCGAGGCGGATGACGTTGCGGTTGTATTCGGTGAAGGCGACGAGCACGTCGTAATCCTTCAAGAGCAGCGCGCCGACAAAGCCGCAGAGCGAACCCTTCAGCTTGTCGTCGAGCAGCGCGACCATGTGCTTGACGCCGAAAGGCATGGCCTCGCTGATGTCCTGGAACTCGACGCCGATCATCAGGCCGCGGCCGCGGATTTCCTTGAGTAGGGTTGGGTGCTTGGCGCGAAGGATGTTCAGCCGCTCGATCAGGTAGTCGCCCTGGCGCTTGGCGTTGCCCATGAGGTCTTCCTCATAGAGCACGTTGAGGGCCTCGATCGCGCTGACGCAGGCCTCGCCCATGCCGCCGAAGGTGGCCTGGGCATGGATCAACGCGGTTTTCGGCTTGCCATAGGCCTTCATGTAGAGCTCGCGCCGGGCGATCATGGCGCCCATCGCGGCCTTCGAGCCGCCGAGAGCCTTGGCGAGTGCTGTGACGTCGGGCACGACGCCGTCACGCTCGAAGGCGAAGAACTGGCCGGTGCGACCGAGCCCGCACTGGACCTCGTCGGCAATCCAGAGCACGCCGTGCTTGTCGCAGAGCGCGCGCAGGTCGCGCCAGAAGCCTTCGGGCGCCTCGACGATGCCGCCGCCACCCTGGATCGTCTCCATCACGACGATGCCGATCGCCGGGTCGGATTCGAGCGCCAGGCGTACGGCCTCGATATTGCCGAACGGTACCTTGACCCGGTTCTCGATCAGCTTGAACTGGGACTGGTAGAGCGTCGAATCTGTGACCGAGAGCACGCCCTTGGTCTTGCCGTGAAATGAGTTCGCGGCATGCAGGATCTTCGACTTGCCGGGGCCCTGAACCTGCTCCGCAACCTTCAGCGCAGCTTCCATGGCCTCCGAGCCGGTCGAGCCGAGAAAGACCATGTCGAGATCGCCGGGTGAGATCGTGGCGAGATTCCTGGCCAGGGCGGCCGCATATTGCGACATGAACGCCATGCAGATCTCGTGGCGGTTCTCCTCCTGGAACTTCTGCCGGGCGGCGATGATGCGCGGGTGGTTATGGCCGAAGGCGACCGAGCAGAACCCGCCGAAGAAATCGAGGATCTTGCGTCCGTCCCGGGTGATGTAATGCATGCCCTCGGCGCGATCGACGATGATCTTGTCGAAGCCGAGCAGCTTGAGGAAATGCAGCTGTCCGGGGTTGATGTGGCTGGCAAAGAGCTCCTTCACCTGTGCGGCGTCGAGCTGTTTGGCCTCCTCGACGCTGATCAGCTTCGGGCGGTCGGGGGAATCGTCGTTCCTGAAAGCGGGCATGCTCATGCGGCCTTGCTCCTCTGCTCGCCCTTGCTCTTGCGATACTCGGTATAGGCGGCGAGCAGCATATCCTCGTCGCGGTATTTCGGGGCCCAGCCGAGCTCGCGCTTGGCCTTGCTGGTATCGAGAATGCAGATTTCGTCGGCGATCATGTACTGCTCCGGGTCCATGATCGGCAGGTTGATCGCGTCAAGCGTGTTCAAGGCGAACTTGACCAAGGGTGCAGGGGTCGGCAGCAGGATCGATTTCGAGCCGGCATGCCTGATCAGGTCGCCCAGCAGCTTCTTCACCGGCGGCGGATCATCCGAGCCGAGATTATAGGCGCTGTTGGGGAAGTCGGCCTTCCAGGCTGCGGTGCAGGCGCTGGCGCAGTCGAACACCGAGATGAACTGGTAGGGGTTGCCGCCGCCGCCGATCATCGGCACCGGCAGGTTCATGTCGATCAGGCGGAAGAGCTTGACGAGGATGCCGAGGCGGCCCGGGCCGATGATCAGGCGTGGCCGGAAGATCGGGATCCGAAAACCCTTGTCGCGATAGGTCTGCGCCAGGGTCTCGGTGGCGAGCTTGCTCTCGCCATATTCGCCGAGGGGTTTTGCCGGATGGGTCTCGTCCTGCGGCACGGTGATGGAGTGGCCGTAGATCATGTCCGTGGTGAAGTGGACGAGCTTGTTGGCGCCGCGCTTCTCCATCCAGTTCAGGATGTTGGCGGTGCCGTGATAGTTCACCGGCCAGAAGAAATCGTGGCGTTCCCTGCGGGTCACGATCGGCGAGAGCATCTTGGCCGAGAGATTGTAGACGAGATCATCCTGGCCAAGCGGGATACTCTCCACGCTCTCGGCTCTGGTTACGTCGATCGTCTGGAAGGGGACCGTCGCATAGTGAGCGTGACCGCTCTTCTGGATATCCGCGACCAGCACCTCCTCGCCCATGGCGGCGAGATCCGCCGCGAGATGCGAGCCGACGAAGCCGTCTCCGCCGATGATGATGTGTTTCATGCTCTGTTTGCCGCCGGTTCGATGGTGAGCTGCGTCAGCGCGACGTGTCGGGAAGGCGAGGGCGCCGGTCACGGACCGGCACGGGCACCGGGCGCAAGGCGGGCCTGTTCTCGGGCGGTTCGAACAGGGTGCCGAGGCGGAGAACGAAACGTGCGATCAGGTCCATCATGACTCAGCTCTGTGCGATGAAGATGGTGCCAAGGACGATGAAGCCAATGCCGGCGATGCGGGCAGGGCTCAGGTCTTCCTGGAAGACGAAGTAGGCGTAGACCGCGACCACGACATAAGCGAGGCTCAGGAACGGGTAGGCGTAACTGATCTGTACCTTGGACAATACGATCAGATGCGAGGCCATGCTGACCACGAAGGTGCAGAGGCCGGCGAAGACGAAGGGGTTGAAGACGACCCGAAATACGGTCCAAATCAGTCCGTCATTCGCGATATCGAGGTTACCGATGCCGGTCATGCCCCGTTTCAGCATCAGTTGTGCGGCTGCATTGGTCAGCACGGTAAACAGAATCAGGGGTATGTAGGAATTCATCGGGGCAGCATTTGTCCGCGTTCTTGACGGGCCCTGAATGCGGCTGAAAATACTTCAAATGCCTTACGTCAGCGACCTTACCTCACCGTAACCTTAAGAAGATACTGAGGCCTTGCGGACAAGTCTCGCGGATCTCGCATGCCCTGTTCCCCGCCGGTTCTGGCGGGCATGGCGGCAGCCGCGGCATGCAAGATCGACCGGTCCCCGAGACCTGTGCTCAGGCGACCTGCCCTTCTTCAAGGACACCATCCTTCTCGAGGGTGCGCTGCAACGCCGGCCGCGAGAATACGCGAGCGAGATAGGTCTCGAAGACAGGCAGGCGCGGCAGCGCGCCGATGATGTTCATGCCGAAATGAAGGCCGCTGCCGAGCTGGGTGTCGGCGGCGGTGAAGCGGTCGCCGGCCGCGAAGTCATGATTGCCGAGGCGCTTCTCCAGATAGGCGACGGCGTCCTCGTGCGAGCCGAAAGAGAAATGCTGCGGGACGTATTCGATGTTGGTCGCCCTGGTCGCGATGATCGGATCGAGTACGGCGTCGGTGTAGACCAGCGACGTCAGATAGGCGGCGCGCGCAGGGTCACTCAGCGCAGGCGCGAGACCAGCTTGCGGGAAAGCGTCGGCGAGGTAGATGCAAATCGCGGCACGCTCGGTGACGGTGATGCCGTCGTGGACGATGGCGGGGACCTTCTTGTGAGGCTGGATGGCCCGGTAGTCTTCGGGCGCGCCGCTCTTGCCGCGAATATCGATCATCTCCATCCGGTAGGGCTGCCCGAGTTCCTCCAGCAGCCAGAGCACACCGAAGGAACGCGATTGCGGAGCATGGTAGACGGTCAACATGGCTCTCTCCATCATGAGGACGGCGCTCCCGATACGGTGCGTCGTCAGGGCGATGGCGGGAGTTTTGACGGCACTCGATGTCAGTAGGTGTCAGGAGTCGCGCGGCTCGCGGTCAGCTCTCTTCGCTATGCCCGCGCCGGATGCGGCGGACCGCCGACCAGACGCCGATGAGGGCAATGGGCACGAAAAGCGCTGTCGCCATGCCGACGTCGATGGGCAGGAATCCGGCGTCCTTCGCGCCCTTGGCGAGATAGCCGAAGAGGCTGACGACATAATAGCCGATCGCCGCGACGGAGAGGCCCTCGACCGTCTGCTGCAGCCGGAGCTGGAGGCGGGTGCGCTCGTTCATGGCCGCCAACAGGTCGCGGTTCTGCTGCTCGAGCGCGACATCGACGCGGGTGCGCAGCAGGTTGGCGGCGCGCGCCAGCTTGCGTGACAGGTCGCTCTGGCGCTCCTGCAGCATCTGGCAGGTGCGCATCGCCGGCGCCATCCGCCGCGACAGGAAGGCTGCGAGCGTTGGCCAGCCGGCATGCGGCGTTTCGCCGATCGCGATCAGGCGCTGCTGGACGATGTTGTCATAGGCGCGGCTCGCACCGAAGCGATAGTTCGTGGCCGCCGCCTCGGATTCGAGACGCGCGGCAAGCGCGGTCATCTCGTCGAGCAGCGCATTGTCGGAGACAAGGCCCTCCGTTGCGGTCATCGTCGAGGCGATACGGACCAGCGTTTCTTCCGTGGCGCGCACCGATGGCGCGATGCGCTGCGCCTCCGGCAGGCCGAGCAGCGCCAAGGTTCGATAGGTTTCGATCTCCAGAAGCCTCTGGGTCAAGGCTCCCGAACGGGACGGTGTCAGTTCGCGGTCGAGGAGGAGAATGCGGACGAAACCGCCGGCACCGACCCGGAAATCGGTTGCCGCAATGGCGCCGGAATGATCGACCAGGGACGCGGCGAGGCTTGCGGGATCGAAGATTGCATCGAGTTCCCCGGTCCCGATCGCGGGCAGGAGATGGAGGTCGATCGAGACGAGGTGCGGGCCGGGCTGTGGCAACACCTGCATGGGATGCTGCAGATCGATTGCGGCGGGAACGAAGGCGGAGCGTTCGGGCGCGGGCAACTCCCAGCTATAGGTCGTGAACTCGCTATGTTGCTCCCAGCGCAAGCCGGCATCCCCGACGCGCGCGCGATGATGCTTGGCTCCTTCCGCCGGGGGCGTCACACCGCGCTCGGAGCAAAAACGCGCCAAGGCGTCGCGGTCGGCGGCTGCCTGGGCGGCATTGGTGAGGAAGGCGAAATGCAGCAGGCGGCGCGGAGTTTCGATCGGCGCGAAGGGGCGGGCGTGGACCTCGGCGAGAATGACCTCGCGGTCCGGGTGCGGCACGAGGCCGCCGTTCTGGTGCTGGATCATGTCGCCCCGACGCCCATTCGACCGCTCCCGATAGGGACAAGACTGCCGTAAAGTTCCGTGCCCGGCCAGATGGGCATGGTGCCGCAAGCAGGGAGGGGAGAAGGCTGCCGACAGGATCCGGCAGCATGTCGTGCCAAGCTCTGACGAGAGAACCCATCCGGAGCCCCCATGCCCCTGCCCAACCGTGTCAGGCCCGACGGCTCGCTCGCCCGCGACCCTGCGCGTGGCCTGCTGTTCGGCAATCGTGGTGGCCGGTTTCACGATCCGCAGACGCAGGCCATACCGATTCGGTCGTATGCGACACGGCAGTGGATCTGCTGCGTGCTGTCCTTCAAGGGGCGACGGCGACAGGTCTGGGGCAAGGGTTACACCGAGCTGTTCTTTTGCGACGAGGTGACGGCGCTTGCGGCCGGGCACCGGCCCTGCATGGAGTGCCGGCGGGCGGATGCGCTGGGCTATCGCGCGGCGCTGGTCCGAGGCCTCGGTCTCATGTCCGTGCCGCTTTTCCCCGAGATCGACCGGATTCTCGACGGCGAGCGCCGGATCGGGCGAGCCAAGCAGAAGCACCAACTCCAGGCCGCTGGATTGCCTGATGGCACCATGATCGAGGCTGGTCCCGGCGAGTGGCTGGCCTTGCGCGGTGAGGCCGCGCTGCTCTGGTCTCCCGACGGATATATCGAGCGACGGCGGCGGATATCGGGGGCCGTCCTGGTGCTGACGCCGCCTGCGACGATCGCGGCCCTCGCGAATGGCTATCGACCGCTCTGGCATGGAAGCGCGACGCTGTTTTCGTGAGGTTGGGCCGAGGCGGGAGGATGGGGCGCGGAACCTTCGGCAGCCCAAAGACGTTGCACCAGCACGATCATTTTTCAGGGGCTGTTCCAATGCGTTCGATTGCACTTTGGCTGCTTGGCGTGCCGATTCCCGTCATCATCCTGCTCTGGTTCTTCATGCGCTGAGACGATTTGCCAGCGAGGAGCGGGGATGGCCGGGCTTGTCCCGGCCATTGTGATTTTACTACTGACGAAATCAGTCAGTCGTCATATGGTCTGGTGACGTGCTCGCGGCGCATGGCGGCGCGGTCGCATCCGTCCCTCGCTTCCCCTATATCGTGGCCATGTCCATCATCCGCGTTTCCAACCTGTCTAAGACTTACGCGTCCGGCTTCAGCGCGCTGAAATCGGTCGATCTGGAAATCCGCCGCGGCGAGATCTTCGCATTGCTCGGCCCCAACGGCGCCGGCAAGACGACGCTGATCAGCATCATCTGCGGACTGGTGAACCCGACATCGGGCAGTGTGCTCGCCGATGGGCACGACATCATCAAGGAGTATCGGGCCGCGCGCGCCCGCATCGGGCTGGTGCCGCAAGAGTTGACCACCGATGCCTTCGAGACCGTCTGGGCGACGGTCAGCTTCAGCCGCGGGCTGTTCGGCCTGCCGCGGAATCCGGCCCATGTCGAGCGCGTGCTCAAGGATCTCTCGCTCTGGGACAAGCGGGACAACAGGATCATGACGCTCTCCGGTGGCATGAAGCGGCGGGTGCTGATCGCCAAAGCGCTGGCGCATGAACCGCAGATCCTGTTTCTCGACGAGCCGACGGCGGGCGTCGATGTCGAGCTCCGCCAGGACATGTGGAAGCTCGTGCGCCGCCTCAGGGATGACGGCGTCACCATCATCCTGACCACGCATTACATCGAGGAGGCCGAGGAAATGGCCGACCGGATCGGCGTGATCAGCAAGGGCGAGATCATCCTGGTCGAGGACAAGGCCGAGCTGATGCGCAAGCTCGGCAAGAAGCAGCTTTCGCTCTCCCTGCAGGAGCCGCTAGCCGCAGTGCCGGAGGGCCTTGCGGCCTATGATCTGGCGCTCGCGGCCGAGGGCGAGGAACTGGTCTACACCTATGACACCAAGGCGGAGCGGACGGGCATCACCGCGCTCCTGCAGGATCTCGCGACCGCAGGTATCCGCTTCAGGGATCTGCGCACCAGCCAGAGCTCGCTGGAAGACATCTTCGTGAGCCTGGTGAGGGAGCGGCACTGATCATGGCTATCAATCTCCACGCGATGCGCGCGATCTATCGCTTCGAGATGGCGCGCACCTGGCGCACACCGCTGCAGAGCATCGTCTCACCGGTGATCTCGACCTCGCTCTATTTCATCGTCTTCGGTGCCGCGATCGGTTCACGCATGCAGGCGATCGACGGCGTCGCCTATGGCTCCTTCATCGTGCCCGGCCTGATCATGCTCTCGCTGCTGACACAGAGCATCGCCAACGCCTCGTTTGCGATCTATTTCCCGAAATTCACCGGTACGATCTATGAATTGCTCTCGGCGCCCGTGGCGTGGTGGGAGGCGGTCATCGCCTATGTCGGCGCGGCGGCCACGAAATCCATCTTTCTCGGCCTGATCATCCTGCTGACAGCGACGGCCTTCGTGCCGCTCAGGGTCGAGCATCCGCTGTGGATGCTGCTTTTCCTGTTCCTGACTGCGATGACCTTCAGCCTGTTCGGCTTCATCATCGGCATCTGGGCCGACGGCTTCGAGAAGCTGCAGGTGATCCCGCTGCTGGTGGTGACGCCGCTGACCTTCCTCGGCGGGTCGTTCTACTCGATCGACATGCTGCCGGGAATCTGGCGGACGGTGGCGCTGTTCAACCCGGTCGTCTACCTGATCAGCGGTTTCCGCTGGAGCTTCTTCGGCGTCTCCGAGGTCGGCATCGTGGTCAGCCTGGGAATGACGCTGATCTTCCTCGCTGCTTGCATTGCGACGGTCGGCTGGATCTTCCGGACCGGATATCGCCTGAAGACCTGAGCCGGCCTCAGGCCGCCTTCACGTCAGAGAAGAAGGTCTCGACGGCACCCCGCAGCGTCTCCGCTTCACGGCTCAGGCTTTCGGCCGTCTTCAGAACCTGACTTGCCGAGAGCATGGTCTCTTCGGATGCAGCGGTGACCCCTTCCATCTTGCGGGAGACGCGGATGGTGCCATCCGACGTCGCCTGCGCGTTGCGGGCGATCTGCGCGGTTGCCTGCATCTGCTGCTCTGTCGCCCCCGCAATCGCCACGGTGTGCTGGGCCACTTCGGCCATCACCGCCGCGATCGCTTCGATCGCGGCGACCGCGCCGCGTGTCTCGGTCTCGAACGCCGCGATCTGGGCGGCGATCTCGTCCGTCGCCTGGGATGTCCGGCTCGCCAGGGTCTTCACCTCGCCAGCGACGATGCTGAAGCCGCGTCCGGCCTCGCCGGCACGTGCCGCCTCGATCGAGGCGTTGAGGGCGAGGAGATTGGTCTGGGCGGCAATGTCGCGGATCATCGAGACGATCTTGCCAATCTCTTCGGCGGCATAGGTCAGGTTGGCGACATTCGCGCTCGCGCTGATGGCATCGCGCGCAGCATTGCCAACGACACCATTGGCCTTGGCGACGCGCCCCGTGATCTCGGCGATCGAGCCGGAGAGCTGTTCCGAGGCCGCGGCAACATTGCGAACGCTGTCGGCGGCATCGAGGCAGGCAGCGCGAGCGTCCGCGGCCTGCGAGGTTGCGGCCGTTGCAGCATCGTTCAACGTCCGGGCCGTGCTCTCCATCTGGCTCGAGCCGGCTCTCACCGTCTTCAGCACGGCGTCGATCCTGGCATCGAAGCTGCCGATGAGCTCGTCGATCCTGATCTGGCGCTCGGCCCGGGCCGTCTCGGTTACCCGAGCAGCGCCTTCGAGCTCGGCGCGCGCCATGGCGTTGTCGCGAAAGACGACGACCGAGCGGGCCATGTCGCCGATCTCGTCCGGGCGTGCGGCCAGGGGAATCGCGGCGACCGGTTCCGACTGCGCCAACCGACGCATCGTTGCCGCCAGCCGTCTGAGCGGCTGTGAAACGCGCCGGTGCACGATCCAGAGTGCGAGGGCGAGCCCGGCCGCGATCATCAGGGCACCGATGATCATTTGGCGCCGGGCGCTGCTGTCCTGCAGCGCGTCGAGACGGGCATCAATGATGCGGCTGTTGACGTCGTTGAGGATCGCGATGTGCTTCAGCGCTTCATTCAGGGCCTTGCGGTTCGCCCGGTTGACCTCGTTATTGCCATGCCTGTCGGCTGCAAACGGGCCTTCCGAGCGCGCGAGCCGGACCGTCTCGCGCCGGAAGCGGATGAATTGTTCGATCTGATCGGAAACGGCGGCAAAGGCTGCGCTGTCCTCGGCCTGAACGAGAGGGCGCCAATCGTCCATGACCTCATGGATCTGAGCCAGATCATCCAGGAGTGGCTTGGCGAAACGCTCGGCATCGGCGGAATCGCGGCTCATATAGAGCCCGCGCGTTTCCATCACGACGGCGTTGACCAATCCGTTGATACGTTCCGCGATGAGCACGCGGCGTGATGCGAGTTGCATCTCGTCCGTCATCGCCGCGTAGCGGCCGAGCGCCTGGACGCCGAGGATGGTGGCCAGAGCGGCAGTGACGGCAAGAAGCAGAACGGCTCCGAAGATCTGGCTCGAAATCTTGCGCAGGGACGCCATCCGCTCGTGGGTTGGAGCGCCGGCCGCAGCTGGCGCAGATGTGATCGCGGCGCCGGATGATGGCTGCGAATGGTTAATCCCTGGTGATCTGCGCGCCCACCAGGGGGCGGTTGGCATCGGAGTCGTGCTGCGGATGATTGACAGCGGGCGCCCTTCCTGTCTTGACACCGGCATGACCGATATCTCCACCCTTGATGCCCCGGCGACCGCCGTTGCGCCGCATGCGCGCCGGCGCACCTTCGCCATCATCTCGCACCCGGACGCCGGCAAGACGACGCTGACCGAGAAGCTGCTCTATTTCGGCGGCGCGATTCAGCTTGCCGGCGAAGTGCGCGCCAAGGCGGGCCGCCGCCAGACATCATCCGACTGGATGAAGATCGAGCGACAGCGCGGCATCTCGGTCGTCACCTCGGTGATGACCTTCGAGTATGGCGGGCACGTCTTCAACCTGCTCGACACGCCGGGCCACGAGGACTTCTCGGAAGACACCTATCGCACGCTGACGGCGGTCGACTCCGCGGTGATGGTGATCGACGCCGCCAAGGGTATCGAGGCGCGGACCAAGAAGCTGTTCGAGGTCTGCCGGTTACGCGATATCCCGATCGTGACCTTCATCAACAAGGTCGATCGCGAGACGCGCGATCCCTTCGACCTGATCAACGAGATCGAGACGACGCTGGCGCTCGACGTTGCGCCGATGACCTGGCCGGTCGGGCGCGGGCGCGACTTCGTCGGGACACTCGATTTCGCCTCGAATACCTTCCGTCGCAACCAGAAGGGCGACGAGAGCGACGCGGGAACCCCCGTTGCGGGTGAGGACGATCCGCTCTTCGACGAGCTCCTGCCGAACGGCCTTGCCGAGACCTGGCGGGAGGAGGTTTTCCTGGCGCGCGAGGGCCTGAAGCCGTTCGACCTGGAGTCCTTCCGCGAGGGCCATCTGACGCCGGTCTATTTCGGTGCGGCGCTGCGTGACTATGGTGTGCGCGACCTGATCGACGCGCTCGGCCGGCATGCGCCGAGCCCACGCGCCCAGGTCGCGGACAAACGCGCAGTTGAGGCGGAAGAGCCGAAAATGACCGGCTTCGTCTTCAAGATCCAGGCGAACATGGATCCCAACCATCGCGACCGCATCGCCTTCATGCGGGTCTGCTCGGGCAAGCTTTCGCGCGGCATGAAGGCGAAGCTGGTTCGCACGGGCAAGCCGATGCCGCTGAATGCGCCGCAGTTCTTCTTCGCGCGCGACCGCTCGATTGCCGAAGAGGCCTTTGCCGGCGACATCGTCGGCTTGCCGAACCATGGCACCTTGCGCATCGGCGATACGCTCACCGAGGGCGAGGACATCGTCTTCAAGGGCGTGCCGAGCTTCGCGCCGGAAATCCTGCGCCGCGTCAAGCTCAAGGACGCGATGAAGGCGAAGAAGCTGCGCGAGGCCCTGCAGCAGATGGCGGAGGAGGGGGTCGTCCAGCTCTTCCTGCCGCATGACGGCGCGCCGGCGATCGTCGGCGTGGTCGGCGCATTGCAGCTCGACGTGCTGAAGGAGCGCATGGATGTCGAGTATTCGCTGCCCGTCGATTTCGAGCCATGCCAGTTCGCGATCGCGCGCTGGGTCTCCTCGGACGATCAGGCGGCGCTCGCAAAGTTCGTTGCGCTGAAGCCGTCCTCGATGGCGGACGACCTCGATGGCGACCCGGTCTTCATGGCTTCGTCCCAGTTCACACTGAAATACGATGCGGAGCGCGTCCCGGAGATCACCTTCTCCGACGTCAAGGACTATCAGAAGGTCGCGAAGGCCTGAAATTCTCCTCCTCCGAGGGGAGGGAGAAGCCAGAACGGGGATCGGCGACGCGCCTCACCCCATTGTCGCCTCTTGAGGATGCGGCGCGGCCGCGTTCCGCTCTCCCGCGGGCCGAGGGTTTATCCCGCGCGATTGCCGGAGACGATCGCCAGGGCCTCGACGAAGCGATCGAGATCCGCCTCCATGATGTAGGGGGCCGGCGAGATCCGGATCGTGTTGCCCTTGGCGACGCCGCCGCGGCGAACGGTCATGACCTTGTGCTTGTCGCGCAGCTCTGCAACGATCGCATTGGTCTCCGCAGGGCTACGCTTGCCGGTCAGCGCGAACGAGGTGATGCCGGCCACCATGCCGGGATCGTCCGGGGTCTGGATCTCGACGCCCTTGAGTTCGCGTGCCTTGGCGACCCAGTGATTGCGCAGGTGGCGGTAGCGCGCCTCCTTGGCCTCCGGGCCGATCTCCTGATGCAGGGCGAGTGCGGCGGGGACTGCGAGCTGCGCGGCGAAGTTCGGCGTGCCGGTATGGATCCGGGAGCGGACATCGTCGGCCTTGAAATCCTCGTCGGACATATAGGGATCGATATCGCCGAGCCGATCCTTGGCAACGTAGAGCAGGCCGACACCGAGCGGCGCGCCGATCCATTTGTGCAGGTTGAAGCCGATGAAATCGACGCCGAGATCCCGGGCCTGGAAGGCGACCTGGCCCCAGCTATGGGCGGCATCGAGGATGACATCGGCGCCGCGCGCCTTGGCCATCGCGGCCAGTTCCTTGACCGGCATCATCAGGCCGGTCCGATGGCTGATATGGGTCAGCAGGAGAAGCTTCGTCCTGGGATTGGCCTTGAGCGCCGCATCATAGGCATCGAGCACTGCCTGGCGCGTGGCGGGCTCGGGGATGTCGAACCTGACGACATCGACGCCGCGCCGGGCCTTCAGCCAGTTCATCGCATACTGCATCGAATCGTAGTCGAGATCGGCATAGAGCACGGTGTCGCCGGGCTTGAGCCTGTTGTAGCCGGAGATCAGGGCCTGCAGCGCTTCGGTTGCGCCGCGCGTCAGCGCGATCTCCTCACGCGCCACGCCGAGGAATGCGGCGAGTGGGGTGCGAACGTTGTCGAGATCGGCGCCGATCCTGCTGCGGGCATAGACCGTGTTCTCGAAGTTCACGAAGTCGGTCAGGCGCTTGTATTCGGCCTTCACGGGCTCGGCCATGATGCCCCAATAGCCGTTCTCAAGATTCACCATGTCGGGCGTGACGCTGTAGAGGCCGCGAACTGTGTTCCAGTAGCTCGTATCGGTGCCGGGATTGGCGGTCGGAAGAGCCGGCAGGCTGCGCGCGGCGGCAGGCATTGCCTGCGGTATCAACGCTGCGGCGCCAAGGCCGAGCAGAAGCGTGCGGCGATTCGTTGCAAAGGCTTGGCCGGTCATGAGCGTCATCTCCTCGCTGATGCCGCGCAGAGCTAACGATCGGCTGTTGCAGGCCTGTGACGATCAACCGGATCGATCACGAGACTTGTCCGCCGGCACGCTCGGAAGGATCGCGCTTGGCGGTCGGCGCCGACGGGCTTCGCGGTCGCGCCCGGGCTAGCCCGGAGATTGAGCTCCCATGGCTTCACGACGCCGCCCGAGGAAGAGGCGGGCCGTGCCGTTCGCACGCGGCAAGCGCGTGCGGCCACGATACCATTCAAGGCGACGCACGCGTTCCCACGGCTGCGGCCTGTTCCAGCCCTGAGGCTGCTCGAACGACCGGCAATTCGGGACCCTTTCCGCCGCCGCTCAAAGGCGGCGGAAAGGGTGGGCGCGTGCGCCTGCGGGCTATGGTCCGGGGCCGCCGGTTCTAGGCGTGTCCGGTCTTTAGCGCCTGGTCGAGGTCGTTGTAGAGATCCTCGACATCTTCGATGCCGGTCGAGAGGCGAAGCAGATCGACCGGGCAGGGCGAGCCTGCGCCCTCGATCGAGGCGCGATGCTCGATCAGGCTCTCGACGCCGCCCAGCGAGGTGGCGCGCTTGTAGAGTTCGACATGCGCCGCCGCCTTGATCGCCGCCTTCTCGCCGCCGGTGACCTGGATCGACAGCATATAGCCGAAGCCGTTCTGCATCTGGCGCGCCGCGATGTCATGACCGGGATGTTGTGGCAGTCCGGGATAGAGCACGCGGGCCACCAGCGGGTGGGCGGAGAGCTTCTGGGCGAGCGTCATGGCGGAGGCCGTCTGGCGTTCCTGGCGGACGTGCAGGGTGCGCATGCCGCGCATCAGCAGATAAGCCTCGAACGGTCCGAGAATGCCGCCCTGCATCTTGCGGACGGTTTTCACGCGGTTCCAGAAGGCATCATCCTCGCGGGCGCAGAGGGCGCCGGCGACGACGTCGGAATGGCCGTTCAGCACCTTGGTGGCAGCGTGCATGACGATGTCGGCACCGAGCGTAAGCGGCCGGGTATGGACCGGAGACGCGCAGGTCGAATCGACGGCAAGCTTCGCTCCGGCCGCATGGGCGATCTCGGCCGCGGCGGCGATGTCGGTGATGGTCCAGAGCGGGTTTGAGGGCGTCTCGGCCCAGACCAGCTTGGTGACGCCTGGCTTCACGGCGGCCTTCAGCGCGGTGAGATCGTCTGTCTCGACGAATTCGATCTTCAGGCCCCAACGCGTGGCCTCGGTCAGAAGCCAGGAGCGAAGCGCCCAGTACATCACCTTCGAGGCGACGACATGATCGCCCGGCGAGAGCGCCTGGAAGACAGCCGTGGCGGCCGCCATGCCCGAGCTGAAGAGCAGTGCCCCTGCCTTCGCCTCTTCCAGCATCGCGAGCACGGTTTCCGCCTCGCGTACCGTCTCGTTGTCCGGACGTCCATAGACGAAACCGGAGGAGTAACCGTTGTCCTCGTCGCGGATATAGGTCGTGGCGATATGGATCGGCGTCACGACACCCTTGGTGAGCGGATCGATCTCGCCCATGGCCTGGGCGGCCAGCGAACGGGGATGAAGCGGGCGCTTGGTCATGGAGCGATTCCGGAAAGGTTCCATGAGGAACGGGAATGTCCATCTGGCGCAGGCATGGGGGTTGGCGCAAGGGTCTCGGCTTGCCGATACCGCAGACGCACCCCATGCTGGGGGCATGAGCACTTTGTCGAGCAAGGCCGGGCCTTCGCCGAGGCCGATCTGGGTCGATCTGCTGATTGCGATCGTCCCGGTGGTCGCCGCCTCGCTGCTGGGCAGCGCGGTAACGGTCCCGCAGATTCCAGGCTGGTATGCGACACTTGCCAAGCCGCCATTCAACCCGCCGAACTGGCTGTTCGCGCCGGTCTGGACGGCGCTGTTTGCGATCATGGCGTTGAGTGTCTACCGCATCCTCCGACTGCCGGCAGAGACGCCCGGCAAGTCCGGGGCACTGATCGCCTATCATGTCCAGCTTCTGCTGAACGCGCTGTGGTCATTCGTATTCTTCGGAATGCAGAGCCCGCTCATCGGGATCGTGGTGATCCTGCCGCTGCTGGCGATGATCCTGGTCACCATCAAGCGCTTCGCGCCGCTCGATCGTCTCGCGGCTAATCTGTTCTGGCCCTATGCCGCCTGGGTGTCCTTCGCGACCGTGCTGACAATCTCGATCTGGTGGCTGAACCGGTAGATCTCCGCTCGGTTCAGCCGAAGGCGACGTCGAAGATCAGCTTGACGTTCAGGGCGATGATGATCGCCGCGATGACGAAGGCGCTCGCCGTCAGCCAGCGCGGCGAGACAAGTTCGCCCATCTTCTTGCGCGACGCCGTGAACATGACGAGCGGCACGATGGCGAAGGGCAGCTGGAAGCTCAGGATCACCTGCGAGAGGATGAGCAGCTTGCCGGTCTGCGCTTCGCCATAGACGATCGTCACGACGATCGCTGGAATGATGGCGACGAGGCGCGTGACCAGGCGGCGCAGCCAAGCCGCCAGCTTGATGTCGATGAAGCCTTCCATGACGATCTGTCCCGCCATGGTCGCGGTCACCGTCGAGTTCAGGCCGCAGCAGAGCAGCGCAATGGCGAAGAGCGATGGGGCGATCGAGGCGCCGAGCAGCGGGGCGAGCAGTTCATGTGCGCGCCCGAGTTCGGAGACGGTGTTCTGACCTGTTTTGTAGAAGGTCGCGGCGGCGAGGATCAGGATCGCTGCGTTGATGGTCAGCGCGAACATCAAGGCGACGGTCGAATCCAGTGTTGCGTATTTCAGCGCCTCACGCTTCTCCGGCAGGCTGCCGCCATAGGCGCGGGTCTGCACGATGCCGGAATGCAGATAGAGGTTATGCGGCATCACCGTCGCGCCGATGATGCCGAGCGCGAGGTAGAGCATGTTGGGATTGGTGACGATGTCGGTCGTCGGGGCGAAGCCGCGAATGACCTGGCCCCAGTCCGGATCGGCGAGCGCGATCTGGACGGCGAAACAGGCCGCAATGACGCCGAGCAGCGTGATGATGAAGGCTTCGATCCAGCGAAAGCCCTTGGTCTGCAGCCAGAGGATGACGAAGACATCGAGCGCGGTGATCAATACGCCGATTTCGAGCGGAATCCCGAAGAGCAGATTGAGCCCGATCGCCGTGCCGATGACCTCGGCGAGATCGGTCGCGCAGATCGCCAGTTCCGCAAAGATCCAGAGCGGCCAAGAGACCCAGCGCGGATAGGCATCACGGCAGGCCTGGGCGAGGTCCCTGCCTGTCGCGACCGCCAGCCGCGCGCAAAGCGACTGCAGGATGATCGCCATGATATTGGAGACGAGGGCGACAACCAGCAGCGTGTAGCCGAACTGCGCGCCCCCCGCGAGCGAGGTCGCCCAGTTGCCGGGGTCCATGTAGCCGACGGCCACCAGATAGCCCGGCCCGAGAAATGTGAGGAACTTGCGCCAGGGAGTGGCCTTGGCCGAAACCGGGATCGATCGAAAGACGTCCAGCAGCGACGGATCACCCCGCGGCCGTTGCCACCCGGCTGGGTGCGCCGCGTCCGCGACATCCTTCGACGTGCTCACGACATCGATTGTCATGCTCGACCCCGACCTGCAATTCATTTGCAAGAGCAGGATGACAGGTCGAGCAAAACCCGTCAATGCAGCTGCAACTCGGTTGCAATAAATGCCGCGACGAAAGTCTGCGGCTATCGCCAAAGGTCGGCATTCTCTGGCCCGATGAATCGTCCGGAGAGCGTGATACCGGTATAATTGCGATGATCAGCCGATCGAGCGCTCGATCACGCGCATGACGGTGGCGCGCAATTCGGCGATGGTGAAGGGCTTCGTCATCACTTCCGAGACGATCGCCTCCAGGCTCTTGGCGCGCTCACGCTGCTCGGCATAGCCCGTCATCAGCATGATCGGCAGGTCCGGAAACTCCTGCTTGGCGGCGAGCGCCAGCGCGATCCCGTCCATCAGCGGCATGCGGATATCGGTGAGCAGGAGGTCGAAACGCCCCTTCTCGGCCATGAGAATCTCCAGCGCCTCGGCGCCGTCGCCCGCCATCATGCAGACATGTCCGTCAAGCGTGAGACCGCGCGCCACCAGGGCGCGCAGGCTTTCCTCATCGTCGACGACCAGAATACGTGACATCGCTCAGATACCCGGAAGGCCGGCCTGATCGGCGGTTTCGATGACGCCGACATAGGGCAGCTGCCGATAGGAATGTGCGACATCCATGCCGTAGCCGACGACGAAGTAGTCGGGACAGTCGAAGCCGACATAATCGGCCTGGATGTTGACGGCGCGCTTGGCCGGCTTTTCCAGAAGCACTGCTGTCGAAACGCGCGATGCGCCACGGGCGGCCAACAGGTCCTTGGCGAAGGCAAGGGTTCGGCCGGATTCGAGGATGTCGTCGACCAGCAGCACCTGACGGCCACGAACGTCGCTCTGCACGTCGCGCAGGATTTCGACCTGCCCGGAGGAAATGGTCGCAGCGCGATAGCTCGAGAGATGGACGAATTCGACCTGCGGCGTCATGCCGGCGCGATGCATCGCCCGGATGAGGTCGGCGACGAACATGAAGCTGCCCTTGAGCACTGCGACGACCAGCAGGTCGGGCGGGTAGGCGGCAGCGATCTCGTGCGCCATTTCCTCATTCCGCTTGGCGATCGCCGCCTCTTCGTAGAGCACCCGGATGCGTTGGGGCTGAGTCATCGTCGTCAATGTCCTTCCGGGTCTCGCCGGCTGCCGGCGCCCGTTTTGGCGCAGCGTGCTGCGCAGTCTGGTTCCAATCGCAGGTTTATACGATCGCTTGCGGCGGGATAGTGCGGCGAGGTGAAGGCGCGGGCAACCTCCACCGTTGTCTGATCAGCGTGCGCTGGCGATCCCGGCCGACTTGGCGGCCGTGAAGCGCACCAACACGGATTGACCGGCCTCCGGGGGGGCCGCGAGCCGGGCTCGGAAACGGACGAGCTCCGATGGTTCCAGGGTCGGGCGCGGCGGCTCTGTTGCCCAGGTATAGAGGGTCTGGCCAGCCGAATCGCGCACTGCAACCTCGATCTGCGGCACTTTGGCGACGGTCTTGGTGATGTTGGTGACGTCGCCCTCGACCACCAGGAAGCGACCTTGCGCGTCCTGCACGACCCCGCTCTCGATGCCCGTCAGACTGAGGCCGCGCACGTTCACCGGCAGGCCGATCTTCTCGAAGACGACAGCGAGCTGGGGAGCGCCGCGGACCGCCATATCCCGCTTCCAGACAAGCAGCCCGAGCACGGCAAGACCGCCGATCGCGAGCGCCGGCGCAGCCATGGTTCGCAGGCGGGTGCCCAGCGGCAGCGGAACGGGCTTTCGACCTGTGCGCGCCGAACGGCGACCGCGCGGCCTGGCCCCAGGGCGGCCTGGCTCATCGCCTTCGGCCAGGGCTGCCCGCTCGGCTGCGAGCGCGGACACTTGTTCCTCGATCTCGGCTGCGCGGCGCAGCTCTTCGTCGAGCAGCGCGGTCGTTTCCTCGCTGCTCGGCGCATCGGGAAATGCGACCGGCTGGGGCTCCGCCTCGACATGCCAGCGCGTCTCGCATTTGGCGCAACGCACCTTGCGCCCGGACGGGCCAAGTTTGGCCGCATCGAGTTCATATTGGCTGGAGCAGGACGGACAGACGATCAGCATGGTTTGGCGAATGACTCTTTCGCAAGGGCACCGGTACGCGCGACTCACGTGCCGCTGCAGATTTCTTCCCGGGCGCAGTGCGATTCAAGCTCTCGCGTGCGGCTCGTGGAGGTCTCGACCCATTGGAGGGATTTATGGTTAACGCCCCGTGAAGAACCTGTACTGCATGGTTTGAAGATAGGCCGGCTTTCCGCCGGCACCGGCTTGCGGTGTAGGATCGCGGTCGAGATTCGCAAGGGATGCCCGCGACTGCCGGGCTTGCTCCGAAGGGACGAGGGCTTGGTTCGGTTCGAGAATGTCGGTCTGCGTTACGGCATGGGCCCGGAGGTGTTGAAGGACATCAACTTCAGCATCGCGCCGCGCTCGTTCCAGTATCTGACCGGCCCGTCGGGCGCCGGCAAAACGACCTTGATCCGGCTCGTGCTGATGGCGCTGAAACCGACGCGTGGGCTGGTGAACCTGTTCGGCCAGGATGTGTCGCGGCTGGATGCGACGACGCTCACGGCCTTTCGCCGTCGCATGGGGGTGGTGTTCCAGGATTTTCGCCTGCTCGACCACCTCACCGTCTACGAGAACGTCGCGCTGCCGCTGCGCGTGCTCGGCAAGGAGGAGACGAGCTACCGGGCCGAGGTCGTCGAGCTGCTGCGCTGGGTCGGTCTCGGCGAGCGCATGCATGCCGTACCCACCATTCTTTCGGGCGGCGAGAAGCAGCGCGCCGCGATCGCGCGCGCCCTGATCGGGCGGCCGGAGCTGTTGCTGGCGGACGAGCCCACCGGGAATGTCGACCCCGCGCTCGGCCGGCGGTTGCTGCGCCTGTTCATGGAATTGCAGTCGCTCGGCACCGCCGTCGTGATCGCAACCCATGATCTCGCGCTGATGGAGCTCTATGATGCTCCGCGCCTTGTCATTGCCGACGGCCATCTTCATGTCGACGGCTGACTTCGAGCAGGATGGGGAGCCGCGTGAACGCGCGCTTCCGCTCAATCTCCGACGGGACCAGCCGCTGGTCCCGGTCGATTCGGCTGCCGGACGGGCGCTGGTCGCCGTGATTGCGATCCTGACCTTTCTTGCGGCTCTCAGTGCCGGCGCGGCGCTGCTCGCCGCGCATGCCTCGGAGCAGTGGCGCGGTGCAGTCGCCAATGAGATGACGATCCAGATCAGGCCGGACACGCGCCGCAACATTGAGAGCGACGTCGCGCGCTCGGTCGAGATGGCACGTGCCGTTGCCGGCGTCGACGAGGTTCGCGCCGTCCCAAAGGCCGAATCGGACAAGCTGCTCGAGCCCTGGCTGGGCGCGGGGCTCGATCTCGTCGAGCTGCCGGTGCCGCGGCTGATCGTGTTGAAATTGCGAAGCGGCAACTCCGCGGAAATTGCGGCTTTCAAGGAAACGCTGCGGCGCGACGTCCCGACTGCGAGCCTGGACGATCACCGCCTCTGGCTGCGCCGTCTCTCGACCATGGCCAACACCATCATCCTTGCCGGTGTCGTCGTCGTGCTGCTGGTCCTGACTGCCGCGGCGCTGGCGGTAGCCTTTGCGACGCGCGGGGCGATGGCCGGCAGCCGTGACAGTGTCGAGGTCTTGCATCTTGTCGGAGCTGATGATGACTTCATCGCGCGGGAATTCCAGGCGCGTTTCGTCAGGCTCGGGCTCAAGGGAGGGGCGGCTGGAGGGCTTGCTGCGATCGTGGCCATCGCCATTCTCGGCTGGCTCGCGTCCAGTTGGAGTTCCTCGCCGGGGTCAGAGCAGATTCAGGCCATGTTCGGGGCTTTCGAGATCGGCTGGTCGGGTTATGCCGCTGTGCTTCTGGTGGCGATGGTGGTCGCGGCGATATCCGGTCTCGTTTCGCGGTTTACCGTGCGCCATTATTTGCGGGTGCTGGGGTAGTGAAGTCTTAATCTCTGAGGCGAAGGACGGCTTTTCACGTCGCCCTTATGCCCGATTGCCAGTTTAGCCTGGCAAGACATGGTGATGATGGGAATCAGACACGGACAGCTGCCGGTGAGGGGTGGGGACAACGCGATGTCGCCGACCGCGACGAGCAGGAGGAGCTCCGCAGGAGTCTGGGCATGGCGCCTGACGCTTGCCGTTGCTGCCCTGCTCGCGATTGCGCTCGCCTGTGGTTATGCCGGGTTCATTGCCAGGATCGAACAGCGCGAGCCGGCGGTCGCGCCGCGCACGGATGCGATCGTCGTCGTGACCGGCGGGGCTCAGCGTGTTGGCGATGCGATCGGCTTGCTCGGGGCCGAGCGCGGCTCTCGCTTGCTGATCAGCGGTGTCAACGAGCGCACGGGCCGCGAGGAACTTGCGAAGCTCAACCCCTCTGCGCGCGAACTGCTCGGCTGTTGCGTCGATCTCGACTATCGCGCCCGCAACACCATCGGCAATGCCATCGAGGCACGGCGCTGGGTCCGCCGGCACGACTTCAAGTCACTGCTGCTGGTCACCTCCAATTATCATATGCCGCGGGCGCTGGCCGAGTTCAGCCACGCCATGCCAGGCGTTCGCGTCGTGCCGCATCCGGTGGTGACCGAGCATATCGATGCATCGAGTTGGTGGAACGAATGGCGCGTCGCCAAGGTGCTCGTCCCGGAATATGTGAAATACCTGGTGGCGCGGCTGCGCAGCATGCTGGAGGACGATCCGGAAACATCGCGCCTGTCGGTGATCATCGGCGGGCGAAAGCCGGTCTCATCCAAACCTGCCAGCGTGCTCGGCCCCGAGAATGAAAAGCGCACGCGGCTGGGGGTGGAAGAGCGCGGCGCTTGACGTCGGCGAGCCGGCGCGCTCTTTGCGCGCCATGCTCGTTCTGCGCTCGCTCCTTTTCAACGTCCTGTTCTATCTGAACCTGATCCTGTGGCTGATCTTCGGGGCATTGCCCGCGCTTGCCTTGCCGCGACGCTATATGCTGGCGGTCGCCCTGAACTGGGCGCGCAGTGCGTTGTGGCTCATGCGAGTGACGGCTGGAACCCGCTACGAGATTACCGGTCTCGAGAATATTCCGCAGGGCGGCATGATGGTGGCTGCGAAGCACCAGTCGTTCTGGGAGACTTTCGCGCTCGTTACCATCTTCCAGGATCCGGTCTTTATCCTGAAGCGCGAACTGACCTGGATCCCGTTCTTCGGCTGGTGCCTGTGGAAGATGCGCATGATCCCGGTCAATCGTGGCGCGCGGGCACGGGCGCTTTCGCATGTGACCCGCCGCGCCAAGGTCGAACTCGGCCAGAACGGCCGCCAGCTCCTGATCTTCCCCGAAGGAACGCGCCGCCCGGCCGGGGCGCCACCGGCCTACAAGTTCGGCGTCGCGCATCTCTATGCCGAGCTCGGCGTGCCCTGTGTACCGGTTGCGCTCAATTCGGGGCTCTACTGGCCGCGCCGCAAATTCCTGCGCCGGCCCGGAACGATTCGCGTCGAGATCCTGCCGCCGATCCTGCCCGGCATGTCGAAGGAAGCTTTCCAGGCGCAGTTGCAGGAGCGCATCGAGACTGCGAGCGACAGGCTGCTCGCCACGGGGCGCGGCGAACTCGCCAGGATCGGGCAGGACCCCCTCGCTTAGACGAGCCTCGGTCGGCATCCTGCCTACAAGGCGGGCCATGCTTGACAGGCGATCAAATTTGTTCTCTTTTTGTTCAGAACAAAGGAGGAACAAATGCCTGTTCTCGCCCTTAAGCTGGACGAATGGAGCATCGAACCCGGTGCGGATGCGCGCGAAATGCCGCTCCGCAGCGCCGCGGGATTGGGCGAGCGTCGCTTCACCGCCTGGCGCGGTCGATCAGGGCGGCGCTATGTCGCCTCGGTCTTCTCGGTCACGGACGATCATGCGCTCGGCTTCAGCGATGCCGTGCTGCTCGCGGTATCCGAGGACCGGCAAATCATCGCGGCGCGCGAGAGCGGCCCTTTCGGGATTGAAGCTGCGCTGACGCGCTGGCGCCGTTCGGTCGTGCTGGCAGGGGCGAGCGAGATCCATATCCATCTGCTCGCCGAGGACGGCTTGAGCCGCCGGGCGGCGTTGCTCGACCTGATGCCGCAGGTGTGAGGCTCAGAGCGGCGGCCGCGGCTCGGGCAGACCGGGGGCCAGCACATGAGCCAGATGGCTCAGGACCGGGTCGAAGATGCCCATCTTGCGCAGATGATCATGCGTGCGCAGGACGTAATCGGGGTTCTCGCCGGAGCTTCCTCGGCCCTGACGCACCAGCTTGAGCAATTCCTCGGCCGGCAGGCGGCCAGCATATTGCAGGTGTCTGCGGTCGGCCACATAGACCAGCGCCCGAATGCGGCGGCCATCCTCGAGCCTGACGGGCAGATGGCGTTCGAGATAGACGGAGGTCGCCTGTTCGCGCTCGCGCAGATAGGCGATGGTCTCGGCGGCGTGGGCGGGCGCGACCCTGAAGGCGAGCCCCCGGCAAATTCCGCCACGATCCAGTCCGAGCACGAGCCCCGGCCGTTCCGGCGTGCCGCGATGGACATGCGAGAAGACGCAGAGCGAGCGGTGATATCCGTTGAGCCGGGCCGCTACGCTTTCCTCGAAGGCAAAGCCGGGGCGCCAGATCAACGAACCGTAGCCGAAGACCCAGAGATCGTCAGAAGCTGCATTCGCTGTCATCGTTATCCCACAGTTTCGCCGTCAGAAGCTGCTTGACGAAGGAAGCGTCCGAATCGGCCGAGAGAATGGCGGGTCTGGCGCTTCCTGCGAGCGGGAGCTAACAATCCCGCCGCTTTCGCGCAATGGATCGCTGCCGCATGACCGACCTCCCTTCCGAGCGCCGCCGAGGCCGCTTCTGGCTTTATGCGCCCTTCGCCCTGCTCGTGCTGCTGGCCGTGGCCTGGTCCGGCTTCTGGTTCTTCGTCAAGGGGCGGGTGGTCGAGGGGCTCGATCGCGCTGTCGCCCGAGAGGCCCAGATGGGCCGCACATGGACCTGCAGCGATCGCTCCGTCGCAGGCTTTCCCTTTCGGATCGAGGTTCGCTGCGCCGGGCTGACGCTGACCTCGTCGCGCTGGGGCGATACGGTCAAGGTCGAGACCGGCCCGAGTGTGGCGGTCGGGCAGATCTATTCACCCGGCCTCGTCATCCTGGAGGTCAAGGGGCCACTGCAGGCTGCCCTGCCTGAAGGCCGCAAACTTGATCTCGGCTGGAGTCAGCTCGAGGCCAGCCTGGCGTTGAAGGAGCGCGAGCCCGAGCGTTTCTCCATGGTGTTGATCGAGCCGAATGCGACATTGACGGCGCCGGGCGCGAGCAATGAAACTTGGCGCGCCAATCAGCTGGATGTGCATTTGCGCCGAAACCCGGCACGTTTTGCGACCGAGCAGGTGGCAGATCTTGCGCTGACAGCGAAGGGCTCGGTGCTGCCCGCGCTCGATGCGCTGCTCGGGACCACTGAACCAGGTGATGTCGAGATGCAGGCTAGCCTGACCCAGTCGCTGGCGTTCAAGGCCGGGTTCAATCCCGATGCGCTCGAAGCTTGGCGTACCACCGGCGGGCAGGTCGAATTGATGCGACTGCTGATGACAAAGGGGGCTGCCCGGCTCGAGGCGAGCGGGCGTCTGCTGCTCGACCAGACGCATCGCATGTCCGGTCAGATCGATGCCGGTGTCGCGGGCATCGACCGGATTGGCGGCATAAAGCTCGGTGGTCTTGCCGCCGGTCTTGGCGGACTGCTTGGTGGCAAGCCGAGCGGCGGCACACCCGGGCTTACGCCTCTGCCGCCGGTCGTCCTGCGCGAGGGCCGGGTCTATCTCGGGCCGTTCCGGCTGCCCCTGCAGCCCTTGGCGCCGCTCTACTGAACAGAAAAGGGGGCGTCACCGCCCCCTTTTCGCATCGTGCTGCCGAAGGATTAAGGCATCAGTTCGCGGGCAGGGCGGCGCGCGGTGCTTCGATCCTGGTCAAGGCCTTCTTGACTGCCTCCTGCACCTTTTCAAAGGCGCGGACCTCGATCTGCCGGACGCGTTCGCGCGAGACCCCGAATTCCTCGGAGAGTTGCTCGAGCGTGATCGGGTCATCGGCCAGCCGGCGAGCCTCGAAGATCCGGCGTTCGCGCGGATTGAGCACGGTCAGCGCTTCGCGCAGCGCCTGGTGGCGGTTATCGCTTTCCTCGGAGTCGGCGAGGCGGCGCTCCTGGCTCTCGCTGTCGTCGACGAGCCAGTCCTGCCATTCGCCCTCGCCATCCTCGCGCAACGGCGTGTTCAGCGACGCATCTCCGCCGAGACGGCGGTTCATATCGATGACGTCCTGCTCGTTGACGCCGAGCTTGGTCGCTATGGTCTTGACCTGATCCGGCTTGAGGTCGCCCTCGCCAAGTGCCGAAATCTTGCTCTTCGCCTTGCGGAGGTTGAAGAACAGCTTCTTTTGGTTGGCGGTGGTGCCCATCTTCACCAGCGACCACGAGCGCAGGATGTATTCCTGAATCGAGGCCTTGATCCACCACATGGCGTAGGTTGCAAGACGGAAGCCCTTGTCGGGCTCGAAGCGCTTGACCGCCTGCATCAGGCCGACATTGCCTTCGGATACGACTTCGCCGATCGGCAGACCGTAGCCGCGATAGCCCATGGCGATCTTGGCCACCAGCCGCAGATGCGAGGTGACGAGCTTATGCGCCGCATCGCGGTCGCCATGCTCGCGCCAGCTCTTGGCGAGCATGTATTCCTCGCTCGGCTCCAGCATCGGGAACTTGCGAATTTCTTCGAGGTAACGTGAAAGTCCGCCCTCCGCGGACATGACGGGCAGCGATGCAATCGCCATGCTCGTTTCTCCTTTCCTGGCTCCCGCTTCGCGGCAAGCCAACCGCGCGAACGACCCTCGCGCAGGTTTTGGATGATGTGCCTGAACCAACGCGCAAACCGTGTGACGGTTCGTCGAGCCCGGCCCCATGCGGCGCCCCTTAAGCCATCCGCATCCAAGCCTCATTATATGCCAACCGAGCTTGGCGGAAAGTAGGCGAAGTGGCCAGATTAGCTCACAGGGCCGCGAGTTCCGCTTGCAGATTTGCAAAATCGACCGGCGGAGGAGCCTCGAAATACATTTCTTCGTTCGTCACCGGGTGGGCGAAGCCAAGCACCGTCGCATGCAACGCCTGCCGGCCGAGGGCGGCCAGCGCATCGCGTGCGCCGCCGGGAAGGCGGCTCGCCTTGGTCATATAGCCGGAGCCATAGAGCTGGTCGCCCAGCAGGGGATGGCCGAGATGGCTCATATGGACACGGATTTGGTGCGTGCGCCCGGTCTCCAGCCTGCACTCGATCAGGCTGGCCAGCGCTTCGGCTTCCTCCTGTCCGCGAAGCAGCGGCGGATAGCGTTCCAGGACGGTGAAGTGGGTGATTGCCTCGCGGCCGCGGCCCTCGGCAACGACCGCCATCTTCTCGCGATTGCGGTGCGAGCGTTCGAGCGCGGCCTCGATCGTGCCATGTGGCCGGCGCGGCGTACCCCAGACCAGCGCGAGATAGGCGCGCTCCAGGGGCCCGGTGCGGCCATGGTCGGCGAACTGCTTGGCAAGCCCCTGATGCGCCTTGTCGGTCTTGGCCACGACGAGAAGCCCGCTTGTGTCCTTGTCGAGCCGATGCACGATGCCGGGCCGCCGGACGCCGCCAATGCCGGAGAGGCTGTCTCCGCAATGAGCGATCAGCGCGTTGACCAGCGTGCCGTCCTCATGTCCCCCCGCGGGATGGACGACGAGACCGGCGGGCTTGTTGATCACGATCAGGGCATCGTCCTCGTAGACGACCTCGAGCGGGATCGATTGGCCCACGGGCGCAGGCGGCCTGGCAGCGGGCATGACCAGGGTCAGGACGTCGCCGGCGGCGACCTTCCGGCTCGGATCGCCTGCGATCGCGTCGTTGAGGCTCACTCCGCCCTCCCGGATGACCTGCTGCAGGCGGGCGCGTGAGATTTCGCCGGCAAGCATGGCGAGCGCCTTGTCGAGGCGCATTCCTGCCTGCTCCGGAGCGACATGCAGGCTGACGCCCTCTGCGTTGTCCGAGGAGGTCGATAGTGGGGCAGTTGGTTCGGTGTTCATGCAGACCGCTATAAGGGGCGGGAGGGAGACCCGCACCCCTTTTCGCGCGATCGCCCATGCAGACGCGGCGCGCGCCCGGCCAGCACGCTCCCCAATCAGCCGAAGAGGCGGAATTTTGCCTTGGCGGCTGCGGCGGGTTGAGCGTCCTCTGGCCCCGGGTCGTCTGGTGCGTGCGAGACCGGGAAGATCACCGGGGAGGGGCGATGATCGCGGACCGAGGCTGCGGCCGCAGGAGCCGCTGTCGTCTCGATGACCGGAACTGGGAGCTTGGCAGCGACGGCCGGTTCAACCCTGGCGACAGGTTCCGTCGCAGGCTTCTCGTCAACTGCAGGCTTCGCGGGTTCGGTTTTCGCAGGCTCTGTTGCGACGAGCGTTGCCTGCTCGATCGCCGGTTTAGCGGGCTCAACAGCTGCTACCGTCTCGGCGCGCCCTTCCAGCAGCGGCGCGGAATCGTCGAGATCGGCCAGCACATCGTCGATCGCCGGCGCCTGGCTGCCGAGTGTCGCCGGAGGAACAGTCCAGACGAAAGCATCGAGGCGCCCCGAGATCGGCGAGACAGGCAGCCAATGGTCAGAGACCAGCCCGTCCGCGACCCAGGCCGCGTCACGCGGTGCGCGCGTGGCGCGCGAGAGCCATTCGCGAACCCGACCGGCCGAACCATGCTCGGCCTCTTCGAGTTCGGCCATGAGAAGGCAGACGCGAACGGATGCGCCGCCGGCCAGCAACGGCTTCAGCGCCTGGCGGGCCTTGGCGAAATCACGGGCATGGATCGCCGCGCCGGCGAGAGCCAGCACGCCTTCCGGATCGGCTGGGCGCAGCTTCACGAGCGTTTCGGCCCGTGCGAGGCGGTCCTGCGCGCTGTCGCCAGGGCGCACATCGAGATAAGCGGCGGCGATATCTGGGTGCGAGACCTCGCGCCAGGCAGCCTCCAGTAGCTTGGCTGCCTTGCGGATATCACCCCGCTCGGCAAGCATGCGTCCTGCCAGGGCGGCCGCGGGCGTGAGGCCTGGAGCGAGTTTTGTCGCTTCCAGCGCGGCAGCCAAGGCCTTCTCCGGTTCGCTGCCCTTCGCGTCGAGGGCTTCCGCCGCCAGCAGCACAGCGCGCTGGCGCTTGGCATCCGCCTTGTCGGCGAGGCGCAGGGCGGCGCGGCGTTCGACGGCCGTGCGTGCCGCTTGCCAGTCGCCGGCACTGGTGTGGAAATCGAGCAGCGCGTCATTGGCCCAGGCGAGCGAGGGGGAGCGCCGCACGGCGTCGTCCGCAAAAGCGCGCGCAGCCGCCATGTCGCCGCGGCGCCGGGCCTCGACGAACAGACCGCGCAGGCCGAGCACCCGTGTTTCCGGCTTGTCGAGCATGGCCTTGAAGGCGGCCTCCGCCCGGCCCCGATCGCCCGAGAGCTGGGCGGTTTGTGCTTCCAGCAGCAGGGTCAGCGGTTCGTTGCCGGAAAACTTGCGGGCGTCGACGGCGTAGCGCCCGGCGGCCACCGGATCCCCTGCACCGATCGCGACCATTCCGCGGGAAACGGCCTCGAAGCCGCGCGCCCGACGCCGTGCTCGCGAGGCGAAGCTGAAGGCGGAGGGCAGGCCGAGAACGAAGCGCATTGCGGCCCAGGCGAGCATGGCGAGGAACGCCAGGATGATGACGCCGATCGCCGCGATCGCGACGCTCGTCTCGATGCGGTAGCCCTGCCAGAGGACCGAGACCTCGCCGGGGCGATCGGCCAGCCAGACGGCGCCAGCCGCGAGGCAGGCAATGACGAAGAGATAGAGCAGCACGCGAACCATTGAACGCTATCCTCCGTCAGCCACCCGCGCCGAGCGCGGCAACCGCATCCTGTGCAATCCTGCCGATCGCGGCGTCCGCGGCAGCGCGCTTCTGCAAGCCGGTGCCGAACTCGGCACTGTCCCGCCGCGCGGGCTCGGGCAATTGAGCCCAGAGGCCGGCGGCCTTGCCGAATTCGTTATGCAGAAGCGCGTTCTCCAGGCGGATCACCAACGTCGCAGGATCGTTTGCACCGGTATCTCCAACCGGGCGAATGGTGACGACCTTGCTGGCGAGCCCAAGCAGACGATCCTGCCAATCCTTGGCGGCCGGCGTCATTTCGCGATCGAACATGGCGCGATGAACCCGGAATTGCGCCAGCAGCGCATCCTGCGTCGGTGCGCCGGTCGTGGCGACGGCGGAGAGGGCGGCCAGCTGTTCGGCCGAGCCGCCGCCCTTGCCGAGAGCTGCGATATCGGCCGAGAAGGGCCTGCCTGCAGCAAGCGCACCCTGGATGCGTTCGGCCAGCACGATGCGCGCGGCGGCGAATGCCTGCGGGCTCGGCGAGGCCGCGGACTTGGCGAGCGTCTCGACAGTGCCGAGGCGTTGCGTCAGCCCGGCGATGGCCGAGCTGTTCTCTGCCGTGGCCGGGGCGGGAGCGTTTGCGAGTTCTGCCAGCCGTGCGGCAGCGGTCTTTGCCTCCGTGGCCGCATTGGCGGCGGCCTCCGACGTTGCGCTGATTCGGCGATCGAGCGCCTCCAGCGCCGCGCGCTGGGGCAGGCTCGTGACTGCGCTTTGCAGATTGGTCGTCGTGCGCTGCAGCGTCTCGAGGCGCCCCTTCAGCTCGGCGATCTGCTGTTCGCTGGTATCGGGCGTCGCGCGGGAACCAACCAGCGTCATGAGACCCGCCCCAAGGATGCCGCCGATCAGGCCGGTCGCGGCCAGCGCAGCCCATGGCAGCCGCGGAGGGGGAGATGGCTCACCCGAAACGGGCGGCGCAGGCTCGGATGGAGCCAAGCCAGCGGGCTCAGGCGCCGGAGATGTGCTCCCCGGTGCGAATTCACTGGGTTGCGTGGCTGCGGGGGGAGGCTGGTCAGTCTCTGTCGAAGCGGCCTCTGGTGCAGCGGTCACTGCCTCCTCGACCTTGCCGTCGATGGTCGGGGGAGTTCGCCGGTGGCGTCCGCGCGGCGTGGCTGTCTGCGGCTCGCTCATCGCATCCTTGTCCGTCTCGACGCCGGCCGGCGCGGTCACGGCCTGTCTAACACCCCCAGCGCGACGATTGCGAGCGGTCACTTGATCCAGCGCAGCCAGCAGGGCTGCCTCTTCAGGGTATTCCGCAACCAGAACCGTGCTGGCGCCTGCTGCGATCAAGGGAGCCGCAACCTCCGCCGAAAGCGTGACATGCGTCAGTTCGAGCGCTTGTTCACTGAGACCGGAGGCGCGTGTCAGGGTGAGAAAAGTCTGGGCGCCTCGTGGTGAATAGTGAAGTGCGGCTTCGGCGCGCCCATCCCGCAGGCTGGCTGCCGCCACTTCGGGCAGGCTCGGCCTGGCCTCGGCAGCATAGGCGGTCCAGCTCGCGATCTCATAACCGGCCTTGCCCAGGCGCTCCGCAATATCGTCATGGCGGTCCCGGCCAGCGACCAGAAGCAGCCGTGCCGGCGTGGGGATGTTGCGCTGGACCAGAGCGATCAGGTCGTTGCGGTCGCCATCGGCACTGCGGGCATCCTCGAAACCGGCGTCGCGCATCTTCGCGGCCGTCCGTGCTCCGACGGTGAAAACCGGCAGATCCCGCCAGGCCTGTGGGGCATCGGCGAGGGCCGGTACCGCATTGCCGCTGGTCAGTATCAGGGCGGCGAATGTACCCTTGGGTACAGGCTCGGAGAGACGGACCACGTCGAAGAGCGGCGCCACGATCGGCTCATGGCCATGGGCGGTGAGCGCGCGGGCGCTGCGTTCGGCATCCGCCTGCGGTCTGAACACGAATACGCGCATGCGCCCTCCTGTCGCGTCGTTGGCGTTCATGGAACGCCCGGCCTCATGAGTAGATCCCCGCCGGAGCCCTGGCGCGCAAGGCGCGTCCGAGTTCGGCTCCACGTTCCGTGGCCTCGCTGACGGGACCGCTGCAGCTATCTTCGGCCATCGCCGTGCCGTCGGGCGAGAGCAGCAGTCCCCGCAAATGGAAGCGGTCGCCCTCGACCGTGGCATGACCGGCGATCGGTGTCCGGCAGGAACCGTCGAGCTCGGTCAGGAAGGCGCGTTCGGCGGCGAGTGCGATGCCGGTGTCACGGCAGAGGATCGGCTGCACAGCCTCCGCGCTCGCGGTGTCGCCAATGCGAACCGCAATGGCGATCGCACCCTGGCCGACGGCCGGAAGCGATTCCTCAATGGAAAGGATGCCGGTCGCCTTGTCGGCGAGCCCGAGCCGCTTCAGTCCGGCGATGGCGAGCAGGGTCGCGTCGATCTCTCCATTCGCCACCTTCTCCAGCCGCCTTGCGACATTGCCGCGCAGCAGGACGATCTCGAGATCGGGCCGGGCGCGCCTCAGCATGGCTTGGCGGCGCAGCGAGGCCGAACCGACGACAGCGCCCTGCGGCAGGTCTGCCACGCGGGAAATGCCGCGCGCGATCAACGCGTCGCGCACATCCTCGCGGGGGAGATAGCCAGCGATGGTGAGGCCGTCGGGCAATTTGGTGGGAAGATCCTTGGCGGAGTGGACAGCGTAGTCGATCCGGCCCTCGATCTGAGCCTGGTCGATCTCCTTGGTGAACAGACCCTTTCCGCCGGCCTCAGAGAGGGGACGATCGCGAATGGAGTCCCCCGTCGTGACGATGATTTCGAGCGGCAGCTCGTCCTTTGCCCAGCCATGAGCCTCGGCGAGGCGGCGGGCGAACTCATTGGCCTGCGCCAACGCCAGGGGGCTGCCGCGCGTGCCAATGACAAAGCGGCCGGCCTGGCGTCCGCGAACCGAAGCTGCGATCTCGTTCATTCTCTTTGCGTCTTCCTGATGCCGGCCGCTGGCCGGCGAACTCCACGGCCTCTTGGCCTTATGCTCCGTGGCGCACTATACGAGGGAATCCCCGGCGTGAAACCGTCGGAGCTCCGCCCGCCTCTCCTTGTGGCCTGTTCCGGCCGAAACCTGTCCGAGATTTGTCGATCGATCATGCGCGTTCTGGGGATAGAGACGACTTGTGACGAGACCGCGGCTGCAATCGTTGGCGTCGATCGCGCCGGCGAAGCCAAAATCCTGTCCAACGAGATCCTGAGTCAGATCGCCGCACATGCGGCTTATGGTGGCGTGGTGCCGGAGATCGCGGCGCGTGCGCATGTCGAGGCCATCGATCGCATCGTCGCTCGCGCCTTCGCGAATGCCGGACTCAAGCCCTCCGAGATCGACGCTGTCGCTGCTGCCGCCGGGCCGGGTCTGGTCGGCGGCGTCATGGTCGGGCTGACCACGGCGAAGGCGATTGCCCTGGTGACCGGCCGCCCCTTCATTGCGGTGAACCATCTCGAAGCCCATGCGCTGACGGCGCGGCTGACCGATGACGTTGCCTTTCCCTATCTGCTGCTTCTGGTCTCGGGCGGACATACGCAGCTCCTGGCGGTGCGCGGCGTCGGCGATTATCTGCGTCTGGGCGGAACCATCGACGACGCGGTCGGCGAGGCCTTCGACAAGATCGCAAAGATGCTCGGCCTGGCCTATCCGGGCGGCCCCTCGGTCGAGCGAGAAGCCGAGAAGGGCGATCCCGAACGCTTCGAGTTTCCGCGGCCCATGGCCGGGCGCCCCAATCCCGATTTCTCGCTGTCCGGCCTCAAGACCGCGGTCAGGCTGGTGGCCGAACGCATTGCGCCGCTCTCGGACCGAGATGTCGCTGATCTCTGTGCCTCCTTCCAGGCAGCGGTCGTCGACGTGCTGGTCGACCGCACGCGAGCGGGCCTGCGCGCCTGCCGTGGGGCCGGGATCATGCCCACGGCCTTGGTGGTCGCCGGTGGCGTTGCCGCCAATCAGCCCATCCGGCGCGGACTGACCCGCTTTGCGACCGAGGCCGGCCTGCCGATGGTCGCGCCACCGGTTGCCCTTTGCGGCGACAATGGCGCGATGATCGCTTGGGCTGGGCTCGAGAGGCTGAGGCTCGGGCTTGTCGACGACATGAGCGCGGTTGCCCGGCCACGCTGGCCGCTGGACGAGCTCAAGGCCAAAGCGTGATCCGTGAGCGACGTGAGCGCGCCGAGATGAGCAAGGCCTTCGAGACGATCGGCGTCGTTGGCGGCGGCTCCTTCGGTGCCGCACTGGCTCTGGCCGCGGCGCGGGCTGGGCGCAACGTGCTGCTCTGGGCCCGTGATCCCGAGGCCATCGCGGCCATGCGCGAGCGTCGAGAGGTGCCGCGCCTGCCCGGCGCGACGCTGCCCGACGCCGTATCGCCGGTTGCCGACCTTGCCGCGCTTGCCGATGCACAAGCGCTGATCCTCGCCGTTCCGACCCAGGCGCTGCGACAGGTCTGCACTGCGCTCGCGCAAGCCTTGCCGGATGGCGTGCCGACGATCTCGGCGGCCAAGGGCATCGAGCAGAAGAGCGGGCTGTTCACGACGCAAATCGTTACCGAGCTTTGGCCCGGTGCGGTCCCGGCCATCCTGTCCGGTCCGAGCTTCGCCGCCGATATCGCGCGCGGGTTGCCGACGGCGCTGACATTGGCAGCGCGCGAGGCGGATCTGGCGCAGGATCTGGCCGAGGCGCTGAGTTCTGCCTCCTTTCGCATCTATCACGGCGTCGACATCCGTGGCGTCGAGATCGGCGGAGCCGCGAAGAACGTGCTGGCGATCGCAGCGGGGATCGCGATCGGGCTTGGCTATGGCGAGAGCGCCCGTGCCGCGCTGGTGGCGCGCGGCTTTGCCGAGCTCAGGCGCTTCGGTGAGGCTTTTGGTGCGCAGCCGGAGACGCTGATGGGGCTTTCGGGGCTGGGCGATGTCGTGCTCTCCTGCGCTTCGGCGCAGTCACGCAATTTCGCCTATGGATTGGCGCTCGGCCAGGGCAAGACACCGGCCGAAGCCGCTGGAGGCAAACTGGCCGAGGGCGCCTTCACGACGTCCGTCCTGGCAGAGATGGCGCAGGCACGCGGCATCGAGACGCCGATCGCCGAGGCCGTTGCGGCCATTATCGCCGAACGCATTGGCGTTCGCGAAGCGGTCACGGGATTGCTGGCGCGACCGGTCCGGGCGGAGAACTGAGTTGGCGCGAAAGCCTCTGCGACGCGCGCTCCTATTGTTGAGCGCAGGTCTCGTGCTTGCCCTGGGGCTGGAGTTCCTGCAGATCGCCCGGACGGTCCCCGAACTCGCGGCTCCCGATGAACAGGCGACCCGTGTCCTCATAGAGAAAGCCGCACGCCAGCTGACCTTGGAACGGGATGGTCGCGTATTGGCACGGTATGCGGTGGCGCTGGGTTCGGATCCGGTCGGCGACAAGGTGAAGGAGGGCGACGGCCGGACTCCGGAAGGCGTCTACGACATCGATTTCAAGCACCCGCGCAGCCGCTATCACCTCGCGCTTCGCATCTCCTATCCTGATCGTCTGGATCGTGAGGATGCCAAGCGGGCAGGTGTTGCCCCCGGTGGCGACATCATGATCCATGGCATTCGCAACGGACTTGGCTGGCTGGGCCGCCTGCACCTCGGCCGCGACTGGACGGATGGCTGCATTGCGGTCACCAATGCCGAGATTCGCGGGATCTGGGCTCGGGTTGCGCAAGGGACTCCGGTCGAGATCCGACCGTAACGCAGCTAAGTGGCAGAGGCAGCAATGGCAGGCGACTGGTCAGACCTGAGCAAGCGGGTGGCGCGCGGCGTTGCCGAGGTACGGAAGACCACCGGCTCGGAGCTGGTTGCCGAGAGCATGCCGGTGGCGTTGGCCGGGCGTGTGCCCGCCGGGCCGGTAATCCAGCATCGACGGCGGCGCGGCGACGACACCCACCGCTTCGTGCTGATTCTGCCTTTCGGCGAAGGCGAGGTCAGGGTCGAACTCGGCCCCCAGGATTATGCCGCGCTGACGCGCGAGATGGTGCGTTTCTGGAACGAACAGGGCGAGGCCGCGCTGCGTCCGCCTGCTCCGACGAAAGAGGATGACGTCTGATGGCTCACTGGCTGGTCAAATCCGAACCGTCCGTCTGGTCCTGGGACGACCAGGTCAAGGCGGGTGCCAAGGGCACGCACTGGGATGGCGTGAAGAATCATACGGCCAAGCTCAACCTGATGGCGATGAAGCTCGGCGACCAGGTCTTCTTCTACCACTCGAACGAGGGGCTCGAGGTCGTTGGCATCGTCGAGGTCATCAAGGAGCACTATATCGCCAACCCGGGCGAGCCCTGGGTCTATGTCGACTTCAAGGCGGTGAAGCCGCTGCCGAAGCCTGTGACCCTTGCTCAGGTGAAGGCCACGCCGGAACTCGCCAAGATGGCGCTGGTCACGTCCTTCCGCCTCTCGGTCCAACCGGTGGCCGATGATGAATGGGCACTGGTCTGCAAGATGGGCGGGCTCTGAAAATATAGCGCGCTCTGAGCCCCTCTTGCGGTCGCAGAGGTGAAGCCATAATTATACCGTCCGGACGGTATAGTTATGGAGGTTCGATTTGCGTAGCAGCAAGAAGGCGGCGTTGCTCGAGGCAGCGGGCGCGATCGTCGTCGGGGGCGGCATCGACGCCCTGACTTTCGACAGGCTCGCAGCCGAAACCGGCGTGAGCAAGGGGGGTATTCTCTACCATTTCCCCGACAAGGAGCGCCTTCTCATCGCTCTGGTCGAGGGCATCGTCAGCCTTGTCGATCTTGCGATCGCCCAGGAACGCGCGAGCAATGCCGAACCCGATGGGCCGGGCCGCTGGCTGCGCGCCTATATCCGCATTGCTTTCACTGACGGAGGCGATGTCGATCGGCTGCTCGGGATCCTGCTGGCCGGATTGCCACCGGAGTCGCCGGCGTTGGTGCCCCTGCTCAGTGCCGACCGTCGCTGGCTCGAAGCCGCCTGTTCCGATGGTCTGCCGCGCGGGCTGGCGATCGCCATCCGCCTTGCCGTCGACGGCGCGTTCGTCACAAAGCTCGACCCTGCCGATGTGGCGGCTGCGCGCGAGGCGCTCCTGACGCTGACCGAGACCGCGCAATGACACCTGCGTCTGGCGCGACACCGGGGCGCGACCCGGCCATCGATGCGATCAGGGGCATCGCCCTGTTCGGCATCCTCGTCGTCAACCTGCCCTTCTTCGCCATGCCGTTCGGTTTCGGCGGCGATTGGTGGCGCTCCGCCTTTCCCGGCGCCATGGATCGTCTTGCAGTGTTCCTGATCCAGGCCCTGTTCGAAGCGAAGTTCGTTCTGATCTTCTCGTTTCTGTTCGGCTATGGCGCGGCACGGCAGATCGCAACCAATGGCGAAGGGCGCTATCGGCGTCGCCTGCTCGCACTCGGATTGCTCGGCGTCGCCCATGGGCTGCTGCTCTTCGCAGGAGACATCCTTCTCGCCTACGCGCTTCTTGGATTGATCCTGCCGCTCGCGGCGCGCTGGTCGCTGGGACGTCTGCTCAAGGCGGCTGCCCTGACGTGGCTGCTGGCGATCTTGACCCATGCCCTGCTTGCAATCGTCGGCATCATCGAGCCCGATCCGGCCACCGGTGCGGATGCCGCCGTCGTTGCGGTGCATCGTTCCGGCGATTTCCTGGCGATCGCGCGCTATCGGCTGATGGAATGGGCGATCTTCTACGGGCTGGCACCCTTGATCACCTTGCCGCATGTCGCGGGCATGTTCTTCCTCGGCATGGCCGCCTTCCGGCATCTCGGCACCGCCTCGCTGAGCAGCCTCGCCGTACCGGGCGCGGCGTTGGCGCGCTTTCTCTGGCTGCCCGCCCTCGTCGGCAATGTCGCTTACGCTGCGGTGGCGATGGCGCCTCCCGGCCCGGCGAAACCGGCCTTTGCTGCAGCGGAGCTCATCCTGCGCGGCGTCTTCCCGCCGCTGATGAGCCTGGTGATGATCGGCGCCGGCCTGAGCTTCTTCAACCGGCCGCTCGGCATCCGCATCGGCCGGATCTTTCAGGCGGATGGCCGCCTGTCCCTTTCGCTTTACATGTCCGAGTCGATCGTCTGCGTGCTGATCTTTCTCGGCTATGGTCTTGGGCTTTACGGGCGCCTCGGGCCGGCGGCCTGCATGCTTGCGGCAGCCGTCATCTATGCGTCGCTGCTGGTGCTGGCGTCGCTATGGTCGCGGACCTTCAGCAAGGGGCCGTTCGAGTGGTTCGTCGAGCGCATGGCAGGGCCGCGTCGGTTGCGGCAATGACGGCCAATATTGCGCGATAACGGGCAATATTGCGCCTTGCCGACCTCTCCGACCCTCGCCAAAAGTCTTTGAAACCAAAGTGCGAGGGCGCGCGGCTTGCCGCCGCTCTTTCGCGCTTTATGATGCGCGCAATTCGAAAGAAGCGGTCGTTATTTGCCGAGGAATCCGGCACTCATGCCATGAGCCGCGACGAAGATGGGCTGATGCGGTCCAAGTCCGGGGAGAAGTCTTCTATGTCCGACAAGATCTATGACGTGCCGGCCGCCTGGGCCAAAAAGGCGTATCTGAACGACGCCAAATACAAGAAGATGTACGCGGCCTCGATCAAGGACCCCGACAAGTTCTGGGCCGAGCACGGCAAGCGGATCGACTGGTTCAAGCCGTTCAGCAAGGTGCGGAACGTCAGCTACAAGCCGGGCAAGGTCTCGATCAAATGGTATGAAGACGGCACCACGAACGTCTCCTACAACTGCGTCGACCGGCATCTGGCGACGCGCGCCAAGCAGACGGCCATCATCTGGGAAGGCGACGATCCGTCGGAATCCAAGAAGATCAGCTACGGCCAGCTCTATACCGAGGTCTGCAAGTTCGCGAATGTGCTGAAGGCGCAGGGCGTCAAGAAGGGCGATCGCGTCACGATCTACATGCCGATGATCCCGGAGGCGACCTATGCCATGCTCGCCTGCGCGCGGCTCGGCGCGGTGCACTCGATCGTCTTCGGCGGCTTCTCTCCGGATTCGCTGGCCGGTCGCATCGCTGATGCGACCTCGGACGTGGTGATCACGGCGGATGAAGGCCTGCGCGGCGGGCGCAAGGTGCCGCTCAAGGTCAATGTCGATGCGGCGGCCGAGAAGGCCCCCGTCAAGACCGTGATCGTGGTCAAGCGGACCGGCGGCGATGTCGCGATGCAGGAGGGGCGTGATGTCTGGTATCACGAGGAGGCGGCGAAGGTCTCCGGGCATTGTCCGCCGGTCGAAATGAAGGCGGAGGACCCGCTCTTCATCCTCTACACCTCGGGCTCGACGGGTAAGCCCAAGGGCGTCCTGCACACCACCGCCGGCTATCTCGTCTATGCCTCGATGACGCATCAATACGTCTTCGATTACCATGATGGCGACATCTACTGGTGCACGGCCGATGTCGGCTGGGTCACCGGGCACAGCTATATCGTGTACGGCCCGCTGGCGAATGGCGCGACGACGCTGATGTTCGAGGGCATCCCGACCTATCCGACGATCTCGCGTTTCTGGGAGGTCGTCGATAAGCACAAGGTCAACATCTTCTACACGGCGCCGACTGCCATCCGCTCGCTGATGGGCGCCGGCGAGGAGCCGGTGAAGAAGACCAAGCGCAAGTCGCTGCGCCTGCTCGGCTCGGTCGGCGAGCCGATCAATCCGGAGGCCTGGGAGTGGTATCACCGCGTCGTCGGGGATGATCGCTGCCCGATCGTCGATACCTGGTGGCAGACCGAGACGGGCGGAATCCTGATCACGCCGCTGCCCGGTGCGACCAAGCTCAAGCCCGGTTCGGCCACGCGGCCCTTCTTCGGCGTCAAGCCGGAGATCGTCGATGCCGAGGGCAAGGTGCTGGAGGGGGCGACCGAAGGCAATCTGGTGATTGCCGAGAGCTGGCCCGGCCAGATGCGCACCGTCTATGGCGACCACAAGCGCTTCGAGGAAACCTATTTCGCCACCTATCCGAACAAGTATTTTACCGGTGACGGCTGCCGGCGCGACGCAGACGGCTATTACTGGATCACCGGCCGCGTCGACGACGTGATCAACGTGTCCGGCCACCGCATGGGCACGGCGGAGGTCGAATCGGCACTGGTCGCGCATCCGAAGGTTTCGGAGGCCGCGGTGGTCGGCTATCCCCACGACATCAAGGGGCAGGGCATCTATGCCTATGTCACGCTGATGCAGGGAGAGGCGTCGAGCGAGGCGCTGCGCAAGGAACTGGTCGCCCATGTGCGCAAGGAGATCGGTCCGATCGCCTCTCCGGATCTGATCCAGTTCGCGCCCGGCCTGCCGAAGACGCGGTCCGGCAAGATCATGCGCCGTATCCTGCGCAAGATCGCCGAGGACGAGTTCGGCGCGCTCGGCGATACGTCGACGCTGGCCGATCCGGCCGTGGTCGACGACCTGATTTCCAACCGTCAGAACAAGCGCAAGGCGGGTTGAGGTCGGCCAAAAGCATCGGCCCGAACAGTGGATTGCGATTTTCGGGCCGATGCAAGCACAGAAGGTTCGACCATCGGACCCGATCTCTAAGCCGGTACGATGATCTCACCACTCTGACATCATGCCCCGACTTCGTGCCGCGTATGATGTCGGACAGTGCATTTGCGGGGAGACGTTGATGATCGGGACACGCCTGACCATGGCGGCTCAGTCAGCCTTCGCAACGTCCTTGCGCTTGCTGGTGCCGGGCATCTTCCGCCCGTACAATTCGAGCCTGTGGCGGACGATCTCATAGCCGAGCTCGGCCGCGATCTTGGCCTGCAGTGCCTCGATCTCCGGCGACGAGAATTCGACGACCTGACCGGTCTCGACATCGATCAGATGATCATGATGATGCTGGTCTGCGTGCTCATAGCGCGAGACGCCGTCCTCGAAGGCGTGGCGTTCGATCGCGCCTTGAGTCTCCAGCAGCTTCATCGTCCGATAGACCGTCGACAGCGACAGGGTCGGGTCGTGCGCGAAGGCGCGCGTGAAGATGCCCTTGGCGTCGGGGTGGTCGTCGGCCTCGGCCAGCACGCGCAGAATCAGCCGGCGCTGCTGCGTCATTCGCAGTCCCGCCCGCCTGAGCTCCTCCTCGAAGAGGGCTACCCGTTTGTCGATTCCCTTCATGCCATCGGGATAGCATGTTGAGACGCATTCGCAAAAATTGAGGCTTATCGCAAATCATTCGCAATTGCGTTGACAGATGCAAGTGATTTGCATTAGCTAAACGGATCGAGCCTGTAGCAGGAGAGATCATGCCTTCGCGTCGCCGCTTCACGATTCTGGCCGCCGCCATTGCCTTCGCGGCCGGTTCTGCCGCAACGAGCCAGGTGGTGTTGGCTCAGGGGGGACAGACCAAGCCGCTGCGCGTCGTCACGACCTTCACGGTGATCCAGGACATCGCGCAGAACGTCGCGGGCACCGCAGCGATCGTGGAATCGATCACCAAGCCCGGTGCCGAGATTCATGATTATCAGCCGACGCCGCTCGATGTGGTGAAGGCGCAATCGGCCGATCTCGTGCTCTGGAACGGCTTGAATCTCGAGCGCTGGTTCGAGCGCTTCTTCGAGAACGTCAAGAATGTGAAGAGCGCGGTCGTGACCGAAGGCATCGTGCCGATGGGCATCAAGGAGGGGCCCTATGAGGGCAAGCCCAATCCGCATGCATGGATGTCGACGGCGAGCGCGCTGATCTATGTCGAGAACATTCGAAAGGCGCTCGCGGCTGCGGACCCTGCGAATGCCGAGACTTATTCCAGGAACGCGACGTCCTATTCCGAGCAGATCAAGGCGATCGACGCGCCGTTGCGAGCCCGGCTCGACAAGGTGCCGGAAGGCAGGCGCTGGCTCGTCTCCAGCGAAGGCGCTTTCAGCTATCTCACGCGCGATTTTGGCTGGAGGGAAGCCTATCTCTGGCCGATCAACGCCGATGAACAGGGCACGCCGCAGCAGGTGCGGCGCCTGATCGACCTCGTTCGCAAGAACAAGATTCCCGCTGTTTTCAGCGAGAGCACGATCTCCGATAAGGCAGCCAAGCAGGTCGCCCGCGAAACCGGAGCGGCTTATGGCGGCGTCCTCTATGTCGACTCGCTCTCTGCCGAGAACGGGCCGGTGCCGACCTATCTGAAGCTGCTGGAGGTAACCGTCGACACGATCGCGAAGGGGTTCCGGCAGTGAACATTCATGTGACTGGCCAACCGGGCGCGCTTGGTCTGGCACCCTCGATCACGGTCGAGGGCGTGACGGTGCGCTACAGCAATGGCGTGACAGCGGTGAACGATGCCTCCTTTGCCCTCGGTGCAGGCACGATTTGCGCGTTGGTGGGCATCAATGGCTCGGGCAAGTCGACCCTGTTCAAGACGCTCATGGGATTTCTTAAGCCGGCTCAGGGCCGCGTCACGATCGCGGGATTGGAGGTGCGGCAGGCGTTGAAGCGCGGGCTCGTCGCATATGTGCCGCAGTCCGAGGAGGTCGACTGGAACTTTCCGGTTCTCGTCGACGATGTCGTGATGATGGGACGCTACGGCCATATGGGCCTGATGCGCATGGCCCGGCGCGCCGACAAGGAGGCCGTCGAGGAGGCGCTCGCGCGCGTCAATATGGTGGATTTCCGGCGCCGCCAGATCGGAGAACTCAGCGGCGGTCAGCGCAAACGCGTCTTTCTCGCGCGGGCGTTGGCTCAGGGCGGGCAGGTCATCCTGCTGGACGAGCCCTTCACCGGTGTCGACGTCAAGACAGAGGATGCGATCGTCGGCCTGATGCGGGAATTGCGATCCGAAGGGCGGCTGATGCTGGTTTCGACCCATAATCTCGGCTCGATCCCGGATTTCTGCGACCAGGTTGTGATCTTCAACAAGACCGTTCTTGCGGCCGGCCCGACCGGGACCACCTTCACGGAAGCCAATCTGCAACGGGCCTTCGGGGGCGTGCTCCGGCATTTCCGGCTAGGGGGCGCGCAACTCCATGACGATGCCGACGACCGGCGCGTCACCGTCCTGACCGACGACGAACGTCCGCTCGTGCTCTATGGCGAGCGCGATCACGAGGTGGTTATCGACGCCAGCAGGGATGTTGTCCGGTGATCGACCTCATGCTCGAACCCTTTGCCTACCAGTACATGGTCAAGGCCATCTGGGTCTCAGCGCTGGTTGGCGGCGTCTGCGCCTTCCTGTCCTGCTATCTGATGCTCAAGGGCTGGTCGCTGATGGGCGACGCATTGGCGCATGCGATCGTGCCCGGCGTCGCGCTCGCCTATCTGCTGAAGCTGCCCTATGCCGCCGGTGCCTTCCTCTCCGGCCTGCTGGCGGCGCTCGCCATGTCCCTGGTCCGGGTGCGCACGCAATTGCGGGAGGATGCGGTGATCGGCATCGTCTTCACCACGTTCTTTGCTGCGGGGCTGCTGATCGTCTCGATCAACCCGACTTCGGTGAATGTCCAGTCGATCGTGCTCGGCAACATCCTGGGTATCTCCGACGAGGACGTCGTCCAGGTCGCGATCATCGCCTTCGTCTCCCTGGTGATCCTGATCGCACGCTGGAAGGACCTGATGCTGGTCTTCTTCGACGAGAACCAGGCACGCAGCGTCGGGCTCTCGCCGACGCGGCTGAAAATCCTCTTCTTCGTGCTGCTCAGCGCCTGCACGGTGGCAGCCCTGCAGACGGTCGGCGCCTGCCTCGTGATCGCCATGGTGGTGACGCCGGGCGCAACCGCCTACCTGCTGACCGACCGCTTCGGTCGCTTGATCATCATTGCGGTTGCGATGGGCGTCGCGACCAGCGCGATCGGCGCCTATGCCAGCTATTTTCTCGACGGGTCAACCGGTGGGCTGATCGTCGTCTTCCAGACCGTCCTGTTTCTGCTCGCGTTCATCTTCGCGCCGAAGCACGGCCGGCTCGCAGCGCGCCGGGCGGCCCGGGCCCTTCCGGAGCACGCCGCATGAGCCTGATCGAAACCTGGTTCCTTTCGCCGTTCGCGCATGAGTTCATGCAGCGGGGGCTGATCGTCGCGGTGCTGGTCGGCCTCGTCTGCGCGGTGCTTTCCTGCTTCCTCGTGCTCAAGGGCTGGTCGCTGATGGGCGACGCGGTCTCGCATGCGGTGCTGCCCGGCATCGTGCTCGCCCATATCCTGAGCTTGCCGCTGGCGATCGGCGCCTTCGCTGCCGGGCTCGGCTGCTCCGTCGGTATCGGCTACCTCAAGCAGAACAGCCGGGTGAAGGAGGACACGGTGATGGGCATCGTCTTCTCCGGCATGTTTGCGCTGGGGCTGGTGCTCTTCGTCAAGGTCGATAGCGACCAGCACCTGATGCACATCCTGTTCGGCAACATGCTGGGTGTCCGCTGGGCCGATATCGCGGAGACGGCGCTGATCGCGGTGCCGACCATCGCGATCATGCTGGCGAAGCGGCGCGATTTTCTGCTCGTCTCTTTCGATCCGGCTCATGCGCGCGCCATTGGCCTGCCGGTCGCAGCGCTGCATTTCGGTTTGCTGATTCTGTTGGCGCTGACGATCGTCGCGGCACTCAAGGCGGTCGGCATCATCCTGGTGGTTGCGATGCTGATCGCGCCGGGCGCCATTGGCTACCTCATGACGCGCCAGTTCGACCGGATGCTGCTGGTAGCCACTGGCGTTGCAACCGTATCGAGCGTGCTCGGCACGCTCCTGAGCTTTCATCTCGATGCCGCGACCGGTCCATGCATCGTCGTGGTCCAGGCCGGCTTCTTCCTCGCGGCGCTCGCCCTCAATCTCTGGCGCGCCTCGCGACGCGCCAGTCTCAGCGTCAGCATCTCACGGGTGCAATGATGCTCACGCGGCCTTGGTCTGGTTTCTGGCCAAGGTCGGAACGATGCCGGCCAGGATCTCGTAGGAGCGCTTGCGAGCGCCGTGATCGTGGATCGGCGCCGTGACCATCACCTCGTCGGCCCCCGTCGCATCCAGGAACCCATCGAGCTGACGCTTCAGGCTTTCCGGCGAGCCGACGAAGGCGTAGCGCAGCATCTGCGAGACATGTGCCTTCTCGGCCGGGGACCAGTAGCTTTCGATATCGTCGATCGGTGGCTGCAGCTTGCCGCGGGTGCCGCGGATCATGTCGATGAAGCGCTGCTGGACCGAGGTGAAGAGATAGCGAGCCTCTTCATCCGTATCGGCGGCAATGACGTTGATGCCCGGCATCGCGTAGGGCCGATCCAATTGCTCCGAGGGCTTGAAGCGCTCGCGGTAGATCGCAAGCGCCTGTATCAGCGCGTCTGGGGCGAAATGCGAGGCAAAGGCGTAGGGCAGGCCGAGTTCTGCAGCGAGCTGCGCGCCGAACAGGCTGGAACCCAGGATCCAGAGCGGCACCTCCGTGCCTCCCCCTGGCACGGCCTGCACCACTTGCCCGGGCTGTACCGGTGCGAGGAAAGCCTGCACCTCGAGCACATCCTGCGGAAAGCTGTCCGAGGCCATCGGGTCGCGTCGCAGGGCCCGGACCGTGCGCTGGTCGGTGCCCGGAGCGCGGCCGAGGCCGAGATCGATCCGGCCTGGATAGAGCGATTCCAGCGTTCCGAACTGCTCGGCAATGACGAGAGGCGCGTGGTTGGGCAGCATGATGCCGCCGGCGCCGAGGCGGATGGTCTTGGTTCCAGCGGCGAGATAGCCGATCACCACCGCCGTCGCGGCGCTGGCGATGCCGACCATGTTGTGATGCTCGGCGACCCAGTAGCGGCGATAGCCGAGCGCCTCGGCGTGGCGGGCAAGGTCGAGAGAATTGCGCAGAGCGTCGCCGGGCTCTTGCCCCTCGATCACCGGGGAGAGGTCGAGGACCGAGAAATCAACCATGCAGCGCTCCTGCGTATCGACGCCCGGCTCATCATGCCGCGCCCGTGGCAGATGGGAGCGCTACCGGCTTGCGTCCAGCCCTTTCGCGATCTGGCATGGCGCCAATGCAGAAGCGTTCTGGCGAGATGATCCATCCGCGACGCGGCACACTGGACGGCGGCACGAAACGGCTCCAGAAGGGCGCAATTGATGCGGCGGAGTGAGATATGAAGCAGGAGATCAAGCAAATCTCGGCAGAGCTCCTGATCCGCAACGGCTACCAGGGCTTCCGCTTCCGGGATGTCGCAGACGTCCTCAACACGACGCGCGCGAACATCCACTACTACTACGGCAACAAGCTCAACCTCGCCGAAGAGGTGATCGTCGACTATGTCGAGCAGACGCTGGCGAACTGGGAGGCGAACTGGCGCAGCGACAAGAGCTTTGAAGACAAGATCCATGGCATGATGGAGTCGAATCGTCAGCGCTATCTCCGCTACAATCCAACGGCCACGACCGCCAATCCCTGGAGCCTGATTGGCCGGATGCGGCTGGAGCAGGATGTGATCGGCCCGAAGGCGCGTGAGGCGCTGGCGCAATTCGGCGCGACGCTCGAGAACCTCGTGGTTGCCGGAATAGATCAGGCCGTGGCACGGGGTGAGTTTTCGAACGACATCCCGCGCGGTGATATCGCGCTGCAACTGGTCGCCATCGCCAATAGCGCCGGGCCGATCACGCAGGATGGCGGGAATTTCGATCGGCTCGAACAGCTCTATCGCTCATTCAGCCGCATCGTGCACCATGCCTATTGGCAAAGGCGGGCCTAGCGGCCGGCCTATGGAACGCCGCAGCGGGAGGAGCGTTTCATCTCGTGTCCCGGCGCGCATCGCGACAATCGGGATCCGAAGCGGGGGATGTCATGGCGAGCGCAGTCAAGAAGCCCAGTCCGGCCGCCCAGAGCCTGCGCCAGGAGCGGGCGGAGCAACGGAAGGCGGAACGCGGGAAGGGCAAGGACTCCGATCTGAACGATGCTCTTCGGGCGACCTTTCCGGCCAGCGATCCTGTTGCATTGGAAAGCCCGACGAGAACAGGCGCGGCGAAGCGGACGTGATCCCGCGGCTTAAGCTTCGGCGATAGCTTGCATACATATTTTTCGGATATTTAGGTCTATTCCGAATGCATTGGTTGAGGTCGCCTGCATCGGCATGGCCTTGCATGCAAAATATGAGAGGCGTTGACGCCCTGCCGAGGCGCACCCATAGTCGGCGTCCTTGTCGCCAACGCCTGCCGAGCCATGCCCCGCCCGACGCCTTCCACCGCCCTTGCGAAACTGCGTGTTCTCGATCTCTCCCGTGTGCGGGCCGGGCCGACCTGCGCTCGCGTCTTTGCGGATTTCGGTGCCGATGTGATCAAGGTCGAAAGCCCGCCGGGGCTCGATCCGAACGAGAACATGAGCGGTGCGCGGCATGGCTATGACATGCAGAACCTGCACCGCAACAAGCGCTCGCTGACGCTGAACCTGAAGACTGCCGAGGGCAAAGCGATCCTGCTCAAGCTGATCGAGAGTGCCGATCTGCTGATCGAGAATTTTCGCCCCGACGTGAAGGACAGGCTCGGGCTCGATTTCGACACGCTGCACAGGCTCAATCCGCGCCTGATCCTGGTTTCGGTCTCCGGATTCGGCCAGAGCGGTCCCTACCGGACCCGCGCCGGCTTCGACCAGATCGCCCAGGGGATGGGCGGAATGATGTCTGTTACCGGCTTGCCGGGGCAGGGGCCGGTACGGGCCGGAATTGCCGTCGCAGATTCGGCTGCGGGCCTCTATGGCGCGCTTGGCGCGCTGGTTGCGATCGCCGAGCGCGAGACGTCGGGGCTCGGTCAGTGGGTCCAGACCTCCCTGCTCGAAGCCCAGATCGCGATGATGGATTTCCAGGCTGCGCGCTTCCTGGTCGAAGGGACGGTGCCGCCGCAGGCCGGGAACGATCACCCCTATTCGACGCCGATGGGCGTCTACGCGACGAGGAACGGCCATATCAATATCGGGGTCGGCGCCGAGGGCCATTGGCGCTCCTTCTGCAAGGCGATCGGTCATCCCCAACTCGGCGACAACCCGGTCTATGACAGCATGGAGAAGCGCTACGACAAGCGCCCTGAACTGCGGGTCATCATCGAGAGCATCCTGACCCAGAGGGACTCGGCGCATTGGCTTGCCGCCTTCGAGGAGCATGCCGTTCCGGCCGGACCGATCTATGCCGTCGACGAGATGTTCGAGGACCCGCAGGTGCAGCATCTCGGCATCGCACAGCCGGTCAGCCATCCGATCCTTGGGGATTTCAGGGTGGTGGGCGAGCCGGTGGGCTTGTCGCGGACACCCGCCGGCGTCGTGTCGCCGACGCCGGAGGCAGGGGAGCACAATGCCGAGATCCTGGCCGAACTCGGCTACGGTTCGGGCGCTGTCGCGCGGTTGCGCGAAGCCGGGGCGATCTGAAGGAGCAGTGGGCTGATGAACGACGAGATTCTCTACGATCTGAAGGACGGGGTCGGCACCATCACCCTCAACCGTCCGCAGGCCCGCAACGCGCTGACCTTCGGGATGTATGACCGCATCGCCGCGATCTGCGGCGACATCGAGGGCCATGGTTCACCCAAGGTGCTGGTCCTGACCGGGGCCGGGGACAAAGCCTTTGCTGCAGGCACGGACATCTCGCAGTTTCGTGCCTTCGCCAAGCCAGAGGATGCCCTCAACTACGAGACGCGGATCGAGGAGATCATCACCACGATCGAGAGCTGCCCGATTCCGACAATCGCGGCGATCTCGGGCGCCGTGACCGGCGGCGGAGCCGCCATCGCCTGTGCCTGCGATCTCCGAGTCGCGACACAGTCGGCCCGCTTCGGCTTCCCGATCGCGCGCACGCTCGGCAACTGCCTGTCGATGAACAACCTCGCCCGGCTTGCCTCGCTGCTTGGGCCCGCGCGGGTCAAGGACATGGTCTTCACGGCTCGGTTGATCGAGGCGGAGGAAGGCCACCGCGCCGGCCTCTATGGTGAACTGGTGGCCGATCATGCGGCTCTGCTCACGCGGGTCGCAGAGCTGGCGCAGACCATCGCGGGCCACGCGCCGCTGACGATGCGGGCCACCAAGGAAGGCCTGCGCCGGATCGCCGCTGCACGCGGCCATGCCGATGACGAGGATCTCGTCCTGATGTGCTATATGAGCGCCGATTTCCGCGAGGGCATGGAAGCCTTCCTGGCCAAGCGCGCGCCCAGCTGGCAAGGGCGATAGGGCAGCCTGTCAGGGCGCCTCGCGCCCATCATCGCCCTCCCGCGTTGGCGTTTCCGGCGCTTCCTCCGCCGCCGGGCTCGCGGCAGCGAGGATGGCGGCGAGGCTATTGGCAAAATGGACCTCGATGAGCCGGGCCAGGCCCTCGCCATCGCGGGAGACGAGGGCGGCGAGCATCGCATCATGCTCCTGCATCGCCGCTTTCCAGCGCGTGGGCTGCAGGTTCGGAAGGTATTTCGCGCGCTCGATGCGGGCGGACAATCCTTCCCAGGCTTCGAGCAGGGCTGCGTTGCGGGACGCCTCGACAAGCGCCCGATGTATCTGCTGGTTGAGCGCGAAATACTCCAGCTGCTCGGCGCGCGCCTGATGCCGCATCATCCGGTAATGCAGCATGCCGATCTCGGCGACGGCCTCGTCCGAGATGGTCTTGCAGGCGAGCCGCGCAGCCAGGGCTTCCAGGGTGCTGACGACCTCGTAGAGCCCCAGGATATCGTCCAGGGTCAGCGAGGCGACTTCGGCGCCGCGATTTTGCGTCAGCCTCACCAATCCCTGCGCGGCCAAGGTGCGCAGCGCCTCCCGCAACGGCGTACGCGAGACGCCGAGCTGTTCGCAGATCTCCTGCTCCCGCAGCTTCTGCCCGGCCGGCAATTCGCCGGTGATGATCATCCGGCGCAGCGTTGCGACCGTGGCGCCATGCAGTCGCCCCTTGCGACCAGGCTGAGGGCTGCCGGTTTCCGGAACCAGCGTGGGCGTCGTGGTCATGAGGCCTCGGGTCACGGGCGGAACCTCGCCCTCCGTCCCAGCACGTCTCGCAGGGCCCCTGATCTGTAGGCAAGGCAGCGGCCCCGAACAAGCGGGGCCGCAAGGGCGCGTAGGTTGCTGTCCTGCCCGCAGGGTTCTCGGTCGTGTCAGCCGTAGAGATATTTCGGCAACCAGAGCGCGATTCCCGGGAAGACATAGACCAGCACCATCGCGAACAGCACGATCAGCAGATAGGGCATCACGCCGGAGAAGATCTGATTGATGGTCACGTGCGGCGGCGCGATGCCCTTCAGATAGAAGGGGGCCATCGCCACCGGCGGGGAGAGGAACGAGGTCTGGATATTCAGCGCGATCAGGATGCCGAAGAACAGCGGGTCGATATTGAAGAACTGCAGCAGCGGCAGGAAGATCGGCACGAAGATCACGATGATCTCGGTCCATTCCAGCGGCCAGCCGAGCACGAAGATGATCAACTGCGCGACGATCAGGAACATGGTCGGCGACAGGTTCAGTGCCGTGACCAGATCCTTGATCGGTTCGTGCCCGCCGAGAATCGCGAAGATCGACGAGAAGATATAGGAGCCGACGAAGAGCCAGCAGACCATCGCCGAGGTGCGCGCCGTCAGGATGACCGATTCCCTGACCTTGCCGAAGGAGAGCGAGCGATAGGCCGCGGCCAGGATCAGGCTGCCGAGCGAACCGATGGCGGCGGCCTCGGTCGGCGTTGCGAGCCCGAAGAAGATCGCGCCGAGCACGGACATGATCAGGATGGTGAGCGGAAAGAAGCTGGTCATCAGCGCCCAGATGACCTTGCTCCAGGGCACGTCCGTCTGTTCCTTCGGCAGCCTTGGCGCCAGCGCCGGGTTGAGGGTGCAGCGGATGATGACATAGACCATGTAGAGGCCGGCGAGCAGCAGCCCGGGGAAGAGCGCGCCCGCATAGAGCTTCGGGACCGAGACGCCCGCTGTCGCGCCATAGAGGATCAGCATGACGCTCGGCGGAATCAGGATGCCGAGACAGCCGCCGGCACAGACGACGCCGGCCGAGAGCTTCACATCGTAGCCGGCTCGAAGCATGGCCGGGAAGGCGAGCAGCCCCATCAGCGTGACCACCGCCCCGACGATACCGGTCGCGGTCGCGAAGATCGCGCAGGTCGTGAGCGTCGCGATAGCGAGTGAGCCAGGCACGTTGCCGAGCGCGATCTGGATCGAGTGGAACAGCCTGTCGAGGATGTTCGCCCGCTCGATGATGTAGCCCATGAATATGAAGAGCGGGATCGAGACCAGCACGTCGCTGGCCATGACCGAATAGGCTCGCTGCACGACCAGCGCGAAGACATTGTCGCCCATTGCCCAGTAGCCGAAGCCGACGCCCAGAGCCATCAGCGTGAAGGCGATGGGAAAGCCGAGCATGATGAAGACGATGAACAGGACGAGCATGACCACGCCCAGTTCGGGATTGCCCAGTCCGAACATCAAATCGATCCCTCGCGGGTTGCGGCTTCCTCGAGGATGAGCTTCTCGGTCTCCTCGACATCATGCAGGCGGGGGGGCCATTCGCCTGTGCGCAGGCAGATGACGCAGCGCGCGACCTCGGCGAGCCCCTGGAGGAACATCAGGACCCCGACGATCGGAATCAGCGACTTGAAATGATAGAGCGGCGGCCCGTTGGGCGAGTTCGAGGAGTGCTCCCCGATCATCCAGGAGAAGGCGGCGAACTTGTATCCGGCCCAGGCCAGCGCGATGATGCCGGGGAAGAAGAACAGAAAATAGAGCGCCAGATCGAGCCCGGCCTGCGTTCGCGGGGCCCATTGGCGATAGAGGAAATCGCCACGCACATGGGCGTTTCGCGCGAGCGCGTAGGGCCCGGCCAGCATGAACAGCGTGCCATAGAGGATATAGCTGACGTCGAAGGCCCATTCGGTCGGCGCGCGCAGCACGTAGCGCGAGAAGACTTCGTAGCTGATCGCCAGGGTCAGGATCAGGATCGTCCAGCCGGCGAGTTTCCCGATGGCGGTATTGAACTTGTCGATCGCGAGGATGACGCCCATCAGATTCTCCACGGCGCGTTACGCAGCTTGTCGGCGCAAACGCCCGCCAGGCCGATCACGGCCGGCGGGCGCTTGGATGCGGGCAGAGGCTCAGGCCTTGAAGAAATGGGTGAAGGCCAGTTCGCGCGACGGTGTGTTGACGCGTTCATAGGCAACGGTGCGCTTGACCCAGGCCTTCTGCGACTCGACCACCTTCTTGAAGAAGGCGTTTTCGGCAGAGAGCTTGTCGAGCACCTTGTCCCAGGCGACGAGCTGGGCCTTGAGGATCACCTCGGGAGTCGGAACGACATTGACGCCCTTCGAGCGCAGCATGTCGAGATCCTTGGAATAGCGGTCGAGCGCCTTCCAGATCATGTCGGAGGAGGCTGCCTCCGCCGCATATTTGATGATCGCCTTCTGCTCGGGGGCGAGCGCATCGAACTTCGTCTTGTTGAAGATGAGCTCGAAGCTCTCGGCTGCCTGATGGTAACTTTGCAGCATGTAGACCTTGGCGACGTCCTGGAAACCAAGGATCGAGTCGGAGGAGGGATTGTTGAACTCGGCTCCGTCGATGACGCCGCGTTCGAGCGCCGGCACGATCTCGCCGCCGGCCAGAATCGTGACTGCGGCCCCCATTTCCTTCATCAGATCGGCGGCTAGGCCGACTGTGCGGTATTTCAGGCCCTTGAAGTCATCGGGGGTCTTGAGTTCCTTCTTGAACCAGCCAAGCGGCTGGCAGGGCATCGGCCCGCTGAGGAAGCCTACGAGATTGAGCTTCAGGGTCTGGCCGACCAGCTCGTTATAGAGCTCATAGCCACCGCCATGGTTCATCCATCCCAGGAAGCTGGTTGCGTCCCAGCCGAGTGACGGAGGTGTGCCGAAGAGCGAGAACGCCTTGTTCTTGCCGTACCAATAGGCGCAGACGCCATGCCCGCCATCGAGAATGCCGGCCGCGACCGCATCCTGCATCTGGAAAGCGGGGACGACTGCGCCCGCCGCGAGTACGTCCAGCTTCAGCCGGCCTCCGGACATGTCATTGACGCGCTTGGCGAAGTCACCGGCGAATTCATGGAAGATGTCCTTGGTCGGCCAGGTGGATTGGAACTTCCAGGTCACCGTTTGCGCGCGGCTGACCTGGGGCATGGCAATGGCACCAGCGCCCGCAAGTGTTGCGACCTTGAGGAAGCTGCGACGATTCGAGCGAGGCTTAGCGGTCTCCGTAGTCATGAATTCCCTCCCTGGTTGCGCCGCCATGTATCTGGCGTGTCGTTATTGCTGCCTGCTGGCCGCGATATCCCAGAGTTGCTGTATTCAGTTGCCGTGGCAAGCGATAGACGTAATACTAAAGTCTTAGATCGCTGATCGCGGTGGCCTTCGCAACTGGGCAAGACGGGAGCCGGCTGTGCCGCTTCAGGGGCAAGGGAGTGCCGTTGCGTCAGCGGAGCGGGGGGGAGGGGCGGCCGACCCGCGCCGCAAACCGGCGATAAACGCCCGATTTCCGGAGCATTCCTGCGGGGCGAAGGGCCGGGAGCGAGCCATGGCGCGCCCGGAAGGGCGGCTCTTGCGCTGCTGAGATACAGTGCAATTGCTCGTCGCGGTGAAGGAGGAGCATTGCCAAAACAGAAAGAATGAGGCGCGCGTTATGCGCGGCTCATTCCTGGGTCGTCATCGAAAGCTCGAGGTCCTGCGACCTCGGGAGGTTTTGCTCAGCGACGGCCTTTGCCGGCGGCGCGCATCTGCATGTATTGTACAGCCTCGAGCAGAACCTTGCGGGGACGCTCGGCGTCGCGCTTGGCCTGTTCGGCCTTGCGGGCAGCCTCGCGCACCAGTTCGGCCTGACGCTCGGCTTCCTCCTGGGCGGCGCGTTCGATCGCCGCGAGGCGCTCGGCCTCGACGCGGGCAGCGGCCTTTTCGGCGTCGCGGACAGCGCGTGCATCGGCAATGGCCTGGCGCTCCGCGCGGCGCTGCTGCATGATCGGGTCATCGGCCTTCGGCCGTGCCTGGAAACGCTCTAGCAGCGCCTTCTTGGCATTGGCGGAGTTGGACTGACGATCAGTGAAGCTGCGGTCGTTCGGGTTCTTCAAGGTCTACCTTCTTGGGTTGAACGGGCTCTAACTCGCGAGCCCGCGGGGGCAATAATCCAGAACGGGCCGGATGTGTATTGTAATCAGCGCGCAGGCGCTGCGCCTGCGGCGCGGGTCGGCTTCGCCTTGGGCTTCGGCGCGGCGATGAGGCCTTCGCGCTGAGCCAGCTTGCGAGCAGCCTTGCGGGCGCGGCGAACGGCGTCGGCCTTTTCGCGGGCGCGCTGCTCGGATGGCTTCTCATAAGCTGAGCGGCGCTTCATCTCACGAAAAACGCCTTCGCGCTGCAGTTTCTTCTTAAGCACTCGCAGCGCCTGGTCGACGTTATTGTCGCGGACGAGAACCTGCATCCTGGTTTCCTTCATTCGAAATGCGAAAACATCGCGCTGAACCCGGGCCCGAGATCCAGCGAAATCTTCGCAGCGTCATGTTGAAGCGCACCAGAAGGCCGCGCGCCGGTTGTTCGATCTGAGCGGGGAAGGTCGTCGGCGGGCACATTGACATGCGCAGGACCGCGGCGTTCGGCCGAATATCGACGGCCGCCATATGGCCTCTCGAACAGTGAATGTCAATGCAATTGCCGGGGTTCAGGCATGCTTTTGCATGGGCATGCATAGCCGAACGGGCAGCGCTGCGCTTTACAAGTGTCGGGTTTTCGCCAACAGGCAATCCTCGCTTCCGTTACTCGATCCTGGTCTTCTCCGTGAACACGCCGTCGCTGAGTCAGTTCCGCCGCATCGTGGTCAAGGTCGGTTCGGCCCTGCTGGTCGACCGTGAGCGTGGCCGGCTGCGCCAGGCCTGGCTCGCCGCGCTCGCCGAGGATCTCGCCGAACTGCACTTACGCGGCGCCGATGTGCTTGTCGTGTCGTCGGGGGCGATTGCGCTCGGCCGGACCGTGCTCAGACTTCCGAGCGGCCCGCTGCGCCTCGAAGAAAGCCAGGCTGCCGCAGCCGTCGGGCAGATCGCGCTGGCGCGGACATGGTCCGAGGCGCTGGGACATCATGGGCTGACGGCCGGCCAGATCCTGCTGACGCTGGCGGATACCGAGGAGCGCCGCCGCTATCTCAATGCGCGCGCCACGCTTGGCCGCCTGCTCGATCTGCGCGCGATTCCGGTGATCAACGAGAATGATACGGTCGCGACGACCGAAATCCGCTATGGCGACAATGATCGCCTCGCCGCACGTGTCGCGACCATGGCGGGCGCCGACCTGCTCGTGCTGTTCTCCGATATCGATGGGCTCTACACGGCGCCGCCGGGGCGGGACCCGGCTGCGCGCCATATCCCGCTGGTCGAGCGGATCACGCCCGAGATCGAGGCCATGGCGGGCGGAGCAGCGTCCGAGCTCTCCCGCGGCGGCATGCGCACCAAGATCGAGGCGGGCATGATCGCGGCGGCGGGCGGCACCCATATGCTGATCGCCGATGGGCGGACGAAGAATCCGCTCAGTGCGATCGTGGCTGGCGGGCGCTGCACCTGGTTTCTTTCGGCTTCAACGCCTGCGACGGCGCGCAAGACCTGGATCGCCGGCTCGCTCGAGCCGCGCGGCACCCTGCATGTCGATGCAGGGGCCGCTCGGGCCTTGCGCGGCGGCGCGAGCCTTCTGCCCGTCGGCGTCAGCCGGATCGAGGGCGAGTTCGCGCGTGGCGATGCCGTGCTCATTCGTGATCCGGATGGGCGCGTGCTCGGCCGCGGGCTGGTGGCCTATGATGCGGGGGAGGCGGGGCTCGTGCTTGGCAAGGCCTCGCGCGATATCGAGGCGATCCTCGGCTATCCCGGGCGCGCCGAGATGATCCACCGTGACGACATGGCGCTCGGTGTCGGCTAAGGTCGCCGGGCTGGGGAAACGGGTGAGTTGACGATGACTGGCGAAGGCGCGCTGCGCGTGGTTTCTGCAAGTGACAGCCAAGAGGATATCGGCACGGTCATGCATGGGCTCGGCCGGCAGGCCCGCGCCGCCGCTCGGCTCGTCGCGCTTGCATCGGCCGAGCAGCGCAACGCGGCGCTGATGGCGATGGCCGAGGCCCTGCGCGAGCGCGCGCCGGCGATCCTCGCCGCCAATGCACGCGACCTCGAGGAGGCGCGAGGCGCCGGCCAGAACGCCGCCTTCATCGACCGCCTCATGCTGGACGAGGCCCGGCTCGCGGCGGTTGCCGAGGCGGTTGCGAGCATCGCCCTGCTGCCCGATCCCGTCGGTCGGGTTCTCGCCAGCTGGACCCAGCCCAATGGCCTTGCCTTCGAGCGCGTGGCGACGCCGCTTGGCGTCATCGCGGTGATTTTCGAGAGCCGCCCGAATGTCACCGCCGATGCTGGCGCGCTCTGCCTGAAAAGCGGCAATGCCGCGATCCTGCGCGCGGGCTCGGATAGTTTCCGCACGTCGACCGAGATTGCTGCAGCGCTCCGGCAGGGGCTGGAAGCTGCCGGGCTGCCGGGCGACGCGATCCAGCTGGTGCCGACACGGGACCGCGCAGCCGTCGGCGAAATTCTGGCGGGGCTCGGCGGCGCCGTCGATGTCGTCGTGCCGCGTGGCGGCAAGAGCCTGGTCGCCCGTGTCCAGAGCGATGCGCGTGTGCCGGTCTTCGCGCATCTCGATGGCAACTGCCATGTCTATATCGATGGTGCGGCCGATCTCGACATGGCTAAGGCGATCGTGCTGAACGCAAAACTGCGCCGTACCGGCGTCTGCGGCGCGGCCGAGAGCCTTCTGGTCGACGCCGCATGTGCGGCGACCCATTTGCAGCCGCTCCTCAGGATGCTGGTCGAGGCCGGCTGCGCAGTGCGTGGCGATGTTGCCGCACAGGCCGCCAATCCGCAGGTGACGCCCGCAACGGAGGCGGACTGGGCGACCGAATATCTGGACCGCATCATCGCGGTGAAGGTGGTCGACGGGCTCGATGCGGCGATCGCGCATATCGAGCGCTACGGCTCGCACCATACGGATGCAATCGTGACCGCCGATGAGGCGGCGGCGCGGCGCTTCCTGGCCGAAGTCGATTCAGCCATCGTGGTCCATAATGCCTCGACCCAGTTCGCCGATGGCGGCGAGTTCGGCTTCGGCGCCGAGATCGGCATCGCGACGGGGCGCATGCATGCGCGCGGGCCGGTCGGTGTCGAGCAGCTCTGCTCCTTCAAATACCGGGTTCATGGCAGCGGCCAGATCCGGCCGTGAGGGCAGAGGATCTGCGTCTGCCGCCCCACGCACCGGGCCTTCGGATCGGGTTGTTCGGCGGGAGCTTCAACCCGGCGCATGACGGACACCGCATGGCGAGCCTGACGGCGCTGCGTCGGCTGCAACTCGACCGCGTCTGGTGGCTAGTCACCCCGGGCAATCCGCTCAAGGACAACGCGGCCCTGCCATCGCTCGGCGAACGAATAGCGACGGCGCAAGAGCTTGCCGATCACGCCCGCATTCATGTCACCGGGGTCGAGGCGAGCCTGCGCACCCGCTATACCGCCGATACCCTGCGCGCGCTCAAGCTGCGCTGTCCTGGCGTCCGCTTCGTCTGGATCATGGGGTCCGACAATCTTGCGGGTTTCCATCGCTGGAACGAGTGGCGCGCCATTGCCCGGATGATGCCGATCGCCGTGATCGACCGCCCGGGATCGACGCATCGTGCGGTGGCTTCGCCGGCCGCCAACTGGTTGTCGCGCTGGCGAGTTTCCGAGAATGCGGCGGCCGCCCTGCCGCTGCTGGAGCCCCCCGCCTGGGTGTTCCTGCATGGCCGGCGCTCGGAGCTGTCCTCGACCCATTTGCGCCAGTTGGCTGGTCGCGATTGAATTTCGACCTCATATCGCTTAATTTAGGATCGTCGCGCTGAGAGCGCGTCGTCATGTGAGGATACGGAACTGAACCGTCAAACCCTTGGTGAAGCCGAGCCGAAGCCGCTTCCCCAGGCTGCTGTCCCCGGAAACCCGTCCGCCGACAGCGTGGCCCTCGCAATTCATGTTCTCGAAGATATGAAGGCCGAGGACATCACCGTCATCGACCTGGTTGGCAAGACTTCGCTGGCTGACGCGATGATCATCGCGTCAGGGCGCGTGAACCGCCATGTCGCCTCGATTGCCGACAGCCTCGTCGAGGCCTTCAAGAAGACGGGACTGCCGACGCCGAAAGTCGAGGGCATGCCTGCCTGCGACTGGGTGCTGATCGATACGGGCGATCTCATCGTCCATGTCTTCCGGCCGGAAGTGCGCCAGTTCTACAATCTGGAAAAGATGTGGGGCGCCGACCGCCCGAATGAGCGGCTCGTCGGCTGATCCAGATCTCCGGTGCGGCTCGCCATCATCACCGTCGGCCGGCTCAAGGACGGGCCGGAGCGGGACCTCTGCGAGCGCTATCGCGAACGTAGCCATGGTCTTGGGCGCAGCCTTGGCTTGACTGGGCCCGATGTCATGGAGCTGCCTGAAAGCCGGGCGCGGCGGCCTGAAGAGCGCAAGCGCGATGAAGCTGCCGCCATCCTTTCAAAGCTCTCGCCAGGGCTGTTGATTGCACTCGACGAGCGTGGCAGGAGCCTGACGAGCGATGCCTTCGCCGGCCGGATCGCAGCCTCGCGAGACGCCGGTACGGGCACCGCAAGCCTCGTGATCGGCGGCGCGGACGGGCTGGACGAGAGCATTCGGGATCGCGCCGATCTGACACTGGCCTTCGGGGCCCTGACGCTGCCGCATCAGCTCGTGCGCGTGCTTGCGCTTGAGCAGCTCTACAGGGCCATGACGATTATTGCCGGACATCCCTATCATCGCGCATGACGTCCGTCGCATCAGTGATTCGAGCCAATTCGCGCCGCCTCGGCAGCGCCGCTTTGCTATGGCTCGCGCTCGGTCTCGGTCATCTGCCGGCCAAGTCCCAGGAGCCGGCGCCCGATCCGGATCGCGCGGCGCCCGAGATCGCGCAGAAGCTGGCGGAGAAGCAGGCCCGCGAAGCCGAGTTGAAGGCGATCGAGGAACGGCTGGCGGGCAATGCCGAGGCGCGAACGAAACTGGAGGCCGAGATCGCCACGATCCGAGCCGATCGGGCTGGTCTCAACAAGGCGCTGCTCGAGGCGACAGCCCGTACCCAAGGTGTCGAACGTCGTATCGGCGCGATCGAGGAGCGGCTGGCGCTTCTGCAAACCAGCGAAACCGCGATCCGGCGCTCGCTCGAGGGGCGCCGCGGTTTGATCGGCGAAGTCCTGGCGGCGCTGCAGCGGATCGGCCGCCGGCCGCCGCCAGCCGTTCTGGTGCGGCCGGAGGATATCCTGGAGGCGGTGCGCGCCTCGATGCTGCTGGGTGCTGTGGTGCCCGATCTGCGCCAGGAGATCGAGATCCTCAGCACTGATCTTGGCGAGCTGGTGCGGTTGCGCGGCGGGATTGCAGACGAGCGCAAGGCCATGACCGGCGAGCTGGAAACGCTCGCAGGCGAGCGTCAGCGCCTTGCCTCGCTGATCGACGCCAGGCGCGAGCGCGAGGCCAGTGCGGCCAAGGATATCGAGGCGCAGCGCGGGATGAGCGGAGAGCTTGCGATGCAGGCGAAGGGTCTGCGCGATTTCGTCGAGCGGATCGAGAAGGAAATCTCCGTCGCGAATCGCGCCGCGGAAGCGGCGCGCCAGGCTCTGGAGGCCGAGACCCGCGAGCAGCGACAGCGCATGGCGGCGCTCGCTTTCAAGGATCCGGCCCGGCTCGCCCCGAAGATTGCTTTCGCGGAAGCACGCGGCATGCTGCCTCTGCCGGCCGCCGGATCACAATTGCGTGGTTTTGGTGACAATGACGGCGTTGGCGGCACAACGCGCGGAATTTCGCTAACAACCCGCCCTAATGCCCTAGTTTCGGCGCCTTCCGACGCTTGGGTTGTTTATGCTGGGCCGTTCCGCTCCTTCGGGCAACTCTTGATCCTGAACGCGGGTGGGGGGTACTATTTGCTCTTGGCCGGCATGCAGCGGATTGACGTGTCGCTGAACCAATTCGTCCTTGCCGGGGAACCGGTTGCGATGATGGGTCAAACGTCGGAAGCTGCCGCGACGATCGTAGGTTCGGGGACCGGGGAACCGGTTCTCTATATAGAGTTCAGAAAAGACGGCGTTTCGATCGACCCGACACCGTGGTGGACGAAATTGCAAAGCGAAAAGGTTCGCGGATGATGCGCAAGGTCTCCCTCGTTCTCGCCGGCGCGATCGTTGGCGCGGGCCTTACCAGTCTGGCGACACAGACCCACCTGTTGTCCTCGACCAGTGCGGTCGCGGCTTCGGCGGAGGTCTATCGGAGCCTCAACCTGTTCGGTGACATCTTCGAGAAGATCCGCACCGACTATGTCGAGAAGCCCGACGAGCAGAAGCTGATCGAGGCCGCGATCAACGGCATGGTCTCCTCGCTCGATCCGCATTCGGCCTATCTCGATGCGAAGAGCTTCCGTGACATGGACACGGACATGCGCGGCCAGTTCGGCGGCCTCGGCATAGAGGTCACGATGGAGGACGGCGTCCTCAAGGTCGCCAAGCCGATTCGGGACACGCCCGCCTCCAAGGCCGGCATCCTCGCCAACGACATCATCAGGGAGATCGATGGCGACCAGGTGAAGGGCCTGAGCCTGACCCAGGCCGTGGAGAAGATGCGCGGCATCATCAACACGCAGGTCAAGCTCAAGATCGAGCGCCCGGGCAAGCCGGATCCGCTGGAGTTCACCCTGACCCGTTCCACCATCGTCGTCCCGGCGGTTGAAGAGCGGGTCGAAGGCGATGTCGGCTATATCCGCATCGGCACTTTCAGCGAGCAGACCTATGAGGGCCTGCGCAAGGCGCTCGACAAGGTCAATGCCGAGATCGGCGTCGACAAGATCAAGGGCTATGTGATCGATCTGCGCAATAATCGCGGCGGCAGGCTCGATCAGTCGGTGCTGGTGTCGGACGCGTTCCTGGAGCGCGGCAAGATCGTCTCGACGCGCGGTCGCAATGCCGAGGAGACCCAGGTCTTCAACGCCAAGTCGGGCGACCTGACCAAGGGCAAGCCGATCGTGGTTCTGATCAACGGCTCGTCGGCCTCGGCGGCCGAGATCGTTGCCGGCGCCCTGCAGGATCACAAGCGCGCAACCGTGATGGGCACGCGTTCCTTCGGCAAGGGCTCGGTGCAGACCGTGATCCCGCTCGGCTCGAATGGCGGCCTGCGTCTGACCACGGCGCGCTACTACACGCCATCGGGCAATTCGATCCAGGCCAAGGGCATCACGCCGGATATCGAGGTCGTCCAGGAAATTCCGCCAGAGCTCAAGGACAAGCTGACGGACAACAAGGGCGAGGCTTCACTGAAGGGCCATCTCAAGTCGGGCGACGGCAAGGACGAGCAGTCGGGTTCGGCTTCCTATGTGCCGAATGATCCGACCAAGGATACGCAGCTGCTTGCCGCGCTGAATCAGTTGCGGGGCGTCAAGAAGGACGTTGCCGGGCCGGTTCCGACCCCAGAGCCCGCCAAGCCGAACTGATCTCCATCCGACTGCGAGGAGAGCGCCGTTCTCCGGCGCTCTCGACGGCTGGCCCCGCACGCGCCAAGACTAGGCGTGCGGGCCGCTGATTCGGGTCCGTTTCGAACAGCTGAGGACGGCTGCCCTTGGCCGGAACGCCGCTTACCGAGCTCGACCGGCCCTTGGGGCAGGATCGCCCGGTGCGCCACGGCAAGCCGTGGACGCGCTTGCTGTCGCTCGCCTTGAGCGGGGCGGTGGGATGCACGGCGCTTGCAGTGATTGCCATCCTGCTGTTCCGTCGCGATCCCGACGGTGGCGAGCCGATGGCGACCGCCGCGATCGAGATCAGGCAGCCTTCAAGGGAGATCGCGGCTGCACCGGCGGTCGAACCCAATGTCAGAGATCCGCGCTCCCCGTCCACTGCGCGCCAGCTTGAAACCGAATCAGGGGTGACCGTCGTGCGCCCGGGGGCAGAGGCCCCCGGTGCGATCGTCATCACGATTCCCGATAGCGGCGAGGTCAAGCTCGCGCCGGCGCCCGACAACCGGCTGGTCGAACGCAGCCGGTTCGGCCTTCTGCCGAAGGTGGCGCCGGACGGCGCGACGCCGATGCAGGTCTACGCCCGGCCGTCAGGTCCGGCGCCCGAGACCAAGCCGGCCGGCCGCATTGCGCTCCTCGTCGGCGGGCTGGGTATCAGCCAGAACGGTACGGCAGAAGCGATCACACAGCTGCCTGGCGCGGTTTCGCTGGCCTTCGCGCCCTATGGGGTCGAGCTGGAGCGCGTCGTGCAGCGGGCTCGTGGCGACGGCCATGAGGTCTTCCTGCAGGTTCCCATGGAACCGTTCGACTATCCCGACAACGATCCCGGGCCGCACACCCTGCTCGCCGGCCCCAAGGCGGCTGAGAATCTCGATCGGCTGCATTGGGTGCTCGGTCGCTTCACCGGCTATGTCGGCATCGTCAATTTTCTCGGTGGCCGGCTGACGGCCGATGAGAACGCCCTGTCACCGGTCCTGCGCGAGATCGCCGGTCGCGGGCTGATGGTCATCGACGACGGCTCCTCCTCGCGCAGCCAGCTCGCGACTGCGGCAGCGCGGGCGCAGATTCCGGCACTCAAGGTCGACAGGGTGATCGATACGGTCACCCGGGCTGATGAGATCGACCAGCAGTTGCAGCGGCTTGAGGCTCTGGCGCGCGAACAGGGTGTGGCGATTGGAGCGGCGAGCGCGCTGCCGGTCTCGATCGAGCGCATCGCCCGCTGGGCCAAATCGCTGGAAGCCAAGGGCCTCGTCATCGTGCCGGTCAGCGCAGCCCGCGGACTGCGCAACCCCTCCACAACAGGTTCCCTGAAATGACCGAGCCGCCTCCCGGCTATCGCCCCTGCGTCGGGCTGGCGTTGTTCAACCGCGACGGGCTCGTCTTCGTCGGGCGGCGAGCCGACAAGACCAAGCGCGAGCATGTTGCGCCGGGCTTTGCCTGGCAGATGCCGCAAGGTGGCATCGATCCCGGCGAGACGCCCTATCAGGCGGCGCTGCGTGAGCTGCAGGAGGAAACCAATGTCACCTCCGTCTCGCTGCTGGCTGAGGTGCCGGTCTGGCTGAGCTATGATCTTCCCGTGGATATCGGCCAACAAGCCTGGAAGGGCCGCTGGCGCGGCCAGGCCCAGAAATGGTTCGCCTTCCGTCTCGACGGTCCCGACAGCGAGATCGATATCCTGCACCCCTCTGGCGGGCACAAGCCAGAGTTCGAAGCCTGGCGCTGGGCACGGCTGGAAGAGACGCCTGATCTGATCATTCCATTCAAACAGGCCGTCTATCGCGACGTGGTCCGGTCCTTTTCCCCCTTCGCGGCGGACTGATCGTTCCAAGTTCGTCTCGGCGTGAAACAAACATTTCGTCCCCTGCGATTTGCTCTACCATTTCCTGGGGAGTGATTCGCGCCGCGTGCTGCCTGATGCTCCCTGTCACGAAATGCTCACATGAGGGGGTGAGGCTCGCGATATGGTTGATTCGGTTTTCAAGCTTCACACTGCGGTCCTTGCCGCGCGCACGCGCGACCCGGCCTTTTCGCGCACCGCCAAGCTCATCGGCGAGGGGCTGCCGAAAATGGCCAAGAAGCTGGCCGAGGAGGCGGTGGAGGTCGGGCTGGAAGCGGTTCAGGCCGACCGCGAGCGGGTGATCCTGGAGAGCGCCGACCTGATCTACAATCTCGTTGTGCTCTGGAGCGAGATCGGTATCGCGCCCGCGGATGTCTGGCGCGAGATGGACCGGCGCGAACAGCTCTACGGCATTGCCGAGAAATTGCCGAAGAACCGGGCCGCGAAGCAGGCGAGGCAGGAAAGCGCCGAGGTTGCCGCAATTGGCGGTGGCGGCTCGCGCGAAGACTGAGCAGCGGTTTTAGCGCGCTCACACCCTCATCCCCGGGAATGTCAGATTTCCGGGAAGACGGGGGTTGCCAAGCCGAAGCGTTGCGGTTATTCCCGCCACATCAGATCGACGCGGCCACGGCCGAGCCACCTGATACGCGCCCGTAGCTCAGCTGGATAGAGCATCAGACTACGAATCTGAGGGTCAGAGGTTCGAATCCTTTCGGGCGCGCCATTATTTAGCTCCTTCTCAGGAGTGCTGCCTACTGCCCGTTTTCAGGGCCATTTGTAAGCTTCCATTGAAGCACGGTTCAGCGCTTTCCACTCGACCGAAGGCCGATGGTGTTGTCGGCCTTAACGCGGCCACGCATGGCGAGCCCGTGTCGTTTCGCCAGCGAGCGATTCCGCTACCGCATCGTTCTTGCTCCTGACCTTCCCATGATCTCGGCGCCGTTAGCGCGGTTATGCCCCATTCGGCGCCACGCGCGTATCGCAGGCCGTGCGGGGCGGAGTCGTCGTGCGTTCAAGTCTCTCGATCGCCTGCTGAGCCTCCGCGGTGCCCAGCATGGGTCTTGCCGCTCGTGTCGACCGCAAGGCCCGCCGCTGCCAAGCGCCGGCGATCGCACAGAATGCGGCACCGTCGCGGTTCAGATGCTGCGGCCCGTTTTGGGATTGCGAAGCCGATGAGACTGCCACTCGGCTGGTCCGCGGGCCGGAACAGCTACCGTCCAGGGACGTTGCGCATTCAGGAGGACGCGCGATGAAGGTTTCAATGATGACGCTATTGCTACTCACCGCATTGGCGGCGAGCGCCTGTAACACGACCCAGCAGAGGATCGGTGGTGCCGCTGCCGGAGCGGGAACGGGCGCACTTGTGGGTGGCCCGGTCGGTGCGGTCGTTGGGGGCGCTGCGGGGGCGGTTACGGCTCCCACCGTGGTGCGCGCAACACGGCGTGCGACCCGTTAGCCGCAGGGGTTGGCGGGGCACCGATTTCGGACCATTCCAGGCTCTTCCGACCGCCCCAGATCGGCACCGAACTGGCGAGCGACGGCGTCCCTCCTCGGACGGATATCGTCGTTCGTGCGGTGGTCGGCTCAGCTGTAACGCCCCTCAAGCCGCCGATCGATCGCGAGCGCCGCGAGCGTGCAGAGCGCGCCCGAGAGCAGATAGACGCCAACCCAGGCGAGCCCGAATTGGCTCGAGACGGTCAGCGCCACGAGTGGCGCAAAGCCGGCGCCGAGCAACCAGGCAAGATCGGAGGTCAGGGCTGCGCCGGTATAACGGTACTGCGTGCCGAAGCTCGAGGCCACGGCGCCGGCAGTCTGGCCGTAGGAGAGCCCAAGCAGGCCAAAGCCGATGATCACGTAGATCGTCTGTCCCGCCAGGCTGTCGCCGAAGAGCAGCGGCGCGATGATGCTCGACAGGCTGAAGAGGGCGATCATTCCGCCGGATACAAGGAGCGTGTTGCGGCGGCCGATCTGGTCGGCGATCAAACCGGAGGTGACGATCGCGCCGAAGCCAACCACGGCGCCGGCCGCCTGCACCATCAGGAATTCCGAAACCGAACGTTCGGTGAAAAGGTTGATCCAGCTCACCGGGAAGATGGTGACGAGGTGGAACAGCGCGAAGCTCGCCAGCGGCACGAAGGCGCCGAGGATGAGGGTGCTGCCGCGCGCCCTGACCAGCTCGAGAACCGGCATGGGCATGAGCTCGCGGGTTTCCATGAGCTGGGCGAATTCCTGGGTTGCAACCATCCGCAGCCGCGCGAACAACGCCACGACATTGATCGTCAGCGCGACGAAGAAGGGGTAGCGCCAACCCCAGTCGAGGAAATCTTCCCTCGACAGCGAGCCTTCGAAATAGGCGAACAGCCCGGCGGCAAGGATGAAGCCAAGCGGCGCGCCGAGCTGCGGCAGCATGGCATACCAGCCGCGGCGGCCGGCGGGCGCATTGAGGGCGAGCAGGGAGGAGAGCCCGTCCCAGGCTCCGCCGAGTGCGATGCCCTGCAGGAGTCGGAAGATCGCGAGAATGATCCCGGACCAGATGCCAATCGTGGCGTAGCCGGGCAGGAAGGCGATGGCGGCCGTCGCGCCGCCGAGGAGGAAGAGCGCAACGGTCAGCTTGGCTGCCCGGCCGTGGCGACGGTCGATGGCCATGAACAGCACTGTGCCAATCGGGCGGGTGATGAAAGCGAGCGCGAAGATCGCGAAGGCATAGAGCGTTGCGGTCAGCCGGTCGGCGAAAGGGAATACCAGCTCCGGAAAGACCAGGACGCAGCCGAGACCGAAGACGAAGAAGTCGAAATATTCGGAGGTCCGGCCGATGATCACGCCGATCGCGATTTCGCCGGGCGAGACATGGTCACGCCCGTGCTCGTCTATCAAGTGACCCGATGTATGGTTCGCTGCCTCAGCGCTCATGACCGGGAACCCCTCGCTATCGGGCGGGTCGGATCGTACGGGCTTGCCCGCACCTCATGCAAATGGATACGGTGGATCGCAGATACCCGTCAAACCTTCGCAATGGGACAGATTGTCTGATGGGTGATGCGAAGGAATGGGCATAGAGAAGGTTGTTCCGGCGGCAGGGAGGTCTCGAGTCTCTTGCGGATCCTTCGATTTCTAACGATTCTGCCTGTACTCGCCATGCTCGGCGGCTGCCAGATGGTGCTTTTGGCTCCGTCGGGCGATGTTGCCGTCCAGCAGCGAAATCTCCTGCTGACCTCCACGGCGCTGATGCTCCTGATCATCGTGCCGGTGATGGCGCTGACGGTGTTCTTCGCCTGGCGCTACCGTGCTTCCGCCAACGCGACCTATGATCCCGATTGGCACCATTCGCTGCCGCTCGAAGTGGTGATCTGGGCGGTTCCGTTGCTGATCATCATCGTCATCGGGGCGATCACCTGGATGGCCACGCATCTGCTCGACCCCTACCGGCCGCTCGGGCGCATCAGCGCGGCGAAGCCGGCTGCCGCTGCAAGGATGAGCGAAAACGCACCGCCGCAAGGGCCGCTGGTCATCCAGGTGGTGGCGCTCGACTGGAAGTGGCTCTTCCTCTACCCGGAGCAGGGCATCGCCTCGCTCAACGAGGTCGTGGCGCCGGTCGACCAGCCGATTGAATTCCGGATCACGTCCTCCACGGTCATGAACTCCCTCTTCATTCCGGCATTGGCGGGGCAGATCTATGCGATGCCGGGCATGCAGACGAAGCTCAACGCCGTGATCAATCATCCCGGCGATTTCGAGGGCTTCTCGGCCAATTACAGCGGCGCCGGCTTCTCCGACATGCGCTTCCGTTTCCGCGGCGTTGACCGCCAGGGCTTCGAGGCCTGGACCCGAGCCACGCGCGAAAAGGGCGGGCCGCTCGGACGCGAGGAATATCTCGTGCTGGAACGCCCAAGCGAGCGCGAGCCGACGCGGCAGTTCCGCGATGTCGCGCCGGACCTGTTCCAGGCCATCCTCAACATGTGTGTCGATCGCGCCAAGATGTGCGCGCGCGACATGATGGCGATGGATGCCAGGGGCGGGGGCGGCAAGGAGGGGATCTCGACCGTGATGGCGCTCGAATACGACAAGAGCATCCGCCGGGGCGGGCAGCCGATACCGCCGCGCTCCTTCGTCACGGCGATCTGCACACCCGCCGACGTCTACGGTACCGCGGGCCTCACCGCCCGCGTCGCCAACTGAACCGCGTCCGAGATGGTCGCCGCTAGCGAGACGAGGGATCCATGACCTCCTATCCCGAATGGTGGAAGCTGGTGTTCGGCCGTTTCACCTTCGAAGCGCTGCCGCTGCACGAGCCGATCCTGGTGGCGACTTTTGCTGTCGTGGTGCTCGGCGGCCTCGCGCTGCTCGTGCTGATCACGCGAATGAAGGCCTGGGGCTATCTCTGGAACGAGTGGTTCACTAGCGTCGACCACAAGAAGATCGGGATCATGTACATGATCCTGGGCGTCATCATGCTGCTGCGCGGCTTCGCCGACGCGCTGATGATGCGGGGACAGCAGGCGATCGCTTTTGCCGGTAGCGAAGGGTACCTGCCGCCGCACCATTACGACCAGATCTTCACCGCCCATGGCGTCATCATGATCTTCTTCGTGGCGATGCCCTTCGTCACCGGACTGATGAACTTTGTCGTGCCGTTGCAGATCGGCGCGCGGGATGTCGCCTTTCCGTTCCTCAACAATTTCAGCTTCTGGATGACGGTGGGCGGTGCCGTGCTGGTGATGGCCTCGCTCTTCATCGGCGAATTCGCCAAGACGGGCTGGCTTGCCTATCCGCCCCTCTCAGGCGCCGCCTACTCGCCCGGGGTGGGCATGGACTACTACCTTTGGGCGCTGCAGATCGCGGGCGTGGGCACAACGCTCTCCGGCGTCAACCTGGTGGCGACCATCATCAAGATGCGCGCGCCCGGCATGGACATGATGAAGATGCCCGTCTTCACCTGGACGTCGCTGTGCACCAATGTCCTGATCGTCGCGACTTTCCCGATCCTGGCGGCGACGCTCGCGCTGCTGACGCTCGATCGCTATGTCGGCACGAATTTCTTCACGAACGATCTCGGCGGCAACCCGATGATGTACGTGAACCTGATCTGGATCTGGGGGCACCCCGAGGTCTACATCCTGATCCTACCGGCCTTCGGCATCTTCTCGGAGGTGGCCTCGACCTTCTGCGGCAAGCGGCTCTTCGGCTATGCCTCGATGGTCTATGCGACGGTGGTCATCACCATCCTGTCCTATCTTGTCTGGCTGCACCATTTCTTCACGATGGGCTCGGGCGCCAGCGTGAACTCCTTCTTCGGCATCACGACGATGATCATCTCGATCCCGACAGGCGCGAAGATCTTCAACTGGCTGTTCACGATGTATCGCGGGCGCATCCGCTTCGAGTTGCCGATGATGTGGCTCATCGCCTTCATGCTGACCTTTGTCATCGGCGGCATGACCGGTGTGATGCTCGCGGTGCCGCCGGCCGATTTCGTGCTGCACAACAGCCTGTTCCTGGTTGCGCATTTCCATAACGTCATCATCGGCGGCGTCGTCTTCGGCATCTTCGCCGGCATCGCCTACTGGTTTCCGAAGGCCTTCGGCTTCAAGCTCGATCCGTTCTGGGGCAAGCTCTCCTTCTGGTTCTGGGTCGTCGGCTTCTATGTCGCCTTCATGCCGCTCTATGTGCTCGGACTGATGGGCGTGACCCGCCGCTTGAACCGCTTCGAGGACCCCTCGCTGCAGATCTGGTTCGTGATCGCGGCAATCGGCGCGGTGCTGATCCTGTTCGGCATCCTTTGTTTTCTCATCCAGATCGCGGTCAGCATCATCCATCGCGATGCCTTGCGCGACACGACCGGCGACCCCTGGGACGGGCGCACGCTGGAATGGTCGACGTCCTCGCCTCCGCCGGATTACAATTTCGCCTTCACCCCGGTGATCCACGACCATGACTCGTGGTCCGACATGAAGAAGCGCGGCTATCAGCGCCCGCTCGCTGGCTTCCGGCCGATTCATATGCCGAGGAACACCGGGGCCGGTGTCGTCATCGCGGGCTTCGCGACGCTTTGCGGCTTCGCGCTGATCTGGCACGTCTGGTGGCTGGCAGCGCTGACTTTCGTGGGCGCCGTGGCGAGTGTGATCACGCACAGCTTCAATTACGACCGCGACTTCCACATCCCGGCAGAGACCGTTCTGCGCGAGGAGGATTCACGCAGCAAGCTGCTGGCACGGGCCTGAGGAATGATGATGGCGAAGGCGGCAGCTCAGGTCCCGGTCTCGAACGGCGCCCCGACGTTCTACGTCACGGAAGAGGAGCACGAGCACTCCGGCGGCTCGACCATGCTCGGCTTCTGGATCTACCTGATGAGCGATTGCCTCGTCTTCGCGGTGCTGTTCGCGACGTTCGGGGTGCTGGGGCGCAACTATGCGGCGGGGCCATCCGGTGCCGACCTGTTCGATCTCAGGCTGGTGGCGGTCAATACCGGCCTGCTGCTGCTCTCCTCGATCACCTATGGCTTCGCCATGCTGGCGATGGAAAAGGGCCGGCAGGCGGCGATGCAGGGCTGGCTCGTGGTGACTGGCCTATTTGGCCTCGGCTTTATCGCCATCGAACTCTACGAGTTCGCACATATGATCCATGAGGGCGCGACGCCGATGCGCAGCGCCTTCCTCTCCTCCTTCTTCACGCTGGTCAGCACGCATGGGCTGCATGTCACTTTCGGCCTGATCTGGCTGGTCGTGCTGATGAGACAGGTCGCAAGACGCGGGCTGATCGAGGCCAATCGCCGCCGGCTGATGTGCCTGAGCATGTTCTGGCACTTCCTCGACATCGTCTGGATCGGCGTCTTTTCCTTCGTCTATCTGATGGGCGTGCTGAAATGAGCAGAAGCCAGAACCACGCCGAACCCCATGGCGAGCACGGGGACGCCCATGGCGGTCCCCATGGCAGCCTGCGCGGCTACATCACCGGCTTCGTGCTTTCGGTCATCCTGACTGCGATCCCGTTCTGGCTCGTCATGAATGACGTGCTCGGTCACGCGACTCTGACCGCGCTCGTGATCATGGGGCTCGCGGCGGTGCAGATCGTCGTCCACATGGTCTATTTCCTGCACATGAACGGCCGCTCCGAAGGCGGCTGGTCGATGATGGCGCTGATCTTCACCATCATCATCGTGGTGATCGTGCTCTCGGGCTCGCTGTGGGTCATGTATCACCTCAACGCCAACATGATGCCGAGCGACATGCACAGGATGTGAGGCCGGCGTCGTGACGTTCCCGGACGCGGGGCAGGGGCGCCGACCGCGCGCGGCGCATGTCGCCTTTGTCGCCGCAGCCTGCGTGCTTGCGTTCATCTTTGCAGGGCTCGGCATCTGGCAGATGCAGCGGCGGGCCTGGAAGCTCGACCTCATCGCCCGTGTCGAGGCGCGCATTCACGCGCCGCCAGCGGCCGCGCCCGGGCCGGCGGAATGGGGCAGGATCAGCGCCGCCACCGACGAATACCGCCGCGTTGCATTGCAGGGGCGCTATCTCCCCGGGCCGGAAACTCTGACGATGGCGGTGACGGAGCGCGGCCCCGGCTTCTGGGTGCTGGCGGCATTTCGAACGGATGCCGGCTTTACCGTTCTCGTCAATCGCGGCTTCCTGCCGGAGGGGCGGCGTGGGCCGGACGAACGGCGCAAGGTTGTCGGTCAAGCGGCGAGTCTCACCGGGTTGCTGCGGCTGAGCGAGCCGGGTGGCGGCTTCCTGCGTGCGAATGATCCCGCCGCCGGGCGCTGGTATTCCCGCGATGTCGTGCAGATCGCGCAGGCACAGGGCGTCGCAGAGGTCGCACCCTATTTCGTCGATGCCGATGCCGATGCCGTCTCCGAGCCGGGCCCGTTGCCGCAAGGCGGGATGACCCAGGTCAGCTTCCGCAACACGCATCTCGTCTACGCGCTGACCTGGTTCTGCCTTGCATTGATGAGCGCGGGGGCGGCGGCCTATGTGATTCGGGGCAAGGCCGACGAACCGCCGCCAGCGTAGAGGCAGTCCCTTCACCGAGCCGGGAGCCTCGGCCGATCATCCGACCTCATCCAGCTTCATCGTCCTTGCCAGGTCGGCGCGCGCTTGGCGAGGAAGGCCTCGATACCCTCTCGGAAATCCGCGCTCATATAGCACATCAGGATGAGGTCGCTTTCCCTTGTGCGGTCGGATCTGGTGATGCGTCGCATCGCTTCCTTGGTCGCGCGCAGGGTCAGCGGTGCGTGGCCAGCAATGGTCGTGGCCAATTCCTTCGCCCGCTCCATCAGCGCGGCATGGTCGGAGACGAGTTCAGTGTAGAGACCGATACGGTGGCCCTCGTCGGCATCCATCAGCCGCGCGGTAAAGACGATATCCTTGACCCGCGCTGGTCCAAGCAGGGTGGCCAGCCGCGCATAATTGTTCATGGACAGGCAATTGCCGAGTGTGCGCGCCACCGGGAAGCCGAAGCGGGCGTTGCGCGTCGCGATCCGGAGATCGCAGGCGCAAGCGATGCCGGCGCCTCCGCCCGTTGCCGCTCCCGAGATCGCCGCGATGGTCGGAACCTGGCAACTTTCAATCTTCTGCAATGCACCGTCGATGCGTGCCTCATAGGCCAGCGCATCCTCCGGCTTGTCGAAGGCGCGGAACTGCGAGATGTCCGTGCCGGCGGCGAAGGCTTTCTCTCCCGCCCCGGTCAGGACCAGAACCTTTGGTGAGCCATGGCCTTCGAGATCGGAGCAGATCTCGGCGACACGATCATACATCGCGAATGTCAGCGCGTTGCGCGCCTGCGGCCGGTTGAGCGTGATCCACCCGATCCCGCCGTCGACCTCGTACAGAATTTCGTCACTCGTCAACGCATAGTCTCCTTCATGCAGCTGGCATTCGTGGGCGCGCTACCGCCGGCGTCCGGCCAGAACGCAGCGTCCGATCGTGCGCGAGAACCGGAGTTGCATCTCGTTTCAAGCTCCGGTCCGGAGGGCCTGAACCACAAACGAGGCGCCGCCGAACGCAACCACAGCGTCGAGCAACAGCGCGTGGACCTTGAGCGGGATGCGGGCGAGCAGTGCCCTGGCGAGCCAGGCGCCCGGGACCATGCAAAGCCCGATCACCGCACCGAGCCAGACCTGCGCGCTGCTCAGGACTGCTGCCTGCCCGAAGACCAGTGTCTTGGTCAGGTGCATGGTGAGGCCGACGATCGCATCGGTTGCGACCAGCGCGGCACCGCCAAGCCCGGCGCCGAGCAGGATCGGGATCATCAGCAGCCCGCCACCGATCGTCGTGCCCGAGAGAAAGCCGAAGATCGCCGACGCGACGAGCACGCCGGTCGGCCCGATCTCGAAGCGCCGCCCGGCGAACAGACGCTTGAGCACCACGACGGCGATCAGGAAGATCCCGAGCACCAGTCCGATCGCCGCCTCGTCAAGCCGGGTATAGAGCACCGCTCCGGCAAGGCAGCCGGGGATCGCTGCCGACAGGATGCGCCCTGTGACGGGCCAGTCGATCAATCTCCGGAATGCGCCGACGCGCGCGACATGGCTGAGCAGCATCGCAACGCTGATCGTCTGCACCACCGAGGCGACGCCGATGATGGGAGCCAGAACCAGCGACAGCACGATCGCACCGCCCGAGCCGGTCAGCGGGCTCAGCAGCGACCCGACCAAGGCGGCCGTGCCGACGGCAAGAGCGGTCGCCGCCTGCACAGCCGATCCAAGCAAGGCCGGGTCGGCCGCGAGGCTCATGGCAGATAGGCCCCGCCATTCACATGCATGGTCTGGCCGGTGACGTAGCGCCCGTTCGGCCCAGCAAGATAGCGTACCATCGCAGCGACCTCCTGCGGCCGGCCGCGGCGTCCGACCAGCGTGGTGCGGTGCTTGTGATGGTCAGGTTCGGCCGCCGGATGACCGGCACGCACCGTATCGATCAGGCCAGGGGAGACGAGATTGACCGTGATCCCGCGCTCGGCCAGTTCCTGCGCCAGCGCCTTGGTGAGGCCGTCGAGCCCGGCCTTGGCGGTGACGACATGGGCGCGTTGCTTCGCGCCGGTATAGGCTGTCAGTCCGCCGATGTTGATGATGGCGCCTGCGCCGCTCGCGCTTAGCGCGTCCAGTGCTGCCTGCGAACACAGGAAGGGGCCGTCGAGCGTGACGCCGAGCACCTGATGCCATTGCGCCAGGGTCATCGCCTCGAAGGCCACTTCTCCGCGGATGGCGGCATTGTTGACGAGAATGTCGATCCGGCCGAAGCGCTCGAGCGTGGCCTCGATGGCGGCGCGGACGGAGCCGGGCTTGGTGACATCGGCCAGTCGCCAGGCGGCGCGGCCGCCCTCGGCCTCGACTGCCGCGACCATTTCGCCAAGCCCTGTCTCGTCCGAGAGCGCCACGCCCATCACCGCCGCCCCGCCGGCAGCGAGTTCGAGTGCGATGGCGCGGCCGATATTGCGGGCTGCTCCGGTGATCAGCGCAACCTTGCCGTCGAGTTCAGCCATCGCTCAGCCCCGTGCTGTTGTGAGATCGACACCACCACCGATGACGATCTTGTCGAGCGCGCCGGCCACCTGTTCGGAGCGCTCGCGAGCCCAGCCGCCGAAGGCGGCGTTGTCATGGAATTTCTGGAGGATATCGGCAGCGGAAAGCGGCTCATGCGCCCCGCCGCGCATATGCGGCTGGCGCATCTCGCGCACCGTGCCGTCCTTGAGGATCGCCCTGATATGTCCGCTGAAATTGCGCGGGTACTCGTCCGCGGGATTAACGACATAGGAAACCCTGGCGGCCAGCGCCCGCACGTTCGCTTCCGCGACGCGCTCCTCGGTGAACTGCCCCAGCCCGGCGCCGCCGTCGCTGAAGCCGACGGCGACGCAATAGGGCGTCGAGAATTTTGCCGCATAGGCGTTGGGTGGCGCCTGCTTCAGCGCCAGCGGTTCCCAGAGCCGGTGCACGGTGCCTTCGCCGACCTCGCATTCCAGGCTAACGATGTCCTCGGCCGTCACGCCCTGCTTCGCCAGCGCGATGGCGCAGTCGACGAAGGGCTGGGTCATCGTCCCGCAGGCATAGGGCTTGAAGGCAAGCGTCTCCAGAATCCAGCTCTCGCCCAACCCGCCGAGCAGCGGCGCGAAATCCGGTGCCTTCGACGGAGCGAAGGCGCGGTAGAAGCCGTGAGGGCCCTCGATCACGGTTGCCGGTCCGAGGAAGCCCGACTCGGCCAGCAAGGCGGCGCGGATGCCGGCCTGCGCTGCCGCGCCGGCATGGAGCCGCTTCGTCCAGCTGCCGTCGGCGAGATATTCGATGATGCCGGAGGCTAGGCTGCCGGCGACGCCGATGGCATGCGCGATCAGCTTCGGTGGCAGGCCAAGGGCGCTCGCCACCGCGGCGGCAGCAGCGGGGGCGCCGATCACTGCGGTCGGGTGGAAGCAGGCCTTGTGGATCGCCTGCGGCGTCACCAGGCTCATCCGGCACATCAACTCGGTGCCGACTGCAACACCGCGCAGCATCGCTTCGCCCGACAGCCCGCGATGCTCCGCCGCCGCCAGCACGGCCGGCACGATCACGGCGCCGGCATGGATCGGCCCGCCCTCGAACGTATCGTCGAAGTCCTCGCCATGCGCCGCGGTGCCGTTGACCAGCGCGGCGTCGTAGGGGCCCAGGCCCGCTGCATGGCCGATCGCGGTTGCGTTGCCTGACGACGCGGTCGAGGCCAGGGCGGCGCGGACATAGTCGGTGCCACGCGCCGCGACGCAAAGCCCGGCGACGTCGAGCAGCAGAAGGCGGACGGTCTCCCGCGCCTTGGGGCTCACCGTCGCATGGGCGGCAAAGCTGGCGAGCCGCAGCGCGACCGGCTCGTCGGCGATCGAAGTCTGGTGGTTCACGCGTGCGCATCCTTAAGCTTGGCATTGCGCGCGTCGCGGAATTCGCGGACGAGCGAGAGGGTGACGAAAACGGCGGATGCGAGCAGCAGGCCGATCGCGATCGGGTCTTCGAGGAAGATCGAATGATCTCCGCCCGAGAGCAGCAGCGAGCGGCGATAGCTCGACTCGACCATGTGACCGAGCACGACCCCGAGGATCAGTGGCAGGAACGGGTAGCCGGCGCGACGCATCAAGTAGCCGACGAGGCCCATGCCTAGCGCGATGCCGAGATCGGCGAGCGAGGTGTTGAGCGTGTAGATGCCCGACAGGATCAAGGCGAGGATGAAGCCGGCGAGATAGGCACGTGGCCGGTTCACCAACCAGACGCAGACGGGCAGCAGCAGGATGCCGACGACAATTTGCGCCAGGGTCGCGATGAAGGAGCCGAGATAGAGCCCGACCACGACATCGGCGTTCTGCTCGAAGAGGCGCGGCCCCGGCAGTAGCCCATGGATCAGCAGTCCGCCGAGCAAGACCGCGGTCGAGTTCGAGCTCGGGATGCCGAAGGAGAGCAGAGGGATCAGCGCGGTGCTGGCCACCGTGTTGTTGGCGGTTTCGGGTGCTGCGACACCTTCCTCGGACCCCTTGCCGAATTTCTCAGGTTCCTTCGACCAGCGTTTAGCCTCGTTGTAGGAGAGGAAGGCAGCGATCGAACCGCCGCCGCCCGGCGTCAGCCCCTCGAAAGTGCCGAGCAGGCAGCCGATGAACTGCGAGCGCTTGAGCCTGTTCATCATGCTCAAGCTGGGGAGGCGGACCTTGACCTGCTCACGCAGGCCTCCGATGTCTCGCGAGCCGGACTGCATCATCAGCTCGCTGACTGCGAAGATGCCGATCATGATCAGGACGGGCTCGACACCGCCGAGCAGCTCCGGGCTCCCGAAGGTGAACCGGGTCACCCCCGAGATCGGATCGGTGCCAATGGTGGAGATCATCAGCCCGACGACTGCCGCGGCGAGACCCTTGAGCAGTGAGCCATTCGTCATCGAAGCGATGACGCTGAGGCCGAGGATGCCGAGCGCGAAATAGGAGGTTGGCCTGAAGGCGAGTGCGACCCAGGAGAGCGGCTCGGTCAGCATGATCAGCATCAGGAGGCCGAACAGGCTGCCAATGACGCCGGACCAGAGCGAGATACCCAGCGCCTCGCCGGCCCGCCCCTGCTTCTTCATCTCGTAGCCGTCTATCACGGTCGCGGCGGCCGAGTTGGTGCCGGGCGTGCGGATCAGGATGGCCGGGATCGAGCCGCCATATTCGGCCCCGATATAGGTGCAGGCCAGCATCACGATCGCTTGCACCGGCGCCATTCCGTAGGTGAAGGGCAGCAGCAGGGCCATGGTGATCGAGGCCGAGATACCGGGCAGCGAGCCGCCGATGATGCCCCAGATCAAGCCGACGATCGAGAACAGGATGATCGGGGAGCCGAACAGGAGGTCGAATGCGATTCCGAGCGAATGCATCGTCGCCTCCCTAGAAGAACCAGCCGGGGGGCTGTCGCACGCCGAGCAACCTGACGAAGATCGCCCAGTAGCCGACGGCACCGCCGACCGCGATCAAGGAGGTCTTCCAGTTCGTAGCCGCGCCCTCGAAGAGGGCGACCGCTCCGATCAGGAGCGCAATGGCTGGCAGGTAGCCGATGATCGGCACGAGCACCACATAGGCAGCGCCGAAGCCGAGAAAACCGAGCGCGCGGGGCAGGGGGGCAATAGGGTCGTTATCCCCGGATTGAGCGACTGTCACGGCTTGCTTCGGTACCCGCGTCAGCGCGCCCTCGATAATGGCGCGCGCCACCAGGACCACGCCGAACCCTGCCAGGACGAAGGCCAGGATGCGCGGCAGCCCGCCCGCGCCGACATCGTCGGCGAGCGAGCTCTCCGCGATGTCGCCGATGCCGAGGTAGTACAGGATCGCGATGGCGAGCACGACGAGCCCACCTGCGAGGTCCTTCGCTGCTGTTCGCTCAGTCATGCTGCGGTCTTTCCCGAGGGGTTGCGCACATGGTCGCTGGAGAACGGCGTCACTTCAGGACGCCGTTCTCCCTCAGGAAGGCTTCGGTGACGGTGCCGAAGTTCTGGACGAAGCCCTGGTACCGGTCGTGGGGTATGAAGTTCGCGACCAGGCTCTCGGTTCTGTAGACTTTCTGATAATCAGGGTCGGCCAGGATCTTGGGCACCGCCTCGTCCCAGATCTTGGTGATCGCCGGTGGCATGCCCTTGGGGCCGGCAAGGCCGCGGAACTTGTCCAGCGCGATGGCGTAACCGGATTCCTTCACCGTCGGGACGTTAGGGAAGGCCTCCATGCGCTTGGCGTCGAAAGTGGCGAGCAGCCGGATCTTGCCGGCCTCGAGTTGCGGGCGCAGCTCCGGGATCTCGCCGATGCCGATATCGAGCGTGCCGTTGAGGACGTTGATCATCAGATCTCCGCCACCCTCATGCGAGACCACGGCGGGGGTGACGTTGGCCGCCTTCTTGAGCTGCTCTGCCGCCTGGCGCTCCAGCGAGGCCGGGTTGGCCGCGCCCCAGCGCCCGCGCGAGGTCTGCGCCTTGTCGATCACGTCCTTGAGGGTTTTGTAGGGGCCATCAGTGCGGGTGTAGATCACCTCCGAGTCGGTGAAGAAGTTCACCAGTGGCTCGACATCCTTGTAGCCGTGCTGGGTCTTCGAGAGCAGCGAGGTGTAGATGTAGGTCGGCGTCGTCGCGTAGAACACGCTGCCGTCGGCAGGCGCCGTCGCCAGCCGCGAGACCGCGCGGGCACCGCTGCCACCCTGCACGTTCTCGATGACAAAGGTCGCCTTGATGTATTTCGGCAGGTGCTTGGCCATCTCGCGCAGGAAGACGTCGCTGCCGCCCCCCGGGCTCGAATGCGTGACGAGCGTCACCACCTTGTGCGGGTAGTCGATCGGCGTTTGCGCGGAGACGCCGCTTGCCAACCAGGCCGAGAGGCTGGCGGCGACGGCTGTGACGATGGCCGGATGTCGCATGGTTTCTCTCCCAGAGATCGATGAATGGGCTGCCCTGCTTCGGAGAAGCCTCGTTCGATTCATGCGGCGGCGCGGATCATCCCGCGCCAGGCCGTCTCACTGCGCGGCGTTGCGTAGCGGCCGGACTGCCGGATTGGTGTCGAATATCAGCTGTTCGACGAGCATCTCGACTCGTGGCAGGGCGTCGACACCCCAGGCCAATTCGAGCAGTCTGCCCTGGGCGGCTTCGGTGATCGCGCCCTCGGCGCACATCCCGAACTTGGCCTCAAGGTCGGCGTCGCTGATCGGGTTGTCTGGGCCGCCACGATAGCGCTCGTCCGCCCATTGCACGAGAGTACGGCCGTCCTTGGTCTCGACCTCGATGCGCGAGCGGATCTTGTCGTAGCCGCGCGCATCGATTTCGGGGTCGTTGAGGATTTCGGTGCGCTTCTGCATGTCCTGCATCGCCGGCGAGGCCACGAACGGGTCGCTGAATTCGTGATGGCTGGCGCGGCGACAGAGCGCGATCATCGAGAGCAGCGCCGGCATTGAGAACTTGGCCTGGAGATGGTTCTGCGCCAGCGGATAGCGGATCGGCTCGAGGATGTTCCTGCCGGCAAAGAAACGGATGCGCTCGATCTGCTCGGGCTTGAGGTCATGCGTGAGGACCAGCGCCAGCATCGCGTCCATCGACTGGTGGGTCAGGATGCCGGACGGGTAGGGCTTGATGCTGATGCCGGGCTCAGCGATCGTCAGCGTCTCGCCGAAGCCCTGCGGCAGCTTCTCTTCCGAAAGTCCCTCGCCCATCACCTGGAAGAAACCCCAGGGGCCGTCGAGCGCAGCCGGGTCCGCGGTGAAGCCGCGCGCCGCCAGGAGCGCGGCCGTGACGCCGTTCTCCGAGGCGCGCCCGACATGAAGCGGCTTGGTCATCGTGCCGAAATTGCAGCGGATGCCGGCAGCGAAGCTCGCTGCGATGCCGAGCGCATGCGCCACCTCCGCGCCCTTGAGGCCAAGCAGCTTCGCGGCGGCAGCGGCAGCACCGAAGGTGCCGACCGTGCCGCTGCTGTGATGGCCGCGGCGATAATGACGTTGCGTCATCCATTCCGAGATCTTGCATTCGACCTCGAACCCAGTCTGGAAAGCGAGCATGAGGCGTTTGCCGTCGACGCCGCCAAGGCGCTGCGACAGCACCAGCGCGGCGGTCAGCGGGGGTACGGAGGGGTGGGTCAGCAGGCCGTAGACATGACGCGGGTCGTTCGAAACCTGGGTGTCGTCCCAGTCATGAGCATGACCGGCGGTGCCGAGCACGCGCGCCGCCAGCGCCGCGGGAACGCGGGTATGGCCCTGGCCGATCAGCAACGCCTCGGCCTTGCCGCCGGTTTCCGCGGCATCGGCCGCCAGCATGCGCACCGAGTCCTCAAGTCCACCGGCGAGGTAGAGCCCGAGCGTGTCGATGATGCAGCGCCGGCCGATCCGCAGCGCTTCGGCCGGCAGGCCCTCGTAGCTCGCTCTCTCGATGAATGCGACGGCGGAGGCGGTGACGTGATTGAGCTCGGTCATGGCGTATCCGGCTTTCTCTTGATCGATGATCGTCAGTTGGTCAGGCGCGGCGGTTGTGCCTCGGCCTTGCCGTAAGCGGCGAGCAGGCGCGCCTTGGCGCGGGCGACATGGTCGGAATGGGCGCGCTGGGCGCGCTCGGGATCACGGGCGGCGATGGCCTCGACCATCTCGCGATGCTCCGAGTTGGAAACCTCCAGACCGCCGCCCTGCACCAGGCTGCGGGCACGAAACAGGTGCAGCTTCTTGACCAGCCCGCGATATTGCGCGGCGAGCGTGCCGTTGCCGCAGGCATCGATGATGAATTCGTGGAAGGCGAGGTTGAGCGGGTAGTAGCTGTCGAAGTCGCGGTGACGCGCGGCCGCTTCCATCTGCTCGAGATAATCCCTCAACCGCGCCACCTCCGCCTCGCTGACGCGCTCGGCCAGGAGCTTGCCGGCGAGACCGAACAACACCGTGCGCACATCGTAGATCTCGATGGCCTCCTCGACCGCCGGCTGGCGGATGAAGACGCCACGATTGGGGATCAGTTCGACCAGGCCGAGCCCTTCGAGGGCCCGCAGCGCCTCGCGCACCGGGCCGCGGCTGGTGCCGAAGCGGATCGCCAGATGGTTCTCGTTGACCCGCTTCCCCGGCGGAATTTCGCCGGCAAGGATCGCTCTCTCGATTTCGCGTTCGAGCACGCCCGAAAGCGAGCGTGTCCGCAGAATGGTCAGGGCATCGTCTGGAATGGTCATGGGCTCTGATATCAGCGTCTACAGAAAACTGTCAACAGTTTGCAATTTTGAGATGATCGTGCTTCCATGGGGTGGGTTGAAGGTCCTTGGGAAGGGGCGGATCGACGCGGTTTCCCGTCCTCTGAGGAGGCCCCGCCCGGCGGGCCAGCCCGGCACGGCGCGAGGATCCGGGCGGCCGCGCTTGGGCATTCCGAGGATGATCGTAGAATGCTTATTGTTGACAATCTATAAGATTGGCACTTAGCTCGCTTGAAAATTAGGACGGCGGAGCGGGCACGCCTGCTCACCGCCGATTCAGAAAAACAAATGCCTGGACCATGGATGTCCAGGCGATATCGCGTCTGGGAGGATGCATTGGCGTTTCTGGAACTTGCCGATCTGACGATGCGGTACGGGGCGATGACGGTGGTCGATCGCGTCGATCTGAATGTCGAGAAGGGCAATCTCGTCTGCTTGCTGGGGCCGTCGGGCTGCGGAAAGACGACCACCTTGCGCCTCATCGCCGGCTTCATCACGCCCAAGGGCGGTGAGATCCATGTCGGCGGGCGCACGATCTCGTCGGCCGGCTGGAGCGAGCCGCCCGAGCGGCGGGGCATGTCGATGATCTTCCAGAGCTACGCGCTCTGGCCGCACATGACCGTTCGCGAGAATATCGGCTACGGCCTCTCCCTCCGGAAGATGCAGTCGGCCGAGATCGTCCGGCTCGTCGACAAGATCCTCGATGTCACGCGGCTGAAGCCGCTGGCCGAGCGCTACCCGGGCGAGCTGTCCGGGGGGCAACAGCAACGCGTTTCGCTGGCACGCGCGCTCGTCGTCGAGCCAGAGATCCTGCTGCTCGACGAGCCCCTCTCCAATCTCGACGCCAATCTGCGCGAGGAGATGCGCTTTGAGATCCGCCGCCTCCACGACGCCTATCGCTACACCACCGTCTATGTGACGCACGATCAGGCCGAGGCCATGACCACGGCCGATCTCATCGTGGTGATGAACCAGGGCCGGATCGAGCAGGCGGGGAGCCCCGAAGAGATCTATGAGCGGCCACAATCGGAGTTCGTGGCGCGCTTCCTCGGCGGCACCAACATCCTGAAGGGCCGTTGGCTCGATGCCGATACGGTCGAGTGCGGCCCGCTGAAGCTTCGCTGCGGCACCGGCGATTTCTCTGCCGGCGGGGATGGCGTCGTCTCGGTGCGCCACCATGACATCGTGCTGGACGCCAAGCCGCAGGGCGACGGGCCGAACCGGGCGCAGGGCACGGTCTTGCGCCAAGTCTATCTCGGTTCGCATCGCGACTACCTGATCGAACTTCCCGGCGGCGCGCAAATCCGCACGGTTGCCGAACCGCATCTTGCCATCGACCGCGGCCAACCGGTCTGGCTGCACTTTCCCCAGGAGCACTGCCGCGCGCTCGCCCGCTGAACCGGGGGCGCGAAAGCAATCTCGCCAACATCATAACAATGAGGAGGAACGAGAATGACACGCCCAATGTTCGACAGACGATCCGTGGTGGCCGGCCTTCTGCTCTCGACGGCTCTCGGAAGCATACCCGCTCTGGCACAGGCACCGGCCCCCTATCAGGTTACGCCGGAGCTCATCGAGGCGGCGAAGAAGGAAGGTACGGTCACCTTCTACACTGCGACCGACGTGGCGGTCTCCGAAAAGGTCGGCAGCGCGTTTGAGGCGAAATATCCCGGCATCAAGGTGAAGGTCGAGCGTTCCGGTTCCGAGCGCGTGTTCCAGCGCCTCAGCCAGGAATATGGCAGCTCGATCCATAATGCCGACGTCGTCGAAACCTCCGACGCGGTGCATTTCGTCCTGTTCAAGCGCAATGGTTGGCTGGCCCAGGCCGTGCCGGCCGAGGTCGCGAAGGACTGGCCGAAGGAGGCCAAGGATGCCGACGGCTACTATGCGGCCTATCGGGCGCATCTCTCGGTCATCGGCTACAACAGCAAGCAGGTGAGGGCGGAGGATGCGCCCAAGAGCCATGCCGACCTGCTCGATCCCAAATGGCGGGGCCGCATCGTCAAGGCCCATCCCGGTTATTCCGGCACGGTGATGACCGGCACGGACGTCCTCAGTCGGGCGCTCGGCTGGGAGTTCTTCGAGAAGCTCGGCAAGCAGCGCATCATGCAGGTCCAGTCATCGACCGAGCCGCCGAAGAAACTCGCCCAGGGTGAGCGTTCGATCGAGGCCGACGGCAACGAATACAACATGTTCATGCTCAAGGAGTCCGGCGTTCCCGTCGAGATCGTCTATGCGACGGAGGGCACGCCGATTGCCATCGGTCATGGCGGGATAATGAAGAACGCGCCGCACCCCAATGCCGCGAAGCTGTTCTACTCCTTCCTATTCGACCAGGAGACGCAGCAGCTCAACAGCGATTCCGGCGGGCTGCGCTCGTTCCACCCGCGCGTCAAGGAGAAGGAGACGCGGACGCCGCTTTCCAAGATCAAGCTGCTCTATTCCGATCCGGTGAAGCTCGAGCCCAATATCGAGATGATCAAGAAGAAATACGAAGAGTATTTCGGCACCTGATCCGTTCCGCGCGGACCTCACGGCGCGGAAGCTGCGCGCCGTGCATCGCCCTATGACGAGAGCTGCACCCGGCGCTGGCGCGCCGGCGGCGCACGGAGATCCTCATGACTGCGATAACCGGGATCGTGTCCGGAGTTCCCATACGCCGCGTCGCCATCGACTGGTCGAGGCCCATCTTCGTGCTGCTGACCGTCGTCCTTTCCGTGCTGGTCGTGCTGCCGCTCGGCTGGCTCGGCTACTATGCCGTGACCGATCAGTCCGGCAGCCTCAGCCTCGCGAACTTCAGGGCGCTGGTCAGCGATGCAACTTTGCGCCGGCCATTCATCGTCGCGATCACCATGGCGCTCAGCGTCGGGCTGCTGTCCTGTGCCATCGCGACCCCGCTGGCCTGGATCGTAGCCCGCACCGACATGCCGGCCCGCACGCTGGTGCGCGGGCTCGTCATGGCCTCCTTCGTGACCCCGCCCTTCCTCGGCGCAATCGCCTGGGAGATCCTGGCCGCGCCCAATAGCGGCATCATCAACGCCGTCTACCGCTGGCTGTTTGACCTCGACCCTTACGAGTACCTCGTCGACATCTACACCCTGTCCGGCCTCGTCTTCGCGATCGCCTGCTACACGTTTCCCTACGTCTTCACCTTGGTGACGAACGCACTCGAGCGTGTTCCGACCGAACTCGAGGAAGCGTCCGCCATCCTTGGCGGCGGCCTGTGGACGACCTTGCGCAAGGTGACGGTTCCGCTCGTCCTACCGGCCATGCTCGCGGGCTCCCTCATCGCGGTGCTGCAGGCGCTGACCATGTTCGGCTCGCCGGCGATCCTCGCCCTGCCGGCGAATTTCCACGTCATCACCACCAAGATCTGGAGCCTGTTCCAGTATCCGCCCAAGCCCGGGCTCGCAGCGGCGGCGGCGCTGCCGCTGCTTCTGGTCACGATCCTGCTGCTCTGGACACAGCGGCGCATCCTCGGCCGGCGCGGATACACCACGGTCGGCGGCAAGAGCGGGAGCGCGCGCATCACGGTGCTCGGGCGCTGGAAATGGCTGGCGCTCGGCTTCACCTTCCTCGTCCTGTCGCTGACAGTGCTGATGCCCTATGCCGCGCTGGTGAAGACCGCGCTCACCCGCACGGTGGCGGAACCGCTGACCTTCGAGAGCTTCACGCTGCACCATATCTGGTTTGTGTTCTTCGAGTTCTCGGCGACACAGCTCGCTCTGCGCAATACGTTCCTGCTCGGCTTCCTCACGGCGACCATCGGCACCGCGATCGCGCTCGTCGTGGCCTATCTCGTAACCCGCGGCAGCTCGCGCGGGGCTCCGCTGCTCGGCTATCTCGCGACCGCACCGGTCGCGATCCCCGGCATCGTCCTCGGTGTCGGCCTCTTCCTCAGCTATTCCAGTCCGATATTGCCGCTCTACGGCACGCTCTGGATCCTGCTGATCGCCTTCCTGACCATCGAGATGCCCGCGGGCTACCAGCAGCTCTCGTCCGCCTTCAAGAGCGTGCATGTCGAGCTCGAGGAGGCGGGGCGCATCCTCGGCGCGACGCGGATGACGACGCTGCGAACCATCACCGCGCCGCTGCTGCGCTCCAATGTCGTTGCGGCATGGTGCTTCGTGTTCATCGGCACGATCCGCGAGCTTTCGGCGACAATCCTGCTGACCACGGCCGACACCAAGCTCGTGTCGGTCATCATCTACGACCTCAACGAATCCGGGGATCTCGGCGCGATCTCGGTGCTCGGGATCATGCTGCTGATGGTCTCGTTCGCGGTCGTGTTCCTCGCCAACCGCCTGCCGCTCCTCGGCGGAGTGAGAGTCGCACCGGTCCGCGGCTGATCAGGTATCCGGGTAATGGCCGAGCGGGCCGAACAATGCGCTGCGGCTGATCAGGACATGTTCCTCCAGTGCAGCTTCGGCGCCGACGGCGTCGCGTGCCGCGATCCGCTCGAGGATCGCGCGGTGCTCGTCATTCGAGGTCGTCATCCGGCCCGGCATATCGAGGGTGCGGCGGCGCAGGAGGTGCATCTCGCGGTGGATGGCGGCGCATTCGGCCGCGAGGCGGCCATTGCCGCCGAATTCGACGATGGCTTCGTGAAAGCGCAGATTGCCGGGATAGAAGCTGTTGAGGTCGCCTGCTGCCATCGCGGCATCCATCTCCGCGACATAGCCGGAGAGGATGGCGACCTGCTCGTCGGTGACGATCGGCGCCAGCAATCTGCCTGCCAAACCATAGAGCGCCGCGCGGATCTCGTAGAGCTCGGCTGCCTCGCGCCCGTCGAGCGCGCGGATGAACACGCCGCGGTTGACCACGACGTTCACCAGCCCGCTCTGCTCGAGCCCCCGGCATGCCTCGCGGATCGGCCCCCGGCTGACACCCAGCCTGGCCGCGAGCGCGTTCTCGTTGAGGCGCTCGCCGGCACTCAGTTCGCCCCGTTCGATCATCTGCTCCAACTCGTGGCGGATGATCGAGGTCAGGGACTGGTTGCGGCGAAGCTGCAGGGCGGAATCGATATCGAGGCTCATGCACTGGGTTCCGTGTGATTGGCCCAATCTATCAGTCGGAGCCGGGCAATGCCATTGGATCTTAAACTGTTGACAATCAGCAAAAGACAATTAGAGGCTGATGGCCTAGCCTGGAGGACGCCATGAAGACGCCCGATAACCTTTCGCCCTCGGATAACGGTCTGACGCGCTATGTGGCGTCCTTCATCTGCGATGCGTCGCTGGCGGATCTGCCCGGCGATGTCGTCGCTCTCGGCAAGAAATCGATCCTCGACGGGCTCGGGCTGGCGCTGTCGGGCTCGGTCGCCCATAGCGGCGAATATGTGCGCCGCCATCTCGCCGATCTGAACCTGGCGGCTGGACCGGCCACGGTCATCGGCTCGCGGCTGAAGGTCGCGCCGCGCTTCGCGGCCTTCGCCAACGGCGTCGGCATTCACGCCGACGATTACGACGACACCCAGCTCGCGGTGGCCAAGGACCGGGTCTACGGGCTCCTCACCCATCCGACCGCACCTGCGCTGCCGGCCGCGCTCGCCATGGGCGAGGCCAAGGGCGCCAGCGGGCGCGATGTGATGCTCGCCTACCATCTTGGCGTCGAGGTGGAGTGCAAGATCGCGGAAGCGATCAACCCGCGGCACTACCAGACCGGCTTTCACGCCACGGCCACCTGCGGCACTTTCGCGGCGGCCGCCGCCAGCGCCAGGCTGATGGGACTCGATCTCGACCAGACCCTGCGCGCGCTCTCCATCGCCGGCAGTCAGTCGGCCGGGCTGCGCGAGAATTTCGGCACGATGACCAAGCCCTTCCATGCCGGGCGCTCATCGGAGAGCGGCGTTTCGGCGGCGCAGTTCGCGGAATATGGCTGGAGCGCCACGGACAAGATCCTGGAGGCGCCGCGCGGCTTCTTCCGGGCCGCCGGCGGTGGCTATGACGAGGGCGCCATCCTGAACCAGCTCGGGGCGCCCTGGACCTTCGCGGCGCCCGGCATCTCGATCAAGCCGCATCCTTCAGGCTCGCTGACCCATCCGGGTATGACCGAGATGCTGCGCCTCATCCGCGAGAACCGGATCACCGCGGACGCGGTGGAGCGGGTCCGCGTCGGCACCAACCACAACATGCCCAACGCGCTGATCCACCATCGGCCAACCAACGAGCTCCAGGCCAAGTTCTCGATGGAGTTCTGCATGGCGATCCTCCTGATCGAGGGCAAAGCTGGTCTTGCCGAATTCACCGACGAGGTGGTGAACCGCGCGGACGTCAAGGCGATGATCGAGCGGGTCGATTTCGTGGTGGACGATGAGGCCGAGGCCGCCGGCTACGACAAGATGACGACGCTCATCGCCATCACGCTGAAGGACGGCCGGACCATCTCGGGCCGGGCCGATTTCGGCAAGGGAAGCCCAGCCAACCCGATGAGCTATGAGGAAGTCTCGGACAAGTTCCGCGAAACCGCAGGCTTTGCCAATCTCGGCCCGGAACGGATCGAGGACGTGATCGCCATGGTGCGCGACCTGGATACTCTGCCCTCGATCGAGCGCCTGATGGCGTCTCTGCGGCTCTGATCATGGCGAAGCTCACCATCGGCGTCCTCAACGGGGACGATATCGGCCACGAGATCGTCCCCGCAGCGGTCGAGGTGACCCGCGCAGCGGCTGCGCGGCACGGGCTTGCCATCGACTGGCGGCCCATGCCGATCGGCCGTGCCGCGCTGGACAGCCACGGCACGACGATGCCGGCGGGCACGCTGGAGACGCTCGCGACCTTCGACGGCTTCATCCTCGGGCCGATCGGTCACCAAGCCTATCCAAAGGGGCCGGGCGCGATCAATCCGCATCCGATCCTGCGCAAGCATTTCGACCTGTTCGCCAATGTCCGCCCGACGCGATCCTACCCCGACATCGGCTGCATCTATGACGATGTCGACCTCGTCATCGTGCGCGAGAACAATGAGGGCTTCCAGCCGGACCGCAATGTCGTGATGGGCTCGGGTGAGTTCCGGCCCAATGACGACCTGACGATCTCGGTGCGCGTCATCTCGCGCAAGGGCAGCCGCAAGGTCGCCCGTGCCGCTCTCGACATCGCCCGCTCGCGGCGCAAGCGCCTGACGCTCGTGCACAAGAACACTGTGTTCAAGCTCGGCTGCGGCATGTTCGTGGAGAGCTGCTACGAAGCCGCGAAGGATTATCCCGACGTCACGGTCGACGAGGTGATCGTCGATACCTTCGCCATGCGCCTGGTGCGGGATCCGCAGAGCTTCGACACGGTGGTGACGACGAACATGTTCGGCGACATCCTGACCGATGAAGCCGCGGGGCTGGTCGGCGGGCTTGGGATGGCTCCCGGCCTGTGCATCGGCGAAGGCGGCCTCGCCATGGCGCAGGCGACGCATGGCTCGGCGCCTGACATTGCCGGCAAAGGTGTGGCCAATCCCTATGCGATGATCGAGTCGACGCGGATGCTGATCGAGCATCTTGGCCGGGTCCGATCGCTGCCGCAGGCGGTGGAGGCCGCACGCACGATGGAAGCGGCGATCCGCTCCGCGCTCTCGGGCCCGGCGACGCGCACGCGCGACATTCGCGGCTCCGCCGGCACCCGTGGCATGACCGACGCGATCATCAGGGCGATCGGCTAGTTCATGATGCCGAAACGCTGCTTCCGGCCCTGAGGTCGAGCGTGTCGAGCCGGTATTCGCCGCGTTCGTCCGCGTCGAGCTGGGCGACCAGGCCCTGCTCCCAGGCCAGATAGCGCCGGGCGGCATCGAGATTGCCGTCATGCCGGTCGTGCACGAAGAACAGATAGTCGATGGCGTCGGCCTCCGCGGGGCAGCCGGGCGAGGTGTCGAGAGTAAGCCCCGCGGCGCGCCAATCGCTTGCGTCGCCCGTGACCCGGTGAACCGATGTCGCGCCGCATTCCGCGATGTCGCGGCTGGCAAGCGCGGTCGCTGTCTCGTCTCCCGCAAGCAGGACGCGCCGGCCAGTCACGGCCGGCAGGCGCGGTCGGATCGACCAGGCGGCGCCCGGCAGATGCCCGGCGCGGTAGGCGAGGGAGCCGCGCAGGTCGAGAAGCAGGTCACCGGCTCGCGCGCGCTCGATCGCCTCACCGCCGCCGATTGCAGGCGGCGCAACAAGGTCGGGAGGCGGTTCGGATACCGCCAGGCGCCAGTCGACTGGCCAGGCCTCGATCTCGGGAAGCACATAGGTTTCGTAGCCGAGCTGGCGCAGCCAGAACGCAGCGAGCGCGGCGCGCAGCCCGGTATCGTCGGCCAGGATGACCCGCGCACGGCGGACGCCAATCCATTGATCCGTGGCCTGCACGAGCTGGCCTCCTGGCGCAGAGGCGGCCGCGGCATGTGGCGCTGCCGCGTGCTCGGCCGGATCGCGCACGTCGAGGAGATAGGTCGTGCGGCCGGGCTCTCCGGCGAGGCCGCTGGCCGCGATGGGGTCGATCCGCCGGATGGCATGCGTGCGCATGAAGGCGTCGGCGCGCAGACGGCTCGCTGCGGGGGCGACCTGCGGTAGCGGGCAGGCGGCAGAGTTATGCGCGAGCGCACGGCCCGACAGCGCCCAGCCCTGCGTGCCGTTTTCGAGCGCCAGAACCACCGCGCCCGGCTGCATCAGCGTCAGGCCCGCGGCGCCGATGATGCTGCGGGTCCGCCCGGCGCAGTTGATGATGACGGGGGCTTCGCCCAGGCGAAGCGCGTCCCAGCGATGCGCCGCTTCTCCATTCGGAAAGGAGCGCGAGCCCGGGATCGTCATCTTCGTGTATTCGCCGGCCGAGCGACCATCGAGGAGGTACAGCGACCGGCCCTGCTCCTGCCAGGCGTCCAGAGTGTCCGGACTGATCGCAGGCACGTGCCAATGTTCCTCGACCAGCTCGCCCAGCGTCTTGCTCGGCAGATTCACGCCCTTGAACAGGGTATGGCCCGCTGCGGCCCAGGCCGGGGCGCCGCCTTTGATCCAGTCGATACGGCCGTAACCCATCGCTGCCAGCCGCGTTGCGGCGCGCTCGGCCACCCCATCGCCCTCGTCGACCAGCACGACCGGCACGTCGCGGCGCGGCACGAGTACCCCGACCAGCGCCTCCAGCCGGCTATAGGGACAGGGCACGGCGAGGAAGGGATGGCCTTCGCCGTACTGGCCCTGTTCGCGCATATCGAGACAGGCGATCTCCCCAGGTGCGTGCAGCCGCCGCTTCGCTTCCTGCGGATCGAGCGCCGGCATCAGGCGGCTTCGGCATAGGGCACGGGCTCGCGCCCCGAGAAGAAGTCATGGAAAGCGGCGTAGACGAGGTCGGGTCGGTGCTCGGCCGGATAGTGCCCGGTCGGAATTGCCCAGCCGCGCACGCCGTCCGCCCATTCCTGCCAGGCTTCGAGCGGCTTGAAATGCCGGCCGCAATGACTGTTGGAGCCCCACAGGACGAGGACGGGGCAGGCGATCTTGCGCTTGCCGTAATCGGCCGTGTCCATGGCGAGGTCGAGGGTGACCGTGGCGCGATAATCCTCGCATACGGCATGAATCTGCTCCGGCGTCGTGCAACGCGCGTAGTCGGCCAGCGCCTCGGGCGTGAAGATCTCGAGCCCGACGCCCTTCTTGTTGAGCTTGTAGCGGATGTAATAGTCGAGATCGGCGCAGATCAGCCGCTCGGGAAACGGCGCCTTCTGCGCCATGAAGAACCAGTGGTAGGATTCGAGCCCCCAGCCGAGGCTGACATTGGTCAGGACGTGATGGGTCGGCACGATGTCGAGCGCAGCCAGCGCGGTGACGCGGTCCGGCTGGTCCAGGGCCATGCGAAAGGCGACGCGCGCGCCCCGGTCGTGCCCTGCAACCGCGAACCGATCGAAGCCGAGCGCGTCCATCACGTCGAAATTGTCCTCGCCCATGGCGCGGAAACTGTAGCCGGCATGGTCCTCGCCACCGTTGGGCTTGGAGCTGTCGCCATACCCGCGCAGGTCGGTCGCGACCACCGTGAAGCTCTGAGCCAGCGACGGTGCGATCTTGTGCCAGCTCGACAGATTGAGCGGGTTGCCGTGGATCAGCAGCAAGGGCGGCCCGCTTCCGGCTATGGCCACCTCGATTTCGGCGCCGCGGGTGCGCAGCCTGCGCCGCTCGAAGCCTGCCATCAGCACGGGGCCATGCGGCAGGAGTGGCGGCCGGTTCGCCCCGGGTTCTGATCGTTCCAGCATCATCGGCATTGCTCCACATCGGATCCCATGCGATGAATATCATATTGTCGACAATAAGCATCTTGAATCTGAGGGATGTCATGGCCGCCATGCAGGATAAGCCTCGCCTCGGCTTCCTCTTCGGAGACGCTACCGGCATCGGTCCCGAGATCGCGGCCAAGGTTCTGGCTGCGGGCCGCTATCGCGAGCATGTCCGGCTCGTCGCAATCGGCGATCGTCGCGTGCTGGAGCAGGGTGCGCGCGACGCCGGTGTTCAGCTCTCCTGGACCGGCGTCACTGAACGCGGCGAGATCGACTGGGACGCCCCCGAGATCCCGCTCGTCGATCTCGGCAATGCCGATCCGGCCCAACTCGGGCGCGGGCAGATATCGGCGGAATCCGGCCGGATCACAGGCGATACGCTGGCCCGTGCCATCGGCATGGCACAGGATGGGCAGCTGGATGCGATCACCTTCGCGCCGCTGAACAAGGCCGCGATGTTCGCAGGCGGCTGGCGCTTTCCCGACGAGCACAAGCTGTTCGCGCATCTGCTCAAGCATCACGGCTATTTCTCGGAAATGAACGTACTCGACGGGCAGTGGATGTCGCGCGTGACCTCGCATGTCTCGCTGCGCGAGGCGCTCGACCTGATCGATGCGCGCGCGATCACCGATGCGGTCGAACTCGTCGATCGGATGATGAAGCGCGCCGGGATCGCCAGTCCGCGCATCGCGGTGGCCGCACTCAACCCTCATGCCGGCGAGAACGGCCTGTTCGGCCGCGACGAGATCGAGCTGATCCGGCCGACGGTGGAGCGGATCGCGGCTGGCGGCATCGGCTGCTCCGGGCCCTATCCCGCCGATACGGTCTATATCCGTGCCTTTGCTGGCGAGTTCGACAGCGTCGTTGCCATGTATCACGACCAGGGGCAGATCGCGACGAAGCTCAGGGGCTTCAATCGCGGTGTCACGGTGACGGCCGGCCTCGACATCGTCTTCACGACGCCAGCTCATGGCACAGCATTCGACATTGTCGGCAAGGGCGTCGCCTCACCCGGTGCGCTCCAGAGCGCCGTGGAACTTGCCGGCCGGCTGGCGACAGTATGCGTCGCCGCTTGAACCGCCGGGCGGATCGCGGCGCTTCCGCTATCCGCCCGGCGCCGGTCAGCTGGCGGCGTGAGCGAGATTGTCGCCGCGGAGCGCCTCCAGCACCGCATCGGTCACCGAGCGCGTGGTCGCTGTGCCGCCGAGATCCGGTGTGTGGTTTGCCGCGTCAGCCGTGACACGCTCGATCGCGCGCATCAGCCGCGCGGCTGCGTCCGCCTCGCCGAGATGGTCGAGCATCATCACGGCGGACCAGAAGCTGGCGATCGGATTGGCGATGCCCTTGCCGGTGATGTCGAAGGCGGAGCCGTGGATCGGCTCGAACATCGAGGGAAAACGGCGCTCGGGGTCGAGATTGGCGGTGGGGGCAATGCCGATCGAGCCGGCCAGGGCTGCGGCGAGGTCCGACAGGATGTCGGCATGAAGGTTCGTCGCCACGATCGTGTCGAGGCTCCGCGGCTTCAGTGTCATGCGGATGGTCATGGCGTCGACCAGCATCTTGTCCCAGGTCACATCGGGAAACTCGCGTGCCACTTCGGCGGCGATCTCGTCCCACATCACCATGCCGTGGCGCTGCGCGTTCGACTTGGTGACGACGGTCAGGAGTTTGCGCGGGCGCGAGCGTGCCATTTCGAAGGCGAAACGCATGATGCGCGTGACCCCGCCGCGGGTGAAGATGGAGACCTCAGTCGCGATTTCCTCGGGCTGCCCGCGATGCGAGCGCCCGCCCTGTCCGGCATATTCGCCCTCCGAATTCTCGCGCACGATCACCCAGTCGAGATCATCCGGGGACACCCCACGCAGGGGCGGCTCGATGCCTGGAAGGATGCGCGTCGGGCGCACGTTCGCGTATTGGTCGAAGGGCTGGCAGATGGCCAGCCTCAGGCCCCATAGGGTGACATGATCGGGCACATCGGGCGCGCCGACGGCGCCGAAATAGATCGCGTCGCAATCGCGGATGCGGTCGAGCCCGTCTTCGGGCATCATCCGGCCATGGCGCTTGAAATAGTCCGAACCCCAATCGAAATGGGTGAAGTCGAACGCGAAAGTGCCGGATCGGGCGGCGCATAGCGACAGGACTTCCAGCCCTGCTGCGATCACCTCGGTGCCGATCCCATCGCCGGGAATGGCAGCAACCCTGTAGGTTTTCATCCGCCGGCTCCGTTCATTGCGTGCAATTAATTGCCTATTGTCGACAATTATAGAGCCGCATCAGGAATAGTCTACCTAGTGGGCGAGGAAAACGCTCCGAACTCATCACTCGGTGTGTTCCTGGTGGATTGGAGGCTCGCGCCCGTACCCGTGGTCGCGCGAACCGGGTAGCTGCTTGACTAATGATTAGCATGCTACATATATGCGCACTATGGACGATACCCAGCCTGGATTCGAACGCAGCTTCCTCACCGAGCTGTCTACGGCCGGCCGCAAACTGCGAACCCTGTTCGACGGTCTTGTGCGTCAGCGTGGCCTGACATTGTCGCGAGCGCGTGCGCTGCTGCATCTCTCGCGCTGCCCTGCGATCAATCAGACGGAACTCGCCAGTCTGCTGGAGGTCGAGGGTCCGACCGTCGTGCGCCTGCTCGACGGCATGGAGAAAAACGGCCTGATCGAGCGAAGCGCCATCGACGGCGATCGGCGGGCGAAGCAGATCAGTCTGACTGCGGCCGCCAGACACCAGGTCGAGGAGATTGAGGAGATCTCCGCCCAGATCGGCCGCGACGTGTTGCGCGAGATCGATCCTGCCGAACTCGAGATCACGATCCGCGTGCTTCGGCAGATGATCCGCAACATGGAGCCTGGGTCCTGAGGCCCATGGCCATGGCAACGACCGACGAAACGGAAGCGCGGCATGACGGCCAGGCGGATCATTCGCCGGCGACAGTCCAAGAGCCTCCCGCTCCTGAGAGCCCCGCTCCGCCGCCGGCAAAGCCCTTTGCCGTTGCCGCGACCTATGTCGCGGCCGCTGTCCTCCTGATCGGTACACAGGGCCTCGGCATGAACTTCGTCGCTGCCAATACCAATCAGATCCAGGGTGCCTTCGGCGCGACGCAGCTTGAGATCAATTGGCTAATCGCCGCCTATATGGCGCCGAATGTCAGCCTGACCCTGATCCTGACCAAGGTCCGGACCCAGTTCGGGCTGCGCCGTTTCGCCGAGCTCGGCATCTGCATCTTCGTCACCGCCTCGCTTCTGCATCTGTTCGCGCATGATCTCCATTCGGCGATCGGGGTTCGCTTCCTCGCGGGCATGGCCGCCTCGCCCATATCGACCCTCGGCTTCCTCTACATGCTTGAGGCCTTTCCCCCGGCCAGGAAGATGTCATGGGGCTTGAGCCTTACGCTGACCTGTTCCGCGATCACGCCTACGGTGGCGCGGCTGATCTCGCCGGTCCTGCTCGATATCGGCCAGTGGCAGGGTCTCTATATGATGGCGATCGGCCTCGCGCTGATTTCGCTTGCCGTGATCTTCTATTTGCCGCTGACGCCGATCCCCCATGCGAAGGTCCTGCAGCGGCTGGATTTCATCAGCTATCCCTTGATTGCTATCGGCTTTGGCCTGCTGGCGGTCATTCTCGTGATGGGCCGCCTGGTCTGGTGGCTGGAAGCACCCTGGATCGGCAGGTGCCTTGCCCTCGCCATCCTGTCGCTCGGGCTAGCCGTGGCAATCGAGAACAATCGCGAGACGCCGCTGCTGAACGTCCGCTGGCTGATGAGCCGGGAAATGCTCCACATCACCGCGGTTCTGCTGGTCTTCCGCATCGTGCTGTCGGAGCAGACTTCGGGTGCACTTGCCCTGTTCCAGAATCTCGGCCTGCTCAACGAGCAGAGCAGGGGGCTATATGTCGTGATCCTGCTGGCATCGCTGTGCGGCGGGCTCCTCTGCGGCGCCACTCTCAAGCCCGAGCGCGTGCCGCTGCTGCATGGCGTCGCGCTGCTCTGCATTTGCGCTGGTGCCTCCATGGATAGTCAGGCGACCAATCTGACGCGGCCGGACAACATGTATCTGAGCCAGGCCTTGATCGCGTTCGGCGGCGCGCTGTTCCTGCCTCCCGCGATGCTGACCGGTCTCATGGCCGCGCTCCGGCAGGGGCCGACCTTTATCACCAGCTTCATCGTGGTCTTCTTGTTCACGCAGAGCCTGGGCGGCCTGATCGGTTCGGCCTTCTTCGGAAGCTTCGTCACGCTCCGCGAGAAGTTCCATTCCAGTCTTCTCGTTGAGCATTTCTCCCTGTCGGACCCAGCGGTGGCCGAGCGGTTGAGGCAGCTTTCGGCAGGGTACGGAAGGCTGCTCACCGACGGACGGCTGCTGAATGCCGAGGGTGTCGCCCTGTTCGCCCAGCAGGCCAGCCGAGAGGCTAATATCCTCGCCTATAACGACGCATTCCTGCTCATCGCGGTCCTGGCAGGAGCCGCGCTCGGCGGACTGATCATCCATCGTCTCTATGCAAGACTGCGCAGCGCCTGGTTCTTCTCGCGCCAGGCCCAAGCCCTCTGAACCGAAACCAGCCATCATGTCGAAAGCCATTCGCTCACCTCGCGCCCTGATTGCGCTGCTGGTTGCAGCAGCCGGTGTGCTGCTCGTGCTCTACGCCTGGCGGCTGCCGCCCTTCGCGAGCTCGGTCGAGAGCACCGAGAATGCCTATGTCAAAGGCCAGGTCACGATCATCAGCCCGCAACTGGCGGGCTACGTGAAGGAGGTTGCTGTTCAGGACTTTGAAACGGTGAAGGCCGGTGACCTCATCGTGCAGATCGACGACCGGATCTACGAGCAGCGCCTGCGGCAGGCGCAGGCTGCTCTTGCCGGCCAGCGCGCCAATCTGGCCAATGCTGATCAATCCCAGCGCGCTGCGGAAGCGCGCCTGCGCTCAGGCGAGGCCCTGATCGCCAGTGCGCAGGCGGCGGTCGAGACCGCGGAAGCCAATGCCGGGCGCATTCTCGCCCTGCGCGAGAAGGGGATTTCGACGCAGAGCGCCGCCGATCAGGCCAGTCTGGTGCTCGACCAGGCGCGCGCCAGCCTACGCCAGGCCGAAGCAGCCCTCGATGTTGCCCGGCAGGATCGGCAGTCCATCATCGTCGGGCGTGCCGGGCTGGAGGCCGCCGTGCGCAATGCCGAGGCAGCGGTGCAACTGGCCGCGATCGATCTGCAGAACACCCGCATCCTGGCACCGCAGGACGGCAAGATGGGCGAGATCGGCGTGCGGCTCGGGCAATATGTTGCTGTTGGCACGCAACTGGCGTCACTGGTTCCGGCCAGGAAATGGGTGATCGCGAACTTCAAGGAAAACCAGCTTCCCGGGATGAAGGTCGGCCAGCCGGTGACCTTTACGGTCGATGCGCTGCATCATGCCCCGTTGACCGGGCATGTCCAGGAGTTCTCGCCAGCCACGGGCTCCGAGTTCAGCATCCTGAAGGCCGACAACGCGACCGGCAATTTTACCAAGATTGCGCAGCGGCTGCCGGTCCGGATCGCCATCGACCAGGACCAGCCTTTGGCCGAGGATCTGGCGCCCGGCATGTCGGTCATTGTCAGCATCGACACCGCCGCGCCCGCTGAGGCTGCTGTCAAACTATCCAGCGCCGACAAGCGATAACATCGGCGTGCCAGAGACCGGCGATGCCGAATTCCGGATTTCTGGATCGCCCGCGCTCCAAAAGGCTGCGGTCATCCAGAAATCCAAGGTTCCGAAAGCGCCGAAATGGCAGGTGCCAATGGCGGACAGGCTCGCCGGCTGGGTCAGGCGCTCGAGCCGGATCGTGGGCTGCGCTTTGCCCGTGGCGGCTTCGCGACGACAGGCGCGGTCGGCGGGGGCGCCTTGGCCTTGCGCCCCAGGCCCGATGCCTTTGCGAGAGCGGCCCGGGCCTCGGAATAATTCGGTGCGACCATCGGATAGTCCGAGGGCAAGCCCCATTTCGTACGATATTGCTCAGGAGTGAGATTGTAGGCCGTACCCAGATGACGCCTGAGGGATTTGAAAGACTTGCCGTCTTCCAGGCAGATGATGGCGTCCGGCGTTACAGATTTCTTGATCGGAACCGCTGGTACGAGCGCGACCGGTGCTGGCGGTATTTCGGGTCTGGCGCTGAGCTGCGCGAACGCGGAATACGTGCTCGCAATCAAGCCCACGAGATCGCTGCGAGGGACATTGTTGTGCGCGACGTAGGCTGAAATAACCATCGCCGTGAGATCAATATAATTTTCATCTTCGTTGGCCATGGCTTTTCCCAAATCAGAATATTGCGCCTGGGTCTCATTTAACCTGCCAAACGTTCTATTTGCAATACTCGTCGCGGTGGTTTGCCCAGTTCCGATGCTTGAGGGCCGGGTTTATTCTGGTGAGGCAGCGGTACGGCTGCCTACTGAACTGGGTGGTGACGCGCCTGTTCGAGACTGGCCTTAGCCAACATGGCCTCCAGTGAGGCAAGAACTTCTGGCACCATGAAAAGGGAGATTTCGTTCTTCCCATCGACTTCCAAGGCGATTACGGCGCCCAGCGTCGTGTCTGCGCTGACCGTGACGTGCTTCACCTTGATCACTGCAAACTCGCGTGTCGGCTTCTGCGGCATTCTCTCACCCCCGTTCCTTGATCTGTGCTCATCATTCGATTGTGCTCATCATTCGACGTCAGCTTGCAACGTATTCACCGCCGCCCCGCCACGCGCCTCTGGCACCGTGGTCTTCGCAACCGGTTGATGTGACGACGAGACCGGTCGACACGCTCTCCTCGTCGGAATTCCTGACGCAACCGGTCAAGCCGTGGATGTGTTCGGTGGCACCGGCGATATTCAGGTGCTTGCCCAGCCTGTCACTTTGCGACCGTCACCTCCGGTCCCTTCGCCTGCGATGTCTTGCGCATCTCATAGTCGACGATTGCGGCCCTGAGAGCTTGCAATTCGAGGGCTTTTGCCGAATTGGGCTGCGCATCCTCGATCTGGCCGATGCGCAGAAGCGCATAACGGTAATCCTCATGGCAGGTGATGCAGACGGTGTGTGCTTCCGGTTTGAGTTCGGTCACCGCGGTCATCGGATCTCTCCTTCCGTGGCTGATCCCAGAGAACTAGTTTGAACGGTTGGGGTTTCAAGAGGGGTGTGGCGCTGTTGCGAAGCTCGCCGTGCTTGCGTTCGAAAGCGGCCGTAAAGGCGCGGGATTCGTAGGGCTTGCCGAGCAGAAGTGCGCATGGAAACACTTCCTCCAGTCATGCCCGCATTGCCTCCTGGGCTCACAAGAAGGGATGTCTCGCGGGGCCCTGGAGCCTATATGGAGGTGGATTTCCGGCGCTGCCAAAGCGCCCAGGGTTTGAAGGCTATGGGACAATCCACACCTGCCACGGTGGCGTTGAAAGCGGGCGGCGTTTCTTTCGAACTCCGAACCTATGAATATGTCTCGAACAGCGACCGCGTCGGTCTTCAGGCGGCCCAGTCTCTGGGCGAACCACCAAATCGCGTCTTGAAGACATTGATTGCGCAGGTCGACAACATACCAATTTGCCTGGTTCTCCCATCAGACCGCGAGGCAAGCATGAAGAGGGTGGCTGCTGCCCTTGGAGGCAAGAGCGCGCGGATGCTGGCGCCGAGCGATGCGGAGCGGCTGACAGGGTACAAGGTTGGGGGTGTCAGCCCATTCGGTCAGAAGCGCAAGCTGAGGACCCTTGTCGAGATCACGGCCGTCCCGGAGCCCTATGTTTTCGTGAATGGAGGACTCCGTGGCCTGCAGGTCAGGCTGGCGCCGGCCGAACTCGTCCGCGCGAGCAATGCACTGACGGCCGCGATTGTTTCCTAGCGGCGATGGTCTTTGGTTCGGCTTCTGCGACGTTTCGAGCTTGAGGCATCAAGCGTTATTCCCGGAGAAGCCGGCCTGACGACCCGGCGCGGCAATCCTGGCCACTCAGTGGTGTCGAACGCGACGTTGAATTCAGCCGGCCGCGGATCTGGTCTCGGGCTCGAAATCAAACGGCCGAACGCCTTTGGAAGCGCCGCAACCGTGCGCCTCGGGACTCTGGCGTGCCGAGGCCTCCTCCTGGCCTGCTCACACCACTTCAGCTGGCGACTTCCGGACGTCGCTTGACAGGCTCCGTCGATCAAAATTAGGCTAACATAGTTATGCTTCTTATTCTGTAATTATAGAATAAATACCAGACGAGGCCAACCGCCTCGCGCAAGGGGAGCGTGCCGCTATGACAGATGTCGTCGACAGCAAACGGAACCTGCTCAAGGCCGGCCTTGTCGGTGGTCTTGCGCTTGCCGCCGCATCCAGTTCGGCCCGGCAGGCGGCCGCTCAGGCCGCGCCCAACAGCCTGCTGCGCACAGTTCTTGATCGTGGCAAGCTGATCGTCGGCACGGGCTCGACCAACGCGCCCTGGCATTTCGAAGATGAGAAGGGCCAGCTCGTCGGCATGGACATCGCCATGGGGCGGATCCTCGCGAAGGGGCTCTTCGACGATGACAAGAAGGTTGAGTTCGTCCGGCAGGACGCGGCTCAGCGCATTCCCAACATCAATACCGGGAAGGTCGATATCGTCATCCAGTTCATGACGATGTCGCCGGCCCGCGCGCAGCTCGTCGCGTTCTCCCGACCCTATTATGTCGAGGGCATCGCCTTGCTGACGCGCCCCGACAGCGACAAGAAGAGCTTTGACGCCCTGCTCAAGGCGGGATCGGGGGCACGGGTCTCCATCCTGCAGAATGTCGACGCCGAAGCGTCGGTGAAGAAGGTCCTGCCGCAGGCGACGGTCATGCAGCTCGATAGCCAGGCCAATGTCGTGCTTGCGCTCGATTCAAAGCGGGCCGACGCTGCGGCGGTCGATCTCTCGACAGTCTGGTGGCTCGCGAAGCGCCATCCCGACAAATATGCCGATGCCGGCAAGTCCTGGAACTCCATGCTCTATGGCGCGGCGATGCGGCAGGGCGATCCGGACTGGGTGCGCTTCGTCGACACCACCTTCGGGATCGCCATGTATGGCCACCAGAACGAGATATTCGATGCTGCGATCAACGATTATTTCGGTCTGACGCCGCCAGTCCGCGAGACGGGGTTGCCGAAATTCTGACCGCGGCTTTCGCGGTCACCCTTCGCCTGCCTGTGCGCTCGCCGCTCGTGTGCAGCCGGGCGGGGAAGTCGCCTGCACGGCCCGCGACGAGGCGGTTTCCCGCATGACGAATTACCACTTCAATTTCGCGATCGTCTGGCGCTATTCCGCCAAGCTGTTTGAAGGTCTTCTGCTCAGCATCGAGCTCGCAATCGCGACGATTGCGATCGGCATGGTGATCGGACTGGTCCTGGCGCTCGTCGAAATGGACGGGCCGCGCTGGGCCAGGCCGTTCATCCGCGGCTATGTCGAATTCATCCGCAACGTCCCGCTGCTGCTGCTCGTCTATCTCGTCTTCTACGGCGTGCCGAGCGCGATCGATCTGCAATATGACGCTACCACCTCGTTCGTGGTGACACTGGCGATCTATTCCGGCGCCTATCTGGTCGAAGTCCTGCGCGCCGGATTCGAAGCCGTGCCGAAAGGGCTGATCGAGGCCGGGAAGGCGATCGGTCTGACGCCGGCAGGCGTGCTCGTCCATGTCCGGATCCCGACGGCGCTGCGCATCGCCCTGCCGTCGCTCTCGAATACCTATGTTTCGCTGTTCAAGGACACCTCGATCGCCTCTGCCATCGCCGTGCCCGAACTGGCCTATGGCATGCGCTGGATCGAGACGCAGACCTTCCGGACGGTCGAGGTCTATCTGCTGGCGACGCCGATCTATCTCATCACCAGCTACGCCATCCTGTTGCTGCTGCGACTGGCCGAGCGGCGCTATGCGATCACGCGGTGAGCGCCCATGACGTTGTTCCTGCAGACGCTTCCATTTCTGCTCGATGGCTTGCGCATCACGCTCCTGGTCTCGGCCGGCGTGATTGTGCTCTCGCTGCTGATCGGCGTCCCGCTCGGTTGCGTGCTGGCATTCGGGCCGCTCTGGGCGCGATTTCCGATCCGGATCTACGCTGATTTCGTGCGCGGCGTTCCGATTCTGGTGCTGCTCTATTTCGTCTATTACGGGCTGCCGGCGATCAAGGTGAACCTGCCGAGCCTGACCGCCGCGATCGTGGCATTGACGGCGTTCAAGACCGCCCAGGTCATTGAGATCACCCGCGGCGCTTTCCAGTCCATCCCCACAGGACAGACGGAAGCAGCGAAATCCATCGGGCTTGGCCTCGTCGACCGCTTCGTCCACGTGCTTGCGCCGCAGGCGATCCGCCGCTTCCTGCCCCCCTTCGTCAACAGCGTCGTCGATACGGTGAAGGGCTCGTCCCTCGTGTCCCTGCTGGGGATCGTCGACCTGATGCTCGCGCTGCAGCAGGTGATCGGGCGAACCCATGTGGCGCTGCCGCTCTATGTGATGGGGGCGCTGATGTATTTCGCCATCAATTATCCGCTTTCGACGCTGAGCAGGCGTCTTGAGAAGAGCTTCATCTGAGCGGAAGGACGATCATGATCGCGACGCCCGACGAGCTGGTGATCCGCATCAAGGGCCTGACCAAATCCTTCGGCGCGCACCAGGTGCTGAAGGGCATCGATCTTGATGTCGGCAAAGGGCAGGTGATCGCCGTCATCGGTCCTTCCGGAAGTGGCAAGACGACCTTGCTGCGCTGCATCAACTTCCTCGAGGAATATGATGGCGGCTCGGTCCGGATCGATGGCGTGGAGGTCGGCTATCGGGATGTCGGCGCCGGCCGGCGCCGACGCAGCGACCGGGAACTCGCCAATATCCGGGTCGATGCGGCCATGGTGTTTCAGCAGTTCAACCTGTTTCCACATCTGACCGCTGCCCAGAACGTCATGCTCGGGCTGATGAAGTCGCGCGGCAAGAGCAAGGGTGAGGCGAGGCAGATTGCCGAGAAATGGCTTGTGCGCGTTGGCCTCGCCGAGAAGCTCGATGCGCTGCCCTCGCAATTGTCCGGGGGGCAGCAGCAACGGGTCGGCATCGCGCGAGCGGTTGCGATCGAGCCCAAGGTCCTGCTGCTCGACGAGATAACCTCCGCGCTCGATCCCGAGCTCGTCGGCGAGGTGCTGGAGGTCGTGCAGGAGCTGGCCGCGGAGGGCCGCACGATGATCCTCGTCACCCATGAAATGGCCTTCGCCAGGGAGGTCGCCAACCGTGTGGTGTTCACCGACCAGGGACTGATCGCGATCGACGCGCCGCCGAAGGCCGTTTTCGACGAGCAGTCGAATGAACGATTGCGGGCTTTCCTCTCGCGCTTCGCCGCCTTTCGGCATGCTCATTGAGCGGCCGGCCGGCGCCCCGGAACCCACTCCGACAGAGTTCAGCGATGCCGTCTCCCTCCGATCTTGCTCCTCACTCCGACCTTGCAATGTCGCCCTACGAGAAACTGGCACAACTCGGTCTTGAATTGCCGCAAGTGCCGATGCCGATCGGCAATTTCACGACACATGTCCGGGAAGGCACGCTGCTCTACCTGTCCGGTCAGGGCCCGACACATGAGGACGGCCGCATCCAAACAGGCAAGGTCGGCGCCGACGTTTCGGTGGAGGAAGCCTACGCTCATGCGCGCCTGACGGGTCTAAACCTCATCGCGGTGCTGCATACGGCGTTGGGAGACCTTCGAAAGGTCAGGCGCATCGTCAAGGTGCTGGGCATGGTCAACGCCACGCCGGATTTCACCGATCATCCCGCCGTCATCAATGGCTGCTCGGACCTCTTCGTTGCGGTCTTTGGCGAGGCTGGCCGGCACGCCCGTTCGGCCGTGGGGTTCAGCTCGCTGCCGCGCCGCATCACCGTCGAGATCGAAGCGGTCGTCGCAGTCTCATGATGCTATTGCCGGAATTGCCAGCCAAGGCTTGCCTCGATGCGCTGTGCCGCGCTCCGGACTGCGTCGGCGAAGCGGGAGGGCTCTTCCTGGACCTTGAATTCCGGCAGCACGATCGAGATGGTGATGACGCAATCTCCGGAATTGTTGCGCACCGGCGCCGCGATGCAGGCCACCGCATAGTCGGATTCGCCCGCCTGCACGGCAATGCCTGCGGCCAGCGCTTCGTCGGATTGCTCGGCGAGCGCGACCGGATCGACCGTTGCCCGCCCCGTCGGCGAGGCTTTGGCGCAGCGCCGGAACAGTGCCACCCGATCCTGAAAATCGAGATGGGCCACAAGAAGTCGGCCCGAGGCGGTCCAGTTCAGGGGAACCCGGGTTCCGATCCGCGACGTGACCCTGAAGTGGCCGGGCCCCTCGGCCATCGCCTCCACGACCATCATGTCCCCGTCGCGGCCGCAGATCTGGACCGTCTCCCCGACCTCGCGGGAGAGCACATGCATCTCATGGGTGGCGACCGTGATGATCTCGAGATCGCGCGCGTAGGCAAGGCCGTAGTGATAGAGCTTGGGGCCGAGCCAGACCACGCTGCCATTGCGCGAGAGCAAGTCCCTGGCGACCAGTTCCTCGACAATCGAATAGACCGTGGACAGAGGCGCGCCGACCGCGCGGGCGATATCGTAGCCCGTCGCCGGCCGCGCCGTTTCCTGGAGATAGTCAAGGATCTGGACCGATCGCTCGATTCCGCTGACCCGCGTGCGTCGCGCCCCAGTGGCGGAGGGCGCGGACGCCACGCCCATCTCACGGTCCTTCATCTGCCAGCTCTCCGTCACGCGATTCCGCGGACCCCTTACCGTAACCATGCTCCCTGAGGAACGCCATGAACAAACCCGATACCCGAAAGGCGCTCGGTCTCCGTCCGATCATCAATGTGTCGGGAACGATGACTGGGCTCGGCGCCTCGATCATCGTTCCGCAGGCCATCGAGGCCATGGCCGGGGTCATGCCGCAATTCGTCGAAGTGGACGAGCTTCAGAAAGTCGCCAGCGGCGTCATCGCCCGATTGTGCGGAGCCGAGGCTGGGTTCGTCACGGCTTCGTGCTCTGCTGGTATCACGCTTGCGGTGGCGGGCACGATGACTGGCTGCGACCTTTATGCCGTCGAACGACTGCCGGACACGACGGGCCTGAAGGACGAAGTCCTGATCATGACCGGCCATATGGTGAGCTACGGCGCTCCTGTCGAACAAGGCATTGCGCTCGCCGGCGCCAGGGTGGTGCCGGTCGGCCAGGCCACCAGCGCACGACCCTATCAACTGGCCGGAGCGATCTCGGAACGGACCGCTGCTGCGGTCTATGTCGTGTCCCATCATACGGTCAGCTATGGGCAGCTCCCGCTTGAAGAGTTCGCTGCCATTTGCCGGGCGAGGGGGATACCGGTCATCGTCGATGCGGCTTCGGAATATGACCTCCAGCGCTTCCTGGCCGCTGGTGCGGATGTCGCCCTGTACTCGGCTCACAAGTTTCTCGGTGGCCCGACAGCCGGCATCGTCGCCGGTCGCAAGGAGCTCGTGCGGGCGGCCTTTCTTCAGAACGGCGGCATCGGCCGCGGCATGAAGGTCGGCAAGGAGAGTATCGTCGGTACCATCGCCGCGCTGGAAGCATGGGAGACGCGCGACCATGCCGGCATCCGGGCGCGCGAGCAGGCGGCGCTCACGCTGTGGCGCGAACGACTGGCCGACAGGCCGGGCATCCGTGTCGAGATCGAGCCTGATCCGACCGACAATCCGCTCGACCGGCTCAAGCTCTCCGTTGAACCGCAGGCCGCCCATATCACGGCCTGGGACCTTGCCGATGCGCTCGCACGCGGGGAGCCGCCGGTTATTGTGCGCGACCACGAGGTCGAGCACGGATTCTTCTATCTCGACCCCTGTAACCTTCACCCAGGCCAGGAAAATGTCGTCGCCGATCGACTGGCCGCCGAGCTCGGCGCCGCCCTGCGCAGCAATGAGATCATCGCCACGCCGCTGCAGGAGCGCCGGGGCCGACGGGCTGCGTATCTCAAGCGTTGGCCGGATTGAGGGCCAACCTGCTGTTCTCAAGCTTCCGTTCGCGGGGACCGAAGGCCGACCTTCAGCCCTGCGCCAGGAACAATCAGCGCTCTTTGCAAGGGCTTTCGGCGGCCGACAATGCGGTCACGCCTTCAAATGCAGGCTCACCAGCACGGTGATTTCCGCTCCGGTCGAGAGGGAGACCGCAACGCGCAGGAAGTTCCCGAAATGCGCGAGCCGCTGGAAGGTCACGGCGTTCTCGCTCGCAGGCAGATCGAAGAGCGAACCTTCGGGAGCCCAATGCAGCCCGTCAGCCGAAATCTCGATACGGGCCTGTGGCAGCGTACCCTTGGGTGGCTTCAGGGCCCTGACGAAGACGATGGCTTCCTTGGCCCAGCCGGCCTCGTAGGGCTCGGTCGCGGCTTCGCCCGTCCAGGTTTCGTTGCGGGCGACGATTGCGGTGAGGTTCTCGGGAAGCATCAGAAATCTCCCGACAGGCAAACGGAATCGAGATAGGCGAAGGCGCGCTTGTCGGAGTCGGTCTCGGCGAAGAAGCCGAGATTGAGCATGCACCAGAGGTTCTTCATCGCCGGGATGCGGATCGATTCGTAAGTGCTCATGTCGAAGCTGCGGTCATTCACCTGGAAGCCGGTGGCGCGCATCGTCGCAAGATCGAAGTCGAAGCGCAGATAGTGCCAGTTCACCTTGGTCGGGATCTCGTTGTAGCAGAGCCGCTGCTCGCCGCCCGGCAGGTCCTCCCAGTCGTCCGGCGCGAGATGGTAATGCGAGATCGTCTTGCCGGCGGAGCCGATCGGCTTGATCGGCGTGGTGCGGCGCTTGAACTGCCATTTCTGGACATGCGCGCCGTCGAGCGCATTGAGAAAGCGCAGATGCGGCATCACGCGCTCGCCGCCGGCGCCATGCTGGTCGCCGACCTGGAGATCGTAGAGGAAGCCGAACGAGCGGATATCGGTCTCGGAGAGCTGCAGTTCCGTCGCTTCCGGCTTGAAGCTGAAATAGGCTTCAAGCCGGATCGGCCCGGGCTTGCGGAAGGTCAGGCGCTTGATCGCGACGTTCTGCGCGCCCTTCTTCGGCCGTGTCGCGATCTTCAGGGCATAGGAGCCGTCGACGCCGCCATGCGACCCGAAATCCCAGTTCGGCAGCGTGGAGAGCATGGCGTGCGAATGCTGGGCATAACCCGGCAGCATGGCATCGAGCGTGTCCTCGTAATTGCCGACGAGCTGGGTCCAGCCGCACATGCCGCGGTCGAAATCGTCGAGGCAGATGATGCGCGGCAAGGGATCGAAGCGGCTGAGCTGCGGATCCGCCTCGCGGATCGCACGGCGCATGTCGTCGAGCTGGGAACTGGTCGCGGTCATTGGTCCTACCCCTTCACCGCGCCGGCGGTCAGGCCTGCGACGAGGTGTTTCTGCATGAGGATGACGAAGGCGAGTACCGGCAGCAGCTGGACGGCCGAGGCGGCGAAGAGCACGCCCCATTCGACGCCCTCGACCGCGCCGATCATCTCGGCGACGACCAGCGGCGCGGTCTTGGCCTTGGTCGTGGTAAAGATGAAGGCGAAGAGGAACTCGTTCCAGGCATAGACGATGACGAAGACCGAGACGGCGAGCATGCCTTGTGCGGCCAGCGGGAAGATGACGCGCCGGATGATCTGGAACTGCGAGGCTCCGTCGATCATCGCAGCCTCGTCGAGTTCACGCGGGATCTGGTCGATGAAGGTGCGCATCACGATGGTGCCGAGCGAAACGAAGAAGGTCGCGTAGAGCACGATCAGGATGAAATGCGTGTCATTGAGTCCGAGCCAGTTCACCACCGGGAAGAGCGGCAGCGTGATCACGATCGGCGGGATCAGGCGGATGAAGATCAGGAAGAAGGCGCTCGCCTGCAGGCCCCGGCTGGCGTGGCGGGAATAGGCGAACCCGGCGAGCAGCGAGACCGCAACGGCAAGCACGGTGGCTCCCGAGGTGACCAGGAAACTGTTCCAGAGCCCGTGAAAGAAGTCGCCCCAGCGGCTCCAGAGCAGTTCGTAATTAGCGAGTGTCGGCGTGAAGCTGAACCGCGACGTCAACGAGAAGATGTCCCGGTCCGACTTGAACGACGACATCACGATCAGTGCGATTGGCAGGATTGACCAGGCGGCGATCACTAGGACGCCAAAGCCTTTCAGGATCGCAACGGGGAGCGAGCGCCTACGCATGTTTTCTGAACATCTCCCGATAGAGAGAGCGCAGGTAGAACAGCGCCAGCAGGAGCGAGGCGAGCACCAGCAACCAGCCGGTCGCGGCCGCGGCGCCGAAGGAGTTGTACCGGAACGCCTCGAGATAGAGATAGACCGCCATCACCTCGGTGGTGCGTGCCGGGCCGCCGCCGGTCATCAGCCAGACCTCGGAGAACAGCCGGAAGGCGAAGATGTAGCGGAACAGGGCGGCAATCAGCAGCGCCGGCATCAGGAGCGGCAAGGTGATGCGGCGGAATGCGGTCCAACCCGTCGCGCCATCGATGGCGCCGGCCTCGTAGAGCTCGTCGGGAACGGAGAGCCTTGCGGCGTAGATGATGATGAAGCTGAACGGCAGGTGCAGCCAGATCGAGAGCAGCGAGACCATGAAGAGGCCATGCGATGGCTTCACCGCCCATTCGATCGGTGGCAGGCCGAACCAGGCGAGCGCCTGGCTCATCATTCCGACATCGGGCTCGAACAGATAGCGCCACATCACCACCGCCGAGACCTCGCTGACCGCGTAGGGCGCAAGCACGATGGCCAGCAGGAGCGCCCGGCAGGGCACCCCCGAGGCGAAGAACAGCGCCATGAGCAGGCCAAGCAGCAGCTCGACATGCACGACGATGGCGACGACGATGACCGTGTTGATCAAGGCCCGCCAGAAATACGGGTCGCCGAGCACCTTGGCGTAGTTGGCGAGGCCGACGAAGCTGGCTGCCTGACCGAAGGAGGATTGGTTCAGGCTGAGCCAGAACACATAGATCGCCGGCAGGAAGATGATACCGCCGACCATCAGCTGGACCGGGCTGACGAGCGCGAGGGCAGAGAGGGGCGTGCGACTGGCCATGACGCTCAGACGATACGGTGGCGCGCGAGCATCTCGCGGTCGATTTCGATGCCGAGTCCTGGACCTTGCGGCACGTCGAGCATGCCGTCGACGAGCTGATAGCCTTCACCAACGACCGGTGTGGTGAAGCTGTCGCGCAGCGGATTGGCGTAGACCATGCACTCGAAGGTCCGCAGGCTCTCGGCCGCGGCGGCGAGCTGCAGGCTGGCGGCAACGCAGATCGCGCCGGACCAGCCGACATGGGGCGCATAGGCCGTGTTGAAACTCGCAGCGAGTTCGGCGATGCGCCAGGTCTCGGTGATGCCGCCAGAGCGGGTGACGTCCGGCTGAATCAGGCCGAGCGAGCGGTCCTGCAGCATCACGAGGGCCTCGCTCGCGACATAGTCGCTCTCGCCGGCCGCGAGCCGGATCGGCAGGTGTTGGGCGAGGCGCGCATAGCCTGCGCGGTCATGCGGTGCGATCGGCTCCTCGAAGAAGCCGTAGCCGAGATCGGCCAGCGCCCGCCCGACGATCATGGCGTCGTCGACGTCATAGGCCCAGTTGGCGTCGACATAGAGGGCGATATCGTCCCCGGCGAGCTTGCGGATGAATTTTGCGCGCGCGATCGCGTCCTTCAGGGGATGGCCGAGCTTGACCTTGATCTCGCGGAACCCGGCCGTCAGCGCCGCTGCGACCTCTGCTTCCACCGTCGCGTCGTCGAGCCAGTTGATCGATGAGGCATAAGCCGGCACGCGGCGGCGCCCCATGCCGCCGAGCAGCTTGTGGATCGGTTCGCCCGCCGCCTTGCCGGCAATATCCCAGAGAGCGATGTCGACAGCGGATATCGCTTCGACCAGTTGCCCGCCGGGCCGCCCGGAGAGGGCGTGGCGCATCAGCTTCCACAGGGCCCGCCGGTCTGCGGGATCCTTGCCGATCAGTCGCGGGCTCAGTGCATCGTCGATCAGGCGCGCATAGCCGGCGGCTCCGCGGCGCGCGAGCGCCTCGCCGTAGCCGGTGATGCCGTCGCTGGTCGTCACCTTGACGACAACGAGCTCGATCGCGGGATAGTCGCCTTGCGAGGTGCGCTGCGTCTTCTCGAGTGTCGCCCGCAGGGGATGGGACTCGATCCTGGCGATGCTGCGGCCGGTCATCTGGTATCGGTCCCTGGTTTGCGGGAAGGCTGATAAACCTAACTGATAGGTTGATCAGTTGCAAACCTGCTCTGTATCTGTCAATCATGAAAGTGGAGGATGCGAATGACCGAAGCCGCGACACTGCCCGAGATCGACAGCGACCCGTTCGGCGCCTCCGATGTCGTGCCGACGCGGCTGGGCGATGCGTTGATCGCGCGCATCACCCAGGCAATCCATGATGGCAGGCTGAAGCCCGGCGACGCGCTTCCATCCGAGGCGCGCCTTGCCGCATCCTTCGGAGTCAGCAAACCGATCGCGCGCGAGGCGATACGCCAGCTCGCAGCCATGGGCGTCGTCAACATCCAGCAGGGCAAGGTCACGCGCGTCCAGGCGCTCGATGCCGCTCCGCTCGATCGCTTCTTTCGCTTCGCCGTGAGAGGCAGCAAGACCGGGCTCACCGAGGCGGTCGAACTGCGCCGCATCCTCGAGCCGCCGATCGCGCGTTTTAGCGCCGAGCGTCGCTCGCCCGCCGATATCGAGCGCCTGACTGGCATCCTCGTGCGCATGGAGGCGTCGCTCGGCGACGTGCCGCGCTGGATCGAGGCCGATCTCGATTTTCACGAGGCGATTGCCGCCTCCGCCGGCAACCGGCTGCTTGATCTCCAGATCCAGGGCCTTCGTCCGGTGATCCGTGAAGTGATGGAGATCTTCAATTCGCGCAGCGCCCGCACGCAGGCCGATTGGCGCAAGACCTATGAGCGCCATGTCCGCGTTGTCGAAGCGATCCGCGCTGGCGACGCCGAGGCGGCGGAAATGGCCATGAACAAGCACTTCGAAGCGGCTGAAGCCGCCATCGCGGAACTCGCGACACTCGGGGAGGATAATCATGACGGCAGGAACAGGGTTGGACCGTAGGCAGCTCCTGGGCGGCTTCATCGGCCTGAGCTTTGCCGGCGCCGCTCCGGCCTTTGCGCAGCAGGGCGGCCCTTTCAACGTCTTTGCGCACCGGGTGATGCAGACCGTCGCCACCGGTGCACAAGGCGGCGACATCACGAAGGAGTGGGCGCAGAAGAATGGCGCCACGATCCAGTGGACGACCTTTGACACCGGTCCGTTGCAGGAGCGGTTGTTTCGCGAGGCAAGCCTCTCCGAAAGCACCGTCGATGTCGGCTTCGTGCTGAACACGCAGGTGATCCCACGCGCCGCCAATCTGTTCGAGCCGCTCGACGGTTACCTGAGCCGCGATCCCCTGGAGGACCCGGCTGACATCTTCCCCGGGCTGATGGAAGGCATGAAGGTCGGCGGCAAGCAGCTCGCTGTTCCGTTCCGCCATGCCTCGTCGGGGCTGCACTACAATGAGGAATTGCTGGCCGAGAAGGGCTTTTCGAAGCCGCCGGCCTCGATCGAGGAACTGGTCGAGATCGCCAGGGCCTGCACCTATCGCCGCAGCGACGGCACCGCGGTGGTGGGCCTGTGCATGCCCGGCGTCACCTACCCGAACGTGATCGATATCGCTCGCGCCTGGGACGGCGACTTCATCACGTCTGACTTCAAATGCGTCGCCGACCAGCCGCCGATGCTGAACGCCATCAAGCTCCTGCGCGCCCTGTTCGAGGCCGGTGCCTTCCCGCGCAATTTCGCGACGCTCTCGCCCGAGGACGTCAATGTCTGGATGCAGACCGGGCGTGCCGCGATGAGCCTGCAGAGCATGGGCCGCAATCGCATCTACAACGACCCGCAGAAGTCGAAATTTCCCGGCAAGATCAGAACGGTCGCCGTCCCCGCCTCGAAGACGCTGGCCGGAAAATATGACGCTGCGCCAGCCAAGGTCGAGTTCTGGGGCATGGTCATCCCGAAGAACGCCAAGCGCAAGGATCTCGCCTGGAGTTTCATCAAGGCGATGACCGCGAAGGACGCGACCCTGAAGGCTGCCCTCAATGGCAATGGCCCGGTACGCGCCTCGACCTATGCCGATGCCGGATTCGCCAACACCGTTCCCTACGCGGCCGAAGAGCTGAAGGTGCTCAAGGTCGCCCGCGTGCCGCTGCCGGCCTTCGACGAGGCAGCCCGTGCCGGCGACCTGTTCAAGGAAGAGGCAGAAGCCGCAGTCCTCGGCATGAAGACGCCGGAGGAGGCCATGACCTCGCTCGTTAAACGCGTGCAGCCCCTGCTGCCGGCCTGAACCATCTCTGACAACCGCGCGGCACAGCGCGGGAGCACCATCGGGAGGAACGCCATGGACATTCGCACTCTTTCGCGCCGCCGCTTCGGCCTGCTCGCCAGCGGAGCCGCCGCGTCGCTGGCCCTGCCGGGGCAAACCTTCGGGCAGGCTCGGACGGTGACGCCGCTCGGGCACCGTGTCCATCAGACCTCGGCCACGACGGGCCCGGGTGGCGACGCCACCGAAGCCTGGCGCAAGCAGGCAGGTGCGACGGTCAACTGGGTCACCTTCGGCGACGTCAATGCCATCCATGAGCGTCTCTTACGCGAGGTCACACTGGTCGAGACCTCGATCGATGTCGGCTACCTGCTCAATGGCCGCGCTGTGCCACGCAATCTCAAGCTGTTCGAGCCGCTGGACGCCTTGCTCAGGGATGCGCCGCTCGAGGATTTCGCCGATTTTGCGCCGGGGCTGGTCGAGCCGTTGAAGGTCGACGGCGCCCTGCACGGTATTCCGGTGCGCCACGCCACCAATGCGCTGATCTATAACGAGGCGCTGCTGGAAGAACGCGGCATTGCCAAGTTGCCCACCACCTTCGAGGAGCTGATCGAGGCGGCGCGCAAGCTGACCTTCAAGCGCGAGGACGGCACGCAGGTCAACGGTCTCGCCTTCACCGCGGTCTTTGCCTCCAATTTCCTGACGCTCGCCCGCTGTCTCGGTGGCGACTACATGACCAGCGATGGCAAGCTGGTGGCGGCCGAGGCGCCGATGGTGAAGGCCCTGACGGTGCTCGCCGATCTCTACAAGGCGGGCGTGCTGCCGCGCAATTTCGCGACCGTCAACAACGAGGAGATCACCACCTGGATGCAGCAGGGCAGGGCGGCGATGACGATCAACCCCTTCGCCCGGCTGGTGACCTATAACGATCCGGCCAAGGGCAAGTATGGCGGGCGCTTCAAGTCGCTGCTGCCGCCGATGGCCTCCGACCTTGTCGGCAAGGTCGCGTTTGCGCCAACGGTCGAGTTCTGGTCGCTGGTGATCCCCAGGAACAGCAAGCAGAAGCCGCTGTCCTGGGATTTCATCCGGGCTCTCTCCTCGAAGGCCGGCACCAAGGCGATGGCGCTGAATGGCAACGGCCCGGTCCGGATTTCGACCTATGCCGACCCGGCGCTGATTGCCGCGATGCCCTATGCGGCCGAGGAGGCGGCCGCGCTCAAAGCCTCTCGCATTCACCTGCCGGCCTTCGACGAGCAGGCCCGCGCCCACGACATCTTCATCGAGGAGACGCAGGCCGCAGTGCTCGGCATCAAGCCGCCGCAACAGGCGATGGACGACGCGGTGAAGCGCGTTCGCCCGCTGCTCGGCTAGGCGGGTGGGAATGCTTCAAGGTCGTGTCGCCCTGGTCACCGGCGCGGCGCGGGGGATTGGCTTGGCCGTGGCATCGGAACTGGCCCGCGCCGGCGCGCATGCCGTGCTGCATGATCGTGACGTGGCAGCAAACGAGGCGGCGCTCGAGCCGCTGCATGCGGCCCGGCTGAGGGCGAGCGGCCTCATCGCGGATCTTGCCGATCCGGCGGCGCCGGGGCGAATGCGGGACGACCTGAGCGCCCAGGGCTTCGTTCCCGACATCCTGGTGCTGTGTGCCTCGGTCGAGCTCAGGGAGCGTTGGGACGCCGTCAGTGATCCCGCCCTGGCGGTGCAGAGCGAAGTCAATCTCCATGCCACCGTGCGGCTGATCCGGGCCTTCCTGCCCGGCATGATCGCGGGCGGCTTCGGCCGGGTGATCGCGATCGGCAGCGTTCAGGAGGCAAGGCCCAATGCCGATTGCCTCTACTATGCCGCCACCAAGGCGGCGCAGACCAACATCATCCTGAATCTCGCACGCACCGTCCGGGCTCCGGATGTCACCTTCAACGTGATCAAGCCCGGCGCGATCCTGACCGATCGCAATCGCGCCGTGCTGGCAGACCCTGTCTATGAAGCGGCTGTCCAGGAGCGCATCCCGCTCGGGCGGATTGGCGCGCCACGAGACTGCGCCGGAGTAGCGCTGCTGCTCTGCGCCGACGAGGGAGCTTATATCAACGGTGCCGAGATTGCGGTCGATGGTGGGCTGCGATTGTAGCGCTTGCTGCCGGCGGCTCTCGCGACGCATGGGGGATGCTTCACACCGCGCGGCCTGGCGTTTACGTGCTGGCCTTCCTGGCCGGACGGGACCTCATGACGCTGTGGCCGAGGGGCTTCCCGTCATCGGAGCACGACGACCTGGGTGCCAGTCCTGACGCGGTCGTAGAGGTCGGCCACGTCGCGATTGGTCATCCGGATGCACCCCGAGGACACGGCAGCCCCGATCGTATCGGGCTCGTTGGAACCGTGGATGCGATACAGGCTTGATCCGAGATAGAGCGCACGTGCGCCCAAGGGATTGTCGATCCCGCCCGGCATGTAGCGCGGCAGATCAGGCCGGCGTTTCAGCATTTGCGCCGGAGGCCGCCAATCCGGCCATTCGCGCTTTCTGGTGACGATCTTGGTTCCTGACCAACTGAAGCCCTGCCGCCCGACGCCGACGCCATAGCGGATCGCCTGCCCATTCCCGAGCACGTAGAAAAGCCGCCGCTGGCTCGTTGAAATGACGATCGTGCCAGGCGCGTACTGTCCCCGCCAAGGCACGATCTGGCGCGGGATCGCCTGTTCGCTGAAGATGTTGAGGAAATCGGCAAGCCCGCGGCTGACCGTATTGTCGTAGGCATGGGCGGGCGCTGAGAGCGCCAGCGCCGCGACGAAGAGAATGATAGCGCGCAGCATGACCGGCCCTGCAACGCCCCCGCCTTAAGATTCAAGGGAGAAACGGAGGGGACGTCAAGACGGAATGCGCGAGTGCAACTCTCTTGAGTCGCACCCTTGCCCGGCGTCCGTTGTGCCTCGCGGCCACGGCGGACCCCGCCGACGATGATCCGTCAGAACCAAACGAGAAATGAGCCGGTACTCAGCGCCGACCATATCTTGGAGGTGTCAGGCTGCGCGCGAACCAGTCGATGAAGCCGATGATATCGAAGACCGGACGTCCGGTTGCCTCCGCAATCGCAGCGGCATGAGGCGGCAGATTGGTACATTCGCACAGGATCGCCCCGACATTGGGGTGCCTGGCCACGAGGGCCAACGCTGCGTCGACGGCCTCGCGCTCGAGCGTGACGAAATCGGAAATCCCGCCCTGGCCCCCATAGACGCGGCGAAACAGGCTCTCCGGCGCCAGGCCTTCGATCGGCGTGTCCGTTCTGACGCCGACTGCGGCGAGGTGCCCTTGTGTCAGCGCTTCCGCAGCGAAGGTGAGAATACCGACCTGTTGGCCGGCAGGCAGCATCGCCTCGATCACCGGCGCCTGGAGCAGGCTGCTTGTCGCGACCGGCACCGGTAGCGCGGCGGCCATCTCCTTCTGCAGGAGCGCCAGGAAACCGCAACTCGTGGTTATGCCGCGCACGCCGGTCGCGACCAGATCGAGCGCCGCATCAATGAAGGGTTCGAGCAGTCCGGCGGCCTGCCCATGGACCACCGCAGTCGGGCTCGCGCCGCGCACGACGCGAAACTGAACCGGAAACGACCACGTCGTCCCGTTGCCGATATCGCCGGGCAGGCGCTGGAACTGCGTGTCGAGCATGAGCACGCCGATCCCAAGATCGGCTACGACGCCGCTTGTCTGCGCGGGAGTGAGATTGCTGTTCACGATGCCGTTTCCATGCTCGAGTGCGCGGCGGAGGCGGTCGTGATCCCGTCGAAGAACCATGCCAGGAAGCGATTGGCGCGTAGCGCGTCGATCGGGATATCTTCCTGAGCGACCAGCCCGGAACCGCTCAACCGTCCCTCCCGGATGAGATCCAGGACAGCGGCAACATGAGATGCTGCTGTCCGCCGCATCGCGCTCAACGACACGGCCCCGATCGTCGTGGGAACGACGTGACGTGCGAATCTGCGTTCGATACGCCGTCCGTTCCGCATGCCCACGGCTGTGATGAAGATCAGGAGCCGGTCGTCGTCGATCTCGGGAAGCGCATTCAGAAACAGGTTCCGTAGCAGATCCATCCGGTGCCGCAGTTTCAGATCGTCCAGCAGGAACTTCATGTAGTCGAGATGACCGGGATAGCGGATGGTCCGCGAGACCAGGCTATCGACACGGCCTTCCAGATGCGTGCACAGGCTCGCGGGGATATTTCCGGAGACGAAGACCTCGTAGAGGCTATCGTCGAGACGGAGCTGCTCCTGCTCGGACAGGGGAGGCAGGCTTGTCACCTTGCCGTTGATCAACGCCGTCGAAGGCTGCAGATATTCCCGCAGCAAGGCATCGACATCCCATGTCAGGCCGTAGCCGAGCCGATTGGTCGAATGCCGTGGCAAGGTGCCGATCCGGACATTCACCTCGCCGTGCATCGCACCCTTGGACAAAAGGTCCAGCACCAGCGGCGAGATCAGTCCTGGCGATACACCGCATTGCGGAACGAAGCAGCTGGAGGCCGACCCGGCTTCGCGTCGAACCGCATCGAGGCCGGGCGTATCATCGCTCAGATCGAGGTAATGCACGCCGCTGCGCCGGGCGGCCGCAGCTATGGGGGGCGTCGCGGATGATGGCAGTGCGGCCACCACCGCGTCGGATCGCGCCAGCAGGCTGTCGAGCTTCGATGCGTTCCCGGGATCGATATCCACCAGGCGCAGATTGAGAGTGCGAGCGTTCACCCGAGCCGGCTCCGTCGGATCCACGATCACGACGTCGAACTCCGGCGCCTCGCGCAGCAGGACCGCCAGTGCCGAGCCAATTCTGCCGCCGCCAACGATCACCACAGAGAACGGGCGGTGTTTCTCCTCAAGCCTCGTCATCGGCGCATCAGGCATGGAAGCGCGACAGGAACGCCTTCAGGCGCTCATTGCTCGGGCTGCGCAGAATATCGGTCGGTGAGCCCTCCGCTGCGATGCGCCCGGCTTCCATGAAGACGATCCGCTCCGAGACGTCGGCAGCAAACGAGATCTCATGGGTGACGATGACCATCGTCATTCCCTGATCAGCGAGGCTGCGTACGACGCCGAGAACCTCTCCGACCAATTCGGGGTCGAGCGCGCTTGTGACTTCGTCCAGGAGAAGGGCATCCGGCTGCATGGCCAGGGCCCGCGCGATCGCGACGCGCTGCTTCTGTCCGCCGGAAAGCTGGTTCGGCCAGGCATCCCGTTTCTCGGCGAGCCCGACCTTTGCGATATAGTCCATCGCGATCTCGACGGCCTCGGCCCGCGACTTGCGCTGCACGACGACCGGTCCTTCGATCACGTTCTCCAGGACTGTCTTGTGGGGAAACAGATTGAAGTGCTGGAATACCATGCCGACATGGCGCCGCAGCTCGCCCTGACCCATGAAATGGGCGTCGCCGACATGTTTGGGACCGACGCGCCGGCCGCGGAAAATGATATCGCCGGCATCAGGCCTTTCCAGCATGTTCATGCAGCGGATGAAGGTGGACTTTCCCGAGCCGGACGGGCCGATGATCGAGAGCACCTCACCGGCTTTCACGGCCAGGTCGATGCCGTGGAGCACCTTCAGGGCACCGAAGTTCTTGGTGATGCCGGAGGCTTCCAGGAGGGAGCCGGACGAAGCAGAGGAGGGCGTGGAGGTCGACGAAGGCTTGGAGGTCATGGAACGCCTTTCCTCAATTGCCCGCGCGCATGCGGCGCTCGACGACGTCGGCGAATTTCGTGATCGGGAACAGGATGACGAAGTAGAGGATCGCGACGGCCGTATAGGCCTCCAGCGGGCGATAGGTCTGCCCGTTCACAACGGTGGCCATATAGGTGAGGTCAGCGACCGAAATGACCGAGACGAGCGAGGTGTTCTTGAACTGCGTGACAGACTGATTGATGAAGGCGGGCATCATCCTGCGGATCGCCTGCGGAAGAACGATCCGGCGCATGACTTGCCATCCCGACATGCCGATCGCTGCGCCTGCTTCGGATTGCCCCTTGTCGATCGAGACGATGCCGCCCCTGAAGACTTCGGCATAGAAGGCGGCCGCGTAGAGCGACAGCGTCGTCATCGCCGCTGCCCAGTTCGGGATGTCGATGCCGAGGATGAGCGGCAAGGCGTAATAGATCCAGAGAAGCTGCACGAGCAGGGGAGTGCAGCGGAACAGCTCCTGGAAACCCTGCGCGAACCAGTTCAGCGGTCCATTGCCCGACAGCCGCGCGAAGCAGACCGCCAGGCCGAGGACCAGGCCAAGCGCGATCGAGCCGATCGTATAGACGACGGTGATCCACGCCCCCAGCAGGAAGAGATCGCTCGCCTGGAGGATCGGGGCAAAGCTCCACGTGTACATGTTCTCTCCAGCCTTCCGTGGAAGCGGCCCTCGCGGGCCGCCTGGGAGTTCAGCCGCCGAAGCCGAAGCCTTCGGGCATATCGTCCAGCGTGATGCCGAACGGCTCGAGGCTGTTCACGATCCAGGTCTGGTTGTTGCCGATGCGACGGTTGTACTCGGCCCAGGAGGAGATGAAGGCCTTCCATTTCTCGTCGGTCCCCCAGTTCATCGCCACGACCGAGGGAGTGGAGAGCACGGGCTGCGGCACCATGACCTTACCGATGCCGCTCGCCTTCTTGGCCATGACCAGGCCGTTGAGCATCGTATTCACGAGGCCGTCGGCCTTGCCGGTGACAACGGCGACGATCGCTTCATCGCGGGATTTGAACCGAAGCATCTTTGCCTTCGGCAGGTATTGCTGCGCGATGAGATCCTGGGAGGAGCCGAGATCGACGGCAAAAGTGTATTTGGGATCGTTGAGCTCGGCCCAGCTCCGCTTCGACAACTCGGGCTTCGGCGAGACGATGACGAAGCTGTTGAAATAGGTCGGCTGCGAGAACGCGACCGACAGCGCCCGTTGTGGCGTTGCCGTGACGCCCAGGGCCAGATCGGCCTTGCCGCTCTGCACGTCCAGGATCGAATTGGGCCAGGTCGATTCCACGACCTGCAATTTGACGCCCAGCGTCTTGGCGATGTCCCTGGCCATCTCGATGGCAAAGCCGCGCCATTCGCCGGTCCGGGGATCCTTGTTGAAATAGGGATCCTCATTGAGGATTCCCGGGATACGCAGAACGCCGCGAGCGCGCACGGCTTCCACGGTGTCCTCGGCTCTGGCGGTTCCTGAAAGTGCCAGCAGCGAGAGGCCGGCGGCGCAGATGGCCCGAACGACTTGTTTCATGTGGTCTAGCTCCGTTCCCCGCCGATATGCTCGGCCTTGCTCCGATAACCGGATTGATGGCAGCGTAGGCGAGCCACCCTCGCGAACAATGCGAGAGTAGCCCCGTGTCCTACCGGTTTTTTTATATGTTGGCGGCCGCCTCATAGGTCTTGAGGCTCGCCTCGAGGGCCGCCAGGCTCTCCGGCCGCAACGGAGCAAGCGGCGCGCGCATTTCGGCGCTGATGTCTCCGGCGCGTGCGAGTGCTGCCTTCAGGGGAGCCGGATTGCTCTCGATGAAGAGGTGTCCGACGACGTCGAAGAGAGCCTCGTGGAGGCGCCGCGCCTTGTCTGTCTCGCCAGCGACCCAGGCTTTGTGCAGAGCGACAATGTCGTTGGGCAGCAGGTTCGAGGCGACGCTCGTCACGCCGTCGGCACCGACCGCGAGGAAGGGAAGCGTGAGCCCATCGTCACCCGAGTGGATCACGAATTCCTCACCGAGGGCGCGGCGCAGTTCGGTGATCCTCTCAACCTTGCCGCCGGCCTCCTTGATGCCGACGATGTTGGCGTGGGCCTTCGCGAGGCGCGCCGCCGTATCCGGCGCGATCTCGACCCCGGTGCGTCCCGGTACGCTGTAGAGCATGATCGGAATCTCCACTGCCGCGGCAATGGCGGAGAAATGGTCGAACAGACCAGCCTGCGAGGGCTTGTTGTAATAGGGCGTGACGATCAGGAGGCCGTCGACGCCCAGCGCCTGCGCGCGCAGGGCTTTCCCGATGGCCAGGTTCGTCGCGTTCGAGCCTGCGCCAGCCATCACGAAGGCCCGGCCCTTGGCCGCTGCGACCGTGGTGCGAATGACGTCCTCCGCCTCGCTGTCGCTCAGGGTCGCGGCCTCGCCGGTCGTGCCGACCGGCACGAGGCCGGCCACACCCGCTTCCAGCTGCTTCTTGATCAGGGCTTCGAGCGCGGGCGCGTCGACGGCGCCGTTCCTGAATGGCGTGACGAGGGCCGTGAAGACGCCAGCCATGCGCTGGCGAAGTTGCTTATCGATCATGATACTGTCCTTTCCCCGAAGCCTCAGTCGATGACGACCTTGGTCTCGCTCATTTCCCGCAAGGTCATGTGGATGCCCTCGCGCCCCAGGCCGCTGGACTTGATCCCGCCGAACGGCACATTCTCGGCCCTGAAATCCGGGCCCTCATTGATCATCACGCCGCCGACGCGCAGTTCGCGCGAGAAGCGTTTCACCAATGCATGATCGTTGGTGAAGACGCCGGCCTGGAGGCCGTAGATGCTGTCGCTGACCTCGGCGATCACGCTGCCGACATCGCTGAAGCGACGGACTGCCAGAACCGGGCCGAAGGTTTCGGAGCGCACGAGGTCGGTGCCTTCCGACACGTCGTCGAGGAGCGTCGGAGCAAAGAGCGTCCCCTTCCGGACGCCGCCCGCCAGAAGCTTTGCGCCATCGGCGATGGCCAGCCTGACCCGCCGCTCCACCTCCATGGCAGCCGGCTCATCGATGACGGTGCCCATGACCGTGTCCGCGTCGGCCGGATCGCCCGTGCGGACGGCTGCCATCTTCTCGCGGATCCGCTCCAGCACGGTTTCGCGAATGGAGTCGTGAAGGAAGAGGCGCTTCACCGCAGCGCAGCTTTGCCCGGCGATTTCGAAACGATGGCCAATCGCAACCTCGGCTGCGCGGTCCAGATCGGCATCGGGCATGACGATCAGCGGATCGTTGCCGCCAAGCTCCATCAGGCATCGAACCAGGCCGGATGCATTCTTCAGCGCCAGCCCGGCCGCGGGGCCGCCCGTGAAGCTCAGAATGTCGATATCGCCGCCGGCAATGGTCGCGGCCACCTCGGCCCCGCCATGCACGACGGTGAACAGGCCTGCGGGAAAGCCGGCCTTGGCAGCGAGTTCGGCCAGGCGCTCCGCTGCGAGCGGTGCCTTCGGTGACGGCTTGGCAACGACCGCGTTGCCGGCCGCGATCGCTGGACCGAGCTTGTGGCAGAGCAGGTTGAGCGGATAGTTGAAGGGCGTGATCGCCCCGACCACGCCGGCGGCTTCGTAGGTGATGGACGCGAGCTTGCTGGGCGCGCCGGGCAGGATCGCCGTCGGCAGCACCTCGCCATGCAGCACGGTCACTGCGTCGCCGGACAGGCGCAACGTATTCTGGGCGCGGCGGACCTCATTGCGAGCCTCCGCGATCGTCTTGCCGACTTCGGCGCAGATGATCTTGGCCATATCGTCAGCTTCATCAGCGAGAAGCTCCGCGAGGCGATAGAGCAAGGCCTTGCGTTCCGCCGGGGTGCTGAAGCGGAACTCGCGCCACGCCCTGCGCGCGGCTTGCAGAGCCTTTGCGACCGCGACCTCATCGGCAACCGCGACCTGACCAATTCTGGCGCCCGAGTAGGGATTGAACACCTCGATCTGTGAGGATGCGGCTGCGGGACGTTTCACAAGGGTGATGGTCACGGTCTAGGACTCCAGATCGTCTGTTTTCAGGTCGGCAAGTGCTGCCAAGGACACCGGCCGCAGGGGCCAACGTGGTGGGATGGCCGAAGGCACGGCCTCGCCGCGCAGGGCAGCGATCGTCGGGCCGCAGAAACGCCCCTGGCAGACACCCATCCCGAACCGCCCCATGAGGCGGATCTCCCGAGTCGAGGCATCGTCCGGGAGCGATCTGAAGTCGGAGAGGCGACGCGCCTCGCAGCGGCAGATCAGCGTCTCCGGCGTGGGCTCCGGCAAGGCAGAACGGAACAGGTCGGAGAGGGCGGCCTGGACATTCCGCGCTGCCGTGAGCCTGGCCTCGCCTGGCTCGGGAAGCCGCATTCCCAGACGCGCGAGGATTTCGCGAGCTGCGCGGCGACCATCCAGAATGGCTGCGTCCGCGCCGAGGACTTCACGCCCGTCGCCGGCAAGGACAACGGGAACGGCCCCGCCAGGATCAGAAAGGGGTATGCCGACCCGGTTGGGTTCGATGCCGTCATGGACCAGCATATGCCGGGCGCGGAGGCGATGAACCGTGCCATTGCGCCTGACCCGAATCTCCAGCCCCACATCATCCTCGCGAACGGAGAGGATGTCGGCTCCTGTCCGGTAGGGGACCCGATGCGACAGGAGCGTGGCGACATAAGAGGCCGCCTCGCCGAGTTGCGGTCCTGCCCAGGCCATTCGCAGCAACGAGTTGAAGCGAACCCACGGACGGCCCCGCTCCAACACCGCGACCGGCGGGTTACCAGCCTTGGCAAGCTGTGCGGACACGGCAAGAAGGAGGGGGCCTGTCCCGGCGACCAGAATCGGCCCGGTCGGTGGAACGCCGGTTTCCTTGAGCAGGACCTGGGCGCCGCCGGCGGTCATGACACCCGGCAGATCCCAGCCTTCGAACGGGTGGATCTTCTCAACCGCTCCGACCGCAATGACCGCCGCGCGGACGCTGCGGGCAACAACCCTACCAGACTCCCGATCGTCGAGGAGATGGCGGCCATCTCCGTCGACACCGAGGAAGACGGTGCCAGTGCACAACTCGATGCGGCTGCCGGCAGCGTCGACACGCTGTGCGAGCTCTGCCCAGTTGCGTCGGTGCCGCGCGGGCGCATGCACGGCGTGGGTTGCGCCGCGGGCTACCTGGCGATGGATCGCGCCGCCCAGTTGATCGCGCTGCTCGACCAGAAGCACAGGCAATCCAGCCTCGGCCAGAGTGGCCGCGGCGCTGGTTCCTGCCGGTCCGCCGCCGACGACGAGAATCGGAGCGTCACTCATCCGACACCACCACCGCAGGCATGGACCCGATTCTCAGCCCATCCCGGGCGAGCGTCAGGCAGGCTTCGACCGGTGCACCTCCTTCGATGGCGACGACGCAAGCCTGACACGCGCCGATGCCGCAGAAGACACGCCCGCGTGCCGGGCCGCCCGCCGGGCCGAGGTTGATGATGCCGGCCCGGCCCAACGCAGCTGCGATCGTCTCGCCAGGGCGGAAGGGCACGACATAATCGTTCCAGAATATCCGCGTCATCATGCGCTGCTCCCGCCCCTGGCGAAGCGAGTGGGTGTCAGCATCGAAAGATCCGCGGCGGGCGGTCGGTCCAGGATCATTCGCGCCGCTGACTCGCCCATGAAGGGGCCAAGGCAGATGCCGTCGCCTTCGAAACCGGTCGCGATCACGAGCCCCTCGACATGCGGATGCCTGCCGATGATCGGCAACCCATCGCGGGAGGCGGTGCGCACACCGGCGAATGTTCTCACCACGCGCCGTGCTCCGAGCGGTGGATAGAGCTCGAGCGCTGCACGCAGGATGGCCGACACGGTCACCGCGTCCGTCCGATGATCGCTGCGATTGTCCTCGCGGCTTCCGCCCAGCAGGAACTGACCGGTGACCAGCGGATCGATGACGAGGCCGATATGCGATCTGTCCAGAGCGATGCCACGCTTGGCCGCAAGATAGGATGCGGCCATGAGATGCCCATCGATGGCGGGGCGCCCGGTGCTTGCCCGATCGGTGACGATCATCTGTCCCTTGCGGGGGATGAGAATGTCGCCGAGATTCAGGAGATGGGCCGATCCGATCCCGGCCGCGACAAGGACGGCGTCCGCCGACAGGATTTCGTCCGTGAGCGCGACGCCGACGGCACGGCCATCCCGCACCATGATCTCGGAGACCGGCGCCCGGCGCCGCACGTCGATGTCGCTCCGCTGCAGCAGGCGCGCGGTGATCTGGTAACCAAGCGCATGGCCGTCATCGGGAATTTCGAGCGCAGCCGTGACGCCGTCGCCAAGTCCAGGGATGCGCTGCACCAGGTCGGCTCGCGCGACCTCGATCACGCGTTCGCCGGCCAGGGCGAGGTCGGCGCCATGCTGCGACACGAGCTCCGCTTCAAGGGCGTTCTGCGCAATCAGGAAGGTGGAGCGGCGATGGAACAGCCCGGTGAACAGGCCCTCTGTTTCCAACTGGCCGTAGAAGGCCCTGGCATGACGGGCGAGCTCCATCATCGGCCCCGGGCGCTTGCTCGCTACCGAGACCGCGCCGTCGGATGCGCCGGTTGCACCGGCTGCCGGGCCCGACGCATCGAGCACCGTGACCCTTGCGCCCGCGGCTGCGAGGAAATGGGCGGCGGCAGCACCGACGATCCCAGCGCCAACGACGGCAACATGCATTGAGGATGGGCGGGCCATGACGGCGATCTTGTTTCCCGGAAGAGGTGCGCGGAACCTCTTCCGCTTCGCCCCGCCGGTCGATCCAAATGATCGGGCCCGACTTGCCTCATTGTTTGAAAGTGGCGGAAAGCTTTTGGCTGTGGGACATGCAGGTCGCTTTCCTGGGAAGGGCTGCCATGCGTGACGCCAACCTGACACTCATCCAAACGTTCTTCATCGTTGCGCGCGACGGCTCCTATTCCGCAGCCGCGCGCAAGCTCGGCATGAGCTATCAGTCTGCCGCCAATCATGTCCGGCGGCTTGAGCAGGTTCTGGGAGAGCGCCTTGTGGTCTCGGAGCAGGGCGCGAAGACGGTCATCCTGACGCCGCGCGGACGCAGCCTCTACAAGTTGCTGCTGCCTGAGCTGGACACGATGCTCGCCCGGCTCGACCGCACCCTGGACAAGGAGCGTCCGGTCCTGCGCATCGGGCTTCCGCAAGCCATCTTCTACTATCTGCTGCCTCCGGTCCTGGCCCGCTTCCGTGAGCGTTACCCCCAGGTGGAGATCGTGGCCTATGAGCGCGACACGTCGCTCCCGGAACTGATCAAGGACGGCAGCCTGGATGTCTGCATCACCGAACGGTATTTCGGGGATCCGAATGTTCCGCAGCACCTCGTCTGCACCTATCGGCCGGCGCTGATCTTCCCGACGTCCTGGGGGGCCCCTCCTTCGCCGAGCAGCATCAAGGATTGGGCCACTGGCCGGCCGTTCGTGACCTATGAGCCAGGCCAGCTCCTTCGCAATCTCGCGGTCGATTATCTCAGGCCACAGGATTCCGAAATGGAGATCGCGATCTCGACGTCGGGCAGTTCGAGCGTCAAGCGATGTGTCGAGGCCGGCCTCGGCTTTGCGATCATTCCGGAATGGTGCCTGGGGGAGCAGGAGCCAAATGTAACAAAGGTCGATATAGATGGATTGCCGGAGATTCCGATTTACTTCGGGGAGGCAATTTTTCTATTCAATAATACCTATGTCAAATCGCTGAGGCAATTGTGTACGGATCTGATTAAATTCCATTAGAAGTCGAAATTTTCTTAGTTATCACAGATCTCGAGTGTGGCATGAGGCCCTCCGTGATCGCTGAGTTACGCCCTGAACGGGCGAATGCTCGCGAAAGCGAGCGCATTGACCTCGGCAACCAAGGGGAGGCAATGGGTTACCGATGCTCCCATGGTGGCATTTCTGGGCCACTCCGCCAGCCGACTTCAGCGGAGGTCGATGGTTGTCTCGACACTATGCTGAAGCGAGGGCACATCGTCTGACGTGAGAGACATGCGCAGGCGCACAACGCGTCCTTGCACGCCTCCTTCGCGTACGACGCGCTCGATCTCCCGTTGCGAGGTCACCCCGACCTCCTTCAGGAACTTCCGGACGGCCATGTTGAAACGGTCCTCATCCATGATCGTTCTCCAAACTCGCTGCCAAGGGCCGCGTCCATTGGTGATACACCCGGATGAGCCTATCGGCAGCACGCGCGCATTGAGCGCGCGTCGGCTTCTGGCATGGGGGCGCCCGTCAACGATCGTCCAGCACGTCATCCCCATGAATCGGAAACACGGGCTGGCGGAGCTGCGTATAGGGCAGCGACGCGATCTTGCTGGTGCAGGGGCCGGCCGTCGCAACCGTGTAGCTGCCCTTGGCGATCTTGTCGTATGCACGTCGATGCGCCACCGCCGCCTTGACGCCGATTGCCTTCAGCGTCTCCGGATGGATGCCCTGCGAGCGGAACTGCCCTAGGTCGAAGGGCGGCGTCTTGCGGCTGGTCAGCAGCACGCTGATCCCGCGTCCGGTGGTCACCACCGCGCAGGGCCCCATGCTGAAATGGGCGCCCTGGGAGGCCGCCAGATGACTGTTCAGGTCCTCCAGCGCAAACTCGCCATCGCTTGAACTGACGAACCGGGCCTCGATCTCGACCGGCCCTTCGGCGATGGCGCTCCCCTTGCCGCCCACTGAGATCCTGCGGATATCGCCCGGCCTGGCGCCGGTGAGCGCAGCAACCGCCGCCGCGTCGGCAATGGCGACGGCACAGTTTTCGACCTGATGGCGCAAGAAGGCCCGCAGCACGGATGTGCCGTCGCCCGGCGCGCCGCCGCCGATATTGTCGGCCGGCTCGACGACGATATAGGGGCCGCCCGGCAGACGCTGGATCTCCGCGACGGCGCCGTCGAGATCCCATTCGCTCGGCAGGCCGAATGCGCGCAAGCTCACAGCCGTTTCAGTGAGCCGCGCCAGGGCTTCGCGTGCTTCGGCTTCGGCTCCCGTGGTGACCACGCAGAATGCGACGCCGGCCTCCGGCACATCGGAGAATGAATAGCCGCCGATGACGCTGACTGCCCAGATTGCGGGGTGTTCGGTTTCGATCGCGCGAGCCATGGCTTCGAGCTCGCGCATCGGCCGGTCGGCTGTTGCGGTCCCCGTCGGCGGCCAGACGACAGGGGCGTTGCACGAAAACATGCGCGGAAGGCTCCTTTCGTTGAGGGCGCGCGCGAGCAGTTGGGCTGAGCGCGTGGCTGATTCCCGTGCATCGGTGTGCGGGTTCTCGCGATAGGCGACGAGGCCATTGGCATGTGCAGCCATGGCCGCCGTGAAATTCGCGTGGAGGTCGAAGACGCCGAAGACCGGCAGGCTCTCGCAGCCGGGCACTGCACGGATATGGGCGAGCAAGGCGCCCTCCGGGTCGAGACATTTCGAGGTCACCATGGCACCGTGCAGCGCGAGCCAGATGCCGTCGAGACCGCCATCCGCGAGCGCTGCCCTCAGCCCTGCGTCGAACTCGTCTCGGAAGCGGTCGAAGACAGCCTGTTCGACGGTGCCCGAGGGCAGGGCCGTGTAGTCGATCGTCGGCACGACCTCCCAGCCCTCGGCTTCGGCCACCTCGAGGAAACCATCGAGGGTGGAACCGTCCCCGCGCCGCTGCAACACCTCGCCGCCGCGCCGGATCGTGAAGTCGGCGAGAGTCGTAATCTCGTCGACGAAGCTGTGCGTCTCGTGGAACAGCGCGGCGAGCAGGATGCGGCGGGGTCGTGGCATGAGGGCGAAACCAATCTCGACAGGAAGCGGCGTAGCGCCATTTCGGACGCCGGATCGTTCCGGATCAAGGCGCCATTATTCCGTCTGGAGAAACCACCTTGCTTTGACAGGGGGAAGCGACCTCCCGTTAGATCGGCGTGGAGAGCGGGACGGTGCGGTTGCTTCGTGTCGCCGAGCCGGGGGCTATCTGCATGCGCGTCTTCGTTGCATCGCTGGCGACAGAAACCAACACATTCGCTCCGCTTTTCGTCGATCGCAGCGCCTTTGAGGCGGCCTTCTACTGTCCGCCCGGCACGCATCCGGAAACGCCGACGCTGTGCTCGGCGCCGATGGTCGCCGCCCGCCGCCGCGCCGCCAGCGAGGGCTACACCCTTATCGAGGGCACGGCGACATGGGCGGAGCCTGCAGGGCTCGTTTCGCGCGAAGGCTACGAAAGCCTGCGGGATGAAATCCTTAGCCAGCTTCGAGCCGCGCTTCCCGTCGATATCGTGCTGCTGGGGCTGCACGGTGCAATGGTCGCGCGCGACTACGACGATTGCGAGGGCGACCTGATGGCGCGCGCACGAACGCTTGCCGGTCCCGACTGCATCATCGGGGCCGAGCTCGACATGCATTGCCATCTGACCACTGAGATGGTCGATGCCGCCGACATCATCGTTGCCTTCAAGGAGTTTCCACATACGGACTTTCTTGATCGGGCCGAGGATCTGCTCGATCTCTGCCTGCGGGCAGCGCGTGCGCAGGTGAAACCGGTCAGCGCCGTCTTTGACTGCCGCGGAATTGCGAGCTTCATGACAAGCCGCGAACCCGGCCGCGGTTTCGTCGACCGTATCAAGGCGATGGAAGGTCGGGACGGCATCCTGAGCATTTCGGTCGCTCACGGCTTCCAGGCGGCGGATGTGGCGGATGTCGGCACGAAAGTGCTGGTCATCGCGGATGGCGACGCGGACAAGGCGGCGGCGCTTGCCAAGACGCTCGGGTTGGAAATCCTGCGCTGGGGCCCAAGCGGTGCGGCGCCGAAGCATTACAAGCCCGACGAAGGCATCGAGGCGGCGCTGGCACTGGCGCGGGATGGCCGCCCCGTCATCCTCGCGGATCGCTGGGACAATCCCGGCGGCGGCGTCGCTGGCGATTCCTCGGTGATGGTCGAGGCGCTGCTCGGGCGGCCGGAGGTGCCGGCCGCGATCGGAGCGCTCTGGGACCCTGTCGCCGTGAGCCTGTGCCGGGCGGCCGGGGTCGGAGCCGAGATTTCCCTGCGCTTTGCGGGAAAGGCTGCGCCGTCGTCGGGCCGGCCGATCGATGCGACGGTGCTGGTCACAGGCACGACGCCCGACCTGGTGGTGCCCTTCGCGCAGAGCTGGGTTTCGCTCGGGGCGGCTGCGGCGATCCGTATCGGTACTCTCGATATCGTCCTCGCATCGACCCGCGCGCAGACCTTCAGCCCTCCGGTCTTCACCAATCTCGGTATTGATCTGGCCGCAAAGCGTGTCGTGGTCGTCAAATCCTCTAACCACTTTCATGCGGCCTTTGCGCCGATCGCGGCGAGCATTCTCTATCTCGACAGCGGCGGCCCATATCCGCCGGATGCCAGCAAGATCCCCTACACCAAGCTCCGCCGCCCGTTCTCGCCGCTGGACCCGAACCCATGGCTTTGACTGCTCCCGGCCGCGCGCTGCCGCGTCTGTCACTCACCGATATCGACAATCAAAGCCTCGATGGGCTGAGCAAGGGGCTGCCGCCCGGCATGTCGGCCTTGCGCCTGGGCGATATCGGGACGCAGGGCTGGAATATTCTGGCCGGCGACCTGCCGCTTCCGCTCGCGGTGATCCGCGAGAGCGTGTTGCGGCGAAACAGCGACTGGATGAGCGCATTCACGGCGGGCAATGGCCTCGTGATCGCGCCCCATGGCAAGACCACCATGGCGCCCCAGCTTTTCGATCTGCAGATCGCCGACGGCGCCTGGGCCATCACCGTGGCGACGATCCAGCAACTTCAGGTATGCCGCCATTTCGGTGTCAGGCGCGTGGTCCTTGCCAACCAGCCCGTTGGGCGCCTGGAGATCGCCGCCTGCCTCGACGCCGTGATGGATGAAGGCTTTGCGTTGTACTGCCTCGCCGACAGCGTCGAAGGCGTTGGATTGCTGGCGGAGGCGGCCAGACGCGCTCCGCCGCCATCGGGCAATCCGCTGCGTATCCTTGTGGAGATCGGTTTCATGGGCGGCCGGACCGGCGCGCGCAGCCGAGACGAGGCGATTGCAGTTGCCCGTGCCATCAGCGGGGCGGACGGGCTGCAGCTCGCCGGCTTCGAGTGTTTCGAGGGGTTGCATAGTGTCGCCGCCGGTGCAGACCGTCTGCTCGACGACATGATCGGGGTGGCGCTGGCGGCTGAATCCGAGGGGCTCCTCGGTGCCGATCCGATGGTTTTGAGCGCTGGCGGAACCTCTCTGTTCGACCGTGTCGGGGAGAAACTGAACGCGGCGTCCTTTGCGCGACCGATCGTGAAAGTGCTGCGCTCGGGATGCTACCTGACACATGATTCAACAGCCTATGCCAATGCATTCCGGCGCATCGTCATGGAAACCAGCCTGACCCTGCCGGCGGGCGGCCTCGAGCCGGCTCTGGAGGTCTGGGCTTATGTGCAGTCCCGGCCCGAGCGCGGGCGTAGCCTGCTTACCGTCGGAAAGCGCGACATCAGCTACGATGCGGGCATGCCGGTCCCGCTGCACTGGTTCCGTCACGGCATGAGCAAGCCCGAGCCAATGCCGGCAGCGCACACGGTTCTCGCGCTCAATGATCAGCATTGTCATCTCGGCACGCCGGAAGACAGCCCGCTGCAAGTTGGGGACATGGTCGGCTTCGGCATCGGGCATCCCTGCACGACCTTCGACAAATGGGCCCTGTTGATGCTCGTCGACGACAATTACGGTGTGCGCGGCGGCGTGAGGACGTTCTTCTGATGGGCCCTTTGTGGACATTGTGTTTCTTGTTGTGAAACCAGGAATCCTTGACGTGAATTCGGGTGACTCATAGCCTCGATTTGAGAGAGGGATGGTCTGCGGATGGACAGAAGCGGGCGCCGACAGGTGCCGCGCTTCATGCGGCGGGCGCTGATGGGAGATCAGCGTCTTGCAGGCTTCAGGCCGAAATCATGCCCTCTGATCATGTGTGGAAGGATCGTTCGTGAAGCCTCCGTCATTCCCGATGATCGCCCCCGAGCCGGAGATGGCGGAGGAGCTGTCGCGCCGCAGTCTCCTGCGGCTTGTCCTCGCCAGCGGTGCGATGGCGCTTTCGCCAGCGATCATGACCGGCGAGGCTGCGGCCGAGGCGCCTGTTTCGGGTGGAACGCTGACCATCGGCGCCGATGCCGACCCGATCGGGCTGGACCCTGTCACGCTCACGGCGTTCTCCTCCTATGATTTCACCAGCCTGATCTATACGGGGCTGCTGCGCTGGACCGCGCAGATGAAGATCGAGCCGGACCTCGCGCTGAGCTACGATCAGCCCGATCCCAAGACCTATGTCTTCCGGCTGCGTCAGGGCGTGAAATTCCATAACGGCCAGGATTTCACGGCCAATGATGTGAAGCACACCTTCGACCGCATCCTGAGCCCGGCTTCCGGCAGCCGCTTGCGGGCGTTCTATTCCAGCATCGAGGCGGTCACCGTCATCGACCCCTACACCGTCAAATTCCAGTTGAACGCGACGGATGCGGCGTTCCTGAGCAATCTGGCGACCAGCCCCAACGGTGCGATCGTCCCGGCCGGCGTCGAGAATCTCAACACTCAGCCCGTCGGGACCGGCCCCTTCGCATTCGAGGCCTATCAGCCGAACCTGCAATTCTCGCTGACCGCGCATGCGGGCTACTACGAGAAGGGGCAGCCGCATCTCTCGAGGGTGGTGTTCAAGTTCTACAAGGACCAGGCCACGCTGACCTCGGCGCTGCGATCCCGCGCGATCGACATGACCTGGCTGAAGGACCCGAAGGTCGCGGCGGCGATCGCACGGACCTCTCCCAATCTGGTCTCTGCTCCCGGGCAGACCTCGCGGACCTTTCCGGTCTGGCTGAACATGAAGGCCAAGCCCCTGAACGATGTCAGGGTGCGGCGCGCGCTCAGCCTCGCGACCGACCGCAAGGCCTGCCTCGACACGATCCTGGGTGGTTCGGGCAAGATCGGCGCGATGATCCCGGAAAGCCAGGTCGGCGGTTATGACGGCACCGGGGAACTGCCTTATTACAAGCATGATCCGGCTGCGGCGAAGGCCCTGCTCGCCGAGGCCGGCTATCCCGACGGCATCGATCTCGGCAATTACATCATCGTCGCCGCCAATCCGCTCGACGTCGCCTGCGCGCAGATCCTGCAGCAGCAATGGCAGGTGGCGGGAATCACGGTCAAGCTGATGCCGATGGAGACGGCGCCGCTGTTGACCATGTGGAACACCGGTACGTGGCCGACACTGCTTTCGGTCGCCCTGTCCTGGACGCCGGACTCGGACGCCACTCTTCAATACATCAAGTCGGACAGCGCTACCGGCAAGGGTACCGGATCGAACGATGCCGAACTCGACAGGATGATCCTGGAAGCCCGCGCCGAACTCGACCTCGGCCTGCGTGCGGCCAAGAACATGGCGATCCAGCGCCATATCGCCGACCAAGCCTACATCATCCAGGTCTACCAGTATCCGCTCCGCTGGGAGATCTGGTGGAACTACGTCAGGGACTACGTCCCGATCGCGGCCAATATCCGCTCCTTCGTGCGCACCGCATGGCTGAAAAAATAGCTTCCGTGTTCCCTCTCGGCACGTTGGGCGCCGGCCAATGACGCGCTTTGTCCTGGGCCGCCTGGCCTGGATGCTCGCCATCCTGCTGGCAGTCTCCTTCATCGCCTTTGCGATGATGCGGGCTCTGCCAGGCGACTTCGCTATCGCCGCCGCGGGTTCGCAAAGCGTTGCGCCGGAGGTTCTGGCGGCGATCCGCCAGGACCTTGGGCTCGATCGGCCACTGCTGGCGCAATATTGGGGCTGGCTCGGGCATGCCCTCCTCGGTGATCTCGGCACGTCCTTCGTGACGCGCCAACCGGTTCGGGCGGAGTTGTTCGATCGGCTTGCGGTGACCTTCCAGCTGACGCTGCTCGCCGCGATCATCTCGATGGTGATGGGAGTAGCGACGGGGCTTGCCGCGGCCCGAATGCGGGGCGCGATCGACTGGATCGTCCGGCTCTACAATGGCGTGATGCTGGCTGTGCCGAACTATGTGGTCGCAACGCTGATCGTGCTGCTCTTCGGCCTCTATTTCCCGCAGATCTCGATCTTCGGCTACACGCCGTTCCTCGAGGATCCGCTCGCCAATATCGGCAGCCTGCTGCTGCCGGCGCTTGCCCTGGCGCTGGCGGTCTCGGTCACGATCTCGGAGAACACGCGCGCTGCCGTCCTCGAGGTGGCCAACCAGGACTTCGTCATGGTCGCCCGCGCAAAAGGGCTGCCTCCCGGCAGGATCCTGCGCGACTACCTCGTCCGCAACGCCTTGACGCCGGTCATCACCGCAACCGGCCTCAAGATCGCAGCGCTGCTCGGCGGCAGCATCCTGGTCGAGACCATCTTCGCCATTCCCGGAATGGGCCAATACCTGTTCGATTCCATCAACAGCCGCGACTATCCGGTGATCCAGGCCATCGTCCTGACGGCTGCCGCCATCGTGGTCGTGGTCAATACCATGATCGACATCGCCTATGCGCGGGTCGATGCGCGGGTGCAGCTGTGAGGGCCGGGTTGCAGGAGGAAGTTCAGAAGCAGGCTTTTGGGTCGCGCGCGGTCAAGGCACCGCGGATCACGCAAGGCGGCCTGCTGCTTGGGATCGGGCTGGCGATGCTGGCGGCGATGCTGATCGTCACGATCTTCGCGCCCTTCATCGCTCCGTTCGATCCTTCCGCGACCTCGCCCGACTCGCTTGCCGGAGCCAGCGCGCGCCACTGGCTCGGCACGGATTCGATTGGTCGCGATGTCCTCAGCCGGCTGATCGTCGGCGGCCGCACGACGCTGCTGATCACGATCACGGCCGTCCTTATCGCACTCGTCGGGGGGCTCGTTCTCGGGCTGCTCTCCGGCTATCTGGGCGGCCTGGTCGATGACGTGATCATGCGCGTTCTGGACGTTGTCTTCGCCTTCCCGGTGCTCCTTCTCGCGATCGCGGTTGTTGCGGCCCTGGGACCGACCGTTCCCAATCTGATCCTCACCATCGCCATCGTGTATACGCCGGCAATGGCCAGGGTGGTGCGCGCGCCCGTGCTCAGCGTGAAGCAATGGGACCATGTCGAAGCGGCGCGCAGCATCGGCATGAGCGAATTCCGGCTGGTTCTTCACCATATCCTGCCGCTTGTGGTTTCCCCGATCCTTGTTGCGACCAGCCTGACCCTGTCTCAGACGATCTTCACGGTCACGGCCCTTTCCTTCCTCGGGCTCGGTCCACCGCCTCCGGATCCGAACTGGGGTGGCATGCTGTCCGAGGCGCGCCAATTCATGGAACTGGCGCCGCTGACCGTGATCGGACCCGCCGCCGCCATCGTGTTCGCGACCCTGACCTTCATCGTCCTGGCCAATGGCCTGCGCGACGTGCTCGATGTCGGGAGCGTGTGATGATCGGCACCGGCCCGCTCCTGAGCGTGCGCAGCCTTACCGCCAGCGTCACCACGCGCCGGGAGGTCATCCAGGCCGTACGCGGCATCTCCTTCGATATCGGCGTCGATGAAGCGGTTGGTTTCGTCGGCGAATCCGGCTGCGGCAAGAGCGTCACGGCCAAGGCGCTGATGCGGCTCACCCCCGAAGGCACGTCTGTCGTGCTTGGCGGCGAGGTCAACTTCATGGGGCAGGATATCCTGGCCAAGAGCGAGATCGAGATGCGCGCCCTGCGTGGGCGGCGCATCGCCATGGTCTTCCAGGATCCGATGACGTCGCTCAATCCGGTGCTGAGCATCGCCGCGCAAATGACCGACATGCTGCGCCACCATACCGGCCTGTCCGGCAAGGCGGCGCGCGAACGTTGCATCGACCTGCTCGCCCAGGTCGGGATACCCGATGCGGCGCGACGCCTCGACGACTATCCGCACCAGTTCTCGGGTGGGATGCGCCAGCGTGTCATGATCGCGATGGCCATCTCCTGCGAGCCGGACCTGCTGATCGCCGATGAGCCGACGACAGCGCTCGATGTGACCGTGCAGGCGCAGATCCTGCGCCTGCTGCTGCGGCTGAAGGAGGAGCGCGGCATGGCCCTGATGCTGATCACCCATGATTTCGGCGTCGTCGCCGGCATGGTCGACCGGGTCAATGTGATGTATCGCGGTGAGATCGTCGAGGCGGGAACGATCGAGAGCGTCTTCGCCTCACCACAGCATGCCTATACGCGCGCCCTGCTCGATGCCGTGCCGCGTCTCCAGAGCGCCGGGCAGGTGCGATGACCGCTCTCGATCCCGCTGCAATCGTCGAGGAGCTGCCGCGGCCGCTGCTTCAGGTCCGCGATCTGTCGGTGCGCTTCCCGGCGCGGGGGGAGGGCAAGGCGTTGAAGGCGGTCGATCGCGTGTCCTTCGATATTGGCCCTGGCCAGACGCTGGGGCTCGTCGGCCAATCCGGTTCGGGCAAGAGCACGACAGGCCGGGCCATCCTGCAGCTGCAGAAGGCGCATTCCGGTTCGGTGAGACTGCTCGGCGAGGAGCTGACCACGATGTCGGCCACGCGATTGCGGCAGATGCGGCGCCATATGCAATTCGTGCTGCAGAACCCCTATTCGAGCTTGCACCCGCGGATGACGATCGGACAGATCCTGCGCGAGCCGCTTCTGGTGCATCGTTCGGTGCCTCCTGCCCGGCTGCAGGAGCGCGTTGCGGAGCTTCTGGACCTCGTCAGCCTCGACCCGGGAATGATGCAACGCTATCCGCACGAATTCTCCGGTGGGCAGCGCCAGCGTGTCGTCATCGCCCGGGCACTCGCGGTCAATCCGGATTTCATCGTGTGCGACGAGCCGGTCTCGGCGCTCGACGTCCGCACCCAGGCGCAGATCGTGACCCTGTTGCAGTCGCTGCAGGAAAGGCTCGGCCTGTCCTATCTGTTCATCGCGCATGACCTCGCGATCGTTCGCGAAGTCGCCCATCGCGTGGCGGTCATGTTCCGCGGCCGGATCGTCGAAATGGGCAGCGCCGCTCAAGTCTATGACAGTCCTGCCCACCCCTATACGCGCGTATTGCTGGATGCGGTGCCGGTGCCCGATCCTGTCCGCCAACGCGAGCGGCTCCGGCGGGCGCCCCCGGACCTGCATTTTCTCGAGGGCGATGGCGGGGGCTGCGTCCATGGCACTGATCATGCCAGCAGCAACACTGCGGAGTGGCACGAAGTCGCGGCTGGCCACGGCGTTTCGTGCCGCTACTGGCCGAGCAGGTAGGCAGGGCCTGGCGAGCGAGATGAGGTCGAGGAGGCCGTTTCACCCACCGCGTGAAGATCGGGCGGTTTCTTCTTGCGAAACAGGGAATCCTTGACCCGGAATAATGCGGTCAGTACGTTTTTCCCGTGTTTTCGCGGATTGCGGCAGGTTCAACTGGCGTGAGCGCTCAATAACGAGGTGTGCGACCAATAGACATCGTCTGCCGCTGCGGCCGGCGAACCGTCGTTTTCCGGGAGGGAATCTGTGCGCCTGGCCTTGATTCACATTGTGCAGGAAACGAACGACTTCAATCCTGTCCCGACCACGCTCGCGGATTTCGAAGCGTTCGGCCTGTACGAAGGGGCCGAGATCGCGCATCAGTTCGGCGAGATCGGGCAGATCGGCGGTCACTATGCAGCGGTCGCTGAATCCGGTCTTCCGGTCGAGACGATCCCGATCATAAGGGCTTGGAGCGTCGCCGGCGGCCGGATCACACGCGCAGCGTTCGATTTCTTTCAGGACAAGATTCGGGCCGGGCTTGCGGACGTCGGTCCGATCGACGGGCTCGTCCTGCAGCTCCACGGTGCCGCCGCGGCCGAGGGAATCGACGATGTCGAGGGCGAGCAGGCCGAGCTCTGCCGTTCGATCCTCGGACCCGATGTCCCGATCCTGCTTGGCCTCGATCACCACGCCAACATCACCCACAAGATCGTGGCCAATTGCACGGCGATCGTCGGGCACCGGACCCAGCCGCACGACGTCTTCGATACCGGCAAGATCGGGACGGCGCTGTTGCTCAAGATCCTGAGCGAGAAGCGACGGCCGGTGATGGCCTGGCGCAAGATTCCGCTGCTTTCGCATCAAGAGCAGTTCCTGACTTCGAAGGGACCGATGAAGCGCTGGTTCGATCGGGCTCGCGAGCTCGAGGCCGACGAACGCGTGCTGCAGGCGTCGAACTATCCGATGCAGCCCTGGCTCGATGTCGCCGAGGGCGGATGGTCGACGATCATCGTCACGGATGGCGACGAGATACTGGCCGAGACGCTGGCCGACGAGCTCGCCGACCTGGCCTGGTCGATGCGCGATGATTTCCAGGTCCGCGAGGCGGTCTCGGTCGACGAGGCCGTGCGCAAGGCCGATGCTGCGGAGCGCGGCATGGTCGTGCTCAGCGACACCGGCGATACTGTCTTCGGCGGCTCTGCCGGCGACAGCAACCTGATCCTGGAAGCGATCCTCAGGCTCGGCATCGGCGGCCGCGCCCTGATCCCGCTGATCTCGCCGCAGGCCGTCGCGACGCTGGTCGCGGCCGGGGAGGGCGCACGGGTGACCCTGCCACTGGGGGGCGATGCGGCGCCGGCCTTCTTTACGCCGCTCGAGGTCACCGGAACGGTCCGGCGGATCGGAGGCGGGCCTGTGCCGCTGATCTACAACCACCAGAATGAGGTCGACATGGGCCGTGTCGTCGTTTTCGACGTCGGGCCCGTGACGCTCCTGATCAGCGAATTGCGCGGTGTCGCGGGCAATGTGCCGGGCGTCTACGAAGCCTTCGGCGTCGACCTCGCGGACTACAAGATGGCCGTTCTCAAGACGGCGTCGAATTTCCAGTATTTCGCGCCGATCTCCTCGCAGGTCATTCGTGCCGATACGCGCGGGCCCGGGCAGTCGGACGTCTTCACCTTGCCTTGGGCGCGGATTCCGCGCCCCGTCTATCCACTTGAAACAATAAGCGACTGGCGGGCGCATTCGACCCAGCCAGGAGCGGGGACGAGCTGACACCAAGACCAACCAAAAAGGGGAGTGTGCCGGATGACCACCGTATCGCGACGTCAATTCTGCATAGGGGGCATCGCCCTGGCTGCAGCAGCTCCCCTGGCGATGTCACTCCCGGCCGCCGCGCAGCAACTGAAGGGTGGCACCTTGCGTGTCGCAGTGCTGAGCGAGCTCGCCAACTACGATCCGCAGCAGCTCTCGACTGTCAATTTCCATGTCATCAAGAACCTTTATGACAGCCTGATCGAGTATACGCCCGAGGGAAAGCCGGAGCCGAGCCTGGCGACCGAGTGGACGATCGCGCCTGACAAGACCTCGGTCAGCGTGAAACTGCGCGATGGCGTGGCTTTTCATAGCGGCACGCCGTTCAAGGCCGATTCCGTGCTGGCGACGCTGCAGAAGGGAGCCGACCCCAAGCGCGGCAAGAACGTCTTCTCGACCATGTCGATCGTGAAGGACTGGTCGGCGCCCGATGACCGGACCGTGGTGATCAATTTCAAGGCCCCGGTTCCGGAACGGCAGATCCTCGATCTGCTGCAGTTCCTGATCCCGATCGAGGCCAAGGGCATCGATACGGTCGAGACGGTTCCGGCCGGTACCGGACCGTTCACCCTGGTAAGCCGCGCAGTCGGGCAGGGCTTGCGCCTCAAGGCCAATCCGAACTACTGGCGCGAGAAGCAGCCGATCGTGCAGGATCTCGTCTTCACTGTCTTCAGCGAGGATGCGGCGGCGAGCGCGGCGCTGGAGTCCGGCGCCGTCGACATCATCTATAACGGCTCCTCGCGCAGCGCCGCGCGCCTCAAAAGCGCGGGCTACCAGGTCTTTTCCGGCCCGGGCAAGCTCGTTCAGGTTTTCCGTATCAACTCGACACGCGGCCCCTTCCGCAACAAATCCTACCGCCAGGCCTTCAACCACCTGATGGATCGAGCGGGCATCCTGCGCGTCGGCTATGCCGGCATGGGCGAGGTTGTGGCGCAGCCCTGGGCACCGGCAAGTCCTGCCTTCGACGCCAGCTACACCAAGGCCTATGCCTACGATCTCGACAAGGCGAAGGCCTTGCTTGCCGCATCCGGCCTCTCGGCAGCCGAGATGAAGGACTGGAAGATGCTGGTCAACGGCAGCGACGAGGCCTCCGTTCAGATCAGCCAGATCGTGCAGGCCTCTCTCGGCAAGGTCGGGATTCCGATCGAACTCGACATCCGCCAGGGGGCCGAATTCGTCAGCGCCCTGCTGGGCGGCGATTTCGCTGCGGTCTTCGGCGCGGTCGGCAATGTCCAGAAATTCCCGTCGCGGGTAACGACGAACTCGATCTACCGGACCTCCCAGAATCCGATTCTCAAGGACCCGCACCCGCATCCGACCTATGTCGCGGCGATTGCCAAGGTTGATGGTGCGTCGGGCGGAGCAGCTGAGGTCAAGGCATCCTATGACAATCTGAACAAGGTGCTGGTGGAAGAAGCCTTCGCGATACCGACCAATTCTTACGAGGTCGGCCTGATCGTTGCCTCCGACAAGGTCGCCGGGGTGACGCTCGAGATCGACAACCTCTTCGTCGCGCGGACGATCGGGTTCAAGTAATGGGGGGTGGCGAGGCGGGACGCCTTCGCCCGGCTGCAATCGCGGCGTCACGCAGCCCATGGCTGCGCGGCGCGATGCGATGAGCGCGATGCTGGGATCGACCTTGCAGGTGCTGCGCCGGCTCTCGGCCCGTCGCAGCACGTCATTGAGTTTCGCCTTCCTGCTGCTAGTGGCACTGGCGGCCGTGTTTGCCGATGTGCTCCCGCTGGATCCGTTGACGCAGAACCTGGCGGACTCGCTGATGCCGCCATCGTCTTCCGCCTGGTTTGGTACCGACGAGCTTGGACGCGATATCCTGGCGCGGGTGGTCTATGGCGCACGGACGTCACTCGTCACCGCCTTCGGCGCTGTCGTTATCGCTGCGTTGATCGGCGTGCCGATCGGGCTCGTCGCCGGCTTTTTCGGCGATTGGCGTGACTCGGTGCTGATGCGCTGCATCGATGTGCTGCTGGCGCTACCGAACATCCTGTTCGCCATGGCGCTCATTGCGGTGCTCGGCCGCAGTCAGGCGGCCGCCCTGGTTGCCGTCGGCATTGCTGGAATACCGAATTTCGCGCGGATCGCGCGTGCGCAGGTCATGGCTCTGCGCCAGCTCGATTTCGTCACGGCCGTGCGCAGCTTCGGCGGCGGCTCGTCCTACATCATGTTCCGCACCATCCTGCCCAACGCGCTGAGTCCGCTGGTCGTGCAGGCGATCGTGCTCGCCTCGATAGCGATCCTGCTGGAGGCGGCGCTCGCTTTTCTCGGAGTCGGAGTGCCACCGCCGACGCCGAGCTGGGGCGAAATGCTGCGAACAGGGAAGTCCTATCTGCACGAGGCGCCAACCTACGCGGTGCTGCCCGGTCTCGTGCTGACGCTGACGATCCTCTCCTTCGACACGATCGGCCGTGCGCTGACGGCCCTGCTCGACAGGCATGATACCGGCGTGCCGGAGCGCAGGGGCCGATGACGAGCTATCTGCTGCGCCGCCTGTTGCATATGCTGCCGGTGCTGTTCCTCGCATCATTCGCGATATTCGCGATGATCTACGCTGTACCGGGGGGCCCCGTGGCGGTGCTCGTTGGCGAGAATGCCTCGCCGGAGGAGATAGCAGCCACCATTGCGCGCTATGGCCTCGATCGGCCGATGCTGATCCAGTATTTCGACTGGCTCGGCCAGGCGGTGCGCGGCGATTTCGGCCTGTCGCTGCATAGCCGCCAGCCGGTTCTGGCGTTGATCGGGGAGCGCCTGCCGGCAACGCTGCAATTGGCGGTCGCCGCGATCCTTGTGGCGTTGCTTGTCGGCATCCCCGTCGCGGTTGGAAGCGCCGTGCGGCCCAATTCCTGGCTCGACCGCTTGCTCAGTGGGTGGAGCGCGCTGGCGCTGGGCGTGCCGACGTTCTGGCTCGGCATCCTGCTGATCCTGCTCTTCGCCGTCGAACTGCGCTGGCTGCCTTCCGCCTCGCGCTACGTGCCGTTCTGGGAATCGCCGGTGGATGCGCTGCGCAGTCTCATCCTGCCGGCGCTGACGCTGGGTATCTATGTCTCCGGGATCTTCGCGCGGTTTCTGCGCGCGTCGCTGATCGGCGAAGCGAAGCAGGATTATGTCCGTACGGCGCGAGCCAAGGGGCTGCCCGAAAGCCGCGTCGTCGGCCTGCACATCATGCGCAACGCGCTGCTCCCCTTCGTTACAATCGTCGGCCTGATGATGGCGAACTTCATCGGCGGTGCGGTGGTGACGGAAGCGGTCTTCACCTATCCCGGGCTCGGACGCCTGGTCATCCAGGCGATCAGCACCCGCGACTACCCGCTGATCCAGGGCTGCATCATGGTGATCCTGGTCGGCTATATGCTGGTCAACCTGATCATCGACCTGCTCTATGCGTGGATCGATCCGCGCATAGAATATCATTGACGATGGTGCGGATGGCGAGATCCCACCCCGCCCTGGGTCTGCAGGGCGGACGCCGGCAATGCCTGTCAGGTCGACGCGATGGCGGCCTGCGAGCCGAGATGGCTGGAGATATGCGCGGCGACCTCGCGCAGTCGCATTCCCGCTTTCGCCGCGAGGGGCCGCGGCATTCGCATCAACGGTGCCGAGATACTGAGTGCCGCGACGGGATAGTGATTGTCGTCGAAGATCGGCACGCCGACGCACATGGCTCCGTCTTCGTTCTCGCCGATTTCCGTCGCGTAGCCGAGCTTCGCAACCTGCCGAAGCTGGCGCTCGATCTCTTCGCGCTCAAGCAGCGTGCGCCCGGTTCGTTCGGTCAGGGGCTGGTCGAGCTGGCGCAGCTTTTCTGCTTCGGGAAGAAAGGCGAGGATCGCCTTGCCCAGCGCGGTCGAATGCATCGGATGGCTGTCGCCGATCCGCGCCTGCATGCGCAGCGAGCGGTTGGCCTCGATGAGGTCGATATAGACGATCGTGCCGTTCCCTTTCACCGCGAGATTCACCGTTTCGTTGAACTCGTTCATCAGCTCGACCATCGCCGGGCGCGCGAGCTGGCGGATCTTGCTGAAGCTCGCATCGGCACGCGCGATCGAGCGCAGCAGTGGCCCGAGATTGTATTTGTCGGTCTCGCGGTTGTGGCTGACGAAGCCGGCCTCAGTCAGCGTTTGCAGATAGCGGAAGGTCGTCGTCTTCGGAATCCGCAGCTCTCGTCCGACGGTCGTGAGCGCGATCTCGTGACCGTGGCGCGCGACGAATTCCAGCACCTTGAGTGCCTTCATCACGGGCTGCACGACGTAAGGGTTGCCCGATCTCTTCGGCATGGTCGCCCCGCATACTGGCTGTCGTGAGGCTTCGGATAGCCGGTTCCTGGAAATTCCGCAAGGTGAAACCCGCGTTCCTTTACACGGTTCAGGTGCTCTGGTCTGCTCAACAGATCGGCAGTGGAGAACAGGCACGTGCGAGCGAACGGAAGCGGACCAGCAGCAACACTGCGTTTTGAGGAATCGGCGCGGCAGATCGCTGCGAATGCGCGCTACATCGCTGGCGGCGTGAACAGCAATTTCAGGCTGGGCATGGCGCCGGGCCCGCTCGTCTTCGAGCGGGGCGAGGGCGCCTATCTCATCGATGTCGATGGCAACCGCATCATCGATTATTACTGCGGAATGGGGGCAACGGTGCTCGGCCACACCCCGGCCCGGGTCATCGAGGCAGTGCAGCGCCAAGCGGAGCGAGGCATCCTGTTTGCCGGCCAGGCGCCGATCGAGCACGAAGCGGCGAAGCTGATCTGCGAGCGCATTCCCAGTGCCGAGCGGCTTCGCTTCGGTTCATCGGGCTCCGAGGTGGCGCAGGCCGCGATCCGCCTGGCTCGCGCGGCGACGGGCCGGAGCACCATCGTCAAGTTCGAGGGGCATTATCACGGTTGGTTCGACAACATCCTGTGGTCGACGGCGCCCGGCCTCAATGCGGCTGGTCCTAGCGATGCGCCGACACCCGTCGCGGGGAGCCGAGGACAGGACCCCAGCGCAGGCGACGGTCTTTCGATCCTCGGCTGGAACGACCTCGCTGCGCTCGAGGCACGCCTTGCCCGTGGCGACGTCGCGGCGGTGATGATGGAACCGGCCATGTGCAACCAGGGCGCCATCGCACCGCTGCCGGGCTATCTGGAAGGCGCACTCGCGGCCTGCCGCGCCCATGGCGCCCTGCTGATCTTCGATGAGGTGATCACCGGATTCCGTCTTGGTCGCGGCGGTGCTCAGGAGCGCTTTGGCGTCACGCCAGACCTGACGATCCTGGCGAAGGCGATTGCCAACGGATTTCCGGTGGCGGCGGTCGCCGGGCGGGGCGACCTGATCGACTTGTTTGCGGATGGCGTGCTGCATGGTGGCACTTTTAATGCGCAGCCGATCGCCATGGCGGCAATGGTCGCGACGCAGCAGGCCCTGACTCCGGAGCATTACGAGCGCAGCTCGGCTCACGGCCAGCGTCTTCAAGATGGTATCCGCGATATCCTGGCAGAGGAGGGCATCAAGGCTCAGGTCGTGGGTTTCCCGCTGATGTTCCACATTGCCTTCGGGCTCGATGCGCCGGCGCGCGACTATCGTGAAGTCGCGGCCTCCGACAAGGCGGCCTATAGCCGTTTCGCGCTCGCGCTGCTGAAACGCGGCGTTCGCGTGCTTGAGCGTGGCGCCTGGTTCGTCTCGTCCGAGCACGATGCTGGCATCGTCGAGGTTACACTGGAAGCAGTGCGCGGTGCCGCACGCGATACCCGATAGGGTCCCGCGTCCGATAGTCAGGTCGGCTTCGGCAGTGCTGTATTTGGAGCTCTCAGGACTGGCGGCCCGGTTCGCACCGGCCGCCGACTCTTGCGGGGGGCCGTTACCCCTAGTTTTGAGCGACGGGTAGCATCGAGGCCCAAGGGCCTGCCGATGGTGTCGGCCGGCAGTTGGGGCGCGCAAGGGCGCATGCGCCTCCTCACGCGGGACGTTTGATCTGACGTCCAAGAGCGAACAATCCGAATGCGGCGAGCTGGCCAGCGACCAGCAGGAAAGGCCAGTCAAAGCTCCCGGTACGGCTGGCGACGATGGCAAACACCAATGGCCCGCAGATCGATCCGACGAAGCCGAACAGGCTTGCGCCGGACGTCACGTCGCCGATCAGAGTGGGCGGCGCGACCCGCGCGAGTTCGGCCATGTGGACACCGTTCCATCCCATCGAGGTGGCACCGACCAGCGCCATGCAGCCATAGACCATCCAGGGACTGGCGTTTGTCGAAGCGACAAGCAGCATGATCGCGGAGCCTGCGCCGAAGGCCAGAAGCGAGAGAAGCAGAAGCCCGGCGCCCATCCGATCCGCCAGCCATCCAAAGAAGATGCGCGCGACTGTGCTTGCTGCAAGCAAGACGGCGATGTAGTGCCCCGCCTGCGCCAGGGTCTTTCCGTGCTGCGTGACCATGTAGGTTGCGGTGAAGGCCGTGATGCTGGCCTGCGTTATGGAGAACGACACACCCAGCGCGGTGAGCATCGGCAAGGACGGGTGCGAATTCAGAACCCGGGCCGATCGGCTGAGCGAAGACGGCGAGAGGAACAGCCGGGCCCAGGCCCGGTTCTGAGGACCCTTCTCCGCATCGAGGCTCCGTTGAAAGGGCTGAACCAGCACGATGCAGAAAAAGATGATCGCGACGATGGTCCAGACCGCGCCGACGAAGCCGAGCCCCAGGACCAGGGGCGCGACGACGAGACCGGCGATGGTACCACCCAGCGGGACGCCCGCCTGTTTGATCGAAAACACAAGCGTGCGGTGCCTGGGCGGCGCCGTACGCATCAGCAATTGGCTGCCAGCTGGCGTATTGGGCGCCAGGCCAAGGCCCACCAGGAGGGCGCCGACGAGGCCAAGCAGTCCGAACGACTGCGACAGGAGCAGGAGACCGACCGCGACGAAGATCAGGCCGAGCTGCAAGGCTCGGATCGGGCCGTGGTGATCGAGCATCGGGCCGCCGCAAGCCAGGAACCAGCAGATGCCGACCGAAACCACTGCTGACACGTAGCCGATGCTTTCTGGCGTCATGCCCCATCGTTGCGTCAGAATCGGCCCAAGGAGAGGGATCGCGGCGGCGGCAAACGAGCTGATAACTTGCACAAGGAGGGTCGCGCTGAGGGCGCTCGCCCAGACCGGCAGCTTCAAGGCAGACCTCCCGTCCCATCGCCGCTTGTCATTCTCCTTCCAGCTCCAGCACGAGCATGCAGGGATTGCGACGCTGCACTGGTCTTCCGGCAATGTCGGCGACCGGTCGAGGCCATTTCCGGGCTATGGGGGCTGCAGCAGAAGCATGCGGATTGCCGGCTCCAGCTCCTGGTGATTGCTCTTCAGGCTGCCGGAACATGCCAGCAGGCTGCCTCACTTCCCGCGGGGTGGCCGACATTGCTGAACCGGCTAAGGTCGAGGCATTCAACGAGGCTGTTGTCAGCAGTGACCGCTCCCGTGATGCTGCCGTCGCGCCGATCTATCGATTCTGCCGAGCTAGCCTCTGTGGGTTGGGCGAAGAGTCTGATGCCGGTTCACTGCGCATGGTTGATAAGTTCTTGAGGTCGTACTGGCGCCGATTGGGCCAAGCTGGAGGATCTTGCGGGTGAGGGTCGACGTTCTGGGCCTGCAGGCCTTCGTCAGTATCGCCGAGCGGGGCAGTTTTCATGCCGCAGCCTCGCATCTCAATCTCTCTCAGACCGCGCTGAGCCATCGCATCCGGAAGCTTGAGGAATCGCTCGGAACGACGCTGCTCTTGCGCACCACGCGCCAGGTCTCGTTGACCCCGGCAGGGTCGGCGCTCCTGCCTCGCGCCCGCAAGATCTTTGAAGAGCTTGGCGCGGCCATCGATGAAGCGCGGGTCGATGCCGCGGATGCCGAGGAGGAGGTCGCGGTCGGCTGTCTGCCAACCATTGCGGTCCACTGCATGCCGTCGGTGATCGCCGAGTTCGCCAGGCGATATCCTGCGGTGCGCGTCCGGGTGCATGATAACTCGGCTTCGGAGATCGCCGACAAGGTCCAGTCGGGCCAGGCCGCGTTCGGCGTGACCATCGTCGCCGCCAATCGCTGGGACCTCGAGCTCAAGCCCGTGGTCAAGGAGCCGTTCGTGCTCGTCAGTCATCGCAGCATGCCGCTCGCTCGATCGGAGTCGCTGACCTGGGCGCAGTTGCAGGGGCTGCCGCTTGTGCGCATCAGCGCTGAGACCGGGAACCGTGTCCTGATCGACGATGCGCTGGGCGCGCGGCGCGAGACCTTGACGTGGCGCTATGAGGTCCAGCGCGTCATCACGGCAGTGAGCCTGGTCCGCTCCGCGATCGGGTACGCGATCGTGCCGCAGCTCGCGCTCGACTCTGTCGATGCCGGCGAATTGGTCGCGATCCCACTGCGCTCGCCGAGCATCAGCCGCACCCTCGGCATCGTCACCCGCAAGAATATGCTGCTGCGGCCGGCGGCGCGCGACCTCCTGGCGCTGGTGAGCGAGGCGCTGAGAAACAGTGTCTCGGATAAAGATGCATGAAAGTAATCAATCGCTGCATTCTTCTCATTTGATGGCAGAATAGCTTGGGGTCAGGGTCCGTGCGGGACAAGGAAACGCACAAGCAAGGGACGACCCATGCCTGGCTCCAAAGCAGCGACGATCGCGTTCATCGGATTTGGCGAGGCGACCGGGTACGGCGCGCGGCAAGGGCGTGGCGCGTGATGAACATCGACCGCCGAGCATTTCTTGCGGGGCTGGGTTTGGCAGGCCTCGGGCACGCTGCGCGTGCGCAGGTCCAGCCGGCCTGGCCGACGCAAATCATTCGGCTCGTGGTGCCGTTCACCCCGGGCGGCAGCACCGACCTCCTCGCGCGTCTGATCGCCAGCCGACTGGAACGCACCCTTCCCGGCAAGGGCTTCGTCATCGAGAACCGCCCCGGCGCCGGCGGCATGATCGCGGCGAGCCAGGTCGCGAAATCCGATCCGGACGGCCATACTCTGATGATGGGGCATATCGGAACGCTTGCCTTCAACCCTGCGCTCTATCCCAATGTCCCCTATGATCCGGTCAAGGATTTCCAGCCGGTCGCCCTGGTCGCCATGGTGCCGAACATCCTCGTCATCAATCCCAGTCTGCCGGCGAACTCGTTCCGGGAATTCGTGGCCTATGCCAAGGCCAATCCGGGCAAGCTGAACTACAGCTCCGGTGGACAAGGCAGCGCGGCGCATATTGCCGGTGCCTATCTCGCGCATCGGGCCGGTTTCGAGGCGATTCATGTGCCCTATCGCGGCACCGCACCGTCGGTGACGGATCTCGTCGCCGGTTCCGTGCAGTTCACGCTGACTGGCGGTCCAGCGGTGCTGCCGCTCGCCGCAGCGGGCCAGTTGCGGGCGCTCGGCGTCGCCAGCTCCGAGCGCACCTCCTTTGCCCCTCAGCTCCCGACCATCGCCGAAAGCGGACTGCCGGGTTTCGAAGCCGTGCAGTGGTATGGCATCGTTGCCCCCGCGCACACGCCGGCTGCAATTGTCGAGCGCCTCAACCGCGAGATCAACGCGCTGCTCGACCAGCCCGAATTCGTCGCGGCGCTCGATCGCGACGGCGCGATTGCGCGCCGCGAGACGCCGGAGGGCTTCGGGCGTCTGATCGCGTCGGAAGGGACGCTGTGGCGCGATATCATCACGCGTGCCAGCATCAAGGGCGGAGGCTGAGCGATGTTGCAGATTGCCGTGCCATGCATGCTGATCCGGGGCGGTACGTCGAAGGGCGCCTATTTCCTCGCCGAGGATCTGCCGGTTGGCACGGCCGCGCGCGACGCGTTCCTGCTCGCGGTCATGGGCTCACCCGACAAGCGCCAGGTCGACGGGCTTGGTGGGGCGCATCCGTTGACGAGCAAGGTTGCGATCGTCTCTCGCTCGAACGAGCCGGACTGCGACGTCGATTTCCTGTTTGCGCAGGTCGGCATCGAGACCGCGTCGGTCGACACCACGCCGAACTGCGGCAACATCCTCGCCGGTATCGGTCCCTTCGCGCTGGCGCGGGGCCTCGTTCGAGCAGAGGGCGCCAGCACCACCGTCCGGGTTCGGACGCTGAACACGGGCACCATCGCCGATCTCACCATGCGGACGGATGCCGGTCAGGCTGGTGTCGAGGGCGATGCCCGCATCGATGGGGTGCCCGGGACCTCCGCACCGATCGACATCAGTTTCCTCGGTACGGAAGGCTCCGTCTGTGGCGCGCTGCTGCCGACGGGAAATCCGGTCGACATTATCGATGGTGTCGAATGCACCCTGATCGATAACGGCATGCCGGTCATCGTTTTGCGGGCGGTCGATGTCGGGCGCACCGGCCACGAAGCCCGCGAAGTGCTGCAAGAGGATACGGAGCTGAAGCAGCGCATCGAGCGCATCCGCCTCGCGGCCGGGCCGCTGATGAATCTCGGCGATGTGGCCAAGATGGTGGTCCCGAAGATCGCCCTTGTCGCGCGTCCCGTTGCAGGCTCGATCGCGACGCGCAGCTTCATCCCGCATGAGTGCCACGCTTCGATCGGTGTCTTTGCAGCGGTGACGGTGGCGACAGCCGCAGCCCTGCCGGGGTCGCCGGCAGCTTCGGTCGCCGCGATGCCTGCCGGTCGCGAACGCGCGATTTCCGTCGAGCATCCGACCGGGGAATTCACCGTGAAGCTCACCGTGGGAGGCACGACGGAGCGTCCCGTCATCGAGCGTGCCGGCCTGCTGCGTACCGCGCGCATTCTGATGGATGGCCAGGCCTACGTGCCGCCGCATGCGCTCGCGCGCAGCGGCGACGAAGCACGCAGCGCCGCCGAATAGGACCAAGAAGAGAGGATTACAGCTCAATGGCGAGCCTGCAGAAGACGGGTCTGGTGATTACCGCCCACCCCGGCGATTTCGTCTGGCGTGCGGGCGGTGCCATCGCCTTGCATGCCAGGCAGGGCATGCGGGTAAAGATCCTGTGCCTGGCCTATGGCGAGCGCGGCGAAAGCCAGTTCGCCTGGAAACAGGCGGGTGTGCGGGTGGAGGACGTCAAGGCGCAGCGTCGCGACGAAGCCGAGCGCGCCGCCGGGGTCCTCGGGGCCGAGATCGAATTCATGGATGCCGGCGACTACCCGCTGCGCACGACAGGGCCGATGCTCGACCGGGCGATCGACCTCTTCCATGAGCTCAATCCCAGCTTCGTGCTGACCCATGCGCTCGAAGACCCCTACAATGTCGACCATCCCGAAGCGGCGCGTTTCGCGCAGGAAGCGCGGATCATCGCTCAGGCTGCAGGCCACAAGCCGGACCCTGCACGTCCCTATGCCGCACCGCCCGTCTTCCTCTTCGAGCCGCACCAGCCCGAGCAGTGCAATTTCAAGCCGAACCTGATCCTCAACATCGACGAGGTCTGGGAGACGAAGCGCAAGGCCTTCGAAATCCTGGCCGCGCAGAAACATCTCTGGGAATACTATACGCGAGTGGCGCTGAACCGCGGCATGCAGGGTGGGCGCAACTCCGGCAAGGCGATGACTTACGGTGAGGCCTACCAGCGCCTGTTCCCCGAAGCCCTGGAGTCACTGGCATGACCGGCGTCGTCGTCCGCACGAAGAAACGGGCTGCAAGCGCCGATATGGCGGCATTCCAGGAACTTGGCGTCTCGACCACCCATGAGGCCATGGGCCGGACCGGGCTGATGAAGCCATATATGCGCCCGATCTATGCCGGCGCCTCGATCGCCGGTGGGGCCGTCACCGTCCTCGCCCAACCCGGCGACAACTGGATGATCCATGTCGCGATCGAGCAGGTCATGCCCGGCGACATACTTGTGGTCGCCTGCACGGCAGACAACACTGACGGCATGTTCGGCGATCTTCTCGCGACCTCTCTGAGGGCGCGCGGCGGCATCGGCCTCGTCATCGATGCCGGGGTTCGTGATGTACGCATCCTGACGGAGATGGGGTTCCCGGTGTGGTCGCGCGCGATCTCGGCCAAGGGGACAGTCAAGGCGACGCTCGGATCGGTGAACGTGCCGGTGGTCTGTGCCGGCGCGATGATCAATCCTGGCGACGTGATCGTCGCGGACGATGATGGCGTGGTGGTGGTTCCCCGGCTCGAGGCGGAGAGGGTTGCTGCCGCGGCGCGGGCGCGGGAGGCGAATGAAGATGAGAAGCGTCGCCGGCTCTCCGCCGGCGAGCTCGGGCTCGATATGTATGGAATGCGCGATGGGCTGGCGAAGGCCGGGCTCGTCTATCGCGACGACAACTAAAAGGCGGCTCGAAAACAAGAGCCAGACCCAGGGAGGGGTACCACGATGACATTCCGCAGGACGGTTCTGAAGGGCTTCATGGCAGGTGCGCTCGCGGTGACACTGGGCTGCGCGGCGCAGGCCCAGGAGGTGGTCAAGGTCGGGCTGATCCTGCCGATGACGGGGCCCTTCGCGTCGACGGGACGCCAAATCGAAGCTGCCGTGAAGCTCTTCCTGGCTCAGAGCGGCGCGACGCATGGCGGAAAGCGCCTGGAAGTCATTCTCAAGGACGATACCGGCAACGCTGACGCGACGCGCCGGATCGCACAGGAGCTCGTGGTCAACGACAAGGTTGCGGTTCTGGCTGGCTTCGGCCTGACGCCACTCGCCATGGCGACGGCCCCGATCGCGACCCAGGCCAAGATCCCGCAGATCGTGATGGCGGCTGCGACGGCGTCGATCACCGAGGCCTCGCCCTTCATCGTGCGCACCTCGTTCACCCTGCCGCAAGCGTCCGAGCCGATGGCGGACTGGGCCTGGTCGAACGGCATCAAACGCGTCTTCACCGTCGTGACCGATTACGGCCCCGGGATCGACGCCGAGACCTCCTTTGCCAACAAGTTCAAGGCTGCCGGCGGCACGGTCGAAAGCGTGCGCGTGCCGTTGCGCAACCCGGATTTTGCGCCCTTTCTGCAGCGCGTCTCCGAGGCAAAGCCCGACGCCCTGTTCGTCTTCGTGCCGTCGGGCATCGGCGCGCAGTTCATGAAGCAGTTCGTCGAGCGCGGCCTCGACAAGGCCGGCGTCAAGCTGATCGGCCCAGGCGACGTGGTCGATGACGATATCCTCAACGGCATGGGAGACGTCGCGATCGGCGCCATCACCACGCATCATTATTCGGCCAAGCACGACAGCGCAGCCAACCAGGCCTTTGTGAAGGCGTTCGAGGCCGCCAATCCAGGCGTGCGTCCGAACTTCATGGCCGTCGGCGGATATGACGGCATGCGGCTGATCGCCGAGGCGCTCAAGGCGACAAATGGCGACGCCAGCGGCGAAAAGCTCATCGCGGCGATGAAGGGCGCGTCCTGGGAGAGCCCGCGCGGACCGATCACGATCGATCCGGCGACGCGCGACATCATCCAGAACATCTATGTCCGCCGCACCGAGAAGGTTGGTTCCGACCTGTTCAACATCGAGTTTGCCACGATCCCGCAGGTCAAAGATCCGGTGAAGGCGCGCAAATAGGCGGTCTGACGCGGCCGGACCGACGACATGCTCACCATCCTGTTCGATGGCATCGCCTATGGGATGGTGCTGTTTGTCCTCGCTTGCGGGCTTTCCGTGACGATGGGGTTGATGAATTTCGTCAACCTCGCTCATGGCGCCTTCGCCATGCTCGGCGGCTATGTAACCGTGCTGCTGATGCAGCGGCTGGGTCTGCCGTTCCTGGCTTCGCTTCCGGCCGCCTTCCTTGCCGCTGCGCTGGCGGGGATCGTGCTCGAGCGGCTCGTCTACCGGCCGATGTATGCCAAGAGCCATCTCGATCAGGTGATGTTCTCGATCGGGCTCGTCTTCATGGCTGTTGCGGGCACGGACTGGCTGCTCGGCTCGAGCCAGCAGATCATCCAGCTGCCGCGCTGGCTTCAGGGGCGCTTCTACGTGCTCGGCGTTGGCATCGGCTACTATCGCCTGTTCGTGATCGGCATCTGCGGGCTGCTGGCGGTCGCTCTGCAATGGGGCTTCGCGAAGACCCGCTTCGGCAGCCGGCTGCGTGCCGCCGTGGACGATGCCCGCGTCGCGCGTGGCCTGGGCATTCCGGTGAACCGGTTGTTCGCGCTGACCTTTGCGCTCGGTTCCGGACTGGCGGGGCTTGGAGGCGCGCTTGGGATCGAGCTCATGGGTCTCGATCCCACCTTCCCGCTGAAGTTCATGATCTACTTCCTGATCGTCGTTACGGTCGGCGGTACCTCGACGATCACCGGCCCCTTCCTCGCAGCCATGTTGCTCGGCGTTGCCGACGTGATGGGCAAATATCTGGTCCCGCAGGCCGGAGCCTTCATCATCTACGCGCTGATGGTCATCCTGCTGCTGCTTCGCCCCGAGGGCCTATTCGCGAGGGCTCGCACATGAGCGGTACGGTTCTCGAACAGCACGTCAGGCAATCGCTGCGCCGCGCCCGGCGCTGGCACCCCGCCGAGCTGGCATTCTGGCTCCTCGCCGCGGCGTCCTTCGCGCTGTTCCCAACGCGCTTTCTGATCCTCAACGAGATCGCGATCCTGGCCCTGTTCGCACTCTCGCTCGATCTGATCCTCGGCTATGCCGGGATCGTATCGCTTGGGCATGCCGCCTTCCTGGGGATGGGCGCTTATTCGGCCGGGCTGTTGGCCAAGTATGTCACGGCCGATCCACTGGCCGGCCTGGCATTCGGCATGGCGACATCCGCGCTGCTCGGGCTGCTCACCAGTCCGCTCGTCCTGCGTGGCACGGATCTGACCCGCCTCATGATCACGCTCGGCGTGGCATTGATCCTCTACGAGGTTGCGAACTCGCTGGCATGGCTCACGGGTGGCGCCGACGGCCTGCAGGGCATCACGATGGCACCAATCTTCGGGACGTTCGATTTCGATATCTTCGGGCGCACGGCCTATCTCTATTCACTGTTGGTGCTGTTCATCCTGTTCCTGATCGCGCGGCGCATCGTGAATTCGCCATTCGGCTTGTCCCTTCGCGGCATTCGCGACAACCAATTGCGCGCTGCGGCATCCGGCGTGCCTGTCCCGTGGCGCCTTGCGGCCATCTATGCCCTGTCGGCGGCCTATGCCGGGGCGGCGGGCGCCTTGCTCGCCCAGACCACGCAATTCGTCTCGCTCGACGTGTTCGACTTCCATCGATCGGCCGACCTGATGCTGGTGCTGATCATCGGCGGCGCCGGCTATCTCTATGGCGGCCTGATCGGTGCGATCGCGTTCAAGTTCCTGCAGGACGCCATCGCGACCTTCACCCCGCAATACTGGATGTTCTGGATCGGACTTTTCCTCGTCCTCTTCGTGCTTGGCGGCCGCGAACTGATCCATGGCGCGATCAAGGCGCTGGTTGCGCGGTTTCCGGAACGCGGGGCCTCGTCGTGAGCGCCGTCCTGCAGACCTTCAATCTCGTCAAGACCTTCGGAGGCATCACTGCGACCGACGACGTGACGTTCTCGCTGGAGAAGGGCGCGCGCCACGCGCTGATCGGCCCGAACGGCGCGGGCAAGACGACCTTCGTCAATCTGCTCACAGGGGTTCTCCGGCCGACATCGGGGCGCGTAAGCCTGGTGGGGCAGGACATTACCGGCCTGTCGCGGGAGGCGCGGGTCAAGCGCGGTGTCGCCCGCACCTTCCAGATCAACCAGCTCTTCCGCACGATGACGCCGCTCGAGATGATCTCGCTCGTCACCGCAGAGCGGCTCGGCCGGGGCATGCGGCTTTTCCAGAGGCTCGATGCCGATGGCGAGGCCATCGCGGAGACGGCCGATATCCTCGCCCGCTTCAAGCTCGAGGACATCATGGATCAGCGCATCGCGACATTGCCCTATGGCAAGCAGCGCCAGATCGAGATCGCCGCGGCCTTTGCGGCCAGGCCGAGCGTACTCCTGCTCGACGAGCCCGCCGCCGGCGTTCCCGAAGCCGAGAGGCGCGAATTGCTGGAGACCGTCGCGGCATTGCCGGACGATGTCTCGGTGCTCCTGATCGAGCATGACATGGATATCATCTTCCGGTTCGCGACCCGGATCACCGTTCTCGTCAATGGCCGTGTGCTGACAGAAGGCGAACCCGCGGTGGTCGCGCGCGACGCTGCCGTCAAACAGGCCTATCTCGGCGAGGCCGCTCATGTCTGAGCTCCTGCGGATCGAAGGGCTGAGTGCCGGCTACGGCGACGCGCTCGTCCTGTTCGATGTCGCACTGTCCCTTGACGAGGGGCGCTCGCTCGCCTTGCTGGGCCGCAACGGCGTCGGCAAGACGACGCTGGTCAACACGATCATCGGCGTAACGCGCCGGCGAGCCGGGCGGATCACATTTGCCGATGCCGACATCTCCACGGCTACGCCCGAGCAGCGTGCCCATGCCGGCATTGGTTGGGTGCCGCAGGAGCGCAACATCTTCAAGTCGCTGACCGTCGTCGAGAATTTGACCGCGGTCGCACGTCCCGGACCATGGACGACTGAACGCGTTTTCCGGATGTTTCCGCGCCTCGCCGAACGCAAGAGCAATCTCGGCAACCAGCTCTCCGGTGGCGAACAGCAGATGCTGGCCATCGGTCGCGCCCTGATGCTCAATCCCAGGCTGCTGCTTCTGGACGAACCGACCGAGGGGCTGGCGCCGATCATCGTCGAGGAACTGCTCGCGGCATTGAAGACGCTGTTCCGGGACGAAGGGCTGGCAGCCATCGTCATCGAACAGCATGCCAGGACGATCCTGGAACTGACGGACACCGCAATCGTGCTGGAGCGCGGTCGCGTCGTGCTCGCCGACGACAGTGCCGCGCTGCTGCGCGAACCGGCGCGGCTGGAGCGCCATCTCGGCCTCAGCGCCGCTGCCTAGAAGACCATGATCAGGGAAGGAAACCGCATGCCCCTCCGACACAAGCCGCCGTTCCGGGCCGATATGGTGGGAAGCCTGTTGCGCAGCGCACGCGTGAAGGACGCGCGCGCCAAGCTGGTGACGGGCGAAATCTCCGCCGCCGATCTGACGGCGATCGAAGACGCCGAGATCAGGGCACTGGTGAAGAAGCAGGAAGAGGTCGGGCTCCAGGCCGTCACGGATGGCGAGTTCCGTCGGGCCTTCTGGCATTTCGACTTCCTGGAGAATCTCTCCGGTGTGCAGGGATACGACTCGGATTCAGGCATCCAGTTCAAGGGCGTCGCGACCAAGGCCCGTGGCCTTCGCGTGACCGGCAAACTCGACTTCCCCGACGACCACCCGCATCTCGCCCATTTCAGGTTTCTCGCCTCCGTCACCGACCGCGTGCCGAAGATGACGATCCCGAGCCCGAGCATGCTGCATTATCGCGGCGGCCGGAAAGCCGTCGACATCTCCGCCTATTACAGGATGGAGGATTACTATGCCGATCTCGGCATGGCCTACGCCAAGGCGGTGAAGGCCTTTTACGATGCCGGTTGCCGCTATCTGCAACTCGACGATACCAGCCTGTCCTATTTCTGCGATCCCGAGCAGCGCCAGATGTTGGTCGATCGGGGTGATGAGCCCGACAAGCTGATCCATATCTATCGCGACGTCATCAACACGGCGACGGCGGCCAAGCCGGCGGATATGACGATCACCACTCATACCTGCCGCGGCAATTTCAAATCGACCTTCATCGCCTCGGGCGGCTATGAACCCGTCGCCGATCTGGTCTTCAACCAGATCAATGTCGACGGCTACTTCATGGAATGGGACGATGACCGCTCCGGCGGCTTCGAGCCGTTGCGTTTCCTGCCCAAGGGCAAGCAGGTCGTGCTGGGGCTCGTCACCTCCAAATTCGGCAGCGTCGAAAGCAAGGACAACCTGAAGCGGAGGATCGAGCAGGCATCGGCCTTCGCGCCTCTGGACCAGCTCTGCCTCTCGCCGCAATGCGGCTTCGCCTCCACCGAGGAGGGCAATGTGCTGGCCGAGGACGAGCAATGGGCCAAGCTGGCGCGCATCGTCGAGGTGGCGCAGGAGGTCTGGGGATGAACCAGGAACCCTGTTTCGATATCGCTCATCTCGCCCATGTCGAGCTGTACACGAACAAGCCGGAGGCAAGTCTCGACTTTTTCGTCAATATCCTCGGGCTGACCGAGAGCGGACGAGGGGGGGACAGCGTCTATCTGCGCGCCTGGGACGACTACGAGTTCCACACCCTCAAACTCACGGCTTCGACCACGACGGGCGTCGGCCATATCGGCTATCGCGCGACAAGCGAGGCGGCGCTCATGCGCCGCGTCAAGGCGATCGAGGCCATGGGAGCGGGCATCGGCTGGAACGATGGCGATCTCGGCCATGGCAGGGCCTATCGGTTCCGCGATCCCGACAATCATGTGTTCGAGATCTATTTCGACACCCAGAAATATGCCGCGCCGCCGCATGAACGGCCGGCGCTGAAGAACCAGGCTCAGCGCAATCATGGCCGCGGTTGCGCTGTTCGCCGTCTCGACCATCTCAATCTGCTGGCGCAGGACGTCGCGGTGATCCGCGATTTCATGCCGAAGGCCCTGGGCAGCCGCATCACGGAACAGATCGTGCTCGATTCCGGCGAGGTCGGCGGCTGCTGGTTCACCGTCAACAACAAGAGCTACGACATCGCCTACACGCGCGACCACACTGCGGCACTCGGGCGCTTCCACCACCTCACCTATGCTGCCGACCAGCGCGAACATATTCTCGAAGCTGCCGACATCTTTCTCGAGAATGGTATTCACATCGAGACCGGGCCCCATAAGCACGCGGTTCAGCAGACCTTCTTCCTCTATGTCTACGAGCCTGCCGGCAATCGCATCGAGATCGCCAATGCCGGCGCACGCCTCATTCTCGATCCGGACTGGCAAACGGTGACGTGGACCGAAGCCGAGCGGAAGAAGGGCCAGGCATGGGGGCTGAAGACGATCGAGAGCTTCCACACGCACGGTACCCCGCCGGCCGCCGGGTGAGTACAGATGGCCGTCGCACGCGCTGGATCGCTCGCCGGCGGCCTCATCTCTGTCACGGCTGAAAATGGGATCGGGGGCATAGACCCCTGATCGAAAAGGCCGACGGGGCGTGGCGCTGCACCTTCAGTCGGCTTGCCGGTCTTCGCTGATGCCGCGACGCCAATAGCTGACGATCAGATGATGATCGCGCTCGGGCCGCAGGCGGCTGCGCGCAGCCATGCGGAGGGCCTTGAAGCCGGCATGTTCGAGTGCGGCCCAGAGATAGACGCTCGCCTCGTCCGAAGGCCATGCCACGGCTTCGAAGGCGTCCTGGAGCAGCGTCGAGGCGCCGGCTTCGGCCCCCAGGCGATGCAGCCAGCGAATCTCCACGCCGGCCGGGCAAACCAGGGCCTGCTCTTCACCGGCATCGGCGACTTCGATGAAGGCGATGCCCCGTGCCGTCGGTGGCAGGTGGGCGAGCATGCGACCGATCGCGGGCAGCGCGGTCTCGTCGCCCATGAACAGATACCAGTCGGCCTCGCGTAAGCCACGTCCGCCGGGACCTGCCATGCCGATACGATCGCCAGGCCGAGCCCGCGCCGCAAAGGCGGCGCCGGGGCCGGCATCCTCGTGCAGCACGAAATCGAGCGCGACCGTCCCCGCGACCGTATCGATCTCCCGGATCGTGTATTTGCGTACGGCCGGCGCCTTGTCCGCCTCCGGCAGACGCAAGATCCCATCCTCTCCGAATGTCGGCCATTCCGGCTCGGCCAGATCAGGTGGCGGCAGGAACAACCTGACATGCAGCGCCTCCAGGCTGTCGAACCTGGCAAGGTCTTCGCCCTGGAAGTGGATCCGCCGCATATGCGGCGAGATGTCCCGGACACCCGTCACGGTCAGGATACGAAAACTCGATGGGATCGCGACGCCGCTCCCGGCTCCGCTCCAGGCGATAGTGGGGACCGCCTCGCCGCGGGGCGCAAATTCGATGACATGGCTGGCGATTGCCTGTTTGGCGCCCTGCAGGCTCGCCAAATCGGGCGCCTCGGCGCGCACGACGAGATGCCCGTCGCTGGACTGCAGCCAGCCACGGTAGCTGCCGAGCGCGATGACGGTCGCGCCGTCTTCCTGCGAGACCTCGGCGCCGTGCTCGGCCAGGTGCTCGCAGAGCGGAGCGATGATGGCGTCCGGATCGGTCAGGGCGATCCGTGCGTGGGCAACGAGAGCGGTCATGGCAGGGCAACCTCGCGGGCGGCGGCAGGTGGGGCGTGGTTTGCCAGCCTATCGATCAGGATTTGCAGGCGTATGGCGGGATTCATGGCTTTGCCGGCGGGCTTGCAAGGCCTCCCGGATTTCCGCCCTGTGGCTCGAGCCAGAACGTTCCGTGCAGCGGGATCGCCGAAAAGCGCCGGGAAATCTCGTCCAGCGTCGCCTGCGGATCGATATCGGCAAATAGCTGCGGATGGAACCACTTCGCCATCGCCTCGATCGCTGCGACATGGGTGGGGGTGTCGTTGAACAGATGCCAGAGACCATAGGCATGGCCGTTCCTCACGGCCGTCAGTGCCTTGAGGCCGGGGCGGGCGAGCTGGGCTGCAAGGCTGCGCGACGCGATTTCGGCGGGAACGCCCAGACCCAGCACCAGCCCGCCGCTCCTGGCGAGATGGGTGCCGCCTGTCGCAATATAGATCGCCGGGTCCAGAGCGAGAACCTGCTCGAGGCTGACCTGGCCTGTCGCTCCCGGCAGCAGCGCTGCCGCGATGTTTCTTCCGCCTGCGGCCGTGATGTAGTCGTCGAAGGTGCCCTTTCCCGGCGAGAAGCAGCATTCGGCGCTTCCAGCATGCGCATGCATGAAGACGGACGGTCGCTCGACCGGACCGAGCCGCTGGGCGATGCGCTGTCTCCGCTCTTGGTAGAAGGTGACGAACTCTTCGGCCGCCGCCTCCCTGCCGATCACTTTGCCCAGGATGCGCAGGCTGGGCACCGTGTCGCGGAACGGCTGCAGGAAGAAATCCACCACGATGACCGGGATGCCCGCGGCCTCGAATTTCGCAACGAGATCACCAGGGCCTCGGCGCGTCCCGGCGATCGACAGGCTCAGAACGACCAGGTCCGGGTCAAGCTCGACTGCCTTCTCAAAGGAGAACCCGTCCGGGGTGCTGTCTCCAACCGTCGGCAGCGTCTCGATCGCGGGAAACCGCGCGCGGTACAGCGCGTAGGCGTCGCCCATTTGGCGCTGGAAGTCATTGCCCCAGCCGACGAGCAGGCTGATCGGATTGGAATGAATGAGCCCCAGCGCGTTGAGCTGGCGCCCCTGCCCCAGCACGATGCGTTTGGCCGGGCCCGGCAAGGTCACCGTTCGCCCGAGCACATCGGTCACCGTCACGGGGGCGGCCAGGGCCGGGGCGGCTGCCGTCAACGCAAAGAGCGTCAGCATGAGGCCCAGAATCCACGCAAATGGCCGCTGCCGGCGCGACGAGATCCGTACCTGGCTCATGGCGCCGCCTCCCGGCCGGCGGTGCCGGCGATCGCGAACGAAACCGCCCTCGCGAGCATCGCCGGGATGACCGAGATGTGGTTCTCGCCGTCGAAGATCACATGCTCCACCGCGACACGGTGCGACGAGGCCAGGCGCAGCGCCATTTCGTGGGCATTGTCGAGCATGCGCGCCATATGCAGGCGTTGCGCCCGCTCCGGAGAGGTTCTGGCGTCGCATGTCTGTTCGCCGCCACCGACTGTGATCAGCAGCCGCGGCAGGGTTGCCGCGCTGCTGCGCGCAACAAAACTGGCCTCGCTGACCTCAATCGCGCGATCGTTCCACCAGATCGAAGGGCTGCCGGCGACATAGGACCTGAACTGCTCGGGACGCGTGAACAGCGCATGCAGAGCGAACAAACCACCGAAGGAATGGCCCACCAGAGCCTGGCGGCCGGGATCGATGGCGGCAAGCGCTGTGACCGCCGGCTTCACGCTCTCCTCGATGAAATCGAGGAACCGGTCGGCCCCTCCGTCGTCCGGCAGGAGATCGCTCTGGCGCCGCGCGCCATCGAACGGGGTGTCGATGGGATAACCGATGCCCACGATGACCGCCGGATCGACCCCCGTCACATCCTGCCGCCGACCCTGAAGCTGCGCCGTCTCGACGGCCGTGGCGAAAAGAGCATTACCGTCGACCAGATAGATCACCGGAAATCCTGCCGCCGGAGCCGGGCCAGGCGGGATCGCGATCAGCAGCCGATAGATCTCGCCATGGCCCGCGACGATGTCCAGCTGGCGCGCTTGCGCCAGAGTTGCGGGCTCCGCTAACGGAATCGCGGGACCGCCTGTGTTTCGAAACGTTGCCGCCTCCATGGCGTCGCGGCTCACCATCTGTAGGACAGGGTCGCAAGCACGGTCCGGCGCAGGCCGAACGAGCACTGGGTCAGGGCGTAGCAACCCGCCACATAGTCCTTGTCGAGCAGGTTTTGGGCGTTGACCTGAACCTTCCAGCCCTTCAGCGCCTGGGTGCGGACACCAAAATCATAGCTGATGGCGGCATCGACCAGGGTATAGTCCGGCGTCTTGAAGGTGTTGCCGGGATCGCCTGCGCCCTCGCCGACATAACGCACGCCGGCGCCGAGCGCGAAGCCCGCGAACAGGCCTGTCTTGAAGGTGTAGTGGCCCCAGAGTGAAGCCATGTTGCGGGGAACCACCGTCGGCCTCTTGCCGAGGTCGACGCCGGTGCTCTTCGTCACCTCGGCGTCGGTATAGGCATAGGCTGCGATCAGCTCGAGACTGTCGAATAGCTTCGCCCGACCCTCGACCTCGAAACCACGCGCCCGTACCTCGCCCGTTTGGATCTGGAAGCCGACATTGGCGGGATCGGCGGTCGGTACATTGCTCTGGGTGAGTTGATACACGGCCGCCTGGATGAAGGCGTCATAGCCGGGCGGCGCATATTTGATACCGATCTCGTATTGCTCGCCGTCGGTCGGCTTGAAGGGCGAACCGCCAAAGGTCGTGCCCGCAACCGGTTCGAATGAGGTCGAATAGCTCGCATAGGGCGCCAGGCCGTTGTCGAAATTGTACATCAAGGCGGCGCGGCCTGTCGTGGCCTCGTCGTCCTGCTTCGTCAGTGCGCCATTGGTGAGGGCGCGCGTGCGGCTTCTGGCGTTGTCGAAGCGCCCGCCGACGAGGAGCGAGAGCCGGTCGAGCTTGATCTGGTCCTGCAGATAGACGCCGAACTGCGTCTGTTCCTGTGTGGTGCCGGGCAGGGCCGGTGTTGCAAAGGGCGTGCGGCCATAGACCGGGTTGACCCAATCGAGGGTCTGGACGGTGCCGCCTGCGCCGGTGAAGGCGGTGCCGTCCATCCAGTATCCGTCGACGCCGAGCAGGACCTTGTGCGTCAGCAATCCGGTGCGGAAATCGGCCTGGAGCTGGTTGTCCATGCCGAAGGTCCTGGCCTTCTCGTTCGATGCGGTCACGCGGCGAACCAGGGTGCGCTGGTCGGCGGCCAGGCTTGCCACGGCGACAGTCCTGAAGCGCGATTCGAGGTCGGTGAACCGCAGATTCTGGCGGAAGCTGAAGACATCGTTGAAGCGGTGCTCGAGCGCGTAACCTGCAGCGATCTGGTTTCGGCTGTAACCCTCATAGGCGGGCTCGCCGGGGAAGAATTTGCTCGGGATGCGGCCGTAGCGGTTGGGCAATGCGCTGCCGACTGCCGGGATGAAGCCGTAGAAGCCGGTTTCCGGGTCGCGCTGGAAGGAGGTGAGGATGGTCAGGCTCGTCGCAGCGCTGGGCTGGAAGGTCAGCGATGGCGCGATATAGACCCGCTCCTCCTTGGTGAAATCGACCTGCGTATCGGCGGCCCTGCCGAGCCCGACGATCCGGTAGAGGACAGTCTTGTCCGGGTTCACTGGGCCGCCGATGTCGAAGGCGAGCTGGCGGCGCTGATGCGAGCCGATCTGGGCCTGAACCTCGCCAAAGGCTTGATCCGTCGGGCGCTTGCTGACCAGATTCACCAGGCCACCGGGCTTGACCTGCCCGAAGATCACGGAGGCCGGACCGCGCAGCACCTCGATCCGCTCAAGGCCGTAGGTTTCCATGGCTGGGACGAGGAAATTGACGCCACGCTGGACACGCAGGCCGTCCTGGAAATTGATGAAGCCGGCATTCGAACCGCTGCCGCCGAAACCGCGGATGAAGGTGCTGTCGTAACGGCCCGATGACAGGCGCGTCTCAGCCAGGACGCCGGCGGAATAGCGCAGCGCCTGGCCGACGCTCTGCGCGGCCTGATCGTCGATCTGGGCGCGCGGGATGACCGTAATCGATTGCGGCGTCTCGATCAGGGGAGTGTCGGTCTTGGTGCCGCTGGCGCTGCGCCGCGCGATATAGCCGTCGACTGGCCCATTCGCCTTCTCCGTCGCGCCTTGAACCTCGATCGTGTCGAGCGAGAGGGTGGGGGGCACGCCCTGAGCGAGGGCCGGACCAGCGAACGCGACCGGGAGGACACAGAGAGCGACGCTGGCGAGTGCCACGCTCCTGGCACGACGCCAGAAGCATATAGGAGCGCCTGCTGCTCGGATCGACCAAGATCCATCCTTATTCGGGTTATAGATATTCATGATCGAGATGCCTCGCCGTATTGCGGCCTTCTTCTCGACCAGCACAACAAGCGGGGCAATCGGAACGACTTTGGCTGCCCGCAGTATTTCTTTCGAAAGAGTTTTGAAGATTTCCAATCGTTCGCCTGAACTTCGGCGAAACGCCGTCAACGCAACGCGCTGGGCAGAACGCCGAAGCGCCTCCGGAAGATGCCCGAGAAATGCGCAGGGTTGTAACCGACGTGATAGGCCGCCTCAGTGACGCTCTTCTCGCCGCTGCGGATCAGGTCGTAGGCCTGTTGCAGGCGGTGTGCTTGCAGGTAGTCGAAGACGCTCGCGCCGTAGAGCTGACGAAATCCGGCTGTCAGCTTGGTGACATTAAGGCCGGTATTCCTGGCGAGTTCCCCCAGTGTCGGGGGATTGCGGGCCGATTGAAGAAGCAGAGCGTGCGCCGCACGCAGTTGCTCGATCGTTCGCGGCGACAGCCGCGCGGCCCGCTGCGGCCGCTCGTTGACGATCTGGTCCACAACTGTGGCCGCGAGTTCGAGCGCCTTCCCGGCCATGTAGAGATTGCGCATCGCGCCTTCGATCCGGCATTCCGCCATCTGCAGCGCAATCCCGCGCAAATCTGCGCCAGCCGCGCGCGCCCATAGTCCCGGGCCGACCCCGGCTCCCTGCATCTGTCCCATCAGGCCTGAGAAGCTCGCGCCGAGTTCGTCCTGCGCGAAATCGGCGTCAAGCTGCACGATCGCGCAGCGCACGCCCTCGCCCGACAGGCAGGTCCGTTTCTGGACATGATCGCCGTCATTGGCGGCGACCAGCAGCATCGGGCTGTTGATGGTCAGAGGTGGCCTGTCGTCGAGCTCATAGGACTGATGTCCCTGCAGCATGACGACGACCTTGAGCCCCCGCTTCATCGGCCCGACGACCTGTTCGCCCCGCCCGTGCCGAAACGTTCCGGCGGACACCTTCAGACGCTTCGAGAACAACTGCATCGAAGCCGACGACCGATCCTGATCGAGCCTATCGTCCATTCCTGCCCCATGGCATCCGTACCCTGGGATCCGTCATAGACGAGAAACTTAAATCTCTGCAATATCAATAGTTTATAGGAATTCTAATGATCCTGGACCTACACGCGGGCTGCCGTTCGGGCGGCCGTTGCGGCGTAGCGCGTCGAGGCGCGCCGCTGACGTCCGGCGAAGGTCCGCTTGCCAGGACGCGTCCGGGCGCCCGATCCGATCTGCCCGCTGGTGTCGTCGGGAGCATGATCCCTTTGCGACCGACGACGCTCAGCGCGGGCTCGTTCAATCCGGGCGGGTTACCTCGAGTGGGCCGTTTGGTTGCGCTGCCAAGGTGCAGATCATGCGCGCGACCTCCCATGATTTCTCAAAGGCTGGGACGGGCAGGAACTCGAAGCGCGAGTGGAAATTATAAGCGCCCGTGAAGAAGTTGGGGGTCGGCAGCCCCTTGGCCGAGAGCGCTGCGCCGTCTGTTCCGCCGCGCATCGGGATCAGCTTCGGCTCGATCTGCAGTGCCTCCAGCGCCGCAAAGAGCAGGTCGACCGAGCGGCGGTCGTCGCCCAGGCTGTCATGGATGTTGCTGTAGGTATCGGTCACCTGGCAGTCGACACGGCCTTTGGGATATTGTGCGGCAATCAGGTCGGCAACCTCGCGGATGCGCCGTTTGCGCCGCTCGAACTGCTCCCTGTCGAAGTCGCGGATCAAGACGCGCAGGCGCGCCTCGCTGGCATTGGCGACGATGTCGTTGAACCAGAAATAGCCTTCGCGGCCCTCGGTGTGCTCGGGCGTTTCCGCGCGGTCGAACTGGCCGATGAAGTCGAGCGCCATCAGCAGCGGGTTCACCATGACGTCCTTCGCGGACATCGGGTGGGCGGTGACGCCAGTGAAGATGATTTCGCCCGCCGCGGCGTTGAAGTTCTCGATCACGACCTCGCCGAGTTCGCAGCAATCGATCGTATAGGCGAATTCGCAGTCGAAGCGGGCGAGGTCGAGCGCCTTCGCACCGCGCAAGCCAATCTCCTCGTCGGGGACGAAGGCGACCAGGATGTCGCCATGCTGGCTCTCGGCGTCGAGCCCCTCAAGCAGCGTCATGATGACGGCAATCGCGGCCTTGTTGTCGGCTCCGAGCACACTTGTGCCATCACCGACGATGACGTCCTGGTCGATCCAGGGGCGGATCTCGGGATGCTCAGCCACGCGCAGCCAGATGTCCTTCTCCGGATTCAGGCAAAGATCCTCGCCTTCGAAGCGCAGGATGCGCGGGCGGATCGTCGGCGAGAGGCCGGTGTCGATCGTGTCGAGATGCGCGATGAAGCCGATCCTTGGCGCGCCCGGTCTGGTGCCCGGCTTCATTGCGGTGACGGTGGCATGATCGTCCAGGACAACCTTCTCAAGTCCCAGTGCGCGCAGCTCTCCTGCAAGCAATTCGGCGAGCCGCTGCTGGCCGGGCGTACTGGGCAGCGTCGCCGCAGCAGCGTTGCTCTGACTCTCAACCGCCAGATAGCGGAAGAACCGCTCGACCAGTTGCTCGCGAATGCTCATCCCTGCTCCATTCGTCTCTTCGAGGCTCTGATGCCGCGTCAGGCGGCATGTCGGCGTTTCCGTGACCCGAAAGCAACCGGCGCGATCGCGTCCGGCCCATCCGCTGCTCCCGTTGCGACGAATCTAGCGCAATGGCGGCTGCCGCACAGTGGCGGCCCGGCTGGTCTCCCCTTCGCGTGCCGCAATCCGGAAGACGTCGCAGTCCCTGCCGACGATGCGCCCGGGTCGCGACGGGGAGGCTCCTATCCGCCAGTCGCGGCCCAAGGGGCCTGAAGACCGTCGTGGGTTTGACGGCTTGCTGCGTTGCTGTATACAGGTAGATAGCTACAAGCTTCCGCCATGGAAGAGGGGGATTGATATGTCGTTTCACGTGCTCCGCATGGTCTTGTCCGCGGCCGCTCTGCTTGCCGCTGCACCGGGCGCACAGGCCGGGCCGGTTCTCGACAAGATCAAGCAGGATGGAAAGATCGTCTGCCTGGTCAACCCGAACTCACCGGGATTCTCCGTCCCCGACAGCCAGGGCGCATTCCGCGGATTCAATGTCGATTTCTGCCGCATGGCGGCGGCGGCGATCTTCGGCGATGGCACCAAGGCCGAGCTGCGCGGCATCGGGTTCTCCGACAGCCTGAAGGCGATCATCAGCGGTAGTGCGCATATTGCCTCGCGCGGAATTACCGCGACCGGCACCCGCGATGCCGATCCCGGCGTGTCCTTCGTGACGACCACCTTCTATGACGGGCAGGGCTTCATGGTGCCGAAAAGCCTTGGCATGACGAAGCTCGCGGACCTGTCCGGCGCGACCGTCTGTGCCGAAGAGGGCTCGACGACGCTGCTCTATCTCGCCGACTGGTTCGGCACGGCGAAGCTGCCCTACAAGGTCGAGAACATTGCGGACAAGACGGCCCGTCTGCAGGCATTCTTCTCCGGAAAATGCGATGCGGTGGCGAGCTCGGTATCCGCCCTGGCCGCCGACCGCCTGCTGGCACCGAAGCCTGATGACTACGTGATCGTTCCGCAACGCTCAGCCACCGAGCCGCTCGCCCTGGTGTCGCGTCCGGATACGGAGCTGGAGAAGACCCTCTTCTGGGGTGTCCAGATCATGATCGCCGCCGAGGAATTCGGCGTCACCTCGCAGAATATCGATGCCAAGCTCGGCTCGCTCAAGGATCTGCCAGTCGACGAGCAGCGCCTGATCTCACCGACGGGGCCGACGGCGGACATGGCGAAGAAGCTTGGCCTGCGTCCCGATTGGAGCGCGCAGATCATCAAGCAGGTCGGCAATTACGGCGAGGTTTTTGAAAAGCATATCGGCAAGGGCTCGCCTCTCGCCATGGACCGTTCAGCCTCGCCGAACCGGCTGGCCAGGGATGGCGGACTGATCTTCGCCTTTCCGGTTCGCTAGCCGCCATCGTTCAGCCGCAGCCCGGCTGCGCGTCCTTCTTCCGGCTCGCCGATCGCTCGGCGAGCCGGAACGCGTTCCGGCCCTGCCTTTGCATCCTCTTCCAAGACTGCCAATGCCGTGCCTCTGGACAGCGCCAGCTGATCTGCCTCTAGTCGGCGGCGATCCGAGCACTGGATCCGGCAGCGTTTGCGGAAGGGGGCGGGCATGGAGGACGGCGCGGCGTGGGTCACTGTCCGGGGGCATGCCGGAACCGTCGGCATGTTGCCGCTGCCGGGGCTCGTTATCCTCCGGCGTGGGGAGCGGACCATCGACGCGGATCTGCAGGAACAGGTTCTCGACAGGTTGAAGGCGACGGGAACGACACTCCTGATCAGTCTTCTGGACGAGACGGAATGCGATGCCGATGACAGGGAGCACCTGGAGCACGCTGCGGAACTGCGCGGGATCCGCCTCCTGTGCGCGCCTGTCGCGGACTTCTCAGCCCCGGACGAGACGTTGGACTGGCCGCACTTGGTCCAGGCGATCCTTGGCGAGTTAGGTCTCGGCGGGGGCGTCGCCTTCTGTTGTCTCGCCGGATATGGCCGCAGCGGCATGATGGCCGCGCGCGTGCTGATCGAGACCGGAATGCCGCCGCAGGACGCGATCGCCGCGGTGCGCTCGGCTCGGCCGGGCGCAATCGAAAGCGAGGCCCAGGTCTCCTACTTGCTGTCGTCCTCGCCATAGCGTGCGAGCAGCAATTCGAGATGCGCCGCATGCAGGCGAAACAGCTCCGATGCCGGCAGGCTTTCGGTCTTCTCGGCGGTCGCCGCGATTTCCTGCTCGAGCAGGGCGCGCACGAGCCCCGGATCGCATTTCAGCCAGCTGACCCAGCTTCGCGCGATGCGGAAGAAAATCATGTCGTCCATCTGGCGCAGCGCCTCGTCGCCGATCAGGGCGTTGCGCGCCTCGTGATGGGCGCGCCAGACGCCCCAGACATCCTTGACGGGGGATGTGTCACGCAGCCCCTCGGCCAGTGAGCGCAACCGCGCATAGTCGGACCGGAGCGAAGTCGGGAGCTGCAGCGGCACGAGATCGGCGATCAGACCCGTCAGGCCGATGCGGAAACGCAGCATGTCGACAGCGTGATGATCGACATAGGACACGATGGTGCCGACGCCGTTTCGCGTCTCCGCCAGCTGTTCGTAGACAAGGCGCTGCAGGACCTGCCGGATCGGCGTGCGGCTGACGTGGAACTCCGCGGCGAGTGCCGCTTCGTGGATGACATGCCCTTCGTCATAGTCACGCAGGCAGATGCGGTCGCGCACGATCTCGAAGATCACGTCGTTGCGCGAGCGGACCATCTGGCGAAGCTGCTGCGCCTCGGGGCTGGTGAGTTCGATCGTCATAGCTCTCCCTGTCGCAAGGCCGGTCTCAGCCGAGCTTGCCGGCGCCGTGCCCGAGCCGCCGCGCTCGTTCGGAGATCATCCAGCAGCAGAGGAAATAGAACAGCCCGATCGCAATGTTCGCCTCCAAAGCATAGGCCTGCCAGAGAGGATCGGCATATGCCATGCGGGCTGTCGAAAGCAAATCATGCATGCCGACGATGGCGACGAGCGAGGTGTCCTTGAAGCTGCCGATAATCGTGTTCGTCATGCCGGGGATGGCCGTGCGCAGGGCCTGGGGCAGCACGATCAGGCGGATGCGTTGCGCGGCGGTGAGGCCGAGGCTGGCTCCCGCCTCGATCTGCCCCTTGGGCAGCGCCTGCAGCCCGCTGCGAATGTCCTCGGCGAAATAGGCCGCATAGAAGAGGGTCAGCACGATCAGGATGGCGGCGACGGGCTCTATGGTCGCGCCGCGCGTCAGCAGCAGCGGCAATACGAAAATGCCGGCGAACAAGACCGCGACCATCGGAATGGCGCGCACCGTCTCGATATAGGCGACGGCGGCAAGGTTCAGCGCGCGATGCTGTGACCAGCGAGCCAGCGCCAGCAGGATGCCGAGCGGAAATGCTGCCGCCATCGTGAAGGCAGACAGGAACAGGATGAGGGGCAGGCCGTTCCAGCGGTGGGATTCGACGAAGGGCAGGCCAGCGAAGCCTCCGCGCAGAAGCAGGTAGGAGAGCACAGCAGTGCCCACGACCATGGCTGCCCGGATCGCAAGCCTCATCGGAACCAGTGCAAAGACGAGGATCGTCACGATGATCAGGCCGCTGGCGAGTTGCGCGCGCCAGCGCTCGGCGGCCGGGTAGGTCCCGGTCAGGACGAGATTGGCCTTCTCGCTGAGAAAGGCCCAGCAGGCTCCCGTGGCATTCAGGCATTCGGCCCGGCTGCCGGAAAACGGGATCGCCTCGAGCACCACCCAGGTCAGCGCGCTCCAGGCGAACAGGACCAGGAGAGCGAGCGTGACGACAGTCAGCACCGTATTCCACCAGCTCGAAAACAGATTCTGGCGCAGCCAGCCCAGCATGGGCGCGAGCCCCTTCCGGGGAGGGGTATTTGCGCGGGCGATCGTCTCGACTGTCAGCGTCATTCTCAGCGCGCCTTCAGCCGGAAGGCATGGTCGCACCAGTTCACCAACGCCGAGATCAGCAGGTTCGCGATCAGGAAGAAGGCGGCCACGAGCACCATCAGTTCGATCGGGCGGAATGTCTGATTCACCGATGTGCTCACGACGCTGAGCAAATCGGAGTATCCGATCGCCAGCGCGATCGAGGTGTTCTTCAGCAGGTTGGAGTACTGATTGCCGAGCGGCGGCGTGATCACGCGCAGTGCCTGGGGCAGCACGATGAGCCGCATCGTCTTCAACCAGTCGAGGCCGAGCGCTTGTGCTGCCTCGCGCTGCCCGTGCGAAGTGGCGATGATGCCGCCGCGCACGATCGCTCCGATCTGCCCGCCGTGATAGACCGACAGGGCCACCACAAGCGCGGTGAACTGCAAGGACAGGCTCACGCCCCCGGTGACATTGAAGCCCGCCAGCTTCGGCACAGACCAGGTGACATGGAGCGTCCCTGTCAGGTCGAGCGCCGCGTAGAGGCTCGCCGCGGCAGCGACCACAGGCAGGAAGACCGGGCGGCGCTCGCCTGTGCGGTCCTGGTGCAGCCGGGCGGCGCGGAGCCACAGAAACGCGCCTGCGAGCCAGAGGCAGGCTGCCATCGCAAGCGCCTGGCCGCCCTGCTCGATGATGGGCCAGGGCAGCACGAGACCGCGATTGCTCAGCATCGCGCCGAAGGGGCTGGTCCAGGCCGAGCGGATATGGGGTAGGCTGCGCACCATCGCGACATAGAGCGCGATCACGATCAGGAGCTTCGGCAGATTGCGGAGCAACTCGACATAGGTGCGCGCCAACGTGCGCACGAGCCAGTTGGAACTGGTCATGGCGATGCCGACGAACAGCCCGATGCCGCTAGCCAGGACGAGGATGAGGGCCGCCGCGGCGAGGGTATTCAAGATGCCGACGAGCAGCACACGGGCGTAGGTGTCGCGGGGCGAATAGCCGATCAGGCTTTCGCTGACATCGAAACCCGCTTCCTGCCAGAGGAACGAGAAGTCGATTTCCATTCCCGCAGCCGCGAGGTTCGCAGAGACGTTGCGAGCCGCGAGGAGACCGAGAAGGGCGATCCCGAGCATTGTCGCAGCCGGCCAAAGCACGTCCGCGAGCCGCTCACGCCTCGTCCGTGGCGGAGGCGGCATGGAACTCGCGGCTTTGGGCGGAGGGGCTGACATGGACTCCATAGTGATATAGCTGTACACAGCTATATCACTGAGTCAATTGATGGGCGTTGCGGGCTTTGCGCTCGGCCCGGAGGGGTCTGCTTGGACAAGTCAGCTTCGAAGCCAGCATCGATCATCGCGCTGCCCGGGATCGCCGGAAAGCTGGTGCTGGCCCCTTGTCCGGGATTGTGGCGAGGGCGCCCCTTGCCAGGCGCCGATCCCGTGATGGCTCTCGCCCAGGATCTCGATCATCTCGCCAGGCTCGGAGCCGGCGGGCTGCTCAGTCTCGTCGAGGCGCATGAGCTGCCTTGCGAGCAGAATCTGTTTTCCGTGGCTGTCCGGGAGGCCGGACTGGAGTGGGCCCATGCAGCCATTCCCGATTACAGCGCGCCGACTGCGGCCTTCGCCGAGGACTGGCAGAGGCTTGCGCTGTTGCGTCGCCTCGCGGCGGGGGAGAACTGGGCCATCCATTGCAAGGCGGGGCTTGGGCGCACCGGCACGGTCGCAGCGCATTTGCTCATCGAATGCGGCCTCGAAGCCGAGGCCGCGATCGCGAAAATCCGGCATGAACACGCAGCCGGCGCGATCGAGACGCAAGCGCAGGTCGAGTACCTGATCGCTCATGCGCGGTCTCGCATGTGATGCGGGCTGACGCGACGCGGGCGTGACCAAGAGCTGACCGCCGGCGTCCGTCGATCTCTCAGGCTGGCTTCTCGTCTGCGAGCACGATTGCCGTCGTCAGGTCGGCGACATGCGGCATCGACGCAATCTCGTCACGCACGGAGTTCAATGCCCGGGTCGTATCAGCCTCGATTTCGGCGATGACGTCGATCTCGCCGCCGATTGAGTAGCACCGCCTGACCGCCGGGAGCGCGGCAATCCGATCCACCGTGTCGCGCGCCGGTGTCTTGGTGAGGCGGATGATCAGGAAGGCGCGGAATGCGTCGGCCCCCGGACGACCCTCCATGACGGTTGCCGTATAGCCGCGGATGGTGCCGTCGGTCTCCATCTTGGCGATGCGTTCGCGCACGGAGCTGCGGGCGAGCCCGACGCTTCCCGCAATCGTCTTGATCGGCAGCCGCGCATTGTCCTGGAGCAGCCGCAGAATCTTCGCGTTCGTCTCGTCCATCGCCATCAAGGGCTCGCAGATATTCGGGTGGCGGCGATAGCAGGTTGCTACCGCCACAATGGCGGCAAAACCGCCGATTGGAGCAGCGCGGCCGCCACCGCATCAATGTCAGATTGATGGCAGAGCGACAATTCGGAAAGCCTGCGATGACCTTCGTCAACCACCCACGCCCGACATTCTCCCTCGACGAGGCGGCGGAGGTCTTGCGGCAACGCTTCGGCGTTGTCGGTCGCCTTGATGGCCTGCCCAGTGAGCGCGACCAGAATTTCGACGTGCGCGCGGACGATGGGCAGAGTTTCATCCTGAAGATCGTCAATGCGGCCGAGCCGCTCACCGCGATCGAATTCCAGACCGCTCTGCTGCGGCACGTCGAAATCAACGATCCAAGCTTGCCGACGCCGCGTGTTGTGCCGACGCGCGATGGGCTGGAATTCGGCCTTTTGACCGGCCGCGGCGGCGAGCGTCACTGCGTCCGTCTCGTCTCCTATCTCCCCGGCACGCCGCTGGCCGAGGTTGCCAAGACGCCGGAAACGCTGCGCGACATCGGGCGCGTCCTCGGGCAGCTCGACCGGGTGCTCGGCAGCTTCGGTCATCCCGGTGCGCATGTCGCCTTCGATTGGGAGATTCGCGAGACGCCGCGGGCGCGCCAGCGCCTGTCTCATGTCGCCGATGCGGCGCAGCGGCGCTGTCTGGAGCAGGTGCTCGACACCTATGATTCCCGGGTCGCGCCGACGCTCGGGCGCCTGCGCCACGGTGTCATCCACAATGACGCCAATGACTGGAACCTGTTGGTCGCCGATCCCGCGCAGGGCGCGATCGCGGGCCTGATCGATTTTGGTGACGCGGCCCATTCGCCGCTCATCGCCGAACTCGCCGTTGCCTGCACTTACGCGATGCTCGACGAGAAGAGCCCGATCGAAACAGCCGCCGTGATCGCCGCAGGCTATCACGCGGAACTGCCGCTGCAGGACGCCGAGTTCGACATCCTGCTCGATTTGATCGCCGCACGGTTGGCGGTGAGCGTGTCGATTTCGGCGACGCGCCATGCCGAGGCGATCGAGAATCCCTACCTCCTCGTCAGCGAAGGGCCGGCCTGGAATCTCCTGGAGCGGCTCGGCAAGGTCGACCGCCGTATCGCCACGGCAATCCTGCGCAACGCTTGTAGCCTCGAGTCGACGCCAGGGGCCGGGCGCCTGCGGGGCTGGCTGGCCGAAAACCGTAGGACGCTGGCGCCGCTCATGCACCCGCATCCGGCGCGCCAGCAGAAGCATGTGGTCGATCTCGGCAATCCCGAGGCGCCACTGGCGCGGGCGAGCGCGGCGCAGGATCATGCTGCCGCGGACCGGGCCTATGCCGATCTGCAGAGGGAACACGGCTTTACGCTCGGCCTCGGGCCGTATGGCGAACTGCGCACCGTCTATACGGCGCCCTTTTTCGACTCGACCCTGATCGATGGCGTGCGCCGGAACATCCATCTCGGCCTCGATATCTTTGCGCCTGCGGGTACACCGCTCTTCACTCCGCTGCCGGCAAAGGTCGTGGCCGCAACGATCAATCCTGCGCCGCAGGATTATGGTGGGCTCTTGCTCCTCGAGCATGAGCCGGAGCCCGGCCTGCGCTTTCGGAGCCTCTGGGGCCATCTGGATCATGCGTCGGTTCGCGATCGGCATGTGGGCGAAGAACTGCCGGCCGGCACCTGTGTCGCGCGGCTCGGCGACTATGCGGAGAATGGGGGCTGGATACCGCATCTCCATCTGCAGCTCGTCGCCTCGGATTATGATGACGTCAGCGTCATTCCGGGCGTTGGCGAGGCGGCATTCCGTGGTGTTTGGAACGATCTCTTTCCTTCGCCCTATGATTTCGCTGGCCTGCCGTCGGAGACCTTCGACAGGACCGGGCAGGAAAGGGATGCGCTGCAGGCGGCGCGCAAGAAGCGACTGGCCCCCAATCTGTCGCTCTCCTATCGCAGGCCGCTCAAGATGGTTCGCGGCGAAGATGTCTGGCTGATCGACGAGACCGGGCGGGCGCATCTCGATTGCTACAACAACGTCGCCCATATCGGGCATTGCCACCCACGCGTGGTGGACGCGATCACGCGGCAGGCCCAGCGCCTCAACACCAACACACGCTATCTCCACGATAACATCATCGACTACACGGAGCGTCTGGCGAAGACGCTGCCGGGCGAGCTTGATACGTTCTTCGTGGTGTGCACCGGGAGCGAGGCGAACGAACTCGCGCTGCGCGCGGCGCGAGCCTATACGCGCCGACGCGACATGGTCGTGCTGGACTGGGCCTATCACGGCCACACACAGGGCCTGATCGACATCAGCCCCTATAAGTTCAAGCGCAAGGGAGGCAGCGGGCGGCCGGAGCATACGCATGTGCTACCCGTCGCTGATCCCTATCGTGCACCGGCGGAGTGGCCGGACGGCGAGATCGGCAAGCGCTATGGCGAGCATGCCTGCGAGATCATCGACCGGCTCGTGAAGGATGGGAATGCGCCCGCCGCCTTCATTGCCGAAACGATCCCAAGCGTCGCCGGGCAGGTCTTCCTGCCGCCGGGATATCTTGGTGCGGTCTACGACGCGGTTCGTCGCACCGGTGGCCTGTGCATCGCGGACGAGGTCCAGGTGGGCTTCGGTCGCGTTGGCCGATCGATGTGGGCCTTCGAGGAACATGGCGTCGTGCCGGACATCGTCACCATGGGCAAGCCGATCGGCAACGGCCATCCCCTTGCCGTTGTCGCGATGCGCCGCGAGGTTGCGGAGGGCTTTGCCAACGGCATGGAGTATTTCAATACATTTGGCGGCAATCCGGTGTCCTGCGCGGCCGGGGCCGCCGTTCTCGACGTGCTCGAAGACGAGCATCTTCTGCTGAACGCCGTGGAACAGGGAGACTATCTCCTCGCCGGCATGCGCAAGCTGATGGACCGTTATTCGATCGTTGGCGACGTGCGCGGGCGTGGCCTGTTCCTCGGCCTTGAACTCGTGCGGGACCGGGCAACCAAGGAACATGCCGGCGAACCCGCTTCAGCCATCGTCAATCGGGCCAGGGAGCTCGGCGTGCTCATGGGGACGGACGGCCCCTTCGACAACGTCATCAAGCTGCGCCCCCCCATGACCTTTCGGCGCGAGCATGCAGACATCCTGCTCGAGACGCTGGACGAGGCGATGCGCAACACGCTGGGCTGAAGTCACTGATAGAAGCACCGAGCAGGCGAGGCGCGTCGCTCGCTGAAACAGGCCCGGCGGTGGGCACCCTCCGCCGGGGCAATCTTGGGGGGCGCCTGTGCAACCCGGCTGCGATGGCGAAACGCGAATTCCTGCGCGGGACACCGAAGACGGTGTATCGGCTCCATCGCGAACAGGTGCTCGAGAGCTCCAGGAGCGATCAAATTAGACAGTACTTCTAATTTGGACTTTTTTGTCTTCTCTCCCTGTGCTAGACAGCTCGGACCCGCGTTTGGACGAGCGTCATGAAGATCGAAGAATTCAGCCTGGAGCGGATCCAGTCGCTTTACGAGAACACCGTCGAGTTCAATCTCTCGGATAGCGGCGTTCATCCCTACAGCCTGAACGGGCTGCTTGACGAAAGCCAGCGCAACGCGTTGCTCGATGTCGAACTGGGCTATGGCTGGACGAATGGGGCCGTCGAGTTGCGCGAAGCGGTGGCGCGGCTCTATCGCGGTCGGACCTCCGACGAGGTCATCGTCACCAATGGCTCGGCGGAGGCCAATTTCCTGATGGTGATGTCGCTGCTCGAGCCAGGCGACGAGATCGTCGTCTTCGTGCCGAACTATCTGCAGATCTGGGGTTGGGCCCGGGCCATCGGGGTCACGGTGAAGGAGGTTCCGCTGCGCGAGGAACTCGGCTGGACCCCGGATCTCGACGACGTCCGCAAGGCCGTTTCGCCGCGTACAAAGTTGATGACGATCTGCCACCCGAACAACCCGACCGGCAGCCTGCTTTCGCGCGAAACGATGGACGGGCTCGTCGCCATTGCCCGCCAGAACGGCACCTATCTGCATGCCGACGAGGTCTACAAGGGCGCCGAGCTCGAGGGTGACGAACCGCCCAGCTTCGCCGATCTCTACGAAAAGGCGATCATCACCAGCGGCCTGTCGAAGGCGATGGCCTTGCCTGGCCTGCGCATAGGCTGGCTGGTCGGCCCCACCGCCGATATCTACGCCGCCTGGCAGCGCAAGGACTATACGTCGATCACCACGAGCGCGATCAGCGAGTATGTCGCCCGCATCGTCGTCGAACCGGCCAAGCGCGCCGAGATCCTCCAGCGCAGCAAGACCATCCTGAGACAGAACCTGGCGCTTCTGACGAACTGGGTCGAGCGCAACAGCGAGTTCTTCTCCTTCGTTCCGCCCAAGGCCGGCGGCATGGCCTTCGTGAAATATGCGCATTCGATGAACTCGACGGAACTCGTGCATCGGCTGCGCGAAGAACGCGGCATCATGCTCCTGCCGGGAGACGTCTATGGTCTCGACGGCTATATCCGTATCGGAATCGGGGCTCCGGGCGACCACCTGGAGGCCGGCCTCGAACGCCTGAGCGACTATCTGAAGTCGCAGCCGCGCTAGATCGGGGCTGCCAAGGACCTGGATCATGCCGACTGAACTCTTGGCCTATGCGCCGATTTGCGACGCCGTCGCCCTGCTGTTCCGTCCCTATGCCGAGGTCGTGCTGCACGATCTCGGCTCGCAGACCGTGGTCCATATCGCCGGAAACTTCTCGCAGCGCGTGCTGGGCGAACCTTCGCTCCTGAACGAGATCGGCTTCGACGAGGCCGAGACGACGATCGGTCCCTATGAGAAGATCAACTGGGACGGCCGCCGGATCAAATCGATCAGCGTCGTCCTCACCGCCAATGGCGCGGCGATCGGCGTACTCTGCATCAATGTCGACGTCTCGCATTTCCACGCCGTGATGCAGACGCTCGGCGCGCTCGTGGCTGTGCCCGCCGGTGCCGACAAGCCGCCTGTCCTGTTCAAGGAGGATTGGCATGAGCGCATCAACGAGTATGTCCAGCAATGGACGCAGGAGCGCGGCCTGATCGTGACCGCGCTGAGCCGCGAACAGAAGCGGCAACTCGTGGCCGACCTTGCCGCGAGCGGTGCTTTTGGCGGGCGCAATGCTGCAGCCTATATCTCGCGCGTCCTCGGGCTCGCGCGCGCTACCGTCTACAACTACCTGAACCAGGCGAACGGACCGTCCGATGCTTGATCTGGCTCGGGCCCTGATCGAAGCCGCCATTGATCTCGACCGGGCCGTCGTGGCGCTGGAGGAGGGGTTCAAGGCCGCCTCGGCGGGACGGGTGCAGATGCCGCCCGTCGGCTATCTCGGCTTTCCCGCGCATCACGGCGATTGCCATATCAAATTCGGTCACATCACCGGGGATCCGATCTTCGTGGTGAAGATCGCGACCGGTTTCTACGACAATCCGAGGCGCGGCCTGCCGACCAGCAGCGGCATGATGATCGCTCTCTCGGCCGAGACCGGTGCGGTCGTGGCGATCCTGCGTGACGAGGGGTGGCTGACCGATCTGCGCACCGCGCTCGCCGGTGCCATCGCGACCAGAGCCGGAGCCCGCAGCGACGCACGTCGCATCGGCATTGTCGGTGCCGGCACGCAGGCCCGCTTTCAGATCCGCGCTGCCGCGCATCTCATGCGCGAACGGGTGCCGCAATTCGCGATCTGGGCACGCTCTGCGGAGCGCGCCCAGGCGGTGCGAGCGGAGCTTCTGGGCGAAGGCATTGCTGTTGCCCTTGCGACGTCGCCTGAGGCTCTCTGCGCCGAGGCAGACGCCATCATTACCACGACGCCGGCTGCGAGCCCTTTGCTCAAGGCGGCATGGATTCGCCCGGGCACACACATCACGGCCATGGGCGCGGATGCGCCAGGCAAGCAGGAACTTGAGAGCGAACTGGTCGCGGCAGCCGATGTCAGAATCGCCGATTCCCTCGATCAATGCCTTGACCATGGCGAGTTCGCCGCCGCGGCCCGCGAGGGGCTGATCGAGCGCAGAGCCTGCGTCGAACTCGGTGCTGTCCTTGCCGGACACGCGATCGGTCGCAACGACGCCAGAGACATCACGATTGCCGATCTGACCGGGCTTGCCGTGCAGGACATCGCGATCGCGCGCGTTGTCCTCGAAGGCTGTGGCGCCTCGCCGAGGCCGGGGGCCTGATCGTGTCTGCGGGCACCGGAGATCAGGTGTCTCGACCAAGGGAAGCCGGCGAATTATAGATCGCGCTAGCTGGCGGCTTGGTCCGCATTTGCACGGCGCGCCAGCATCCTGAAGATGGCGCAGGACGCCGCGACCATCCGTTCGAAATGATCGATCTCGATGTTTTCGTTCGGCGCATGCAATTGCGCCCCGTGATGGGTGAGGCCGATCCCGAACACATCGGTGCCGAGATGGTCGATGAAGGGATGGGCGGTGCCGGACGCCGGGGAACTCGGCTGGACGATCGCCGGGCGGCCGAATTCAGCTTCGAGAATCTCCGCGCAGGCGGCGACGAACCAGTGACCGGCGTCGCTGCGCACCGGCCTGACGATGGCGTCGTGAACGATGACCTCGATATCTGCCATGCCGATCCGCGCGAGATGGTCTCGCACGAGCTCGACGACGCGCATCGGGGTCTGATCGGGCACGAGCCGGAAGTCGAGCTTGGCGAAGGCCTCCGCGGGCAGCACAGTCTTGGCTCCCTCGCCCTGATAGCCGCCGCCGATGCCGTTGACATTGAGACAAGGTGCGAAATTCATCGCGGAGAAGAAAGTCTGGCCGTCGATGCCGCTCAGCGTACGTTCTCCGCCCGTTGCTGCACTGACGCTGGCAAGCGAGAAAGGCGGTGATAGTGCGGCGGCGCGCTCGGCAACGGATGGCGCCCGCACATCGTCATAGAAGCCATCGATTGTGATCCGCCCTGCGGCGTCGCGCATGGACGCGACGGCGGCGCAGATGCGCCAGAGCGCGTTGTCGTAGACCGCCCCGTAGCTCGAATGGAGGTCGCCTCTCGCAGTGCGGCAGCGCAGCTCGATCGCGGTGATGCCCTTGAAGCCGCACAGGATGACAGGGCGGCCAGAGGCATCGATCTCGCCGAACTCCCACCAGCACAGATCGGCACGTTCGCCGGCGAAGCGCTTGGCCAGGAAGCCATCGAGCGACGGGCTGCCGATCTCCTCCTCGCCATCAACGATCCAGATCAGCCGGAACGGAAGCGGGCCGTCCTGCTGCGCCCGGAAGCGGCGCCAGCCGGCGAGACGGTTGGCGAATTCGCCCTTGTCATCAGCCACGCCGCGGCCATAGAGGCGGCCGTCGCGCTCGGTCAGGGTGTAGGGCGGGCTCAGCCACAGCGGCAGGTCACCCTCCGGCTGCACGTCGGAGTGATTGTAGATCACGACGGTCAGCGGTCCCTCGCCAGCTGTGCCGACGACGAAGGGACCGACCGAGCCGGGGTGGATCTCGGTGGCGAAACCAGCCTCGCCGAGAAGTTCCCGGATCAGCGTCGCTGCCTCGTTCAGGCAGCGCCCCTCGGCGCTGACCGAGGGAATGGCGACGAGACGGGTAAGATCGTCCCGTCCACGGCTGACCGCGTCATCCACTGCATTCACCCCGCGTGACGGTCCAGAAACCGATCGAGGCGCTTCAGCCCCTCGGCGAGCGTTTCGGTCGGCACGCCGATGCCGATCCGGATGTGCTGCTCGATCCCGAACCAGCTGCCGGCGACGACGAAGACGCTCTCCTCCTCGCGAAGCAGGCGGGAGAATTCCTCGGACGGCAGGTTAAGCGGATAGCGCAGGAAGGCCATGCCGCCCGCCTCGGGCCGCTTCCACGACCAGCCGGGATGACGCGACATCCAGTCTCCGACCAGATTGGCATTCGTCCGCAGCAGATCGCGCCCCCGGGACAGGAGCCGACCGCGCGTATCGGGCTTCATGACGGCTGCCGCCAGGATCTGGCTCAGGATGCCGCTGCCGATCGTGGTGTAGTCCTGACGTTCCGCGGCGCCGGCAACCACGTCGGCTGGCGCGACGATCCAGCCGAGGCGCAGGCCCGGGCAGGCAAAGGATTTCGAGAGGCTGCTGGTCACCACCAGGCGTGGATAGGAGCCCCAGAGCGTCTGGGTCTCGGGCCCGTCGATCTCGCCTCCGCGATAGATCTCGTCCACCAGCAACCAGGCGCCGCTCTGCCGCGCCGCAGCGATAAGCGCCTCGCGGCTCTGTTGCGTCAGAACGCTGCCGGTCGGGTTGGCCGGATTGGTGACGGCGATGACCTTGGCTCCCGCCGCAGCTGCGTCGAGGCTGGCGGGGTCGATCTGCCAGCCATTGTCGCCACTGAGTTCAAGGCGCCGGACGTCGAAGCCGAGTGCCCGGCCAAGACCATCCACCTGCATGAAATTGGGTACGGCAAAGACGATACGTTCGCCCGGCTCGACGAGCGTCATCAGCGCGATCATCGTCGCCTCGGAAGAGCCGTTGGTCACGAGAACATTGGACGGCCCGGCTCCAGGATACCAGGAGGCGATATTCGCCCGCAGATCAGGCCGCCCGTCGGTCCAGCCATAGCCCAGCGGCAGCTTGAGCAGGTCCTGCATCTCGCTTGGCGGGAGAATGTCCTCGACGGCCCAGGGATGAACGCCGCTCTCGGTGAGATTGATCTCCACGTCATTCTCGAAGAGCGTCTGGTTCCGCTCCATCTGGAAAATGTCGAATTTCAAGGATCGGTCCTTCCATTGAACGGGAAGGCTGCGGGCTCTCTTCGGAACGGCAGCGCTTCCCCTCGGTTTTGCTTGGATACCAGGCCTCAGAGCCAGCGCGCGGTTGCCCGCACGATCGCCTCGCGCACGACATCCGGCGAGGTTCCACCATAGCTGCGGCGGCTGTTCACCGAATGCTCCGGCGCAAGCACAGAATAGACTTTCTCCGTGATGCGCGGATCGACATCCCGCATGCTCTCGATATCGAGCGCGCTCAAGGTGCAGCCCTTGGCCTCGGCTTTGGCAACGACCTTGGCGGTGATGTGATGGGCGTCGCGGAAGGGGATGCCGCCCTCGCGCACGAGCCAGTCGGCGAGGTCCGTTGCGGTCGGAAAGCCGCGTTCGAGGAAGCCGCGCATCTGGTCTGGGCGGACTGTCAGGTCGCGGACCATGCCGGTCGTCGCCTCGACGCAGAGCTGGACCGTCTCCAGTGCGTCGAACATCGGCTCCTTGTCCTCCTGCATGTCCTTCATGAATGTCATGGGCAGGCCCTTGACGGTCATGAGCACGGCATTCAGCGAGCCGACGACCCGTCCGGTCTTGCCGCGCACGAGTTCGGCCGCATCGGGATTGCGCTTCTGCGGCATGATCGAGGAGCCGGTGGTGAAGGCGTCGGACAGGGCGATGAAGCGGAAGCCGTCGCTGCACCACAAGGTGATCTCCTCGGCGATGCGCGAGAGATGCACGGCCAGCATCGAGCAGCAGAACAGCAGTTCGGCGATGTGATCGCGCGAGGCGACCGAATCCATCGAGTTCTCGGTCGGGGCGGAGAAGCCGAGCTGTTCGGCCGTGAAATGTCGGTCGATCGGGAAGGCGGTCCCGGCCAGGGCCGCGGCCCCGAGCGGGCAGATATTGGTGCGGTCGCGAGCTCCCGCGAGCCGCTGACGGTCACGGCCGAACATCTCGACATAGGCCATGAGATGGTGGCCGAAGGTGACGGGCTGCGCCACCTGCATATGGGTGAAGCCCGGCATCAATGTCTCGACATGCTCACCGGCACGTTCGACCAGGGCGCGCTGCAGTTCCTGCACGACGGCGTCGAGCCCGTCTATGGCATCGCGCATCCACAGGCGGACATCCGTGACGGCCTGGTCGTTACGGCTGCGGGCGGTGTGAAGCCGGCCGGCCGGTTCGCCCACGAGCTCCTTCAGCCGCGCCTCGACATTCATGTGAATGTCCTCGAGGTCGACGCTGAAGCTGAAGCGACCCTCCTCGATTTCCTGCAGGATCTGGTCGAGCCCCGCCTGAATTTTCGCGTTGTCCGCTTCGCCGATGATGCCCTGCCGCGCCAGCATCCGGGCATGGACCTTTGAGGCGGCGATGTCCTGTCGGTAGAGGCGGTAGTCGAAGCCGATCGACGGATTGATCTTCTTCATGATCTCCGCCGGCGCCGTTGTGAAGCGTCCGCCCCACATCTTGTTGGCGCCACTCTTCTGCTCCGACATCTCTTCAGCTTCCTGTTGTTCCGAACGTGGTGGGCTCGAGCCCTGCATGGACAGTGCAAGGCCCCGGCGGGGATAGGCGAAAGGGGCGGCATACGCCGCCCCTTTGCGTGTCACCTATTGGGTGTCACTTGGCGCTGTTGATCTTGATCTCGCTCATACCGTTCCGGGCGAGACCGTATTTGTCCAGGATCTTGGCATAGGTGCCGTTCTTCACCAGCCTGTCGAGCGCATCCTTGATGGCGTCGCGCAGGGTCGGTTTCGTCTTCAGCACCGGCAGTCCGGTGATCTCCTCGGTCAAGGGTTCGCCGAGCAGGACATAGGTGTTCGGCTCCATCGCTTGGAAATAGGGCAGGGTCTCGTTGCCCTGGACGGAGGCGTCGATGCGCTGGGTCTTGAGCTGATTGCGCGCGTCGACCGAGCCTTCGGTGCCGACCACGGTGATCGCGGGCGCGCCCTTGGATTCGCAATTCGCGGTGCTCCATTCGGCGATGCGCTGCGGATTGTTGGTGCTGCGGCTGGCGCCGACCTTTTTGCCGCAGAGATCGGCCGGGGTCTTGATCTTGGCCGCCTGCAAAGTGCCCGTGTAGAACTGGGTGCCGGAGCGCATGTAGTCGACGAAGTCGACAATCTCGCGCCTGGGAACGGTGTCGCTCATACCGGCGAGGGCGGTATCGACACGCTCTGTCTGGAGCGAGGGGAGCATCTGGGCGAAGGCGATTTCCTGCCACTCGGCCTTGACCCCGAGCTCCGCGGCAATGGCCTCGCCGAGATCGATGTCGAAGCCGGTCAACTTGCTCGTGGCAGGATCCTTGTAGGTGATCGGCGGATAGTTCGGCATTGTCGCGATAACGAGCTTGCCGGCCTGCTTGAGCTTCGTGAGCGAGTCGTCGGCGTGGGCGAACGAGCAGGCGAGCAGCGCTGCCAACCCGGCGCCAAGGGCAATCGATCTCTTCATGGTGCTTTCCTCCTGCTCGGTCACTTCAGGACCGCTTTGATAAAATTCTGCGTCCGGGGATGCTGCGGATCGACGAGGATGGCGCCGGGGGCGCCTCGTTCGACGATGGCGCCCTGATCCATGAAGACGACATGGTCGGCGACCTCGCGGGCAAAGGCGAGCTCATGCGTCACCACGATCATGGTCATTCCGGAGCGGGCCAGATCGCGCATGACGTTCAGGACTTCGCCCACCAGTTCGGGGTCGAGCGCCGATGTCGGCTCGTCGAAAAGCAGCAATTTCGGCTGGATCGCCAGCGCACGGGCGATCGCCACGCGCTGCTGCTGGCCGCCGGAGAGTTCGCTGGGATAGTTGAAGCGCTTGTCGGCGAGGCCGACTCGCTCGAGCAGAGTCACCGCTTCCTTCTCGACCTCGCGCCGCGGTCTGCCCTGGACCTTGATCGGCCCGAGCATCACGTTTTGCAGGGCCGTCAGATGCGCAAACAGGTTGAAGCGCTGGAAGACCATGCCGGTCATCAGCCGTTGCCGGGCAATCTCCTTGTCGGCGAGCTCCAGCAGGTGCTGCTGGGCGCGACGGTAGCCGATGAGCTCGCCATCGATGACGATCGCGCCGGAATCGGGGCGCTCGAGCTGGTTGACGCAGCGCAGGAACGTGCTCTTGCCCGAGCCCGAGGGGCCGATGATGCAGGTCACCTCGCCGCGCGAGACCGCAAGCGAGACGTCCTTCAGCGCTGCAAAGGTTCCGAAGACCTTGTTGACGCCGGCGGCGCGGACCATCTCGTTCATGATGGCCACCTCACGCCGACGCGGCCGGAGCGGGCACGCCGTTGCGCCGGCTATAGCCCTTGGAGAAATAGCGCTCGAGGAAGTGCTGGCCGATCTGGAGCACGGTCACGACCGCGAGATACCAGCACGCGGTGACGATCAGGAGTTCGATCACGCGGCCATTCGCGTAATAGACGTCCTGTGAGTTGCGCAGGACTTCGCTGTAGCCGATCACGCTGGCGATCGAGGTCAGCTTGACCATGCTGATGACCTCGTTGCCGACCGGCGGCACGATGACCCGCATCGCCTGCGGCAGCACGATGTGGAACAGTGTCGCCAGCGGCGTCATGCCGATGCTCTTGCTCGCCTCGACCTGGCCTGTATCGACCGAAAGAATGCCGCCGCGCACGACCTCCGCCGTATAGGCCCCCTGGTTCAGGCCGAGCCCAAGCAGTGTCGCGACGAAGGGCGTCATCACGTCGACCATGCGGGCTTCGAAGAGTCCGGGGATCGAGATGGTGGGGAAGACCAGCGCGAGGTTGAACCAGAGCAGAAGCTGGAGCAGCAGCGGCGTGCCGCGAAAGAACCAGATATAGGCGATTGCGCAGCGGCTGATCACCGGATTGGGCGACATGTACATGATCGCGAAGATCACGCCGAGCACGATGCCCAGCGTCATCGCGCATAAGGTCATCCAGATCGTGTTGAGAAGGCCGAATAGGATGGCCGGGGCCGTGAAGAACTGGCCAACGACCTTCCATTCGATCTGGCCCTCGGAGAAGGCCTTGGCGATGAAAGCCACGGCGACGACGATCAGGGCCACGCCGACGACGCGGCCGTAATGGCGTCTGCGGATCGTCGGAAGCGCTGAGATCTCCAGGATCTCGTCGCCGTAAATCGCGCCCTTCCGGCGATCTACCCTATCGGCAGCCATTCATCCCCCCGATCTTCCCGATCGTTGCGGGAGCCATAACAGCAGGTAGATGGACTGTAAATTCCAAATCGAATATTTTTGTCTAATATTGGATGACGAGGGCCATGGGCAGGAGGCGGTGCTCGTACCGCGCTTCGGCCTGGATCCGGGCTGAAATCGATGGCTGACCTCGCCACAGACCGCTCAGGGGCACCGGTCCGATCGGCGTTCATAACCCCAGAAAATCAGCTACCCACTCTCTCCGCATTCCAATAGGTTCAGCCTCAATCGGGACCAACTTCCGGTCGGGCCGACGATCCTGCCGCGGGCAGGGCGGGTTCGGCGGAACTGGGCGCGGACCAATCCGGCCCGAGGGTCATTAAGTGGGAGAGCTGACCATGAAAAAAATCCTGTTCGCCACGCTGTCGGCGGCTGCCCTGATGGCGGCGGGGCCGCTGTCAGCCAAGACGTTGATCTATTGTTCGGAAGGTAGTCCCGAGAACTTCGCTCCGAGCATCAACACGACAGGCACGTCGTTCGATGCCAATACCCAGATTTACGACACCATCGTTCAGTTCGAGCGCGGCGGCACCAAGGTCCTTCCCAGTCTGGCCGAAAAATGGACGGTTTCGGACGATGGGTTGGTCTACACATTCAACCTGCGCAAGGGCGTGAAGTGGCATAATACCCGCGCCTTCAAGCCGACGCGTGACTTCAATGCCGACGACTTCATCTTCATGATCGACCGGCAGTGGAAAGAAGATAATCCCTATTACAAGGTCACCAGCTCGAACCATTCCTATTTCAACGACATGGGCATGCCCAAGTTGCTGAAGTCGGTCGAGAAGGTCGATGATTACACCGTCAAGATCACGCTGAACAACCCTGAGGCGCCTTTCTTGTCAGACCTCGCGATGCAATATGCCAGCATCCAGTCGAAGGAATATGCCGATGCGATGCTGAAGGCCGGCACCCCCGAGAAGATCGATCAGGACCCGATCGGAACCGGGCCGTTCTCGCTGGTGCAGTATCAGAAGGACGCGATCATCCGGTACAAGGCGTTCCCGGAATACTGGGCCGGCAAGGCCAAGATCGACGACCTGATCTTCGCGATCACGCCGGATGCCTCGGTCCGCTGGGCCAAGCTCCAGAAGGGCGAATGCCATGTCATGCCCTATCCGAACCCAGCCGATCTCGACGCGATGAAGAAGGACGCCAATGTCCAGATCCTGGAGCAACCGGGACTGAACATCGGCTATCTCGCCTACAACACCACCAAGAAGCCATTCGACGACGTCAAGGTGCGCCACGCCGTCAACATGGCGATCAACAAGAAGGCGATCATCGACGCCGTCTATCTGAGCAGCGGCATCGCGGCGATCAATCCGATTCCGCCATCGATGTGGTCGTACAACGAGACCGTCAAGGACGATCCCTTCGATCCCGAGGCGGCCAAGAAGGCGCTTGCCGAGGCGGGCTATCCGAACGGCTTCGAGATGGACCTCTGGGCCATGCCGGTGCAGCGGCCGTACAACCCCAACGCCAAGCGCATCGCGGAGCTGATGCAGGCGGATCTCGCAAAGGTCGGCATCAAGGCCGAGATCAAGACCTTCGAATGGGGCGAATACCGCAAGCGCCTGCAGGCGGGCGAGCATCAGGCCGGCATGTTCGGCTGGACCGGCGACAATGGCGATCCGGACAACTTCCTGCACACGCTGCTGGGTTGCGATGCTTCGAAGAACAATGGCGGCAACGTCGCGAAGTTCTGCTACCAGCCCTTCGAGGACCTCGTGCAGAAGGCCAAGAAGATCACCGATACGGCGCAGCGCACCGAGCTCTATCGCCAGGCCCAGGTGATCTTCAAGGAGCAGTCGCCCTGGTTCACGATTGCGCATGCGGTGCAGCTGAAGCCGGTCCGCAAGGAAGTGAAGGACTTCAAGCTGTCCCCGTTCAGCCGGCATACCTTCTATGGCGTTGACATCAATTGAGGCTCCGGCCCGACTGATGCATTGATTAGGGGCGCGGCCGAGAGGCTGCGCCCTTTTTTACATCGGGAGAGCGTGATGAAGATTCGACATTTCGCAGCGGCTGCTGCCGTTGCCCTGGCTTTGCAGGCTGGAGCGGTCGCGGCTCAAACGCTCGTCGTCTGCTCCGAGGCGAGTCCCGACTTCCTGAATCCGCAGTTCTCCTCGCAGAACACGGCCTATGACGTCGCGGCCCAGATCTATGATCGCCTGGTCGCCACCGAACGCGGCGGCTCCCAGATCATCCCGAGCCTCGCCGAATCCTGGACCATTTCCGAGGATGGGCTGACCTATACGTTCAAGCTGCGCAGTGGCGTGAAATGGCACGCGAACAAGGCGTTCACGCCGACACGTGGCTTGACCGCCGACGATGTGGTGTTTTCGTTCCAGCGCATGTTCGACGAGAACCACCCCTACCATAAGGTCGGCAGCACGAATTATCAGTTCTTCAACGAGATCGTCCGGCCCAGCCTGAAGGCGGTCGAGAAGGTCGACGACCAGACCGTCAGGCTCATCCTGTCACGGCCCTACGCACCCTTGCTCAGCGCGCTTTCGGTCGAGCCCATGTCGATCCTGTCGGCGGAATATGGCAATGCGATGCTGAAGGCGAACACGCCCGAGCAGGTCAACCAGGCGCCGATCGGCACCGGCCCCTTCTCGTTGCTGGCCTACCAGAAGGACGCCACGATCCGTTTCCGCGCGGTGCCCGACCACTGGACCAAGGCAGCCGGAAACCCGGACCGCATGGCGCTGGTCAACGACCTTATCTTCGTGATTACGCCGGATGCCTCGGTTCGGTTCGCCAAGGTGAAATCGGGCGAATGCCAGATCGCGCGCTATCCGAATCCCGGCGACCTGCCGGCGATGCGGGCGGATCCGAATCTGACGATGCTCTCCGGCAGCATCGCCGATCAGAGCTTCCTCGCCTTCAACCAGCAGAAAAAGCCCTTTGACGATAAGCGGGTGCGCGAGGCGCTGGTCTACGCGACCAATATCCCTGCAATCATCGATGCAGTCTATCAGGGCACCGGCAAGCAGACGGCCGCGATCGTCCCGCCATCGCTCTGGTCGCACCACGAAGGCCTGAAGCCGCGCCCCTATGATCCGGAGAAGGCCAAGGCCCTGCTCGCGGAGGCGGGCCTGCCGAACGGCTTCAAGACCACGCTCTGGGCCATTCCCGTCGTCCGCGCCTATATGCCGAACGGACGCCGTGCGGCCGAGCTGATTCAGGCGGACTGGGCGAAGATCGGCGTCCAGGCGGAGATCCAGAGTTTCGAATGGGGCGAGTATCTCAAGCGCGGCCGCGCCGGCGACCATGAGGTCGGCATGTTCGGCTACACTTGGGACTATCCGGACCCGAGCCAGATCCTGCTGTCGGGCTGGCATTGCGATGGCGTGAAAACCGGTGCCAACCGGGCACGCTGGTGCAACAAGGAATTCTCCGACCTCCTGACCAAGGCCAACACGATTACGGATCAGGGCGAGCGCACCAAGATGTTCCTGCGCATGCAGGAGATTTTCCAGGAAGATGTCGGGGGTCTGCTCTTTGCAAACGCACAGGCCTTCACGCCGGTGCGCAAGGATGTGAAAGACTACAAGATCCATTTCTTCGGCGGTCAGCCCTTTACCGGTGTATCGCTGGCGAAATGACGTTGACATTCGGGCGCGGAGAGGCGAACCGCGCCCGAATACGAATGGTGACGGGGGCGCAGTGTCATGCGGATCTATATTTCGGCGGATATCGAGGGTATCGCCGGTGTCGTGACGCGCGAGCACACGCGCCCCGAAGGGTTTGAGTATCAGTCGGCCCGGATCTGGATGACCGACAGCGTCGCGGCGGCCGCCAACGCCGCCTTCGCCGCCGGAGCGAGCGAGGTTGTCATCAGCGACAGCCATGGCAACGCGCAGAACCTGCTGCTGGATCGCCTGCCCAGAGCGGTCCAGGTCGTCCGTTCGTGGCCGCGCCCGCTCTCGATGATGCAGGGCATGGAGTCCGGCGAATATGCCGGTGCGCTCTTCATCGGCTACCATGCCGGAGCCACCAATCCGGACGGTATCCTGGCGCACACTTTTCGCAGCGCCTCGCTGCGCGAGGTTCGCGTCAATGGCGTCTCGGCGCCGGAATCAATGATCAACGCAGCGATTGCCGGACATTTCGGCACGCCAGTGCTGCTGGTCAGCGGCGATGATATCTGCATCGAGGAGACCCGGGCGCTCCTGCCCGATATCGAGGCCGTCACGGTCAAATGGGCGCATAGCCGCCTCTCGGCGCGCACGCTGATGCCGGAGGCCTCTTACGAGCTGATTGCCGAGGGCGTGCAGCGCGCGATCGCACGCCGGGCGGGGATCGTGCCCTATCGGTTGCCGGGCCCGATCACGCTGGAACTCAGCTTCCTCTATCGGCAGCCGGTCGAGTTCCTCATGATGCTCAAGGGCATCGAGCGCATCGACGCGTTCACGGTGCGCTACATCGCCGACGACATCCTCGATTTGCAGCGTTTCCTGGTCTTCGCATTAGGATATAGTTCTAATTTGCAATAGCAGGACGAAACATCCCGTTCGCGGTCCATGCTTCAGGCCGCCGGTACCCTGACAAGACTGGCTCACCCATGCTGCGTTTCATCCTGACCCGTGTCAGCCTGGTGATTCCGACCTTCATCGGCATCACGCTGCTCGCCTTTTTCCTGATCCGGCTGGTCCCGGGCGATCCGATCGAGACCATGGCCGGCGAGCGTGGCATCGATCCGGCCCGCCACGAGCTTCTGCGCAAGGAGTTCGGCTTCGACAAGCCGGTTCTGACGCAATACGGCATCTATATCAGCCGCGTCCTGCAGGGTGATCTCGGTAAGTCGATCGTGACCCGCGAAAGCGTCATCTCGGAATTCTCCGCGCTGTTCCCGGCGACGATCGAGCTTGCGTTATGTGCCATCTTCCTGGCGCTGGCGATCGGCCTGCCGGCCGGCATCCTGGCTGCGGTCAAACGCAACTCGATCTTTGATCACGGTGTCATGGGGCTGTCCCTGACCGGCTATTCCATGCCGATCTTCTGGTGGGGCCTGCTGTTGATCCTGCTGTTCTCCGTGCAGCTCGGCATCACGCCGGTCTCCGGCCGCATTGCGGTGCAATACTATATCGAGCCGGTAACCGGCTTCCTGACGATCGACAGCCTGCTGGCGGGCGATTTCGGCGCCTTCAAGTCGGCGCTGTCGCATCTCGTGCTGCCGGCGATTGTCCTGGGTACGGTCCCGCTTGCGGTTATCGCCCGGATGACGCGCTCCGCGATGCTGGAAGTGCTCGGCGAGGACTATATCCGGACGGCACGCGCCAAGGGCATGGCGCCTCTCAGGGTCATTGCGCTGCACGCGCTGCGCAATGCGCTCATTCCGGTGGTGACGGTCATCGGTCTGCAGGTCGGCGTGCTGTTTACCGGCGCGATCCTGACCGAGACGATCTTCTCCTGGCCGGGGGTCGGCAAATGGCTCATCGAGGCGATCAGTCGGCGCGACTATCCGGTCCTGCAGGGCGGCACCCTGTTGATCGGCGTCGTCGTCATGAGCGTCAACCTGCTGGTCGATCTGCTCTACGGCCTGATCAATCCACGCATCAGACATGCGCGCTGAAGGACCTGTGATCGTGACATGGCTGATTTCTTCGCGGGACGCTGACAAATGACCGCCGAAACCCTTGAAGCACCCTCCGCTGCCGTGCCGGCCGGCACGCCGCCTCATCCGCTGCGCGAATTCTGGAGCTATTTCAGCGCCAATCGCGGTGCGGTTGCCGGGCTCGTCGTCATCGTCGCGGTGTTGCTGATGGCGGTGTTCGCCGACGTCCTCTCGCCGCACTCGCCCTATCTCACCAACAATGCCGTCTTCCTCAAGCCGCCCTTCTGGCAGGAGGGCGGATCGCTGGCCTATCCGCTCGGCACCGACGCGATCGGCCGCGATATCCTGTCCCGACTGCTCCACGGCGCCCGTCTCTCGCTGGTGATCGGCATCGTGGTCGTTGCCATCGCCATGGCGGCAGGCATTGTGCTCGGCCTCGTCGCCGGCTTCTTCAAGGGCATCACCGAAATCGTCATCATGCGGCTGATGGACATCGTCCTGACGATGCCGAGCCTGCTGCTGGCCATCGTCATCGTCGCGATCCTCGGGCCGGGCCTGATGAACGCGATGCTGGCGGTCGCCATCGTGGTGCTGCCGCATTATGTCCGCATCACGCGTGCGGCGGTGATCGGCGAAACCTCCAAGGACTATGTCATCGCAGCCCGCGTCAGCGGTGCTGGCACGCTACGCCTGATGTTCAAGGAAGTGCTGCCGAATTGCGCCGCCCCTCTGATCGTCCAGGCGACGCTCGGCGTCTCCACCGCGATCCTCGACGCGGCGGCGCTCGGCTTCCTCGGCCTTGGCGCCCAGCCGCCGACGCCCGAATGGGGCACGATGCTGGCCGATGCGCGTGAATTCGTGCTGCGCGCCTGGTGGGTCGTCACCCTGCCGGGCCTGATGATCCTGATCACCGTGCTGGCGTTCAACCTGCTCGGTGATGGCCTCCGCGATGCCCTCGATCCCAAACTGAAGCGCTGACCATGCCGCTGCTCGAAGTTGAGAATCTGAGTGTCGAATTCCCGACATCTACGGGGGTGATGCGGGCGGTCGACGGTGTCAGCCTGTCGCTCGAGGAAGGAGAGATCCTCGGGGTCGTCGGCGAATCCGGTTCAGGCAAGAGCGTCACCATGCTCGCGCTGATGGGACTTGTCGCATATCCCGGCCGGATCAAGGCCGACCGCCTCGCCTTTGCCGGGCGCGACCTGCTCAAGATCTCCGATCGGGAGCGCCGGAAGCTCACCGGCAAGGACGTCGCGATGATCTTCCAGGAGCCGAGCACCAGCCTCAATCCCTGCTTCACCATCGGCTTCCAGCTGGCCGAGACGCTGAAGGCGCATGAGGGGATGGACAGCAAGGCGGCGCGCAGGCGCAGCATCGAGCTACTCGAACAGGTTGGAATCCCGGCGCCGGAAAGTCGCCTCAAGGCCTTCCCGCATCAATTGTCCGGCGGCATGAACCAGCGCGTCATGATTGCCATGGCGATCGCGTGCAATCCCCGGCTGCTGATCGCCGACGAGCCGACGACGGCGCTCGACGTCACCATCCAGGCGCAGATCCTCGATCTCCTCATGTCACTGCAGAAGGAGCGCGGCATGGCGCTCGTCCTGATCACCCATAATATGGGTGTGGTGGCCGAGACTGCGCAGCGCATCATGGTGATGTATGCCGGGCAGGTGATGGAGGAGCGCAATGTGGCGTCCCTCTTCGCTGCCCCGCAGCATCCCTATTCCGCAGCACTTCTTGCCGCCCTGCCGGAGCGCAGCGAAGGCGAGCACCGGCTCGCGACGATTCCCGGCATGGTTCCCGGCCCGCATGACCGCCCGCAGGGGTGCCTGTTCAGCCCGCGCTGCGCCTATGCCACCGATCATTCGCGCCTTGTGCGCCCCGATCTCCGACCCTGGCAGGGAGGGCAGATCCGCTGCCACTACCCGCTCGGCGATCCGGAGAGGGAGAAGGCCAGAGCGGCGGGCGGCGTTCACCCCGTGACGGTGGAGAGCACATCGTGAGCACTCCCATCGTTACAGCGCGCGAGCTGACACAGGTCTATTCGGTCAATCGCGGCTTCCTCCGCGCGCCGGCCCAGCTGCAGGCGGTCACCGGCGTGTCCTTCTCCGTGGAAGCCGGCAAGACGCTCGCCGTCGTCGGCGAGTCCGGTTGCGGGAAGTCGACGCTCGCCCGCATGGCGACGCTGATCGAGAAGCCGACTTCTGGCGCATTGATGCTCGACGGCCTTGACGCCGTCACGCCTCCTCCGGGCGAAGCCAAGCGCCTGCGGCGAACCGTGCAACTCGTCTTTCAGAACCCCTATGGCTCGTTGAACCCGCGCAAGAAGATCGGCGCGATCCTGGAAGAACCACTTCTCATCAATACTTCGCTGACGAAGGCGGAGCGGACAGAGCGGGCGCGCGCGATGATGGCCAAGGTCGGCCTGCGTCCGGAGCACTACAACCGTTATCCGCACCAGTTTTCGGGGGGGCAGCGCCAGCGCATCGCGATCGCGCGCGCGCTCATCCTCTCGCCAAAGCTGCTGGTGGCCGACGAGCCGGTCTCGGCGCTCGACGTCTCGATCCAGGCACAGGTGCTCAATCTGCTGGCCGACCTTCAGGACGAGCTGAAGCTCGCCTATCTCTTCATTTCGCATGATCTCGGCGTCGTGCGTCACATCGCACATGACGTGATGGTCATGTATCTCGGCCACGCCATCGAGCATGGCCCGAAACACGCGATCTTCGCCCGGCCCTTGCATCCCTATACACAGGCGCTGCTCGCCTCGACGCCAAGCGTGGCGGCAGGAAAGCGCGAACGCATCGTGCTGCGCGGCGAGCTGCCGTCACCGCTCGATCCGCCGAAGGGCTGCGTGTTCTCGACACGCTGTCCCTATGTGACCGATCTCTGCCGTGCCGAGCGCCCGGTGGCGCGCCGGCTGGATGAGCGGCTTGTCGCTTGCCATTACGCGGAGCGCTTTCTGGCCGAGGCATCAGCCTGAGCCGCAAGCGCGAGCTGTCGCGGTCGACTTCGATAGACCGCGACAGTGTTGGGACGTGGTGGTTGTTGAAGATCGGGGGCCGGCCGCGTCAGGGCTGATTGCCTGCATTCGCCGCGGTGGCCCGCCTCATGCCACCATTGATCTGGTCCAGTGGCCGGTCGCGAATGTCCTTCGCCCAGCCGTTCCGTGTTAATATCGGCCTGGGCGACAAGGTCGTTGCGACAGGAGGCTTGTGATGATTCTCCAGCTCGGCAGTACAGCACCTGATTTCGAGGCCGAAACGACGGAAGGGCGAATGCGCTTCCACGACTGGATCGGCGATTCCTGGTGTGTGCTCTTCTCCCACCCCAAGGATTTCACGCCGGTCTGCACGACCGAACTCGGCTACATGGCCAAGATCAAGCCCGAGTTCGATCGGCGCAACGTCAAGATCATCAGCTTCAGCGTCGACCCGGTCGGGAACCATGCACGCTGGGCGGAGGACATCGGGGAAACGCAAGGCCACAAGCCGAACTACCCGATGATCGGCGATCCCGAACTGGAGATCTCCAAGCTCTACGGCATGCTGCCGGCCAGCACATCCGGCACCTCGGATGGCAGGACGCCGGCCGACAACCAGACCGTGCGCAATGTCTTCGTCATCGGGCCCGACAAGAAGATCAAACTGATCCTGGTCTATCCGATGACGACAGGGAGGAATTTCGACGAGGTTCTGCGTGTCATCGATTCACTCCAGCTGACGGCGAAGCATCGGGTCGCGACCCCCGCCAACTGGAAGCAGGGTGAAGACGTGATCATCGCCGGCTCGGTGTCGAACGACGAAGCGAAGCAGCTCTATCCGGATGGCTGGAGGGAACCCAAGCCCTATATCCGCATCGTGGCGCAGCCTGGAGGCTGAGAGCGGTCTTGCCTCAGCCGCTGCGCATTGGAAGCGCGATATGAGGGTAAGCCGGGCAAGCAGAATGGCGCGCGCGGCCGGCACTGCGCTGGCGGGACGAGCTCGTCGCATCACCGCCCCTTCAATTGCCCGCTCTGGCGATGAGGCTCACCAACTGACCTTGATGCCGAGCTTGCCGTCATAGGCGTGCGAACGGCCGTTGAGGCTGATCTGGTATCCTGCCGAGGCGTAGAGTGCCGTGTTGCTGGTGATCTGCGCGTCGACGCCGGTTCTCAGTTCGGCCCAGGAGCCACCGAGATCGGCACGGAAGGGAATCAGCCCGGTGGCCGATGAGAATTCGGTCTTTGGATTGCCCAGGAACTCGTTCCAGAGGCTCGCCTTCAGCCAAGCCGTGAGCAGGCGAGGCTTGGCGCGCGGGTCCTCCTCCAGCGTCCAGCTCCGCGCCAGGCGTGCGCCGATCCGTGCGGCAAGGGAATCCACATCGCTGAAACGCACCAGTGCCGCCCCGTCATGGCCGGAGCCGTTGACAAGGGTCTGGTAGATCACTTGCGCCTGTGGCTCGATGATGGAAACCGTTGCCGAGCTGGATCGGATAACCGCCCTCGAGCGAGGCGGCGAAGCCGAATCCGTCGCGCTTCAACTTGATCAGGCGCTTTGAATCGGCCTCGGCATCGAACCAGGTGCCTTGCACGACGCCGTCGAGATACCACCCGGATGGTCCGAAATGCGTCCAGTAGGCGCCGAGCGAATAGCCGTCGATCGTGTTGGTACCGGCCCTGGTTCCGTTGAAATGCGTGACATCGCCCTGGATCCGGCCGATGGCGGCATAGAGGCCGGCGTGATCGCGGCTGCCGTCGGCGCTGACGCTCCGATAGAGATCGAGGCCGGCCTGGAAGGCGTAGATGTCGTAGTCGTAGTCCGGGCCGTTGCGATAGATGCCCCAGGGGCCGCCGTCCTGGTTTCCGTGCTGGCCGATGATCCGGGCCCATCCGGCGGAAGCATAGGAGCGGCCGGGGGCGGTGGCTCCCGCCGGCAGCTGCACGGTTGTGGTGCAGCGAAAGTTCTTCTCCGGGTTCTTGCACCAAATCGTGCGTTCTTCGCTGACCGGCGGCGGTTCGAGCGGGCGCAATTCGCCGACCCGTTCATGCAGGCTGTCGATCAGGGTGCGGCCATAGATCAGTCCCATGGCCGGAAGCGCGGCATAGAGGGAGGTCTCGCGCCGGAAATCCGGGATGCCCGTCCCGGGGTTCGGCGGCGTCGGTCCGGGGCCGGGCGGCGCAGGGGTGGGCGGCGTCGGGGTCAGCTCGGAGCGCAGATACCAGTTCTCCGGACC
>UBZM01000012.1 GCA_900470095.1 Hyphomicrobiales bacterium
TTCGAGCCGACCGTGCTCGCTGGCGTCACCACGAAGATGCTGGTGACGCGCGAGGAAACCTTTGGCCCGCTCGCCCCGGTCTATCGCTTCAGCAGTGAGGACGAGGTCGTGGCCATGGCCAATGACACGCCCTTCGGGCTCGCCGCCTATTTCTACACCCGGGATCTCGGTCGCGCCTTCCGCGTCGCCGAGGAGCTCGAATATGGCATGGTCGGCATTAACTCCGCCATCCTCGGCACCGAGGTCGCGCCTTTCGGTGGCGTCAAAGAATCCGGCCTCGGCCGCGAGGGCTCCCTCCACGGCATGGATGAGTTCGTCGAGATCAAGTACATGCTCCTCGGCGGGCTGGGCGCGTGACAGGTCAGGACAAGCTCATGAGCCCGGACGATCTCAAGAAGCAGGCGGCCGCGCGCGCGCTCGAGCTGGTTCGCCCGGGCATGAGGCTCGGCCTCGGCACGGGCTCGACGGCGAAGCACTTCGTCGACCTGCTCGGCGCTCGCGTCGCGGCGGGGCTGGATGTGCTCTGCGTCGCGACCTCCGAAGCGACGCAGGCCCAGGCCCAGGCCCTGGCCATCCCGATGTCGACGCTCGATCAGACGCCGGAGCTCGATCTGACGGTGGATGGTGCCGACGAGGTCGATCCGCAGCTTCGCCTGATCAAGGGCGGTGGTGCGGCCCATCTGCGCGAGAAGATCGTCGCGGTGGCCTCGAAGCGCATGGTCGTCATCGCCGACGACACCAAGCTGGTCGAGACGCTCGGGCGTTTCCCGCTGCCGATCGAGGTCGTGCCTTTCGGGCTCGAGGCGACGCGCCGCGCCGTGGCCTTCGCGATCGCGGCGTCGGGGGCGGAAGGCGAGCTCAAGCTGCGGCTGCGCCCGGATGGCTCGACGCTGGTCACCGATGGCGGCCACTTCATCCTGGATGCCCATCTCGGGCGCATCGAACAGCCCGAGGCGCTCGCCGCCGCCCTGAACGCCGTTCCGGGCGTGGTCGAGCACGGGCTCTTCCTCGGCATTTGCTCCTGCGCCATCCTCGCCAGCAGCTCGGGCCTGAAGATTCTCGGCACGATCGAATGATTCCATTCCGGCGCAATCCGCGCTAAGGAGACGCGCACCACGCCGCCCGGAACCGGACGGATACGTCACCACGCCGATTGCGGCGATACCGAAACCGCCGGGCCGACCGGCTCGCTTGCCGAAGGGCGGGCGAGGGTCATGCCCGGGCTGTGTGAGTTAGCCTGATAATGAAGGGGCCCAACGCAATGTTCCGTCACCACCTCGCCGGCGTGGCCGTCGGTCTGGCGCTTGTTTTCGCCGTGCCTGCGCAGGCCCAGGCTCCGGCTGCGACCCCGGCTCCGGCCTCCACGGTGACGCCTTCGCAGCTCCAGGCTGGCCGCGATGTCGTGATCTCCTCGGGCATCGCACAGTCCTTCGAGTCGATTTACGGCGAGTTTCGCGATCGCGTCCGCCAGATCGTCGGCACCACCCGTCCCGAGATCCAGAAGGATCTGAATGAGGTGATCGACACGCTGAAGCCGGAATCCGATCAGAAGATCGCGGAGATGATCACCGCGGCGGGCGAGATTTTCGCGAAGAAGATGACCGAGTCCGACCTCAAAGAGGTCGCGGCCTTCTTCAAATCGCCGGTCGGGCAGCGCTACAACGCCTTCCGTCCGCAGGCGATCGACGAGATCTTCGTCGTGCTGCAGCCTTGGACCCTGCAGACCAGCAACTTCCTATTCGATCGGTTCAGCCAGGAAATGCGCAAGCGCGGCCACCAGCTCTAAGCCGCCGAACAAGCAGTCCAACGAGAAGGCCGCCGGTGGTGAACCGGCGGCCTTTTTTTGGTTTTCGACGCGGCGTGGGGGGCTGTCCGCTCACCGGCGCCCCGCATCCGAGCTCCATCATCTGCACGGGGCGTCCGCTGGGGCGCCCCGGCGCGATGTTCGGGCCGATGCCTTAGTCCTCGGAGGCCTTGAAACGGTTCAGCCCGCTCATCACGAAGGGCGCGACGAGCCCGATGAAGGCCAGGCCGAGCAGGATCGCGGAGCCAGGGTTCTCCAGCAGGATCATCGGGTCGCCGAGGCTGATCTGGAGCGCGCGGCGCAATTGCGCTTCCGCCATCGGGCCGAGGATGAGCCCGACCACCATGGGCGCGACCGGATAGTCGTAGCGGCGCATCAGGAAGCCGAGGAAGCCGAAGACGAAGAGCATCGAGAGTTCGACCACCGAGGCCTTGACCGCGAGTGTGCCCATCGCCGCGAAGACCAGGATGCCGGCATAGAGCCAGGGCTGGGGGATCGCCAGAAGCCTGACCCATAGCCCGATCAGCGGCAGGTTGATGATCACCAGCATCGTGTTGGCGATGAAGAGCGAGGCGATCAGGCCCCAGACGAGATCGGGGCGTTCGGCGAAGAGCAGCGGGCCAGGGTTGAGCCCGTATTGCTGGAAGCCGGCCAGCATGATCGCGGCCGTCGCCGAGGTCGGCAGGCCGAGCGTCAGCAGCGGCACCAGCGTGCCGGCGGCCGAGGCATTGTTGGCCGCTTCCGGGCCGGCGACGCCTTCAATCGCGCCCTTGCCGAACTCGTCGGGATATTTGCAGAGCTTCTTCTCGGTCGAATAGGACAGGAAGGTCGGCACTTCGGCGCCGCCTGCCGGCAGGGCGCCGATCGGGAAGCCGAAGGCGGTGCCGCGCAGCCATGGCGCCCAGGAGCGCTTCCAGTCCTCCTTGGTCATCCATAGCGAGCCCTTGATCGGGACGATCTCCTCCGGGTCGCGGAAGCGCTTGGAGGCGACATAGAGCGCCTCGCCGACTGCAAACAGGCCGACCGCCAGCGTCGTCACCTCGACGCCGTCGAGCAGTTCAGGCACGCCGAAGGTCAGCCGCGCCTGTCCGGTCAGGCGGTCGATGCCGATCAGGCCCAGAGTGACGCCGATGGCGAGGCTGGTGATCCCGCGCAGGGGCGAATCGCCGAAGGTCGCCGATACCGTGACGAAGGCGAGGATCATCAGAGCGAAATAGTCCCACGGCCCGAACTTGACCGCGACCTCAACCAGCCAGGGCGCGAGGAACGCGAGGCCCAACGTCGCGATGGTGCCGGCGACGAAGGAGCCGATCGCGGAGGTCGCCAGTGCCGGGCCGCCGCGGCCGGCCTTGGCCATCTTGGAACCCTCGAGCGCGGTTGCGAGCGAGGCACTCTCACCTGGCGCGTTGATCAGGATCGCAGTGGTCGAACCGCCATACATGCCGCCGTAATAGATGCCGGCGAACATGATCAGCGAGCCGGCGGGATCAAGCTTGAAGGTCACCGGCAGGAGCAGCGCGACCGTCAGCGCCGGTCCGATGCCCGGCAGGACGCCGACCGCGGTGCCGAGGAAGACGCCGACCAGCGCGAAAAGCAGTTTCGATGGCTCGATCGCGACGGAGAAGCCATGCATCAGGGCGTTGAATGTGTCCATTGTCCCGGCTCCTCAGAACAGCTTTTCAAGCGGACCGGACGGCAGCGTCAGCTGCAGCAGCTTGGAGAACATCAGGAAGATGGCAAGCCCGAGCACGAGGCCGATGCCGAAATCGACGGCCAGTGCCTGACGGCCGAAGGAGCGCGCGGTCGCGGAGAAGACGATGGCCGTCGCAATGATGAAGCCGCCGCCGAGCCCGATGCAGGCGATCAGGCCGATCAATCCGCCCGTCAGCCAGAGCACCGCGGTGCTGTCGACCGCCTCGGGCTTGGGCAGGCCCTCTCGGAACGCGACGACGAGATGGCACAGGCCCAGCACACCAAGGACGGCGCTGACCACGTAGGGCATCGCCGTCGGGCCGACGCCATAGGTCGAGACGATCGTCTGCGATTTCGCGTCATAGGCAACGAGAGCCGCCGCGATCAGCAGCAGAGCTGCGACGACGAGGGCGGGGATGTCGGCGCCCTTGGCCGAGGAGGTGGAGGCCATGTCGTTCCTTACCTGGTTTGATGCGGACCAGAACCGGTGCGCCCAGCTGATGGCAAAGCGGCGAGTGCCAGAGATAACTGGCAGGAGATAATGGGCGGGCGGTGATGGCACCGCCCGCCCATGCCTATGTTCGTCAGTCGCCTGTGGCGTTACTTCACAAGGCCGACGTCACGGAGGACCTTGCCGACGCGGGCATCTTCGGCCTTCAGGAAGGCTTCGAACTCGGCGCCGCCGAGATAGGCGTCATCCCAGCCGCGAGCCTTGAGGATCTCGGCCCATTCCTTCGACTTGGCCATCTTCTCCATGGCATCGGCCAGCACCTTGCGCTGCTCGGCGGTGATACCTGGAGGGGCGACGACCGAACGCCAGTTCAGCACCTCGAGATTGACGCCGCCCTCCTTCAGGGTCGGGGCATCGGGGGCGTTGGGCAGGCGGGCGCCGGAGCTCACGCCGACGACGCGCAGCTTGCCTGCCTTGATCTGCCCCTCGAACTCGCCATAGCCGGAGATGCCGGCCGTGACACGTCCGCCGAGCAGCGCGGCCAGGGCCTCGCCACCGCCGGAGAAGGGAATGTAGTTGATCTTGGTGGCATCGCCGCCGACAGCGCCGGCGAAGAGGGCAGCCATGATGTGGTCGACGCCGCCGGCCGAGCCGCCAGCCCAGGTCACCTTGGCCGGGTCGGCCTTGACGCGGTCGGCGAGGTCCTTGGCGGTCTTGATCGGCGAATCCGCGGGAACGACGATGACCTGAGCCTCGGCGGTCAGTCGGGCGATCGGCGTCACCTGGCTGAGATTGACCGGCGACTTGTTCAGGAGGATGGCGCCGACCATGACGAAGCCGTTGACCATCAGCTGCGAGCCGTCGCCCTTGGCGCCGTTCACGAACTGCGCAAGGCCGATGGTGCCGCCCGCGCCGTTGACGTTGTTGACCTGCACGCTCTTGGCGATGCCGGACGCGGTCAGCGCCTGCTGCATCGAGCGGGCGGTTCCGTCCCAGCCACCACCCGGCGCGGCCGGAGCCATGATCTTGAGTTCGAGCTGCGCAAATGCGGCAGTCGTCAGGCCAGCGAGCGCCAGAGCCGTCACGGCTCCGCGCGACAGAATGGATTTGAGCATGTTGTTCCTCCGCTTGCGGATTCCCGCACTGTTTTGGTGTCAGCGCTCCGCGAGTGACACTTTGACGCTCCGCCGGTCAATTGCGCCTGATTGCATAATCTCAAGTCAAGGTCTTTTGCGCATCAACGCACGCGAGCTAGCGGAATTCACGCTAGGCGGGCTTGGTGCGATCGCGTAATCGCATGACCATGAGCTTGAACATCAACTCGCGGGATGTCGATCGCGCTGTGATCACCGACCCTTCTCCATCACGCCCGGCGGTTCGACTCGCAGCGCTGGGCGGCATCCTGATGGTGGCATTGCCGCTCGTCATGTGGGCGGCAAACCGGTCCGCGCCGCTGATGCTCGGGCTGTCGGCAGCTGCATTCGCTGCCGCTGCCGTTGCCGCGGCGGGCCGCGATGTCGCCCCCCTGTTGCGGCGCATCCTTGCAGGCTTGCTGAGCCCGATCGGCCTCGCACTGACGGCCTTCCTGGCCTGGTCCCTGGTCTCGCTGCTCTGGACACATCGGCCAGCAGCCGGGTTTGCTGCCTGGGCGGAGTTACTGCTGCCGCTTGGTTTTGCACTGGTCATCGCGGCGAGTGCCTGGTTCAGGCCGCAGCAGGCACTGGTCCGGGCCCTGGCCATGTGCCTGATACTGGCCTCGGGCCTGATCTTCCTGGAGCTGCAGAGTGGCCTCGCTCAGCGCATGACGCTGGGCCTGGGTGGCAAGCAGATGGGCTTCATTTTCAACCGGCCGGTCATCGCCTGCCTGGTGCTCCTGGCTCCGGCTGTCCACTTGCTCTGGAACGCCGGATCGAAACGCGTCGCCGATCGCCTGCTGGCGGGGGCCGCAGCCGCAGCGGTTGCGGGCATCATTCTCTATTCCGATAGCGGCACTGCGAAACTGGGATTGGGCATTCTCGTCCTTGCTGGGCTGCTGGCCCGCCTGCTTCCACGCCTGACACTGGCTGCGGCGGCACTTGGCTTTGCGGCGACGCTGGTGCTGGCGCCGGTGATCGGACAATTGGTCGATCGGCTTTTGCCGCCCGCGCTCTATGAGCAGACGGCCGAATCCCATTCGCGTGACCGCGTCGACATCTGGCTCAGCTTCGGGGAGGCGATCGCGGCCCGCCCCTTCATCGGCTCCGGCTTCGGCTCCTCCTCGGCCCTCCAGACGCACCCGGTCGCAGAACAGGTCTCGCCGCCACGTCGCTTGCTCCTGGCGGTTGGACACCCGCATAGCGCGCCGATTCAGCTCTGGACGGAAACCGGCATCGTCGGCGCCGCATTGCTGCTGGTTGCTGGGCTGTTGTTCTTCCGGAGGCTTGGCGCCTTGTCCGCGCGCGAACGCGCCCCGCGGCTTGCACTTTTTGCGGCAGCCTTCGTCATGGCATCGGTGGGACATGGCGCCTGGCAGGGCTGGTGGATCGCGGCCCTGGCTGCCGCCGCCCTTTGGTTCGAGTCGGGCCGAGATGTCGGCCGAGGAGCAGAGCATGGCTGATTTCGATGTCGACCTCTTCGTGATCGGCGCTGGTTCCGGCGGTACGCGCGCGGCGCGGATCTCGGCCGGGCACGGGGCGCGCGTCATGATCGCCGAGGAAGACCGCATCGGCGGCACCTGCGTCATTCGCGGCTGTGTCCCGAAGAAGCTCTTCGTCTATGCCAGCCGCTTTGCAGACGAGTTTGAGGATGCTGCCGGCTTCGGCTGGACGCTCGACAAGCCGAGCTTCGACTGGCCGACCTTGCGGGATGCCGTTGCCAACGAAGTGACCCGGCTCTCCGGCCTTTACCGCAAGGGGCTTGAAGGCGCCAAGGTCGCGATCCGCGAAGAGCGCGCCGTGGTCGAAGGGCCGAACACGGTGCGCCTGCTGAAATCCGGCGAGACCGTCCGGGCCCGGCACATCCTGGTCGCGACGGGAGGCTACCCCGCCTTCGATCCGCCGATCCCTGGCGGCGAACTCGGCATCAGCTCGAACGAGATCTTTCATCTTCCGAGCCTGCCGCGGCGCATGCTGGTGGTGGGCGGCGGCTATATCGCGCTCGAGTTCGCCAGCGTGTTCCGGCGCCTCGGCGTCGAGGTGACGGTGCTGCACCGCGGCGACAACGTCCTGCGGGGTTTCGACGAGGATCTCCGCGCGCGACTCCGCGACGCGCTGGTCCATGCCGGCATCACATTGCGGCTGGGCTGCACCATCGACCGCATCGAACAATTGCCGGACGGCGCGCGCCGCGCCCATTGCGCCACGGGCGAGCCGATCGACGCTGACGTCGTTCTGGTAGCGACCGGCCGTCGTCCCAACACGGTGGGGCTCGGCCTGGAGACGGTGGGCGTCAAGCTCGGGCCCATCGGTCAGGTCATGGTCGATGCGAATTCCGCCTCGAGCGTGCCGTCAATTCATGCGGTTGGCGATGTCACCAATCGCATCAATCTCACGCCCGTGGCCATTCGCGAGGGCCACGCCTTCGCCGACTCGACCTTTGGCGGAAAGCCTTGGGCGATGGACCACCACGTGGTGGCCTCGGCGGTGTTCACCACGCCGGAGATCGGAACGGTTGGCCTGACCGAGCAACAGGCAATCGCCGCCGGTTACGAGCTGCGTGTCTTCGAGGCCGGTTTCCGTCCGATGAAGGCGACGATCTCGGGCCGCCATGAGCGCATCTACATGAAGCTCGTGGTCGACGCGAAGACAGACCGGATGCTGGGCGTCCACATCATCGGCCACGACGCGGGCGAGATCATCCAGGCGGTGGCCATTGCGGTCACCATGGGAGCGACCAAGGCCGATTTCGACCGCACCATCGCGCTGCATCCGAGCGCTGCCGAAGAGCTCGTGACGATGCGTACGATGCGCCACTGACCAGCGCGGCGGCGCCCCTATCACTTGGTCAGGCCCTTCCTGGCCAGCCAATCCTGGACGACCTGCGCCACCTCGAGATTGTTCTTGTCCATCATGAGCATGTGGGAGTTGCCCTTGATGCCGATGCTGGGAAGGTTGATGACGTCGACCGAGCCGCCTGCCGCCTTGATCTTGTCGCCGAACTCGGTGCCGTTCTTGCGGATCGTCGGCCAGCGCGCATCCTGCTCGATGTAGTCGCCGTAGATCATCAGCACGGGGATGTTCTTCAGCACATCGGCCTTGGCCGGGTCTCCGAGGCCTGCCGGTTCCACGGCGACCAGGGCCTTGACCTTGTCGGGGCGGGCCTGGGCAACCTTGAAGCCGAATTGGCCCGCCTGGCTGTGGAACACGATCACACAGGGGCAGACCTTGTCGACCTCGGCCAGATAGGCGTCGATGATCATCTGGTCCGTCGACGTCCAGCGCGGCACGATCTGCTTGACGAAATTGTCGTAGCCATCGGGCGGGAACTGGCTGCCGGCCAGGAATGTCCGCTTGGCCGGGTCTTTATCATAGGCATTGGCACCGGCGCCGATCCGGAAGCGCTCGAATGGGTTCGCGGTGGTCAGGAAGACCGGCTCGCCGGGGATGACGTCCGGATACATCGCCCAGCCGGCCCGGCCGCGCTCGACGGCATCGGAATTATAGACGGCCCAACCCTTGCGCAGGAAGTACTCGAGCCAGCCCTGCCGTCCATCCGGCGTGCTCTCCCAGTTCACGCCGGTCATACCGCCGCCATGCCAGAACAGCAGGGGCACCGCACCGCGCTCGTTCTGCGGCAGGAAGTACTGCACATACATCTGGCCGGTCTGGTAGGTGCCGTTGGGATCGACCTTGGCCGGTACCCCGCCAGGGGTGAAGGTGACCTCCTTTACGGGACGGCCCGAGATCTCGACCAGCTTGCCGCCGACATGGAACGAGCCCATGCCGCGAAGCGCCAGGGGCTCCTCGGCCCGTGCAGCCCATGCTGTCACCACCATGAAAGCCGCAACCGCGAACGCGCGAATGACCATGCCCTGTTTCTCCCTGCCGATGTTCTTGTGATCGACGGGTGACGTTAGGGAGCTGTCGAGGCGAATACAACGATGCCCGGCAGCCGGCGGCTTGCGTCGCCGACGGGATGAACTCCTCGGCCGACACGCAGAGACGAACGAACCGGCATGCCCTTGCCGTGCTCTTGGGCGCTCTCGCTCACGCGGCCCGGTCCTGGTCGCCGGAACAGCTCCGCCCTGCGACGCCCAGCTCGCGCATACGTAACCGTCAACGGCTTTATGGTCTTTGCTGCGGTGCGGGTGTATAGCGCCGGGATCACGCTGCCTTTCCGTGGGGAGGGGTGGGCGTGAGATGTTATCACCAGGAGCAAGTGAGATGTCCGAGCGGTGGACGCCCGAGAGCTGGAGGGCAAAGCCCGTCCAGCAGATGCCGGAATATCCGGACCAGGCAGCCTTGAAGGCGGTTGAGCAGCAGCTCGCCGGCTTTCCGCCGCTCGTTTTTGCAGGCGAGGCGCGCAAGCTCAAACGGGCGTTGAGCAAGGTTGCTGCCGGTGAGGCCTTCCTCCTCCAGGGCGGCGACTGCGCCGAGAGCTTCGCCGAGCATTCGGCTGATAATATCCGCGACTTCTTCCGTCTGTTCCTGCAGATGGCGGTCGTCCTGACCTTTGCCGGCGGCTCGCCGGTGGTGAAGGTCGGCCGCGTCGCTGGCCAGTTCGCCAAGCCGCGCTCGACCCCGACCGAGACGATCGGTGGCGTCGAGCTGCCGAGCTACAAGGGCGATATCATCAACGACAACGAGTTCACGGCAGAATCCCGGATTCCGGATCCGCGTCGTCAGCTCGAGGCCTATCGCCAGTCGGCGGCGACGCTGAACCTGATCCGCGCCTTCGCGACCGGCGGTTACGCCAATCTCGACAATGCGCATCGCTGGATGCTCGGCTTCGTCAAGGACAGTCCGCAATCGGGCCGCTACCAGGAGGTGGCGGGGCGCATCACCGAGGCGCTCGATTTCATGCGCGCCATCGGCATCGATCCTGAGACGCATCCCGAGATGCGGAGCACGGATTTCTACACCAGCCACGAGGCGTTGCTGCTCGGCTACGAGCAGGCGATGACCCGCGTCGATTCCACCTCCGGCGACTGGTACGACACCTCCGGCCATATGGTCTGGATCGGTGACCGCACCCGTCAGCTCGACCATGCCCATGTCGAGTTCTTCCGTGGCATCCGCAATCCGATCGGCCTGAAATGCGGCCCGTCCCTGACCCCGGACAACCTCATGAGGCTGATCGACACGCTCGATCCGCAGAACCAGGCCGGGCGCCTGACGCTGATCGCACGCTTCGGCGCCGACAAGGTCTTCGACCATCTGCCGGCCTTGGTCCGCGCCACCAAGCGGGAAGGGCGCAATGTCGTCTGGTCCTGTGATCCGATGCACGGCAATACGGTGAAGGCTGCGAGCGGCTACAAGACGCGGCCCTTCGACCTGATCCTGAGCGAGGTGAAGAACTTCTTCGCCGTGCACCAGGCCGAAGGCACCTATGCCGGCGGCCTGCACCTGGAAATGACCGGCAAGAACGTCACCGAATGCACGGGTGGCGCACGCGGCATGACCGACGCCGACCTGAACGACCGCTACCACACCTTCTGCGACCCGCGCCTCAATGCGGAGCAGGCGCTGGAGATGGCGTTCCTGGTGGCGGAACTGGTCAAGCGCGAGCGCTCGGGCCGGGCACGGCCCGAGGCCGAGGCGGCGGAATAAGCCGGCGTCATCCTGGCAGAAACAAGAAAGCCGCGGCGCGAGCCGCGGCTTTTTCCTTGCGTCCGTTTCGTCGGATCAGAATTTGACGCCCGCAGCGACGCGGGCGGTGTTGACCGTCGTCGTTGTTCCTTCGACGTCCGCGAAGCGGATCAACTGATATTCGCCGCGCAGGAACAGGTTGTCGGTCAAGGCCATGTCAACGCCGGCGCCGACCGCGAGGCCGTAGCCATAGACGTTCTTCTTGGTGGCCCCGACTCCGAGCGGGTAGCCAACCGCCATGCCGGAGTTGATAGCGCCGGTGACAGGATTCGCCTGGGTGATGAAGTTTGTTGCTGTGATCGTCGATACGGTGTCGAAGCGGCCAACGGCGCCACCGAATGTCGCAAACGGCATGATGCGGCCATAGGCCCAACCCATGCGAATGCGCGCCGTGGCGTAGTCGTTCAGCACCGCTCCCTGGCGGGTCGTCATGGACCAGTCGTTCACCGTCCCGTTTGAGGTGATAGTGCGACGCGCAATGAAGTCGTTGATGCTGTAGCTCTGATCGGAACGGGTATAGTCGACTTCGATGCCGAGCACGGCATCGCCGAAGGCTATGTTATAGCCGGCCATCCCAAAATAGGTCGCGCCGCTGTCCCTTTTGGACGGCAGATTGTTGACGAACGAGCCCATGTTGCTTTCGGCGCCAAGCAGCGTGTTCCGAAAGGCGAAGTTGGCCAGATTCTGCAGCCCGGTTCCGGGTTCGAATTTCGTTTCCGAGACGCCAGCGCCGCCGCCCAGATAGAAGCCCGTCCAGTTGAATCCGCCCGAGAAATAGTCCGATGGTGGCGGTGGTGCATCTTCGATCTGCGACCCACGCAGCACCGGATAGTCGGCCGAAACCGCCGGCGCGCCGGCGATGGACAGTCCGAGCGCTGCAAGACCCAAGGCCGGCGCAATGGAGCGGATACGCATCGTGGTCTCCCCGAGCAGAGGCCGCAATCCGGCCTTTGTGGCACTGCTCTGGGCGGTATTGATGCATTGGTAACCCTAATGCGGCGTTAACGTGCTCATCTCTGTTTGCAGCCTCGTTCCCTCAGCGTCCCATTCCAGACCGCGCTTTGCGGGCCAAAGCCCCTCAATTGATGTGCTTCGTCTGGCGCTCGACCATGCCAATCGACATGGCGAACAGGGCGGCAAGCCGCTCATGGCATCGTCTGCGACGACCGGCAGGAGAGCTATGTGATGCCGTTCCACGTGTCTCCGAAGCGCACCGGCGCGTCTACTCGGTTCGTAAGTGCGGCGCTGAAGGAACGCCAAACTGGCGACCGGCTGACAAATTGGCCCTAGGGCGCCACCCAACATCCAGGATGGCGCCCGACTTCATCGAGCCTAGGCCTTCTTGCACTCGTCGCGGAATTTCTTCCGGGCCTTCCCATGAAGTCCCTTCTGATCCGCTTGGACAGAGCACGCCTTCGACTTGGCGGTCATTCCGGAGGAGGTCGCTGTAGCCTTCTTGGCAGGCGCCGCGGGGGCCGGGGAGGTCATGGTCGGCTTTGTATCTGGACCCATCTGTACGGGTGTTTGCGCAAACCCGTATCCCGTCATCATCGCGAGCGCGGCAATCGGCAGCAGATAGCGCGAGAGGTTCATGGCATCGTCCGTCGTTAACCCGGAGGATCGGTCCCAGGCAGTCGCCGGGTCGGCTGTCGGATGGCGAATGATCGCGCCGCTCGACTTGAATGGCTACTGAACAGCTGGCTGGCTAAGTCTTCGACCTGTAGCATTTTCAACCTCGCTCCCGCGGGGCTTTTCTTTGAGGTGAGACAGTGAGCCCGAGCACCAAACAAGTGCCGGATGGTGGAAAGCGTCGCCCGCCGGCCGCTGGCTTGCCGGGATGCCATCAGCCGCTTCCGCGAACGGCTTCAGCGCCCCTCCAGCTCGACAACTCGCGCTTCGGCGGTCTGGCGGTGGCGCAGATGATCAAGGGCGATGCCAACCTGACCCTCGTTCCGCGTCTCGAACCCATCCCGTTCCCCTCCGCAGCGCGCCAGCCGGGCGCGGAAATCGGAGATAAGGGCGAGGAGGGCTCGCACATTGGAAGGCTGGACGACGCGCTCGTTCTCGCAATCGGAAAGCCCTTGCCGGACCTACGCCAGCCGTTCCTCGCTGATCGGCGCCCTCTCGGGAGTGGGGGCGTCAGTCAGGGCTCGCTCCTTGCTGGGAGGGAGGCGGCGGCGAATACCGCGAAGCCAAGATTGGTAATGCCCCAGCGACGGCCGCCGCTGGCCGCCAAGCCGAGAGGCTCAACACATTCCAACGAGTGAAGCGCCTTGAGGGCGTCGTTGACCCATTCACGCAAGCCGCGGCGGGTGCCGTGCGGGAAGCTCTTGGCGTCGATCTCGGCACACGTCAGCGAATATTCCGTGCCGCGATGCCGAGCCCGGATTTTGAGCACGGCAATCCATTTGGCGGTCAGTTGAGGCGCGTGCTCGCTCATGGCGCCAACCTCGCGGAAGGGACGAACAGGGGGAAGAACAGTTTTCAGTGTTCCTCGCGGTTCCGCGTTCCTACGCGGTTGTTCCGGTGGCCGCAGAAAGCGGGTGGCTAGCAATATCAAGTGTTTGGGCAGATCGATGCTGATGCGGCGTCAACGCAGGTTGCGTTTTGCGCGTCGCCGGGAAGACATCGGCCCGATAAGGCGGCGCGATTCCCGGCTGCCTGCGAAGGAGGGCGCATGATCCGCCACATCGTATTCTTCACGGCGAAGCGGCGCGAGGATGTCGAGACCGTCCGGTTATCTCTGACTCGGCTCGGCGATATCCCGCATTCGCTCGCCTTCGAGGTCGTCGCCAATGCCAAGGTCGACCCGCTCGGCAATGACATCGATGTCGTTGTTTACGGCGAGTTTGCCGATGAGGCGGCGCTGGCGGCCTACAAGGCCCATCCGATCTATGACGAGACGACGCGCCGCGTGCGTCCGCTGCGTGAGCTGCGCTATTCCGCCGATTTCCGTTCGACCTTGCGTTGATCGAAGGGCTGATCACGCGCAAATGCAGGTCAGGGCAGGGCGCGCGGCCGTTGCTGGCCCTGCCGCCGCGCGGTAAAGCCGGAGCATGACAGCGACCTCCTTCCGCCTGGCTCTGGCCCAGCTCAATCCCATCGTCGGCGACGTCGCCGGCAATGCCGACATGGTGCGCGTTGCACGGCGCGACGCTGCGGCCGCCGGCGCCGATCTGGTGATGTTCCCGGAACTCTTCCTGTCGGCCTATCCGCCGGAGGATCTGGTGCTGAAGCCCGCCTTCCAGGATGCCTGCCGCAGGGCCTGCGAGGATCTGGCGCGCGAGACCGCCGATGGCGGGCCAGCCGTGCTGGTCGGCTTGCCCTGGCTCGAGGAGGGCAAGCTCTACAACGCCTATGCCCTGCTCGACGCCGGGATGATCCAGTCGGTGCGCTTCAAGGTCGACCTGCCGAATTACGGTGTGTTCGACGAGAAGCGCGTCTTCGAACCCGGCCCGCTGCCCGGCCCTGTCGTCTTCCGCAACCATATCCGCCTCGGCCTGCCGGTCTGCGAGGATATCTGGGGCGAAGAGGTCGTCGAATGCATCGCCGAGACCGGCGGCGAGATCCTGCTTGTTCCCAACGGCTCGCCTTACCGGCGCGGCGTCACCGAGGAACGCCTGAACGTCGCGGTCGCCCGCGTCGTCGAGGCCGGACTGCCGATGGTCTATCTCAACCAGCTCGGAGGCCAGGACGAACTCGTCTTCGAGGGCGCCTCCTTCGTGCTGAATGCCGACAAGACCTTTGCGCATCAGCTCCCGGCGTTCCGCGAGGCTCTGCGCCTGACCGAATGGGTGTGCGAGAACGGGTCCTGGCGCTGCCGGCCGGGCGAGATCACGCCGATTGAGAGCAGCGACGAGGCGGATTACGCCGCCTGCGTGCTGGGCCTGCGCGACTATGTCGAGAAGAACGGCTTTCCCGGCGTGGTGCTCGGCCTCTCCGGCGGCATCGATTCCGCGATCTGTGCGGCGATGGCGGTCGATGCGCTCGGCGCCGACAAGGTCCGTTGCGTGATGATGCCCTATCGCTTCACCTCGCAGGAGAGCCTGGACGATGCGAAGCGCTGTGCCGATGCGCTTGGCGTCCGCTACGAGATCGTGCCGATCGCCGAACCGGTCGAGGGTTTCGAAGCAGCGCTCGCCAGCCTCTTCGCCGGCACCAATCGCGGGGTCACCGAGGAAAACCTGCAGAGCCGCGTGCGCGGCACGCTGCTGATGTCGATCTCGAACAAGTTCGGGCCGATGGTGGTGACCACGGGCAACAAATCCGAGATGTCATGCGGCTACGCCACGCTCTATGGCGACATGAATGGCGGCTACAACCCGATCAAGGATCTCTACAAGACCGAGGTCTTTCGCATGTCGGCGCTGCGCAACCGCTGGAAGCCTGCCGGTGCGCTCGGGCCGGACGGCGAGGTCATTCCGCACAACATCATCGTCAAGCCGCCGACGGCCGAACTGCGCGAGAACCAGAAGGACCAGGATTCGCTGCCACCCTATGACGTGCTGGACGATATCCTCGCCTGCCTGATCGAGCACGAAATGCGCCTCGCCGACATCGTCTCTCGTGGCCACGATCTCGAGACGGTCAAGAAGGTCGAGCGCCTGCTCTATCTCGCCGAGTACAAGCGCCGGCAGGCGGCTCCCGGCGTAAAGGTGACGCGCAAGAATTTCGGCCGCGACCGGCGCTACCCGATCGTCAATCGCTTCCGTGATCCCGGCGAGCCCGCGCACCGGCCGGACGCCGCGCTGGTCAAGGGCGTCGGCAAGGCCGGGGGCGAGAGCTTCGATTTCTGAGCCGATTGTCGGCCCCGCGCAAAGGCGTCATAAGCCTCGTCATGACAACGCCACTCGTTCGCTTCGCGCCGTCGCCGACCGGCTATCTCCATATCGGCAATGCCCGGCCGGCGCTGTTCAACTGGCTCTTTGCCCGCCGCCATGGTGGGCGCTTCCTGCTGCGCTATGACGACACCGATCTTGCGCGCTCGAAGCCGGAATTCGCGGATGCGATTGCCGGGGATCTCGGCTGGCTCGGCATCGAACCCGATCTCGTCATTCGCCAGTCGGAACGGCTGCCGATCTATGATGCGGCGGCCGACCGGCTGCGCGCCGCCGGGCGACTTTACCCCTGCTTTGAGACCGCCGACGAACTGGATCGCCGCCGTAAGCGCCAGCTCGCTCGCGGCCTGCCGCCCATCTACGACCGCGCTGCGCTGAAGCTCACGGCCGAGCAGCGGGCGGCGCTCGAGGCGGAAGGGCGCAAGCCGCATTGGCGCTTCCTGCTCGAGGCCCGCGAGGTCGCTTGGGATGATCTCGTGCGCGGCGCGTCGCATGTCGACTGCGCCTCTCTCTCCGACCCGGTGCTGGTGCGTGAGGATGGCAGCTATCTCTACACGCTTCCCTCGGTGGTGGATGACGTGGAGACCGGCGTCACCCATGTCATTCGTGGCGAGGACCATGTCACCAACACCGCGGTCCAGATCCAGATCTTCGAGGCGCTGGGCGCCGCCCTTCCGGCGTTCGGCCACCACAACCTGCTGACCACGGCGAGCGGCGAGGGGCTCTCGAAACGGCTCGGTCATCTCTCGCTGCGCGGTCTGCGCGAGTCCGGGGTGGAGGCGCTCGCCGTCGCGGCACTGGCCGTTCTCGTTGGCTCCTCCGACGCGGTCAGGCCGGTCGCGAGCCTGGATGAACTCGCTGGCCTCGTCGACCTCGCGCATGTCTCGCGTGCACCGGCCAAGTTCGACGAGCATGAGCTTGAATCGCTGAGCGCACGCACGCTGCATCAACTGCCGTTCGATGCGGTGTCGGATCGGTTGGAGGCGCTGGGGATCGCGGCCGACGAACCTTTCTGGCTGGCAGTGCGCGGCAATCTTGCGAAGCTTGCCGAGGCGAAGGCGTGGTGGCAGGTCGTGCGCGGCCCGATTGTGCCCGTGATCACTGACGCCGGCTTTGCGGCCAACGCAGCGACGCTGCTCCCGGCCGAGCCCTTCGATGCGACAACCTGGAAGAGTTGGACGCAGGCCGTCGGCACTGCGACCGGCGCCAAGGGCAAGGCCCTGTTCATGCCGCTTCGCCAGGCGCTGACCGGCCTCGAGCACGGGCCGGAGCTGGCTGCCCTGTTGCCGCTCATCGGCCGTGACAAAGCGCTGAAGCGGCTCGCGGGCGAGGCGGCCTGAAGGTTTCACATCGTCCCGGATCAGTGCGGCCGCACCGCCTGTCCGGGACGATATCGGCCCCGCGGGCAATGCCGCCCTGGTTCACTCGTGCCGGTACATCGCCGATTCATGCTTGGTGTCGCGCATGGTGGCGTAGACCAGCAGCGACAGGAAGATCACACCCGCCAGGTAGTAGAAGAACCACTGCTCGTGGCCCTGCTGCTTGAAGAACAGCGCGATTGCAGGCGCCGTGCCGCCAAAGATCGAGACCGTCACGGCGTAGGGCACGGCGACGCCGGTGGCGCGGATCGCGGTCGGGAACAGCTCGGCCTTCACCACGGCATTGATCGAGGTATAGCCGGCAACGAAGATCCAGGCTGCGGAGATCAGCAGGAACGCCATCCAGGGCGACTTGGTCTGCGACAGCATGGTCAGGATCGGCACCGTGAGCAGCGAGCCGGCGATGCCGAAGAAGATCAGCAGCGGCTTGCGGCCGATCCTGTCCGAGATGGCGCCATAGATCGGCTGCAGGATCGAGGCGAAGATCAGCGAACCGGCGATGACATAGGTCGTCGTGATGTCGGACAGGCCGACGGTCTGCTTCACGAAGGTCTGCATATAGGTGGTGAAGGTATAGAAGGCCGCGGTGCCGCCGGCGGTCAGGCCGACCACGATCGCAACCTCGCGCGGGTATTTCAGCAGTCCGCGCAGCGAGCTTTCGCGCTTCTTCGTCTTGCTGGCTTCGACGAAGGATTCCGTTTCGTGCATGTGGCGGCGCATGAACATCGCGGTAATCGCGAGCAGCGCGCCGATCACGAAGGGGATGCGCCAGCCCCAGGCGACGAGCTGTTCATGGGTCAGGAACACGTTCTGGAGCAGCAGCAGCACCACGATGGCGGTCAGCTGGCCGCCGATCAGCGTGACGTACTGAAAGCTCGAATAGAATCCGCGATGGTTCGGGTCGGCGATCTCGGTGAGATAGGTCGCGCTTGCCCCGTACTCGCCACCGAGGCTCAGGCCTTCGATGATCCGCGCGAGCGCGAGCAGCGCTGGTGCTGCAAATCCGATCGTCGCATAGGTCGGCGTCAGCGCGATGATCAGCGAGCCGAAGCACATCATCAGCACCGAGATCGTCAGCGAAAGCCGGCGGCCATAGCGGTCGGCGATGTGGCCGAACAGCCATCCGCCGATCGGGCGGACGATGAAGCCGGCAGCGAACAGCGTCGCGGCGTTGAGCTGCTGGACGACAGGATCGTGCGACGGGAAGAAATGCGGCGCGAAATAGAGCGCAAAGGCCGTGTAGGCGTAGAAATCATACCATTCGACCAGATTGCCGACCGAGCCCATGAAGATCGCCTTCAGGCGACGACGGGTGTCGGCCAGATCCATTCCGGTATGGGTGTCGGCGGTTGTCTCTGACATGGGACGCCTCTGCTGGGCTCTGCCAAGGAGGCCGTCAGAGTAGGATTGCGTGCTGGGAAAGCAATCCTGACGAAATCTGGCGCGTATCCAGGCCGGCCGGGGTGAAGTTGCCTGTATATGCGCCTGTCGGCGTCATGCGTCTAGCGCTTGATCTATGGGATTTTTAGCTCCGGATACCACTTGAACGCATGGCTTAACATCCGCCGCCGACGCACGAGGCGCCGTTGCGGCGGGACTGCCGGCGTCAGGGCCGCGCGACCGCGGGGCCCAGATTGGGTGCGAGGTTGGGCGCGACGATCCTGACCGTGCGCCGCTCGCCGGTGATGCTGCGGCTTTCCTTCTTCACACCGTCGCCCTGTTGCACGACCTTTTCCGGCTCGACGCTCTGCGGACCCATGCCGGCCGACTCCGTGCCCGATGTCGGCGAATTCTCGGACGGCATCGGCTTGTCGTCGGCCTCAGGCAGGATCGGCTGCTGTTGAGCCGGCGCGGGGGCTGCGGTCCTGCGTTTCGGATCGGGCTTGGGCCGCGACAATTCGGCGGCGCGCTGTTCGGTGACGATGACGTCGCCCTTGCGCTTGTCGAGAAGCTCCTCGGCATTGCGCAGCGCCTGCGACCAGCTCTGGCCGGGCGCTCGGCAGGTGCAGGCGGAATCGAAGCTGCGAATATACTTTCCGGCGTTTGCCAGCGACGCATAGGGCGTTCCGCTGCCGCGGGCGACGGCATTCTGAATGTCGCCGCCGGTGCTCATGCCGAAGGCCAGCGTCTCGGTTCCCGGGCAGAGCGCCTGGCACATCTCATCCTGGCCGTCGCGGCCGCCGGGGCTGTTGGCCAGCGGGAAGAAATAGCCGTCGCAGGTCCGGACGCAGACCGTATTGGGGCCGCCCTGGCGAGGCTTCTCGGAATCGAGCGGCTGCATGTCCGGATCGAGTTCGGGCATGGTCGAATCGATCTCGCCGCGGCGCGGCTCGATGCCGAAGATCGTTTCGAAGAAGCCGCGCTGCTGCTGTCCCCCCCGGCAATTGGTCTCGATCGCGGCGGCGAGCTGCATGCGGCGCTGCTCGGCAGCTCCGCCCTGTGCCTGGCGCTGGAGTGCCGTGTACTGGGACTGCAATTGGTTGATCTGTGCCTGCAGACCGCCGCATTGCGGGGGCGGCTGCGCACCGAAGAAGAGGAAGCCGCCACGTTCGCAGCCCATCGCGCGGAACTGGCTGACGCTTTGCGAGAGCTGGGCGCCGACGCGCTGCGCCTGTTGCGCGGCGCGCGGATCGCCGCCGCGCTGGCCCTGCAGGCTCGCAAGTTCGCTGCGCCACGCATTGCACGCGGGCGACTGCGCAAGCGCCGCTCCACCCATCGCCGAGAAGGCCAGCAGCATCGCGCCGAGGCGCCGGGTTAGTCGTAGTCTCATCGCCGGTTGGGCCATATTACCTGCTTGTTCGATCCGTCCCGGAGACCGGGCAATCGCTTTGCGGGAGTTTCACCTGCCAAACGCGACGGAACTAAGGACGGAGCCTGCGACGGCGCGGCGCGGATTCGGGCGCACGGCCATGGCGAAGCCCGGCATGCCATATTTGGCGGCAAGCGGCAATTCAGCCTTCGCTTTCGTGATAGCCGCCCGCGAGATGGCGGCCACGCTCGGTGAGAATCGAAAGCACGCGCTCGAACACGCGCAGCTCGTCTGCCGGCAGTCCCTCGGTCCAGCGCGCCTGGAAGGCGAGCGCCAGCGGCACGATCTCGGCATAGGTCCGGGAGCCGCGGGGCGTCAGGCTGATGAAGGCCTCGCGCCGGTCCTCGCGATTCTCGCTGCGCGAGGTCAGGCCGCGCTTCTCGAGCTCGCTGACGGCGCGCGAAACCTTGGTCTTGTGCATCTGGGACAGCTCGCCGATGTCGCGCGAGGTCAGCTTTCCGAATTCGCCGAGCTGCGCGATCACACGCCATTCGGGAATGCCTATGCCGAAGCGCTCGCTATAGATTCGTCCGAGCGCGCGGCTGGCGAAATGGCCGACGACGTTCAGCCGATAGGGCAGGAACTGCTCCAGCCGCAAGGTCGTTTCGTCGCCGGGTGGGGGAGGCTCGGGCTGCGTTGACATTAGTTTCATCTGTAACTAGCTGAGGTCGGGGCGGGACGCCCGCTCCGATCTTTCCGGATCCTGCGTTCTTGTCAAAGCGGTCCGGCAGCGGAAGGGGAAATGCTCATGAATGTCCAGGCACAGATTCATACAGCCCCGCTGCGCCAGGCTGCCACCGGCACACGCTACATGTCGGGCTTCGGCAACAGTTTCGAGACCGAGGCGCTGCCCGGCGCCCTGCCGGTCGGCCGCAATTCGCCGCAGAGGGCTGCCTATGGCCTTTATGCCGAGCAGCTGTCCGGCTCGCCCTTCACCGCGCCGCGCTCCTCGAACGAGCGATCCTGGCTCTATCGCATCCGCCCCAGCGTCAAGCATGGCGGGCGCTGGAAGAAGGTCGACAAGGGGTTGATCCGCAGTGCTCCCTGCCGCGACGAGGCCGAGCTGCCGATCGGCCAGCTGCGCTGGAGCCCGATCCCCGTGCCATCGGAGACGCTGACCTTCCTCACCGGCCTGCGCACGCTGACGACGGCCGGCGATGCCGAGACCCAGGCCGGTATGGCAGCCCATATGGTTTTCGTCACCGCCTCGATGGAACGCGAATACCTCTTCTGCGCCGATGGGGAGTTCCTGGTCGTGGCGCAGGAGGGGGCGTTGCGCTTCTGCACCGAATTCGGGGTGATCGAGATCGAGCCCGGCGAGATCTGCATCATTCCGCGCGGCGTCGTCTTCCGCTGCGAGCTGATGGGCGGACCGGCCCGCGCCTATGTCTGCGAAAACTATGGGGGCTCCTTCACCTTGCCGGATCGCGGCCCGATCGGCGCGAATTGCCTGGCCAATCCGCGTGACTTCCTGACACCCATCGCGGCCTATGAAGACGACGAGACGCCGTCGACGCTCTATGCAAAATGGGGCGGAGAGCTCTTTTCCACGCCGATCGGCCAGTCGCCGCTCGATGTCGTGGCCTGGCATGGCAATTACGCGCCCTACAAATACGACCTGCGCCATTATTCGCCGGTCGGAGCGATTTCCTTCGACCATCCCGACCCGTCGATCTTCACGGTCCTGACCGCGCCGTCGGAAACACCCGGCACTGCGAATATCGACTTCGTGATCTTTCCCGAGCGCTGGCTGGTCGCAGAGAATACGTTCCGCCCGCCCTGGTACCATCGCAATATCATGTCCGAGTTCATGGGACTGATCTACGGTGTCTATGACGCCAAGCCCGAGGGCTTCACGCCCGGCGGCTTCAGCCTGCACAACATGATGCTGCCGCACGGCCCGGACACGCAGGCGTTCGAACATGCGAGCACCGTCGAGCTCAAGCCGGTGAAGCTGACCGGGACCATGGCCTTCATGTTCGAGACCCGCTTTCCCCAGCGCGTCACCGGCTATGCCGCGGCCCTGCCAGCCTTGCAGCCGGACTACAGCGCCTGCTGGGAGGGCCTGAAGAAGCGCTTCGATCCGACACGGCGCGAGGCCTGGTAGCGTCCCGATCCCTGCAAGGCACTTGCGGAGCCCGAATGCTTGCCGCTCAATGCGCTTTCCGAACTTCGCAAGGAGCGCGCCTTGGCGACACCCGCGAAAGCACCGGCCCGACCGAGCGGCGGCAGGAGCCCGCGCGCTCGGCCCTCGCGCTCTGCGGTGCCTCGCGGTCCGGCATTGATGCGGCTCTGGGCCCAGCACTGGCTGGCAGTCTGTCGCGAGATGCCGTTGCACGGCCGGCGGTTGCTCGACCGCCTGGAGAGCGACCCAGCCAAGGGCATTCATGATTTCCGCCGCCTGATGAAGGCGTGGCGTTCCCTGCTGAAGCTCTCGCCGGCTGCTCTGGAGGAGGAGACGGCGCAGCTCCGGGCCGACATCAAGCGCCTGCGCCAGAACTTCGGTGCGACGCGTGATGCAGCGGTCGTCGCGCGGACATTGCGTGAGTTGATGCCCAGTGAACGCGGCAGGTTGGTCGAGCCCCCACCGGACCCGATGCCGCCGCCGGACACCATCGTCTCCATGCAGTTGGAGCTCGACCGTCTCGCCGCCAGGATGGAGGAGTGGTCGGTGGCCGGCGAGCGTGGCGGGTTCCTGCTCGCCGCATTCCGGCGCAGCTATCGCAAAGCCAGGCGCGCGGCGCGGCAGGATCCGCGCCGGATGAGCCTGAAGCGCCTGCATGCCTGGCGCACCCGCATCATCGATCTCGGCTATCAGCTCAGCTTCTTCCAGCCCGCCGACCCCGGTCACTACAAGGAGCAGATCGAGGCGGTCGAGCGCTTGCGCACCCATCTCGGCGCGGTCGTCGATCTCGACATGGCCGATCGGCAACTGGCGGAAACCGTCGCGACCAAGCCCCTCAGGAAGGTCAGGAAGAAACTCCGCCGCCGGGTCGGCAAGCAGCGTGGCAAAGCGGCCGGGATGGTCGGGCCCGTCCTCGAGACGCGCCCGAAAGCCGTTTCTACGCATCTGGCCGAGGCGATGGCGGCGCATGCACCGCGCCGGATCAGACTTGTCTGACCCGGCGCCTGCAATCGGTCCTGGCGGCGCCTCAGCGCGACCGCAGGCGGTTCATGAACGAGTCGTAGGAGAGCTCGGCGACCTGCCACCAGAGCAGGTTCTCGCCGCGGAAGGCGACCATCGAATCGTAGCCCTTCTTGAATTGCTCGCTCTTGGCAGAGGTCTCGGCGTAGTATTCGTCTGCCGCCTTGAGAGCCGCTTCCATGATCGGCATCGGGAAGGCCTTGAGCTGTGCGCCCTGCTGGACCAGCCGGCGCAGGCCGCCCGGGTTCACGGCGTCGTACTTCGCCAGCATCCAGTTATTGGCAGCCTCGCAGGCGTGGTGGACGATCGCCTGGTAGTGCTTCGGCAGCTTGTTCCAGGCCTCCTGGCCGATGACGAGATGCAGCATGGCGCCGCCCTCCCACCAGCCGGGATAGTAGTAATATTTGGCGACGCGCACGAAGCCGAGCTTCTCGTCGTCATAGGGGCCGACGAATTCCGCGGCGTCGATCGTGCCGCGCTCCAGCGCCGGGTAGACGTCGCCGCCTGCGATCTGCGTCGGCACCACGCCGAGCTTGGCGAGCACGGCGCCGCCCATGCCGCCGATGCGGAATTTCAGGCCCTTGAGATCATCGAGCGAGGTCAGTTCCTTGCGGAAGAAGCCGCCCATCTGGCAGCCGGAGTTGCCGCAGGGGATCGAATAGGCATTGAACTTGGCCAGTGCCGAATTGATGATCTCCTCGCCGCCGCCGAAGAACCACCAGGAATGCTGCTGACGCGCATTGAGCCCGAACGGGATGCCGGTGCCGAGCCCCAGTGCCGGCTCCTTGCCGATATAGAAATAGGTCGGCGTATGCGCGCATTCGACCGTGCCGGAGGTGACCGCGTCGAGGGCCTGCAGGCCCGGCACGATCTCGCCGGCGGAGAAGGTCTGGACCTGGAATTTGCCGTCGGTCGCGTCCGACATGTATTTCGCGAATTGCTGGGCCGTGCCGTAGATCGTGTCGAGCGCCTTCGGGAAGCTCGAGGTCAGGCGCCACTTCACCTCCGGCTGCGACTGCGCGATCGCCGGCATCGCGACCGGCGTAGCAGCCGCTGCCAGCGCACCGGTTTTCAAAAAGTCGCGGCGTTTCATAAGCTGATCTCCCAGAGGTTTGTTGCGCGCAATCTCGCGTGTTCGTCACGGATTGGAAAGAGATGAAACTCGCTTCCCTCATGCACGGTCGTGATGGCCGCCTTGTCGTGGTTTCCAAGGACCTGACGCGCGCCACGGACGCCTTTCCCGTGGTCGCGACCATGCAGGCCGCCCTCGACGACTGGGGGCGCCATGCGCCGCGCCTGGCCGATCTAGCAGAAGGTTTGGAGCATGGCTCCGTCCCATCCTTCCGTTTCCACGAGCATGATTGCGCAGCCCCCTTGCCGCGCGCCTATCAGTGGCTCGACGGCTCGGCCTATGTGAACCATGTCGCGCTCGTCAGGAAGGCAAGGGGCGCCGAGATGCCGGAGAGCTTCTGGAGCGACCCGTTGATGTATCAGGGCGGATCCGACGCCGTGCTGGGGCCGCGCCAGCCGATCCGGACCCGCAGCGAGGAGGACGGCATCGATTTCGAGGCCGAGATCGCCGTCATCACCGGCGACGTGCCGATGGGCGTCTCCGCGGAAGCGGCGCATGGCCATGTCCGCCTCGTGATGCTCGTCAATGACGTCAGCCTGCGCAACCTGATTCCGGGCGAACTGGCGAAGGGCTTTGGCTTTCTCCAGTCGAAGCCGCCGACGGCCTTCTCGCCGGTGGCCGCGACGCCCGATGAACTGGGCGAGGCATGGCAGGGCGGAAAGCTGCACCTGCCGCTGCTCTCGCTGCTCAACGGCCAGCCCTTCGGACAGCCGAATGCGGGTGTCGACATGACCTTCGATTTCGGCACGCTGATCGCTCATGCCGCGCGAACGCGCCCGCTCTCGGCCGGCACGATCATCGGCTCCGGCACGGTCTCGAACCGCGACGAGGAAGGCGGCCCGGGGCGACCGATCGCGCAAGGTGGCGTCGGCTATGCCTGTATCGCCGAGCAGCGCATGGTCGAGATCATCAAGTCGGGCACTGCCGCAACACCCTTCCTGCGCTTCGGCGATACGATTCGTATCGAGATGAAGGACGGGGAGGGTTCTTCGGTTTTCGGTGCGATCGAACAGGACGTCCTGCCCCATGTCGACTGACAAGCCCGCCTTCGCCTCCAGCGCCGATCTCGGCGAGAAGACCATTTCCTTCGATGAGATCGGCCGGGGCATCTACGCCTATACCGCCGAGGGCGACCCCAATACAGGGGTCGTCGTCGGTGACGAGAGCGTGCTCGTCTTCGATGCGCAGGCGACGCCGAAGATGGCGGAAACGGTGATCGAGCGCGTCCGCAGGGTCACCGACAAGCCGATCAGCCATGTCGTGCTCTCGCATTACCATGCGGTCCGCGTGCTGGGGGCGCCAGCCTATGGCGCCCGCGAGATCGTCGCATCCGATGTCGCCCGCGAGATGATCGTGGAGCGCGGCGAACAGGACAAGGCGAGCGAGATCGGCCGGTTTCCACGGCTCTTCCAAGGCGCGGATTCGATCCGGCCGGGCCTGACCTGGCCGACCATGACCTTTTCCGATACCGCCTCGATCTGGCTCGGCAAGCGCGAGGTCAGGCTGACGAAGCTCGGGCGCGGCCATACCGCAGGCGACATCGTCGCCTGGATTCCCGATGCCGAGGTCTCCTTCGCGGGTGATCTCGTCGAGTATGGTGCGACGCCCTATTGCGGCGATGCCCATTTCGAGGACTGGCCGACGACGCTCGACCATTTGTCCGCCCTCGGCTCGGTCGCAATGGTGCCGGGCCGTGGCGCGGCGCTGACCGACGCGGCAATGGTCGCTGATGGCATCAGTGGCACGCGCGCCTTTCTCAGCGACCTCTATGACGCCGTGAAGCAGAGCGCCGGCGCGGGTTGCTCGCTCCGCGAGACCTTCGAGCGTGTCCATGCCGTTTTGAAGCCAGGCTATGGCGACTGGGTGATTTTCGAGCATTGCTTGCCCTTCAATGTTTCGCGTGCCTATGACGAGGCCAACGGGCTCGACCACCCGCGTATCTGGACCGACGAGCGCGATCGCCAGATGTGGATCGATCTTCGGGGCTAGGGCGATGTCGCTCGTCACATATCTGCGCAAGGCGGCTCGCAACAATGGCTGGGCCAATGACCGGCTGCTGCGTGCCTGCGCCGAGCTGGACGACGAAGCGTTCAGGGCGCCGGGCACGAGCTTCTTCCCCTCGCTCCACGAGACCTTGAACCACAATCTCTCGGTCGATCAGTTCTATCTCGATGCGCTGGAGCAAGGCGGGCGCGGGCTGGCCGTCTTCGATACCTTCCGGCCGCTCGACGCGGCGGCGCTCCTCATCGTGCAGGGGCAGACCGATCGCCGCCTGATCGCGTTTTGCGATGCGCTGAGCGAGGCAGGGCTGGCACGGCAGGTCGAGACCGATCGCGGCGATGACGGCAAGGTGCCCGAGCGGATCGACGATCTGCTCGCGCATCTCTTCCAGCACCAGATCCATCATCGCGGCCAGGCTCACGCCATGCTCGCCGGCACGAAGGTCGCGCCGCCGCAGCTCGATGAGTACTTCCTCGCCTTCGATATCCGTCGGCGCGCCTCCGACCTGAAAACGCTCGGGATCGAGGGGCCGGAGGCGATCGGATGACGATGGAGATCCGCCGTTTCGCCTATCGCCGCAGCCCTGACCAGGATGCACGCGGACCGGCCCATCATCCCGTCGTCATCATCGGCGCCGGCCCGGTCGGGTTGACGCTCGCGCTCGATCTGGCACGCCGCGCAGTCCCCGTCGTGCTGATCGATGATTCCGATCGCATCGGCGAAGGCTCGCGCGCGATCTGCTTTGCCAAGCGTACGCTGGAGATCTTCGACAGGCTCGGCCTCGCTGAAGGTATGGTCGCGAAAGGCGTCACCTGGCAGCGGGGCAGGGTCTTTCACGGGCAAGAGCAACTCTATGAGTTCGATCTATTGCCTGAGCCTGGCCACAAGCAGCCGGCTTTCATCAACCTGCAGCAATATTACGTCGAAGCGGCATTGGCCGACGCTGCGGCTGCCGAGGCGCTGATCGATCTGCGCTGGTCGAACCGTCTGACTGGCATTCAGCCATGTCGCGACGGCGCGCTCCTGACCATCGCGACGCCGGATGGGCCCTACCAGCTCGATGCCGGCTGGGTGGTCGGCTGCGACGGAGCGCGTTCGCCGACGCGCGCGCTGCTTGGCCTGGAGTTTCGCGGCGAAGCCTTCGAGGACAAGTTCCTCATCGCCGATGTGAAGATGCAGGCGGAGTTCCCGACCGAGCGCTGGTTCTGGTTCGCGCCGCCCTTCCATTCCGGCCAGTCCGCCCTGCTGCACAAACAGCCGGACGATGTCTGGCGCATCGATCTGCAACTCGATCGGGACGCCGACCCCGAGCATGAACGACGGCCAGAGATCGTGCGGCCGCGCATCCGGCAGATGCTCGGCCATGATGATTTCGCGCTGGAATGGGTCTCGGTCTACCGCTTCCAGTGCCGCAGGCTCGAGCACTTCGTCCATGGCCGGGTGGTCTTCGCCGGTGACGCAGCCCATCAGGTCTCGCCCTTCGGCGCGCGCGGCGCCAATTCCGGCATCCAGGATGCCGATAATCTCGGCTGGAAGCTGGCTTTGGTCGTGAAAGGGCAGAGTCCCGCTGCGCTGATCGACAGCTATGACAGGGAACGTGTCGAAGCGGCGCAGGAGAATATCCTGCATTCGACCCGCGCCACGGAATTCATCGCGCCGCGCTCGCCAGGCGAGCGGGTCTTGCGCGATGCGGCACTGGCCCTGGCCGGCAAGGCCGGCTTCGCCCGGCGCTTTGTCAATTCAGGGCGGCTCTCGCAGCCGACGACCTATCTGGCGTCGCCTCTTTCGACACCTGGCCCGGATTGGCCGAGCGGTGTCGCGGCAGGCGCCCCCTTCCTCGACGCTGCGCTGCCAGCGACTGCCGACGGGCGGCGCTGGCTGAGCGAGACGCTGGCCGAGGGCAGGCCGGTCATCATTGCCTGCGGCATGGCGGCCGAGGGCAGGGCTCTTTCTGCCGCCTTGTGGGTCGATCTACCCGCCCGAGACCCCGGGGACGAGCCCCTGGCGCGGCGTTACGGATTGACGCCGGGCGATGCCGTCGTCCTGCGTCCTGACGGTCATGTCGCGGCCCGGTTTCGCCAGGCGACGCCCACGCAACTGGCGGCCGCGATCGAGAGGCTGGAAGGGCGCGCGGCAGCATGAGCGGCGAACTCGTCACGGAACCGAATTTCTCCGATCCCGACGCGGCCTTCCGGATGATCGCGGAGGCGCATCGCGATCTCGTGGAGGCCGAGAGCGTGGCGCTCAATGCCAGGCTCGTCCTGATCTTCGCCAATCATATCGGTGACGTGGAGATCCTGCGTCAGGCCTTGGCGCTGGCCCGCGAGGCGCGGTAACGTCGCATTTCCTCTGCCGGAGCCTTGGCCGCGATGATCGATCCCGTTCCGCTCTATTCCAGCGCCATCCCGCTCTCGTTTTTCCTGTGGGGGCCGGCACTGGTGATGCTGATGTTCTGGCTCACCGGGCTTTGGGCGAGCCGCCAGGGTGTGGCGCGCATGCTCGAGAGCGACTGGAACGGCTTCAACGCTGCCGATGTCGAAAAACTCTTCGCGGCTTATGGCGAGGAGCGCCGGAACCGCTACCGTCACCGGGTCCTGCCGGCCGATGTCGCCTTCGCCCTGACCTATGCGATCGTCGGCGCGATCACCGTCGCGGGCGTTACCATGCGCGGCTATCCCTGGTGGGTCGCGGCATTATGCGGCGGCGGCTGGCTCTTCGGCGGGCTCTGCGATGTCGTCGAGAATTTCGTCATTGCCCGGCTGCTCGACAAATACCCCAGGGTCGAGGCGGGCGATGTCGCCATGGCGAGCGGCTTCACGCAATTGAAGCTCGTGCTGTTCACGCTCGGCGTGCTCGGCGCGCTGGCCGCGGCCTATCTGGTGTTCAAGCCACTGGCGGTGTGACGGCCGGTGCCGCGGCTGCGTCATGGGTGGCAAGCCAGCCGGCGCGGCTGAGGCGGAAGTAGGCGCACAGGAAGTGCGGATCGCCCATCAGCCATGAGCGCCGGTCGCTGTCGCGCTGGAAACCGAGCTTCTCGGCCAGACGAAGGGATGCTGCGTTGAGCGGGTGCGTCAGGATGACGGCCTCGGCCAGGTCCAATGAGCCAAAACCGTGCTGGAGCAGGCGCGAGGCCGCCTCCGTCGCATAACCCCGGCCCCAATGGCGGGTGTCGAAGCGGTAGCCCAGTTCGATCTGCGCCGTCGCCGGATCGTTGGGGAACAGAGCGATATAGCCCAGCAGTTCGCCAGGGCTCCCGCGCCGGCTGATCGACCAGTAGCCCAGCCCGCGATCGACATGCGTGAAGCTGCGCTTCGCCACGGCCTCCTTGCTCATGAAGGCGGTGCCGACCGGTGCGATGTGTCGCATCACCTCCGGGTCGGAATTCATCGCAATGACATGGTCGAGATCCTCCATGGTTCTCGGCCTGAGGATGAGGCGGTCCGTCTCGAGGATCGGCTGCGTCGTCGCCGGCATCTTGCTAGTCTGCATCGGACGGCTCTGGCATTGCTTCGCTTCAGAACCCATATCCGGCGCCGGCTACGCGGAACAGTCAGGAGATCGAGAATGCGCGCCTGTGGTACCACCTCTTCACGCGTCCTGGCCCTGGCTCTGTTTGCGCTGGGGCTCTGTCTGACCGGGCCCGCCCAGGCCCAGGAGGACCTGATCTTCAGGAAATCGACCGTCTGGAAGATGCTGACGCCGAACGACAAGCTTGCCGTCTATGGCGTCGACGATCCGATCGTCGAGGGCGTGGCCTGCCACTACACCATTCCCGAGAAGGGCGGCGTCTCCGGCATGTTCGGTGTCGCGGAAGAGGTCTCGGAGATCTCGCTCGCCTGCCGTCAGGTCGGTCCGATCAAGTTCAAGGAGAAATTCGAGCAGGGCGATGTCGTCTTCCGCGAGCGCCGCTCGATGGTCTGGAAGAAGATGCAGATCGTGCGCGGCTGCGACATCAAGCGCAACGTGCTGGTCTACCTCGTCTATTCCGACAAGCTGATCGATGGGTCGCCGCAGAATTCGACATCCACCGTCCCGATCATGCCTTGGGGCGGGGTGGGCGAGGCGCCGAAATGCTCGGACTGGGTGAGGTGAGCCGGAGACTCAGCCGCCGCAGGTGATCGAGAGCGGCTGCTCCGCCGGTTCGGTGATGACAGGCTTCGAGACCGAACCGGTGAAATCTTCGCGCGAGGCGATGCCAAAGGCGGTCGCCTTCGCAAAGCCCTGGGCTTCGCACCAGGCATCGGCGACGATCTTGCCGCATTCCGAGGTCTTCGAGGACAGGCAATCGGCGACGCCATAACCGTCGCTCGCCGGAATCAGGAAGATGCGCTGATCGTTGGATGCGGCCACGGTCTTCGAGGTCGGCAGGACTGCGAGCGAGAGGCCGGCTCCGACGATTCCGAACAGGCCGATCAGGGCGATGGCGCGGCGCATTCTCGATCTTTCCTCGTGACCCGACAGGCCAAAGAACCTTCGAAGCATGAGGATGGTTCCAGTCCGTTAAATTAGAATGAATTCGGCGTCAGCTATGTTGCGGCGCAACAAACTCGGGCGCCCTCTTGACGCAAAGCCCGCGCACAGGCAATCAGTTTTTCATGACGCAGGCCGCCATCCGGATTTGCATTATTTGCCGCTAGCTTTCGCTGGCCGGCTGCTCACGTCATCGTCCTGAAACGACCCGACAGAAAGCGCCCCCGGCCAGCGGCCCGGACCACGCTTCTCGTCGCCTATTCGCCAGGATCGTTTCGATGACGCCGACTTTAAGGCTCTACAACACGCTGACGCGGACGAAAGAGACGTTCGCGCCGATCGATCCCGGCAATGTCCGCATGTATGTCTGCGGTCCGACCGTCTATGACTACGCCCATATCGGCAATGCCCGCCCGGTCATCGTCTTCGACGTGCTCTACCGGCTGCTCCGGCATCTCTATGGCGCCGAGCATGTGACCTATGCCCGCAACCTCACGGACGTCGACGACAAGATCAACGCGCGCGCCGCCCGCGATTTCCCGGGCCTGCCGCTGAACGAGGCGATTGCCAGGGTCACGCAGACGACGACGGCGCAGTTCCACAATGATGTCGATGCGCTGGGCAATCTGCGCCCCGATGCCGAGCCGCGCGCCACCGACCACATCGAGGAGATGAAGGCGATCATCGAGCGCCTCATCGCCCGTGGCATCGCCTATGTCGCCGAGGAGCATGTGCTGTTCCACGTGCCGGCGGTGGCGAGCCTGGGGAAGGCGCCGAAATACGGCTCGCTCGCCCGTCGCTCGCTCGACGAGATGATGGCCGGCGCTCGCGTCGATGTCGCGCCCTACAAGCGCGATGCCATGGATTTCGTGCTGTGGAAGCCAAGCCGCGACGGCATCGACCCCAGCTGGCCGTCCCCGGCCGGCATCGCCACGCCCGGCCGTCCCGGCTGGCATATCGAGTGCTCGGCCATGTCGATGGCCAAGCTGCTCGCGCCCTTTGGCGGCGGGCTCGCCTGCGATGATCCCGCCAAGAATGTCTTCGACATCCATGGCGGCGGCATCGACCTCGTCTTCCCGCATCATGAGAACGAGATCGCCCAGAGCTGCTGCGCCTTCGGCGGTGCCGACGGCGCCGGCCGCATGGCGAATATCTGGATGCATAACGGCTTCCTGCAGGTCGAAGGCGAGAAGATGTCGAAATCGCTCGGCAACTTCGTCACCATCAACGAACTGCTGCAGACCGATGCCTTCGGCGGCCGGACATGGCCGGGCGAAGTGCTGCGCCTTGCGATGCTGAAGACGCATTACCGCCAGCCGATCGACTGGACGGTGAAGTCGCTGGAGGAGGTCGAGTCCATCATCGCCGGCTGGGAGGAGATCCTGCGTGGCATTCCGACGGAACCGCAGACCGCTTCAAGTGACGTGGATGCGGAGATCATCGCCGCACTGGCCGATGACCTGAACACGGCCAAGATGATGACGCGGCTTCATGGTCTTGCCCGCGAAGCGAAGGCCGGCAATCCGAAGGCTGCGCGCGCACTGGCGGCAAGTGTCGATTTCCTCGGCCTGAATCGTCAGGCCTGGGGGCGAAAGGAACAGGAGTTCCTCGTCCGGGCGGCGACCGATGACGGGTTCGCGGCGCGTGTCGACGATCTGATCCAGCGCCGGCTTGCAGCGCGTCGCGCCAAGGACTTTGCCGAGTCCGACCGCATCCGCGACGAACTCGCGGCGATGGGCATCCACCTCAAGGATGGCAAGGACCCGGCGACGGGCGAGCCCACGACAGCATGGGAAGTGAAACGATGAACCGCACCCGAGCCCCCTCTCCCCCTGCGGGAGAGGGTTGGGGTGAGGGGTCGCGCGACGCTTGCCGCTCTTCTCATTCTGCTTCAACCGGAGAGCGTGGCGCGACCCCTCATCCGGCCGCTGCGCGGCCACCTTCTCCCGCAGGGGGAGAAGGGGAGGACGCGCTGTCGTTGCGTGCCAAGCTCGGCCCGCGCGCGCGCTCGATGCGCAAGGAGCCGACAGAAGCCGAGCGCAAACTTTGGCTCCTCCTGCGCGACAGGCGGTTCAGTGGTTTCAAGTTCCGTCGGCAGGTCCAGATCGGTTCCTATATCGTCGATTTCGTGTGTCCATCGAAGCGACTGATCGTCGAAGCCGATGGTGGCCAGCATGCAGGAAACACCTATGACGAGGTGCGGGATGCCTGGCTGAAAGCGCAGGGCTTTCGCATTCGCCGCTTCTGGAACGCCGATATCCTTCGTCGTGGCGACGAGGTCCGGGACACGCTTTGGCACGATCTCCATGGAGCGACGCTCCATGAGACGGATATGACATGGGAAGTGAAACAATGAACCGGGATGCCCCGAAGATCCGGCGTGCGGGAGCGCTCTCGGTCGCGATGAAACTGGTCATGCTCGCCATGGTGATGCCACGCGTGCTGCGCTATCGGATGAGGGCGGGGCGATGAGCGCCCGCATCCATCTCTTCGATACGACGCTGCGCGACGGCGCCCAGACCACCGGAGTCGACTTCTCGCTCGACGACAAGCGCGCGGTCGCCGCCATGCTGGACAAACTCGGCATCGACTATGTCGAGGGTGGCTATCCCGGAGCGAACCCGCTCGATACCGCCTTCTTCGCGGAAAAGCCGACCTCGAAGGCCAAGTTCGCGGCCTTCGGTATGACCAAGCGGGCAGGGCGCTCGGCCGCCAACGACCCGGGCATCGCGGCCCTGCTCGAGGCGAAGGCCGACGCCATCGTCTTCGTCGCCAAGAGCTGGGACTACCATGTCCATGTCGCGCTCGAGATCTCGCTCGAGGACAATCTCGAGGGGATCACCGACAGCGTGAAGGCCGCGAAGGCGGCCGGACGCGAGGTAATGCTCGACTGCGAGCATTTCTTCGACGGCTACAAGGCCAATCCCGACTATGCGCTGGCCTGCGCGCGGGCGGCCTATGAGGCGGGCGCACGCTGGGTCGTGCTCTGCGATACCAATGGCGGCACACTGCCCGATGAAGTCGGCGCCATCGTTGCCGCGGTCGCCAAGGTCGTGCCGGGCGATCATCTCGGCATCCATGCCCATGACGATTGCGGCTGCGCCGTTGCCAATTCGCTGGCGGCGGTCGAGGCCGGGGTCCGCCAGATCCAGGGCACGCTGAACGGGCTCGGCGAGCGCTGCGGCAACGCCAATCTGGTGACTCTGATCGGGGCGCTGAAGCTGAAGGACAGGTATCGCGAGCGCTTCAGCATCAATGTCGACGAACAGCAGCTCGGCGAACTGACCCATGTTTCGCGTGCACTGGACGAGATGCTGAACCGCGCCCCGAACCGGCACGCGCCCTTCGTCGGTTCGTCTGCCTTCGCGACCAAGGCCGGCATCCATGCGTCGGCCGTGCTGAAGGACCCGCGCACCTATGAGCATGTCGCACCGGAAGCGACCGGCAATATCCGCAAGGTCCTGATCTCGGACCAGGGCGGCAAGTCCAACCTCGTGGCCGAGCTGGAGCGCATCGGCGTCACGCTTGGGCGCGACGATCCGCGGCTCGGGCGCCTGCTCGACGAGCTCAAGGACAAGGAGGCGCAAGGCTACGCCTTCGAGGGGGCAGATGCCTCCTTCTTCCTGCTCGCCAAGCGGATCCTGCGCGAGGTGCCGGACTATTTCACGGTCGAGCGCTTCAAGGTGAATGTCGAGCGGCGCTACAACGCCAATGGCGAGCTCGTCACCTTCTCCGAGGCGATCGTGAAGGTGCAGGTCGGCGACGAGCTGCTGATCTCGGCTGCCGAGGGCTCAGCCGGCCCGGTCAATGCCCTCGACGTTGCCTTGCGCAAGGATCTCGGCCGCTATCAGTCGCTGATCGGGGGCTTGCGGCTCGTCGACTACAAGGTCCGCATCTTCCAGGGCGGCACCGACGCGGTGACGCGCGTCCTGATCGAATCCGCTGACGAGACCGGTGAACGCTGGACCACGGTCGGTGTCAGCGCCAACATCATCGACGCCTCGTTCCAGGCGCTGGTCGACTCGATCACCTACAAGCTGATGCGGGCCGGCGCGACGGCGTAAGCGAAGGGATCTTTCCATCCGCCGCGATTTCCCCGGCGAGGCGCAGCTTCGACCCGGCAACCATTCGGCGGATGGGGCGTGGCGCGGTACCGCCGCGGTCGGGAATGGCCGGGACGAGGCCCGGCCATGATGAGCTTGGTGGCTCAATCCGTCAGGCGGATCGTCCTCTCCTTGCAGAGATCGACGCCGTCATTGTCGTTCTCGACCTCGTCGGTGAAGCGACCGAGCACGAAATAGCTGCAGCCTGCCGGCTTGTTGAGTTTCAGCACGGCGCTCTTTCCGGGAGCGAGCGGCTTGGCGAGTTTGGCGACGAGGCGGGGCTGTTCACCCGAGGTGGTGATTTCGAGCGTGTTCAACGGCACGCTGCGGGCATTGGTTACCTTGATCTGCGCCGGCGGGCGCGCCGATTGCGCCAGGGCGGGAAGCGTCGCGAGGCAGAGTGAGACGCTGGCGCCGATCAGGCCGGCAAGGATAACCCGTTGAGCTCTCATGGCTGTTTCTTTCCCCGATCCGAGCGTTGACCGCTCCGACGCCATCTCACACCGGTCTTTCGACAAGAACAAGGCCAAGCCGGCGCGCGTGTTCCGCAATCCCCGGCTTGCAGCAAGGCCCATGCATTCGCCTTCGATCGCGGATATATGGGCGGTTCAACTTGGAACTGTTTGAAAAATGTCCCCGCCTGCCGCGCCGCCTCCGGCGTCGAACTTCGCCCACTCGGCTGTCCTGCAACCGGGCTCCGGCTTCGTCGCGACCTTCCGTGCGCTCTGGCCCTATCTCTGGCCGCCGGATCGCGCCGATCTGCGCAAGCGCGTGGTCGCGGCCTTCATCCTGCTGGTCGTGGGCCGCATGGTGTTGATGGGCGTGCCCTTCACCTTCAAATGGGCGACGGATGCCCTGGCGAACACGCCGACGAGTCTCGGGCGCTGGCTGCCCTGGCTGGTCGGCGCACCGCTGACCCTGACGCTGATCTACGGGCTGGCGCGCGTCGGCTCCTCGGCCTTCATCCAGATGCGCGATGCGTTGTTCGCACCCGTGTTCATGCATGCGGTGCGCACGCTGGCGCTGCAGACCTTCGGCCATCTGCATTATCTCTCGCTGCGCTTCCATCTCGAGCGCAAGACCGGCGGCTTGACCCGCGTGCTGGAGCGCGGCCGCAACGGTATCGAGGAAATGGTCCGCCTCGGCCTGAACCAGTTGGTGCCGGTCGTGGTCGAGGTCGCCCTGATCACCGCCGTGCTTCTGACGATGTTCGACTGGCTCTATGTCGTCGTGCTGGTGGTGATGGTGACGACCTACATGGCCTACACCATCAAGGCGACCGAATGGCGCATCGCCATTCGCGGCGCCATGAACGAGTCCGATACCGACGCCAATTCGAAGGCGATCGACTCGCTGCTCAACTATGAGACGGTCAAGTATTTCGGGGCAGAGGCTCGCGAGACGGCCCGTTACGACCGTTCAATGGCGCGCTACGAGCGCAACTCGATCAAGGCCTATACCTCGCTCGCCTGGCTCAATTTCGGACAGGCGGCGATCTTCGCGACAGGCCTGACCATCTCGATGGTGATGGCGGTGCGCGGCTTCCAGGCCGGCACGCACACGGTCGGCGATTTCGTGCTGATCAACGCCATGCTGATCCAGCTCTACCAGCCGCTGAATTTCATGGGCACGGTCTATCGCGAGATCAAGCAGGCGACCCTCGACATCGGAGAGATGTTCGCCCTGATCGGCCGCGATCCCGAGATCCAGGACCATCCGGGCGCCCCGCCGCTTCGCGTCGATGCAGGCGAGGTCCGCTTCGAGGACGTGCATTTCGCCTATATCCCGGAGCGGCCGATCCTGAAGGGCATTTCCTTCACGGTGCCGCCGGGCAGGACGATCGCCATCGTCGGCCCGTCCGGCGCCGGCAAGTCGACGATTTCGCGCCTGCTCTTCCGCTTCTACGAGCCGGCCAAGGGCAGGATCATGATCGACGGGCAGGATATCGCCGCGATCCAGCAGGTCAGCCTGCGCTCCGCGATCGGCATGGTTCCGCAGGACACCGTGCTGTTCAACGACACGATCGAGTACAATATCCGCTATGGCCGGCCGGATGCGACCGAGGCCGAGGTCGAGGAGGCGGCGCGGCTCGCCCAGATCGACCGCTTCATTCGCTCGCTGCCGGAGGGCTATGAGACCTCCGTCGGCGAGCGCGGCCTGAAGCTCTCAGGCGGCGAAAAGCAGCGCGTCGCCATCGCCCGCACCATCCTGAAGGGGCCGCCGATCCTGGTGCTGGACGAGGCGACCTCGGCGCTCGATTCCTTCACCGAGAAGGAGATCCAGGACGCGCTCGACCGGGTCAGCGAGGGGCGCACGACACTGGTCATCGCCCACCGGCTCTCGACCGTGATCAATGCTGACGAGATCATCGTGCTGGACAAGGGCCTGATCGTCGAACGCGGCCATCACCGCGAGTTGCTGGCGGCGGATGGCGTCTATGCGGCACTCTGGAACCGCCAGCGCCAGGTCGACGAGGCCAAGGCGACACTGAAGCGCGCGACGGAGGAAGAAGAAGAAAGCGTGAGAGTCACCCTGACACAGTAATCGGGACGACGAAATTCTCTCGCCAAACGCGGCCTGCTTCCTGCATGCTATACTCCGCCGGTTTCACCCGAAGCTGGCGGAGCATTGCGGGGGCTGCTCATGTTCGATCCGACAACATTCACCGGCTTTCACACCTGGCTCAGCCTGATCGCCATCGTGGCGGGCTTTCCCGTCGCCGCGGCCCTGCTGAAAGGGCACACGCGGCCGCGCTGGACCGGAATTTTCCTCTCCACTGCGTTTGCCACCAGCGCGACGGGCTTCGGCTTTCCATTCAACGGCATCCTGCCCTCGCACATCGTCGGCGCGATCTCGCTCGTTCTGGTCGGTCTTGCCGGATACGCCCTCTACGCCCGCAGGCTCGACGGCGCCTGGCGGCGGATCTATGCGATCACGGCGATGCTCGCCTTCTATCTGCTGATCTTCGTCGCGGTCGCGCAGGCCTTCATGAAGGTGCCGTTCTTGCAGGCGATGGCGCCGACCCAGTCAGAGCCGCCCTTCGCGATTGCCGAAGGGCTCGTGCTGCTGATCTTCGTGGTGCTGACCTATCTCGCCGCGCGCCGCTTCGTCCGCAGCCCGACGGCGCTCGCCTGAGTTCGCGTGGCTTGCAATGGCGAGGGCTTGCATCCCAAGCAAGCTGGCCGATCCCAGCCTGCCGCGGTGACCACATGCTGAAACGCCTGCGCCTGACCGGGGCACTTTTCCTCTCCATTCTGGCCGCGGACCCTGCCGCTGCCGCGACGGGGCAGGGCTGGGAGCTCTGGATCGTCAAACCGGGACGGCCGGGCATCGTCCAGACCTGCTCGTTGCTCAAGATGTCGCCATCGCCGCTTGAATCGACGCTTCCTGCCGATCAGCGCCCGCTTCGGCTTGATGAGGCGCTCTCGATTCGCTGGCAGGGCGGATATCTCGTGCAGGATGGCGCGCCTGGGAGCCCGGCAGCGAAGCGGGGCTGGAATCCGGTCGACAGTTGTTTCGTCCTGATGGTCGCGGGCAAGCCCGTCGCGACTGGCGCAGTGTTGCCACGTGCCTCCGCCCAGTTGCTCCGCTTCGACACGCTCGTGATCCAGGAGGATCGGGCAGGCCAGCCGCTCGCCTTCGAACTGCTCCCGCATTTTCCGGCGGATGTCATGCTACCGGCCCCTGGGCCATGGTCGGCGGCGCTCGGTGCGCTCAGCCGCCCCTCCGGGGCCGCGCGATGACGGCAGCGAAGCGCTTGCGAGCGATGCTCCGGCTCGGCGCCGGCCTGGTCCTGGCGCTGCCGGCGATCCCCGTGCAGGCCTCCGGCACGAAGAGGATCGGCAACTGGGTGGTCATCACCAATGACCGGCAGGGCGGGCGCCAGGATGTCGCGGCGGTGCTGAGCGATAGAGAGGCGCAGGTCGGCCTCGCGATCCGCTGCATCGAGGCCAGCCTGTCCATCGCCTTTCTGCCGCTGAACAATGACGGGCTGTTCGGCCGGGTGGGGCGGGCGGCTGCATCCTTCGTTCAAGCCGATGGCCAGGCGGCGGTCGAGCTGGCGGGCTCGGTCGGGGCGGACCGGGCCGTGCAGGTTGCGCGCCCGGCGTCCCTCCTCGGATTGATCCTCGGCGGGGCCGAGATGAGTGTGTTGATCCCGGTCCAGGGCAACGGAGCTGTTTCGGCCGGCTTTGACCTTGCAAACAGCCGGAGCGCCCTGGCCGAGCTTGTCGGGCAGTGCCCGGCCGACTGACGCCAGCGCTCAGCCCAGCTCCAGTCGGTAGCGCAGCTTCAGCCGCTCGCCGCGAGCATAGCTTTCATAGTCTTCCGGGATCGTGACCTCTTCGACGAGGGCGCAGCCGAGCCTTTCCAGCGTGCGGCGGGAGGCGAGATTGTCGGGGGTCGTCGTCAGCCAGAGCTCGGTAAGGCCGCACGCTTTGGCCAGGGGTAGCAGCGCCTTCACGGCTTTCCCGGCGAGGCCGCGCCCGCGACAAGCGGGCTCGATGGAAAAGCCGATCTGCCCTGCGAGATGGGTCAGGAGATAGCTCGCGCCTGGCCGCAGGCTGATCGTGCCGGCGGGCTCGTCTCCGGCCAGGACGTCGAAGCGATAGGCGGCGACGCGCCACAGCGATGTGTCGGGTGAATAGCTCCGGCTCAGCCGCAGCCTGACATCGTCACAGCCAAGCTTGCCCAGGAGAGCCGTGCCGATATCGCCGGCCTCCGCCATGTCCCGCACTCCCCGCCAATGCCATGGCTGCGCTTCTAATCGGTCCACTGCCCTGTCTGGAAGGCGCGGTGGCGAAGAGGCGGAGTTTCGTCCGCCACAAGGGGCGCGGCATGCGGCCTCTTCCCCCGGAGCGCCGAACCCCGTAAATCACGCGGCAATGCCTGCCGCCCCAATCGGGCCGCAGGGGAGCGTCACTCTGCCGACGCGCTGACAAGACCAAACAGGATTGCCCATGTCGCTCGTCGATTCCGTCCGCAAAGTGATCGTTCCCATCCACAAGGAGGGCTACGTCTTCATCGCGATCGCGCTGGTGGCGACGATCGTGCTCGCCAATCTCTGGTCGCCCTTCGGCTGGCTCGGCGCGATCATCACGATCTGGGTCTGCTATTTCTTCCGCGATCCCATCCGGATCACGCCGCAACGCGAGGGGCTGGTGATCTCGCCGGCCGATGGCCGCATCAGCCAGATCGCCTCCGCGCTGCCGCCGCCGGAGCTGAACCTGCCGGCCGAGCCGATGACGCGCATCTCGATTTTCATGAACGTCTTCGACTGCCATGTGAACCGCGCCCCGGTCTCGGGCCGCATCATCAAGATGGCCTATACGCCGGGCCTCTTCCTCAATGCCGAGCTCGACAAGGCGAGCGAGGACAATGAGCGCAACGCGCTGGCGATCGAGACCCCGGCCGGCACGGTCGGCGTCGTCCAGATTGCAGGCCTGATCGCGCGGCGCATCGTGCCCTTCGTCAAGGAGGGCGATGCGATCGCGACCGGCGAGCGTTTCGGCCTGATTCGCTTCGGTTCGCGCGTCGACGTCTATCTGCCGACGAGCGTGATCCCGCTGGTTGGCGAAGGCCAGACCGCCATCGCCGGCGAGACCGTGCTGGCCGATGTCTCGGCCAGCGAAATACGGCGCAGCTTCCGCGGAATCTGAGCGCTTTCGACATCCCGGAGCGCCGTGATGCGGCGCCCGGGATGATCGCCGACTGCTCCTAGCCTCCGCGCCTAAAACCGCGTATTCCGGCTGGCATGAGCGATCTCTTTCCTCCCTTCGAGCCCGAGCAGGCTGAATCGAAGCGCACGCGCTTCAAGGCGATCCCGTTTCGGCTGATCGCACCCAATGTCATCACATTGCTGGCGCTCTGCCTCGGCCTCACCGCGATGCGGCTCGTGGTCGAGGGCAAGCTCGAATCGGCGACGATCTTCATCCTGATCGCCGCCGCGCTCGACGGCGTCGACGGGCGCCTGGCGCGCATGCTGAAGGGCACGTCGCGCTTCGGCGCCGAGCTCGACTCGCTCTCGGATTTCGTCAATTTCGGCGTCGCAACCGGCTATGTGCTCTGGATTTTCGTCCTGCACGATCTGCGTTCCTTCGGCTGGATCATCGTGCTGACGCTGGCCTGCGCCATGGCGCNNGCGCCCGCGGGCGCGATCACCGCGATGCTGCCGCTCTATCTGCACTTCATCGGCGTGCCGGTGCAGGAATATGGCGCCCTGCTGGTCGGGATCTATATCCTGTTCATCGCCTTCCTGACGATTTCGCGCATCCCCTGCTATGCCGGCAAGACGCTCGGCACCCGTGTGCCGCGCGAGAAGGTGCTGCCGCTCTTCGTCGCGGTGGTGGTGGTGGCGGGACTGCTCTTTGCCTATCCCTTCGAGATGCTGACGCTGATCGTGCTGGCCTATCTCGCGCTG
>UBZM01000026.1 GCA_900470095.1 Hyphomicrobiales bacterium
GCCGGGCGCCCGGCCGCGTCATCGGCCAGATGCCAGCGCATCCATTTCACCATGTCCTCGGCGGTGGTGTAGATGCCGGCACTGGCCTGCATCACCTCGCTCGCCTCCCAGTTCGGATCGGGCTTGCCGAACGGGTCGAGCCCGGTCATCAGCCGGGGCGTCTGAGCCTCCGAGAGACGCAGGCCCGTGTCCGCCATGGCGAGCGGCGCGGTGATTCGCTCGCGCACCAGTTCGGCAAACGGCTTGCCACCGGCCCTGCCGAGCGCGTCGCCGAGCAGGCCGAAGCCGAAATTTGAGTACATCGCGGTGGTGCCGGGGCGGTAGGCCGGGCGATGACCCGAGATCCAGTCCCAGTAATAGGATGCCTTAAAGGTCGCGAACGGGTTCTTCTCTTCCGCCGGCGTCGCTGGATCGGCCATTTCGCGCGGCAGTCCGGCCGAATGCGTCGCGAGGTCGAGCAACGTGATCGGCCGGTCGGCGTAATCCAGCGGAGCCTTGCCGGGCGGGGCATAGCGACTGAGCGGAGCGTCGAGGGCGAGCTGCCCGGTTGCGGCCATCGCGGCAAGCACATCGGCCGCGAAGACCTTTGAAACCGAACCGACGCGGACGATCGATCGGCCATCGGGCTCCTTGCCGCTGCCTGGCGCGGTTTCGCCATAGCCCGCGATAAAACTGTCCTCGCCCCTGACGACGGCGAGGATCAGCCCCGGAGCGCGCGCGTTCAGGAACATCGCGACGCCGGCCATCGATGCCGCATCCTGCAGGGCCAGATCTTCGGCAACGGCCTGGCGCTGCCAGCCTGCAGACAGCATGACGGCCACCAGGGAGACGACGGCGAACCTTGCCGCCTTGCGTCCCGGGATGCGTCTGGAGGTCGGAGCGGTGACGGTGCGGCGGAGCGGCATGGGCAAAGCGTGAATCGGTTGATCGGTTCGCCTATCGGGTTGACCTGCCGGGCGGGAGGCAAGCCTAATTCGACCAACCGACATGCCGGTTCGATGAATCCCCCTGCCGATCGGTTTCATCGTGAGAAATCGGTAAACCGGCAGGAGGCTACGTTACGCGAAGCGGCCGGCGCTCAAATCCCGAGTCGCTGCCGCAATTCCTGCCGGTAGGGGCGCGACACGGGCCAGGCGTCCGCGAGCTGGCCGAGCGCAATCTTCCAGCCATTTCCGTCGCGCCGGTCGAGCCCGCTGACATGATGCAGATTGACGATCGCGGTGCGGTGCACGCGCAGGAAGGAGGCCGAAGGCAGCAGCCCGGTCCAGAGGGCGAGCGGGCGCAGGTCGAGGACCGTCGAGCCGTCCTTCAGCCAGACCTTCGCATAGTCGCGCGCCGAGCGGACGCCGAGAATGGCATGCGGCTCCACGCCGATGATCTGCCCCTGCCGGCGCAGATGGATCAACGGTGCGAACGCCCTCGCCGGGTCGGCCAGCGCCTGCTCGCTGCGGTGCGATCCGTAACGCGCCAGCGCGATCAGTTCCGCGCATTGAAACAGCGCCCTGATATCCGCCCGCGGCCAGCGCCGGGCTGCGGTGGTCGCGTCGAAACCGATACAGGCGCGCAACTGTCCGCCATGGAAGACCGGCACGCTGAGCACGCTCTGGTCGCCCTGGCGCAGCATCTCGACCTGGAGCTGGCGGGCCGGGCGCGGCAGATCGACAACCCGATTGATCATCACCGCCTTGCCCGAGACCAGGAATTGCTGCAGCCAGGCGATCATCGTCACCGGCGTGTTCTGCAGGTCTTCGACGAAGGAGCGAATGCCCTGCCTGCTCCATTCATGGGTGTTCCGGAAGCGCAGCAGCGCTGAGTCGTATTCGAACATCCAGGCCCGATCGGCGCCGGCAAGCTCGCCGATCTCGGCCAGCGCAGCCGTGATCGCAACATCGGCCGGCTCCTGAATCAGCCGTTTGGCCATGCGGTGGGGCCAGTCCGGCCCTGCCATGTCGCTGCAGTCGGCGAACGCACACGTCTCGAAGACGGCGGCAGGCGGATCGCCTGTCGCGCGACCTGCCTCCGCTTGCGCAACGACCCGCTGGCTGCCAGTGCCGCGCACGGCGATTCCTCCTGCTGCATCCGCACATTTGGCGGAGCCAACTGTGCAGGTGCAACCGAAATATCGGCATGACCCAACCAGTCTGAACGCCCCCTGGCAGGTGTCAGGAGGGCGAGCGATGGCGGGGGCGCCGTGCTTGCTCGCTCAGCGCGACTGCAGCGTCGGGTCGAGCCTGTCGCGGACCCAGTCGCCGATGATCGAAATCGACATGGTCGTCAGGAAGATCGCCATGCCGGGCAGGATCGCGATCCACCATGCGGTGGTCAGATAGGCGCGCCCTGCCCCCAGCATCTGGCCAAGGCTGGTCAGAGGCGGGCGGATGCCGAGGCCGAGGAAACTGAGCGAGGTCTCGAGCAGGATCACCTGCGGAAAGTTGAGCGTGAACTGAACGATCAGCACGCTCAGGATGTTGGGCAGGATATGCCGGAGATAGACATGGCGCGCCGGAGCGCCGAGTGCGACCACGGCCGCCGCATAGCCCTGTGTGTTTGCTGCGATGACGACGCCCCGCGTCAGCCGCGCAAAGACCTCCCAGCCGTAGAACCCCATGATGGCGATGAAGAGCATGAAGCCGCCGCCAAACATGGCGATCAGCGCGAGCGCGATCATCATGAAGGGCAGCGACGCCTGGACGTCGGCGAGCATCATGATCGCTTCCTCGACGAAGCCGCGGAAATGCGCCGCGATGAAGCCGAGCGCCGTGCCGATCAGTGCGCCGATCAAGGTGCCGCCGAGCGCAACAAGCACGCTGAAGCGGATGGCGTAGATCAGGCGGCTCAGGACATCGCGGCCGAGTTCGTCGGTGCCGAGCAGGTGATCCGTCGTCCCACCCAGGAATACGGGCGGCCTGAGGCGCTTGAGCAGCGCTTGCGCGCGGTAGTCATAGGGCGCCAGCCAGTCCGCGAAGAGAAAGACGACGACGATCAGCGCCAGCAGGACAAGGGCGACGACGACGAGGACGGGATAGCGCGCTTCCGCACGCACCGGAGTGTCGTCAGCCCGACGGAAGGACCATGGCATCGCCATCTCAGTTCTCCGAACGTGCAGCGCGCATGCGCGGATCGATCAGGGTGTAGATCGCGTCGACCGCGAGATTGGCGAGGATCATCGTGACCGAGACCATGATCAGGATCGCCTGGACCAGCGCGAAATCGCGCGATGTCACCGCGTTGACGAGAAGCCGACCGACGCCGGGGACCGCAAACACCGTCTCGACGATGATCGAGCCCGCGACGAGATCACCGAGCTTGAGCCCGATGATGGTGATGATCGGGATCGCGGCGTTGGGCAGTGCGTGCCAGAGTACGCGGCGCAGGCTCGGCACGCCCTTGGCGCGGGCCGCCACGACATATTGCTTGTTGAGGACCTCGAGCATCGCCGAGCGGGTGAAACGCGCGAATGTACCGGCGAAATGCGTTCCCAGCGTCACGGCCGGCAGGATCAGGTGCAGGGCCGTCGCGTCGCCCGAGCTCGGCAGCAGCCGCCAATGCAGCGAGAACAGCAGGATCAGCAGGATGCCGAGGAAGAAATTCGGCAGGCTGAAGCCGAGCACGGCGAAGCTCATCACCAGCCGGTCCACCGGCCGGTTGCGGTTCAAGGCCGCGACGATGCCGAAGCCGACACCGAGAATGAGGCCGAGCACGAAGGCCGTCAGCCCAAGCCGCAGCGTATGGGGGAGCGCACCGGCGATCAGTTCAACGGCCGGGCGCTGATCGGAGAGCGAGAGGCCGAAATCGCCCTGTGCGATACCGGCGATATAGGAAACGTATTGCTGCCAGAGCGGTCGATCGAGCCCAAATTTCTCGCGGTAATGCGCGATGAGTTCGGGCGAGGCCTGGTCTCCGACCAGCGCGTCGATCGGGTCCCCCGACAGGTTCAGCGCGACGAAGGTCAGGGTCACGATCAGCCACACCGTCAGGAGGCCGCGCGCCAGCTTCACCAGGAAATGACGGCCCGGCATCATGACGCCACGCGGTTTTGTGCCCCGACGAGCAGGTCGGGGTCGTTGAGCAGCACGGCCTGCGGGGATTTCCCGAGGATGGCAGCAAGGCCATCGGCATCGACATCCCCGACGCGGCGCCCGGTTCCGGTCCCTCCCGCTGTGACCCAGACCGGCGCATGGCCGAGCAGGCCTGTCGCGACCTTTCCGTCGAGAGCGCCTTCCCAGATACGGAAGGCGCTCGCTCCCGCCGCCGCGAAATGGTCCGGATTTGCCGTGTCGGGAAGGAAGGCGAGCACCCGGATACCCGGCATTTGCAGCCGGGCATGGGCGACCTGCAGGACGTCGCGCACGCCGATCCATACCCGGTCGCGCAGGCCTGCCCCATCGATCACCGCGATCACCGCGTCGATGATCGCCAGGTCCTGCGTCTTGACGTCGATCAGGGCCTGCCGATGCGGGCAAATCGCTGCGAGTGCCTCGGCCAGGGTCGCGAGCCGGATGCCGCTCGAGCGCGCGATCGCCACCAGGGCCGCGTGGCTCGTCGTCGCGATGGCCGCGTTGCTGCCTGCGAGCCGCGCCAGATCCGGGTCATGCGCGGCGATGACGGCGCCATCCGCCGTCAGGCGCGCATCGGTCTCGACGAGATCGGCCCCGGCGGCGATCGCCGCCCGATAGGCCTCCAACGTATTCTCCGGGTAGCCGGCGGAATGGCCGCGATGGGCAATGACAAGCGGCCGGTTCACGATTCTGCCCTCAGTTCTTCGGCGAAATGGCAGCGGACGCTGCGGCCCCCCTGGACCTCCCGCAGCACCGGCATCTCGGCGGAGCAACGCGGGCGGGCATAGGGGCAGCGGGTGTGGAAATGACAGCCCGGAGGCGGATTGGCAGGCGACGGCGGATCGCCCATGAGGCGGCCCGATCGCGTGCGCCTGGGCGCGGAGAGATCGGGAATCGCGGCCAGAAGCGCCATGGTGTAGGGGTGCAGCGGCTGCCGGTAGACCGGATCCGTCGGCCCCTCCTCGACGATCTGGCCGAGATACATCACGGCGATGCGGTGCGAGAGCTGCTTCACGACGCGTAGATCGTGAGAAATGAAGAGATAGGCGATGTCGAACCGCTCCTGCAGCTCCTGCAGGAGTTCGGTCACCTTCGATTGAACGGAGACATCGAGCGCCGAGACCGGTTCATCACAGACGATCAGGCTGGGTTTCATGGCCAGCGCGCGGGCGATGACGACGCGCTGCGCCTGGCCGCCACTGATCTGGTGGGGAAAGTGCCCGGCCGTTTCCGGCGGAAGGGCCACCGCCTGCATCAGGCGCGCGACCTCGGCATCCCGAACGGCCCGATCCCCGATCTCGTGCAGGTCGAGCGGCTCGCGGATCTGCCGGCCGATGCTCAGTCGCGGATCGAGTGCCGATTGCGGATTCTGGAAGATCATCTGGATGTCGCGGCGCTGCCGCTGCCAGTCGCCCGGGCTCAAACCGGCAAGGTCGCGCCCCTTGAAGACGATCTCGCCGCCGCTCGGGCGCTCGAGCCCGACGATCATCCGGCCGGTCGTGGACTTGCCGCAACCGGATTCCCCGACAAGGCCGAGCGTCTCGCCGACCCGCAGCATGAGCGAGACATCCTCGACGGCGCGGATCGTCCGCTGCGACCGGAAGAAGGAGCGACCGCCGCCGAAATGGCGACGCAGCTTCGAGACCCGCAGCAGCGGCTCCGACCGTTCACTCATGAGGCAACCCGCTCGCGATAGACCGGCGCGGAGACATCGAGGCGCGGCATGGCGGCCAGAAGCTCGCGCGTGTATTGCGCCTCCGGCGCATGCAGGACGCGCTCTGCCGGGCCGGCCTCGACCACACGGCCATGGCGCATCACGACGACATCGTCGGCCATCTCGGCCACCACCCCGAGATCATGGGTGACGAACAGGATCGCCATGCCCAGCTCGGTCTTGAGCCGGTTGAGCAGGTCGAGGATCTGCGCCTGGATCGTCACGTCGAGCGCCGTGGTCGGCTCGTCGGCGATCAGCAGGCGCGGCTCGCAGGCCAGCGCCATCGCGATCATCACGCGCTGCGCCATGCCGCCGGAGAACTGGTGGACATAGGATGCCAGGCGTTGTGCGGGCTCAGGGATTCCGACCATGCGCAGCAGCTCGAGCTCGCGCGCCTGGCGCTGCGGCTCGGAGAGCGAGCTGTGCAGCCGCAGGGTCTCGCGCAGCTGCGTGCCGACGGTGTGCAGCGGATTGAGCGAGCCGAGCGGGTCCTGGAACACCATGCCGATGCCGCGTCCGCGGATCGTCTCCAGCTCACTTTCGCTGGCCAGGGCGAGATCGCGCCCCTCGAAGAGGATGCGCCCGCCGACGCGCCGGCCGTTCCGCGGCAGCAGGCCGAGCACGGCCTGGCAGGAGACGCTCTTGCCGCTGCCGCTCTCGCCGACGACGCATGTCGTGGCGCCGCGGCGCACGGAGAACGAGACGGAATGGAGGATGTCGGCATAGCCGGCGGCGGTGCGGAAGCCGACCGTCAAATCCTCGACGGAGAGGAGCGTGTCGTTCCCCTCGCCGGTTTCCGTCATGCGGCCGGCGCCCGTCACTTCGTGCCGATCGAGAGGTTCGAGGGGCGGAAGTCCATGTAGTACTGGCTGTAGGGCGTCCAGTTGATGCCCTTCTTGAGCGCGTAGCCGGTGACGGGGTTGTAGAGCATCGTCATCGGCATATCGTCCTCGAAGGCAACAAGCAGCTTCGCGAACTGCGCCTTGCGCTTGGCCCCGTCGGTCTCGGCGAGCAGCTCCCTGGCGGCCTCGTTGAATGCAGCGCTCGCGCCGTAATATTTCCAGGCGTTCTGGTTGTCGGTGTCGGGACCCCACAGGGTCAGGATCGCGCCGGCAGGATCAGGCACGCGATAGGTGTTCGACCAGGCGAAGACCTGGGCACCGGGCTTACGGACATCCTTGAAGCTGTCGACGAAATCGATGCGCGCATTGATGCCGACGGCGCGCCACATCTCCTGGATGACCTGCGCGGCCTCGACATTGTAGAGGTAGTAGTTCGGGATCAGCCGGTAGGAGATCTCCTGGCCCTTGTAGGAGCTCTCGGCGAGGAGCTTTTTGGCGAGCGCGGGATCATAGGGATAGCCCTTGTTTTCCTTCACATAGATCGGCCCGAAGCTCGGCAGCTGGTGGCCGTTGGGCGCATAGGTCTGGCCCTTCCAGAGGGCATCGATCAATCCCTTGCGGTCGATCGCCAGGCTCATCGCGTGGCGCAGCTTCTTGTCGGAGAGCACCGGGTCGTTGGTGTTGAACTGAAGCACATGGCTGTTCTCCAGCGGCTCCGTCTTCAGCGTGACATCCTTGTAGCGCTTGAGGCCGTCCCACTGGTCCGGCGGGATCTCGACGGCGATATCGAAATCGCCCGCGACGAGGCCGGCAACACGGGCCGCAACCTCCGGAACCGAGCGGAAGGTGATGGATTTCGCGGCGGGCGCGCCCTCGAAATAGCGATCGAACGCGGCAAGCGTGATGCGGTCGTTCTTCTGGTAGTCGACGAAGCTATAGGGGCCTGTGCCGACGGGCTTCCAGCGCAGCGCCTTGGCCGCCTGATCCATCCAGGTCTTCGCTTCGACACCGTCCGCCCTGAACTTGTTCCAGGCCTCGTCGCAGATGACGAAGGACATGTAGCTCGACAGGCGGTGCTCGATGATCGGGTCGTGCTGGGCCGTCGTGATCCGGATCGTAAAGTCGTCGAGCTTCTCGACATTGGTGAAATTGCCGAAATAGACGCGGCCATCGGGATAATAGGGCTTCGCCCCCCAGAGACGGTCGGCGGAAAACGTCGCCAGCACGTCATTGGCATTGAACGGGCTGCCATCGTGGCAGACGACGCCGCGGCGCAGCTTCATGTCGAAAGTGGTTGGCGTGCTCCAGGACCAGCTTTCCGCCAGCCCCGGGACCAGCTTCGCACCGCCATCAGCCGTCGGATGCGCGAAATCGCGGCGGATCAGTGTGTCGAAGATCGAGTAATAGACCCGGACGTCGACATTGCCCGTGTTCTCGCCGGGGTCGAGCGAGCGCGCAAGTTCGTTCACTGCCACGGTAAGCGCTGGCCGCTCTGTGGCCGCCGCGCCCGGCTGCACGGATGCCACCAGCCCCGCGCCAAGCACGGCCCAAAGCCCAGTCTGTCTCGTCGCTCTTGCCATTGCATCCTCCCATGGGGGTGCCCCGTTGAAGGGCCTTGTTCAGTGGTTTGACCGCTTCCGACGCCGCAGGCGCTATCCCGGTTTTCCGCGAAACATCCGCTGCAGCGTCTCGACCTTCGCCAGGGTCTTGAGCGAGCGACCGCGGTCGGTGCGCGACAATTCAAGGATCAGCGTGTTGCAGATCGCCATCGGGACGGTGAGCGAATGGAATTCGCCCTGCTCGCCACGGTCGGCAACGAGTTGCGCGTCGCAGTCCGGCACGCCCGTGCGCCTGTCCGTGATCAGCAGCGTTCCGGCGCCAACGCCCTGCGCATAGGCGATGATCCGCGCGGCGGCCGGACTCTCATGGCGGAAGACCAGCGCGACGACGACATCGCCGGCGGCAAGGCCGAGCAATTGGTCAGCCGCCTGCCAGTCGGCATGGGCGACCACCGCCGCCCTGTAGCCGGACCTGACAAGACGGCGCACGAACAGATCGGCAAGGCTGCTCGCATGCCCCTCGCCGACCACCAGGATCCGCCCGGCATCGCGCAGCAGACCGGCGGCCGCGATGATATCGGCATCTGAAATCTGCGCGGCCAGCGCGTTCAGGGCACGGATTTCGCCGTCGACGACAGAGCCCAGCAGGGAATCTCCGCGGACGCGGCTGAGCCGGCGCCGGACACGAACGGACGCATCGAGATCGGCGACGACGGCGTCCTGCAATGCACCACGCATGTCGCGATAGGTGGCAAAGCCGAGCTTGCGCGCGAGCCGGCCCGCAGTCGAGGGATGCACGCCGGCCTGTCCTGCAACCTTGTGCGCCGGCAAGAAGCTGCCGGCCGTCCGGTCAGCCAGGAGAACCTCGATCAGCCGCCCATCGGCTTCGGTCAGCTCGTCCCGGTGCGCTGCGATAATCTCCGTCAGGCTCATGCATCCCTCCTACGCCGTCCAAGGTAGACAAGCTCTCCGCCGCTATGCAAGATAAATTGCTGAATCGTGCTAGCGCAATTTATCTTGCAACGCAGAAAACCCCTTGGACTGTGACGGTGACATGACAGACATCGCCTCTCATCGCGGCGGCGCCAGACTCTGGCCCGAGAACAGCCGCCTCGCCTTCCGCAATTCCGCCGCGATGGCCGTCGACTTCATCGAGTTCGACATCCATCGCAGTCGCGACGGCGTGCTGGTCGTCCATCACGATCCGCTGCTCGGCCGCACCTCCGCCGGCACCGGAGCGATCGCAGACAAGGACTGGGCCGAACTCCGGGAGGTCGCGCTGCTCCGCACCAGCGACGAAACCATCCCGAGCCTCGACGAGGTGCTCGACATTCTCGAGCCGAGCGGCATCAAGCTGCGCATCGAGCTGAAGAACCGCGGGGATGGCAGCCGCTATCCGGGGATCGAGGCGCAGGTCGTCGAGGCACTCACGCAAAGGCGCCTGCTCGACCGCACGACCTTCACCGCGTTCGACCTTGCGACGCTGGAAGAATTGACCAGCCTGGCGCCAGCCGCCCCATCAATCTGGCTGATCGCGGAGAAGACCCTCGCCGCGTCGACGCGAGACCTCGGCGCCCTCTGCCGAGCGGCTCGCATGGCGGGCGTTCCGGAGATCGCGGTGCGGATATCGCAAGCCGAGGAGAGCGATGCGGAGATCTGCCGGCGGGAGACGATCCGCTACGGGCTCTTTGCCGTGCATGAAGAGGTGGAGATCCGGCAGGCCTTCGCCGCTGGTGTCAGCGCCTTCACGACCGACCGGCCCGACCTCGCCGTCGCTCTGAGGCCCTAGAGCATTGGACCGGATGCCGTATCCGGTCCAATGCTCTAATCCTTTGTGTTTGCGTCGGCTTCCCCGAGAACCACTTTTTGGGGCGATGCTTAGGCGGGGCCCGCTGCACAGCCAGTGGCCCGAACTGCAAGTCCCTTCAGCGTGTGCTGTTGCGCGCGCCCTCCAGGCAAGCAGTTGCCGAAATTCGACCTGCCGGTCGCGAGGTCGGAGAAACGGAAACAGCCCGGCGCATGGGCCGGGCTGTTTGCAGATCCAGGATGCGCGGCTCAGAACTTGTAGTTCACGCCGACGCGAACGATGCCGCCATTGCCACCGCCATTGGTGGTCGCGGTATAGAGACCGGCCGGGAGTACGCCACCCGCCGGGTTGATGAAGGCCCGGTTCCGCCGACCTTCGCCCGTATCGACGTAGAGACCTTCGAGCTTGACCGTCCAGTTATTGGTGAAGGCATATTCGACGCCGCCACCGACGGTCCAGCCGGTATTGCTCGTCGTGTTGCCGGTCAGCGGGCTGCTGTTCAGGCCGCCATAGGCGAGGCCACCCGTGATGTAAATCAGGGTCCGATCGATGGCGTAACCGACGCGGGCACGCACGGTGCCGAAATAGCCACCGTCATTACCTCTGTCTGCCCACCAGGTGTATTGCCCCCAGGACACGTTGCTGTTCGATCCGACATACTGGATATCGGTCTCGAGACCGTAGACCCATGCGCCGGACTGCCAGTTATAGCCGATCTGGCCGCCGCCGACGAACGCGCCGTCGCCGCCACCGCCACTCAGAACGCCCGAGGAGCCGACCGTCGGCCCGGTGACGGTGACGTCGCGCGAGCCGCCCCAGCCCACACCGGCGTTGAGACCGACGTAGAAGCCGGCCCAGGTAAAGACGGGAGCGTAGACGATCGGGGGCGGGGGCGCGGATCGGCTGGGAAGATCGGCGGAGAAGGCAGACGTAGCCAGGCAGGTTGCAAGGACGGCGGTGGATGCAAGCCCTAGTCGCATGGTGTCCTCCGAGGTCAGCATTTCACCGCTCGATTGTTGCACAACAATCGACAGCGGTGAACCTCAATAATCGGACGGCATTTACTCGGAGATCGACCTAGTATTCCGTATCGGATACTTTGGCCAACCAGCCGATTCCAAACGGGAAATTTGCAGCGCCACGCGATCCCGATCCGGTGGCCTCTTCAAGGGGGCGGCGTCCAAAAGGCGCGCCCTTCAGTCGAGACCCGGCCGGCATCGCCCGGCCCGGGCGGCCTTCGGCTTGTCCCGGCAGGACGCTACGACCAATTGCGGGACCTCTCGGTTGCGAATGAGAATTGTGCGCTACGGCGCGACCGATTGAGGCGATCGGTCGGCTTCGCTCTCGGCAACGACAATGCAGTTTCGGCCGCCCGACTTGGCGGCATAGAGGGCCTTGTCGGCGCGTGCGTACAGGCTCAGTGAAACATCGGCCGTGTCCGTCTCGGCGATACCCGCCGAGAAGGTGCAGCGAAAATCGCCATGGCCGCCGCCGAGCGGATTCATCCCCCGAACGACGCTGAGCATGCGTTCCAGGACCAGCGCTGCCTCCGCAGCGGATGTCCTGGGCATGACCAACACGAATTCTTCGCCCCCGACTCGGCCAAAGCAGTCCGAGCGCCTGATATTCGCGTGGATCTCCTTGGCAAATCGACACAGGATTTCATCCCCTGCCGCGTGCCCGAAGCGATCATTGATGACCTTGAAATGATCGATATCGAGAACCGCCAGGCAACCTGAGAGGCGAATGTCGAGGCGCCTCTGAAGTAGCATATCGTCGATGCGGGCCATGACGAACCGGCGGTTGGCGACCCCTGTCAATTCATCCGTGTAGGAGGCCTTGACCGCATTGTCCCGGTCCTGGCGAAGGGATCGATTGTCGGAATGCAGATCGGTCGTGACGCTTGCGACGCAGAGCATCCAGCCGTCATCGCTGACCGTTTCGGTCATCCAGAGCCACCGTCCGTCATGCAGATCGGTTTCATAGGCGCGGTACCCGACCTTGCCGCGCCGCGACTGCGTCGAGATCAACCATTCCTCGAAATTCGTGGTTCGAACGACCGTCCCCGTTTCCGCGGAAAAATTCCGGCGCATGATCTCCGACCAGGTCGGATCCTCATTGGAGCGGATGGAATAGGCCTGGCGAAAGGCTCTGTTCGCTTTTCGAAGCCGATCGAACTGGTCATAGAGGCCAACCAGGACCGGGGAGCCTTCAAGCATCTCAATGAGCTGATGAGTCGTCTCATCCATCAGTCGGGAGCCTAACACGTTACCGAGAGGGGAAGCAGCCCCTCCCCCGACGCATGACCGGCCCGGGCTTCTCCCCCACGAGCACGGCATCGCGGGAAAGGGACTGCCGAACAGGCAGGCGGGCGGAGGGTGGCAGCATACGAGGTCAGTACGCAGTGACGATGGTTCACCGTACCCAGCCCTCGTAGTGCCGAACACCCAGCCCATCGCCAGGAGGCCGTCGAGCGCCCTTCTACTGGGTTTGCAGGCGCCGCGCCTCTGGCACTGGCGCGTAATGCCTCGATGAGATCAACCACCTTGGCTCCGGGTCACTTGGTTTTGACCAGAACGACGCGAGCGTTGCTGTCTTCCCATCGCTTCAAAACACTGATCGTGACATCGCTCTCATGTCGATGCACCCGCACGTCGAATTGCGAGGCGCCCAGTCTCAGCCCGCGAATTGTCACGTCGTCGAGAAACGAAGGGAGGATGGGATCCAGGAGTTTGACCTCGTTCGTCGCGGCCGGCAATTGCAGACCGAGGCAAGCGGCCAGCATCGCGAAGGGCGCGGCTGCAGCCCAGGCCTGAGGCGAGCAGGCCACGGGATAGGAAGTCGGTCCACGTCGACGCCTTCTCAAGAAACCGCAGAAGAGCTCCGGCAAGCGACGCTGTTCCTGGTAGGTCGCCGCATCAAAGATCGCCTCGAACAGTCGTGCAGCCTCGGCCTTCAAGCCGTATTTGCCAAAGCCGAGGGCGATCAGCGCGTTATCATGAGGCCATACCGAGCCATTGTGATAGGACATCGGATTGTAGCGGGCTTCATTGACATTGAGCGTGCGAATGCCCCAGCCGCTGAATCCACCTTCACTCATGAGTGACTGGGCTACCTGCGCCGCCCTTGAGGGGTAGGCGATGCCGCCGAACAGAGCATGACCGGCGTTGGAAGACCGAACGCGACACTGTCGCTTGCTTCCGTCCAGCGCCAACGCATAGGAGCCGATTTCCTCGCACCAGAAAGCCCGATCGAACCGCTCCTGCAAAATCGATGCTTCACGCCGCAACGCGTGGGCGCGCTCGCCCAGATCGAGAGCGCTCGCCATGGTGGCTGCAGCTTGCTTCGCGGCATAGACATAGGCCTGAACCTCGACGAGGGCGATCGGCCCCTGCGCCAAGGATCCGTCGGCGTGCGAAATCGAATCGTGACTATCCTTCCACCCTTGATTGGTTAGGCCATTGTCCGTCTCGCGATAATATTCGACAAATCCGTCGCCGTCGCGATCTCCGAATGTGTCGCACCATTGAAGCGCCGCCTCGATGTTCGGCCAGATCTGTTCGATCGCCGCCCGGTCGCCGGTTCGATCAAAATACTGGCCTGCCAGCATGACGAAGAGCGGGGTGGCATCGACGGAGCCGTAATAGAATCCGAATGGAACCTCACCGAGATTGGCCATCTCTCCGCTTCGTCGTTCATGCAGGATCTTGCCCGGCTGCGCATCGGCTTCAGGGTCAGGGGCGACGGCCTGTGCCTTCGCCAGCTGAAGCAATACGCCCCGCGCCACCAAGGGATCGGTCCATAGCAACATCATGGCCGTGATGATGCCGTCGCGCCCAAACATCGTCGAAAACCACGGAATGCCGGCATAGGGATAAACTCCGTCGGCACTCCGGGTCATGAGCGTGTAAAGATCCGATGTCGAGCGATAGATAAGATCTGAAAAGAGTGTATTCGTAGACTCTACCTTGGCAATATTGGACGTAAGCGCGCGCAAATCTCGGCGAGCGTCCTGGTAGGCCTTGGCAAAGCCCTGAGGTGGTGCTCCGGGCGCGTCCTCTCCGGAACGAACGCCTCGGTTGGGTGCATCAATCACGTCGCAGGCGATGGCGATGAGGAGCGAGGTTCGCTCCCCTGGCTTGAGAGAAAATTGAAACGACGCAAAGTCCCTGGTCAGTTGAACAGGCTCGGGCTCGAATCGGAGAACGGTTCGACGCACCTTGTTGTCGAGGCCGCGATAGAGGAAACGCGCAATCTGCGAAGACATGAGGACGTCGACTTCGCCGCGATGGGCGCGCTTCACACCCCTAACTTCGAAGAGATCTCGAAAATCCGCCGTAAAGGACAAGAAAAGCTTGAATTCGTGCGTAACGCGGTCGAAATTGCGCAACCCGACACGCTCATAGCAGACGGAATTCCAGAGAAATTTGGTCCGCTCGATGGCGATCGCATCGCGTGGAATGATCGTCGTGCCATCATCCCGGGCAATCTCAGGATTGGCCAGATCGACGGTCAAGGACGCGTTGTCGTCCTGGATGACCGAGCTGAGTAGGAGTGGCCGCTTGCCTTCGAAGAACAGTTGCAGCCGCGAAAGATGCCTGGTGTCGTTGCAGAAGAGCCCCTCCGATGTGTCCGGGGTGATGCCCAGGTCGCCATAGCTGTCGAGAACAGCAAACGCATCGCCCGCCTTCAGGGTGCGCAGTGGGCGCTCTACGAGCGACGGCTGGGCATCGAGGGCGTGCTCCGCCAATTGTTCCTGCAGTGGCGGGATCGGGCGCTCGCTTGCGGCGACGCTGCGCTCATTCATCCCACTGCTCCTCCTCGCTCGAGATCAGGCAGGTCCGTGCGGATTGGGTCATGGTTCTGCGTCTATTCTGCGGCCCTTCGGGCGCCGCCCGACGAACGCAGCAAATGGTCGAAGGCATCGAGATAGTCGCTCGCCATCCGCGCTGCGGTAAAATGCCCTTCGAAATACCGCCGGACCTGGGCGCGATCCATGGCAACGCTGTGTTTTGCAGCGGCGACGGCTTGCGCGATGGAGTCGACGAGGATCCCCGATACCCCGTCCTTGACGACTTCAGGCACTGAGCCGTTGCGCCAGGCGATAACCGGCGTTCCCGCCGCCATCGCTTCGATCATCACGAGTCCGAACGGCTCGGGCCAATCGATTGGAAACAGCAGCGCGCGCGCGCCGCCGAGAAACACAGATTTCTGCGCCTCGTCGATTTCCCCAATGAACTCGATCGAGGGATGATCGAGCAACGGCATGATCCGGGTTCTGAAATACTCTTCATCAACCGGATCAACCTTCGCCGCGATCTTGAGGCGCATGCCGGCACGCCTGGCGATCTCGATCGCCCGATCCGGTCGCTTTTCCGGCGTGATGCGGCCGAGGAAAGCCAGATACTCCCCTCCCCGCGCGTCGAACGGACAAAGGCCCGGACCTAAGCCGTGATGGACCGTCGCCAGCCAGTTCGCAGTCGCAGGCATCGGTTTCCGTTGGCAATCGGAAATCGATATCAGCGGCATCTGCGGGAAGGCCTCATAGACCGGGAGAAAATCGGGCAGATCCAAGCGACCATGGAGCGTCGTCACGCATTTGTGAGCGAGATCCGTGAACAAGGCATGCTGCAGCAGGTCGAGATGGAAATGGATGATGTCGAAGGACGCGGCACGCTCCCGGACCTTCGCAAGCATGGCAAGGTGGCTCGCGGTGTGATCGCGAATGCCTGCAAGTCGTAGGCCCTGCGGTGTGCAAGCGACAAGCTCGGCGGACGTGTTTGAATCGGCCGATGCGAACAAGGTGACTTGATGTCCCTGCCGAACGAGCTCTTCGGTGAGCCAGGACGCAACGCGCTCGGTCCCGCCATACATTCTCGGCGGAACCGACTCGGCCAGCGGTGCAACCTGCGCAATCCGCATCCGATTTCTCCAAAGGCCGCTGGCGCCAGCCAGGGCAGCGAGCTAGCAACTCCGCTCGGGCGGAAAAGTTCGGGCTTCTTGACTGCCGACACTCTGCCCGGCCGGGATCCGGGGGACCGTTTCCGGCATTGCCGTCACCATCAGGACAAGGGCGACCAGCCCCACTCCGGACAGCACGGCAAAGGCAACGCTGTATCCGGCCCAGACCACGAGGCTGCCGGCAAACACATAGCTCGACGCACCGCCAATGCCTTGGATCGTGCCGATGATTCCGCGAGCCAGGTTGTAGCGACCGCTGCCACGGACGGCGCCATAGAGAACAAGCGGCAGCAACACGTCGAACAACCCCGCTCCCACACCGTCGAGAATCTGGAAGCCGATCATCCAGTAGGGGTCATCGACGAGTGCAAACAAGATGCCGCGCAGAGGCACAGCGGCGAAGGCGAGTATCAGCAGCCACTTCCCACCGATGAGATTGGCCCGCATGACAAGGAAAGCCATCGGGATCGTCGCGAGCTGCGCGACGATGATCGCGGCGGACGTCACAGCCGACTCGAAGCCCTTGGCCTCCAGGGCAAGCTTTTGGCTTGCGAGCGCCAACATCGGTGCATTGGCAAAATGGAACAATGCCGCTCCGATCGCGAGCACTGCAAAGGGCCGCTCGGCCAATAGCCGTCGCCAGGCATAGGGACCGCCCCGGTCGAGGCCCGGTTCCCCGAGGCCGCGGGCCGTTTGATGGTCGATCGCGTTTGCGGGTATCGAAAGGGCGGCAATCGTCGCCAACCCGGCGAACAGCGGAAGCATGTAGAAGACGCCGCGTTGTCCGAAATGGGTGCCAATCAACGCAGCAATTGCAGCAATGAACACATTGCCGACGCGGTCATACGCGGCATTGCGCCCCAGCTGCCGGGCAATTCCGCGGGGCCCGAACAGTCCCACCGTGATCGCCGCAATCGTCGGTGCAAAGACGGCTCCCAAGAGCGCCATGCTGATGTCCGCGACGAAGACGACCGCGAGTGTCGGGACCGCCGCAATGGCCGCGCCCAGCGTCGCCAGGACCCAGGCCCCGCCGACAATGAGGGCCCTCTTGGCCCGGGTGGCATCGATCAAGGCGCCGATCGGGGTGTGAAAGGCAATGCCGATCAGCCCACTTGCGGTCAGGAGAGCCCCGATCGTCGCTTGATCCCACCCGACATCCGTCAGGAGGAACACGTTGACATAGGGCCCAAGGCCCCCTCGCAAGTCCGCCAACAGGAAGTTCAACCAGTCCAGGCTGAGCCGATGAGACACTGAAACCTCGCCGCGGTTTCCCCGGATGCCAATGATCGCGCGGACCGCAGTCGGCTCCTCTCGGTGGCGCCGCGGTCCGTTTCGTGAGGCCCTTCGGACTTTGCTTCTTCCGTCAGGGCCTGATCGAGCAGGGTTGCCCCGCTCTCCCTTCAGAGCCTTCTCACCGAGAGAAGCGACCTTACCGTGCAGCTCCCATGAACACTCACTCCAGGCCCAGCGCGCTACAGGACGCTCGTAGCCACCATTCCAATGGCGGTGACGGCCATCACAGCGGTTGCAAGCCAACCAAAGAATGTGAGCCCGCTCCCGATCGTTTGCCTGCCCATCACGCGTGCCTGAGTTGCCATGACCATCATCAGCACCATGATGGGAACGGCCACGATGCCGTTGATGACGGCGCTCCAATAAAGCGCCTTGATCGGATTGATTGGCGTCAGATTTAACGCCACACCGCACAGGGTCGCGACCGCTATCGTGATGTAGAAGGCCTTGGCCTGCTTCGGCTTGCGATCGAGCCCGATCGGCCAGCGCAGGGTTTCGCCGACGGCATAGGCTGCCGACCCGCCGAGAACCGGGACAGCCAACAGGCCCGTCCCGATAATGCCAAGCGCGAAGAGCCCTTCGGCAAAGACGCCGGCGATGGGCTTCAAGGCCTCAGCAGCTTGCGCAGAGCTCTCGATGTCCGTCACGCCATTGGCATGCAGGGTGGCTGCGGCGGTCACCATGATCGCAAGCGCGATGAGATTCGAGAATCCCATGCCCACAAAGGTGTCGAGCCGGATTCTCGACCCGGCCCCCTCGGCTTGTTCGGGGGCGTCCTTGAGCGGCTCGCGCTTGGGATTGGCGTTGATATCCTCGACTTCCTGGGAGGCTTGCCAAAAGAACAAATAGGGACTGATCGTCGTTCCCAGGATTGCCACAACGGCAGTCAGGTAATCGGCCTTGAAGGATATCTCGGGCAGGATAAGATTCCGCCCCAGCAGCGGCCAATCAATTCTGACAAAGAACAAAGCCCCGACATAAGCAAACAGAGCAAGAGTGAGCCATTTCAATACACTGACGTAGCGCTTGTATTTCAACATGATCTGCGTCACGACACAAATAATGCCGAAGGCCAAGACATAGGCAACCTGCGGACCCGACACGAGCAGATGCAAGGCATCGGCCATCGCGCCGATATCAGCCCCTATATTGATGATATTTGCCAGAAGAAGCAGTGTTACGCCGCTATAGACCAGCCAGTTCGGATAATGCCGACGCAGATTTCCTGCGATCCCATGTCCCGTGGTGCGCCCGAGCTGGGCACTGATGATCTGGATCGCGCACATCAACGGGTAGGAAAGGATAAGCGTCCAGCTCGTCGCATACCCAAACTGGGCTCCGGTCTGGGAATAGGTCGCAATCCCGCTTGGATCATCGTCTGAGGCGCCGGTAATCAGTCCAGGACCTAGAACCTGCAAAAACCGCGGCTTGCTGGGCTGCACGACTGGGCTTCGAGGTTCATGCGTGACAGCCATCGTCGTCTGGCTCCTCCGGCTACCTCCATAAGCGGCGAGACGCCGTGATGTTCCGAATAGTCGGATGAGGACGCGCAACGCGCCGGATGACCGGGATGACAATCGCGGTCATCCGGGCCTGGCAATCACCGGAGTGTCGTGCCCGTCGTCGAGACAGCTCCGTCAGAGGCCGGGGCTGATATTTGCTCCACATGGTGCGCCGTTCCGGAGCGGACCTTGGCTCGCTCTCCTCAGAGGCCGTCGATGACCGCGAGGGGCTCGACGAATGGCAGGCCTTGAGCCCTGGCTACGGGCTCGCAGGTGACCTGCCCGACGCATACATTGAGGCCTTGGCGCAAGTGGGGATCCTGCCTCAAGGCCTTGCGCCAGCCGTGATTGGCTATGGCCAGCACGAAGGGCAATGTCGCGTTGTTGAGCGCGAAGGTGGAGGTGCGAGCGACTGCGCCAGGCATATTGGCGACGCAGTAATGCACGACCCCATCGACGATATAGGTCGGGTCGGAATGGGTGGTGGCCCGCGATGTTTCGAAACAACCGCCCTGATCGATGGCCACGTCCACGACGACGGCGCCCTTCTTCATGGTGCGGATCATATCGCGGCTGACCAGCTTGGGCGCCGACGCGCCGGGGATCAACACCGCACCGATCACCAGGTCCGCCTGCCTCACGAGCTCCTCAATCGCCGCCTGGGTGGAAAAGACGGTGGTGATCGCATTTCCGAACTGGGTGGCTAGGCGCTTCAGCGGCTCTCCTGACCGATCCACGACCGTCACCTGCGCTCCCATGCCAATGGCGATCGTCGCGGCATGCGTGCCCGACACGCCTGCGCCGAGAATCACGACAGAAGCGGCCGGAACACCGGGAACCCCACCCAGCAGGATGCCGCGCCCCCCTTGAGCCTTCTCCAGGGCATGCGCGCCGACCTGCGGTGCGAGTCTGCCCGCCACTTCGGACATCGGCGCCAGAAGCGGCAGGGTGCCAGAGGGTGAGGTGACGGTCTCATAGGCGATACAGATCGCCTTGGATTGAATGAGATCGCGGGTTTGCGCAGGATCGGGTGCAAGGTGCAGATAGGTGAACAGGATCTGGTCAGGCCGCAGACGCTTCCGCTCCTCCGCCAAGGGTTCCTTGACCTTCACCACCATCTCGGCTTCTGCGAATATTCTCTCCGGCCCGTCGACGATTTCGGCGCCGACTGCGACGTAGTCCTCATCGGTGATGCCGGCACCAAGACCTGCACCGGATTGAACCATGACCTGGTGACCATGATGGACCAGCTCCCGGACGGACGACGGGACGAGCCCGGTACGCGCTTCGTTGTCCTTGATTTCGCAGGGCACGCCGACGAGCATCGAATTCTCCTCCCGTGGAGCCAAGGCCTTTATGTGCGGCCCAAAATTGCGCGTTTGATTGCGCGACTGGCAGGATCATTCACCAGCCCGCGCTCGATCATTGCGTCAAATGGGCCCGCTGGCCAGTGCGCGGCGATCGGGTCGCCCCTTACGAAGGGCGTGAGCTGCGAACGACTTCGACTTCGATTTCGGTACAGCACTCGCCGTTCGTTGGATGGAAATCGACGGAGCACGCCGTAACGACCAGCAGAAGATCGCATTCGGCTCGGACGACGACGTACCCGCCGGGCGGGTTGATCGACGGCAGAACCTCAAGTCGACCGTCTGGTTGCGGAGGCGAGTTTTGGAACAAGTCGACCGGATCGGGTACGAAGGGAAGCGCAACGCCTTCGTCCCGAAGGACTGACAGCAGGTTGTCTCTGCAATTTGGGTGATCGTGCAGCCCGGCCCGCTCGTAGAGCTCTCGGTTGCAGGCCGGAAACAGCATGTCGTGCGGACCGGGTGATCCGTCCTCGACCAATGTCAGCAACGGACGGCCGCGGTCGCTGTAGAAGCTCTCTCCGACCTTCGGAAACAACCGCTCGTTGATGTCTCGGGTTTGGGCCGTGCTCAGCCAGTCAAGGTGCGGCGAGATCGCAAAAGCCCATAGATCGGCGACCTGCTGCCCCTTCGGATCGATGATGCGAATGATATCGCCCTCCGATACGCGAACGGATCGTCCGGATTGGGCCGGGACGACAATGGACAGGTCGCTCGGCTCACGCTTGACAGAATTCGACTGCATTCCAGATCCCCCAGCTTCATTGGCGCTCATCCCAAGGTGCGGGTGCTAATCGAGAATCAGGATGGCTTCTTCATGGTCCGGGGCCGATCATGGAGCCGCGAGGGTGCGGATCAGCCAAGTCAATCTCCGCGTCCCCGGGGCTCGACGTTTCGGAACAATCATCTCGGGTGCCTGTTCCTGTGGTGACTTTGCATTGGCTGCCGTGCCCGGAGCGGATTGGGTTTCGAAAGGTCGCCCCCAACTCAGCACTGGCCTGCGGAGGCATCGATTGGGAGGGCCTGCAAAGTCCATGACATGCGAGGAGACTTGTCCTGTCGACACCGTGTCGGCTCCGCCATCGATACGAAACATACCGTCCCAACTGGGATGTTCTTTGCAGTGACGGTTTGGAGCGCGCAGCTCAGCCGCGAACGCGGAGAGTCACGTGGAAAAGCTGAAGGCGTATCGCCAAAAGCGCGATTTCGAGAAGACCAGGGAGCCTGCCGGAGACGCCGCGGTTTCGAAATCGAACCGCCTGCGCTTCGTCATCCAGAAGCATGATGCGACCAGGCTTCATTATGATCTGCGCCTGGAGTTGGACGGGGTTTTCAAGTCCTGGGCGGTCACCAAGGGCCCATCGCTTGATCCTGGCGACAAGCGCCTCGCAGTCGAGGTCGAAGACCACCCCCTCCCCTATGGCGATTTCGAGGGGACCATACCCAAGGGACAATATGGCGGGGGGACGGTCCTGCTCTGGGATCGCGGCTATTGGCATGCGGAGGGCAAGATCAGCCCGGAGAGGCAACTGGAAACGGGCGAACTCAAGTTCGTCCTTGACGGCGAGCGTCTCCAGGGCAGCTTCGTCCTCGTTCGGATGCGTCATGATCGGGATGGCGGCAAGCGCACCAACTGGCTGCTGATCAAGCACCGGGATGAGCATTCCGTGGATGGCGCCGGCGATGCGGTTCTGAAGGCCGACACGTCCGTTGCCTCCGGCCGCAGCATGGACGCGATCGCGGCAGGCAAGGGGCGCTCGCCCAAGCCATTCCTCCTCGCGAAAGACGCCCTCGCCGCCGACGCCGAATGGGACAGCCGCAAGGGGCTGGCCGCGCAACACAGGCGGAGCCCGGACAGATCCGGACCACCGAAGACATCTCGCCCAGCCCCCATGCCGCCGTTCATCGCGCCGCAACTGTGCCGAAGCGTCGAGCGCCCTGCCAATGGTGGCGGGTGGGTGCATGAGATCAAGTTCGATGGCTATCGCATCCAGATGCGGATCCAGGGCGGGACCGTCACGCTCAAGACCCGGAAGGGGCTCGACTGGACCTCGAGATTTGAAGCGATCGCAAAAGCCGGCGAGGGTCTGCCGGATGCCATCATCGATGGCGAGATCGTCGCGCTCGACAAGCATGGCGCGCCGGATTTCGCTGCCCTCCAGGCCGCTCTTTCTGAGGAAAGGACGGAGGATCTCATCTTCTTCGCCTTCGACATGCTGTTCGCCGTCGGGGCGGATCTCCGCGAACTCCCGCTCCTGCATCGGAAGGAGCTTCTCAAGGCCACGCTCGACGAACACGGCGACGGCATCATCCTGCGCTATGTCGAGCATTTCGAGACCGGCGGCGACGCCATCCTGAAATCGGCCTGCAAGCTGTCCCTGGAGGGCATCGTCTCGAAGGCGGTCGATGCGGCCTATGTGTCAGGGCGCAGCAACAGCTGGACGAAGGCCAAATGTCGCGCCGGGCATGAGGTCGTGATCGGCGGGTGGTCCACGACAGCCGGCAAATTCAAGTCGCTTCTGGTCGGCGTCAATCGAGGGGCAGATCTTGTCTATATCGGACGGGTGGGCACGGGCTACAGCGCCTCCAAGGTACAGGCGCTGTTGCCAAAGCTGAAGGCGGCCGCCGCGACAACCTCGCCCTTTAAAGGGGCCGGCTCTCCAAAGCGCGAGCCTGGGGTCACCTGGTTGAAGCCCGAACTTGTCGCGGAGATCGAGTTTGCCGGCTGGACGGGGGATGGCATGGCTCGTCAGGCCGCCTTCAAGGGGTTGCGCGAAGACAAGCCTGCCGACGAGGTGGAAACCGAACTCCCCGCCGACCCGGAAGACACCGAGACGCCGCAACCGAAACCGACGTCCTCCCGCCGTCGGGGTGAGAGAGCCCAAGTCATGGGGGTCGGCATCAGCCACCCCGAGAAGACCCTCTGGCCGAATGCGGGGGATGATCGGCCCGTCTCCAAGCAGGAACTGGCCGAATATTTCGCCGCGGTCGGCGACTGGATAATGCCGCATATCAAGGGCCGGCCCTGTTCGCTTGTGCGCGCACCCGATGGCATAGAGGGCGAGATGTTCTTCCAGCGCCATGCCGGCATGGGAACCTCGAACCTGTTCGAACTCGTCCGGGTCTTTGGCGACAAGAAGCCCTATCTCCAGATCGATCGGATCGAGGCGCTGGCGGCCGCGGCCCAGATCGGCGGCATCGAGCTTCACCCCTGGAACTGCTTGCCCGGTGATCCGGAGACGCCGGGTCGCCTGGTCTTCGATCTCGATCCGGGGCCCGATGTGACGTTCGGTGAGGTGATCGACGCTGCAACGCAGATGCGCGAGCGGCTGGATGCGCTTGGGCTGGTCAGCTTCTGCAAGACCACAGGCGGCAAGGGCCTGCATGTCGTCACGCCCTTGGCGGCCGGAAAGCGAAATAAGCTCGAGTGGCCTGCGGCGAAGGATTTCGCTCGTCGGATCTGCACGGAACTGGCCGCCGATCAGCCGTCGCGCTACGTCGTCAACATGGCCAAGCGTCTCAGGAAGGGACGCATCTTCCTCGACTATCTGCGAAATGATCGCATGGCCACTGCGGTTGCCCCCCTGTCGCCGCGGGCAAGGCCCGGAGCGCATGTCTCGATGCCGCTGACCTGGTCGCAGGTCAAAGCCGATCTCGATCCCGCGCGCTTTACGGTGCGGACCGTACCGGGCCTGCTGAAGAAGACCAAGGCTTGGGAAGGCTACGATGACGCGGCGGGTTCACTCTCCGACGCGATCAAGAATCTGGGCAAGCGCACGACCGCGGCGTGATGGGTCCCGAAGCCTCGCCTGGAACGATCAGCCACGTCACCGCGTTCACCGGGCGTATCGGGAGATGTGACCATGGCGCCGCGGACGTTCTGGAAGGGCTATCTCAAGCTGTCGCTCGTGACGTGCCCCGTGGCGATGATGCCGGCCCGATCGGACAACGAGAAGGTCCGCTTCCATACGCTCAACCGCAAAACCGGAAACCGTATCCGCAGCCGCTTCGTCGATGCGGTGACCGGCAAGCCCGTCAGCGACGACGACGAGGTCAAGGGCTATCCGAAAGGCGATGACGATTACGTCATGCTGGAAGAGGACGAACTCGACGCCGTGGCGCTGGAGAGCACCAGAACCATCGACATCCAGACTTTCGCCCCGCGATCGTCGGTGGGCTGGATCTGGTATGACACGCCTCATTTCCTCATACCCGACGCAAAGGTCGGGGAAGAGGCATTCTCCGTCATTCGCGAAGCGATGAAGCGCACAAAGACGGTTGGGATCTCGCGGCTCGTCCTCTATCGGCGCGAGCGGGCCGTGCTGCTCGACGCCCGCGATAACGGCATCGTCTTGTGGACCTTGCGCTATGGCGATGAGGTCCGACCCGAGAAGGACTATTTCGCTGGGATCGGCAAGGCTGAACCGGACGCTGATCTCCTGCCCCTGATGGACAAGCTCATCAAGACCCGCACCAAGGAGTGGTCGCCGGAGCTTGCCAAGGATCCGGTCCAGGAGGAACTGCTGGATATCATCAAGGCCAAGGAGAAGGGCCGCAAGCCGACCATGCCGTCGCCGCGTCGGGCCTCCGAGGGCAATGTCGTCAACATCATGGACGCGCTCAAAAAGAGCCTGGAACCCCGGCGCAAATAATCAGCTGGCCTTCTTGCGTGGCTCTTGCTTCGCCGCCGCTGGCTTCTGGCCGCCGGCCTTCGCACTTTGACGCAACGCCTCCATCAGGCTGACGACCTTGGAGGGCTCGGGCCGCTTCTGCGGCTTGATCTTGCGACCTTCGATCTTGGCCTGAACGAGCTCGGCCAGCGCAGCTTCATAGCGATCGTCAAACTGCTTGGGATCGAACGCGCCAGCCTTCGTCTTGATGATGTGCTCGGCCAGGTCAAGCATCTCAGCGTCGATCTTGATGGTCGGGATCTCGCTGAAAGCGTCTCCGGCTGAGCGGACCTCGTAGTCGAAATTCAACGTCGTCGCGACCAGGCCCTCGTCCTGAGGACGGATCAGGATCGATCGCATCCGGCGGAAGATGACCGTCCGGGCCAGCGCGGTCGACTTCTGCTCCTTCATCCCGTCGCGGATCAGCGCGAACGCTTCGGACGCCGCAGGTGAGCTAGGCGCGACATAGTACGGCTTGTCGAAGAAGATCTCGTCGACCTCGTCGCACCGCAGGAAGGTCTCGACGGTGAGGGTCTTGTCGCTCTCAGGGATCGCGGCGGCGATCTCTTCCGGTTCGAGGAGGACGTAATCGCCGTTGCCCTTGTCGTAGCCCTTGACCTGATCCTCTGTCTCGACCGGCTTGCCCGAGACCTCGTCGATATACTGGCGATGGACGCGATTGCCGGTCTTGCGGTTCAGGGTGTGGAACGAGATCCGCTCGGCGGTCGAGGCTGCCGTGTAGAGCGAAACCGGGCAGCTCACCTCGGCGATCTTCAGAACGCCTTTCCAGACAGCGCGCGGCGCCATGACATTCCCCCATAGCGTTTCAGCGGACGCGAGCGAGGAACGAGCGGGCGTCCATGATGGTTCCAGTTTGCACCGCACCAAGCGACCAGAGAAGCACCGCAACCGTGATGGACGTCGGCGCTCGGCGGCACTCGTTCACGACAGAAACGGCGGCTGCAGGGAACACGTTATCGTGAGATCGTTCCGCCTTTATGCGCCCCGGGCAGATGCCCGAGCACCTGAATGGGGCTTGCCCGACCGGAGCGTCGTAACGGCTCTCACTCGCTTCCGTTTCGTGGACGGGCTGGTCGCACTGTCCTGCCAAGCGCGGGAGCCCCAACCGGGACTCACGAAGTCATCGCGACGTCCGCAATGGCGTCTGCCGCGGCTCGTAGGCGTGGATGGCCGCTCTAAGCGCGGCGAGCTGACGATCTCGGGCGGCGCTCGGCCTGATGCCTTCCAACTGGCCGATGCGCTCACAAGCATCGCGATAGTCTTCGTGCGTGCGGAGTGTCACCGTCACTGGTTCTGATCTGAAGAGGGTATCGGACATGCAAAACACCTCCCTGTGGGGAGCAACCTAAACCTGGGAGCGCTTCCGGCAATGTCATTTGCTGGATGCGGCAACCCTTGGCCGAATTCACTCCAGCCGCGTGATGATCAGGCCGGTTCTGGCGACCTCGAACCTGCGCTCGTCGACATAGTTCACGAGCGCTCCGCTATCGAGCGTGTAGGTGATGCTGCGGAGACCGGGATAAAGCCGCCAGACGATGACCGCATAATGCCTGCCGTCCTCGTCCTCACAGATCTCGCGCGACAGCTCGGTCGGCATGATGGGAGCCGGCCGAGGCCGAGCATTCAGCGGCCGTCGATCGGAAGGGCGTCCGGGTTTCCGCTTGGGATGAAAAGCGCGGGGTAACGAACCCATGTCAGCACTCCCATATCACCACTATATCCCAACTGCTGAGGCGGCACGAAGTTCCACGTCGCCGGAACGAGTGGCCGCTGCCCGACGTTTTTCTGCGGTGGAGGAGAACCCGTCATGCGCGCGCGCCAGATGTCGCGGCCCGGCCCCGGTTCGGAGGCGTTGAAAGGCACGGTCGTGTCGCCTGTTGCCCTGTCGGGGGAGACCCGTCTCCCTGACGACAGCGCGCGAGATGACGATCCGATGCCGCGACATGTCGAGCCATGCCTTGCCAGTGAGGCGGCAAAGCCGCCCAAAGGGTCCAACTGGTCCTTCGAGGTGGCATGGGACGGCTACCGGCTTGCCATCCATATCGAGCCTTCGCGCGAGGTGCGCCTGCTCACGCGAGATGGCCGCGATTGGACGGCCCGCTTTCCCGCGATCGTGGCGGCTGCGAAGCAGATCGTCGTCGACAGTGCCATCCTCGACGGCGAGGCCGTCATGCTCGACCGGAGCGGAAAATCGGATCTCGCGGCACTGGAGCAAGCGCTCGGCGGGCGAGATGGCAAGGGCAGCGCCGAACTCGCGGTCCTGTTTGCCTTCGATATCCTCTACCTCAATGGACAGGATCTGCGGCACCTGCCGCTCTCGCAGCGGCGCGAAGCCCTGGCCGATGCAATCGACGGCGCGTCTCCCGGTATCCTGCTCAGCGAGGACGTGATTGCAGACGGAGAGGCGTTCTACACCCTCGCCTGCAAGCTCGGCCTCGAAGGCATCATCGCGAAACGCCTTGATGCACCCTATCGCTCCGGCCGCGATGGTGAATGGCTCAAGATCAGGTGCATCCAGTCGGAGAGCTTCGTCATTGTCGGATATGAGCCTTCGATCGGCTTTGGAGGAATCGGCAGGTTGTTGCTTGCGGCGGAGAAGGCCGACGGCCTGGTCTATGTCGGCGGCGTCGGCAGCGGCTTCACTGAGGCGTCCGGCGCGGCCTTGAAAGCGCGGCTCGACGCGAGACTGGTTCCGCGACCGCCCCTGGCAGTGCAGCGGACAGCTGCGCGCTGGGTTTCGCCTGTGCTGGTTGCCGAGATCGAATTCCGGGGCTGGACCGATGACGGCAAGCTTCGCCATGCGACTTACAAGGGCCTGAGCGACGAAGCCGGTGCTGCAAAGATCTTTCGGTTCGATTGACGCGTAAAGCATCGGCCCGAAAAGTGGATTGCGGTTTTCGAGAAAGCCGATGCAAACGCAAAGGGTCTGATCATCGGATGGATACGATATCCGGTCCGATGATCTGGGAGGCTGCCCCTTCGCACCGCCTCCGGCGTATGTGCGCATGGCGGAGCACGGGGCCGAGCGTCACGGACAAGGCCATGCGCTCGCCAGGCAGCAAATGGCCCGCCAACGGAACCGCTGGCGGGCCGAACGCTTTCGACAATCGCGCCGATCACTCGATGATCTGAACGATCCGGCGGGTGCCGGGCTCGACCAGCACGGTGCGATTATTCACGACCGTATAGCGGTACTGGGTCGCGCCATACTCGCGCGGTACTTCGCGATAGGTCACGCCCTCATTGGGGAGAACGGTGCCGACCGCGATCGGCTCGGCATAGGTGTAGGATGGTACACGCTGCTCGACCACATAGGTCTTGAAGCGAGGGGTGTTGTCACCGACGATGCCGCCCACGACAGCGCCGCCCACGCCGCCGACGACAGCCCCGACCGGCCCGCCGACAATCGCCCCGCCCACTGCGCCAGTCGCCGCGCCGGCAGCTGCACCACCCTGCGCGCCCTGCGGATTCTGGGCGAAAGCTGCAGCCGGGACGAGAATGAGAGTCGTTACGAGGGCAAGTTTCTTCAGCATCACAGATCTCCTTCGATGAGGGGTTCTGTGGTCAGGAACGGGCTTGATTCCGGTTTGTTCCGCCGAGAGGCGTTTGAAGGCGCGCCGGCAGAGAGAGACTGGGGCCTCGCCGGGGGGCCGAAATCAGGTCTCGGCCTGGGTCACGCCGAGCTTGTGCCAGAGCTGCTCCCTGTCCATGCAGGAGACGTCGTAAGTGACCTGTCGACCCTTGAATTCCGGTCGTTTTCCGAACTCCACCGTCATCGCGCGCGCGATGTCGTCAATGCGGGCTTCGCAGGCCTGCACCGTCGTGAAACCCTGTTCGCTGATCCGGGTGGCGGTGCAGGTGGGTTCGCCGGAAATGCAGGCAACAATCACCATCGTGAAGGCATCCATGGAGGCACTCCGAGTGAAATCGAGGCAGGCCAGCCATGAAGGCTGGGGTTTCAGGGTTACCGAGAGCTTAAGGGGAGTAAGCAAGATGCGAGCCGGCATTGCCGGCGCAGGCAGATCGCGCCTTCTGTGATCGCACCGGCTTGCCCGAAAACGGCAATCCATCCTTCGGGCCGATGCTTCAGCGCCACATGCCTTTGAGCCGTGCCGAGACGTCAATTCTCACGCCGCTGCGGTGTTGCATGGCGGCCTGAGCCGGCTCGATAGGCCAGGTCGCCTGCTCGAACAGGTGCAGCAGGGCGTGCGGGATGAACCGTGTGCGTGCGGCGTAGACATGCCGATCGCCTCGCGCGGCCTGGCCGTGGGTGAAGAAGCGCTGCGGCACGACCAGATGCAGATCGTCCTTGGCGCGCGTCATCGCGACATAGAGCAGCCTGCGCTCCTCCTCGATCTCGGCGGTTTCTCCCACGGCGAGGTCACTGGGAAGACAGCCATCCACCGTGTTCAGCACAAAAACCGACTTCCATTCCTGTCCCTTGGCGGAGTGGATGGTCGAGAGGATGAGAAAATCCTCGTCCAGCGATGGCGGCCCCGCCTCGTCGCTCGTCGCGTCGGGCGGGTTGAGCGTGAGCTCTGTCAGGAAGCGTTCTCGGGAGGGATAGCCGGAGGCGATCTGCTCCAGTTGCACCAGATCGGCACGACGCGTCGTGAAATCCTCGTGAATCCGCTCCAGATGGGGATCGTACCAGAGACGGGCCCGCTCGATTTCGGCCGGCCAGCCCATCCCGGAGCGAAGCGCGCGGAAGGTCGCGACGAAATCGGGCCAGGCATCGCCCGAGCGCGCCGGCGCCGAGACCGCCGCAAGGCCCGCAGCAAAATCATCTGCCGTGCCGGCGTGATCGAGCACGCGTTGCGCAGAGGTCGGTCCGACGCCCGGCAGCAGCTGCAGCAGGCGGAATCCGGCGACCCTGTCGCGCGGATTCTCGGCGAAACGCAGCATCGCGAGCATGTCCTTGACATGGGCGGCATCGAGGAATTTCAGCCCACCGAACTTCTTGTAGGGGATATTGCGCCGCGTCAGCTCGACTTCGAGCGGGCCGCTATGATGCGAGGCGCGAAACAGCACGGCCTGCTGCTTGAGCGTGTGCCCCGCCTCCCTGTTCTCCAGCACACGCGTCGCGACGAAGCGCGCCTGGTCGGCTTCGTCGCGAACATTGACGAGTTGGGGCTTGCCGGCCGACTGGCGATCGGTCCAGAGGTTCTTGGTGAAGCGTTCGCGGGCGAGCTCGATCACCCCATTCGCAGCGGCCAGAATGGGCTGGTTCGACCGATAGTTCTGGTCGAGCGTGACCACCTCAGCCGGCGGGCTGAAGACCTGGGGGAAATCGAGGATGTTGCGGATCTCGGCGGCGCGGAATGAGTAGATCGATTGTGCGTCGTCGCCAACGACGGTGAGCCCCTGGCCATCGGGTTTGAGCGCGAGCAGGATCGAGGCCAGCAGCCTGTTGGTATCCTGATACTCGTCGACGAAGACATGATCGAAGCGGCCGCCCATCTCGGCGGCGAGCTCCGGCTCGCTCGCGGCCTGGGCCCAGCAGAGCAGGAGATCGTCGTAATCGAGGACGTTCTGCGCCTGCTTGGCCTCGACATAAGCCGCGAAGAGTTGCTTCAGCTCCCCTGCCCATGATGCGCACCAGGGAAAAGCAGCGCCCAGCACGGCCTCGATTGGCTCTTCGGCGTTGACGCAGCGCGAATAGATCGCGAGGCAGGTGCCCTTCTTGGGAAAGCGCTCTTCCGTCTTCGAGTAGCCCAGCTCGTGGCGAGCAAGGTTCATCAGGTCGGCGCTGTCCTCGCGATCATGGATCGTGAAATTCGGATCGAGCCCGAGCTCGGGCGCATACTCCCGGAGCAGCCTTGCTCCCACGCTGTGAAAGGTCCCGGCCCAGGTCAGCGCGTCGGTCATGACGGCAGCCCCCTCGCCCAGGACCTCGCGCGCGATCCGCTCCACCCGCCGTGCCATCTCGGCTGCGGCGCGTCGGGAGAAGGTCAGCATCATCATGCGGCGCGGATCGGCACCGTTCAGGATCAGATGCGCGACGCGGTGCGCGAGCGTATTGGTCTTGCCGGATCCCGCCCCCGCGATCACCAGCAAGGGGCCGGGCCGCGTGCCGACACCGTGCTCGACCGCGCGGCGCTGCGCGGGGTTGAGCCTGTCGAGATAGCTGGGCGGCGCGAGCGAATCGAGAGCGAACATGTCTCATATTCGATCATTTTTCGCGTTTTGTTCGCAACGCAAAAGATCGGGAATGGGGCAGCCGTTCTGGGCCGGATCGCCGAACCACGGTGACAGGAGCTGTTTCGGCCTGATCATGCGGCAGGGGCGCGTCTCACGCCGCCAGCAAGGCAAGCGCTCTCTCGATCCGGGAACAGCCGCCCCTGGCACGCGCCTTTTCAAAGGAGGCTGCGAGTTTGCCGTTGGCGTAGGCCTTCACCACGATGGCGTGGACATAGCTCTTTCGTGTCACGGCGGGCGTGTTCGCCAGTTGCTCCGAGACGGCGCGCATGATCTCGGCGAGCTGACGCTTCTCGCTGCCATCGCGGATCATGATCTGGCTGGCCAGCAGCAGCTCGGCGGCCGCAGCGTTCCCCGCCAGCATCCTCAGATCCTTGGCACTGATGGCGAGGCCCGAGATCTCGCGGAGATATGCATTGATGTCGCCGGCATGGACCGGCGTCACCTTGCCGTCATCATCCCGGTATTGCAGCAATCGCCGGCCGGGCAACGCCGCAATCCGGCGAAGGGCGCGGGCAAGCGGGCCATCCTGCCGCGAGCATGCGATCTGTTTTCCGCCCTTGCCCCGAAACAGCAGATCGATCCGCGACGCCGTCAACGCGACATGGCGCTTGAGGAGTGTCGACGCGCCATGGCTGCCATTGCTCTTCGCATAGGCCTCGCCGCCAACGCGCAGATGGCAGCGGTCGATAATGGCGATTGCGCAGGCCAGCGCCTTTCTGCGGCAGAGCGGACGCGCTTTGAGATCGTCGGCGACCACTTTGCGCAAACGGGGCAACGCCTCGATAAGCAGTCGCAAGCGCTTCAGCTTGCGGCGTTCGCGAACCCGCTCCCATTCGGGATGATAGAGATATTGCAGCCGCCCGGCCTCGTCCCGCCCGATCGCCTGGAGATGGGCCCGCGGGTCGGTCGCGATGCGGACCTCGCGATAGGCTGGAGGAACCGCAAGGGAGTCGATCCGCTCAAGCAAGGCCGCGTCCCGGACGGGCTCATCAGTGGCGTCGAGATAGGCAAAGCCCCTGCCGCGCCGGACCCTGCGGATCGTCAGATCTCCGGGATTGACGATCCGCAGCCGACCAGAGGCGGCCGATGGCTTGTCGGCGACCATGACGTTACTGCTTGCCCAGCGCTTCCTGCATCAAGCCGCTTCCCGGCGGTTGTGATACCGGCGCACGAGTTCTTCCGCATGGGCCAAGTCAGCCTGCGTGAAGGCCGGCACCGGATCCGTGAGGATGGCGGTGAGGACATCCCGATCGCGCTGGCCATTCGCAATCACAAAGGCGAGCGCATCCCTCGTCTCGCGTTCGGCATGAAGCTGGGCCACGAGGGCCGCAATCAATCTGTCCTTGGCCGATAGCTGCATGGCAAAACCTCCGGAGGAAGCTTCGCGATAAACACGGCCGGGCCAGCGCTTGTTCCGCCCAGGCCCAATCGGTCAGCCCGCCAGCGGCGACGCGCCGATCGTGACGGTGAGCGCGCCGAGGTTCTCGATGCTCCCGACGAGAACATTGCCGGGAAGGACCGCACCGACGCCATGCGGCGTGCCGGTCATGATCACATCGCCGGGCTCGAGCGAGTAGTATTTCGAGAGCGTCGCGATGATCTCGGGCGTACGCCAGATCATCAGGGACAGATCGGAATCCTGGCGTGCGAGGCCGTCGACCTCAAGGCGGATCTTTCCCGTCGACGGGTGGCCCACCTGTCCAACCGGGTAGATCGGGCCGCAGGGCGCCGAGTGATCGAATGATTTCTTGAGCTCCCACGGGATCCGCGGGCCGTCCGGCGTATTGAGCAACCTGCGGCGCGTCATGTCGAGGCAGATGCCGTAGCCGAAGACATGCTCGAGCGCTTCGTCCTGCGGGATGTCGTAGCCGCCGGACCTCATCGCCACCATGAGCTCGAGTTCGAAGTGAAAATCGTCCGTCATCGGCGGATAGGGAACGACTCCGCCGTTGTGAACGATCGCATCGGCCGGCTTCTGGAAGATGAGCGGGAAATCGCGCGTCTCGTCGCCGCCCATTTCCCTGACATGGGCGACATAGTTGCGACCCACGCAATAAATCCGCCGGATCGGAAATCGCGCCGTTGAGCCCTCGATGGGCAGCGACTGGAGGGCCGGTGCCGGAACGGCGAAGTCTGCGAGTGTCGTCATCTGGGAAGCCATGCGCTGGGTCACGATCGGGACAGCATACGGGTCGCGTTGTCCCTGTCCAGATAAATCTGCATATTTTTGCTCGTATATTGATAATCTGAATTTATTTGACACCAACGACTGATAATGCATCGTTCCCTCACTCGTATCAGAAAAACCCAGGGGAACGGGATGAAACGTAGGCAGTTCATGGCGGCGGCAGCGGGCCTGCCGCTGGCGCTCGCGGCTTCGCGCGCCCATTCGCAGGCGCAGGACGAACTCACGATCGTTTATCCGAGCCCGGGCGGGCTGGGCTACTTCGCCCTCTATGCCGCGATCGGAGAAGGCTACTTCGCCGAGGAGAAGCTCAAGATCCAGCCGCGCAGCGTCAATGGTTCGGCCCAGGCGATCCAGGCGCTGCTCGCGGGCCAGGCGCAGCTCGCCCATCCCGGCCCGGGGCCGCTGATGGCGGCACGCGAACGGGGCCAGGATCTGGTCTACATCTACAATTACTTCACGCGCAGCCAGTTCAACCTCGTGGTGCCGGAGGCCTCGTCGTTCCAGAAGCCCACCGACCTGAAGAGCAAGGTCATCGGCGTCGGCACGGCGGACGGGGCGGAGGTCGCGTTCGTGCGCTCGATCTTCGACGCCGAGGGCATGAAGGAGGGCCAAGACTACAAGTTCATCACGGTTGGCGAGGGCGGCATGGCTGTGGCCGGCTTCATGCAGAAGGCGATCGATGCCTATGCTTCCGACACGGCGGGCGCGGCCACGCTGACGCTGCGCGGCGTCAAGCTGCGCTCGCTGACGCCTCCGCCCTTCCAGTCCTTCTTTGGCAACGGCTATGTGGTGACGCGCAAATATCTCGACGAGAACCGCAGCATGCTGGAGCGCTTCGGGCGCGCGCTGGTCAGGGGCACCAAATTCGGGATCGACCCCGCCAATCGGGCTGCGACCCTGAAACACGCACGCATGGGCAATCCGCAGCAGTTGGAAAACATGCCGTTCGCCGAGGCTTTGCTCGACGTCTATTACAAACTGACCAGCCCGATCGATCCCGCCAAGGGCTTTGGCTACAACCACCCCGCGGCCTGGGAGATGTGGCAACAGACACTCGTTGCCTCGGGCGATCTCAAGAAGCCGCTCGCCGACCTGACCAAGGCCTATTCCAACGATCTCGTCACGGCCTGGAACGCTCCGCGATGACGGTGGCGGCGACTGTATCGGCCGAGGCGCGACCTCGGCCGGTCTACGAACTCGCGCAGGTTTCGAAATCCTATGGCGAGCGCGTGGTGGCGTTGGAGAGCGTCGACCTGGTTCTCCGGGAAGGCGAGTTTCATTCGGTCATCGGTTCCAGCGGCTGCGGGAAGTCGACGCTGCTCAAGATCATGGCGGGCCTGACTCCGCCTTCGAAAGGCCGGGTGATGCTCGCGGGGACGCCGGTGCTCGGAGCGCGTGCCGATATCGGGATGATGTTCCAGCAGGCGACATTGTTTCCGTGGCGGACGACGCTCCAGAACATCCTGCTTCCGGTCGAAGTCCGCGAAGGGCGCGCTGCAGCCGAGACGGCCGCGGCGCGTGCTCGCATCCTGCTCGAACTGGTCGGGCTGAAAGGATTCGAGGACACCTACCCGTCGCAGCTCTCCGGCGGCATGGCGCAGCGCGCCGCGATCTGCCGGATGCTGATCTCGGAGCCGAACGTACTGCTGCTCGACGAGCCGTTCAGCGCGCTCGACGAGATCACCCGTGACTTCATGAACATGGAGCTGCAGCGCATTTGCCGGGAGCGCAACGCCTCGGCCTTCCTGGTGACCCATTCCATCGCCGAAGCCGTCATCCTCTCCGACATCGTGCATGTGATGTCGTCGCGCCCCGGGCGGATCGTGCGCAGCATCCCGATCGCGCTGCCGCGGCCGCGGACGCTCGACATGACCACGCTGCCGCTCTTCGGGGAGTATGTCGGCATGATCCGCGGTCTTCTCGACAAGGGAGCATTCCTGTGAGCCAGGTCGCGGAGAAGCCGCTGGTGGGCGCCCTGCCCGCCGACACGGTCTGGATCGAAAAGGTTTCTTGGATTTCCAAGGCCCCGCGCTGGGCCTCGATGCTGGGGCTGCTCGTGGTCTTTCTCGGGCTTTGGCAGGGCATCACCTCCGCCGAGATCGTCTCGCCACTGATCCTGCCCACGCCGGGCGATACGTTGCGCGATATCGGCTTCGTCGGGCGCAACCTGATGGCCGGAGACTATATGCTGCCGGCCTTCTGGGTCACGGCAAGCGAGGTCCTCGTGGGCTTCTTCGTGGCGCTGACGATTGGCGTCACGCTCGGCGTCGTGGTCGGGGAAACGAGCTTCGGCGAACGCGCGGTGATGCCCTACATCGTTGCGATCGACACCATGCCGAAGCTCGCCTTCGCCCCTCTCTTCGTCGCCTGGCTCGGATTCGGCATCATGTCGAAGGTCGCGCTGGCGGCCTTCATCTCGGTGTTTCCGATCATCGTCGGCACCGCGGCCGGATTGCATGCGGCCGACGAGAATGCACGCATGCTGTTCAAGAGCATCGGCGCCTCGCGTCTGCAGACGCTGGTCAAGCTGAAGATCCCGACCGGCCTGCCGCAGTTCTTCACCGGCCTGAAGATCGCCGCGATCAGCGTGGTCTCGGGTGCGATCGCCGGCGAGTTCCTTGGCGGCGGACAGGGCTTCGGCGAGCTGATCCGGGTTGCCGCATCGCAGCTCGACACCCCACGCGTCTTCTCGCTGATCATCTATCTCAGCCTGCTCGGGCTTTTCATGTTCGGCGTCGTGTCCTGGATGCAGTACAGGTTCGTCTTCTGGCAGCGTTCGAGTAACACCATCTCTTCCAGGGCATCCCGGTGAGCGGCAGCAGGACAGAAACGACCATGGCAAAGGCTGCCGAGAAGACCACGCTGTCGACGACGGTCTACCAGAAGCTGCGCAGCGATATCATCCAGGGCGAGTTCAGGCCGGGTGAGAAGCTGCGCATCGAGGGCATCGCCTCGACCTATGGCGTCGGCAGCAATGCGGTCCGCGAGGCCTTGTCGCGGCTGTCATCGGAGCGCCTCGTCGAGCGGCACGAGCAGCGCGGATTCTCGGTTCCGACAATCGCCCTCGATGATTGGCGGGTCTTGGTCCGCACGCGCTGCTGGCTTGAAACCAGGGCGCTCGAGGAAGCGATCAGCCATCGTGACGAGCGCTGGGAGGAAGGCATCGTCGTCGCCCTCCACCGGCTGTCACGCTATCGCTCGGATCTTCCTGCGGAGCGCGCCGCCTGGGAGGACGCCCATCGCAATTTCCACCGGGCGCTGCTGGCGAATTGCGGCTCGCCCTGGCTGCTCGAGTTCTGCGAGATCCTGGCCGACCATGCCTCGCGCTATATCTCGATCTCGCACGCCTTTGGCAGGATGCCGCGCAATGGCCAGAGCGAGCACGAGGAACTGATGAAGGCGGTGCTCAACGGCACCCCGCAGGAGGCCTGCGCGCTGCTCGTCGCGCACTACACCAAGACGCTCCAGACGATCGAGGAACTATTTGCGGAGGAGCGCTTCGCCGCCCTTGCGACCGGGCCGGGGACCCCACGATCCGCGGAACTCGCGGACTGATGGGACGACGCGACGCGGAGGTTCGCTCCCCGCTACAACGGGAGCGCCGGATCGCTCCCGCAGGGCCGAGCAACGATGACGGTTCGCCTGCTTCTCGGGCGAGCAAACCTGTCACAGGTCGCGCGTGCGATCGGGCAGCTTGTCGATGGCCTCGTCGGCGCCTTGATCCTTATGAAGCACGCCCTCCCGCAAGACCTTCGTTGCAGCGTCGGTCTTGAGCTTGGGATCAGTGGGCAATGCCTTTGTTTCGGGCGTCGCCTCCAGCCCGATCTTGTCGGGCTTCTTCCCGTCACCGCGCGCCGCCGCTGCGAATGTCGCCAGTGCTTCCGGTTGCTTTGCCATGGTGTCCTCCCTTGTTGTCGGGTCAACCCAGGACGGCGCTCGCTTGTTCCGTTGGACTGGGGCTGGTCGAGCCTCGCCACCTGGCGGTCAAGCCCGCTTCATCTGCGCGATCACCGGGGCGTCGCCTGAAGAGCGGCCCGAGAGAGCATCGACGCCCACGCGGACAATGGCCGGCTGAGCTTGTGTCTGGCTGCATCTGGGAAACCAGATGGGAGGAACGGAACGGCCGCCGCTGAGAAACGTTGCCCTGACAACGCATCGCGATCGAGACCGCGCCGTGGTCGTCGCGCATGCGCAGAAAGCGGCGGATATACTCATGGCCACATCAAAGGCGCGCGGAACCCGGACCGGCAATTCTGGCGAGGGTGGCGAAATCCATCAGACGGCCGCGGCGCCGGATGAGAGGATCACGACCAACCACGGTGTTCCGATCAGCGACAATCAAAACTCGCTCAAAGCCGGAAGGCGCGGGCCGACCTTGCTGGAGGATTTCGTCCTGCGGGAGAAGATCCAGCATTTCGACCATGAGCGCATCCCCGAGCGTATCGTCCACGCCCGCGGTTCGGCTGCCCATGGATTCTTCGAGCTGACGGATTCCCTGGCTGAATTCACCCGCGCCAAGATCCTGACGGAAGTCGGCGTGAAGACCGAACTCTTCACGCGCTTCTCGACGGTTGCCGGCGGTGCCGGCTCGGTCGATACCCCGCGCGACGTTCGCGGCTTCGCGGTCAAGTTCTATACCAACGAGGGCAACTGGGATCTCGTGGGCAACAATATCCCGGTGTTCTTCATCCAGGACGCCATCAAGTTTCCCGATCTCATCCACGCAGTGAAGATGGAGGCCGATCGCGGCTATCCGCAGGCAGCCAGCGCGCATGACACGTTCTGGGACTTCATCGGCCTGATGCCTGAATCAACCCATATGATCATGTGGGCGATGTCGGACCGCACGATCCCGCGCTCGCTACGCATGATAGAGGGGTTTGGCGTCAACACCTTCCGGCTGCTCAACGACAAGGATGAAGCGACGCTGGTCAAGTTCCATTGGCGTCCCAAGCTCGGCACACAATCGACCTGCTGGGACGAAGCCGTGAAGATTGCCGGCGCCGATCCCGACTATCACCGTCGCGACCTGCACGAGGCGATCGCGGCCGGGAACTTCCCGGAATGGGAGTTCGGCGTCCAGCTTCTGAGCCAGAAGCAGGCAGACGCCCTGCCCTTCGACATTCTCGACGCGACCAAGGTGATCCCCGAGGAGCTCGTGCCGATCCGGTTCATCGGCCGCATGGTCCTGAACCGGAACCCGGACAATTTCTTCGCCGAGACCGAGCAGGTCGCCTTCCTGCCGACCAACATGCCGCCCGGCATCGACGTGTCGGAAGACCCGCTCCTGCAGGGCCGCCTGTTCTCCTATCAGGACACGCAGCTCTCACGCCTGGGAACCGTGAATTTCCATCAGATTCCGATCAACAGGGCCAAGGGCTGTCCTTTCCAGAACATGCAGCGCGACGGCCAGATGCAGACCCAGGTCTTCACGGGGCGGGCGAATTACGAGCCCAACAGCCTGAGCGAGGCGGGCGAAGACGGCGGGCCGCGCGAGGACCCCGCGGGCGGCTTCCGGACATTCACCCTGCCCATGGAAGAGGCCAAGGTCAGATTGCGCTCGGAGAGCTTCGCCGACCACTACTCGCATGCGCGGTTGTTCTTTCAATCACAGACCGAGATCGAACAGGCCCATATCGCCAGCGCATTCGTCTTCGAACTGTCGAAGGTGTCGCTCGAACATGTCCGGCTGCGGGTTCTCTCCAATCTGCTCAATGTCGATGAGACGCTCGCCAGGCGCGTCGCGGACGGCATGAACATGGACCTGCCCAAAGCATCGGCTCCGGCAGTCGCGCCGCAGGACATGAAGGCGTCTCCCGCGCTCCGCATCGTCGGCAAATATCCCGTGACCCTGAAAGGCCGGTCGGTCGGCATTCTGGTTTCGGATGGAGCCGATGGCGCCGTGATCGACGCGGTCAAGAAGGCGGTCGAAGCCGAAGGGGCATCGGTAAAGATCGTCGCCCCGAAGATCGGTGGCGTGGCCTTGAAGGGCGGCGCCAGGCTGAAGGCCGACGGACAACTGGCAGGCACCCCTTCCGTGATGTTCGATGCGGTCGCGATCGTCGTCTCGACCGAGGGATGCGCCGCGCTGATGAAGGAGGGCGCGGCGATCGACTTTGCCAAGGACGCCTTTGGCCATCTCAAGGCCATCGGCTTCAGCCCGGAAGCCAAGCCCCTGCTCGACAAGGCAGGCGTCGTTGCCGATGCCGGGGTCGTCAGCCTCGACAATAAGGCGAGCCTCTTCCTGGAGCCCGCCCGGACGCGGCAATGGGCCCGTGAGCCAAAGGTGCGCACATTGGCGTAGAGCACCGATCGTCAGACACCGCCCGAGCTCCGGGCGAGGTCGAACCCTGCATGGCCGTTAGTCAGCCGGGCCGCCGCCGACTGTCAAGAGACCAGTGCCCTTGACCGTCTCACGGCGCGGCAAACGGCCCTGCAGAACCGCATAGGCTATGAGACCGATCACCAGCCCCCAGAACGCTCCGCCGATGCCGAGCAGGCTGATCTTGGCCGAGGAGGCAAGGAACGTGATCAACGCCGCCTCGCGGGACTTCGGATCGGCCATCGCGCCGGCGAGGCTGCCGCCAATCGTTCCCAGCAGCGCGAGCCCTGCGAGCGTTGTGATGAAGGTCGCCGGGAATGCCATGAAGACCGCCGCCAGAGCCACGCCAAAGACGCCGACAAGCACATAGAAAACGCCTGCGGCGATCCCTGCGATCCACCGTTTGGACGGATCCTCATGCGCTTCCTTGCCCGTGCAGATCGCCGCGGTGATCGCTGCGATGTTGAAGGCGTGGGAACCGAACGGCGCCATGATCAGCGAACCGAGACCTGTCACGGTCACGATCGGATTGGCGCTGGTCCTGAAGCCGTCATTGCGCAGGACGAGCATCCCCGGCATGTACTGCCCGGTCAACGTGATCAGGAACAGCGGCAGCGCGACGCTCAAGAGCGCATTGAGCGAGAACTCCGGCGCGGTGAACACCGGAGCCGCAAACTTGAACTCAATCCCCGAAAGATCCACGCGTCCCTGCACCGTCAGGAAGGCGAGGCCGAGCACCAGAATACCAACGACGGCATAGCGGGGGGTGAAGCGCTTCAGCACGAGATAGGTGATGATCAGCAGCCCAACCAGCAGCGGATCGACGCTCGCGCCGCCAAACGCGCCGATGCCGAACTGCAGCAGGATACCGGCGAGCAGGCCTGATGCGATACCGGGCGGGATCAACCTGACCACCTTCTCGAAATAGCCCGACAGTCCGAGGGCGACGAATGCGGCTGCCGAGATCAGGTAAGCACCGACCGCCTCGGCATAAGGGGTCGTGGCGAGTGCCGTGACGAGGAACGCCGCCGCCGGCGTCGACCAGGCCGTGATGATCGGCTCACGATAGCGCCAGCTCAGATAAAGCCCGGTCAGCCCGACGCCGATCGAAACAGACCAGACCCAGGATGCAGTCAGCTCGGGACTGAGACCCGCGACCTTCGCAGCCTGAAAGACCAGAATGAAGGTTCCCCCATAGTTGACGATGACAGAGATCAGCCCCGCAACGATCGGAGGCATGAGATCACGGGGATTGAGCCAATGTGGTGACGAGACGGGCGGCATGATTGTCTTCGTTATCCTGAAAGCCCGCATGGCCTGGGCCAGCAAGGCGGGCTTGACTCCTAGCGGGTCAATGGTCTGTTGATCCCATCCACTTTCTTCGAGAAGCTCAGACCAATTGTTCAAGCATTCTCAATTGCAATCCGTGAAGGCTTGGCTTGCCCTTCCCGCCCACGCGGAACTGCCGATTTACGCGCGGATCCAGCGGGCCGTGCGGCAATTGATCCTCGATGGTGCGGTTGGCCCCGGCAAGCCGCTGCCGGCTTCGCGCGCGCTCGCCAAATCGCTCGGTGTCTCCCGCGACACGATCGAAACCGCCTACGCCCAGCTCCATGCCGAGGGCTTTATCGATCGGCGGGTGGGCAGTGGCAGTTTCGTCGCTGAGATGACGGAGTTCTCTCCTGGCGAGAGGCTCTCTCGTCGCAGCGCGCTTCTGCGGAGCCAGGCGCCGAACCTCAGCAAACGTGGAGCGGCGATCTTTCGCAGCGGCGGCGTTCGCGAGCAGCTATCGCCCCGGCCGTTTGCGCCGGGCATACCCGAGACGCGCAGCTTTCCGCTGCCGCTCTGGCAACGCCTGGAACGGCAGGTGCTGAAGGAGACAGGCACGCGGGCGCTGCTTCACGGAGACCCCCAGGGCGCGGAAGCGCTCCGGCGCGCAATCGCTGACTATGTCAACCTGGAGCGAGGTGCCCGCACCCACGCGGACCGCGTGCTTGTTCTGACAAGCTCACAGCAGGCGGTCGCGCTCTGTGCCACCATGCTGCTTGAGCCTGGAGATCGCATCTTCATCGAGGATCCGGCCTATTACGGGGCGCGCAAGGCGTTCGATGCCGCCGGTCTGGAATGTGCACCCCTCCCCGTCGACGATCAGGGTATTCTGGTCGAGCAGCTCCTTGCCGATCAGCGCGGGGCGAAGGCCGTCTTCCTGACCCCGTCCCATCAGTTTCCGACGGGCGCGACCCTTGCGCTCGACCGGCGTCTCTCGCTGATCGAATGGGCCGCGAAGCATCAGGCCTGGATCATCGAGGACGACTACGACAGCGAGTTCCATTACGCCGGTAAACCAACCGCCTGCGTGCAGGGCCTCGATCCTCATGACCGGACCATCTATATCGGCACATTCACGAAATCGCTCTTTCCTGGATTGCGGGTGGGCTATGCCGTGCTGCCTCGGCAACTGGTTGCACCGATGACGGTTGCACGCTCGCTCCTCGACGGCCACACCGCCTCGATCACGCAATTGACGCTCGCCCGTTTCATGGAGGGGGGACATTTCGGCGCGCATGTCCGCGCCATGCGAGGCGTCTATGCCGAGCGGCTCGAAATTCTGACCGGCCTCGTGCGGACCCAGCTTTCGGCTTTCGTCGAGCCGCGGGTTCCGGTCGGTGGGCTCCAGATGCCATGCGTGCTGACCATCGACCTTCCGGAGCGCGCTGCCATCGACGCCGCGGAACGCGTTGGCGTCGAGCTTCTGGGTCTGTCGGCGCTTCATGCATCAGGCCATGGCGAGGCGGGCTTTCTGATGGGATTCGCCGCCTATGCCCCGGGAGAGATCGAAGTCGCAGTGAAGAGGCTCGCGCGCGCGTTCCGGACCCTGAAGAGCTCCTAGCCTCCCAGAAACCGGCATTCGCAAATGGCCTGCCTCATCCTCTGCAAGTGGATGGGTACAGCAGGCCACTTTCAAGATAGATACCGAGAGGACCGCCACGGCGGAATGCACGACGCCGATCAGCAGCAGATCAACACTCGCATGCGCCAGGTCCGCGCTTCATCGACCCGCCTCGAGGCGGGATCGTGGGTTTCCGCCCTCCGCAAGGTCTTCGCCCGGCCTGCCCGGCGGCGTCATCGGGAGCTTGTTTGCGCATGAATGCACCATCGACGACCGCCCTTTCGAGCGAGGATCTCGCACGCTTCGGTCACCACCCTGCCGAAACATTTGCGAAAAATCTGAAAGCCGTTCAGGAGCGCATCGCTTCAGCCTGCCACCGCAGCGGGCGAAACCCCGACGATGTGCATCTGCTGCCGGTCACCAAGACAGTCCCCGCCCATATCCTGCGGCTCGCCTTTGGCGCAGGCATCACCAGCTTTGGGGAGAACAAGCTGCAGGAGGCCCGAGACAAGCGGGCGGTGCTTGGCGATTTGCCGATCCGTTGGAGCATCATCGGTCATCTCCAGACGAACAAGGTCAAGTATCTCACCCGCTTCGCCATGGAGTTTCACGCTCTCGACAGCTTGCGATTGGCCGATGAACTCAATCGCCGGCTGGAGGCCGAGGGACGTGATCTCGACGTCTTCGTTCAGGTGAACACGTCAGGCGAGGCCAGCAAATACGGCCTGCATCCCGACGAGCTTGTGCCGTTCGTCGAATGTCTGCCTGAGTATCCTCGCCTCAAGCCGCGCGGCCTCATGACGCTGGCAATCTTCAGTGCGGATTCCGAGCGCGTGCGCGGCTGTTTCCGGCTGTTGCGTACCCTGCGGGACCGGGCCGTCAGCATTGATCCCGGCCTTGTGCAGTTGTCGAAGGGGATGTCCGGGGACTTCGAGAGCGCCATCGAAGAAGGCGCCGACGTCGTTCGGGTCGGCCAGGCCATTTTCGGAGCGCGACCGACCAGCGACGCCCTCTACTGGCCTGGCCTTGTCCCGCCCTCGCAGCCGGGAGCGTGACGACACCAAGCCGGCAGCAGATCGGCTTGAGCCAGGCGCCCACTCACCGCTTGCATGTCAGCGCAGTCCTCATCCGGCGACAAGACGGATAGCCGAACGGCCAGGACGGGGTCTTCGTGGCTGATTCAGGTCAGCAACTGCCCGCCATCGACGACGATCGTCTGCCCGGTCACCCAGCTCGCCATGTCGCTCGCCAGGAACAGGGCGACATTGGCGACCTCCCCTGGCGCCCCGAAGCGCCCCCAGGGAATGCTGCCGAGCGTGCGCTCGTAGAGCTGCGGATCGGTCGTCTTTCGGCTTTCCCACGAACCGCCTGGAAACGCGATCGAGCCAGGCGCGATGGCATTAACCCGGATGCGCTTTGGCGCGAGCGCCCGCCCTTGCCCCATCGTGTAGTTGACCACAGCCGCCTTGATTGCTGCATAGGGCAGCGAACGCGGCACCGCCGTCAGGCCGGAAATCGACGAGATGTTGATGATGGCGCCGCCGCCCGCTTCCTCCAGGAATGGTATCGCCGTCTGGGTGGCGCGCACCGTCGCCATCAGGTCGACATTGATGCTGGCAAGCCAGCCGCTCTCGTCATCCTTCGAGCCGAAGCCCGACGCGTTGTTGATCAGGATGTCGATGCCACCAAGAGCGCGTGCGGCGTCAGTCACGAAGCTTGCGGCCGCAGAGCCCTCGCCGAGATCGCAGGCCATGCTGAAAACCGCCCCACCATGCCGCTTCAACTCGGCTTCGACCGCGCTGAGCCCCTCCGCATTGCGAGCGCAGATCGCCACATCGGCGCCTGCCGCCGCGAAGGAGAGAGCGATGGATCGCCCAATGCCGCGGCTGCCGCCTGCGACGACGACCTTCTTGCCCCTGAAGGAGATTTCCATTCCATAGCCCCGTGCAAACCAATTGGCAGATCAAGCCATGGTGCGCTTTCGGCAAACCGGCCTCAATCCGAATATGGCCCGGCGTCGCTGTGTCCACACCCCAGTGAGGATCGGACCATGCCGACCTAGCCCATGGCGGGTGCGAACGTATTTTGCGGGGCAAGGAGCCGATCTCCGCTGCCCGTCTCCGGCCGGTCTGCCGGGAATGGCGCCGGTTGGAGCCCGCGTCGCTCAGCGGGCAAGCGGCATCCTGAACCTGAACCTCGTCCCCTCGGACGTGGAGATAGCGTCCAGCGTGCCCGCATGTGCCTTGGCGATCTGCGAGCAGATATAGAGGCCGAGACCGAGGCCCTGCTGGTTGGCTCGAGCGGAGGCACGCACGAAGGGCTTGAAAAGCTCGGCCATGATCCCGGACGGGATCGGCTCCCCGGCGTTCGATACCGACAGCTCGAAATAATCGGGAGACCGATGGGCTTCCACGATGACCGGGCCATCCTCGGCACCGTGCCTCAACGCGTTGGCGATGAGGTTTGACGCCATCTGGGCGATGCGCGCCGGGTCACAGTCTATGACGCCGTCGAACCGCAGCGCCGTCCGGATCTCGCGGTCGGGATATGCGGTCTGGAGTTCGCCGATGACCTGCTCGAGCGCGGGCTTGAGGTTCGTCTCTGCGTCGCGCACGAGAATGAATCCGCCGCCCAGCCGCCCGCGTGCGAAATCGAGAACGTCGTCGATCAGGCGCGACATCCGGCCGACGCTGCTCTGCATCATCGTCGCCAGCGTGCGCACCTTCGCCATGTCGTCGCTCTTCAGCACCATGCGAAGGCCGGAATGGATGGAGGCGAGCGGATTGCGCAGGTCATGGCCGAGCACGGCGATGAACTGCTCGCGGATCTCGCTGTTCTGCAATTCCCCGACCAGCCTGGCCGCGCTGTCGGCGAGCTTGCGATGGGCGTCGAGGTGAAAGGCGATCAGCTCCGCGAAGAGCTTGAACATGCCGGTGACGGCAGGGGTGCTGACGACATGCGGCCTTGGATCGATGGCACAGAGCGTGCCGAAGAACGTTCCGTCGGACAGGATGATCGGCGTCGAGATATAGCTCTGGAGGCCATAGGTCGCAGGCGTATGATGCTTGCAGTAGACCGGGTCTGCGTCGACATGGTCGATGACCACCATCTCGCGGTGATCGCGGATTTCATTGCAGATCGTCGTCTCGATCTTGAGCTCGCCGCCGGGCTGCAGGCCGAAGGCGATTTCGTCTCGGACGCCACAGGCGACCCAGCGATCCTCGGTCACCCGCGCGACGGCCGCAAAACCCATGCCCGTCGTCCGGCAAACCACCTCCAGGATGCTCGGCACCGCGGCAATGGACGAGATCGCGGCAATATCCTCAGAGAAGTCGTGACGCATCAAACCTCGCCCGGAAAAAGCGAGCGGAAACACAATCGTGACGAAGCGTCCATGTCAAAAGACCATTCACGCTGGCCCATCCACGCCCGGATGGGCGGCTGAGACGGTTCTCCATAGCCATGATGATATGTGGTCATTCCGGATGCATACCATCGGATAGAGCCTAGCCGATGACGCGTCCCAGCACCCGTCCAAGCAGGTCCAGACCATAGGGCTTCTTGAGCAGCTCGGTGCGCGGCTCTGCCTCAAGCCCGTCGACCTGGTCCCGCCCTGTCGCAAAGACTATCGCGATCGCCGGCTTGAGCTCACGCAAGCTCCGGGAGAGCTCGATGCCCGAAATGTCGGGCAGACCGACATCGGTCAGCAGAATGTCGATCTCCTCCCGCGATGCGATCTCGATCGCCTCCCGCCCGCTATCGGCCTCGATCGCGACATAGCCGAGCTCGCGAACCAGGTCGGCCGTGTCCATGCGAATGATGGCGTCGTCTTCGCAAACGAGGACCGTGAGTTTCCGTGCTGGCTCAGGTGCCGCGAGCGGGGCCGGGCTGGCCGCCGGCTGCGGCGTCTCGCCAGACGGTTTCCTGCTACCATGCGACAGGACCTGCCTGATCTTCCTGGCCAGAGCCTCGCGCGTGTAAGGCTTCGACAGCAAGTTGACGCCCTCGTCGAGCCGCCCGCCATGCACGATGGAGTTTTCCGTGTAGCCCGAGGTGAAGAGCACACCGAGCTCCGGCAGCCTCTCCTTGGCCTTGCGCGCCAGTTCGGGGCTCTTCAGCGGCCCCGGCATCACGACATCCGTGAAGAGCAGGTCGATCGGAATTCCGCTCTCGATGACCGCGAGCGCGCTTTGCGCGTCATGCGCCTTCAGGACGCGGTAACCGAGTTCACCCAGCAACGCGATCACCGTATCGCGAACGGCCTCATCGTCCTCGACGACCAGAATCGTCTCGCTGCCGCCGCTGACCGGCCCGGTTTCGCTTTCGACCGGCATGTCCTCGACCTGGGTCGAACGCGGCAGGTAGAGCCTGATCGTCGTGCCATGGCCCGGCTCGCTGTAGATCTTCACATGACCGCCGGATTGCTTGACGAAGCCGTAGACCATGGACAGGCCGAGACCTGTGCCCTTGCCTTCGGGCTTGGTCGAGAAGAACGGCTCGAAGACGCGCTCCATTACCTCAGCGCTCATGCCCGAGCCGGTATCCGTCACCGCGACCATGACATACTGGCCGGCCGAGACATCGGAATGCGCGCGCGCATAGGCGTCGTCGAGAAAGGCGTTGCCGGCTTCAATGGTGAGGCGACCCTGCCCGTCCATCGCATCGCGCGAGTTGATCGCGAGATTGAGGAGTGCGTTCTCCACATTGGTCGGATCGACCAATGTGTTCCAGAGCCCGCCGGCGATCATCGTTTCCACTTCGACGGCTTCGCCCAACGTGCGGCGAAGCAGGTCGTCCATGCCCCGGATCAGACGGCCGACACTGACGACCTTGGGCTCCAACGCCTGCCGGCGGCCGAAGGCCAGCAGCTGAGCGGCGAGCTTTGAGCCGCGCGCCACGCCCGCCATGGCGTTCGCGGCCCGTTTTTCGGCTCTCTCATTGCCGGTGATATCGCGCGAGAGAAGCTGCAGGTTCCCGCTGATCACCTGCAGCAGGTTGTTGAAATCGTGCGCAACGCCGCCGGTCAGGTTTCCGATAGCCTCCATCTTCTGGCTGTGGCGTAAGGCATCCTGGGCCCTGGCGAGTTCGGCCGTGCGGAGTTCGACGCGATCTTCCAGAGTCGTGGCGAGGTCCGATAGCGCGGCTTCAGCGGTCTTCTGATCGTCGATATCGGTGTTCGTGCCGATCCAGCGCGCCACCGCGCCGTTCTCATCCAGGATCGGGACGGCGCGGGCAATGTGCCAGCGGAAGGCCCCGTCATGGCGCTTCAGCCTGAATTCCGTCTCATAGCGGACCCCGTCGCGGCGGGCATTCTCCCAGGCTGCGGCGGCACTCGCGAGGTCGTCGGGATGAACGATCGATGCCCAGCGCTCGTCGTCCAGCGCGCCTACCCCTGTTCCAGAATAGGAGTAGACCTGCTCGTTGAACCAATCGAGCATTCCGTCCGGGGTCGCGGTCCAGACATGGTTCGGCATGGACTGCGACAAGGTGCGGAAGCGGCTCTCACTCTCCTGCAACGCGGCCTCGGCCTTCTTGCGGCCGGTAATGTCCTGAAAGAGCACCGCGACCTGTTTCGCGCTGGCCGGCTCGATGCGGAAAGCCGAGAGCTCAAGATAACGGCCGGTGGCGACGAGCTCGCGTTCGAAGCGGATCGGCTGGCCGGTGCGCAGCACGCCGCCATAGAGCTCGACCCAGCCATCGGCCTCGTCCTGCACCATTTCGCGAAGCTTCTTGCCGACGACATCGGGAATGCCGGCATGAACCGCGTAGGCGGGGTTGGCCTCGATATGGACGTAGTCGCTCAGCGCGCCATGCGGCCCGTCGAAGAACTCGATGATGCAGAAACCCTCATCGATGCTGTCGAACAGGGTGCGATAGCGCTCTTCGGTCGCGACCAGTGCCTCTTCGACCGATCGTTGCACCGTGATGTCGCGGGAGATCGCCAGCAGCCGCTCCGGCTTGCCGTGGGGACCCGGGACGGGCGTGATGCGGACATCCCACCATTTGGGCGTGCCCGCGATCGTCTTGGCGAAGCCCACGAACTGGCCGATGCCGCCGGCCCTGGCCGCAGCGACAGCGGCAATCGCCCCTTCCCGGTCCTTGCCCTCCCAGAAATCGGTCCAGGTGCAGCCATCGATTGCTCCAAAATCGGCAACCTCCATGACTCGCATCCCGCCTTCGCTCATGAAGGTCAGCTTGCCGTCGAGGTCGAGAACCTTGATGCAATCGTCGGATATCGCGAGCATGCTCTGGATCAAGCGGCGGTCGCGCTCCACGTCTGTCGTCACAGTCAGGTCCCCGCTCATCGCGCTGTGTTGGGCCGGGAGGCTGCGAGGGCTCCTACCGGCATTCGGCATCAATTGACATGGAGGAGATCATCGCGGGGCACCAGGCTGAGCAGGATGGGAGGAAAAGCCGGAGATAGACTCGCCAACAGGTCGCCGGGGAGACGAGCGATCTCGACACCGGCAACCAACTGGCGATCCTCAACTGCGACCCCCCTCTCCAGGTTCCATCTCTCCGAAAAAAAACTGCGACGAGGTCGTCCCGTGCCAGAAGAAGAACCCTCATTCTGATCCAGCTTGGGATTCGCCCTCGCCGTCCCCGCCATTCCTCACGCCATAGGAACTGGATTTTGCGCCCAGCACGAGCGTGTAGCCGACGGCTTCCAGCCCTCGCCTGAGCAGTTCGCGTACCGCCGCAGCACGCGTCGGCATGCGATTATTGAACCGGAAGTCATCGATCACCCTCAGTTCGTCCTCGTCGAGCATGACCTGAAGTCGCTCGCCGCGGCTAAGACTGGTTCCCTTGATCGTCGTCTCGCTCATCGTTCGACCCTGCGCTGACTCGGGATCACTCAATCGACGCAAAAGCATCACTCCCCTCAGAATGCGCCACTTACTCATTTGTTCCAAGTGAGCCATCGCCTCGAAATGAGCAGGCGGCGCGCACACCTCCCTATAAGCCACTGCACCAATTGGTTTTTCATCGTATCGGCCGGCGAGGCACGCTACTCTGGCGGAAATAATTTCAGGGAGGGCGCCGGACTAGCGCCGTTCCGGAACAGGAGCAGCGATGCCAGTTGCAGGAAAAATCGTACTGAAGAGCGGAGCACAGCTTCCGCTGGAATACCGCATGGTGACCCAGCCGGACGGCCTCTTGTCGGGAGAGCTGATCGGAGATCTGGACGCCTGGGATCCGTTGGTCTTTGCCGATCGCCTGAGACTGGTCTGCAATGACGGGCGATCCGTCGAGGTGCTGATCACGCATGTGACCGACAAGGGCGCACTCTTCATCGCCGCGATGGAAGCGGCCGCCACGAACTCCGACTGCCAGGATGTGGCGACGGCGGCCATCGCTGGCTAGTTCACCGGACCTGATCGCGTATCTGGTCCGCTGATCTCACCTCAATGAATTTGAATCGGCCTTCCCGAAAGCCGGCGTCCACGTTTTGGGCCGATGCGTGGGATTGGGCCGCGGCGTGCTCGGATCTGCGCGCCGCCGGTTTCAGCCTGTTGCCGCGTCGACGGCACGCTGGAGATCGACTTGCCAGAACGGCTTTGAGAGCCGAGGCAGTCTCTGTCCCTGGTCGGTTGGCAGCTCCGCATAGCCGGTCGCCAGGATGATTGGCAGGCCCGGCCATTTCGCCCTGATGATTTCGGCGAGCTGGGCCCCCGTCATCCGGGGCATCGCATGATCGGTGATGACGAGATCGACCTTCGCGCCGCCGTCGAGAACCTCGAGCGCCTCCATGGCCGAGGCCGCCTCGATCACGCTGTGTCCTAGATCCTCGAGCAAGGCTGCGGTGTTCATCAGGATCAGCGCGTCGTCATCGACGGCGAGCACGAGCAATGAGCGCTGGGGTGTGTCATCCACCGGATGCGATCGAGCATCAGGCAAGACTTCCGCTGTCGGCAAGCGCATTGCGGCGGGAAGCCAGATTTCGGCCGTCGTTCCCTGTCCGGAGCGGCTATTCAGGACAAAGCGCCCCCCGGATTGCTCGGCCATGCCATGGACCATGGAAAGTCCGAGCCCGGTGCCCTTGCCGACCCCCTTGGTCGTGAAGAACGGTTCGGTGGCGCGTGCCAGCGTCTGCTCGTCCATTCCCTCGCCGACATCGCTTACCGACAAGCAGAGATAGCGCCCGGGTGCCAGATTCGAGCGCCCGCCTGCCGAAATATCCTCGGCGCGCGCCGCAATGATGATCGTCCCCCCACCTGGCATGGCGTCCCGCGCATTCATGGTCAGGTTCAAGAGCGCCAGTTCAAGCTGATGCGGATCGACGCGCGCTGCGTCCAAGGCAAGCGGAAACCGCGTTTCAATGCTGACGAGCGGACCAAGCGAGCGCTGAAGCAGCTCCGACATGCCCGAGACCAGCTTGGGCAGTTCGACCGTCGCCGGGGTAAGTTCCTGGCGGCGCGCGAAGGACAGCATGCGCTGCGTCAGGGAAATTCCCCGACGTGCGCCTTCGATCGCGTTATCAGCGAGAGCCGCGACCTTCTCGTTCGTGGCCTGTTTGCGGATGAGTTCCAGGCTGCCCAGGATGGCGGCCAGCAGGTTGTTGAAATCATGTGCAACGCCGCCCGTGAGCTGACCGATGGCCTCGGTCTTCTGGCTCTGAAGCAGCGATTGCCGCGCTTCATCCAGCGCCTGCTCGTGGCGCCGCCGTTCGGTCATGTCTCGGGTGACCTTGGCGAAGCCGATGACGTCGCCATTGTCGCCCTTGATCACATCGATGACCACGCTTGCCCAGAATGGCGTCCCGTCCTTTCGGACGCGCCAGCCCTCCTTTTCGAACTTGCCCTCGCGCATGGCCGTATCGAGGGCGCGCTGGGGCTCGCCCTTCTCGCGGTCCTCTGCCGTATAGAACCGGGAGAAGTGCTGGCCGATGATCTCGTCGGGGGTGTAGCCCTTGATCCGCTCGGCACCCTGGTTCCAGTTGCTGATGATGCCGTCGCGATCGAGCATGTAGATGGCGTAATCGGTGACGCCTTGCACCAGGAGCCGGAAGCGCTCCTCGCTTCGACGCAGGGCATTTTCGGCCTCTCTGCGCTCAGACAAATCGCGCGTGATCTTGGCGAAGCCGAGGATTTCGCCGTCCGTTCCATAGATCGCATCGATGACGACGCTGGCCCAGAAGGTCGTGCCATCCTTGCGGACGCGCCAGCCTTCGCTTTCGAAGCGGCCCTCGCGCGCCGCCGTGCCCAGCGCAAACGCGGGCAGCCCGCGTGCGCGATCGGCATCGGTGTAGAAACGCGAGAAATTCGTCCCAAGGACCTCCAGCGCCGTATAGCCCTTGAAGCGTTCGGCGCCGCGGTTCCAGCTGCTGATCGTGCCCGCCGGGTCGAGCATGTAGATCGCATAATCCGTGACGGCCTCGACCAGGATGCGATAACGCTCATCGCCCATTGCAGATTGTTCGGCCTTGCCCATAGCGTCCCCGCGCATCACACCGGAACAGGGAACGCCGGGGAATCGAGACTGTTCCGTCGCCGGAACGAAAAAACGCCGGGCGCCTCGCCGTAGCGCAGCATGGGGCCCGGGCGTCAGAGTTGCTCCTCTGCACGATCGACCGCCTGGAGTTCCGGAAGTTCTGAGCGTGCTGCGCAGGTACCTCGGCGCATTTTCAGATTGAACCGAACGGCTACCGCGCTAGCCTAGCTGCAATGATCATTCGTCAGCTCGTCTATCTGGATGCCCTTGCCCGCGAGAAGCATTTTCGGCGCGCAGCCGAGGCCTGCCACGTCTCCCAACCCACCCTGTCGACGGCCATCGGACAGCTGGAGGAAGAACTTGGCGTGCTCATCGTCGAGCGCGGGCGCCGGTTTCAGGGACTGACCAACGAGGGCGAGGTCGTCCTCGCCCATGCCCGTCGCATCCTGGCAGAGGCAGACCTGCTGAAGGAATCGATCGCGGAGCTCAGGCAGGGCGTGAGCGGCCGAATCCGGCTCGGCGCCATTCCGACAGCCCTACCGATGATCGCCCATATCACCGCGCCATTCTCCGAGCGCTACCCGGCCGTCTCCCTGACCGTGCTGTCGCTGACATCGGCCGAGATCCAAAGCCGGATCGACAATTTCGAGCTCGATGTCGGACTCACCTATCTCGACAACGAACCTCTCGACCGGGTGATCTCGAAACCGATCTACCTGGAATCCTATGTGCTGCTGACGCGCGAAGATGGCGCGCTCGGCGGGCAGGACACCATCACCTGGGCGGAAGCGGCAGAACTCAAGCTCTGCCTGCTAACCTCGGACATGCAGAACCGACGGATCATCGACGGCATCTTCCGCTCCGTCGGACACTCGCCGCGGCCGGCGATCGAGACCAACTCGATCTTCAATCTGTGCTCCCATGCCGGCATCCAGGGCGTCTCGAGCATCGTCTCGCTGCAGCTGCTCGAGTTCTTCGGCGTGCCGCTCGGAACCAAGGCGCTGCCCCTGGTGGAACCAGACGCCAAGCGAACCATCGGGCTGATCGTGGCGGACCGCCAGCCCTTCGCACCATTGGCGCGCAATCTGCTGATGATGTCGCGCCCGATCAGCGAGGCGGGCCTGCCACGCCTTCCCATCGTCAGATAGCTGGATTCTATCTAAGACGGCAGATCCAGCTCATCCCAGAGGGAACTATAATCGTTTGGCTGCGTTCTGTTAATCGGCACGCAAGGAGATGCGGCGAGCACCCCGAGAATGCGGCTTTTTGATAGTTAGAAACTATCATGTAGTTGGAACAAACGATTTGAAATCGTTCCAACCTTGGCCACCCTGACCACAAGCACGACAGCCGGTTCAACGGCGCCGCTTGGAGGAAATATGGCTGAGTTTTCGGCATGGGACCGGGACGAAGCACGTCGAATCGTCGGCGGGCTCGTTCATTTGGAAGGCGCTACCCTGCCCATCCTGCACGCCTTGCAGGAGGAGTTCGGCTATATCGACGCCGAAGCCATACCGCTGATTTCCGAGGCCTTGAATCTGTCGCGCGCCGAGGTTCACGGCACGATCAGCTTCTATCACGACTTCAGGGCCGAGCCGCCGCCGCGCCGCGTCGTCAAGCTGTGCCGGGCCGAGGCCTGCCAGGCGCTCGGTTGCGAAGATCTCGTCGCACATCTCGCCCAGGCGGGCGGGATCGCGGTCGATCACGCCTCTCCCGACAGCCCCGTCGCGGTCGAGACGGTCTATTGCCTCGGCAATTGCGCGCTCGGGCCCTCGGCGCTGGTGGATGGCGAACTGATCGGGCGCGTCGACGCGGCGCGCCTGCTGACGCTTTGCGAGACACAGCCCGGCTCCAGGGGGCAGCGATGAGCCAGGTGGTCCCCAGCATCCGCGTCTTCGTGCCGATCGATGCGGCCGCCCTGTCGGTCGGGGCCGAGGCGGTCGCGCAGGCGATCCTGCGCGAAGCCGCAGAACGCGGCATCGAGATCGAACTCGTCCGCAATGGTTCGCGCGGCCTGCTCTGGCTGGAACCGATGGTCGAGGTTGAAACCAGCGAAGGCCGCGTCGCCTATGGCCCGGTGACGGCGGCTGCCGTGGCAGGATTGTTCGATGCCGGTTTCACCAGCGGCGACGCGCATGCGCTGCGCCTTGGGCCGGTCGCCGAACTCGACTGGATGAAGCGCCAGCAGCGCCTGACCTTCGAGCGGGTCGGCGTCACCGATCCGCTCTCCCTGGCGGATTATCGCGCCCATGGCGGTCTCGCAGGATTGCAGGCGGCGCTCGCGCTTCAGCCGGCCGAGATCGTCGAGACGGTGCGCGCGTCTGGCCTGCGCGGCCGGGGCGGCGCCGGGTTCCCGACGGGGATCAAATGGAAGACAGTCCAGGATGCCAGGGCCGAGCAGAAATATATCGTCTGCAATGCCGATGAGGGCGATTCCGGCACCTTTGCCGACCGCATGCTCATCGAGGGCGACCCCTTCCTCCTGATCGAAGGCATGGCGATCGCGGCCGTTGCGGTCGGCGCGACGCGTGGCTACATCTATCTGCGTTCGGAATATCCGCATGCCTATCGCGCGCTCTGCCGCGCCATTCTGAAGGCGGAACATGCCGGCCTGCTCGGCGACTCGGTCCTCGGTTCCGGACATGCCTTCCATCTCGAGGCCCGGCTCGGAGCGGGCGCCTATATCTGCGGCGAGGAGACTTCGCTGCTCGAAAGCCTGGAAGGAAAGCGGGCGATCGTCCGGGCCAAGCCGCCCCTGCCCGCGCTGCAAGGCCTGTTCGGCAAGCCCACGATCGTCAATAACGTGCTGTCCTTCGCGGCCGTGCCCTGGATCCTGGCCCATGGCGCGCAGGCCTATGCCGATTTCGGCATGGGCCGCTCGCGCGGCACGCTGCCGGTGCAGCTCGGCGGCAATATCAGGCGCGGCGGGCTGATCGAGCTCGCCTTCGGCATCTCGCTGCGGGAGATCATCGAGGGGTTCGGCGGCGGTACACTGAGCGGCCGGCCGATCCGTGCCGTCCAGGTCGGCGGGCCGCTCGGCGCCTATCTGACGGAACAGCAGCTCGATACGCCGATGGATTACGAGGCGCTGGCGGCGATGCGGGCGATGCTCGGCCATGGCGGCATCGTCGTCTTCGACGACACGGTCGACATGGCCAAACAGGCGCGCTTCGCCTTCGCGTTCTGCGCCAAGGAAAGCTGCGGCAAGTGCACGCCCTGCCGGATTGGCGCGACGCGCGGCGTCGAGGTGATGGACCGCATCATCGCCGGGCAGGAGCGCCCGAAGAACATCGCCGTGCTGCGCGATCTTTCGCGCCTGATGACCGACGCTTCGCTCTGCGCGATGGGTGGCCTGACCCCCATGCCGGTGCTGAGCGCGCTGAACCATTTTTCCGAGGATTTCGACCGGCCACCGCTGCCGATGGCCGCCGAATGAGGAGCGCCTGATGAGCCTGATCAAGGAGATCGATTACGGGACGCCGATCCGCGTGGCGGAGAAGCTGGTCACGCTGACGGTCGACGGGCAAAGCGTCTCGGTTCCCGCCGGGACCTCCGTCATGGCCGCGGCGATGAGCCTCGGCACCAAGATCCCGAAACTCTGCGCCACCGATACGCTCGAGCCCTTTGGCTCGTGCCGGCTCTGCCTCGTCGAGATCGAAGGCCGCCGCGGCACACCTGCCTCCTGCACCACACCGGCCGAGGACGGCATGGTGGTCAGGACGCAAAGCGAGCACCTCTCGACGCTGCGCAAGGGTGTGATGGAGCTCTACATCTCCGATCACCCGCTCGACTGCCTGACCTGCTCGGCCAATGGCGACTGCGAGTTGCAGGACATGGCCGGCGCTGTCGGCCTGCGCGAGGTGCGCTATGGCTATGAAGGCGAGAACCACGTCTTTGCGAAGCAGGACGGCGCGGCCAACGCGCTGTTCCTCGGCAAGGACACGTCGAACCCCTATTTCACCTATGATCCGTCGAAATGCATCGTCTGCAACCGCTGCGTCCGCGCCTGCGAAGAGGTGCAGGGCACGTTTGCGCTGACGATCACCGGGCGCGGCTTCGAGTCACGTGTCGCGGCCGGCCCGACGGACTTCCTCGGCTCCGAATGCGTCTCCTGCGGCGCCTGCGTCCAGGCCTGCCCGACCGCGACCCTGATGGAGAACTCCGTCATCGCGATGGGCCAGCCGGAGCATTCCAAGGTCACGACCTGCGCCTATTGCGGCGTCGGCTGCTCGTTCAAGGCCGAGATGCAGGGCGACCGCGTGGTGCGGATGGTTCCCTACAAGGACGGCAAGGCGAACGAGGGACATTCCTGCGTCAAGGGTCGCTTCGCCTGGGGCTATGCGAACCACAAGGACCGCATCACCAGTCCGATGATCCGCGAGAAGATCACCGACCCCTGGCGCGAGGTGTCGTGGGACGAGGCGATCGGTTACGCCGCGTCCGAGTTCAAGCGGATCCAGGCCAGCTACGGCCGGGAATCGGTTGGTGCGATCACCTCGTCCCGCTGCACCAATGAAGAGGTCTTTCTCGTCCAGAAACTGGTGCGCGCCGCGTTCCGCAACAACAATGTCGATACCTGCGCCCGCGTCTGCCACTCGCCGACCGGATACGGACTGAAGACCACGCTCGGCACCTCCGCCGGCACCCAGGACTTCAAGTCGGTGGCCAAGGCGGATGTGATCATCATCATCGGCGCCAACCCGACCGACGGTCACCCCGTCTTCGCCTCACGGATGAAGAAGCGTCTGCGCGAGGGCGCCAAGCTGATCGTCGCCGATCCGCGCAGGATCGACCTCGTGAAGTCGCCGCATATCAAGGCCGAGCATCACCTCCAGCTCAAACCCGGCACCAATGTCGCGCTGATGAATGCGATCGCCCATGTCGTGGTCACCGAAGGGCTGATCGACGAGGATTATGTCCGCGAGCGCTGCGACCTGACCGATTTCGAGATCTGGGCCCGCTTCATCGCCGAGGAGCGTAACTCGCCCGAGGCGAGCGAGGAGTTTACCGGCGTGCCGGCAGCCGAGGTCCGCGCCGCAGCTCGCCTTTTCGCCACCGGCGGCAATGGCGCGATCTATTACGGGCTCGGTGTCACCGAGCACAGCCAGGGTTCGACAATGGTCATGGCCATGGCGAACCTCGCGATGGCGACAGGGAATATCGGCCGCGAGGGCGTCGGCATCAATCCGCTGCGCGGCCAGAACAACGTCCAGGGCTCCTGCGACATGGGGTCGTTCCCCCATGAGTTTTCCGGCTACCGCCACGTCTCGGACGACGCGACCCGCCAGATCTTCGAGATGATGTGGGGCGTGCCGCTGGAGACCGAACCGGGCCTGCGCATTCCCAACATGCTCGACGAGGCGGTCGGCGGCACCTTCAAGGGGCTCTATGTCCAGGGCGAGGACATCGCGCAGTCCGACCCCAACACCCAGCACGTCACGGCTGGCCTCACAGCAATGGAATGCGTCGTCATCCAGGATCTCTTCCTGAACGAGACGGCGAAATACGCCCATGTCTTCCTGCCGGGTTCGTCCTTCCTGGAGAAGGACGGCACCTTCACCAATGCCGAACGCCGGATCAACCGGGTCCGCCAGGTCATGGCGCCGCTCTCGGGCAAGTCGGAATGGCAGGTCACGATCGATCTCGCCAATGCGCTTGACTATGACATGGCCTATGCCCATCCCAGCGAAATCATGGACGAGATCGCGCGCCTGACGCCGAGCTTCGCCGGGGTGAGCTACGACAAGCTCGACAAGCAGGGCTCGGTGCAATGGCCCTGCAACGAGAAGGCCCCGAACGGCACGCCGTTGATGCATGTCGACCGCTTCGTGCGCGGTAAGGGCAAGTTCATGATCACGGAATTCGTGCCGACGCAGGAGCGCACCGGCCCACGCTTCCCGCTGATCCTGACGACGGGGCGCATTCTCTCGCAATACAATGTCGGCGCGCAAACGCGCCGGACCGAGAACACGGCCTGGCATGACGAGGATGTGCTCGAAATCCACCCGTTCGACGCGGAGAACCGCGGCATCCAGACGGGCGATCTGGTCTCGCTTGCCAGCCGCTCCGGCGATATCGCATTGCGGGCCGAGGTCTCCGAGCGCATGCAACCGGGCGTGGTCTACACGACCTTCCACCATGCCTCGACCGGCGCCAATGTCATCACCACCGATTATTCGGACTGGGCGACGAACTGCCCGGAATACAAGGTCACGGCCGTCGAGGTTCGGCGCACCAATTACTATTCGCAATGGCAGGAGCGGAACCGGGAAGAAGACGTCTCGCTCAGGCTGATCGCTGGCAGGTTGCCGGATGCCGCCGAATAATTCACCCGCCCAGACCCCGGCCTCCTGCGCCGTCCAGGTCGAACCGCTGCGGTTCGATGCCGGCCCGCAGCCATTCGCGATCGCCGAGGTCCCGGTCGAGACGCCGGTGAACCTCGTCTATGGCACCCTGCCCTATGCGGTGATGATGGCGAGCCCGGCCGACCTGGAGGATTTCGTCGTCGGCTTCAGCCTGACCGAGGGCATCATCACCGGGGTCGAGGAGATCCGCACGATCCAGGTCACGCCACGGGACGACGGCATCGTGGTCTCGGTCGATCTGGCGCCCGGCCGTTTCCGTGAGCATCTGGCCCGGCGTCGCAATCTCTCGGGCCGCACCTCCTGCGGCTTGTGCGGCGTCGAAACCCTTGCTGACCTGCCTGTCGCGGAACTGCTATCGCGCAGCAGGTCCCCGGTCACGGCCGGTGCCATCCGGGCTTCGCTCGCCGCCCTCGAGAGCCACCAACCCCTGCACCGCCTGACGCGCGCCGTCCATGGCGCCGCCTGGTGCGACAGCCGTGGTGCGATCCTGGCTGCGCGCGAGGATGTCGGCCGTCACAACGCGCTGGACAAGCTGATCGGCGCCCGGCTTCGCGCCGGCCATGGCGCCGATGACGGCTTCATCCTGGTCACCAGCCGTGCCTCCTTCGAAATGGTCGAGAAGGCCGCGATCTTCGGAGCCGGGACGCTGGTTTCGGTTTCGGCCCCGACATCCCTGGCGATCGAGCGGGCAAAGCACCTTGGTCTCACCCTGGTCAGCATCGCCCGCAGCGACGCGGCCATGCTGTTCGCTGGCACGCTCGCGCATGAGCCGGAGGCCCACACGTCATGAGCACGACCAGCAACACGCCCGCCTCGCATGCCGAAGCGGTGCGGGCCGGCAAAGGCGCCAAGCTCGCGCATATGGGCGGCCAGATCGCCGAGTTCTTCCAATCCTACCCGGACGATCAGGCGGTGCCCGCGATCGCCGACCATATCAACCAGTTCTGGAGCCGGCGCATGCGCGACGACTTCATCGCAGCCTTCGCTGCAAACCCGTCCGGATTGCCACCACTGCTGCGCAAGGCGCTGCCCAGGATCAAGGGCGCACCCGCCGGACGCTGACATCTCTGCTGTTCAAGGAATGCCACCGGCCCTTCGCGGGAGAAGGCCGGTGTCGGGAGAAGCCGGCGCGAAACCGGCCAGGACACCAAACGCTCGGGGAGAATGACTGGGATGAGCATCGCACAAGATTTGGGGCAGGTTGCGCCGTCCCCCGGCTTACTGGACCGGGAACGGATCATTGCGACTGCGGGGTTCAATCGCTGGCTGGTGCCGCCTGCGGCGCTCTGCATCCACCTCTGCATCGGCATGGCCTATGGTTTCAGCGTGTTCTGGCTGCCACTCAGTCAGGCGATCGGCATCACCAAGCCCGTCGCCTGCGCGGCGGATGTCGGGCTGATCGGCTCGCTGTTCACGACGAGCTGCGACTGGAAGGTCGCCGATCTCGGCTGGATGTACACGCTGTTCTTCGTGCTGCTCGGCTCTTCGGCTGCCATCTGGGGCGGCTGGCTCGAACGCTCGGGCCCGCGCAAGGCGGCCTTTGTCTCGGCGCTGTGCTGGTGTGGCGGACTGCTGATCTCGGCCTTTGGCGTCTACACCCACCAGCTCTGGCTGATGTGGCTGGGCTCGGGCGTGATCGGCGGCATCGGACTTGGCCTCGGCTACATCTCTCCGGTCTCGACGCTGGTGAAATGGTTCCCGGACCGGCGCGGCATGGCGACCGGCATGGCGATCATGGGATTCGGCGGCGGCGCGATGATCGGCTCGCCGCTGGCAGACATCCTGATGAACTATTTCAAGACGCCGACCTCCGTCGGTGTCTGGCAAACCTTCGTCGTGATGGCCGTGATCTACTTCGCCTTCATGATGGCCGGTGCCTTCGGCTACCGCATTCCGCCCGCCGGCTGGCGCCCGGAAGGCTGGACACCGCCGGCCACGCAGAACGCCATGATCACGTCCGGCCATGTCCATCTCAAGGACGCACACAAGACGCGGCAGTTCTGGCTGATCTGGGCGGTGCTCTGCCTCAACGTCTCTGCCGGCATCGGCGTGCTCGGCATGGCATCGCCGATGCTGCAGGAGATCTTCGCGGGATCGCTGATCGGCAAGCCCGAGATCGGCTTTGCCGCGCTCGATGCCGAGCAGAAGAAGCAGATCGCGACGATCGCCGCGGCCTTTGTCGGCCTGCTCTCGCTGTTCAACATCGTCGGCCGCTTCTTCTGGGCCTCGCTGTCGGATAAGCTCGGGCGCAAGCTGACCTATGCCACCTTCTTCGGCCTCGGCATGCTGCTCTACGGACTCTCGCCCTGGGCGGCGCATGCCGGCTCGCTGGCGCTGTTCGTCGCCTTCTTCTGCATCATCCTGTCGATGTATGGCGGCGGCTTCGCGACCGTTCCGGCTTATCTCGCCGACATGTTCGGAACCCAGTTCGTCGGCGCGATCCACGGGCGCCTCCTGACGGCCTGGTCCACCGCCGGCATCGTCGGCCCAGTGGTGGTGAACTACATCCGCGAGGCGCAGATCAATGCGGGCGTGCCCCGTGCGCAGGTCTATGACCGGACGATGTATATCCTGGCCGGCATGCTGGTGCTGGGCTTCATCGCCAATCTGCTGGTCCGCCCCGTCGCGACGAAGTGGTTCATGAAGGACGCCGAAGTGGCTGCCCTCCAGGCCAAGTCGGCCAATGCCAGCGCCAGCCTGCAATACGGCTCCTTCGGCATCGGCAAGGGTGGACTCGATGGCACCGCGCTGCTCGCCTGGGCCGTCGTCGGCATCCCGATTGCCTGGGGTGTCTGGATCACCCTGTCCAAGTCGCTGGCGCTGTTCCGGTAGCCGACAGTATTCGGACATGATTGTCGAGGCCCGCGGCATGCCGCGGGCCTCGATCCGTTTGGGGAATGCTGGCCAAGGAGACAGTTGTCCGCCCTTCCCGCGATTCAGACGTAAGTACAATGTCCTGTCTAATTTTCTTCGATTGGCCTGTGAGAGAGCGGTCGCTCATGAACCTCCCGTCCCAGGGGCGGCCTGGGAGAGCTGCATGGACAACGGTACGCCCGATCGGTTATATTCCAGAGGATATAACGAAGTTCCCAGATCCCGCGACCATTGGGTGCCATGCCGGAAGACAGAGCGACCTCCCACCTGGAACGAGCCGCGACGCTGGAGGCCAGAGCCTTGCAGGCCAGCGAGCTGTTCAAGGTCCTGGCTCACAAGAACCGACTGCAGTTGCTCTATCTGCTTGCCGAGCAGGAACGCTCGGTCGCCGAACTCGAAACCGCCTTGTCCCTGAGCCAGGCCATGGTGTCCCAGCAGCTGACCCGCCTGCGGCTCCAGAGAATCGTGTCGACCCGCCGCGTCGGCCGGCGGATCTTCTATCGCCTGAACGACCGAGGCGTCGGCGCCGTGATCGCAGCCACCCTCGACGCAACGGCTGCGCACTGGACGAAAGCTCACGCCTGATCGAGGCGCGCGCAAAGGCCGGTCTAGTCATGCTAGTCGCCGGACAGGGGCCGTTCCGCCATTTCCGTTGCGACCGGCCCGTCGATCGGCGTGTCGTAGGTCATCAGGATATAGCCAAGCACTGTGTAGAAGCCGACGGTCGCGATCAGGTCGAAGACCGCCTTGCGCCCGAATGCCTCCGCAAGCTCGGCCTCTAGCTCGGCCGGCAGGCGCCGTTGATCGAAGAGCGCGTCGACGGCACGCGCGACCAGCCCGTCCTCACCCTCCGGCATTCCGCGCATCGCGGCGATACGCGCATCGCTCATCCCCAGCACCCGGGACCGGCTGACATGGTGGGCCCATTCATAGGGCGAGCCCATCCGGTGCGCGGCGCGCAGGATCACCAGCTCCGAACGCACAGCGCCGAGCGCGCTGTCCTTCACCACATGCTGGCGCAGCGCCGCCCAGGCCTTCAGCAGCTCGGGGTGATGCGCCATCGTCCGGTAGACATTGAGCGCGCCGGCGAACCCGGTTCGCATCTCGGCAATCTGGTCGGGCCAGTCGGCATCCGCAATCGGTGGGCAGGGAGAGGTCGTCATCGTCAATCTCGTTGAAGGCAGCGCCGGAGGATGCCGGTTCTCAAAGCATCGGCCCGAAACGTGAATTGCGGTATTCGGGACAGCCGATGCAAACACAGAGAGCTTAGATCATCGGAACGGATACGGGATCAGGTCCGATGATCAAGGCGCGAGATATTTTGCGTAGAGGACGGGAGCACGATCGGCCAGATGCCCACGACGCATCTGAACCTCCATGCCCCTCTTCCAAGCGAACACCTGTTCCGCTTCGGCAGTCTGGCGAATTCATGCCGCACGCCCCTGGGACAGGGGCGCACTGACGTTACGTACGCATGTCTTGAAAGCACAAAGGAAGTGCTTTATATCCCCCGGCATGGCTTCGCGCTATCAGTCGACCATGAGCTACATCCTGGCCCCCTCGCCGGATGACATGCGCGCGATCCGCGCGACGCTCGCCGATTATGCCGAGATGATGCGCATCCTCGACGCGATCGAGCGTGATCGCGGCGCCAGCGCAAATCTCGTTGCCCTGCATGAGCAGGCCTATGCCACCATCCGCGAACAGACCCGGTTGCCGGCGCGGCTGGTGACGCTCGGCCTGCGCGATCACGCCGGGCGGACGAGCGGAGCCATCATCGCAGACCTGCCGCTGGATGGGCGGCTCTATGCCATCAAGACCCCCACGCATCTGAGCCTCTCCACCATCGAGGGGCGCAGGCTCATTCCCTATTCCGTTGCCGGCTACGTACCGGGTTGGTCGGATCACGCCGAAGCACGGCTGGTCCTGAGGGATGACGAAACGCTCATCCTGGTCGGCATCGCCGCTGTCATCACACCGAAGGAGACCGTCATGGCCACCGAAGGAATTCTATCGCGCATCGGGCGTATCATTGCGGGCGCCGCCCACGGCACCGTCGACGCGCTTGAAGGCGCCAACGCCATCGTCACCGTCGAGCAGTCGATCAGGGAGATCGACGCCGTCGCGGAGGATGCACGGGCGGGCGCCGGCAAGGCGCGCGCCGAAGAGCACCGCCTCAAGGCCAAGATCGCCGAGATCAACGAGGAGATCGAGGATCTCGCCGGCAAGATCGAAGTCGGCCTGGCCAGCGGGCGCGAGGATCTGGTCACGCCCGTGATCGGCCTGCAGATCGACCTGGAGGCGCAGCGTTCGGCGCTGGAGACGGCGCTGGCCGAGGCTGCCGGCAAGATCGACGACGCAGGCAAGGCGCTCCAGGCGGTCAATTCCGCCAGACAGGATGCGGTTGCCCGGCTCGCCGCCCTGAAGAAGAGCAAGGGGGCGCAGGATGCGAGCCAGGACGTCAGTGCCTCGGTCCGCAACGACAACCGGCTGGCGCAATCGCTGAACGCGATCGAACGCGTCACCGGTGTCTCGGGGCGGCCAATGACGGGCGCCTCCGAAGTCGAGGAACTCGCCCGCCTGCAGCGTGAGAAGGCAATCCAGGAGCGACTGGCCCGCTACAAGGGCCAGAGCGGTTCATGAGCGCGCTCACTGCGCCGGGCTTCTATCCCTTCACGATCGCTGCGCTGATCCTCGTCGGCATCGTCGCCATCGAGATTGTCGCGATGGTCGTTGGGATGTCGATCTCGTCGCTGGTGAATGACGGGCTCTCCGATCACGGCGTCCATAGCGAGCACGGCCCGCTCGACGCCTGGATGTCCTGGCTCAACCGGGGCGGCGTGCCGCTGCTCGTCCTGATCATGATTGGGCTGGCCTCATTCGCCATCGCCGGGTTCGCCATTCAGGGCCTGGCCCAGGCACTTCTTGCGCCGTTGCCGACACTGGTTGCGAGCCTGCTCGCCGTGGCGGCGGCGCTGCCGATGACACGTGTGCTGTCGCGTTGGACGGCGCGGATCATTCCGAGCGACGAATCCAGCGCCATCAGCCAGTCCGACCTGATCGGGCTGATCGGAACGGTGACGCTGGGCCCGCTCGACCAGGGCAAGCCGGGGCAGGTCCGCGTCAGGGACCTGCACGGCAACATTCATGTCCTGCGGACAAAGGCCGCCGCGGGCCACCTCATCCCGCAAGGGGCGAGCGTTCTGGTGGTCGATGGTTCCAATGGGTTGTTCGAGGCCATTCCTGCGCCGGAGGAACTCGGCGCGCAGACCTGAAGCTGGGTAAGGGGAAATACGTTCATGGACTATGTTTCCATCCTCACGATTGCCGGAACGGCGATTGTGCTCATCGTCGGCATCGGCGTGGTCATGGCGGCGCTTTATACGCGCTCGACCCGGGACAAGGCCTATGTCCGCACCGGCCTCGGCGGCAAGAAGGTCGTCCTGGACGGGGGATCCGTGATCCTGCCGATCTTCCATTCCTATTCCTGGGTGCAACTCAGCACGCTGCGGCTTGAAGTGCAGCGCAGCGAAGGCGAGTCCCTGATCACGGCCGATCGCATGCGGGCCGATATCACCGCCGAGTTCTACGTCCGGGTGAAGCCGGATGCGGACAATATCGCCCTGGCGGCCCAGACGCTGGGCGACCGGACGAACAATGCCGACCTGCTGAAGACGCTGGTGGAAGCCAAGTTCGTCGATGGACTTCGCTCGGTTGCCGCGACCATGAGCCTGAAGGACCTGCAGGAAAAGCGCTCCGAATTCGTGAAGGCGGTGCAGGATGCCGTCGCAGCCGACCTGCAGTCCAACGGTCTCGAGCTCGAGTCCGTCTCGCTTACGCGGCTCGACCAGACCGACATCAAGCATTTCAACCCCAACAACACTTTTGACGCCGAGGGCCTGACCGCACTCACCCGCGTCACCGAGGAGCGCCGCCGCGAACGCAACGAGATCGTGCGCGAAAACGAGGTGGCCATCGCGACGAAGGACCGTGAGGCAGCGCTGCAACGCCTGACGATCGAACGCGAGCAACGTGACGCGGAGCTCAACCAGCAGCGCGACATCGTCAACAAGACAGCAGAGACGCGCGCGGAACAGGCCCGTGCGGAGCAGGCGGCGCGCCTGGCCGAGGAGACAGCCCGGCTTGAGACCGAACGCGGCGTGGCCAAGAACGAAGCGGAGGCCCGCCAGGCCAAGGAGACCGCCCGCATCACGGCCGAGCGTGGCATTGCCGAAAGCGAGGCCGAAGCGACGCGCATCACCGAGACTGCCAGGATCGACGCCGCCATCGCCGTCGCGCAGAAGAGCGAAGCCGAGTCGCAGGCCAAGGCAAAGGCGGAAGAGGCCAAGGCCGCGGCTGTCACCGCCGAGGAGCAGGTCGCGACCGCACGCGCCGTCGAAGTCGCCGAGCGCGCCAAGAAGATCGCCGTCATCGACGCCCGCAAGGTCGCCGAGCAGGCCGCGACCGGCATCACGGTCAAGGCCGAGGCTGAACGAGAGGCTGCCGAGAACCTCGCAGCCGCCATGCTGACCCAGGCGCAGGCCGAAGCCGATGCCGCCAAGTTTCGCGCCGGCGGCATCATCGAACTCGGCGAGGCGGAGGCGAAGCGCGAGCGCGCGATCAACGAAGCCCGCAATTCGCTTTCGCCGCAGATGGTCGATTTCGAGCTGACGAAGCAGCGCATTGCCGTCATTCCCGATGCCCTCGCGCAGGCGATGAAGCCGATCGAGAAGATCTCCGACATCAAGATCTTCAGCGCCGGCGGCCTGCTCGGAGCCATGAGTGCCGGGGGCGCGGGGTCGGCCGGCCATGCCGGCCCGATCGCGGACCTCAGCAGTCAGCTCCTCAGCTACGGCGCGCAAAAGCCGATCGTCGATGCGATCCTGGCCCAGGCCGGATTCGCGGGAGATGATCCCGTGCACGCCTTGCTCAATGGCACGCAACGCCCGACCGCGCTTCCCGCAGCCGAAAGCGGGGCGGCGTAGGCGATCGAGCGCCGCTTGGTCGATGGGCTGAAGGACAGAAGAGAAGGCAGGCCGGGCCAAGCGTCCGGCCTGGACCTCCCCCTCAGAGGTCCGGAGACTGATCGATCAGCGTCAACCGGGGGATCTTCGTCCCCTGGTCGAGGACGGCGCCGGGCGCGATGACCGCGTTCGCGCCGATCCGCACGTGATCCCCGACGAGCGCCCCGAACTTCTCGACACCGGGCTCGACGACCCGTCCGCCGAAGACGAAGCGGATGGCCTTCGCCTCCCATTCGTTGCGATGGTTCGCAATGATCGCACCGGCTTCGAGATTGACGTCCGCGCCCAGGATCGAGTCCCCGACGAAGTTGAAATGCGCGAGCTTGGCCCCGCTGAACATGAAACTCGACTTGACCTCGCATCCGGGCCCGATGATGCAGCCCTCGTCCAGGAACACGCCGCCACGCAGATAGGCGCCGGCCGCCAGGAAGCAGCCCAGCCCGACAATGGCGGGCCCCTTCAGGACAGCCCCGCTCTCGATGGTCGCGGTCCGGTGCACGGCGACATCGCCCTCGCGCCTGTACCCGTCATCACGATCGCCGAGCGCCGCCCCGACCAGCTCCTCGGCCCTCCGGGTGATCTGCCACGCGTAAGGATCGCCGCGCCCGAATGGCGAATCGGGCCAAGACGCGACGAATTGTGCGATCCGCAGATCGGCAGACATGACGTCTCCTCACTCTCTCCAGGGACATGAGGCACGAGATCAGCGCCCCACCGCAATGGCGATTGATGTGCAGGCGAAAGCCATGCAACACTTCGCTTCCAAACCGGATTGAGGATGCCTGGTGCATTCGTCCACGCACAGTGTCGAACGACAACACGTTTAGACGATCCCGCTTCGTCTAACGGCAGGACACCTGATTTTGGCTCAGGGAATTGTGGTTCGAATCCATGAGCGGGAACCACCCAAGACACATCGTCGGCCGGCATTCCCGGCTTTCGCGTTTGCACCCGTTCCGAATAGTCGTGAACGAGCCCCCATCCCCTCGCCCGCTGGCCAAGACATGCTGACGCTCGACCATCTCACCGTGATTGCGCCGACGCTGGTCGAAGGCGTCTGCCATGTTCGAACCTGCCTCGACCTCGATGTCCCCTTCGGACAGCGCCATGGCTATATGGGCACCTATAATCACCTGCTGCAGCTCGGCGGAACCGTCTATTTGGAGATCGTCGCGCTCGATCCGGATGCGCAAGGGCCGGGGCGCGCACGCTGGTTCGGCCTCGATGATCGCAGGGCCGTGAAGGCCGATTGGGATGCCGGGCGTCGCCTGCGCGGCTGGGTCGCGCGGACAGACGCCATCGACCTGGTCCTTCGCGGTCGCGAAGGCATCTTTGGGCAGAAGGTCTCGCTGCCATGGTCCGATCCTTCCTTTGAGTTCGCCATCCCCGATGACGGCGCCCTGCCCCTCGGCGGAGCAGCTCCCTCTCTCATCGACCGGCGCGGCAAGCCGCGCGCCATGTCTGCGATTGCGGATCTGGGTGCACGGCTGCGCTCGTTCACGCTCGAACACCGTGACGCCGTCGCCCTCTCCGCGCTCTATGAGGAACTCGGGATCGACCGCGCCCCTGTGATCATGCCCGGCGATGATCTGCGCTATCGCGCGCTGATCGAAACGCCGGCCGGCGTGAAGGAGCTGTCCTGAGCAATCGAAACGCCCGATCCCATCGGACGGGCGCTGTCCCCGCGGGGGGGCGGCCAAGGGCCGTGCCATCGATCATCTCTCCGACCGGTCAATCGGCAGCGCTTGAACCAGGTCGGGCCGCATGAAAATCTCGAGCAATCGCAGAGCGGTTCGACGCAAGATGCCTGGCCATTGCGCCCCATGAACAAGGTACGCCGCATGCCCAAACGCCCACCGTTCGAGCGTATCGCGCTGCTTCTGCAAGGCGGAGGAGCGCTCGGATCGTATCAGGCCGGGGTTTACCAGGCCCTGGCCGAAGCCAATCTGCATCCTGACTGGGTTGCGGGCATCTCGATCGGCGCGATCAATTCCGCGCTGATCGCCGGCAATCCGCCGGAGAAGCGCGTGGATGCGCTGCGCAGCTTCTGGGAGGCGATCACCGCGCCGCTGCCGGGCTTCCCCGCGATGGTCTCGTCCATGATGGGGGCGATGGTGGGGAGCGGCGATCTCGCTCATGGCTGGCTCAATCAGACGCGCGCCTTTTCCACGCTGATGGGCGGCGCGCCGGACTTCTTCAGCCCGCGCCCGATCCCGCCCTTCCTGTCCGCGGCTGGTGGCGCGGCCGCAGAGAGCTTCTACGACGTCAGCCCGCTCAAGCTGACGCTGGAGCGGCTCGTCGATTTCGATCGCATCAATGCCGGCCCGATGCGCTTCAGCGTGGGAGCCGTGAATGTGAGAACTGGCAATTTCGCCTATTTCGATACCGCGACCCATGTCATCGCGGCCGAGCATGTCATGGCCAGCGGGGCCTTGCCGCCGGGTTTCCCGGCGGTGGAGATCGATGGTGAGAGCTACTGGGATGGCGGGCTGGTTTCCAACACTCCGCTGCAATGGGTTCTGGACAGCCGGCCGCGCCAGGACACGCTCGCCTTCCAGGTCGACCTGTGGAGCGCGAAGGGCGAGTTTCCCACGGATCTGGCAAGCCAGGATTCACGCTTGAAGGATATTCGCTTCTCAAGCCGGACCCGCGCAGCAACCGACCAGTTCCGGAAGAACCAGAGCCTGCGGCGTGCGCTGCGGCACCTGATCGAATACGTTCCGAAAGCGACATTGGCCAACGCCGATCCGGACGTTCTCGCGTTGATCGCAGAGGCCGACGACAAGATCCACAACATCGTCCACCTGATCTATCGCTCCAAGAGCTATGAAGGTTCCTCCAAGGACTACGAGTTTTCGCGTGCGACCATGGAGGAGCACTGGGCCTCGGGCTACGAAGACGCGTCCCTCACCCTGAGCTATCCCGAGGTGCTGCGGCCCGCGGAGACGCCCGATGGCGTCGCCACCTTCGATCTGGCTGAACTGGCGATGCGAAAGCGCAGTTAGTGGCCTGCGAGCATGTCGCAGCAGGTTTCAGACCGACAACGAGCAACGAGGATACAGCGTCATGAAGATCGCCGATGTGCGCGCCGATGCTTTCGCGATGCCACTGAACAATCCCGCCTACCCGAAACCGCCCTACAAATTCTACAATCGCGAATTCGTCGTCATCAACTATCGGACGGATATCGAGCGGCTGCGCGCGTTCGTGCCCGAGCCTCTGGAGGTCATCGGCGATACCGTGGCCTATGAGTTCATCCGCATGCCGGATTCGACAGGCTTCGGCGACTATACCGAGACCGGGCAGGTCATCCCGGTGCGCTTCACCACGGCGACGGGCGAGGTCCAGGAAGGCGGTTATGTCCACGCCATGTATCTCGACGACAATTCACCTATTGCCGGCGGGCGCGAGATCTGGGGCTTTCCGAAGAAACTGGCGACGCCGAAGCTGACGCATCAACAGGAGACACTCGTCGGCACCCTGCACTACGGCTCGGTCCTCTGCGCGACCGCCACCATGGGCTACAAGCATCGCGAACTCGATCTGGCGCCGCTTGCCAAGGCCATGGCCAAGCCCGCTTTCATGATCAAGATCATCCCTCATGTCGACGGCTCGCCGCGCATCTGCGAGCTGGTGCGCTACTACATGGAGGACGTGACGTTGAAAGGGGCCTGGTCCGGCCCGGCCGCCCTGCAGCTCTTCGAGCATGCGATGTGTGACGTGGCGCGGCTGCCCGTCCACGAGGTGGTCTCGGCAAGCCACTACATTGCCGACCTGACGCTGGGCCTCGGCGAGGTGGTGTTTGACTATCTCGCAACCGGCGCAGCCAAGGCCTGAACGGCGATCCGTTCGGCGCGTCGAAGCGTGTATCGGCCGATGGGATCAGTGCTTCGCTATAGGCACACCCTATCGGCCCTCGTGAAGAGCAACTGGTCCGACACTCCAGGTTGAAACGATCGACGCTGCCGAGGTGACGACGCCCTGTCTCCGTCGCCCGGCAGATGGAAGGTCAGCGCGTTTCCGGGCAAACAATCATTGACGTAGGCGGCGGAACGCAAAGGTCCCGAATCGGCCCAAAACTGACGTAACGTCGCCGAAAAGTACACTTGGCGAACAATATTCCCTAGCGTCAGTATTATCCACCCGTGTTGCCGAATTGTATCTACCCTCATCTTCCGATCGCGCGCGGATATCGGCGCCGCCGCGACGTCTATCCCCCGTGCGATTTTTGGTCTTTGGATCGAAGCTGACGGGTCCAACGGACGAATCGCGATGAAGGGTGCCTTTGGGGGGCGCAGCATGAATTTCTGGGCATCGACTGGGCGCCAGGCGCCCTCCGTGAGCGCGAACGCGGGCATGTTTGCGGGGCATGAGCGCCAGCATTCCGGCATGCGGCGGGCCTGGCTCGCCAGCGTATCGGCACTCGCCCTGCTCGGAGCCCTGGTTGCAACGCCGGCATTGGCGATTGATGTCGCGAACCAGAGCGACTGGAACGCGGCCGTTGCGGCCGTCGCGGCTGCGGGCGCCGGTTCCACCACCACGATCAACATCACCAATGGCTTTACGCTGACGAGTTCGCTCGCCCAGCTACAGGCGAGCAACGCCAATGTCACGGTGAACATCACCGGTAACAGCCAGGTGATCGATGGTGCGGCGGCCTTTCAAGGCATCCAGGTCAATGGCGCCAATGCGCCGACCGTCAACATCTCCAACCTGTCGATCACCAACACCGCCGCGCGTGGCGGCAAAGGCGAGAACGGATATAACGGCTATTACAGCGGCGGGCTCGCGTATGGCGCAGGCGGCGGCGGCGGCGGCGGCCTCGGCGCGGGCGGTGGCCTGCTGGTCGGCAGCGGCGCCAATGTCACGATCGCCGAAGTCACCTTCAGCAGCAACGCGGCGACGGGCGGCGCCGGCGGCAATGGCGGCGTCGCGCAGAACACCGCATCCGATCCGACCGGCGGCAATGGCGGTGCCGGCGGCGCGGCCAATAATGGTGGCGCCACCGGTGGCGGCGGCGCGGGCGGTCTCGGCGGCAACACCGGCACGCAAGGTACCGCCGGCACGGCGGGTTCATCCTTCGGCGCTGGTGGCGGCGGTGGCGGCGGTTCCGGCACCACTAGCAGCACCGCCTATACGCCGAACAACAATGGCGGCGCAGGCAATGCGAATGGCGGCAATGGCGCACAGGGCGGCGATGGCGTCACCAACAACAATGGCTCGCAGGGCCCAGGCTCGGATGGCGGCTCCGGCGGTGCGGGCGGCGCGGCACGCGGGGGCGCGATCTATGTCGCCACCGGCGGCTCGCTGACTATCCTCGATTCCTCGATTTCGGGCGTCTCGGTCACCGGGGGGACTGGCGGCACTCAGGGCGTCGGACAGGGCCCGAGCAGTTTCAGCGGGTCGCCCGGCGCAGCCGGCATCGCCAGCGGCGCTGCGATCTACCTCAGCGGCGTGACGGCGCATATCGGCGTCTCGAGCGGGACGGTGACCTATGCCAGCTCGATCGGCGGCAATGGCCTGATCAGCGGCGGCGTGACCACGGCGCTCAACAAGACCGGCGCGGGCACACTCGTATTGTCCGCCGCGAACGACTTCACCGGCAATATCGCCATCAGCGGCGGTACACTCTCGATCGGAGCCAGCAACAACCTCGGCAACGCCGCCAATGACCTGGTGCTCTCGAACGGCGGTACACTGGCGGTCACGGCCACCACCACGCTGGCGGCGGCGCGGACGTTCAGCATCACCGGTTCCGGCGGCATCGACGTGGCCAGCGGCACAACGACGACGCTGCAGGGCGTCATCTCGAACGGCTCCTCCGTCGGCAGCCTGGTCAAGGCCGGCAGCGGCACGCTCACGCTTTCGGGCGCCAATACCTATACCGGAACGACCTTCATCACCGCTGGCACCCTGACCATCACCGGCGGCCAGGCGATCAGTGACACCGGTCGTGTCGAGATCGCCAGCGGCGCGACCCTCGCTGTCGCGCAGAGCGAGACGATCGGCTTCCTGTCGGGTGTCTCGGGCGCGCAGGTCATCATCGCCAGCGGCCAGACGCTGACGACCGAGGACAACAGCGGAGGAAACTTCGCCGGGACGATCTCGGGTGCGGGCAGCCTCAAGCAGAACTTCGCTGGCACCACGACAATTTCGGGCACCAGCACCTATACAGGCCCGACAACCGTGTCTGTCGGAACGTTGGTGGTGAACGGCTCGATCGCCTCATCCTCCAGCTTGACCGTCAATGCAGGCGCCACGCTCGGTGGCTCCGGCCAGGTGCCCGGCACCACGGTTTACGGCACGCTCGCACCGGGCAATTCGCCGGGCACGATCACGGTCAATGGCAACCTGACGCTGGGTGCGGGCTCGACCTATATTGCCGAGGTCCAGGGCGCGGTCTCCGACCGGGTCAACGTCACCGGCACGGCAACGCTTGCCGGTATGTTGCGGATCGTGCCGCTGAGCGGCCCCTATACCTTCAACAGCGCCTATACCCTGCTCTCGGCGGCGGGTGGCCGCAGTGGCACATTCGGCACGACCGATGTCACCGCGTCCTTCGGCGACGGCGTCACCAGCGCGGTAAGCTACACCGCCAATGACGTGCTCCTGACACTGACGCCCAAGGCGATGACGACGCTCGGCGTCACGGCTCCCCTGAACGCCTTTTCGGTCGCCGCAGGCCTCGACCGGGCGGTGGCGGGCGGGGCCGATCCGTCGGCGCTGTTCGGCATCTACAATCTGCCGGCCGCGGCAATCCCCGGGGCGGTGAACCAGCTGTCGGGCGAGGCCCACACCGCCGCGCCGGCGATGGCGGTCTCGGCCGCCGACCAGTTCCTGCGTGCGATGCTCGATCCCTTCGCGGCGGGCCGCGGCACCGCGGGGCCTGCTCCTGGCGAAGCTTCCTACTCCGGCCTCGTCCGCAAGGGCGCCGACGCACCGACCACGCCGACTGTCCTCGATCCGCCGCCCTACACCGTCTGGGGCGCAGCCTTCGGCTCGGTCGGTCGCAGCGACGGCAGTGCGCGCATCGGCTCGGCCAAGCGCGATCTCGACGATGCCCATCTCGCCGTCGGCGCCGATTTCAGGATCATGCCGGGCACGGTTGCGGGTTTTGCGGTCTCCGGCGGCAGCGCCCGGTCCTCGCTTTCCGGGGGGCTCGGCAAGGCCGAGGCCGATGTCTTCCAGGCCGGCCTCTACGGCACGACCCGGCTCGGCCCGGTCAACCTTGCCGCCGCCTTCGGCTATGGCCGACTCGAGAACGAGATCAAGCGCAGCATCCCGGTGCTCGGCAGCGCGCTCTCCTCGTCCTATGCGACGACCGCCTGGAGCGGCCGGTTGCAGGCGAGCGCCGCCGTGCTGTCCTGGAACGGCCTGACGCTCTCGCCGCTGGCCGCGCTGCAGGCGATCCAGGCGCGC
>UBZM01000025.1 GCA_900470095.1 Hyphomicrobiales bacterium
GTCTCGTGGGCTCGGCCTGCTCAATCCCGATCCGGCCCGGCGCGCCGCCGCCGCCGAGGCGGTCTTCAAATCGCGCGACGCCTCGGTGCTGCCGGTCCTGGAGGGCGCCATCGCCAAGGAGACCGACAATCGGGCGAGGATTGCGCTGCGCCAGGCGCAGGCGGCGATCCTGATCAGCAAGGCCGACGCACAGCCCTTCGACCGGCTAGGCGCGATCGATGTGCTGCGCGAGCGTGGCGACCAGGATGCATTGGCGACCTTGCGCTCCCTGCCGGGCGACGTATCGCAGCCGCTGAAGGAGGCGCAGGTGCGGGCGATCTCCGAGATCGAGGGCAAGCTCGCCCTGTGGCGCGCGGCGCAGAATCTCTGGTACGGGCTTTCGCTCGGCTCTGTCCTGCTGCTCGCCGCGATCGGGCTTGCCATCACCTTCGGCGTGATGGGCGTGATCAACATGGCCCATGGCGAGATGGTGATGCTCGGCGCCTATACCACATTCGTGGTCCAGGAGGTGATCCGCGCCCGTTTGCCAGGTCTGTTCGATTATTCGCTCGCCATTGCGCTGCCGGCGGCCTTTCTCGTCGCGGGGCTAGTCGGCATCGCGATCGAGCGCGGCGTCATCCGCTTCCTCTATGGACGGCCGCTGGAGACGCTGCTCGCAACCTGGGGCATCAGCCTCATCCTGCAGCAGGCGGTACGCACCGTCTTTGGTCCGACCAATCGCGAGGTCGGGGCGCCGGCCTTCATGGCTGGTGTCTTCGAGCTCGGCGGGCTCGCGATCACCTGGAACCGGCTCTGGATCATCGTCTTCGCCGGGCTCGTCTTCGCGGCACTCCTGGCGATCCTGAAGCTCACGCCGATGGGGTTGCAGATGCGCGCGGTGACGCAGAACAGGCGAATGGCGGCGGCCATGGGCATTCGCACCGGCCGCATCGATGCGTTGACCTTTGGGCTCGGCTCGGGCGTGGCGGGACTGGCCGGCGTCGCGCTCTCGCAGATCGACAATGTCAGCCCCAATCTCGGCCAAGGCTACATCATCGACTCGTTCATGGTCGTCGTCTTCGGGGGCGTCGGCAATCTCTGGGGAACGCTCGTCGCCGCCATGACACTCGGCGTCGCAAACAAGCTGCTCGAGCCCTATGCCGGCGCGGTACTCGGCAAGATCGCACTGCTCGTCTTCATCATCCTGTTCATCCAGAAGCGCCCGCGCGGCCTGTTTGCGCTGAAGGGCCGGGCGGTGGAGGCATGATCACCCGCTTTCTCATCCAGGGCATCGGCAGGCTCGACCTCACTTTTCTCGGGCTTCTGGCTGCTCTGGCGGTGCTGGTGCCGCTCGCCAATCTGCTGCTGCCGGAGAACTCGGTTCTTCATGTCCCGACCTCGACCATGTCGCTCTGGGGCAAATACCTCTGCTATGCGCTGCTCGCGATCTCGCTCGACCTGGTCTGGGGTTATTGCGGCATTCTCTCGCTTGGCCACGGCGCCTTCTTCGCGCTCGGCGGCTACGCGATGGGCATGTATCTGATGCGCCAGATCGGCTCGCGCGGCGTCTACGGCAATCCGGTCCTGCCCGACTTCATGGTCTTCCTGAACTGGCACGAACTGCCCTGGTACTGGTACGGCTTCTCCTCCTTCCCCTTCGCCATGTTGATGGTGCTGGTGGTGCCGGGGCTGCTCGCCTTCGTCTTCGGCTGGTTCGCCTTCCGGTCCCGCGTCACCGGCGTCTATCTCTCGATCATCACCCAGGCGCTGACCTATGCGCTGCTGCTGGCCTTCTTTCGCAACGACATGGGCTTTGGCGGCAATAACGGGCTGACCGACTTCAAGGACATCCTGGGCTTCAACGTGCAGGCGCAGGCGACGCGCGCGGCGCTGTTTGCGATGACCTGCGTGATGCTGATCGCCGGCTTCCTGATCGCCCGCGGCATTGTCGATTCCAAGCTCGGAAAGGTCGTCATCGCGATCCGCGACGCCGAATCGCGCACGCGCTTCCTCGGCTACCGGGTCGACCGTTTCAAGCTCTTCGTCTTCACCGTCTCGGCCTGCATGGCTGGCGTCGCAGGCGCGCTCTACGTGCCGCAGGTCGGCATCATCAACCCCAGCGAATTTTCTCCGGCCAACTCGATCGAGACCGTGATCTGGGTCGCGGTTGGCGGGCGCGGCACATTGGTCGGCGCGGCGCTGGGCGCGGTCGTGGTGAACTACGCCAAGACGGTCTTCACCTCCGGCTTCATGGCGCCCTACTGGCTCTTCGCGCTCGGAGCCCTCTTCGTCTTCGTCACCCTGTTCATGCCCAAGGGCATTCTCGGCACGGCGCAGGACTGGTGGGGGAGGCGGCGCAAGCGCGAGCCAGCCGCCTCGCTGGCCGAACCGGCCCCGGCCGAGTGACGCGCATGATCCCGGCCCATGCCACGCTCACCTCTTCACTGCTCTATCTCGACGGCGTCAGCGTCTCCTTCGACGGCTTCAAGGCGATCCGCGGGCTTTCGCTGGTGATCGCGCCGGGCGAGATGCGCGCGATCATCGGGCCCAACGGCGCCGGCAAGACAACGATGATGGATATCATTACCGGCAAGACCAGGCCGGACGAGGGGACGGTGATGTTCGGCGGCTCGGTCGACCTGACCAGGCTCGACGAGGCCGCAATCGCCAATCTCGGCATCGGCCGCAAGTTCCAGAAGCCGACGGTGTTCGACTTCCACACCATCGAGGACAACATCCTGCTGGCGCTGAAGTCGCAGCGCACGGTGGCCAGAACCCTGTTCTGGAAGACGGCGGCAACCGACCAGAAGCGCATCGACGATATTCTCGGCATCATCAAATTGGGGGATGCGCGCAGCCGTCTCGCCGGTTCACTCTCGCACGGGCAAAAGCAGTGGCTCGAGATCGGCATGCTCCTGGCTCAGGACCCGAAGCTGTTGCTCGTCGACGAGCCGGCCGCCGGCATGACCGATGGCGAGACGGCCGAAACGGCGGTGCTGCTCAAGGAGATCGCCAGGGACCATTCGGTGATCGTGGTCGAGCATGACATGGGGTTCATCCGCGAACTCGGCGTCAAGGTCACCGTGCTGCACGAAGGTGCGGTGCTGGCCGAAGGGCCGCTCGATCAGGTCAGCGCCAATGAGCGCGTCGTCGAAGTTTATCTGGGGCGGTGAGCATGATCGGGAAACATAGGAACCGGTTGATCGATCGGGCGAAGCGGCTGGACATTGGACGATGCTGAACGTCGAAGCCATCGATCTGCATTACGGCGCGGCGCAGGCCCTGCGCCGGGTTTCGATCGCAGCCGAGCCCGGCAAGGTCACCTGCGTCATGGGCCGCAACGGCGTCGGCAAGACCTCGTTGATGCGCGCCATCGTCGGCCAGCAGCCGATCAGCGGCGGGCGCATCAGCTTTGCGGGCGAGGACATCTCGGGCTTGCGCAGCGAGGATCGGGCACGGGCCGGCATCGGCTTCGTGCCCCAGGGGCGCGAGATCTTTCCGCTGCTGAGCGTCAAGGAAAACCTCGAAACCGGGTTCGCGCCGCTGCCACGCCGCAGCCGCTTCATCCCGGATGACCTGTTCGACCTATTCCCCGTGCTCAAGTCCATGCTGGGACGACGCGGCGGAGACCTCTCGGGAGGCCAGCAACAGCAACTCGCCATCGCGCGGGCGCTGGTCACCCGACCCAAACTGCTGGTGCTCGACGAACCGACCGAGGGTATCCAGCCCTCGATCATCAAGGATATCGGCCGTGCGATCGACTATCTGCGCCAGCGCGGCGACATGGCGATCGTGGTGGTCGAGCAATATTTCGACTTCGCGCGCGACCTCGCCGACACGATGTTCGTGATGGATCGCGGCGAGATCGTGCTGTCGGGTGCAATGGGCGAACTCGACGGAGCGCAGGTTCAGAGATTGATTCAGGTGTGAAGGGCCAAGCCCTTGACGATTTTGTCGATTTCCTTGCGTTCGGCGTGGAGCGCCAACCCGACGAGATCGAGCGCTTCGGTCGGCACGGCAGCGACGGCGGCCCGGTTGTCGCTATCGTTGCCGGTCGTGAACAGCTCGCTGGTATAGAGATGCGGGCGCACGCCACGGACACGGGCGCGGTCCAGAACCTGCTTCAACTGCTCGCCCGCCGCCGCGAAGACCAGGACGGGTTGACGGATCAGAGGACCGTAGAAGCGGCCGGAGCCGTCGCGATAGGCTTCGCCCGCCAGTTCGGGGGAGGCGCCGACCAGCCCTCCCGCCAGGAAGCTCGCAACATTGAGTTTTTGCCAGGGAGCGAGATTCTCGCGTACCACGATGGCGATCTTGGTATCGTAACGCATGACCCAATCGCTAACCGAAGCCGGGAAGGCTCGTCTTGAACGATCGTGCGGGGCGGAGGGCGCCGACTGGGTGCGCACGGGCTCGGGCATAGACGGCATCGAGCGGATGGAAGCGTTCTTCCGCGGCTTTGCCTATGATCCGCATCGCCATGACACCTATGGGTTCGGGCTGACGCTATCCGGGGTGCAGAGCTTCGAGTACCGCGGCAGCCGGTGCGACAGCCTGAGCGGGCATGCGATCGTGCTGCATCCCGACGAGATCCATAATGGGCGCGCCGGGATTCCGGAGGGGTTCCGCTACCGCATGCTCTATGTCGAGCCGCGGCTGATCCAGGAGGCGTTGGGAGCGCAGGGCTGCGCCTTGCCCTTCGTTTCGACAGCGGTCTCGCAGGATGCGCGGCTGGTTCGCGCCGTAGCCCATGCCTTGCGCGATCTCGATGCACCGCTCGACGAGATCGCCGCCGAGGATATCCTGCTGCCGCTCGCCGAAGCGCTGCTCGCGCTCGATCCATCGGCCGGCCGGCCGACGGGACATCTGCTTGACCGGCCTGCCGCTGAGCGAGCCCGCCAATATCTCGACGCCCATCGCGACGAGGTGGTTGCTTCCCGCGAACTCGAAGCCGTTGCCGGCCTCGATCGCTTCACGCTGGCCCGGCATTTTCGTGCCTGTTTCGGCACCAGCCCGTATAACTATCTCGTGATGCGCCGGCTTCAGCAGGCGCGCAGGCTCCTGCTCGGCGCCACCTCGCTCGTCGAGGTGGCGATGGCCTGCGGCTTTGCCGACCAGAGCCACCTGACCCGCCAGTTTCGCCGCGCCTATGGCGTGCCCCCCGGGCGCTGGCGGGCGCTGCAGCGTGGCTGAGCCCGGCTTGGTTCCGCTTGCTCCAACCAGCCGCACAAGGCATGAAGCGCTCCCAAAGCCGGTTCAGGATCCCCGGCAGGAGCCTTTGCTATGCAGCTTGGAATGATCGGCCTCGGCCGCATGGGAGCCAATATCGTCCGCCGGCTGATGAAGGCCGGGCACGAATGCGTGGTTTACGACCGTGATCCCAAGCCCGGCGCGGCACTGGCAGGCGAAGGCGCGGTGGTTGCCGCCGATCTCGCCGATCTCGTCGCGAAGCTGAGGGCGCCGCGGGCTATCTGGGTGATGCTGCCGGCCGGCGAGATCACCGAGGCGACGCTTAGCGAGCTCTCTGCCCTTGTCCAGCCGGGCGACACACTGATCGATGGCGGCAACGCCTTCTGGAAGGACGATGTCCGGCGCGGGCAGGAGCTTGCGGCGAAGGGGTTGCATTATCTCGATATCGGCACCAGCGGCGGCGTGCACGGGCTGGAGCGCGGCTATTGCCTGATGGTCGGTGGCGACAAGGCGGGCTTTGACCGTCTGGAGCCGATCTTCAAGGCGCTGGCCCCTGGCAAGGGCGACATTCCAGAGAGCCGGCACCGCGAAGGTCGCAACCCGGCATCCGAACAGGGCTATCTGCATTGCGGCCCGGTCGGTGCCGGCCATTTCGTCAAAATGGTCCATAACGGCATCGAGTACGGCATGATGCAGGCCTTCGCTGAAGGCTTCGACCTGTTGCGCAATGCCTCGGCCAAGGACGGTTTGCCGCCTGAATACGGCTTCGATTTCGATGTCGCGGAGATTGCCGAGGTCTGGCGGCGTGGTTCGGTCGTGACCTCCTGGCTGCTCGATCTTACGGCCGAAGCACTGGCCGCCGACGAGGAGCTGTCCGCCTATACAGGGCATGTATCGGATTCGGGAGAGGGGCGCTGGACGGTGCAGGCTGCGGTAGAGACGGCGACGCCGGCCGAGGTGCTGACCTCCTCGCTCTACACCCGCTTCCGTTCGCGCAAGGACCACACCTTCGCCGAGAAGGTGCTTTCGGCGATGCGCGCCGGGTTCGGCGGGCATGTCGAGCCGAAGAAGCCGTGAGCGTCATGAGCGCTTTCCCGCATGGGCGGATGCCGGCCGTCATCGTCGTCATGGGCGTCGCCAGCTCCGGCAAGACCTCGCTCGGCGAGCGTCTGGCCGAGCGATTGGGCTGGCCGTTTCGTGATGCGGATTCCTTCCACCCGCCCGAGAACGTCGCCAAGATGTCGAGCGGTACACCGTTGAACGATGAGGACCGCAAGCCCTGGCTGGCGGCGATCGCGGCCTGGATCGACGAGCTGCGCGCGACCGGCAAGAACGGAATCGTCACCTGTTCGGCACTGAAACGGGCCTATCGCCGCGTCATCATCGGCGACCGGCCGGATGTGGCGCTGGTCTATCTCAAGGGCTCGCGCGAATTGATCGGCCAGCGCATGGCGGCGCGCCAGCACCATTTCATGCCGCCGGCGCTGCTCGACAGCCAGTTCGCGGCTCTGGAAGAGCCCGGGGCGGATGAGCGCCCGCTGGTCGTGTCGGTGGAGCTGGCCAAGGATGCGATCGTCGATGAGACGCTTGCTGGCCTGGCGGCGATGGGGACACCGGGCGCCGGCGCCCGCTAGTCAGTCCTGCGCCCACACGCGGGTGAGGTTCGCGACCGATTTCGAGATCAGGTCGAACTCGGGCGTCTTGCCCTCGCGGCTGAACAGTGCGCGGCGGGACCGGTCGAGATCGAACAGGATCTCGCGCTGGCTTGCGCCGCGGATGAAGCTGCGAGCCCAGCCGACGGCAGCGATCCGTTCGCCCTTCGTGACGGGTGCGACATGGTGCAGCGAGGTCGAGGGGTAGGCGATGAGCGAACCGGCCGCCAGCTTGAACGCCTCATTTCCGGAGGTGGTCTCGATCACCAACTCGCCGCCTTCATAAGTCGCGGGGTCGGCCAGGAAGAGGGTGAACGAGACATCGGTGCGCATGCCACCCATCAGGGCGTCGTCGACATGGCTGCCATAGGCATGGCCGGGCTCGTAGCGGCTGAAGAGCAGCGGCGTCAGGGCCTTGGGGCGGACGGCGGCCACGAAGACCTCATTGGCGAGAATGCGCTCTGCAAGGAGCGCCTCGAGCGCATCAGCGCGCGCGCCCGGGGCCGCCTGCCGGTTGTTCTTGACCAGCTTCGCATTCCAGCCCGCGGTCCTGCCACCATCCTCGAAGCGCAGCGAGGCCAACGCGGCACGGACGTCTTCGAACTCGGCTTGTGTCAGGATGTTGCCGATCGGAAGGATCATGGAGGTTCTCGCTGGCTGAAGGGCGCAGCTACAGTCTGCGTCGGGGCAGAAAATAGCCTGGCATCAGGGGATTACTAGGGTCATTACCTTTATGTCCAGTTTAGAATTGATATAATCGTCCTTCGCGGCGACGCAGTTGCTTGACGGTGTCAGTTTTCGAGTTCATTCGAGAGGCCGTGATCTTACGTGGGATGCCTGCCAGGCCCCGCGTGACAGCGCCGCCTGCCGGCCAACCTGGGATGACATGATGAAGACGTCGAGCAAGCTGTGGATCGGTCTCGGCACGGTGATCGCTGCGGGAGCAGGCGTGGCAGCGGATGGTTTCGCAGAGACCTCCGCCGCTCGGGCCCTGCATGCGAGCGGCGCCTTCGACATTGCCCAGCATGCTCATGGCGCTCCAGTGAAGGTAACGCCGGCCAAGGGGCAGGGCGGCGAAGGTGGAGAGGGGGGCGAAGGCGGCAAAGCCGACGCGTTGGCGCCCAACCTCAAATTTGCGCGTTCGATCGCCCTGATCCGGGGCCATCTCCTGGTTGGCGACGAACTGGTCAAGGATGGGCGCTTCGGTGAGGCGCTGCCGCACTTCCTGCACCCGGCTGAAGAAATCTATGGTGGCATCAAGAACGATCTCGCAACCTACAAGATCCGTCCCTTCGAGGCAGCGCTGAAGGCGCTGGCACAAACCGTCAAGGCCAGGAAGAAGGATGCCTATGACGGCGCGCTGAAGCTGGTGCAGGAGCGCCTCGCCGAGGCCGATGCCGGGCTCCGTGAGGCCGAGAAGAACTGGCCGCGCTTCTCGGTCGAGACCGCGCTCGAGACCCTGAAGGTCGCCGCCGACGAATATGGCAATGCCATCGAGAAGGGCCGCATCGCCAAGGCGGTCGAGTATCAGGACTCGCGCGGCTTCGTCTGGCATTCAGCCGCGATGATCGATGCGGTTGCCAGTGAGCTTTCCGCCAAGGATGCGGCTGCCTTCAAGGAATTGCAGGCTGCGCTCGTCGAACTCAAGAAGGCGTGGCCGACGGCGGTTGCACCGAAAAGGCCGGTCAAGGATACCAGTGCCGTGCTCGGCGATATCGCTCGGGTCGAGCTCCAGGCCGGGAATTTCCTACGCTGAGGCATGGCGATGGCCCGGTCGGCCTCCCTGTTGAACGCCTTTCTCGCCGGCGCGACCACTGCCGCGCTCGCGCTGATCGGTGGCTCGCAGGCGGTGGAGCCCGCCCAGTCCGCAACGGACGCAGGGCTGACGGCTGCGCGTGCGAGCTATCGGCGTCCCAGTGCCGTGCCGTTCCCTGCCTCGAACCCGCTCACCCCCGCCAAGCTTGAACTCGGGCGGCGCCTGTTCGGCGATCCGACCCTGTCCTCGAACGGCACGGTCTCCTGCGCGACCTGCCATGACCCCGCGCTCGGCTTCACCGATGGCGTGGCGATCGGGAAGGGCGTGGCGCGGGTGCCGCTGGTCCGGCATACGCCGCATCTGTGGAATCTCGCCTGGGGCGCAGCCTTTTTCTGGGACGGGCGGGCGCGCACGATCGAGGAGCAGGTGCACGGCCCGATCGAGAACCCGCTGGAGATGGCCGAGACGTTGCCGCGCATCGCCGGCAAACTCGCGCGCAGGCTGGACTATCGCAAGGCCTTCGCCAGCGCGTTTCCCGGTAGCCGAGGCATCGGGCCGGACCAGATCAGCGCGTCGCTTGCGACCTATGTCCGAAGCCTGGTCTCGCCACCGACGCGTTTCGATGCCTGGGTCGAAGGCGACGAAACCGCCCTCACCAGCGAGGAACAGGCGGGCTTTGCACTCTTCACCGGCAGGGCCGGCTGCAGCAATTGCCATTCCAGCTGGGCTTTCACCGATCGTGCCTTTCACGATGTCGGTCTGCCGGGGAGCGATCTCGGGCGCGGAAAGATCATCGATCTGAGAGCAGCCGATCATGCGTTCCAGACGCCGTCGCTGCGGGAGCTGGCCTGGACCGCACCCTATATGCATGATGGCTCGCTGCCGACGCTGGATGCCGTGCTCGATCACTATGAGCATGGTGTCGTGCAGCGGCCGAGCCTCTCGCCGGATATCAGGTCGATCGGGCTGACGTTGGAGGAGCGCGCGGCCCTGTTGGCCTTCCTGGCGACGCTGTCCAGCGAAAACCCGCCTGCACCGGTTTCGGCCCTCAATGCCTCCCGGCCTGCTGCGCCGGCGGTTGCGAGCCTGGGCACAACGATCTCGCAGAAGGACAAGATGTTCCAGCCCTCGTCCGTTCGGCTGCATGCCGGCCAGAGCCTGACGATCAACAATGACGATGTCCGCACTCATAATGTGCGGCTGGACACCGGTCCAAAGCCGTTCAACTCCGGAGCGCAGGAGCCTGGCCAGTCGGTGACGATCCCGTTCACGCGGGCTGGCACTTATGAGCTCTATTGCGGCATCCACCCGACCATGCAGCTCAGTGTTTCGGTCGAGCGATAGGCCGGTCCGACGATCCGGCGTCGCATGCAAGGCCGGGCTTACTTTCAACCGATTGAAAAAAGCGCCGGACAGGCGCATGTCTTGGACGAGCGCGGCCCAGGGTCGCCACCCCCAAGCAGACGGTTCCTCTCATGCTCGACAAGGTTTTGCCGCCGCGTACGCTGAAGCTCAATGCCGCCGACAATGTCGCGGTCGCGGTCGATCCGATCGATGCAGGCGTCACCGCAGCGGGGGTCGTCGCCCTGAAGCGCATTCCGCGCGGCCACAAGGTCGCACTGGCCCCCATTGCCAAGGACGAGCCGATCCGCAAATTCGGCCAGATCATCGGCTTTGCCACTGTCGACATCCCGCCTGGCGAATGGGTGCACGAGCATAATACCGGCTTCCATGCCTTCGAGCGCGACTATGATTTCTGCGCCGAGGCGAAGCCTGAATTCGTGCTCCCGGTTGAGCAGCAGGCGACCTTCGAGGGGTTTCGTCGCAAGGGCGGTGGGGCTGGCACGCGCAACTATGTCGGCATCCTCACTTCGGTGAACTGCTCGGCCTCGGTCGCACGCTTCATGGCCGAGGAGGTCAAGCGCTCGGGCATTCTGGCCGATTACCCCCATGTCGATGGCGTCATTGCGCTGACCCACGGCACTGGCTGTGGCATCGACTACAATGGCGAGAGCTTCGAGGTGCTGAAGCGCACGACCTGGGGCTATGCCTGCAACCCCAACATGGCGGCGGTGCTGGTCGTCGGCCTCGGCTGCGAAGGGTTTCAGATCAAGCGCATGAAGGAAGCCTATGGCGTCGAGGAGAGCGACATCTTCCGCACCATGACGATTCAGGAGACCGGCGGCACCAAGAAGAGCGTCGCCGCCGGCATCGAGGCGCTGAAGGTGATGCTGCCGATCGCCAATCGCGCCGTGCGCGAGACGGTGCCTGCCTCGGAGCTGACGCTTGCCCTGCAATGCGGCGGTTCCGATGGCTATTCCGGCATCACGGCCAATCCGGCGTTGGGCGCTGCCGTCGACATCCTGGTCGAGCATGGCGGCACGGCGATCCTGTCCGAGACGCCCGAAATCTACGGCGCCGAGCACCTGCTCACCCGCCGCGCTGCAACGCGCGAGGTCGGCGAGAAGCTCGTCGGCGTGATCAAGTGGTGGGAGGAATACACGGAGCGCGCCCGGATGAGCATGAACAACAACCCCTCGCCGGGTAACAAGGCGGGCGGGCTCACCACGATCCTGGAGAAGTCGCTGGGCGCGGCGGCAAAGGGCGGAACCAAGACGCTCGCGGCCGTCTATCACTATGCCGAGCCGGTGAAATCGAAGGGCTTTGTCTACATGGACACCCCTGGCTATGACCCGGTCGCCGCGACGGGGCAGGTCGCGGGAGGCGCCAATATCCTCGCCTTCACCACGGGGCGTGGCTCGGCCTATGGCTGCAAGCCGACACCGTCGGTCAAGCTCGCCACCAATACGCCGATCTACGAGAAGATGATCGACGACATGGATATCAATTGCGGGGACATCCTCGATGGCGTGACGCTGGAGGAGAAGGGCCGCGAGATTTTCGAGACACTACTGCGCGTTGCGTCCGGCGAGCGCTCCAAATCCGAGCAGCTTGGCTATGGCGATGCCGAGTTCGTGCCCTGGCAGATCGGCGCGACGATGTGATCGCAGTCGTTTGACAGGAGGGGAGCGCGGTTCCATCGGCCGCGCTGTCCAAGACGAAAGCGCTGGGGGGCGCTCTCATGAAGCACCTCCTGCTTGTCACCGTGCCGCGGCTTCTGCTCGGCCTGATCTTCCTGGTCAGCGCAGTCGACGGTTTCTGGTTCCTGGCGACGGGGGGTCATCTGATCCATCCGCCGGCTTCTCCGAAGGGCATGGAATTCGAGCTCGCTCTGCAGAATTCCGGCTTCTTCTGGCCCTTTCTGAAGAGCGTCAATCTTGTCGGGGCGCTTAGCCTGCTTCTCAATATCGTGCCGGCCCTGGGGCTCGCATTGATTGCGCCGGTGATGGCCGTGATCGTGCTGTTCCACCTCGCCATCAATCCGGAGGGCCTGCCGGTCGCGCTCATCCTTATCGTCAGTGGTGGTCTGCTGGTCTACGCCTATCGCGAGCGCTACGCCGCCCTGCTTCGGTAAGGGGTCTGGCCAATGGTCGTCCCGGTCGCCCATTGGCCGCCCGGGATCACCTCCGAGTTTCATTCAGAGCGTAAAGCCCGCGAGTCGTTCGCCGATCTCGTTGATCCGTTCCATACCGACATTGGCGATGGCGATGCGCAGATGCTGTTCCTGCCCGGGGCCGAAATAGGGGCCGGGCAGGGCGAGTACGCCACGCTCCCCGACCAGGGCCCGTACCACTTCCGCCGCGGGCACGTCCGCGAATGGATGCGCGACATAGGCGAAATAGGCTCCGGCTGCGAGCACCTGCCAGCCGTTCAGCGGCGCCATCGCGGCACGGAAGGCGCCGGCTCTCGCATTGATCTCGGCACGGTTGGTCTCGCGCCAGTCGCGAATGCCGTCGATGCCCCAGGCAACCGCCTGCTGGCCGGCCCGCACGGGGCTGATCTGGACGCAGTCCAGCACCTTGCCGATCTGTGCTAAGACAGCCTCTCCGGCGGTGATGGCGCCAAGGCGCCAGCCTGGCACGGCATAGGCCTTTGAGAAGCTGTAGAGGCCGATCACGGAATCCCGCCAGCCGTTTGTGGCGAAGATCTCATGCGGCGCCTTCACTCCGGCTGGCAGGAAGTCGCGATAGGTCTCGTCGATGACGAGCCAGATTCCGCGCCTCGCGCAGAGCGCGGCAAAGGCCGCAATGGTCTCGGGCGGATAGACCGAGCCGGTCGGATTGTTGGGCGTCACCAGTACGATCGCGCGGGTCTTTGCATCGATCAGGCTTTCCGCCTGCTCGGCATCGGGAACGAAGCCGCAAGCCGGATCGCAGGGGAGCGGGCGGGCCTCGACGCCGAGCATGGTCAGCGTCATCTCGTGATTGAAGTACCAGGGCGTCGGCAGCAGCACATTGTCGCCTGCCCGGGCGAGCGCCATCATGGTCACGACATAGGCCTGATTGCAGCCGGAGGTGATGGCGATCTCGGTCGCCGCAAATGGCGTGCCATAAATCCTGCCGATCTCGGCGGCATAGGCTTCACGCAGCGAAAGATCACCGGTGATCGCACCATAGCGTGCCAGATCGGGCAGGGCGGCGGCCTCGCCAAGGCGCTGCAGCAGGGGCATGGGCGGTGGCGAGCCTGGCACGGCCTGCGAAAGATCGATCAGCGGGCCGGAGCGGCCGTCATAGGAACGAGCCCAGCCCTGCGCCTGCGGGATCGGCGGCGTGCCGGTGTCGAGAAGGTCGGGGTTCAGCGTGGGGCGGACAGTCTGGAGCATGACGGCAGCTTTGAGGCGCGTCCGGCGTCTCGTCAATCGGGTTGGCTGCAGCACGGGGCAGCGCTCATATAGGCAGCAGCGAAGGCGGACCGAGCGGGCCCATGCAGGACGAGACCAACGACGCGATCGACGAACTCCATGCGCTGCTCGACCGCGCGGCGGTGATCGTCAGTTTTACCGGAGCCGGGATCTCGACCGAATCCGGCGTGCCGGACTTCCGTTCGCCCGGCTCGCCCTGGATGATCCACAGGCCGATCCCGTTCGACGCTTTCGTTGCCAGTCGCGAGGCGCGCGTCGAAGCCTGGCGGCGCAAGTTCGCGATGGATGATCATTTTGCCGGTGCGATGCCCAATCGCGGCCACAGGGCACTCGCCAATCTGGTGGCCCAGGGCCGCTCTCCCGGGGTGATCACGCAGAATATCGACGGGCTGCATCAGGATTCCGGCATCCCCGAAGACAGGATCATCGAACTGCACGGCAACGGCACCTATGCCACCTGCCTGACCTGCGGCTGGCGGCATGAACTGGCCGCGATCCGTCCGGCCTTTGAGGCAAGCGGAGAGCCGCCGCGCTGCATTATCTGCAGCGGCATCGTGAAGTCGGCGACGATCTCGTTCGGCCAGGCCATGCCGGAAGCGGCGATGCGACGGGCGCATGCGCTGACCATGCGGGCTGATCTCTTTCTCGTCGCGGGCTCGTCGCTCGTGGTGTTTCCGGCGGCGACGTTCCCGGTGATCGCCAAGCGCAATGGAGCGAAGCTCGTGATCATCAATCGCGAACCGACGGAGCCCGACGCGATCGCGGATCTCGTGGTGCGGGCCGAGATCGGCCCTGCGCTTGGCCGGCTGGCAGGCTGAGCGCGCCAAAAGCGTTGCCAATCTGCCGCGGTGTCCATCGCGATGATGTGGATGACGCCAAGCCGGCTGTATCGCGCCTTCGAACCGATGGTATCGTATGGGCACGAATCAAACAGTTCGCGCGGAGATGAGCGGGACATGTCCGACGAGTTCGGTGAGAGCGGGCGGCCACCGGTCGGTCCGATTCAATCACTCAACCGCATCATGCGGCTGGACGGAGGCGAAGGCTTCGATCACGACGGAAGCGTCGAAGTCGTCGGCTACGTCAAGTGGTTCGACGTCAGCAAGGGCTACGGTTTCGTGGTCCCCGAGGATGGCGGCGCCGATGTGCTCGTCCATGTCACGATCCTGAAGCGCGACGGCTTCAACGCCATCGCCGAAGGGGCCCGCATCGTTCTGGAGGCGATCGAGAAGGCGCGCGGACGTCAGGCGGTGCGCGTGATGTCGATCGACACCTCGGCCGGGCGCCATCCAGCGGAGATGCCACTGGCACGCACCAATGTCTCGGTTGCTCCAACGAGCGGGCTCGAGCGCATGGTGGTGAAGTGGTTCAATCGCCTGCGCGGCTTCGGTTTCGTCTCGAAGGGCGAGGGCGCTCCGGACATCTTCGTTCACATGGAAACCTTGCGCCGCTACGGCATTGTCGAGCTCATCCCCGGCCAGACGGTCCTGGTGCGCTACGGACCTGGACCGAAGGGCCTGATGGCAGCCGAGATCAGGCTGGAGCAGGGCGGCGCGATCAGCTCGCACTGAGCGTCGATAAGCGGATTTCAGATTAAGGAAAGGGCGCCCTTTAGGGGCGCCTTTTCTCGTTGGAGACTCCGGAAAAGTACCCGGTGAGGCCCATATGCGGCTTCCGGGCCATGAGCCGCGACTGCGCTCTCCTTCGCAGACATTGTGGTGGATCGACAAATTGCCGCCCCGGGCGCGAGCAGACCCTGCGCGCCTAATTCTTCTGAGGGAAAAGCGGGAGATCGAGCTGGTCGAATTTCGGCATGCTGTCGAGCTGCCTTTCCACCGCTGCCGGGTCCATGATCACGGGCTTGTCCAGCCAATAGGTCACCATCCCCGGGAAGGCGATCATGAGCCCGACGAGGATGAGCTGCAGGACGATCCATGGAATGGAGCCGAGATAGATATCCCGGCTCTTGACCTCGGGAGGGGCGATCCCCCGCAAGTAGAACAGCGCGAAGCCAAAGGGCGGATGCATGAAGCTGGTCTGAATGTTGGCGCAGATCAGCAGGCCGAACCAGATCAGGTTGATGTCGAGCTTTTCGGCGGCGGGCGTCAGCAGCGGGATGATGATGAAGGCGATCTCGAAGAAATCGAGGAAGAACGCGATGAAGAACACGAACACCATCGAGAACGACAGGAAGCCGATCTGACCGCCGGGCAACCCGGTCAGCATGTGCTCGATCCACTTGCCGCCGCCAACTCCCTGGAACACGAGGCTGAAGACGCGGGCGCCGATCAGGATGAAGGCGACCATCGCGGTGATGCGCATCGTCGACGACATTGCCTGATAGGTCAGCTTCCAGGTCAGGGTGCGGTACATTGCGGCCAGGATCAGCGCGCCGACGGCACCCATCGCGCCGGCTTCCGTCGGCGTGGCCAAGCCGAGGAAGATCGTGCCGAGCACGAGGAAGATCAGGGCCGCCGAGGGCACGATGCCGCGGATGCATTTCCAGGCCAACGGCCAGCCCTTGAGCGTGCGCGCTTCCGGTGGGAGGGCCGGAACCTGCTCCGGCCTGATGATGCTGAGAATCATGACCCAGATGCAGAAAAGCACGACCTGCACGATGCTGGGGCCAATGGCGCCAGCATACATGTCACCCACAGACTTGCCCATCACGTCGGCCAGGACGACCAGGACGAGCGAGGGCGGAATGAGCTGGGTGATCGTGCCGGAGGCGGCGATGACGCCGGTGGCATGCTGCATGTTGTAGCCGTAGCGCATCATCACCGGTAGTGAGATCACGCCCATCGCGATGACCGAGGCAGCCACGGTGCCCGTGATCGCGCCCAGGATGGCCCCGACGAAAATGACGGCGTAGGACAGGCCGCCGCGGATCTTGCCGAAGAGCTGTCCGACGGAATCGAGCAGGTCTTCGGCCAGGCCGCACCGCTCCAGCACCGCACCCATGAAGGTGAAGAACGGGATCGACAGCAGCAGGTCGTTCGAGACGATCGAGAACAGCTGGAAGGTCAGATTGCCCATATAGGACTGGTCGATCACGCCCATCTCGATGGCGATGAAGCCGAAGAACAGTCCAACGGCCGCGAGCGAGAATGCCGCGGGATAACCGATGAGCAAGAACACCACCAGGCCCCCGAACATCATCGGGCCCAGATTGCTGCGGATCACATCGATCATTGGAGCGGCTTTTCGTATGCGTATTCGTGCTGATGGAAGCCGCGCAGGGCAGCAGCCCGCTTGATCATCTCGGAAATGCCCTGGAGCAGGATCAGGCCGAAGCCGACCGGCAGGAGGAGCTTGATCGGCCAGCGAACAAGGCCGCCCGCATTGTTCGAGGATTCATTCAGGACCCAGGACTGCCAGAACCACGGCCAGGTGAACCAGATCATGATCAGGCACATCGGCATCAGGAACACGGCGCCCCCGAGCAGGTCGATCCAGTGCCGGGTGCGGTCCGAGACCATGCCGTAGATCAGGTCGACACGGACATGCTCATTGACCTTCAGCGTATAGGCCGCGCCAAGCAGCACCATGCCGCCGAACATGTACCATTGCAGTTCGAGCCAGGCGTTTGAGCTGTTCGAAATCAGATAGCGGATCGTTGCGTTTCCGGCGCTGACCAGGCAGGCGAGCAGAACCAGCCAGCTCGCAACGACGCCGAGATATTCGCCGATGGCATCGATGAACCGGGCGAGCGGCAAGAGCTGTCGGCAAAAGGTCCAAGCCACCCAGACGGAAGCAGCCATGCTGCCGACCGTGGCAAGAGCCAACCACAGCTTGAACATCAACCGACCTCGCGCTGAAGCTACGTTGCACTCCAGATGGCGCAGGAAGGGCGCTGGTCCGGTTACTTTTGGAGCTAGCAGCTACGGGCTTAGTCGTTCCATATCGCGGCAGGGCCTATCGCATAACCTCGGCATAGCCAGATGCATCGAGCTGCTCCTGCGTGCGCAGGCGATAGCCGATCGCCAGCTCGGTCACGACAAAGATTGGCCGGGCCGGATCTGGCTCAATCCGGTTGCGGAGCTTCTTCATCAGGATGCGCAGATACTGCACGTCCTCGTCGGGGTTCTGGGGCCAGAGTTCCTTGATCAGCTGACGATGAGTCAGGACCTTGCCGTGATGCCCGGCGAGCGCGCGCAGCAGGGCGAACTGCTTGGGCGACAAGGTGATGGCGCCGCCATCGCGGCTGACGATCCTCTGCACGAGGTCGATCGACAGGCTGCCGATGCGCAGGACCGGCTCAGGAGCCGCGCGGGAGGCGATACGACGGAGTACGACGCGTGCCCGGGCCAGGAGCTCGGCCATGCCGAACGGTTTGACGATGTAGTCGTCGGCGCCCTTCTCCAACAGCGCAACCTTCTCGGATTCCGCGTTACGAACCGACAACACGATGATCGCCGACTGCGACCAGGACCTCAGAGTATCGAGCACTGTGGCCCCGTCGGCATCGGGGAGCCCGAGGTCGAGCACGATCAGGTCAGGGGTACGCATGACGGCAAGATCGATGGCCTGACGCGCGGTTTCGGCCTCGACCACGCGGAAGGACTGCATCTCGAACCCGGCCCTCAGGAAACGCCGGATCTGTGGCTCATCATCGACGATCAGCACCAACGGCTGAAGGGTTGCCTGTGGGCTGTCAGTCATCGTCCATTCTCGCATAATCCGGTGCGGAGGGAGGGGCCGGCAGGACGATACGCAGCGTGGTGCCTCTCCCTGGCCCCTCGCTCAGGGCGGAAACGCTGCCACCATTCGCTTCGATGAAGATCTTGGCGATCGTCAATCCGAGCCCGCTTCCTTCGGCGATGTCGGCGTGGCGTTCGCCGCGATAGAAGCGCTCAAAAATCTGCTGCGCCTCTCGTGCGTCCAAGCCGGGGCCCTCGTCACGGATATCGATCGCGAGACGACCGACGTCCAGACTGGCGGATATCGCAATCGACGAACCCGCAGTCGCAAATTTGGCGGCATTCTCCAGGATATTGATCAAGGCCTGCTCGACCAGAACGGCATCGACGCGCACGAGCGGCAAATCACCTCCGAAGCTTCGCACGATTCTCCGGTCCCGGAGCCGCTCGGCTGCGCTGTCCAGCGCGGCATTGATGATATCGGCGGGGTCGATGCTGTCGAAACGAGGCTGCAGCGCGCCTGAGCGGATACGCGTCACGTCCAACAGGTTCTGAATGCGCAGGTCGAGGCGCTTCGCCTCGCTCGCGATCAGTTGGGACAGGCCCAGCAACCCTGGCTCCGATGCAACCTGTGGGGCGACAGACAGGACGCTCGCCGAACCGAGAACGCTGGCGATTGGCGTTCGCAACTCGTGCGACACCGATTCCATCAGAATATCCCGCAGCGCATCCGTGCGCTGGCGTAGCCGCCGTTCTTCTAGCGCACGGGACAGCCCCAGCCGGTTGAGCGATTTGGCTCCCTCGGCGAGGATCGAGCGTGCCTGGTCAGTGATTTCCTGCGTGGGCTCCTGATTCTTCTCCAGGGGCACGGCCAGGGCTGCCTGCTGGTGGTGCGGGTCTCCGAGATGGCAGAGGAGCCAGTGGCTCTGATCCGCGAGGCGGACGACGTCGGTCGCTGTGCCGGACGCCTCGACACTGCGTCCTGTGAATGTCTCGACCTCGGTTGCGAGCGACCGTGTCACATCATGCGCGAAGAGCGAATGCACCGCGCGTACGCCGCGGCCGTCCGAGCCCACGAACAGTGCCACGGGCCGCTCCAACGCATCAGTTATATGGGCGGCGACGATCCCATAGATCGCCTCCACGTCGCTCGCGCCGGCAATGTCGCTGCTGAGGCCGTACAGTTGCCGCACCAGCCTTTCATCGTCCCGCGCTCGCAACATGTCCGCTCGCACCCTGCCAGCCAGTCGCCCCATCGTCAGGGCCACGGCCAGCGAAATGCCGAGATCGATGAGCTGCGGGGGACGAACGACCAGAACGCTGAAGATCGGCGGATAGAACAGCGTGGACATCAGGGTCCCGAGTCCCGCCGCGAGCACCGCCGGCCCCGTGCCATATCGCACTGCGGCAGCAAGAACCGGCAGCATGTAGATGGCCGAGACACTCTCCAAAGGTGTCAGGGCGACGATAGCGGCGGCAAGCCCCGTCGCCGCGGCGACCAGGCCTGCAGCCTTCACATAGATCAGTGTCGAGGATGCCTCGTTCACGTCGCGCCAGCGCTCTTCGGTAGGTTTCTACCTGCCATCAAAGGTCGCGGGTCGATAGCTGAGCAAGATGAATTTGTTCTGGCGGGCCGTCCCGTCGGCTTGGTCGCCGTACGGCATGAAGCCGCACCGGCTACCGAAAGGATACGGCGGCGGGAAACAGATTCAGGCGCGGACCTTCCTCAGGCCAAGCCTATCCCGACCTGCTAGAGCGCAAACGACGTCCCGCAGCCGCAGGAGCTGGTCGCGTTCGGATTGGTGATCTTGAAAGACTGGCCGACCAGATCGTCGACGAAATCGATCGTACAGCCTTCGAGCAGGTCGAGCGAGGTCTCGTCGATCAGGACGGTTGCGCCGTCGCGCTCGATCACGAGGTCGCCGGGAGCCTTCTCGCGGTCGACATCGAAGATGTACTGGAAGCCGGAGCAGCCGCCTCCGGCGACGCTGACGCGCAGCATCGAGCCGGGCGGCTCCTTCGCCATCACCGCGAGAATGCGATTCGCGGCCTTGCCGGTGACCGCGATGCCACGCGGATTGACCTGAAGATCGGTCGACATAAGCAGATGCTCCTTGCACCTTTGTTGTCTGCAAAGGTAATTGCGCCGCAGCGCCTGTACAAGCAGGGGGCGTCGATAGGTCCGCCATGCCGCAGCCACAGAGCCTTTCTCCCGACCGCGAGCCCGGCGATCGCTGGCGTGCGATCTACGCCTGTCGTTCGAGCCAGAGCCGCGGCCGCCTGATCGCGGAGCCGGCGTCGCCGACGCGCAGCCATTTCCAGCGCGATCGCGACCGGATCATCCATTCCACGGCCTTCCGCCGCTTGAAGCACAAGACGCAAGTCTTTGTGTCGCATGAAGGCGATCATTATCGCACCCGTCTGACGCATACGATCGAGGTGGCGCAGATTGCGCGTGCACTCGCCCGCGCACTTGGTCTCGACGAGGATCTGGCCGAGGCGCTGGCGCTGGCGCATGACCTCGGCCACACGCCGTTCGGGCATACCGGGGAGGATGCCCTCGATGCCTGCATGCACAAGTTCGGTGGGTTCGATCACAACGCCCAGACGCTGCGAATCGTCACTCGGCTCGAGCATCGCTACGCCGGTTTCGACGGGCTCAACCTCAGCTGGGAGACGCTGGAAGGGCTGGTCAAGCATAACGGCCCGCTGATCGGCGCCGACGGCGAGCCGACCGCCCGCTATACGAAGACCGGCATCCCGGCGGCGATCGTCGAATACCAGGAGCGGCAGGATCTCTGGCTGGACAGCCATGCCTCTGCGGAGGCGCAGGTCGCCGCGCTCGCCGATGACATCGCCTATAACGCCCATGACATCGATGATGGCTTGCGGGCGGGGCTGTTCGGGCATGCGGACCTTCGCGTCGTGCCGTTCCTCGCGGACCTGCTCGATGAGATCGAGCGGCTGCATCCTGGCCTCGAGACGTCCCGCGCCACGAACGAGCTGGTGCGCCGGGTGATCACGCGCTTCGTCGAGGATGTGATCGGGCGCTCCGAGCAGCTCATCGCCGCGCTGGCGCCAGCTGACGCCGATGCAATCCGCCGGGCGGGAGCACCGGTTGTCGCCTTCTCGGAGACGATCACGACGGCCGATCGCCAGATCAAGGCTTTCCTCTATCCCAATATGTATCGGCACCCACGGGTTGGGGGCATTCGCCAGCAGGCGGCCGATGTGGTGCGCGACCTTTTCACGCGCTTTGCTGCGGCGCCGCAGGCGATGCCGCCCGACTGGGCGGCTGGGATGACGGAGCTCGACGAGCCCCGCAAGGCCCGTCGGATTGCCGACTATATTGCCGGCATGACCGACTGGTACGCGCTCGACGAGCATCGCCGCCTGTTTGACGCGACCCCGTCGCTGCGATAGGCCCGGCGCACTCCTTCCTTCCGGTTTTCGTATGTTTGCGGTCGCAATGAACCTGTTCGAGACCTTTTCCGCGCGCATCAGCCGCGCCCTGACGCAGCTTGCCGATCGCGGCGACATCCCTGCCGGGCTGTCCTTCGCCCGCGTCGTCGTCGAGCCGACGCGGGACCCGGCCCATGGCGATCTTGCGATCAACGCCGCGATGGTGCTCGCCAAGGAGGCCGGCACCAATCCCCGCGCCCTGGCAGCCCTGCTGGTCGAGGAACTCGCACGTGATCCGGACGTGGCGAAGGCCGAGATCGCAGGGCCGGGCTTTATCAATCTGACGCTGCAGCCGGCCGTCTTCACGGGGATTCTCAAATCCGCGATCGAGGCCGGACTGGATCACGGCCGCGGCGCGCTCCGGCCCGATCCGAAGATCAATGTCGAATATGTCTCGGCCAACCCGACCGGACCGATGCATGTCGGCCACGGCCGCGGCGCGGTCTTTGGCGATGCCTTGTCGAGCCTGCTCGCCTTTGCCGGCCACGCGGTCAGCCGCGAGTACTACATCAACGATGCCGGCGCGCAGGTCGATGTGCTCGCCCGCTCTGCCTTCCTGCGCTACCGCGAGGCGCTGGGCGAGGAGATCGGCGCGATCCCGGAAGGGCTCTACCCTGGCGACTATCTCAAGTCGGTCGGCGAGAGCCTGGCCAAGACTTATGGCGAGAGCCTGCGTGGCAAGCCCGAGTCCGAATGGCTGGTGGCGGTGCGCGCTGCCGCGATCGACGGCATGATGGCGATGATCCGGGACGATCTCGCTGCGCTCGGCGTCGTCCACGACGTCTTCTTCTCGGAGCGCTCGCTTCAGGCGGTCGACGGCAATATCGATGCCGTGCGCGAGACGATCGAGGATCTGCGATCGCGCGACCTGATCTACGAAGGCCGCTTGCCGCCGCCCAAGGGGCAGAAGGACGAGGACTGGGAAGACCGGGAGCAGACCCTGTTCCGGGCCACGCTGTTTGGCGACGATGTCGACCGGCCGCTGCTCAAGTCGGACGGCAGCTACACCTATTTCGCCAACGACATCGCTTATCATCGCTCGAAATTCGTCCGCGGCTTCGCAGAGATGATCGATGTCTGGGGCGCCGACCATGGCGGCTATGTCAAGCGCATGGCGGCCGCGGTGAAGGCGGTGACGCATGGAGAGGGCTCGCTCGACGTCAAGCTCTGCCAGCTCGTGCGGCTGCTGCGCAATGGCGAGCAGGTGCGCATGTCGAAGCGCTCCGGGGATTTCGTGACGCTGCGCGAAGTCATCGACGAAGTCGGCCGCGATGCGGTGCGCTTCATGATGATCTTCCGCAAGAACGATGCGACGCTCGATTTCGATCTCGCCAAGGTCGTCGAGCAGTCGAAGGACAATCCCGTCTTCTACGTCCAATATGCCCATGCACGCTGCGCTTCGATCTTCCGGCAGGCACGCGAGGCGTTCCCCGGCATCGATCTGTCACCCACCGTTCTCGCGCAGGCGGACCTGTCGCGCCTGACCGACGAGGCGGAGATCGGCATCATCAAGATGATCGCTGCCTATCCAAGAATGATAGATGCGGCGGCCAGCGCACATGAGCCGCATCGCGTGGCCTTTTTCGTGCATGAGCTGGCGAGCGCGTTCCACTCGCTCTGGAACAAGGGCAAAGACTCGCCGCAATTACGGTTCGTTAATCAAACTGATCGAGAATCCACGGTAGCAAGACTGGCGTTCGTGCATGCGGTGCGCAGCGTCCTTGCCTCCGGTCTGGCTGTCGTCGGGGTTGCGGCGCCGGAAGAAATGCGTTGACGGCCAGGATCGCCGGCGGCGCGCAAAGTCGGTCAGATTGACCTTGCGTAGAGTTCGGCGTTCCATTTGGGCGCCGACAGCGCTGGAATGGATCATACCATGAGTGAGCCAGCTAGGAACCGTTTCGCCCTCGACCTCGATGACCTCGAGCGTCAGCTGCGCGGCGCGGCTCAGCCTCCAAAGGCAGGGGCGTCTGTCGACCCGCTTGTCGAGTTGACCCGGATCGTCGGTCAGGATGACCCCCTGAAGGAACTTTTCTCGCCGCGGGCTGCTGCCGCTCCGGCGCAACAGCAAGCGGCCGCGGCTGCCGCGTGGCCGGGTGCACGGCAGCGTCAGGAGCCGTCCTTCGCCCAGGCGCCGGCCCAGCAACCCATTGCCGCCAACAACCCGCAGCCTCCGCCTGACATGCTCGGTGCGCTCGACGAGTTCGAGGCGCTGCTGCGCCGTGGCGATATCGCCCGTCCGGCGCCCGTAGCCGAACCGGCCCGCCAAGCAGCGGTCTATGTTCCGACTCCGGTCGAGCAACCCGAGCCCTATCGCAATGCCCGGCAGGAGCCTGGCCGACCTGCGGCGCATGATGCACGTGACCTCGACGAGGAGCGTGCCAATGCACAGTATCAGGATTACGGCCACGACACGCAGGCGGACTATCCCGAGCCGCTGATGGCCGAAGATGACTATCAGGATTTGCCGCCGCGGCGCTCGCGCAAGGGCCTTTGGGCTGCCGCTGCCGCGATTGCAGTCGCAGTGATCGGTGTCGGCGGCTATATGGGCCTGCGTGGTCCGTCCGTCACGAGCGACGGTCAGCCACCGGTCATCGCGGCCGATGGCGGCCCGAGCAAGGTTGCGCCGACCAATCCCGGTGGAGCCGAGATCCCGAATCAGAACAAGCAGATTTATGAGCGTGCTGGCGACAGCCCGTCGAACCCGACCAAGGTCGTCAGCCGGGAGGAGCAACCGGTCGATATCCAGCAGGCGGCCCGTACGATGCCGACCCGGATGGTCATGCCCGGCTCGACGCCGCAGGGAGGCGCCAATGGCAATCCACTGGCGCAGGCCCCGGCAGCTGCTGAGCGCGGCTCCGTCTCGCCGGCCGAAGCTGGCCTGATCGCAACGTCCAGTGTACCAGGCCTCGGCGAACCGCGCCGGGTGCGCACTGTCTCGATCCGTCCCGATGGCACGCCAGCGCCTGCGCCCGGCGCGAGCGCGGCCTATAGCAACGGCGCGGCAGGGCTCGCGACCGGCGCAGCGCCGACCCGGCTCGGGGGGAACCTGCCGCTCAATCCGTCCTCGACCGCGAGCACCAATCCGCCGCGGCAACGCACAGCTGCGACGCCGGCGGTGGCGCCTGAAGCTCCGAAGGTTCAGGAGCGTGTCGCGACGCCTGCCCCGGCGACCACCCCGGCGGCGCCGGTGCGTGTTGCAAGTGCTGCTCCGACAGCAGCGTCTGCTGCGACGCCCGCTCCGGCGACCGCCGCGATCCGTAGCGGCACCGGCGACTTTGCCGTGCAGCTCGCTGCCCCCGGCAGCGAGGCGGAAGCACGCGCCGCATTCGCGGCCCTGCAGCGCAAATATCCCGGCCAGCTCGGCGGCCAGTCGCCGATCGTCAAGAAGACGGATCTCGCTGGCGGAAAGACGGTCTATCGCCTGCGCATCGGGCCGTATTCCCGCGAGGATGCGGCAACGATGTGCACGCAGCTTCAGGCTGCCGGCGGCCAGTGCTTCATTGCCAAGAACTGATTGCCAGTTCCGATATGATCAGACCGCCGGTGGCTCCTGCCACCGGCGGTTTTTCTTCGCCGGGCCTCGCGGGCAAGGGGGCAGTGCTATGTCGCGCCGTGTAGCCAGGGGCTGGGCGTCCGGCAGCGCGGCCGAAGACGCCCGCGTCGAATCCGGTTAGGGCATGCCCCGAAACGATGACACCTGACTCAGGAGGACGTCCATGGATCGCCGTACTTTCGTCAAGGCTTCGGGTGCCGGAGTCGCAGCAGGTGGCGCGACCATCGCCGCGCCCGCCATCGCGCAGGCTCAGCCGAAGGTCAGCTGGCGCCTGACCTCGAGCTACCCGAAGAGCCTCGACACGCTGTTCGGCATCAGCACGCAGATCGCCAAGCGCGTCGCGGAAGCGACGGACAACCAGTTCCAGATCCAGGTCTTCGCGCCGGGCGAGATCGTGCCGGCTTTGCAGGCGCTCGATGCCGTCCAGAACGGTACCGTCGAGTGCAGCAGCACGTTGTCGAGCTTCTATATCGGCAAGAACCCGGCCTTCGCCTTCGAGACCTCGCTGCCCTTCGGCTTGAACACGCGCCAGCACAATGCCTGGCTCTATCAGGGCGGTGGGCTCGAGCTCTGCCGCGCCTTCATGAAGACCTACAACCTTCACACCATTCCCTCGGGGAATACCGGCGCACAGATGGGTGGCTGGTTCCGCAAGGAGATCAAGACAGTCGAAGATCTGAAGGGCCTGAAGTTCCGGATTGCCGGCCTTGGCGGCACGATCCTGGCGAAGCTGGGTGTCGTGCCACAGCAGATCGGCGGCGGCGACATCTATCCGGCGCTGGAGCGCGGCACGATCGACGCAGCCGAATTCTCAGGCCCGCTGGACGACGAGAAGCTCGGTTTCCAGCGCGTCGCCAAGTACTATTACTATCCCGGCTTCTGGGAGGGCTGCGCCAATGTCAGCTTCATCGTGAACCTGGAGAGGTGGAACGCGCTGCCCGCTTCGTACAAGGCGATCGTGGAAGCGGCCTGCGCCGAGGCCAACGCGCTTTGCGTCGCGAAATATGATCACGGCAATCCCGATGCCCTGCTGCGCCTCGTCGCCAGCGGTGCTGAGCTCAGGCCGTTTCCGCAGGACGTGATGGTCGCCGCCTTCAAGGAAGCGCAGGCGCTCTATGGCGAGCTGGCGGCCAGCAATCCAGCCTTCAAGACATTCTATGATTCGTGGTTGCCTTATTGGCGCAAGGAACAGCTCTGGTTCCGTGTCGCAGAACTGCCTTTCGACGCCTTCAACGCCGGCATGGCGCAGCAGATGCGCTGAGCCTCGATGCGCTGAGCCTCCTTGGCTCTGCCAATTGGGTCGTGACGAAGCCCGGGGCCCGCTGGTCCCGGGCTTCTTCCGTTGAGGCGCCAGAGCGGGAATCATGCGAGAAGACGGCTTCCGCTGCTTTGCAATCCGCTTCGGGCCTGCTTCATGAAATCCCGCGCCTTCATTGCCGGTTGCCTCGGCACCAGCCTCACCCCTGACGAACGGGCCTTCTTCCGCGATGCCAGGCCCTGGGGCTTTATCGTCTTCAAGCGCAATACCCAGACGCCGGAACAGACCGCGGCGCTGACCGCGGAAATGCGGGAGACCGTGGGCTGGCACGCGCCGATCCTGATCGACCAGGAGGGCGGCAGGGTCCAGCGCATGGGGCCGCCGCACTGGCCGGCCTATCCGCCGGCGCAAGCCTTCCTTGGGATCAACGACCCCGTGCAACAGCGCGAGATCGTGCGGCTTTCGGCACGGCTGATGGCGCATGATCTCAAGGCCGTCGGCATCGATGTCGATTGCCTGCCGGTGCTCGACGTGCCGGTTGCCGGCAGCCATGACGTGATCGGCAGCCGCGCCTATGCCCATGACCCCGACATGGTCGCGCGTCTCGGCCGTGCGGCGGCGGAGGGACTTCTGGCGGGCGGGGTGATCCCGGTGGTCAAGCATATGCCCGGCCATGGCCGGGCGCGGGCCGACAGCCATCACGACCTGCCGGTCGTCGACGCCTCGCTCGAGGCTCTGCGCGGGCATGATTTCCGGCCGTTCCGCCATCTCGCCGACATGCCGATGGCAATGACGGCACATGTCGTGTTCACGGCACTCGATCAACGGCATCCGGCCACGGTTTCGCGTCGGGTCGTCAAAGAGATCATGCGCGGCGAACTCGGCTTCGACGGCCTGATCATGACCGACGACATCTCAATGAAGGCGCTCTCCGGCGGCTTCGCCGAGAAGTCGCGGGCGGCGATCCGCGCCGGGGTCGACGTCGTGCTGCATTGCCACGGCATCATGGAGGAGATGATCGCCGTTGCAGGTGCAGTGCCGGACATGACGGGGGCACGGGCCCGCCGCGCCGCGATGGCGCTCGCCCGGATCCGGCATGAGCCCGAACCGCTCGATATGGAGGCTGCGCGCGCGCAGCTGACCAGCGCCCTTGCGTTGGGCGGCCGATAGTCGGAACCTGCGTTCTCAGGGGTGACAGCTTGGGGACCCGGCGGGAATGGACGCCGAACTGCCGTTCGAGGACGAGGCCAGGCCGGCGCGCACTGACGGCGAGCCGGCGCTGCTCGTCGATGTCGACGGCTATGAAGGCCCGCTCGACCTGCTGCTCGACCTGGCCCGGCGGCAAAAAGTCGATCTGCACCGCATCTCGATCCTGGCGCTTGCCGAGCAGTATCTTGCCTTCGTCGAGCAGGCGAGGGCGCTCAGGCTTGAGCTTGCCGCCGACTATCTCGTGATGGCGGCCTGGCTCGCCTATCTGAAGTCGCGGTTGCTTTTGCCCGAACCACCGAAGGGCGAGGAGCCGAGTGCGGCGGATCTGGCGACGGCGCTGGCGTTGCGGTTGCGCCGGCTGGAGGCGATCCGCGCCGCGGCGCGGCGGCTGGCGTCCCGGGAAAGGCTGGGACAGGACGTCTTCGCCCGTGGTGCACCGGAGCCGATCGTTGCCGGCGCACGCCCGGTCTGGGAAGCCGAACTCTACGATCTGCTTTCGGCCTATGGCCAACAGCGCCAGAAGCGGGCGCAAAGCCATATCTCCGTCGGGCATCGCATGGTCTGGTCCCTGGTCGAGGCGCGGGAGGTCCTGCAGCGACTGGTGGGCGAGGCGGCAGACTGGACGGCGATCGACCCCTACCTGACCCGCTACATGGCGAGCCACGGCCTGCCGCAAGGCGAAATGCGCGCGACCGTTCGCGCCTCGGCGCTATCTGCCATGCTGGAGATGGTGCGCGAGGGAATTCTCGATCTGCGCCAGGATGGTGCCTTCACGCCGCTCTATATCCGCCGACGCTCGGCGCGGCCGCCGACCCTGCCGCTATGATGGCCCGATGACAATGTCTGCGGCGCCTGAGCGGATCGAAGATGATGAGGGGAGCGAGGCGCAGCTCTTCGCCCAGTCGCTGCGCATCGTCGAGGCGCTGCTCTTCGCATCGGCAGCACCGCTCTCGGAAGAGGAACTGGGCCATTCCGTGCCGTCCGGCGTCGCGGTACGGCAGCTCCTTGCCCGGCTCGCGGACATCTACGCGACACGTGGCGTCAATCTGCGGCAGGTCGCCGGCAAATGGGCGTTTCGGACCGCGCCGGACCTCGGCTACCTGCTGGCGGCCGAGGCCGAGCCGCCGCGCAAGTTGTCGCGGGCGGCGCTCGAGGTGTTGGCGATCATTGCTTATCATCAACCGGTGACGCGGGCCGAGATCGAGGAGATCCGGGGCGTTGCCACGGCCAAGGGTACGCTCGACATCCTGCTCGAAGCCGGGTGGGTCAGGTTGCGCGGGCGGCGTCGGACGCCGGGCCGGCCGGTGACCTATGGCACCACGCCGGGCTTCCTCGATCATTTCGGGCTCGACCGCATCGACGACCTCCCTGGCCTGGACGAGTTGAAGGGCTCGGGCTTCATCGAGGGGCGGCTCTCGAAGGACCTGACCGTGCCGATCCCCGATGATGGTCTCGACCTGCAGGAGGACGAGGATCCGCTTGGGGATCTCTTTACCCCGCTTGACGACGGCGACGGTCCGCCCCACACCCCGGACGAGTGAAATCGGGGGACAGTCCCTGATTGTCGTCCCCGGCGACCGTAGGGAGCCATGGGGTCCATGGCCGAACGCTTGCGATCGAGGTTCGGCATGGACGCCGGTTATCAGCCGCGCTTCGCCGGGATGACGCATGGTTTCGATGGAGCATTCTTTGGCGCGTAGCGAGGGCGTGGCGCGGTGGCTGAGTTGGGGTAGGCGCGGGACAGCGGGCGCAGCCATTCCAATGTCGCTCGCCTTCGAAGGCGTCACCCAGCGCTTCGGTGATGTGACGGCGCTCGAGGACGTGACGCTCGCGATCGCGCCGGGTGAAATCGTGGCCCTGCTCGGGCAATCGGGCTGCGGCAAGACGACGCTGCTCCGTCTCGCGGCGGGCGTCGAACGGCCCAGCTCGGGCAAAGTGCTGCTCGAAGGTCAGGACGTTTCGGCTCCCGACGCCTTCGTCGAGCCGGAGAAGCGCGGCGTTGGTCTGGTCTTCCAGGATTATGCGCTGTTCCCGCATCTCAATGTGCTCGAGAATGTCCGCTTCGGCCTGCGCGGCTATGACGATGCCTCGGCGAAGGCGACGGCGTTGCGCGCCATTGCCCGTGTCGGCCTCGCGGATCTGGCCGAGGCTTATCCACATATGCTTTCAGGCGGCGAGCAGCAGCGCGTGGCGCTGGCGCGAGCGGTGGCGCCGCGCCCCGGCGTGCTCCTGATGGACGAGCCCTTCTCCAATCTCGATCGGCGCTTGCGCGATGTGGTGCGGGACGAAACCGCCGCATTGCTGCAGGAAACCGGGGCAACCTCGATCATCGTCACGCATGATCCCGAGGATGCGATGCGGATCGCCGATCGGATCGTGCTGATGCGATCGGGGCGGATCGTCCAGATCGGGACTGGCGAGGAGCTCTACCGGAGGCCTGTCAGCCTCTTTGCGGCCCGATTTTTCTGCGATTTTACCGAGATCAGCGGCATAGCCGAGCGTGGCGCGGTGGAGACGCCGGTCGGGAGATTTGCGGCACCGGGCCTTGCCGATGGGCAGGAGGCTGTGGTCTGCGTCAGGCCCCATGCGATCAGGCTGGTGCCAAAGGGGTTCTGCCTGCCGGCACGCGTGGTGATGCGGCGCTTTCTGGGTGAGGTCGACCATTTGCTGCTGGCCGTCGGCGGGCTTGAAAAGCCGCTGGTCGGACGGGTCTCGCTGCCGGGTTCGATCCGGGAAGGCGAGGACATCGGTATCGATATTCAGTCGGACGAAGTTCTTGTGTTCGCCTCGGGGGACACATAGGTTCCGGCACAAGCACTTGGCGCGGGTGGGGAGCCTGCGCCGCACTGGAATTCGGAGGAGTTTGCCATGGGTGGCGTCAGTATCTGGCACTGGATCGTCGTCGGCGTCATCGTGATGCTGTTGTTCGGGCGCGGCAAGGTTTCCGAACTGATGGGCGACGTCGCCAAGGGTATCAAGTCGTTCAAGAAGGGCATGGCCGAAGACGAGCCGACCACGCCGCCGCCTGCTGCGACCACGGCTGATCCGAAGATCATCGATCACGCGCAGCCTGCCAATTCCGCCACGGCGAAGGCCGAACACAAGGCCTGACGCCGCGCCGCCTGCGGGCGGCGAGGGGTTGAGAGGACGAGCCGTCGATGTTCGACATCGCCTGGAGCGAATTGATGCTGATCGGGGCGGTTGCGCTCGTCGTGATCGGCCCCAAGGATCTGCCGAAAGCCATGCGGACCGCCGGGCAGGCGATCGGCAAGATTCGCCGTATGGCCGGCGAGTTTCAGAGCCAGTTCAACGACGCCATGCGCGAAGCCGAACTGGACGATCTGAAGAAACAGGTCGAGGATGTCGGTGGTTCGGTGCAGAGCGCGCTCAATACCGATTTCAAACCGATCGATCCGATCAAGGACGATTTCAGTACACCCGCCTCCGGCGCCCGCGACGACGCGGCGCTGAAGGACGCGGAGGCTACGCTCGCGGCCTTGCCGGGGCCTGAGCCCTTGCCCGAAATCGTCATCGAGCCCGCGCCGATCGCGGAGCCGGAGCCTGAACCCGAGGTCAAGCCGAAGGCGCCGCGCAAGCGCGCTTCGACGAAGAAGGCCAAGGTCAGTGAGCCGGATGAAGGGAGCCCGGCATGAGCGTCGCCAACCCGAGGGAAGGCGAGGACGACATCGAGGCCTCGCGCGCACCGCTGATCGAGCATCTGATCGAGCTGAGGGCGCGACTGATCAAGTCGCTGATCGCCTTCCTGATCATGTTCTTCATCTGCTTCGCGTTCTCGACGCAGATCTATAACGTGCTGGTGCAGCCCTATGTCTGGGCCGCCGGGCCGAACGGCAACGCGCAGCTGATCTATACCGGACCGCTCGAACTGCTCTTCACCCATATCAAGGTGGCGGCTTTCGGCGCCGGATTCTTCGCCTTTCCGGTGATCGCCACGCAGGTCTACAAGTTCGTGGCACCGGGCCTCTACAAGAACGAGAAACAGGCTTTCGCGCCCTACCTGGCCGCGACGCCGATCTTCTTTTGCCTCGGCGCCGCGCTGGTCTTCTTCTTCGCCATGCCCGTGCTGATGAAGTTCTCGATCGGGATGCAGCAGGCGGCGACGGACGGCCAGGCGGGGATCGCGCTCTTGCCGAAGGTCAGCGAATATCTCTCGCTGATCATGACGCTGATCTTCGCGTTCGGTATCTCGTTCCAGCTGCCGGTGATCCTGACCTTGCTTGGTCAGGCCGGAATTATCGATTCGGCCTTCCTCAAGGACAAGCGGCGCTACGCGATCGTCTTCGTGTTCGTGGTCGCCGCCGTGCTGACGCCGCCGGACGTGATCTCCCAGCTCATGCTTGCCGTGCCGATGCTGCTCCTCTACGAGCTTTCGGTGTTCTCGGTGCGCTATGTCGAGAAGAAGCGGCAGGCTGCGAAAGCGGCCGAGGAAGCAGGCGAAGCCTGATCCGATCGCGGCTCGCGCGCATCGATTGGGATGCGCGATAGGTTGAGCAGCGATGTACGACATCAAATGGATTCGCGAGAACGCCGAGGCGTTCGATACCGGACTGAAGCGGCGGGGCCTTGCGCCGCTCTCGTCCTCGCTGCTTGCGCTCGACGATTCCCGTCGTTCGGCCATCGCCAAGGCACAGGCCACGCAGGAACGTCGCAATGCGCTCTCCAAGGAGATCGGCAAGGCGATGGGCGCGAAGGACGTCGCGCTTGCCGACAAGCTGAAGGCCGAGGTCGCGGCGCTGAAGGACGCTCAGCCCGCGCTCGAAGCCGAGGAGAAGGCGGCCGTCGAAGCGCTGAACGAACAGCTTGCGGCGATCCCCAACATACCGAATGCCGATGTGCCTGAGGGCGCGGACGAGCACGGTAATGTCGTGCTGCATGTCCATGGCACCAAGCCGGAGGAGGGCAAGCGCCTCATTGGCGTCAACCAGCCGAAAGAGCATTTCGAGCTCGGCGAAGCGCTCCGCCAGATGGATTTCGAGACGGCGGCCAAGCTCTCGGGCTCGCGCTTCGTCGTGCTGAACGCGCGGCTGGCGCGGCTCAACCGGGCGATCGGCCAGTTCATGCTCGATACCCACACCGAGGAGCATGGCTATACCGAGGTCAACCCGCCGCTGATGGTGCGGGATGAGGCGATGTTCGGAACCGCGCAGCTGCCAAAATTCCGCGACGACCAGTTCCGGGCGGGCGAGGATCACTGGCTGATTCCCACTGCCGAAGTTCCGCTTACCAATCTCGTGCGCGAATCGATCCTCTCCGAAGAGGAGCTGCCGCGTCGCTATTCCGCGCTGACCCCCTGCTTCAGGGCCGAAGCGGGCTCGGCGGGGCGCGATACGCGCGGCATGCTGCGCCAGCACCAGTTCGAGAAGGTCGAGCTGGTCTCGATTACGCTGCCGGAAAAGTCGCGCGAGGAGCATGAGCGCATGCTCGCCTCGGCGGAGGCGATCCTGAAGAAGCTCGACCTGCATTATCGGGTAATGACGCTCTGCACGGGCGACATGGGCTTCGCCAGCCAGAAGACCTGGGACATCGAGGTCTGGCTGCCGGGGCAGAAGACCTATCGCGAGATCTCCTCCTGTTCGGTCTGCGGCGATTTCCAGGCCCGGCGCATGAATGCGCGCTACAAGACCCGCGACGGCAAGGGCCCGTTCTTCGTGCACACCCTCAACGGTTCGGGCACGGCAGTCGGCCGCGCGCTGATCGCGGTGATGGAAAACTACCAGAACGCCGACGGCTCGATCACGGTGCCCGACGTGCTGGTTCCCTACATGCGCGGGGTCACCCGCATCGAGAAGGCGGCCTGACTCCATGCGTATCCTCGTCACCAATGATGACGGCATCCATGCCGAAGGCCTTGCGGTGCTGGAGCGCATCGCGGCGCAGCTGTCGGACGATGTCTGGGTCGTGGCGCCCGAGACGGACCAGTCGGGTGTCGCGCATTCGCTCTCGCTCAGCAATCCGCTGCGCCAGCGCAAGATCTCGGACAAGCGTTACGCCGTCGCCGGCACGCCGACCGATTGCGTGATCATGGCGGCGCGCTCGATCATGCTCGATGCGCGGCCCGACCTCGTGCTGTCCGGCGTCAACCGCGGTCAGAACGTCGCCGAGGACGTGACCTATTCCGGCACCATCGCAGCGGCGATGGAAGGTACGTTGCTCGGCATCCCGTCGATCGCGGTCAGCCAGGCCTATGGCCCGGACGGGCGGCACCAGATCCACTGGGACTGCGCCGAGCACCATGCTCCCGGCATCATCCGCCGGCTGCTGGAGGAGGGGATTCCCGAGGGCGTGCTGTTCAACCTCAACTTCCCGAATGTCGCGCCGAGCGAGGTTGCGGGCGTCGCGGTGACAGTCCAGGGCAGGCGCGACCAGGAGTTGGTGCGGCTCGAGCCTCGCCATGACGGACGCGGCAATCCCTATTTCTGGATCGCTTTCCAGCGCAGCCGGAAGGAGCCTGCCAACGGCACCGATCTGAGGGCGCTGTCCGAGCGGAAGATCTCGATCACCCCGCTCGAACTCGACTTGACGCATGAGCCGACGTTGACTCGATTCGCGCAGGTTTTTGCCTGATTTCAAACGGGAGTAGTTGGGGGCGGCGATGAGCGAGGCCGAGGAGGCGCCTGGCAGCGAGGGTGAGCGAACCGTCGCCTTCCTGCTGTCGCTGAGGGCGCGGGGCGTGCGCGATCTCGCCGTGCTACGGGCGATGGAGAAGGTCTCGCGCGAGCGATTCGCGCCGACCCGCTTTGCCGACCTCGCCCGCCAGGACGTTTCCGTGCCGCTCGCCTGCGGGCAGACGATGACGGCTCCGCATACGGTGGCGAATCTCGTCAGCGCGCTGGAGATGGAGCCCTCCGCCCGCGTGCTCGAGGTCGGCACCGGCTCCGGCTATGTCTCGGCTCTGCTTGCCGCCATGGGCGGAGAGGTGGTCTCGCTCGAGCGCTACCGCACGCTCGCGCTCGCTGCTCATGAGCGCATCAGTGGTAGCGGCTACGCAAAAATGGTCGACCTGCGCCATGCCGACGGTTTCCAGCCGGACCGGACACTCGGCCGATTCGACCGGATCCTGGTCAATGGCGTCACCCATTCTGTCCCCGAGGCCCTGCTGGCGCGGCTTTCGGTTGGCGGGCGGCTGATCGGGGCGCTCAGGGTTGAAGGCGTATCACGTCGCGTGGTGGTCACACGGACGGATGACAGTGCCTATGATCATGCGCTTGGCCCGGTCCTGCGCCTGCCGCCGCTGATCCCGGGCTTAGCCCGGGCACTCTGAACCGCGGCTGAAGAAAGCCGGTCCCGGCTGAAAAATGTGAAGAGGCCAAGCACGCGCGAAACGTTTTCGTAACCTGAACGGGGCTTTAATCCCCTTCATCGAGTTGCGTTGTTCGCGAGTATCTTGTCCATGCGTAGCCAAGTCGGATTCAAGTCCAGCGTTGCCCTTCGCCTGTCGACGGTCTGCGCGCTCGCCTTGAGTGTCAGCGCGTGTTCGTCGGACACGATGCGCTTCACCGAGGCACCTTTCAGCAATCCCTTCAGCACCGCGCAGGCGCCTGCCATGCGTGATCCGGCAACGACCGGGTCGATCGGGCGCAGCGCCAGTGCGCCGATGTCCTCGCCGGCTCCGTCTGTCGGGGCGGTCCGCGCCCAGCCCTTGCCGCCGCCGCAATCGGCCGTTGCGCTGCGCAGCGCAGCTCCGGCGCCTGTCGTCGGCAGCGCCAATGGCTGGTCGGCCCAGGGTGGCACGCCGATCGTCGTCGCCCAAGGCGAAACGCTCGATGTCCTCTCCTCGCGCTACGGCGTGCCGCGTTCAGCGCTGATGTCGGCGAACGGGCTTTCGAGCGCGAATGTCGCTCCCGGCTCGCGGCTGACGATCCCGGTCTACAATGCCGGTAGTGGTGCTGCGCCGCAGCAGATGGCCCAGGTGGCGTCGCCGCAGAGCGATGCGCGCACCGAGGCGCCGCGTTTCGTGCCTGGCCCCGCCCCAGCTGCGGCGCCGCGTGCGCCTGTGGTGCCGGCACGTGTCGCTGCAGCGCCGGTTGATGCCAGGGCGAAGGTCCAGGCCGCTGCCGAAGCCAAGGCGCAAGCTGCGGCCGATGCCAAGGCAAAGGCTGCCGCTGATGCTCAGGCCATGCGGGACGCCCGCGCCAAGTTCGCCGCCGAGGCCAAGGTGAAGGCCGAAGCCAAGGCCAAGACGAAGCCGGTGGTCGAGGCGAAGGCGCCGGCGCCTGCTCCTGTTGCGACGCCGACCCCGACAAAGACCAAGCCGGTCGTGGTTGCCAGCGCTCCGGCCGAAGAGAAAGTCAGCGCCGTGCCGAAGTCGGCTCCGGAGCCGACGCCCGATCCGAAGACCACCGCAAGCCTGCCGAAGGAGGAGGATGCCTCCGCCAAGGCCGATTTCCGCTGGCCGGCTCGCGGTCGCGTCATTGCCGGCTATGGCGGCAAGGGGTCCAACGAGGGCATCAATATCGCCGTGCCGGAAGGAACGCCGATCAAGGCGGCTGAAGGCGGCGTCGTCGCCTATGCCGGCAGCGAACTCAAGGGCTACGGCAATCTCGTGCTCATCCGTCATCCGAACGGCTACGTCTCGGCCTACGCCCATAATGGCGAGCTGAACGTCAAGCGCGGCGAGACGGTGAAGCGCGGCCAGGTCGTCGCCAAATCGGGCCAAAGCGGCAACGTCTCTTCGCCGCAGCTGCATTTCGAGCTGCGCAAGGGATCGTCGCCGGTCGATCCGGTTCCCTACCTGAACAACTGATCCAGAGTTGGTCTGACGCCCCCGCCGGGCCTGAGCTCTCACCCTAGTCCGGCACGCAGAAACATTCACCTTCGATCAGTTCCCGCGAGACCCCGCTGATCGAAACAAGGCGGGACGGTCCCAGGAAAGGCCGTCCCGCCGTTTTCATTGTGTGTCTTGGCCGACGCCCGCACGGCGTCGAATGCCGGGTTTGAGACTGGCGACGCTACCGGATCGAATCCGGAATGCCGTCTATCCACCAGAGAATCTATCCACCAGAGAACATGGGCTTAAACGCATCAGGCCGCGGGCAAGCCGCCCGCGGCGATGGTCTTGCGTGGCTCAGCCGTCGAGCCGCTGCCCGAGCCGGCCCGCCAGATCCTGGATGTATTGCCAGGCGGTGCGCCCCGAACGTGATCCGCGCGTGGTCGCCCATTCCAGCGCTTCGCGACGAAGCTCCTCCGCCGCGATTGTCAGGCCGAAATGGCTGACATAGCCGTTGATCATCTCCAGGTATTCGTCCTGGCTGCACTTATGGAAGCCGAGCCAGAGGCCGAAGCGGTCCGAGAGCGAGACCTTCTCCTCGACGGCCTCGCCGGGGTTGATCGCGGTCGAGCGCTCGTTCTCCATCATGTCGCGCGGCAGCAGGTGGCGACGGTTCGAGGTGGCGTAGAACACGACATTGTCCGGGCGCCCCTCGACGCCGCCGTCGAGCGCCGCCTTGAGCGACTTGTAGGAGGTGTCCTGCCCATCGAAGGAGAGGTCGTCGCAGAAGACGATGGCGCGGTGCTTGTCCTGCCGCAGCATGGCCATCAGCGCCGGCAGGCTCTCGATGTCCTCACGGTGGATCTCGATCAGTTTCAGAGGCAAGGCCTTGCCGGCGATGCGCTTGTTGGTGTCGGCATGGACCGACTTGACCAGCGACGACTTGCCCATGCCGCGCGCGCCCCAGAGTAGTACGTTGTTGGCCGGCAGGCCGTGGGCGAAGCGCTCGGTGTTCTCAGCGAGCGTGTCGCGGACCCGGTCGACGCCACGCAGGAGCGAGAGTTCGACCCGGTTGACCCTGGCGACGGGAGCCAGGTCCGCCGCTGCCGGATGCCAGACGAAGGCGTCGGCGGCTGTCAGGTCCGCAGCCCTTCGTGCCGGCGGCGCAAGGCGCTCCAGCGCCGAGGCAATGCGGAGGAGGGTTTCGAGGTTCAGATCGGGGGAGCCGGTGGTCATCGGGATAAAGCCTATCGCGCGAGCGGTGTTCAAGCTGAGACGTCGAGCCAGGCGACCCAGGGGAGGCGCGGCCCGATGTTCGGGGTTTCCTGTCAGAAGGCCATGACAGCCATTCTTCGGAACGAACTCTATGGAATATGCCAAGCTGAATCGGACAAGGCCATTGCGCGCATGCCGGCAAGCTCATAGGTGAAGCGACGCGGCCGGTTCTTCGCCGCGCCAACAATTGATTTAACGGCGTCTCTGGCTATAGTCCGCGCGATTTTTGACCTGACGAAGCCGCAACCGCATCGACGGCAGGCGCGCCCGCGCCGCCGCTGTGAAGGAGCCTTTTTGTGATTACCCCTGCATTTGCCCAAGGTACCGGCGGCGACACGGCCAGCATGCTGATGAACTTCGTTCCGTTCGTGCTGATCTTCGTGATCATGTGGTTCCTGATCATCCGCCCGCAGCAGAAGCGGGTGAAGACGCATCAGGAGATGATCAAGAACGTGCGACGTGGTGACACGGTCGTGACCTCGGGCGGTATCGTGGCCAAGGTCTCGAAGGTGATCGACGACGGCGAGATCGAGGCCGAGATTGCCGATGGCGTTCGCGTCCGGCTGGTCAAGGGCATGATCCAGGACGTCCGCTCCAAGAGCGAGCCGGTCAAGAGCTGAATGGCGTCCCGGCCCTGAGGGGTCGGCGCGCGACAACAAGGCTGTTCACGCAGATGCTTCGTTTCCAGGCCCGCAAGGTCATAGCGGTTCTCCTCGTCCTGCTCTTCGGTTGCGGGCTGGCTTTGCCGAACCTGTTTTCGCCCGAGACCCGAAAGGCGATCGAGCAGGGCGCCCCGTCCTGGATTCCGCGGTTCCTGCTGCCGATCCATGCCGTGACGCTCGGCCTCGATCTGCAGGGCGGCTCGCATGTTCTGCTTGAAATCGACAGGGCCGACCTGATCAAGACGCAGGTGACGCAGCTTCGCGACGATATGCGGCGCATCCTGCGCGAGGAGCGCATCGCCTTTCAGGGCGGTATCGGCCTGACAGCGCGTGGCGTGCAGGTGCGTGTGCCGGAGGCGAGCGACCGTGCCAAGCTGTTGCCGAAGCTTCGGGAGCTGGCGCAACCGGTCGGTACGCTCGGCGCCTTCGGCCCTTCGGGCACCCAGTCGATCGAGGTCTCCGAGCAGCCTGACGGCCTGGTTCAGCTCCAGCTGACAGAGGCGGGGGCCAATGAGCGCGTGCGTCGTGCCGTCGAGCAAGCCATGGAAGTATTGCGCCGACGCGTCGACGCGCTCGGCACCACCGAACCAAATATCCAGCGCCAGGGACTTGATCGCATTCTTGTCCAGGTGCCGGGCCTGCAGGACCCGCAACGGCTGAAGCACATCCTTGGCGATACCGCCAAGCTGCAGTTCCGCATGGTCGCCGACCAGAACAGCGGTGATGTCGACATGCTGCCCTCGCAGGATGCCGGCGGTCAGCTTGTGCCGGTGAGCCGTCAGGTCATCGTCGAGGGCGAAGACCTGATCGACGCGCAGCCTGCCTTCGACCAGCGCACCAGCCAGCCGATCGTCAATTTCCGCTTCAATATCCGTGGCGCCCAGCGCTTTGGCCAGGCGACCACCGAGAATCTCGGCCGGGCGCTGGCGATCGTGCTCGACAATAAGGTGATCTCGGCGCCCGTTATCCAGTCCCCGATTACCGGTGGCTCGGGCCAGATCTCGGGCAATTTCACGGTCGAGTCCGTGAACAACCTGGCGATTCTGCTGCGTGCCGGCGCCCTTCCGGCCAAGATGACGATCGTCGAGGAGCGCACGGTCGGCCCGGGCCTTGGTCAGGACTCGATCCAGGCGGGCAAGATGGCGACGCTGATCGCGACGGCACTCGTGATCCTCTACATGGTCCTGACCTATGGGGTCTTCGGGGTCATCGCGAGCGTGGCGCTGCTCGTCCATGTCTGTCTGATCTTCGGACTGATGTCGTTGCTCGGGGCAACCATGACCTTGCCAGGCATCGCTGGCATCGTGCTCACCATTGGCACGGCGGTCGATTCCAACGTGCTGATCTATGAGCGCATGCGAGAGGAATCGCATATGGGCCGCTCATTGGTCTCGGCGCTCGAAGCTGGGTTCCAACGAGCCTTTGCGACGATCATCGACTCGAACGTCACCATGCTGATCGCAGCAGTTGCGCTGTTCTCACTGGGTTCGGGACCGGTGCGCGGCTTCGCCGTGGTCTTCATCCTGGGCATTCTGACGACCGTGATCACGGCCGTGACGCTGACCAGGATGCTGATCGCGCTGTGGTATCGCTGGGCTCGGCCCAAGGCCCTTCCGTTCTGACGCTGCCGACCCGACAGGAGATACGCGCATGCGTCTGCTTCGCATCGTTCCCGACAATACCCGTTTCAAAATCGTCCGCTTCCGGCGCTTCAGCTATCCGTTTTCGGCGGCCTATTCGATTCTCGTCCTGGTGCTCTTCCTCACGGTGGGGCTGAATTTCGGCATCGACTTCCGCGGCGGTACGCTGATCGAGATGCAGGCCAAGGCCGGCAAGGCCGAGATCGCCTCGGTCCGCCATACGGCCAATGGTTTCGGCTTCGGCGAAGTCGAGGTCCAGGAATTCGGCAGCGCCGGCGACATCTCGATGCGCTTTGCGCTGCAGCCCGGCGGCGAAACGGCCCAGCAGGCCGTGGTCGCGAAGGCACGCGAGGCTTTCGCGGGCACGCACGATTTCCGCCGGGTCGAGACCGTCGGTCCGCGCGTGTCGGGCGAGCTGGTCCAGGCCGGTACGCTTGGCGTCGTGCTCGCCATTGTCGGCGTGCTGATCTATCTCTGGTTCCGCTTCGAGATGCAGCTCGCGATCGGCGCGATCGTCGGTACCCTGCACGATATCGTGCTGACCGTCGGCTTCTTCCTGATCACGCAGCTCGAATTCAACCTGACCTCGATCGCGGCGATTCTGACGATCGTCGGGTACTCCCTGAACGAGACCGTGGTGGTGTTCGACCGCACGCGCGAATTGCTGCGCCGCTACAAGACCATGCCGGTCCAGGAACTGCTCGACCTCTCGGTCAACTCGACGCTGTCGCGCACCGCAATGACCGCCACGACGACCGTTCTCTCGCTGATCGCGCTGGTGCTCTTCGGCGGCACGGCGATCGAAGGCTTTGCGCTCGTCATGCTCTTCGGCGTGGTGGTTTGCACCTATTCGGCGATGTTCATCTCGACGCCCGTGCTGCTCTATCTCGATGTGCGCGCCGGGCGCCTTGATGCGGATGTCGAAGAGAAGGTTCCAGCCGGAGCCAAGCCGAAGGCGAGCTGAGCGGGCGGAGCGCCCTGATCATGCCACGCTTTGAAGGCTTCGTTCCCGGGCGGCATCAAATCGATGCCTTCGGAGCGGGCGGGTTCCGGTTTGCCGATATGAGCCATCGCGGCTCGATCCTGGCCTTGCCGGCTGGGGTCCAAATCTGGCCGGTCTCGTCCTTCGCGGAGGTGACGATTGAGAGCCTCCAGCCCGTTCTCGATGCTGCCGACACGATCGACTTCCTGTTGATCGGCACCGGACACGACATCGCCTTCGTGCCCCCAGCCCTGCGCGAACGCTTTCGCGCCGCCGGCATCACCATCGAGGGTATGGCGACGGGGGCTGCGGCGCGGACCTACAATGTTCTCGTCGGCGAAGACCGGCGTGTAGCGGCGGCGCTGATCGCGGTTGAGTAGCAAGGCGCGCGGCGATCATGCTCGTGGGGCGTAGCCAGCCCGGCCTTGCCTGGCCTAGACTGACACTTGATCCAAGGCTGTGCCTGTGAGGCGACTGCCTGGGCGGGACGATCCGCATGACGACCAGAACTGACGATCGCCGCGAGACGCTGCCCGAGGCCCTGCCGGAGGCCTATGCTCATTGTGCTGCGCTGGTGCGCGAGGCCGATCACGATCGCTATATCGCCAGTCTCTACGCGCCCGAGGCCGTACGGCCCGGTCTTTTCGCGCTCTATGCGTTCAGCCACGAGATCGCCAGGGTTCGCGCCGCGGTGAGCGAGCCTCTGCCCGGCGAGGTCAGGTTGCAATGGTGGCGCGACCTGCTGGAGGGCGACGCCAAGGGCGAGATGCACGCGCATCCGGTTGCCGCCGCGTTGCTCGACACCATCCTGCATTACCGCCTGCCGATCGCGCCGCTGACCGGGTTGATCGAGGCGCGCATCTTCGATCTCTACGACGATCCGATGCCCTCTCTCGGCGATCTCGAGGGCTATGCCGGCGAAACGGCGAGTGCGCTCTTCCGGCTTGCGTCGATCATCCTGGCCGAGGGGCGTGATCCCGGCGGCGCGGCGGCCTGTGGCCATGCCGGCGTCGCCTATGCCCTGACCGGCTTGCTGCGCGCTTTTCCCTGGCATGCGGCGGCAGGCCAGGTCTACGTGCCGGCGGAGATCCTCGCCCGCAACGGGGTGATCCGCGACGACATCGTGCGGGGGCGCGGCGGGCCCGGCGTGCTCTACAGCCTGAAGGAACTCCGAGCGATTGCGCGCAAGCATCTCGCCAAGCTGCGGGAACTGCGCGAGACGATTCCGGCTACGCTCGTGCCGGCCTTCCTGCCGGTCGCCCTGGTCGAGCCCTATCTGAAGAAGATGGAGCGCAACGGCTACGACCCGTTCCGGAGCATCATCACGCTGCCGGCCTGGCAGCGGCAGTGGATTCTCTGGCGCGCGGCCCGGAAGGCAATGCGGGGTTAGATCGCGCGCGTTTGCATCGGCGTTCCCAAAAGTCGCAATCCACGTTTCGGGCCGAAGCAATAATTCGCCGGACGCCGAGCCTAGCGTGAAAAAACCCTCTCCCTGAAGGAGAGGGGTGGAATGGATTACCCTACACGCCGAAGGCGCTCTACTCTGCCGCCTCAGCCGCAGCGGCGCCGGCCCACACATCGAGATGGTCCTTCGCCCGCGCCGTCAGTGCCTGCTTGCGGGCCACGCTCTTGGCAGGGCCCTTCAGGCGTTTGCCGTCCGGCCCCGTCTTGGGCGCGTCCTCGATGTGCGGGAACAGGCCGAAATTGATGTTCATCGGCTGGAAGGAGCGCGGCCCCTCGTCGATGGTGACGATGTGCCCGCCGGTGATGTGGTTGACCAGTGCCCCCAGCGCCGTCGTCGCAGGGGGCAGTTCGAGCGGGCGTCCGAGCCGCTCCGCGGCGGCCATGCGTCCGGTGAGCAGGCCGATGGCGGCGCTCTCGACATAGCCCTCGCAGCCGGTGATCTGTCCGGCGAAACGAAGGCGCGGATCGGCCTTCAGCTGCAGGGACGGAGAAAGCAGCTTCGGCGAGTTGAGATACGTGTTGCGGTGGATGCCGCCCAGGCGAGCAAATTCGGCATTCTGCAGTCCGGGGATCATCCGGAAGATCGTGGCCTGCTCGCCGTATTTCAGCTTGGTCTGGAAGCCGGTCATGTTGAACAGCGTGCCGAGCGCATTGTCCTGGCGCAGCTGCACGACCGCATAGGCCTTCACTGTCGGGTTGTGCTTGTTGGTCAGGCCGACCGGTTTCATGGGGCCCCAGCGCAGTGTCTCCCGCCCGCGCTCGGCCATGACCTCGATCGGCAGGCAGCCATCGAAATAGGGCGTGCCCTCCCACTCCTTGAACTCGGTCTTCTCTGCCGCCAGCAGTGCGTCGATGAAGGCCTCGTACTGGTCGCGGTCGAGTGGGCAGTTGATGTAATCGGCGCCGGTGCCGCCGGGCCCGGCCTTGTCGTAACGCGACTGGAACCAGGCCTGGTCCATGTCGATCGAGTCGAAATGGACGATTGGGGCGATGGCGTCGAAGAAGGCGAGTTCGGTCTCGCCGGTCAGGGACTTGATCCCGTCGGCGAGCGCCGGCGAGGTGAGGGGGCCGGTCGCGATGATGACATTGTCCCAGTCTGCCGGTGGCAGGCCGGCGATCTCGCCACGTTCGACCGTGACGAGCGGATGGGCTTCCAATGCGGCGGTGACCGCCTGCGAGAAGCCGTCACGGTCGACCGCCAGCGCTCCGCCGGCCGGGACCTGATGGGCATCGCCCTTGGCCATGATCAGCGAGCTGAGCCGGCGCATCTCCCAATGCAGTTGGCCGACAGCGTTGGACGAGGAATCGTCGGAGCGGAAGGAGTTGGAGCAGACGAGCTCCGCCAACCCCTCGGTCTTGTGCGCGTCGGTGCCGCGAACGGGGCGCATCTCGTGCAAGACAACCGGGACTCCGGCTTCCGCGATCTGCCAGGTGGCTTCAGAACCGGCGAGGCCGCCGCCGATGACATGGATTGGTTTCGTGCTCATGCCTGCGATGTGTCCGCAGGCGGGCCGAAGGTCAAGAGAGAGGCGTCTGTGACGCAGCTCTGAAACGCAAAATGCCCGCCTGGGAGGAGGCGGGCATTCGCTCTTCGACCGGGCTGCGGGGAGGACGCAGGCCCAGGAGAAACTATAATCTCGGTAGGCGCGGACAGTAATCAGGCAGCGTGCGAACGGGCGACGTACTGGATTTCCGAACGGGACAGGCCGAGATCGTCCAGCTCACGGTCGGTCAGACGCGAGAGCTCGCGGACGGTTTCGCGATAGCGAAGATAGGCGCGGATTTTAGCAGCAATCATGGTGACGAACATTGGTTTGGCTCCTGGGTGCCGGGTCATTTCTGGCCCGACAACGATGAATTCGTTGTGCACTGCATATAAGGGAGGCTGGCTGCTAATTGGAGGGGCAGGATATCAATTCCGTTATGCGATTTGCGCATGTCGATTTAACCAGCCCTTTACATTTTTGCCACGCCCCGCGTCTGTTGCGTAGGAAACCATTAACCAAGCAAGGTCGATTGCCTAAATTGCGGGCTATTTCGGTTTGGCATCAAGGGGCCGATTCCGATGTGGCGCGAAATTAGGCGACATGCAGTGCTCCGCCATGCGCGCCTGACTCGAATCGGAAGAACCCGGCACGGGCCGGTTTTCCGCGGCCCTCACGCTTTTGCGTCAAGGTTTATGTTGCGCCGCAATGTCGCGCTTGCGTCGCCGTCGCCGGGGCGCTGTGGCAAGCTGTGGCTTACGCTGGAGAAACTGCTGGTGCCGCCACAAGCGATCATGTTCTTCGGCTACTGCGAACGCGCCAGCCAGGCCTTCTGGGCGGAGCCGATGAACGCACTCAGCAATGGCGCCTTCATCCTGGCCGCGATCGCGGGCTTTGTGCTCTATCGGCGCTCGCGTCGGCGCGACTGGCCAGCGGCCGCGCTGATTGCTCTTGTCGTCATGATCGGAATCGGCTCGTTCCTGTTCCACACGATGCCGCAACGCTGGACGCTGCTGGCCGATGTGCTTCCCATCCAGTTCTTCGCGTTCTGCTATTTCGGGTTGGCTCTCGTCCGGTTCATCGGGGCGCGGCCAGCCGTCGCGGTGGGCGGTACGCTGGTTTTCCTTCTTGCGTCCTTCCTGCTCGTGTCGGGGCTTGGCGCGCTGCTGCCGCCCAGCATGCGCGGCTCCGGCGGATATGCCTCCTTCGTGCTGGCGCTGTTTGGGGTAGCGTTCGCGGTGCGGATGCGAGGTGAGGGCGATGCGGCGGCACGTCTGGTCGGCCTCGCCGGGTTTGTCTTTGCGCTGTCGCTCAGCTTGCGCACGCTGGACCAGGTTCTGTGCCAGAGCGTCCCCTTCGGCACGCATTGGCTCTGGCACCTGCTGAACGCATTGGTGCTCTATCTCTTGCTGCGTGCGCTGATCGACCGGACCTCGGCGAACTGATGATATGATCCGACCGTTGCGGATTACGGTCCGCCCGCGACGGCGAAGGCCTCCTTCTCGGCCCGGTCGAGCACGGCGTATTCGGCCGCCAGGCTATCGAGCAAGGCGCGGACGGAGGGCAGGAGACCACGCCGCGACGGAAAGACCGCGTGGATGATGCCGGCGCGCGGGGCCCATTGCGGCAGGACCTCGACCAGCGTTCCGGCTTTCAGGTCGTCCTGGACAACCATCGTCGGGAGTTGGAGGACGCCGACGCCCTGGAGAGCGGCAAGCCGCAGCGCGACCATGTCCTCCGTGACCAGCCGAGGGCTGTGTCGGATGATGGCCGTGGCGCCGTTTGGTCCGTTGAGGCGCCATTCATGGTCCTGATGCGGATCTCCCCAGGACAAGCTGGGCAACGCGCTGAGGTCGGCTGGAACGAGAGGTCGTGATAGGCCCTGCAGCACGCGCGGCGCCGCGACCAGCCGCTGGGTGCTCTCGGCCAGAACCTTCATCACCAACTCGCTTTCCTCCAATGGTGGGAAGCGAACACGGATGGCGATGTCGAAGCCTTCGCGAATGACGTCGACACGCCGATTGGTGCTTTCCAGTTGCACTTCGACCTTGGGGCAGGCCGCCAGGAAGCGGGCGACCATGCCGCCGACCTGAAAGTAGAGCACGGCTGACGGGCAGGCGACGCGCACGATGCCCTGAGGAGCCGCCCGCGCCCGCTCGATCGCTTCCTGGCCCGCGTCGACCTCGACCAGCATCGCGACGCAATGGCGATAATACTCGCGGCCAATCTCGGTGACGGCGAAGCGGCGCGTCGAGCGCTGCACGAGACGCACGCCCAGTCGCTCCTCCAGCAGCGCCAGCCGGCGGCTCAGCCGTGAGCGCGGCATTCCCAACGCCCGGGCTGCCGCAGCGAAACCCTGATGGTCGACGACCTGAGCGAAGAAATAGAGATCGTTCAGATCCTGCATCGGATGCTCCATTGTCCTGTTCATAGGACAGTGTGGTTAGATAATGCCGTCTACCGCCATTTTTGTCTCATTCATATTCTCCTGGTCAACGCAATGCCTTTGCAATGCTCCCAAGGAGAAACGCAATGAGAAAGGTTCTCGGGGTCTTCAGCAGCCCGCATCCCCATTGGATCGGGGATGGCTTTCCCGTCCGCTCAATGTTCTCGCATGCCGGTCAGGGCGAGCATGTCAGCCCGTTCCTGCTGCTCGACTATGCCGGGCCGGCACAGTTCGCGCCGGCCTCTCAGCCTCGTGGTGTCGGCACGCACCCGCATCGCGGCTTCGAGACGGTGACCATCGTCTATCAGGGTGAGGTCGAGCATCGCGATTCAACCGGCAAGGGCGGGTTGATCGGCCCTGGCGACGTGCAGTGGATGACGGCGGCGTCAGGAATCCTGCACGAGGAGTTCCACTCGGAAGCCTTCACCCGCAAGGGGGGCACGCTCGAGATGGTTCAGCTCTGGGTCAACCTCCCGGCCAAGGACAAGAGCGCGGCTCCCGGCTACCAGACGCTGCTCGACAAGGAGATCCCTGCAGTCAAGCTGCCTGATGAGGCGGGTACGCTCAGGGTGATCGCGGGCAATTATCAGGGCCATCTCGGGCCGGCGCATACGTTCACGCCCATGAATATCTGGGACCTGCAGTTGCGGCGCGACGGGGCAACTTCGCTCGTCCTGCCGGAGGGCCACACCCTCGGCGTCGTCGTCCTGCGTGGCAACATCCTGATCAACGGCGCGGACAAGGCGCGGGAAGCACAGTTCATCCTGTTCGACCGCCTTGACGGCGAGGTGACGCTGGAGGCCGACAGCGACGCCTCGGTGCTGATCGTCAGTGGTGCGCCGATCGACGAGCCGGTCGTCATGCATGGCCCCTTCGTCATGAACACGGCCGAGGAGATCCGTCAGGCGATGATCGATTTCCAGAGCGGCCGGTTCGGCGTCATCCCGCAGGCCGCGGACGGGCGCTGAGGACAGGAGGCTCCGGATGTCCGCGCCGGAGCCATTCCTGGAGTGGCAGCGCAAGCGCCGCCCAAAACAGCGGAACCTCAAGACCAGCAAGGATCATGACAATGACCAAGCCTTATGCGCGCCTGGACAAGGACAATGCGGCGGTGCTGCTTGTCGACCATCAGGCGGGCCTGCTGTCGCTCGTTCGCGATGTCGGCCCTGATCAATTCAAGAACAACGTCCTGGCGCTCGCCGACCTCGCCAAATACTTCAAGCTGCCCACCATCCTGACGACGAGCTTCGAGGATGGGCCGAATGGACCCCTGGTTCCGGAGCTGAAGGAGATCTTCCCCTCAGCTCCCTTCATCCCGCGCCCGGGTCAGATCAACGCCTGGGACAACGAGGATTTCGTCAAGGCGGTCAAGGCAACCGGGCGCAAGCAACTGATCATTGCGGGCGTGGTGACCGAGGTCTGCGTGGCATTTCCGGCGCTCTCCGCGTTGGCCGAGGGCTACGAGGTCTTTGTCGTGACGGACGCCTCGGGCACCTTCAACGAGATCACCCGGCACTCGGCCTGGGACCGCATGTCGGAAGCGGGGGCGCAGCTGATGACCTGGTTCGGCGTCGCCTGCGAACTGCACCGCGACTGGCGCAACGATGTCGACGGCCTGGGGGCGCTCTTCTCCAACCACATCCCCGACTATCGCAACCTGATCTCCAGCTACAGCGCGGTGAAGTCGTCGAAGTGACCGGCTTCGCAACCGCATCAACCCAGCCCACAGGAGGACAGCCATGAGCACCTTTGCGAATATTGCGAACTTCAACGGCCAGCGGCCGGTCATCGATCCCGACGATGCCGTGATGCTGCTGATCGACCATCAGAGCGGGCTGTTCCAGACCGTCGCGGATATGCCGATGCCGACGCTGCGGGCCCATGCCGCCGCGCTGGCCAGAATGGCCACGCTGAGCAAGATGCCGGTGGTCACCACGGCGTCGGTGCCGCAGGGGCCGAATGGTCCGCTGATCCCGGAGATCCACCAGAACGCTCCGCATGCGACCTATGTTGCGCGTCGCGGCGAGATCAATGCCTGGGACAATCCGGACTTCGTCGCTGCGGTGAAAGCGACCGGCCGCAAGACGCTGATCATCGCCGGCACCATCACCAGCGTCTGCATGGCCTTCCCGAGCATCAGCGCGGTTGCCGATGGTTACAAGGTCTTCGCGGTGATCGATGCCTCCGGCACCTATTCGAAGATGGCACAGGAGATCACGCTTGCCCGCGTCGTTCAGGCCGGGGTCGTGCCGATCGACACCGCGGCCGTCGCCTCGGAGCTGCAGAAGACCTGGCATCGCGACGACGCCCAGCAATGGGCGGAGGTCTACACCAAGATCTTCCCGCCCTATCAGCTTCTGATCGAGAGCTACATGAAGGCGCAGGAGGTTGAGAAGAACCAGGAGCAACTCGACTCGCAGCGCAGCTGACGTCGGCTACGCCGGGTGGTGTGCCCCTTGGCGCCCACCCGGCAGCTTCGACCCTGCGTGCAGGGCGAGGACATCATTCCCGGCAACGCCCGTGACGGCCCAGAAATCCGGGGCCCGCGGCTTCGGCCCTCGCCGGCATGACGGACGAGCAGATGCCGAGCAGACAGGCGAACAGGTCCGAGCGGCGGCGGTCAAAGCGCTGCCGATCCCCAAGCATCCCGCAACTCCTGCGGGGCGAACTCTAGTAAAGTCGCGATTTGTAGCCTTCCGCGAGATTCGCTTCGGCCTCGGCCACCCCGATCGCCTTGGTCTGCTCCGCCACGATCCGGCCAAGCGAAGGGAAGCTGTGCCGCGGGACCTGCGTCGCGGGGTCCCAGAGTTTCGAGCGGATCAACGCTTTGCCACAATGGAAATAGGCTTCGTCGACCTCGACCAGCATGCCGGTAACCGGGGTACGCTCCTGGACGGTGGAGGGTTCGAGCAGGCCGTGTTCGCGCGTCACCCTGGCGCGGCCGTTCACCCGCAAGGTCTCGTTGATGCCGGGCACCATGAAGATCAGGCCTATGCCCGGCGACGCGAGGATGTTGCCAAAGGTGTCGACCCGATTGTTGCCACGCCGGTCCGGGATCAGCAGCGTGCTGTTGTCGAGGATCCTGACGAAGCCGGGCGCATCGCCGCGCGGGCTGGCGTCGGCGCCACCTGCGCCATCGCCGCTGGCGATGACAAGGAAGGGCGAGAGCGCGATGAAGTCGCGGCAGAACTGATCGAGATGCTTCAGCACCTTGCTGTCGGCGATCGGGTTGACCGGGCCGATATGGCTCCGCAGTTCAACCGCATCCTCGATCAACGCTGCCGGCTCGGTGGCTGTCGCAGTCATGAAGTCCTCTCGCCTCTTGCATGGAGCCAACCGCGTGACCGGCTGATCGATCGATTGTCGCGCAAGCTAGCGTTAGATGTCGGATGGCGCCACCGGAGGCGGCGCGCCTGGATGCATGGCGGAGGTGCTTACCCAGCGATACGGGCGCTGCTCGCCTGTGACGCTTCCTCAGAGCCGGGCCTGGGGCCAAAGCGTCACCGAGCGAGCCTCAGGGAACCGCTCCTCAAAGAGGGCTCTTCACGCCTTGCCTCCGAGGCGTAGGCTCGGCCCTGTGTTCGATCCAGCCAGCCGTCATGAGGTCCCCGGATGGGGAGCGCCCAGGACGAACTGCGTGTCCCAGCCTGAGCGCGGCTTTGATCGGAAGATGATCGGAGGCGATCTGGGCGAGGGGGCTGTCGTGAACCTCGATGAGCGAGACCAGATCATGCGGGTTGGCGATGATGCGGTCGAGCGACCAGACCGGGAAACGCGTCGGGAAACTCGCCACGGCACCGTCGAGCGGTCCAAAGTCCGGATGAAGCTCCTGCAGGGACGAGTGCCTGCCAAGCCGCCACTCGTTGAAATCGCCCATCACCACGACCGGGCGGCCGTCCGGTGGTTCCGAGGCGGCAAGGATGCTCCGGACCTGACGCGTCCGCGAGCGGTGCAGCAGGCCAAGATGCACGGCAATGATCCGCACGGGACCGGCGCGCAATGTCAGGTCGACGACCAGTCCGCCGCGAGGTTCGGCGCCGGGCAGCACGAGTTGCTCCACCCTGTCGACCGCGCCGTCGCGGAACAGCACAAGATTGCCATGCCAGCCATGGCCGTTGCGAGTGGCCCGGAGCGGCACGGCCGTGAGCCCGCATTCACGTTCCAGCACGTGAAGGTCGAGCAGGCCCAGGCGTTCTCCGAAACGTTGATCGACTTCCTGCAGCGCGATCACATCCGCATCGATCTCCTTGATCACGTTCATCGTGCGCCAAGGATTGAAACGCCGGTCGCGCCCCACACATTTGTGGATGTTATAGGAGGCGACCAGCGTGTTGCCGCGGCCCGCGTGGTGATCGCCGTTGAAATAGGATTTGCGTTGCTGCCGCAAAGCCGTGGCCATCAGCGGTCCGAGGGATTTGAGCCCCCGTGGGAGCCGACGTTTCCGGAACATGAACAACGTGATTCCTGAGGCATTAGGCGGAAGGGTGAAGGGCAGAGGTTTGTTTGTAACAGAACGATTCGTAATGCAGTCTGTTCGGCCTGTCCCGGACTGTTCTCGATACTGTGTCCGGCAAGCGGTCGTTCATGTGTCGTCCAGATCTGGCAGAGGAGAGATGGATCCAACCTTCGCCGCGAGCGCCCGACTGGTTTTTCGCTGCGACGACCCAGCCTCTCCCCGACCATGATGCACCTGCTCCTGATCATCGCTGCATTGGTTGGCCTGCTTGCCTTGGCATCGGCCATCGCGACCTATTCCTATGGTCATTTCGCCCGGCGTGCGAAGGGGGCGCCGTCCAGCGCCCTGGCCGTCGCCGATGACGAGACGCTGCTGGACAGGATCCTCTCGCAGCTCGTCGCCGGGCGCGAGAACGAAACCGGCCTCCTGCTGCTCTCTGAAAATCTCGACGCTTTTGCGGCGAGGGCGGTTGCGGCCCGCAGCGCCGGGCGCAGCCTCGACCTGATGTACTATGTCTGGAAGAACGATCTGACCGGACTGCTTCTCGCCCATGAATTGTTGGCAGCCGCCGATCGTGGCGTGCGGGTCAGGCTGTTGATCGACGACATCAACACCCGGGGGCTGGACGGTGCCTATCTCTCGCTCGATGGACATCCGAACATCTCGGTCAGACTGTTCAATCCGAGCCGGGCGCGGCGCGGTGGCTTGCGGCGCGGCATCGAGATGGTGCTGCGCGCGGTCTCCGTCACGCGGCGGATGCACAACAAGGCCTGGATCAGCGATGGTCGGCTGGCAATCGTCGGTGGCCGCAACATCGGCAATGAATATTTCGCCGCTGCCAAATCCTCCAACTTCCAGGATCTCGACGTTCTGCTCGTCGGAGCCGCGGTGAAGCAGACGGAAGCTGTCTTCGACGCCTTCTGGAACAGCGACGTGGTGATCCCGATCGATGCCCTGGTGACCTGGCGGCAGCCGAAGCTGGCGCGCTTGCGGAGCGCTCTCGCGAAGCTGCTCAAGAGCGCCCGCGCGCGCCCCTATATCGAGCGTGTCCGCGAGCGCATGTCGCTGACAGACACGCTCAATCTCTCCGAGAAGATCCATTGGGCGCGAGAGGCCAGAATCATCTCGGATCCACCCGAGAAGGCTTTCGGTGGCAAACGGGAGAACTGGTTGCTGGGCGCGCTCATGCCTAGCATTGCAGCCAGTCGCGAGGTGCTCGAGATTACCTCTCCCTATTTCATTCCAGGCAGCGACGGAACGGCGCAACTGAGCGGTCTGGTCGAACGAGGGGTCGATGTCGCGATCCTGACCAACTCGCTGGCGGCAACGGATGTCGCGGCAGTCCACGGTGCCTATGCCCAGTATCGTGAGCGCCTGCTGAAGGGGGGCGTGCGCCTCTACGAACTGCAGCGCTATGCGAGCCGGCAGCAGATCTCCGTCTTCGGCTCGAGCGGCGCCAGTCTGCACACCAAGGCATTCACGGTCGATCGCAAGACCGGCTTCATCGGCTCCTTCAATTTCGACCCGCGCTCCGCTTCGCTGAACACCGAGATGGGCGTGCTGTTCGAGCAACCTGAACTGGTGGCCGAGATGCGGCAGCTCTTCAGGGCTGATACTGCGCCTGAAGTCAGCTACGAGCTCTCGCTCGAGGATGGCGGCCTGCACTGGAACGGCATGCGCGACGGCAAGCCGCGGCGCCTTGGACATGAGCCGGATGCGGGCCCAACCCGCCGCGCGCTGGCGTTCATCGTCGGGCTCTTGCCGATCCAGTCGCAACTCTAGATGCGACTGAGTGATTTTCTGTCCAGTGGAGCTCACCCTGTTCCACCAGCAGAACTCTGAGCGGCTTGACGCTCGGGAATGGCAGACGGAAGCTGGCGCCGCATAAGGAGATCGCGATGTCAGCCTTGACCGCCCTGCCTGATCTGGAAACCTTGAAGGGCAGGCTCTATTCGGCTGTCCTTTCCGACGTGCTCGATCAGCTTGGCTTTCCCAACCAGGCGGTGAAGCCGTTTGTACGTCCGCTCGACGACGCGACGATGCTCTGCGGCTTCGCCCGGACGGGGCTCTACATGAAGCGCTATCATCTTCCCGAGGGCCATAATCCCTACGCGCTCGAGATGGATCTGATCGACAGCCTGAAACCCGGCGAGATCGCCGTGCTGGCCTGCGACGGGCCGACCGACCGGATCGCGCCCTGGGGCGAGCTCCTGACCACGGCCTCGATGGTGCGCGGCGCCGCCGGTTGCCTGACCGACGGGTTGGTTCGCGACGTGCGCCGCATCCGCGAGCTCGGCTTCCCGCTCTTCCATGGCGGCATCGGTCCGCTCGATACCAGGGGCCGGGCTGAGATGATGGCGGTTGACGAGGCCGTCGAAGTCGGCGGAGCGCGGGTCGAACCGGGCGACTTCATCTTCGGTGATGCCGACGGCGTGGTGATCGTGCCGCAGCGCATTGCCGAGGAGGTGGTGAAGCTCGCCCTTGCCAAGATCGAGGCGGAAGACACGACGCGCGAGGAGCTTCTCGCCGGCGCGAGCTTGCGTTCGGTTTTCGAACGGCACGGAGTGCTTTAGCAGGCAGCATTGGATTCCGGTTACACCGAGCCCGGCGCTACCCCGACATAGCGCGCTCGCGGCCGGATCAGGCGGCCAGTCTGAAACTGCTCCAGGGCATGGGCGATCCAGCCGGTGCAACGGGCCGCGGCGAAGATCTGGAAGGGGGCGTCCTGCGGCAGGCCCAGCGAGGACGCCAGGGCCGTCAAGGCAAAGTCGATGTTGGGACTTTCGCCGGTGATCGCTTCCGTGACGTGGCGGATTTCCTGGAATTCCGCGGGAAGAGGGAAGGCTGACAGCAACCCGCGCGCCCGCGGATCCCCCTCCGGATAGAGCGGGTGCCCGAACCCCGGCACCGGTGTCCCGAGCGCCAGCCGCGACTGGACGGCGGTCTCGATACCCTCCCGCCGCGCTTCGCCGAAGAAGGCGCGAACCCGGGCCGACATGCCGCCGTGCAAGGGGCCTGACAACGCGGACAGGCCTGCCAGGACGCAGGCAGCCAGCGAGGCCCGTGTCGAGGCGGTGACGCGGACCGCGAAGGTCGATGCGTTCAGCTCATGGTCCGCCAGCAGGACGAGGCAGGTGCGAATGAAATCGGCGCCCGTCGGGTCGCAGCCCCAGGCGCGCGCGATGCGGTCATGAATCGGGCCTTCGCCGGGACGGCCGGCAACCGCATCAACGAGTGCGTCCAGCACCGAGGCTGCTTCGAAATACAGGGCTTTCGCGCTCCGGCTGCCGATCACCGGGTCTGCTGCGGCGCGTGCCGCGATCATCGCGAACATCCGCTGATTGCCGGTTCCTGGGCCGACGATGTTGAACTGAGGCGGAAAACGCGCATCGCCGCAGGCCCAGAGCAGGCGGGCGATATCCTCGAGACGGGCGCTCCGGGCCAGCGCTTCGGCATCCTGGCCGCGATACCACAGCCGCCCCTGCGCGATCGTCGTGATGCTCGATGCCAGCACCGGCTCGCCCCAGGCGATGGCGTCCTCGGCAATCGCCGCGTTTCGTCGCCCTCGCGACTTCCGGTATTCCAGCCGCGCGACATCGGCGGCGCGGTAGAGGCTGCGCCGCGGGTCGGCGGTATCGGCCCGGGCTTCGATCCGCCCTCGGCTCACATAGGCGTAGAGCGTTTGCGGCTTCAGCTGCAGCCGCGTCATCACCTCTTGCGCGGTCAACCAATCGCTCATCGCCATATATTGATTTTATTGTTCAAGATTGATTCTAGTTCGGCCCGAACCGATCCTCAAGGCAGTTCTTCAAAGGAGTGTCCAATGTCGGATGGGTTGGAAAATGTCGTTGCAGCACGGACGGTCCTCTCGGACGTGGACGGGGCGGCCGGCCGGTTGGTCATCAGGGGGCATCTTCTCGACGATCTTGCCGGCCGCGTGAGCTTTGCTGAGGCGGCGCAGCTGATGCTCGCTGACTTCTTCGACGAACTGCCGTCCGGTGATGCGTTCGAAGCCGCGCTCGGCGAGAGCAGGCTGGATGTGTTCGGCGAGGTGGCCAGCCTCGATGAGACGCTCATCCGGCGCGCGCCGGTCGAAGCGCTCCGTGCGTTGATGGCGCGATTGGCCGATGGCGATGATGCGGCGACCGCCTTGCGCCTCCTGGCCGCGCCGGCCGTCTTCACGCCGGCGATCGTACGGCGGCAGCGCGGGCTCGCACCGATCATGCCGGATGTGCGGCTGGGCCACTCGGCCGATATCCTGCGGATGATGCGCGGCGAGGCTGCCAGCCCGTCGCAGGCCACGGCGCTGGATACCTATCTCGTCACGGTTTGCGATCATGGGCTGAATGCCTCGACTTTCGCCGCCCGCGTCGTCGCATCGACGCAGGCGGGACTGACCTCGGCCGTCGTGGCCGGGCTCAGCGCACTGAAAGGGCCGCTGCATGGCGGAGCGCCTGGGCCGGTGATCGACATGCTCGACGAGATCGGCGAGGTGGGGAATGCACGAGCCTGGCTGGAGGCGGCGTTGCAGCGCGGCGATCGCCTGATGGGGTTTGGGCACCGCATCTACCGCGTGCGTGACCCTCGTGCCGACGCGTTGAAGCGGGCGATACGCCAGCTCGATGCGGATTCCGGCCGCCTCGCCTATGCCGAGGCGGTCGAGCGGGCCGCCTTGGCTATTCTTCGCGAGCGGAAGCCGAACCGCGCGCTGCAGACGAATGTCGAATTCTACACCGCCCTCCTGCTCGAAGCCCTCGCATTCCCGCCTGAGAGTTTCACTTGCGTCTTCGCAATGGGACGGACGATCGGCTGGATCGCCCATGCCCAGGAACAGGTTGCCGGCGGTCGGCTCATTCGGCCCCAGTCAACCTATGTCGGTCCGGCGCCAAGACGTGCTGCCTGACGGGCGCCGGCTGCCGCCATCAGCTGCATTGCTGCAGCTGCCGCGAGGCGGCGGTCACGCCGTCCAGCGAGAAGGTGTAGCTGGTTTCGTTGCCGCGGGCCGAGCGCGCCTCGAGTACCATCTCGTCGCCGGCCTTCATCGCTGCAAGCAGTTCGCCCTCGCGTTCGACGCGCTGGAGCCAGGCATTGCGGCCGGCGGTCAGCATGCGGAAACGCTCCTCGCCGATCGTGACTTGGACGGTCGAATCCTTGGCGAAGTCGTAACCCGTCTGGAAGCTCGACTCCGTGCGGCCAGCGCTCTCACCGCTCTGGACGAAGAAATACACGTCGCCATGGCGAAGCTCTGCAGGTTTTTCGGAGATCGGGTTGCTGGAGATATAGCAACGTTGGCTATTCCCGCTCGCATAGGATGAGGCGTTCCAGTTCTTGAACTGACCGAGCGGCTTGGCCGGATTCGCCATTGCTCCGGTCGAAGCCGCGAGGAATACGAAGGTCGCCGGGATCGCCAGTCTCATCATTGCTTCATCTCCTTTTGAGTTCGCAAGGGATGGAACCTGAAGCCTAACGAGGCGTAAACAAGGCGACGGAAAGCGCGTGCGACCCTGCGGCGCAGTGGCACGCCGCCGCCTCCGGCGCGGCAGGAGAGGATGAACGGGGCGGCGCGCTGCGGGGAGCGTGGTCGGTTTGCTTCCGTCGGGGCGGGAAGGGGGCGGCGAACTCGCCGTCGCAGCCTAGCCAAGTCTCCACCGATTGTGAGACTGGGCGGCGCGCCTCAAGTGCTTCAGCCTTCGGGGCGAACGTCCGCGGACCATTTGCAGAGTGGAGGGACCACATCCGCGTCCGGTGATCGGAACGACGGGACATCGCCGGCGGGCGCATAGCCGATCGCGCTGTCTCGCGCGAGGGAGCCAACTGGTGCCCTCACGACGCCTATTCCGCCGCTTGTGCGGGTGCCTTGGCCGGTTTCTTTAGCGGCCGGCGCTCCAGCACCTCCTTGAGGAACCGAGCGGTATGGCTGCGGCTGACCTTGATGACGTCTTCGGGCGTGCCCTGAGCTACGACCTCGCCGCCGCCATCGCCGCCTTCCGGACCCATATCGATGATCCAGTCGGAGGTCTTGATGACCTCGAGATTGTGCTCGATCACCACGACCGTATTGCCCTGCTCGACCAGCTCATGCAGCACTTCCATCAGCTTGGCGACATCGTGGAAATGCAGTCCGGTCGTCGGCTCGTCCAGGATGTAGAGCGTGCGGCCGGTGGCGCGCTTCGAGAGTTCCTTCGACAGTTTCACGCGCTGGGCTTCGCCACCAGACAGCGTCGTTGCCTGCTGGCCGACATGGACATAGCCGAGCCCGACACGCGACAGCGTCTCCATCTTGTCGCGGATCGAGGGCACGGCCTTGAACAGGTCCTTCGCCTCCTCGACGGTCATGTCGAGCACATCCGCGATCGAGCGCTCGCGGTATTTCACCTCAAGCGTTTCGCGGTCATAACGCTTGCCCTTGCAGACGTCGCAAGTGACGTAGACGTCGGGCAGGAAGTGCATCTCGATCTTGATGACGCCGTCGCCCTGACAGGCTTCGCAGCGCCCGCCCTTGACGTTGAAGGAGAAACGCCCCGGCTGATAGCCGCGCGCCTTCGCCTCGGGCAGGCCGGCGAACCATTCGCGCATCGGCGTGAAGGCGCCGGTATAGGTTGCAGGGTTGGAGCGCGGGGTGCGGCCGATCGGCGACTGGTCGATGTCGATGACCTTGTCGAGATGCTCCATGCCCTCGATGCGGTCATGCTGGGCCGGATGCTCGATCGAGCCGTTGAGCTTGCGGGCGACGGCCTTGTAGAGCGTGTCGATGACCAGCGTCGACTTGCCGCCGCCGGAGACGCCGGTGATGCAGGTGAAGAGCCCGAGCGGGATCTCGACCGAGACATCCTTGAGGTTGTTGCCCCTGGCGCCGACGATCTTGAGCGAGCGACCCTTCTGTGGCTTGCGGCGTTTGGCCGGCACCGGCACCGAGAGTTCACCGGTCAGGTAGCGGCCGGTCAGCGAGTTCGGGTCGGCCAGGATCTGCTCCGGCGTGCCCTTCGAGACGATTTCGCCACCATGGATGCCGGCTCCCGGACCGACATCGACGACGTAGTCGGCGGTCAGGATCGCGTCCTCGTCATGCTCGACGACGATCACGGTATTGCCGAGGTCGCGCAGGCGCCGCAGCGTCCCGAGCAGGCGCTCATTGTCGCGTTGATGCAGACCGATCGAGGGCTCGTCCAGCACATAGAGAACGCCTGTGAGGCCTGAGCCGATCTGCGAGGCGAGACGAATGCGCTGGCTCTCGCCGCCGGAGAGCGTGCCGGAGCCGCGCGCCAGCGTCAGATATTCCAGCCCGACATCGAGCAGGAAGGTCAGGCGGTCGCGGATCTCCTTGAGTATGCGCGTCGCGATCTCGGTCTGCTTCGGGGTCAGATGGCGCGGCAGATCGGAGACCCAGGCCAGCGCATCGCGAACCGAGAGGCGGGAAATCTCGCCGATATGGCTGCCCGCGATCTTCACCGCCAGCGCCTCGGGCTTGAGACGAAAGCCTTTGCAGGCGGCGCAGGGCGTCTCCGACATGAACCGGCCGATTTCCTCGCGTGCCCAGTCGGATTCCGTCTCCTTCCAGCGCCGTTCCATATTGGTGATGACGCCCTCGAACGGCTTCTTCACCTCATAGGCGCGCAGGCCGTCATTATAGGCGAAGCGCACCGGGTCGGTGCCGGTGCCGAACAGGATGGCATCGTGCGCCTGCTTCGGCAGCTCGGACCAGGGCTTCGTCATCGAGAAGCCGAAATGCTTGGCGAGCGCCTCCAGCGTCTGGCCGTAATAGGGAGACGTCGACTTGGCCCAGGGCGCGATAGCCCCCTTCTTCAGCGAGACGGAATCGTCCGGCACGATCAGATTGGCATCGATGCGCATCTCGTGGCCGAGACCATCGCAGGTCGGACAGGCGCCGAACGGGTTGTTGAACGAAAAGAGCCTGGGCTCGATCTCGGGGATGGTGAAGCCGGAGACCGGGCAGGCGAATTTCGAGGAGAAAGTGATGCGCCTGGCCTCGCCGCTCTCCTCCTTCTCATCGGCATACTCGAAGACCGCGATGCCCTCCGCAAGCTCCAGGGCCTGTTCCAGCGAGTCGGACAGGCGCGCCGCGAGGTCGGGGCGTATGACGATGCGGTCGACCACCACGTCGATGTCGTGCTTGAACTTCTTGTCGAGGGCGGGAGCGTCCGGGATCTCGTAGAACTGGCCGTCGATCTTGACGCGCTGGAAGCCGCGCTTCAGCCAGTCGGCCAGTTCCTTGCGGTATTCGCCCTTGCGACCGCGCACCACGGGCGCCAGCAGATAGCCGCGCGTCTTCTCCGGCAGCTCCAGCAGCCGGTCGACCATCTGGCTGACGGTCTGGCTCTCGATCGGCAGGCCCGTCGCTGGCGAGTAGGGGATGCCGGCACGTGCCCAGAGCAGGCGCATGTAGTCGTGGATCTCGGTGACGGTGCCGACCGTCGAGCGCGGGTTCTTCGAGGTCGTCTTCTGCTCGATCGAGATCGCCGGCGAGAGCCCGTCGATCTGGTCGACATCGGGCTTCTGCATCATCTCGAGGAACTGGCGGGCATAGGCCGAGAGAGACTCGACATAGCGGCGCTGGCCCTCGGCATAGATCGTGTCGAAAGCGAGTGAGGATTTGCCGGAGCCCGAAAGCCCGGTGAAGACCACGAGCTTGTCGCGCGGGATCGCCAGGTCGACATTCTTGAGATTGTGCTCGCGCGCGCCGCGCACGGAAATCACGCGTGCATTCGGATCGGCCGCGCGGTTGCGGTCGAACATGTCCTCAAGCGTGGCGGCTTGTTCAGCCAAGGAGGTCTTGCGGGCCATCGGGGCGTCCGTTCGGGTAAGGCGTAGAGATAGGGCAAATGGCCGGCCATGCCAGCCTCACGGCGGTCTGGCAGGCATGAATATCACGCAGCGGGATAGGCTGCTGTCTTTCTCCTGACAATTCGCGTCAGGAGTAGGGCATCCGGTTCGGCGAACGGTGCCGCCGTCCGCCGAGGCTCGTCCGACCTCCGGCGGCCGCCTCGCGAATCCTCATGAAGACAGGGGACAACTCTGCAAAACGGACTTGAACAAAGCAAGAACATTGTTGATAGTGACGTCTGCGGGCGCTAGGGTCCGGCTCCGGTCGTCGATCGGATTTGCAGATGTGCGCAGGAAATGGAGCCTCTCATGGCTGGTAGCGTCAACAAGGTCATTCTGGTCGGTAATCTCGGGCGCGACCCCGAGGTGCGCCGGCTCGGCAGCGGCGAGCCGGTCGTCAATCTGCGCATCGCCACGTCCGAGACCTGGCGCGACAAGCAGTCCGGCGAGCGCAAGGAAAAGACCGAGTGGCACTCGGTGGTGATCTTCAACGAGAATCTCGCCAAGGTCGCGGAGCAGTATCTGAAGAAGGGCTCGAAGGTTTACATCGAGGGCCAGCTCCAGACGCGCAAGTGGCAGGATCAGTCCGGCGTCGAGAAGTACACGACCGAGATCGTTCTGCAGCGCTTCCGTGGCGAACTCACCATTCTCGACAGCCGCGGGCAGGGTGGCTCTGACGAGTATGGTGAGGGCGGTGGTTCGGTCGAAGACCGTTCGGGCGGCGGCGGCTCCTTCGGGCGTTCGAGCCCGATGGGCGGCGGTGGCGGCTCGCGCCAGCCGGCCATGTCCAGCGGTGGTGGCGGACGTTCGTCGAGCACTCATCTCGACGACGATATCCCGTTCTAGGGCAGGCGAGGGCGAACCGCTTTGCGGATCGCAATCTCCCCAGGATCAGAAGGCCGCTCCAGACCGTTCGGAGCGGCTTTTTTGTTGGTCGCTGAAGGACGGGGCGGGGCCGTCTATCATTGCAGGTGAAGTAAACGGCGCTCGTTGGCGAAGATCGCCAATCTCGGTGCGAGATTGCGCTCTTTCGGGTTTGGTCAGCCGTCATAGGCCTTCTGCAGCGCGGCGATGTCGATCTTCTGCATCTGCATCATCGCCTGCATGGCACGGCCGGCCTTCTCCTGTTCGGGGCTGCTCAACAGCTTGGGCAGCACTGACGGGATGACCTGCCAGGAGATGCCGAACCTATCCTTCAGCCAGCCGCATTGCTGGATCTGTCCCCCGTCGCCGAGCCTGTCCCAGTAGTAATCGACCTCGTCCTGGGTTTCGCAGTTCACATAGAGCGAGATCGCTTCCGTGAATTTGAAGCGTGGGCCGCCATTGAGCGCCGTGAATTGCAGGCCTTCGAGTTCGAAGGATGCGGCCATGGGCGAGACGCCGCCGAGCTTCGAATTCTTGAAGATGGAGGTGTAGAATTTTGCCGCCTCCTCAGCCTGGCCATCGAACCACAGGAACGGGGTGATCTTCTGCATGGTCGTCTCCTCCTCTTGCTTGCGGGGCATGGGGCGGTCGCCCGAATGCTGCGAGTGCAGGGCTTCCGGAACTGATCGGTGAAACGGCTCAGGTGGAATGGCTCAGGCGGCCTGCTGCCTTTCAGCGAACAGGGTGTCGAGCTTCCCGTAGCTTGCGGCGACGCCTTCCTTCATGCCGCTCTTGAGCGCGCCGTCGCGGGCCTCGCGCGAGGAATAGAGTACGGTCAGCGCGAGTTCGGTCTTGCCCGCCTGCTCCGTCAGAACCAGCGTCGCTATGGCCTCTCCGCCGGTCCAGTCCTGGTCGAACAGTTCGGTCCGGACGATACGCTCAGGGCGCGCGATCTCGCGGTAGATGCCGCCCATCCCCATCACAGCGCCGTCCGGTCCGTGCCAGACATGGCGGAAATTGCCGCCGACCCGTAGGTCGATTTCGCAATGTTGCAGTGACCAGCCTGGAGGGCCGCTCAGCCACCGTTTCAGCAGCTCTGGCCGGCTCATGGCCTCGAAGACCAGCTCGCGCGGTGCGTCGAAGAGGCGGGTCATCAGGACCTCGCGGTCACTGGGCGTCGAGACGGACAGGTCGGCGGTCGTCATCATCGTCACTCTCCTTTTGGGTTCTTGCCTCTGGGGTTCATGCCTTTGGGATTCATGGCGGATTGCCCAGTCTCGGCCTTCATCTCGTCGAGAAGGAGGTCGAGGCGCTGAAAGGTCGTCTCCCAGAACTGGCGATAGCCTTCGAGCCAGCCATTTGCGTCGGCGAGAGCTTGAGGCTCGAGCCGGCAGGGGCGGCGTTGCGCGTCCCGTCCGCGCGAAATCAGTCCAGCGCGTTCCAGCATCTTGAGATGCTTGGAGATGGCTGGCTGGCTCATCGCAAAGGGCTGCGCCAGCTCGGTCACCGAGGCCTCGCCAAGGGCGAGACGTGCCAGGATCGCCCGCCGGGTCGGATCGGCGAGAGCGGCGAAAGTGGTGTCGAGTCGGCTAGACGGCGTCATTATATTACTAATTAGTTATATAACTGATATGTTATTTTCTTGGATGACGCGGTTGTCAAGGACCAGGTGCGGGCCTTCCGATAGGTCCGTCATGCGAACCAGGCATCGCGGCCCCGGCGCGTGAAAACCTTGTGCGCAACAGGGCAACGGGCGTATGTGCAGCGCTCATGAGCAACACAGATCCCGCCGCCTCAGCCCTGTCCGTCTGGATCGCGCTGGAAAGCCCCACCCATCACGCTCCTGGCGTGAACGGCATGATGGACCTCGTCGCCAAGGAGGTCGAAGGCCTGCCGATCGCGGTCGAGCGTCTGCCCGGGCGCGACGGGCTCGGCGACAGCGTGATCCTCAGGGCCGGGCTCGCTAATGGCGAGAAGGCAGTTTCGGTCATGTCGCATCTCGACACGGTCCACCCGGTCGGGACGAGTGCTCGGGATTTGCCGGTCCGGATCGAGGGCGACAGGCTCTATGGTCCGGGCGTCTATGACATGAAGGGCGGTGCCTGGCTCGCCTTGCAAGCTTTCAAGGATGTGGCCAAGGCGGGCTCGGCCAAACGGCCGATGATCTTCCTGTTCACTCCGGACGAGGAGATCGGCTCCCCGACGACCCGTTCGGTGATCGAGGATATCGGGCGGCAGTCGGCGGCGGTGCTGGTCACCGAGCCGGCGCGCGAAGGCGGCCGCATCGTCACGGCCCGCAAGGGTGTCGGCCGTTTCGACGTCAGGCTGGAAGGTCGCCCGGCGCATTCAGGCTCGCGCCATGCGGACGGACGCAGCGCCATCCGCGAGGCGGCGCACCAGATCCTCGCCATCGAGGGCATGACGGATTACGCGCGTGGCATCACCACGTCGGTCGCCTTGATCGGCGGCGGCACGGCGGCGAACGTGATTCCGCAGCATGCCTGGTTCAGCGTCGATGTGCGCGTCACCACGCTTGCCGACGGTCAGATGATGGAGAACCGCATCCTTGGGCTCACCCCCCGCGATCCCGATGTGAAGATCACGGTGACGGGCGGCATGAACCGGCCGCCCTATGAGAAGTCGAGCACGGTCGCGCAGTTGTTCGAGACGGCACGCGGCGTTGCGGCGAAGGTCGGTTTCGACCTGCAGGATTGCCCGATGACCGGTGGTGGCTCCGACGGCAATTTTACGGCGGCGCTTGGCGTGCCGACGCTGGATGGTCTCGGCATCGACGGCAATGGCGCCCACACGCTCGAGGAATACGCCCTGATCTCCTCGATCTCACCGCGTCGCGCCCTGATCAAGGGGCTTCTCGAGACGGTCTGAGCGCTCGGCTTCCCGCTTCCGCTTCTGCCCGAAATCCGCTCTGATGCTTCCCAAGGCCGCATGACGGCTGTCCTTGGGAAGGGAAGCGGCATGAAGAACTGGATCGCGGGCGCCCTTGGCGCTGCGTGCATGGTGGTGGCGGGAATGGCAGCGGCACAGGAGCTGATGGTCGAGAAGAAGGTGTTCGGGCTGCCGAGCTTCACGACGCAGGGCGGGCGCATAGTCAAGAACGTCAAGGTCGGCTGGGAGAGCTACGGCACGCTGAATGCCGACAAGTCGAATGCGATCCTGATCTGCCATTTCTTCTCCGGTAATTCACATGCCGCCGGCAAGTATGACGCAAAGGATGCCGCACCAGGCTACTGGGATGCGATTATCGGCCCGGGCAAGGCGATCGACACCAATAAGTACTTCGTCCTGTCCTCCGATACGCTGGCGAATCTCAACACCGGCGACCCGAAGACAACGACCACCGGGCCGGCCTCGCTCAATCCCGATACCGGGAAGCCCTATGCGCTCGATTTCCCGATCGTCACGGTTGGCGACTTCGTCAATGTCCAGAAGGCACTGGTCGAGAGCCTGGGCATCAGGAAACTGGCGCTGGTCGCCGGCCCATCCATGGGCGCGCTCCAGACCTGGGAATGGGCAGCAAGCCATCCGGAGATGGTCGCCAAGGCGATGCCGGTGATCGGTGCGGCCGAAGCCGATGCGCAGCTCATCGCCTGGCTCGATGTCTGGGCGGCGCCGATCCTGGTCGACCCCAACTGGAACAAGGGTGACTATTACGGTGGGACCCCGCCCAATGCCGGTCTCGCCAAGGCCCTGGCAGTGGTGACGCTGCAGGCGAACCACCGTGACTGGACCAATAGCACCTTCGGACGCCGGCCCGCCAAGGAAGGCGAGGACCCCGCCAAAGCGCTCGGAAACAGGTTCCAGGTCCAGAGCATTCTCGACAATGCCGGGGAGGCACGCGCCAAGCTGTCAGATGCGAACCATTTCCTCTATCTCGTGAAGGCCAATCAGCTTTTTGCCGCTGGCGGAACCTCGCTCGCCAATGGCGCGTCGAAGATCAAGGCGCCGGTGCTGCTGATCACGCAACCGAAGGATCTGGTCTTCACCGCGGATACGATCGCCAGCACGGTCGATGGCATGAAGCAGGGCGGCGTCGACATCTCCCATATCACCATCCAGGGCTCGCGTGGGCATCTCGATGGCGTCATCTCGATGAAGCAGGCCGAGGGAGCGATCCGGGCCTTCCTGGAGAAGTGAGGCGCATCAGCGCCTCATGGGCGGCATTCTGCCGGGCATGAGGCTTTGAGCGATGATGAGCGGCGCATGCGCCGATGGCCGGGGGAGTCTCGTCAGGGTGCCCTGTGCAAGGCCGCAGCGTTCTAGCCGCCTCCGATTACGGCGCGTACGCCGTCGATGACGAACTGCACGGCGAGGGCGGCGAGGATCACGCCGAGCAGGCGGGTCAGCACGACATTGCCGGTGACGCCGAGGAGGCGCGCGATCGGCGTCGCCATGAAGAAGGTCACGAGGCAGGAGAGGATCACCAGCCCGCAGATGACCGCCAGCGAGCCGAGCATGGCGAGATCGCCATTGGCGCGGCCTGCGAGCAGCATCATCGCGGTCAGCGAGCCAGGACCTGCCATCAGCGGGATGGCGAGCGGGAAGGCGGCAACGTTGCGGATGTGATCCTGCGTGATCGCGGTCTCGGCCGTCGCCTGCTTGCGCTCGTTGCGGCGCTCGAACACCATCTCGAACGAGATCCAGAACAGCAGCAGCCCGCCCGCGATCCGGAAGGCCGGCAGCGAAACGCCGAGCGCCTTCAGCACGATATCGCCCGCAAGTCCGAAGAAGGCCATGATGCCGAAGGCGATGATGCAGGCGCGCACCGCGACCTGCTTGCGCTCGTCGGCCGACATGCCGCGCGTCAGGGACAGGAAGATCGGGGCGAGCCCCGGCGGATCGAGTGTGACCAGCAGCGTGACCAGGGCGGAGGTGAGATATTCCAGGAACATCGCGGAGCTTAGGCATGCCGCCGACCCCGCGTCACTAGGCGCGGACGCGAAATTTGAGGAGCGGTTTTCCGGCTCCGCCACGCGCTCGCGCCGGTTAAACAAGGCGGCAATGTGGGAGGGCTCGGAAAGTGAGTCAAAAACGACTCGTAACGCGTTGACAAAGAACGGTTTTAATTTCTCTGGAGAGATTCGTCTTTTGCTGGCTTCGCGAGGCGGAATCGGATAGCCAGAAGCTTGAAAAATCGTAGAAAACGGGACCTCATCCCTTGAGCGAAGACGACAACGGCACGCGCGGCGGCCAGCCCGAAGACGCGCATTTCGGCGGCGACATCAAGCCGATCGCCATCACTGACGAGATGAAGAAGAGCTATCTCGATTACGCCATGAGCGTGATCGTTAGCCGCGCTCTTCCCGACGTCCGCGACGGCCTGAAGCCGGTGCACCGGCGCATCCTGTTCTCGATGCACGAGAACAAGAACCTGCCGGACCGGCCCTATACCAAATGCGCCCGCATCGTCGGCGATACGATGGGTAAGTACCATCCGCACGGCAACATGGCAGTCTATGACGCGCTGGTCCGCATGGCGCAGGATTTCTCGCTGCGCCTGCCCTTGATCGACGGCCAGGGCAATTTCGGCTCGATGGATGGCGATTCCGCGGCGGCCGATCGTTATACCGAGGCCAGGCTCGACAAGGCGGCGATGCCGCTGCTCGAGGATCTCGACCTCGACACGGTCGATTTCCAGCCGAACTATGACGGCAAGGAGCATGAACCGCGGGTTCTGCCGGCGCGTTATCCGAACCTGCTCGTCAATGGTGCCGGTGGCATCGCGGTCGGTATGGCGACCAATATTCCGCCGCATAATCTCGGCGAGGTGATCGATGCCTGCATCGCGCTGATCGACGATCCCGAGCTCTCGATCGACGACCTGATCGAGATCGTGCCTGGTCCGGACTTCCCGACCGGCGCCTCGATCATGGGCAAGAGCGGCATCCACTCCGCCTATCACACCGGTCGTGGCTCGATCGTGATGCGGTCGAAGACGCATATCGAGGAGCTGCGCAAGGAGCGCGAGGCGATCATCGTCACCGAGGTTCCCTATCAGGTGAACAAGGCTTCGATGGTTGAAAAGATTGCCGATCTGGTCCGCGAGAAGCGGATCGAAGGCATTTCCGACCTGCGTGACGAATCCAGCCGCGAGGGCGTGCGCGTCGTCATCGAGGTCAAGCGCGACGCCATGGCCGATGTCGTGCTGAACCAGCTCTACCGCTATACGCCGCTGCAGACCTCGTTCGGCGCCAACATGGTCGCACTCAACGGTGGTCGGCCGGAGGTGTTGAACCTCAAGGACTTCATCTCGGCCTTTATCGAGTTCCGCGAGGAAGTCGTCTCCCGGCGCACGCGCTACCTGCTCAACAAGGCGCGCGAACGGGCCCATGTTCTCTGCGGCCTTGCCACGGCCGTCGCCAATATCGACGAGGTCATCCGGCTGATCCGCACCGCGCCGACCCCGGCCGCCGCGCACGCCTCGCTGATGGATCGTAACTGGCCGGCCGAGGATATCGCGCCGCTGATCGCACTGGTCGACGATCCGCGTCATCCGCTCAACCCGGACGGCACCTATCGCCTGTCCGATGCGCAGGCCAAGGCGATCCTCGAATTGCGCCTTGCCCGCCTGACCGCCCTCGGCCGCGACGAGATCGGCGAAGAACTCTCCAAGCTCGCAACCGAGATCGCGGATTATCTCGAGATCCTACGCTCGCGCGCCCGCATCCAGTCGATCATCAAGACCGAACTCACCGAGGTGAAGGCTGCCTTCGCCACGCCGCGCCGCACGGTGATCCAGGACTGGGGTTCCGATCTCGACGACGAGGACCTGATCGCGCGCGAGGACATGGTGGTGACCGTGTCCCATGCCGGTTACATCAAGCGCGTGCCGCTCTCGACCTATCGGGCGCAGAAGCGTGGCGGCAAGGGCCGTTCGGGTATGTCGACCCGGGACGAGGATTTCGTCACCCGGCTCTTCGTTGCCGACACCCACACGCCGATCATCTTCTTCTCCTCGCGCGGCCAAGCCTACAAGGAGAAGGTCTGGCGATTGCCGCTGGCGGCGCCGAATGCACGCGGCAAGTTCCTCAACAACATGCTGCCGCTGGAGAAGGATGAGCGCATCACCACGGTGATGCCGCTGCCGGAGGATGAGGAGAGCTGGGAGCGGCTCGACGTGATGTTCGCGACGCGGACAGGCAATGTCCGCCGCAACAAGCTCTCCGACTTCGTGCAGGTCAATCGCAACGGCAAGATCGCGATGAAGCTCGACGAGGGAGACTCCATCGTCGACGTCCAGATCTGCTCGGAGCATGACGACGTGCTGCTGACCACGGCAGCAGGCCAGTGCATCCGTTTCGCCGTGCCGGAAGTGCGCGTCTTCAAGGGGCGCGACTCGACCGGCGTACGCGGCATCAACCTCGCCGATGGCGACGAGGTGATCTCGCTCGCCATCCTGCATCATCTCGATGCGACGCCGGATGAGCGCGCCGCCTATCTCAAGCGCGCTGCCGCTGCCCGCAAGGCACTGAACGGCGAAGGCGACGACACCGCCGAGCCGATTCAGGCAGGCGAGGGCGAGGAAGCCGCCAGCGACATCGAACTCGGCCAGGAGAAATATGCCGAGATGGGTGCTGCGGAGCAGTTCATCCTGACGGTGTCCGAGAAGGGCTATGGCAAGCGCACCTCGTCCTTCGAGTACCGGGTCACCGGACGCGGCGGCAAGGGCATCGTCGCCATGGTTGTGAACGAACGCAATGGCAAGCTGATCGCCTCCTTCCCTGCGGTCGACACGGACCAGATCATGCTCGTGACCGATGGCGGGCAAGTAATTCGCGTGCCGGTTGACAAGGGGCCTGATAACCGCATCCGCATCGCCGGCCGCTCGACCCAGGGTGTCACGGTGTTCAACACCGCTGCCGGCGAGAAGGTCGTCTCGGTCGAATGCATTGGTGATGCAGGTGACGACGAGGCAGAGGACGAAGGCCCAGCGCCTGGGGACGAGCCTGCTCAGGAAGGCTGAGACCGGCCTGTTTCAGGTTTGAAATGACCTGAAGCTTGGGCTGTGGAACGACTGAGGCATGATGTCGAACATTCTCGACGTCATGCCGCCAGGACCGCGACAAGAACCGACAGCCAGATCGCAAACACGCCCAGGGCGAAGGCCCGCCGGGCGGGTACGACCTTCTCGTCGCTGTCTGCTGCTACGGGTGTGGTTGCGATCCAGGTGACCGAGCCCAGTGAGGCAAAGCCGGCAAAGGCCAGGGTGACGATGACGATATCGAGCCGCCGCCATGGCACCGGCTCATGCACGCCCCAATAGCCGAGGAACGCCATCCCCATTGCAAACATGGTGGCGGAGGCGGAACAGAGCCCGACGATCGATCCCGTTGGTGCACGCATGGCGTGGTTTCCGCGCTGATTGCAATGAGGAAACACCCGACCCGTGGGCAGGTCAATCGCGGGGCTGCCCGCGCAGGCTGAGGCTCAATCTGCCCTGACTAACCGGACGGGGCGTCAGCGGGTCAGGAGATTTGGCAGGGTGCTGCCGGCAGGCCGCAAGGTGGCTTCCGAGTTGAGCGCCAGCGATGGAGCCTCGAGCGGGCCCTGCAGGACGAGGGGCACCGTCAGGGAGCCGCTCTGCTGCGCCAACTGGCCGGCCATCTCGATCCAGCCTTGCGGAAGGAATGCCTGGCCTGCGAGAGTGAGACGATAGGTCGGGCCGGTCATCTGGGCATCAGCGATTGTCGCGATGCCATCCGCGACATTCGCCGTGGCGCTCGCGCTGTCGAATGGTGTCTTGCCCTGCCGCCATTCCCGCAGGGCCGCAACCGGATTGCGCTCGGCGCGGCGCAGCAGGTCGATGAAAGCAAAGCCGCCAAGCTCGCCTTGACGCAGACTGAGGCTCGCCTTTCCGTTCATGGAGGCGAGAACGGCCTCGGCGGTGGTGCCGGTGCCATCCAGCGCGAACTGCAGATTGCCTTGCCCGCTTAGTTTCGGCAGTTCGGGCAGGTCGGTTGCGCTCTGCCCGAGATTGATCCGGTCGAGAATGCCTTGCAGCTTCACGTCGACGGCGTTCGGGGCCGCACTCGCAAGCAGGCGGCCCTTGACGCTGCCGCCATAGGCCGTCGCGCGAAGCAGCCCGGCCTCGAAGCGGCCCTTCTTGACGAGCAACTGGGTCGCGACGTCACTGAGACGGGCGCCGCCAAGGCGGGCCGCATCCACGGAGACGCGCAGGTCGATGTCATGGGCCGTCCAGGCCTCGAATTCGAGCGGCGTCGGGTTGGAGAGCCCGGTGCCGGGCTTGGGCAGGCCGAGCCGGTTGGTCATGCGTCCAAGATCGAGCGTCGCGCCGGCGAGTGTTCCGGAGAGGGACCAGCGTTGGCCGGCTTCGCCGAGCATGATCGCGCCGTCGAGGCGGTCCCCGTCGAAGATGGCGCTTGCGTTGCTGAGCGAGATCTCGTTGGCCTTGATCTGGGCTTCAGCGGCGATGCTGAGCTGTCCGATGGCAGGCGCGAGGCGGGGCGTTTCACCGAACCAGTCGAACAGTTCCGGGAGCGACCGCGTCGAGAGGCTCAATTGCCCATTGAAGACCGGCTCGCGCAGGCCGGATCGTATGCCGTCCAGGCGCAGGTTCATCCGTTCGGAGGTCGCGGACAACGAGAGCCTGGCGCTTTCCCCGGCGACCGGCCAGACAACGCTGAGATTGGTCGCGACGCCGCGCCAGGTCACGGAGCCCGAGGCGATGATCGGCTCCTCGGGGTCGCGATCTTCGATGATCAGATTGACATCGCGCAGGATGGTGCGGATCGCGCCTTCGGCCCGCGCAAAGACCGAACCCGAAATGATCACGATCCGGCTCTGGTTCGTGAGGCCACTGAGATAGGCGAGGGGCGGCGCCAGCCACTCCGAGAGCTCATCCTCCCTGCCTGAAACGGTGGCATCGATCTCAGGAGAGATCAGATCGATCCGGTCGAAGGAGAGGCGCCCTGCCAATAGCGGCAGCAGGCGCGCGCGGGCCTTGAGCTGCGATGCCTTGCCGGAGAGCAGGCCCTCATGTTGCTTGAAGCTGACTTGCGAGAGCTCGATCCGCGGCAAAGGCAGCAGGACGATACTCGCATGCTCCAGGCTGGTCACCTTGAGGCCGGTGCGATCCTCGATGCGGGCAACGACATGTCGCTCGACCAGCCCGACGGCAACGCCCCAAGATTGCAGGCCAAGCAGCATCAGGCCGATGGCGAGCGAATAGGCGAGAATGGAAACGCGTCGTGTCATGGGCCTTCGGCCGGGCTGCAACCGGAATCGAACCGGAGGTCAAGCTAAAATTGTTTATGACGATGCCGGGGGGCTTGTCGAGTTGAGGGGCCCATTTCCGGCATACAAACTGTGGATCGGCAAAGAGAGCCGTAACGCCTTACGGTGTCACCCCTTCGTGCCACCGGCTCGTGCCAGAATGATGGCGGGATAAAGGCCGGCGATCACGATCAGCAACGCAGCCAGCGCTCCGTCTTCGAACATGCCGCGAGAGGCATGCCCATAGACGATGGTTGCGAGCGTGTCGACGTTCAGCGGTCGCAGCAGCAGTGTCGCGGGCAGTTCCTTCAGGCAGTCGACGAAGACGAGCAGGGCGGCCGCCGCAATGGCAGGACGCGCGAGCGGCCAGTGCACCTGCCGCAACACCTCGCCCGAGCTCGAGCCGAGGGCGCGCGCGGCATCGTCGATCCTCGGCGAGATCCGGGCGAGGCCGCTCTGGATGCCCGAAATCGCGATCGACAGGAAGCGTACGACATAGGCAATCACGAGAGCCGCGCCCGAGCCGATCAGGATGAGACCTGGATTGACGCCGAACAGTGCGGAGACGGTGTCGGCGACGAGATTGTCAAAGGCGGCAAGCGGGACGAGCAGTCCGAGCGCGAGCACCGTGCCGGGCAGCGCATAGCCAAGCGAGGCGGTGCGCGCGAGCGCCGGTAACCAGGTTTCGCGACCGAGCCGGCCTGCGGCTACGATGCCAAGGCCGAGCGCCACCACGATCAGAGCGGCGCCAGCCGAAAGCAGCAGGGCATTCAGGAGATTGCGTAGCAGGGCCATGTCGAACTGATGCAGCAGGCCGCGCGTCAGTACCTCCTGGAGGAGAAAGCCCATCGGCAGAAGGGCGCCGAGCAGCAGGGGGAGGGCGCAGGCGGCGCTGGCTGCGAGCGCAATGCGCCCGGACAGGAGGCGGCGGCCGACGGCACGCGGCTGGCGCACCGAGAGCGTGAAGCGGCGTGCGCCGCGCAGTCTCGCCTCGGTTGCGATCAGGGCGACGACCAGGAGAAGCATCACGCAGGAGATCTGAGCTGCGCCCGCCAGAGAACCGCGATTGAGCCAGGTCGTATAGATCGACAGCGTCAGGGAGCGGACGCCGAGATATTCGGTCGCGCCGATATCGTTGAGCGTTTCGAGCAGTGCCAGGGTCAACCCTGCGACGAGCGCCGGGCGCGCCATGGGCAGGCCAATCCGCCAGAACAAGGTGCCATGCGCGGCCCCGAGCGTCCGCGCCGACTCGACGATGGTCGCGCTCTGCAGACCGAACAGCGCCCGGACGCTGAGATAGACGTAAGGGTAGAGCACGATCCCCATGACGAAGATCGCACCGGCCAGATTGCGCGGGTCGGGAAACCAGTAGTCACGCAGGCTGCGATAGCCGGTCACTGCCCGCAACGCCGCCTGCAGGGGTCCCTGGAAGCCCAGGAACTCGACATAGATATAGGCTGTCAGATAGGTCGGAATCGCCAATGGCAGCACGAGCAGCCACTCGAAGGCACGGCGGCCGGGAAACTCATACTGGGTGACGAGCCAGGCCGTGCCGACGCCGATGAGGCTGCAGAGCAGGCCGACGCCGGCAAGAAGCATGACGGTGTTCGCCAGCGCATCGGGAATGACATTGGCGACAAGATGCGGCCAGATCGACGAGGCTGCCGGCGAAAGCGCGGTCAGGCCGAGCGAAAGCACTGGCAGTGCGACGAGCCCGGCAGCTGCAATCGAGGCCCAGACAAAACGGCTCGACGGCCGCCACAGGCGTGGCGACCGTCGCACTTCTCCAGCCGTGGGAGACAGGCTCAATTGTCGAAGCCGACCTTGTCGACGAGGTCAGCGGCCGCCTTGCGGTTCTTGCCGATCTCGGTCAGCGGGGTGGTGTCGACATTGACCTTGCCGAGCAGCTTCACAGCGGCGCTTTCCTTGACGTCCGGGTTGACCGGGAACTCGAAATTGCCGTCGGCATAGATGGTCTGCGCCTTGTCGCCAAGCATGTACTCGATCAGCTTGACCGCGTTTTCGCGATTGGGGGCATGTTTGGCGATGGCGGCGCCCGAGATGTTCACATGTGTGCCGCCATTGGCGAAGGTGGTCTTCAGCGGCTTGATCGCCTCGAACCAGCCCTTCTGCTCGTTCGCCGCAGTGCTCATCAGGCCGATATAGTAGGTGTTGATCACTGCGATGTCGCAGAGCCCGGACTGGATGTCGCGCGCGACTTCACGGTCGCCGCCGCCGGGCTTGCGCGCGGTGTTGGCCTTGAGCGCCTTGAGCCACGCTTCGGTCTTCTCGGCGCCGTTGCGCGCGAGATAGGTGGCAAAGAGAGCGTTGTTGTAGGGGTGCTGACCGCCGCGGATGCAGAACTTGCCCTTCCACTTCGGGTCGGCGAGATCCTCATAGGTGATCGCATCCTGCTGCACGCGATCCTTCGAGACGACGACGATGCGGGCGCGCTTGGTCAGGGTGACCCAGTTGTCCTGCGGATCGCGCAGCTGCGCGGGGACGATCTTGTCGACAGCCGCCGACTTGATCGGCTGGGTGACGCCGGCATTGGCGGCCGAGATCATCTGCGCGGCGTCGACCATGATCATGACGTCGGCCGGGCTGTTTGCACCCTCGGCCTTGATGCGCTCCTCGAGTCCGTCCTTCAGGAACACCGTGTTGACCTTGATGCCGGTGTCCTTGGTGAAGGCCTCGACGACGGGATTGAGCAGGGCCGGCTCGCGCGTCGTGTAGAGATTGACGCTCTGGGCCAGGACCGGGGTAGCGAGCAGGCAGGACGCCAGGGCGATGAGGGACAGGCGAGTTTTGTCGATCATGGTTCGCTCCTTCGGGCGTAGATGCCCTCTGCACGTTCGTGGTGCTGGAGCGGTAGTGCCTGACACCAGGGCGGTCAATTGAAAAGCGTTATAGATCAATTGCTTATAGGTTTTCTAAATTGCTGTCTCTTTAGATTAATTCAAAGAAGAAGCGCCTCGGAACCAGCGCCCAAGATTGTCATCGGCTCGCCGAAGCCAGTCGATGGAGCTAAGGCAAAAGCCGGAACGCCGGCCCGGCGATCACGCGGATCGGCCCGCGCGTTGGCGGATCGATCGAGCCGCGCAATTCGATTGCATCGCTCATCACGGTCTCGTCACGGAGGGACGCTTCGCGCGTACGCAGCTTGCGGCGCAGCGCCTGCATCTGCGCTTCGACGCGTGAAATGCCGACCCTCTCGTCGATGCCGCGCCGATCGCCGGCGCTAAGCTCCCGCGCCGATCTGAAATCGACGAAGTCGCGCCGACTATAGGGCCACTGCGACGAGCCGGTGAAGGTCGTGACCTTGCCGTCAAGCACGACGCTGTCGCCGGGACGAAGCGTGATATCGCGCAACAGCGAGACGCGGCGCTCGCCGCTGGCGACAATCGGCGGCCGGCAGGCTGGATCAGAAGATTTCTCGTGGCCGTAGGCAACGGGGAGCGAGCCATAGGTCTTGCCGTCCGCGGAAACGGCGCCGTCGATCGTGCTGGCACCGGCGGGAACGCGGAAGACCCTGACCGGGATGCCGGGGTTCATGGCGCGGCAAAGAGCGTCGTGCGCCGCGAGGTCAGACTGAGCATTCAGGTTGCCGATCGGCGCATGGAAGCCGTCGCAGAGCCGCACGCAGATGGTGCGCGCGCCATGTCCACTGCCGGAGACGGTCTCAAGACGTGCAACGCCGTGCTGCGTTGTAGGACGTCGTGCAATCTGACGCGGAGGCTCGACCGACCTGAAGGGGTTCAAGACCACGGGCGGATGTGCGAGGCGCCCGTTCGGGACGCTGCGCGCCAGGGGCAGGGTCCAGATCCCACGCGCAGGCGCATAGGCGTTGGGGGCATGATAGGCGCCAGCTTGCGGGCCGCGCATGGCGCGGCGGTTTGCCGCTTCCTGAAGCTGAAAGTCGCGGACGCCGGCATCGTCGCCAGCCTGGACGAGCGAGATCGTACCGATCGCGCCGCCTGCTCCGAGCACGAGGCCAAGCGCAGTCATGGCTGCCAAGCGGCCCGCGCGTTTCTTGCCGTGAGCAGTGTGCTCCAGCGCAACGACGGGGACAGGGCTGCTTAACGGCGGGTCTTCCCGGTCGGGGATTTCACGGACACGAAACATCGCGTCAACTCCACTCGCGCTTGTTCTTCGTCCGCCGCCCTTGGGGTGTAGTTTACTTTTCGTTAATCATCAACGGCCCGTCGGCGTTCGCCCATGCAAAACGGGCGCGATGCTTAACGCAGCGCGCCCGGCCAAAATGGCTGGAGAGAGGGCTCAGCTTTCGGGCGAGATGACGATGCGCTGTATGTTCGAGGCAGTTGCGGATTCACCCGAGGCGCTCTCGAAACGGCCGCGCAGCTCGATCGTGGTTGCGTCACCGATCTTCGCCTCCCGCACCGTCATGTCGCGACGCAGGGCCAGCATCTGGCCTTCACGGCTGGAAATGCCGACCGTCTCGTCGATCATCCGGCGTTGGTTGGCGTTGAGTTCGTTCGACGAACGAAAATCGCGGAAATTCCTCGGGTTGTAGGGCCAGGTGGAAGAGCCCTCGAAGGTTGTCACCTTGCCATCAAGCACCACCGAGTCGCCCGGGCGTAGGGTGAAATCGCGTAGAAGAGAGACACGGCGGTCACCGGCCGACGGGATGGCGGGCCTGCAGCCCGGATCGGACGATCTCTCGTGGTCATAGGCAACGGGCAGGGAACCGTAGGTCCTGCCATCGGAGGCCACGGCGCCGTCGATATCGGCGCCGGCAGGAACGCGAAAGACCTTGACCGGGATGCCGGGGTTCATCGCCCTGCAAAGGGCTTCATGCGCCGGCCAGTCGGCCTGCGAGCGCAAATGGCCAAGCGGCATGTGATAGCCGTCGCACATCCGCACGCAGATGGTGCGGGAGGCGCTCGAGCCGGTATCGTAACGTGCCGTTGCGTGGAAGGCGCCTGCGGTCGCTGCATCGCGCGGCTTGCCGCGTTCGCGCAGAACGGGGGGATGTTCGATCCGGCCATCTGGATATGAGCCGAGGAGCGGCAGCCTCCAGCCGGAACTGACCGGAGCATAGGTCAAGGGCGCGGCGCTGGGCCCACGTCTCGCCGCCTCCTGAAGATGGAAGGCACGGACGCCGGCGTCATCGCCTGCCCGAACGAGCGAGACGGTCAGCGCTGTGCCACTCGCCCCGAGAACCAATCCGAGCAGCACCATGGCTCCGTACCGCGTCAGAGCGGCCCGCCGGGATGGAGGCGAATGGATTCCGGGCGGAGTATGGCCCGATAGCGGCACGGCATTTCTTATGGGGAACATCGACGACTTTGCTTGTGGCAGGGATCACCCACCCAGCGTTATGCAAGCCGCCGTTCTCTCCGCTTTAAGGCACTCGCTTGCCTTTGATGCATTCTGCAGAAATACGCCCGAGCCTCGGGACATGCGAGGTTCGGGCGCGGGAATGAAGGAGAGGGGGCTTTGAGCGCCCTCAGAGGTCTGGGCCGCGCACCGCCTGCGGGATGGCGACGGGGACGGCGGAGGTGGGCACGCTTTCGCGTTCGCCGCGACTGCGACCGGAGAGCCAGGTGTCGACCTTGTCGAGGTAGAAGTAGATCACCGGCGTGATGTAGAGCGTCAGCAACTGCGAGACGATCAATCCGCCGACGACCGCGATGCCGAGCGGCTGGCGCAGCTCGGCGCCGGCGCCCGCGCCGAGCGCGATGGGAAGCACGCCGAAGATAGCGGCAAAGCTCGTCATCATGATCGGACGGAAGCGGACAAGCGCCGCCTCGCGGATGGCGGTCAGCGCGTCGTCCCCCTGTTTGCGACGCTCGATCGCGAAATCGACCATCATGATCGCGTTTTTCTTGACGATGCCGACCAGCATCAGGATGCCAATGATCGCGATCACCGACAGGTCCATGTTGAAATACTGCAGGGCGAGCAGTGCTCCGAGGCCGGCAGAGGGGAGGCCGGAGAGGATGGTGATCGGGTGGATGAAGCTCTCGTAGAGAATGCCGAGGATGATGTAGATCACCAGGATTGCGGCGAAGATCAGCAGGCCTTGCCCCTTCAGCGCATCCTGGAACAGCTGGGCGGAGCCGGCGAAACTCGTCACGATCGAGGCCGGCAGATTGACGTCGCGCTCGGCCGCACGGATGGCGTTGACGGCGTCGCCAAGCGAGATGCCCGGCGCCGTGTTGAAGGAGATTGTCACTGCCGGCTGCTGCGAGATGCGGTTCACCGCGAGCGGACCGACGCTGGGCTTGATCGTCGCCACCGTTTCCAGCGGCACGTTCAGGCCGTTCGCCGCCTTGAGCAGCAACCGCGAGAGCACGGCGGGATCCTGCTGATAGGCGCGATCGGCCTCCATGATGACCTGATAGTCGGTCGAGGGGGTGAAGATCGTCGCGATCTGGCGCGAGCCGAAAGCGTTGCCCAGTGCCTGTCGGATCTGGTCACTGGAAATGCCCAGGCTCGCGGCGCGTTCGCGGTCGATGTCGATCGAGAGCTGGGGGTTGCGCAACTGCAGGTCGATATTGGCATCGCGCAGCTGCGGAAGCCGCGCGAGCCGCTGCTGCATCAGCGGAGCATAGGCGAAGAGGGCATTCAGGTCCGGTCCCTGCAGCGAATAGAGGTACTGGGCGCGTGAGGAGCGGCCGGCGTTGAGGTTGATGTTCTGGACCTGCTGGAACACCGCAGTGATACCCGGCACGTCGCCGGTCGCGCGCCTCAGCCGCGAGATCACCACTTCGGCCTTCTCGCGCTGATCCTTGGGCTTGAGCGCGATGAACATGAAGCCGTTATTGGTGGCGTTGAAGCCGCCGATATTCGAGGTCAGGTAATCGACCGCCGGATCGGCCTTGACGATTTCGGCGATGCGGATCTGGCGCGCCGCCATGGCCTCGAATGAGGTGTCGGGCGGGCCTTCGGTCGATGCGCGCAGGAGGCCGGTATCCTCGGTCGGGAAGAAGCCCTTCGGGATGTCCATATACATCTGCGCCGAGATATAGACCGTCGCCAGCGTGAAGATCAGCATCAGGATGCGCGCCTTCAGCACCCAGTCCAGCGTCCAGCGATAGGCGCTCAGCATCCCCTGGAAGCCAGCCTCGAAGACGCGTTCGATCAGGTTCGGCTTCTTGTGGTGATCATGCGCCTTGAGGAAACGGGCGCAGAGCATCGGGGTGAGGGTCAGCGAGACGAAGCCCGAGACGATGATCGCGGCGGCGATCGTGCCGGCGAACTCCGTGAAAACCTTGCCGACGACGCCGCCCATGAAGAAGACGGGAATGAAGACGGCAACCAGCGAAATGGTGATCGAGAGAATGGTGAAGCCGATTTCGCGGGAGCCGTCGAGGGCCGCCTGGAATGGTTTCTTGCCCATCTCGATATGCCGGATGATGTTTTCCAGCATGACGATGGCGTCGTCGACGACGAAGCCGACCGCGAGGGTCAGTGCGAGCAGCGAGATGTTGTCGAGCGAATAGCCGAGCGCGTGCATGATCGCGAAGGTGCCGACCAGCGAAATCGGCAGGGCGAGCGTCGGAATCAGCGTCGCGGCCAGGCTCTTCAGGAACAGGAAGATCACCATGATCACGAGCGCGATTGCGATCATCAGCGAGACTTCGACATCCTCCACCGCCTCCCGGATCGGGATCGAGCGATCGTTCAGGACATTGAGTTCCATCGCCGCCGGAAGTTGCTCGCGATAGGCGTCGAGCCGGGACTTGATGCTGTCGACGACCTCGACGGTGTTGGCGTCGGACTGACGATAGACCGCCAGCATGATCGAGCGCTGCCCGTTGAACCAACTGCCGGTCTGGTTGTTCTCGACGGAGTCGTAGACCTGCGCCACGTCCTCGAGGCGGATCGGCACGCCATTCTTCTGCGAGATGATGAGGTTGCCGTACTCGGCGGCGCGCTCCATCTGGCCGGTGGCGCCAAGGGTCAGGCGCTGGTTCTCGCCATTGAGCGTGCCGACCGGGGAATTGGAGTTGGCGGCGGCGATCGCATTGCGGACATCGCTCAGCGCCAGGCCGCGAGCCGAGACGGCGTCGGGATTGACCTGGACGCGCACGGCATATTTCTGCGCGCCGAAGATGTTGACCTGCGCGACGCCAGGCAGTTGCGAGATCTGCTGCTGCAGGATGTTCTCGCCGAATTCATGGACTTCGTAGAGCGGTTTTGTCGCCGAGGTCAGCACCATGAACAGCACCGGCTGGTCGGCCGGGTTGACCTTCCTGAAGCTGGGCGGCGAGGGCAGCTCCGGCGGCAGCCGACGCGCGGTGGCGCTCAGCGCGGCCTGCACGTCGAGCGCTGCGCCGTCGATATTGCGGTTGAGGTCGAATTGCAGCGTGATCGAGGTGGCGCCAAGCTGCGAGACCGAGGACATCGAGGTGATGCCCGAGATCGAGGCGAATTCGCGCTCCAGCGGTGCGGCGACCGAGGAGGCCATCGATTCGGGACTCGCGCCCGGCAGGCGGGCGCTGACATTGATCGTCGGGAAATCGACCCGCGGCAGTGCCGCGACCGGGAGCTGTTTGAAGGCGAAGAACCCGAAGATCAGAAAGGTCGCCATCAGGAGTGTCGTCATCACCGGACGACGGATGCAGGCCTCCGGGAGGTTCATCAGCCAGCACTCCCGCGCTGCGAAGTCTGGTTCGGCGGCGGCCTCTGGCCGCCCCGGTTGCGCTCGACCGCGCGGGCGCCATCGGTCAGCAGGAGCTGGCCGTCGACGACGACCGTCTCGTCGCCCTTCAGGCCCGACGCAAGTACGACGCGCTCGTCGATGGTGCGGTCGACGGTGACCGGGCGGGCGCGGGCGACGCCGTCCTCGATCACGAAGACGAAGGTGCCGTTCTGGCCGTTCTGGATGGCTTCGCGGGGCACGGTCAGCGCATCGGGCTCGACACGCAGGGTCAGGCGGATCTGGCAGAGGGCGCCCGGCCACAGGGTCTCGTCGGGATTGTCGAAGATCGCGCGCATCTGGATGGTGCCGGTCGTCGCATCGACGAGATTGTCGATGACCGCGATCTTGCCCTCGACGCCGCGACTCGCACCCTGCTGCGTGGCAACCGCCACGGCCGTGCCGGCATTCATCGCCTCGCGGATGCTGGACATCTGACGTTGGGGCAGGGCGAAGCTGACATAGATCGGGTGGACCTGGTTGATCGTGACCAGTGTGGTCGAGTTGTCGCCTGTCTTGGCGATATTGCCTTCCTTGAGGCCGGCGACGCCAATCCGGCCCGAAACCGGGGCGGTGATGGTGTAGTAGGTCAGCTGGACCTTGAGAGCGTCGACCGCCGCCTCACCGCCACGGACGCTGGCCTTGAGCGTCGCGACCTGGGTGCGGGCGGTGTCGAGACGCTGGTCCGTGGCGAAATCGCGCTTGGCGAGTTCTTCCGCCCGGCGCAGATCGGCTTCGGCGGAGGCGAGCGAGGCCTTGTCGCGGGCGACGCCGGCTTCAGCCTGCTTCAGGAGCGCTTCCGCCAGGCGGGAGTCGAGGCGGAAGAGCATGTCGCCCTTCTTCACATAGCCGCCATCGGGGAAGCCGACCTCGATGATCTGCGTATCGACGCGTGAGCGCACCGCAACGCTGGAGAGTGCCTGCACGGCGCCGATCGCGTCGAGCCTGACCGGCATCGGCCGGCGTTCAGCCTTGGCCGTGACGATCGTCACGGGCGGGCGCTGTTGTCCCGAAGCGCGTGATGACGTGGCTCCGGCCTGCTGGGCCGGCTGGGCATAGGGCGGGATGATCTTTCCGTAGGGAATGCGATCGAGCGGCGGAGGGACCGATCTGCCGGAATAATGAAGACCTGCGCCAGCCGCGACCGCGCCGACGGCGGCCACGACAACAACGCGCCCGAAAGACAAGACTGCCATGCGAAACCTTGCGCCAGAGCGGGACAGATTTTGTACCATTTGGAACGGTCGTCCCTAAACCGTCCTAGCCGCAAGCATTTAGCATGCCGGCAGGTGGTTTTGGGCGCAAGCGCGAAACACCGTTTGTCTCACGATGTAGCGAGGATGTGACAGAGTATATCTTACGGACGTACGGCTGCGAACATTGCACGCCGCACGAGCATGTCAAAGTACCGTAGCGAGAATGTCGAGCGTCATGCAGAACAGGCAGACGACACCAAGAGCAAAAACAGCCGCACGCACTGGGACCCGGTTGGAGCCGGTATGGATCAAGGTGTGCACGACGCGCGTCAGCACGAAGGCCCAGGCAAGCGCAACAATCACCGTGCCGGTCGCGCCGACCTCCATGGCGAGCATGATCAGCGCGAAGAAAAGGACCGGCGTCTCGAACTGATTGGCATAGTTCGCGGCAGCGAGGCGGGCACTTTCCGGATAGCGCTCGGTCGAGACCGCGATATCGGCCATCCCGACCTCCTTGTCCCGGAAGGCGACACGACGGCGCTGGAACAGGATGCCGAGCACGACGAAGGTCCACAGGATCTGAGCCAGGGCGGGATAGACCAGTTGGATCGTCATGGGCGGCTTGCCTCTCGCTGCTCATTCAAAAGAAAACCCTCACCCCGGGATGTTGCCGCTTGAGGCAATTTCGCGGGATGAGGGCCAATCGGCCTCACGAGGGAGGAAGCCTAAGCCTCAGGACCGCGTCGGGTAGTTCGGGCTTTCGCGCACGATGGTGACATCGTGGACATGGCTCTCGCGCAGGCCGGCACTGGTGATGCGGATGAACCGGGCCTTGGACTGGTAGTCCGCAAGATCGCGCCCGCCGACATAGCCCATAGCAGCCCGCAGGCCGCCCGCGAGCTGATGCAGCACGCCGGAGACCGGCCCCTTATAGGCGACCTGACCCTCGATCCCTTCCGGCACCAGCTTCAGGGCATCCTTGATGTCCTGCTGGAAGTAGCGGTCGGCCGAGCCGCGCGCCATCGCGCCGACCGAGCCCATGCCGCGATAGGATTTGTAGGAACGCCCCTGATAGAGGAAGGTCTCGCCCGGTGTTTCGTCGGTGCCCGCCAGCAGCGAGCCGACCATGGCGCAGGAGGCGCCGGCGGCCAGCGCCTTGGCGAGGTCGCCGGAATATTTGATGCCGCCATCGGCGATGACCGGAATGCCTGCCTTGCTCGCCGCCGAGGCTGCATCCATCACCGCGGTGAGCTGCGGCACGCCGACGCCCGCGACGATGCGGGTCGTACAGATCGAGCCCGGTCCGATGCCGACCTTGATCGCGTCGGCGCCGGCATCGATGAGAGCCTGGGCGCCGGACGCGGTGGCGACGTTTCCGGCAATGATCTGAACGGTATTGGAGAGTTTCTTCACCCGGGTGACCGCCTCCAGCACTTTGGCGGAATGGCCATGGGCGGTGTCGACGACGATGATGTCGACACCGGCGTCGATCAGCAGCTCGGAGCGCTCGAAGCCAAGATCGCCGGTGGTGGTCGCCGCTGCAACCAGGAGACGACCCTGCGCGTCCTTGGCGGCATGCGGGTGCGCGACCTGCTTCTCCATGTCCTTGACGGTAATCAGGCCGATGCAGCGAAAATGATCATCGACGACCAGCAGCTTCTCGATGCGGAACTGGTGGAGCAGGCGGCGTGCCTCCTCCTGAGTGACGCCTTCGCGCACCGTGATCAGGCGATCCTTGGTCATGATCTCGGCGACGGGCTGTTCGGGGCGGTCGGCGAAGCGGACATCGCGGTTGGTCAGGATGCCGACGAGCTTGCCCTTGTGTCCCTGCGGGCCGCGCTCGACCACGGGGATGCCCGAGATAGAATGGTGCCGCATCAGCGCGAGCGCGTCGCCCAGCGTCTCGTCCGGGAAGATCGTGATCGGGTTGGCGACCATGCCCGATTCGAATTTCTTGACGAGCCGCACCTGCGCCGCCTGCTGGTCGGCCTCCAGATTGCGGTGGACGACGCCGAGGCCGCCGGCCTGCGCCATGGCAATCGCCATCCTGGCCTCGGTCACCGTGTCCATCGCCGAGGCGATGATCGGCAGGTTGAGCGAGATCGTCTTGGTGAGCTTGGTCGCGATATTGACGTCGGCCGGCATCACGTCGGACGGCCCCGGCTCGAGCAGGACGTCGTCGAAGGTCAGGCCGTCGCGGATGAGGGTGTCACTGATGCTTGCCATCGCCAACTCCAAGCCCATGCGGGGCATTTCAGGGGGGCGACAACATGCGCCCGCTACCGAGTTGACGAGGCCCGATATCATGCGTGCGGCATCGCCGCTAGTGGTCTCAGCCGAAATTGAGGCGGATTATGCTGCGCTGCGATAACGCGACTCATGCGACAGGCGCAGGGCGTCTCTTCGCGATACGGGCAAAATGGCCGTGTTCATGCCACATCCGGCGTGGCAAAGAACAAAACTCTCCGATTCCGACTCCGGGCCGCAAGGTTCCTTATCCGTGCAACGCGCCAAACTCCTGCCCCTGATCGTCGCCTGCGCGCTGTTCATGGAGAACACCGATTCCACGGTGATTGCGACCTCACTGCCGGTGATCGCGCAATCGCTGGGCGAGGATCCGATCGCGCTCAAGCTGGCGTTGACCTCCTATCTCGTCAGCCTCGCGGTCTTCATCCCGATCTCGGGCTGGATGGCCGATCGCTATGGGGCCCGCACGATCTTCCGCACCGCGCTCGGCGTCTTCATGCTGGGCTCGATCCTGTGTGCGATCTCGAATTCGCTCGGTGCTTTCGTCGGCGCGCGCTTCGTCCAGGGCATGGGCGGGGCCATGATGGTGCCCGTCGGCCGGCTGGTCATCCTGCGCAGTGTCGAGAAATCGCAGCTCGTCAGTGCGCTGGCCTATCTGACCGTGCCGGCACTGGTCGGGCCGGTGGTCGGGCCGCCGCTCGGCGGCTTCATCACCACCTATTTCGACTGGCGCTGGATCTTCTTCATCAATATCCCGATCGGGCTGATCGGCATCGTTCTGGCGAGCCGGTTCTTCGAGGATGTGCGCGAGGAAGATGTCGCGCCGCTCGATCTCCGCGGCTTCCTGCTGTCGGCCTTCGGTTTCGCGGCGCTGATGCTCGGGCTTGCGACCGGCGGCCGGCATCTGGTGCCGATCGAGGCCTCGATCGGCTTCGTTATCGCGGGCTTGGCCTCGCTGATGACCTATCTCTGGCATGCGCGCCGCACGGCCCATCCGGTCCTGAACCTCTCGCTCTTCAAGATCCCGACCTACCGGATCGGCGTGCTCGGCGGCTCGATCTTCCGGGTCGGCATCGGAGCGATCCCCTTCCTGCTGCCACTCATGCTTCAGCTCGGCTTCGGCTATGACGCCCTGCATTCAGGCCTGATCACCTTCGCTTCGGCCGCCGGTGCCATGATCATGAAGACGCTGGCCCGGACCATCCTGGCGCGGTTCGGCTTCCGCCACGTCCTGATGTTCAACGCGCTGATCGGATCGGCCTTCCTGGCCGCATCCGGGCTGTTCACGCCGACGACGCCGCAATGGCTGATGCTCTGCGTGCTGCTGATCGGCGGTTGCTTCCGCTCGCTGCAGTTCACCGGCATCAATGCGCTGAGCTATGCCGATGTCTCGAACCGGGACATGTCGAGTGCGACCAGCCTCTCCAGCGTGGCGCAGCAATTGTCACTCAGCCTCGGGATCACGATCGGCGCCTTCGCTCTGGAGGCGGCGAACATGCTGAACGGCGGCAAGGCGCTGGGCGCGCATGATTTCTGGCCGGCCTTCGTGCTGGTCGGGCTGATCTCGGCCTCGTCGGTCCTCTGGATGATGCGGCTTGCACCCGATGCCGGCGCCGAGGTTTCAGGTCACGCACCGCTCAGCGCGCGCAAGGCAACGGCCCAGGCGATCGAGGATCAGAAGCCGTTGGACTGAAGGGCGGGCTGGCCTCCAGCCCTCAGGCGAAGGCGCGGGCAGGCAGGGGGCGTCATCTGGACCTCCCCCTGGCACATTTGGAAGACAGATCAGCCCTCGGTATCCGCTGCCGGCTGTTCCTTGCGACGGTAGCCCGTCGCAAGGACGTAGAGTTCCGAGGAATCCGCCCGGCTCGCTGCCGGCTTGACGTTGCGCACGGTGGTGAAGTCGCGTTTGAGCATGGCGAGCAGCTCGGCGCTTTCGCCGCCCTGGAACAGCTTTGCCAGGAAGAAGCCGCCGGGAGCCAGAATCGAATAGGCGAATTCCAGCGCCGCCTCGGCCAGCGCGATGATCTTGAGGTGGTCTGTCTTCTTGTGGCCGGTGGTGTTGGCCGCCATGTCCGACATCACGCCGTCGGCCCGGCCGCCGAGCCGCTCGGTCAGGAGGGCAGGGGCCTCGTCGGCCATGAAGTCCATCTCGATGAGATCGACGCCGGGGATCGGATCGACGTGCAGCAGGTCGATGCCGACGATCGCTCCCTTGCCGCGCTCGAGCCCGATGCGTTGCGCCGCGACCTGGCACCAGCCGCCCGGCGCGCAGCCGAGGTCGATCAGCTTCTGCCCGGTCTTCAGGAACTTGTAGCGATCGTCCATCTCCTCGAGCTTGAACGCGGCGCGCGAACGAAAACCGCGCTCCTTTGCCCGTTTGACATAGGGGTCGTTGAGCTGGCGTTCGAGCCAGAGCTGCGAGGAATGCTTGAGCTTGCCGGCCTTCTTCACCTTGACCCGCATATCGCGGGCGCCGGTGCCGCCTTTGGTGGTGCTCATTGCTGGGTGGTGCTCATCTCTTGGTGGTGCTCATGGCTACGGGGCTTCCTTCCCGTGGACTTACGTCATGCCTGCCTGCGGCGCCACCAGGCGCGATCCTCATGCATCATCCGGAGCAGGATGCCCTCGCGCAGGCCGCGATCGGCGATGCGCACCTTTCGGCTCGGGAAGGCGCGCCTGATCGCCTCGAAGATCGCACAGCCGGCAAGCACGAGGTCGGCCCGCTCGCGGCCGATGCAGGCATTGGCCGAGCGCGCGGCATAGTCCATATCGACCAGCCGGTCGATGACTGCGAGGATATCCGTCTCGTCCATCCACAGCCCGTCGACCAGGCGCCGGTCGTAGCGCGGCAGGCCGAGATGGATGCCGGCGACGGTGGTGACGGTGCCAGACGTGCCGAGCAGATGGAAGCCGGCGGCGTCCTTTGCCGCCGCAGCGCGCGTCGCGAACGGCTTCAGGGCAGCGCTGCAATCATCGACCATGCATTCGAATTTCTCGCGCCCGACATCGACGCCGCCATAGCGCTCGGCGACAGAGACGACCCCCATCGGCAGCGAGGCCCATTCGCGGATGCGCCCGGCCGGATCGCGCGCCTGCGAGCGCCCTCCCATCCAGACGATCTCGGTGGAGCCGCCGCCGATATCGAAGACGATGACGCCTTCCGCCGTTGGATGGGCCAGCGCCGCGCAGCCTGTGACGGCGAGCGAAGCCTCGGTGCGCTGGTCGACGATCTCGAGCTCGAGATCGGCTTCAGCCGCGACCCGGCGCACGAAGTCGAGCCCGTTGGCGGCGGCCCGGCAGGCCTCGGTCGTGACCAGCCTTGCGCGGCTGACGCCGCGATGGGTCATCTTGCTTTTGCAGATCTTCAGGGCTTCGACCGCCCGGTCCATCGCCGCATCGGCAAGTCGCCCGCTTGCGGTCAGCCCTTCGCCCAGCCGCACGATGCGGGAAAAGGCATCGACGACGCGAAAGCCATGCTGGGCCGGGCGGGCGATCAGCAGCCGGCAGTTATTGGTGCCGAGATCGAGCGCGGCATAGGTCGCGACCGGATGGCGCGACGGCGCGTAATAGGTTTGCGTAGCGGGGGGAGGGCCGAGGGGAGACGAGCCGATCGGGCGCGGATCGGCGCCATTAACCCCTGGGGATACCGCGAGCGCGATATCCCGATCCTGGCGGTCCTCGACCGTCACCGTGTTTTGACCCCTCGTCGGCCGCGGTTTGCACGCTCCGGCCGCTTGCTTCGGGTGAAGCGTAACAAGAGCCTGATGAAGATGCCAAGCGGAACCTGTGTGCTGTTCATTTGTCGGTGGAGCGCTTGCCTGCGGCGACACGCTTCGGCCAAGTTCGGGGCAAGCCCGGATCGGACGGGCCGCCACTGGGAAGGACCACTGCTGCCATGGCCGGAGCACGCTATATTCTCGCGATCGATCAGGGGACGACCTCGTCGCGTGCGATCCTGTTCGATGGTGCGCTCAGGGCTGTGGCATCGGCGCAGCGCGAGTTCCCACAGCATTTTCCGGCCTCGGGCTGGGTCGAGCATGAGCCCGAGGATCTGTGGGAGAGCGTCCTGGCGACCTGCCGCGAGGCCATCAGCAAGGGCGGGCTCTCAGCCGCGGACATTGCCGCGATCGGCATCACCAACCAGCGCGAGACGACGCTGATCTGGGACCGCAGGACCGGGCAGGCGATCCACCGCGCCATCGTCTGGCAGGACCGGCGGACGGCGCCGCGTTGCGCCGAGCTCAGCGAGCGAGGCCATGATTCGCTGGTTTCGAGCCGGACGGGCCTGCGAATCGATCCCTATTTCTCGGCAACCAAGATCGCCTGGCTGCTCGACAATGTGCCGGGCGCGCGCCGGCGGGCGGAAGCCGGTGAACTCGCCTTCGGCACGGTCGATTGCTTCCTGTTGTGGCGGCTGACAGGCGGAGCCGTCCACGCAACCGACGCGACCAATGCCGCCCGCACCATGCTGTTCGATATCGGGCGCGGCGTCTGGGACGAGGACCTGCTCAAGCTGTTCGACATCCCCAGCTCATTGCTGCCGGAGGTTCGCGATTGCGCCTGCCTGTTCGGCGAGACGCTGCCCGAACATTTCGGCGCGGCGATCCCGGTGCGCGGCATAGCCGGCGACCAGCAGGCGGCGACGATTGGCCAGGCCTGCTTCACGCCTGGCATGGTGAAGTCGACCTATGGCACCGGCTGCTTTGCCCTGCTGAACACCGGTTCGACGCCGGTGACGTCCCAGAACCGGCTGCTCAGCACCATCGCCTATCAGCTCGGCGGCGAGCGCACCTATGCGCTGGAGGGTTCAATCTTCGTCGCGGGGGCGGCGGTGCAATGGCTCCGTGACGGGATTGGAATCATCGAGACGGCAAGCGAGACCGGGCCGCTTGCCGAAGCTGCCGATCCGACCCAGGCGGTCTATCTGGTGCCGGCTTTCGTCGGACTCGGCGCGCCGCATTGGGACGCCGAGGCACGTGGCGCCATTTTCGGGCTCACCCGCAACAGCGGCCCGCGCGAGCTGGCGCGGGCGACGCTGGAAAGCGTCTGTTACCAGACGCTCGATCTGCTCGACGCGATGCGTGCCGACTGGCCGGACGCCGGGCAGGGCGCTGCGGTGCTGCGCGTCGATGGCGGCATGGTCGCCTCCGACTGGACCATGCAGCGGCTCGCCGACATTCTCGCGCTGCCTGTCGACAGGCCCGAGGTGCTGGAAACGACGGCTTTGGGAGCCGCCTATCTCGCCGGGCTCGATGCAGGGCTGTTGCCGGAGCCGGATCGTTTCGCCGATCTCTGGCGGCTGGAACGGCGCTTCGCCCCCGGGATGGCAAAGAGCCAGCGCGAAAAGCTGGTCTTGGGCTGGCGTGATAGCGTCAGGAGAACGCTGAGCGCCGGCTGACAGGCGGCCCTGTCACCTTCATGCACAAGATTGCTCACAATGGGCTTGCCATGCGGGCGGAGGTTGTTTAGACCGCGCCTCACCAACGAAGGCGTTCGCGCCGTTGGGGGATCGTCTAACGGTAGGACCCCAGACTCTGACTCTGGTTGTCTAGGTTCGAATCCTAGTCCCCCAGCCACTTCCTTAGGTGGTTGACTTTAAAGAGAAATTCAAAATCGTGGTAACACCTTGTGGTAGCACCTCAAGGTGACGCGACAGCCTGTCGCGGCCTGCCCTTCCGCCGCGATCGAATGCGCGTTAAGCCCCTCGCTGGGGAAAGCGATACGGCGGGGCAAACCGATTCTCGATGGCGAAGCGTGCGAAAAGGACAGTCCGGTATTTCACGCTGGATGATGACGTTGGCGTAACACCCTCTCGCTTAAAGCGCATGTCGGCCAAACGTCAGCTAGAATACCTAACGTATTGGTTTGGGCAGTATTACGAAGACCCCGCTCATCAGACGTCCTATAATACGCGTGAAGGCGGATATCTCTGGAATCATGGCGGTCCTTACGATGCCGCTGAAGAACTGTATTCTGAATTTGCGGGCATTGTCTGGTTCAGAAAGCCGCTGATGACGTTCAGGATGAAAACGGCATCTATGAGTGGGCTGCCACGTCCCGCCATCCCGATCAGCGGGAAGCCTATGATGAGGCGATGAGTGAGGCGTTCGACGGAGATCGGCCGGCACCCCGCACGCCTGATGAGACGCTGGCAGATGTCCAGCAACTGCTAGCCAGCGGCACCTTGCCGACCTTCGGCTCAGCCGATGAGCTCGCCCAACGGCGCGAGATTTTGGAACGCCTTGCGGCTGTGGAGGCAGAGCTTGCAAAGCTCAAGCCGGTGCATGGCGGTATCGGCCACAACAATCCCCCGGCCGACGAACTGGATGACGATGAAGGCGTGCTCGAACAGAGCCGCGAGGCCACCGCTGTCATCCAAGCCGAACTCAGCAAGCAGCAACCGGATGTCGCCAAGGTTGCTGAATCGGCTTCCCCGCTTTCGAGCGCCGCGAAATTCCTCGCGAAAAAAGCCGCAGAGAAAGGCTTGGAGGAAGTCGCGAAACGGGTTTGGGAATCGCCGGTAGCTCAGAGCGCAATTGTGGCAGTCGGCGCCGCGATCTACGCCGCTTACGACAAAATCGTTGACTGGCTCTTCTCCATTACGCTGCCGTTCTGAAGCAGAAAAGCCCGCCGATCTGCGCCGGTTGGCTTCATGTCGCAAATCACCCTGGCTCGACCTGATGACGCGCATCTTGAATGGCGAAAAGGATGGCAGGGCCTTTGTGTGTCGCTATGGTGAGGGTGGGATAGAGTAACGTTTGAACTCATTTCTGCGTAGATTTAGATGATATTCGCACGACGTCTCCAGATGGAATAATAACCGATCGTCCGTCAACTTGAAATGCCGTATGGTGCGACAATATCATTGTAATTATAGTTTCATTATAAGTTATTTCGTAATTTGATTTATCTTTAGTGGCGATCTCTTTTAGGCTATTTTGTCTTTTTTAACGCTAATGCCATGAAATACGTCAAGTAAAAAAACAAAAATTATGCTAAAAGTCATTACAGCAAATGGTTGATTGTGCGTGAATCGGCCTTCTGTTCGAATCTGCTTTGTATAATCAATAATGAAATACAATGTAACAAAAAACATCAAAAGAGTTGCTGTATTCGCTATCTCAGATATAATTCCGTCTTTTCTTCCTGCTTTAAAGTGCTCGTATCCGGGAATTCCAAACCAGACGACAATACTCAAAAGTAGGGCTGCGGCCCATAAGAGTCTTCCTCGGCCGGGTGATTGAATAAGGTTTATATAGTCTGTAATAAAATGAAGAAGCGTAAAAGATGCAGCTAGCAGCGATATTCCGATCAAAGTTATCTTAATAATATCTGTATATTCAATAGTCCATATAAGGGTCTATCAAAAACGGCGAGGTATCCGGATATAAATATTATTGCGATGGTCGCGCCAAATGCTGAGAGGCCGGCTGATATCGCAAGGAAATTTTTAGTGATGAAGTCGATCGCTCTTACCATGAGTGCATTGTCGGACACGTCACGCCCCATGTCGAGGGATTGGCGTCATAACTCACAGGAAGGTCGGGCCAGATGCCAGCCATGTCCTGAAAAACTACGCACTGCAAACTTTGAACGATTAAAGCCCGCCGATCTGCACCGGCGAGCCTCGTGTCGTAAATCGCCCTGGGCTTAGGCGACGTGCTGCGTCGCCGCGCTGATCCTGATGCGGGGCTTGGGAAGCTGGACGCCGAGGGATTCCAAGCGCTCAACGATCATTTCGGTGAGCGCGAGAACGTGGAGGTTCGCATCTTCGGGCGTGATCGAATGAATCTCATCGGCGATAGCGTGGGACATCGCCTCGCGAGCAACCTCGCGCCTGATCATCATCCTCTCGCTCTTACTGGCGATCCGAACGATTGCTTCGCGGAGGGCAGGATTCAGGCTCATCACGCGGCCTCCCTATGGGCGGCCTTGTAGGTAATGAAGCCTTCCCTGACGCGCCTCAGCTTCGCGACAAGGCCCTCGAACTCCTGAATTGCGAGGTCCAGTTCAGGAACGGGTTCCGGGTCGTTGCTGAGGATGCCGTTGACCATCTCGGTAATGACATCGTCCAAGCTGTAGAACTCGAAGCCGGACAGGTAGAGATAGCCGACGCTGTCGCCGTCACCGTTCGCCGTCGTCTTGAGATAGGCAGCGAACAGTTCCTTGTCGGTAGTCGTTTCCGGCTCGGCGGCAGTAGTGGTAGACATAGGCGTGCATGCCTTTCGAGGCTGTGTGATGGCAGGTGGAACGACGCTGCACCAAACCGGGTGCGAGGCGACGCATCTCGACAGGGCGGCCGTCGCCTGACCGGGAAACGTGGGCATAGCCGGCGCCGTGAAGTAGCGCATCTGTTGTCAAGAAGGTGCGAGGCTGCCCCGCGTTAGTCCACTCGTTGACGCGGTTATGGGCTAGCCGATAGCCGCGGTGATCCTTTGCGGCCTCTTATCTGCCGTTGCGTCACGATAGATCTTGCAAGGAGGGGGGCGTTTCAGCGATCAGGCGTGTGGCCTGAAGAGCAGCGGGGCGCGAAGCGCCGTGTGAGCGTTGACCGGAACGCCAGAAGCAGTTGGCAACGTGCCGAACAGCTCAGAGATTGCGGGATCGGAAGGGGGGGGCAGGACTTTCCCTCCGATCCAAAACCAAGAGAATTATTTACGCTGCCAACTAACTCGCGGAACACAACTCAGCCCACGCCATACTTAACTTGGCGTGAGTCTCATGGGGTTGAATCGGGTGGCAACTGGGAATATGAAAATAATCCTACACCTATAGGGTTAAGGTCAGATGCCAGTTACGCCCCGTTCTGGTAGCGACGAACAATGAAATCAGACGCTTTGTCGATCTCGGGGAAAAGTGTGCTGGCGTGAATTCCAAGCACCTCCAGTTCTTTCCGAATTTCACCTTTGGCATCCGATCGTATAGTAAGACGGTGTATCAATAAGTCGTCGTCCTTTTTTACTCTGACAAGCTTTCTCCCATAAATCATAAAAGCACCATATTGAGCAATAATCCTGCGGTTACTCATCTTTGGTTTTACATAGACGGGGTCGTTCAAGTCAGATTTGTCAATATTCGGTTCAAAATGAGGGTTTTCAATCTTGATGAACCAAGAGAGCCGTCTAATGGCGTCGCTTTTATTGAATTCTAATTTTGGTAATTTAAATGCAGAGGCTATATCCGATTTTTCTTCTGATGTTAGATTCGCAATATTTGATAGACAGCTAACAAGATCGCTATCATAGTACCTTTGCCTGCTTTCGGGAACCGAAAAGCCCTGAACTTTTCCGTCTTGCTCGGTTTTGTCTGCAATATGTTTCTCTGTGGCGAAATATAGAGCTACTAGTGGATTTGTTGTGACATCCAATAATCTAGTCGGAAGGTCAAAGTGCTGCATTCTTACTAGACGATCAAACATTGTATTATCGTCACGAAATTCTTGCGGATGGAGAGAGACAAGGTCGCGGACAATTTTCTTTTCGTGGTCGTATACGCCAACATCTTTGCGAAAAATCTTAGGTTCTGTCGGCCATTTCCAGTATGCTTGACCTCGAAAAGCGATGGGTCTTTTGCCATTAATTTTCCAATTAATTACGCTTTCCACGAATTGGGCAACTGACTTAATGTCATTATTTCCCATGTATTTTCCTCCCCCAGCCACTTCAGCTTGACAAGCTGATTATGAGTACGAATCGTCTAGAGCTCAGATTCCACTGATAGAGCGTAGTTCGGAAGCAAATCGATCGCGATCTTGTGCGCCTTCATCGTCACCTCGCCATAGTTCTCGCCGGCATCAGCGCCTTTACCCCTAGGTCCATGAAGCTGGCTGCTTCAACAGGCCGCTTTTTCGGTGGCTTCTCTCGAAGAAATCAAGAACTTAGCGAATTGGCCGCGGCTCCTCGCAATAGGGTTGCATCCTGCCGGGGCACGCATTCATCAGGTTCGTCAGGCGCACGCAACGGCTGGCAATACCTGAAGTGCTCGCATTCACGCGCAGCGGCGCTTGATCTCGGCGCCGACACCGTTCTTCGCGCGCCGCCCCCGACAGGAGACTAGCGTCGGGGCGCCACACAGCGCTATCAACGGCCATGGGGTTTGGTGTCTTCATTCATCGGTACGATTCGATCTATACCGACAAGCCGGCTGAGAAATATCAGTTCCCGCGGCAATATCTTGGTCGCGTTCAAGCCTGCGTCGGTGATTGGATCGTCTATTACGAGCCGCGCAAGGTGCTCAATACGCGCGGGTACTTTGCTCTTGCCAAAGTCCAGCAGATCATTCCCGACCCGGACGCACCCGCGATGTTCATCGCGGTCATCGAGCCAGGCAGCTATCTCGACCTAGCCAATCCAGTCCCCTTCGTTGACGAGAGTGGTGTCATTGAACGTGGCGTTCTAAATGACCAAGCTCGGATATCGGGGCGAACACAAGCCGCAGTGCGACCGATCTCGCCCGCCGACTTCAACCGTATTCTCGCCCTCGGCCTCGATGAGGCTGAGCCACTCCTGCCGCGAAGCGATAGCCTGAACGCTGCTGCCGGTGGGCTTGCGGAAGAGCAAGCTCCCTTTGTCTTTGATCAAGCCCGCGAGCGGTTGACGATCGCGCTCTCACGGATCGTGCGCGATCGAGTATTTCGCCGAACGGTGCTGCGGGCCTATGGTGAGCGCTGTGCGATCACTGGACTCAGGTTGATCAATGGCGGCGGTCGTGCCGAGGTCGCTGCCGCCCATATTCGCCCCGTGGAGGCGAACGGGCCGGACATCGTCAGCAATGGGCTCGCGCTGTCGGGAACGGCGCATTGGATGTTCGATCGCGGGTTGATCAGCCTGTCCGATGACCTGGACATTCTGGTCTCACGGCATGCGAACGACGTTGAAGGCATCCGGGCCTTCGTGAACCGAAGCGGCCGCGCGTTTGCTCCCACCCGGCCGGCCGAACGTCCGCATCCTCATTTCCTCAATTGGCACCGCGAGACCTGCTTCAAGCAGTGACGTGATTGCTGGACCCTACTCTGGCGAGGCGCGGTCGATCGCGCCCAGGCCTCAAAGATAGGGTGGCGTGCAGGCGCTCACGACCTCGCACCGCGCGGCGCCGATATTGCGAAACCGATGGGGGGTGCGGCTGTCGAAGAGATAGGCGTCGCCGGGGCCAAGGATCTTGATCTGGTCGCCAACCGTGATCTCGAGCTCTCCCGACAGGACCACGCCGCCCTCATGTGAATCGTGCTTCAGCATGGTCACGCCGGTATCGGCGCCGGGCTCGTAGGATTCATGCAGGATCTGCAGGTTGTGCGCCTTGGCGTCGCCGACCTGTCGGAACGACATACGGCCCTCGCCGCTGCCGCCACTGACCTGATGCAGGCGGGATGTCAGGTCGAGAAGGTCGCCGGCCTCGAAGAACACCTTGCCGCGCGGCACGCGCTCCTCGTCAAAGAAATTCACCATCGACATCGGGATGCCGTCGAGAATCTTGCGCAAGGATGCGACCGAGGGACTGTTCCGATTCTGCTCGATCAGCGAGATCAGGCTGTGCGTCACGCCCGAACGGGCGGCCAATTCACGCTGCGAAAGCCCGGCAGACGCCCTGATTTCCTTCAATCTTCCACCCACGTCAAAACTCATGACCGGTCTCCGCCCGTCTTCGTTCCATCACGCAATGCCTGCGACCTGATCCGCACGGCATGCAGCGCTTGCCTGCTCAGCGCCCCTTGCGCTGTTAAATATTCTGAGCAATGCTAGCCCCAATCCAATAAGAAAATGACTCCGAGGAAATATCAAGGATGGAAGAGTTTCTGCGGCTCGAGACCGCTGCCTAGAGCATATTCCATTATCTGACAGAGCTGAACGTCGTGGATTTAGTGCGCTAAATCTGCGTTACGCTACGCGTTTGCTTGCGCCTGACAAGTTGCGCGCGCAGCGGTGTCAATCATTACAATGCAGCAGTGAGCGTTAGGTTATGATTCAAGCGGACACCGTCTTGTTGAACGGCCGCATCTTCTGCGGTCTGGCCGAGGGTTTCGTCGAGGCCTTGGCGGTCAGGGACGGCACAGTCCTCGCGGCAGGTTCGGCTGAGGAGATCTCGAGCCTGCGGGGGGCGGGCACGCGTGTCATCGACCTGGCTGGTCGCGTTGCGATTCCCGGCCTCAACGATGCGCATATGCATCTGCTGCCGCTCGGCGTCAGCATGAACGAAATCAATCTTCGGCCGGAAGAGGGCGTGCGGAGCATCGACGAGGTCCTGCGCCGCGTCGCGACTGTCGCCAGGACGAAGAAGCCAGGCGAGTGGGTGCTCGGGCGCGGCTATGATCACAATGAACTGGCCGAGGGCCGCCATCCCACCGCCGCCGAGCTCGATCAGGTGGCGCCCGACAATCCGGTCTATATCAAGCGCACCTGCGGCCATGTCGGCGTCGTCAACAGCCAGGCCATGCGCAAAGCCGGCATCGGCCACAACACGCCGAGCCCCGATGGCGGCCTGATCGAGCGGCGCGACAACAAGCTCACCGGCCTTCTGGCTGAAAGCGCCATGCGCCTGATCGTCGAGGCGATGCCGAAACCCAGCCACGCGGAGCTGACGACGGCCATCGAGCAGGCCGGCCACTACATGCTGTCGCAGGGCTTCACCAGCGTGATGGATGCCGGCGTCGGCATGCTGGCGGGCATGGCCGAGATCGAGGCCTATGAGGAGATGGCGCGCAGCAACCGGCTGCCGGTGCGGACCTGGGTCTGCATCTATGGCAATGCCGACGGCATCGGCGATGCCGCGCACGCGGCCGGATACCGCTTTGGGCGCGAGGTCGGCCTGCTGCGCTATGGCGCCATGAAAGTGTTCGGTGACGGCAGCGCCGGCGGTCTGACGGCAGCGATGAGCCAGCCCTATCGCGTTGGCGACCCCGACAACCGCGGCATCTTCATCTATTCCGACACGGACATGCACGGTTACCTCGCGCATTATCACAGGCTCGGCTACCAGCTCGCGATTCATGCCATCGGCGACGCAGCCATCGAGCAGGTGCTGTCGGGAATCGAGCAGGCGGACAGTACCGAGCACCCCGTCCTCGGGCGTCGCCACCGCATCGAGCATTGCGGCTTCCTGACCGACGGCCAGCTCGCTCGGATGGCTGCAGCGGGGATCGATCCCGTACCGCAGCCGGTGTTCATCTACGAGTTCGGCGATCTCTACGTTCATAATCTCGGGCAAGAGCGGGCGGATGCCTCCTATCCGATGCGCAAATGGTTCGATGCCGGTGTGCATCCCGCTGCGAGTTCGGATGCGCCGGTCTGCGCCACGGACCCATTCAAGAACCTCTTCACGATGGTCACCCGCCAGACCAAGCGCCACACGGTGATCGGTGCGGCGGAACGCCTGACGATGGAAGAGGCCGTCCATGCCTATACGGCGATCGGCGCCTATACCCAGTTCGCCGAGGACCGCATGGGACGTCTCGTGCCGGGTCAGCTCGCCGACATCGCGGTTTTGTCGCACGACATCTTCGCGGCTCCGGTCGAAACCGTGGAGATGGAAGCGCGCTGCGATCTGACGCTGCTGGGCGGCGAGGTGGTCTATGACCGGCTCGGCCAGTTCGCAGCCGCGGCGCAGTAGGGAGAAGCCGGAATGCTGCGGCACACGCTGCAACGGCTGCTGCTCGCGCTGCCGGTCCTGTTGGGGGTTCTCCTGCTGGGCTTCCTGCTCATGCAGGTGGTCCCGACAGATCCGGCGCAGGTGCGAGCGGGGCCAACCGCCACACAGGACATCGTCGAGGCCATCCGCCGCGATCTCGGGCTCGATCAGCCGCTCTGGAAGCAGTTCCTGATCTATGTCGGGCGGTTGTTGCAGGGTGATCTCGGCGTGTCGATCATCAACAATGTGCCGGTGGTCCAGGAGCTCGGCAACACGATCGGGCCGACGCTCGAGCTGATGGTCGCCTCCCTGATCTGGGCCATTCCGCTGGGCATCGCCATGGGCACGGTCGGCGCCTATTTCCGCGGCTCTATCCTCGATCGCGCGATCATGGCGGTGTCGGTCGCGGGCGTCTCCCTGCCCGTGTTCTTCCTCGGCCTGGCACTGATCTGGTTGCTCGGCTTCAAGTATCCGCTGCTGCCCTTCACCGGCCGGATGGGGCCGTTCTGGACCTGGGACGGCTTTCTCGCGATCATCCTGCCGGCCATCACGCTCGGCGGCGTCTTCGTCGGCCCCGTCGCGCGCATGACCCGCAGCTCGGTGCTCGACGTGCTGGGCGCGGACCATGTCAGGACAGCTCGCGCCAAGGGGCTGACCGAACGGGCCGTCGTCATGCGGCACGCCCTGCGCAATGCGCTGGTTCCGGTCGTGACACTGATCGGGCTGCAGATCGGGTTTCTGCTCGGCGGCGCCGTCGTCACCGAAACCGTCTTCAGTTGGCCGGGCATCGGCCGGCTCGCCGTGGGTGCGATCCTGTCGAGCGACCTGCCGATGGCCCAGGGCACCATCATCGTGCTGTCGCTCGGCTTCATCCTGATCAACCTTGCCGTGGACGTGCTCTATGCCGTGCTCGACCCGAGAGTGAGGGGCGCCTGATGAGCTCCGTCACGCAGACGCTCGCGAAGGGGCAGGCGGAATCGCTGCCGGCGCCCACGACCGAAGACTTCATCGTCCGCCGCCCATCTGTGCTGAGAATGCTCGTCAGCGATGTCGGCGCCTGCATCTCGCTGGTGCTCGTGGTGCTGGTGATCGCAGGAGCGATCCTCGCGCCTTGGCTTGCTCCGTCGGATCCTTATGGCGGCGATCTCGCCAATACCCTGAAGGCGCCCGGCGAGATGGGCCTGCTCGGCACGGACGGGCAGGGGCGTGACATGATCACGCGACTGCTGTTCGGCCTGCGCACCACATTGCTGATGGGGTTCGCTTCCGTCGTCTTCGGCTGTGCGCTCGGTGGTCTGGTCGGCTTCGTTGCGGCCTATTACACGCGGGTGTCGGGCCTGCTGATGCGCCTGATGGACGTTCTTCTGTCCTTTCCGGCCATTCTGTTCGGACTGGCCATCGCTGCCATTTTCGGGCCCGGGCTCACGGCGGTGATCATCGCACTGTCGATTGCGACCGTGCCGCTCATGGCACGTGTCGTGCGCGGTTCGGCCATCGTCGTGCTGCAGCAGGACTATATCGAGAGTGCTCGCTCGCTCGGCATGAGCGACGCACGCATCATCTTCAAATATCTGCTGCCGAACTGCCTGTCGGCGATCTTTGTCTTCGTCACCCTGCGCTTCGGCCAGGTCATTCTGCTCGGCGCCGCGCTGTCGTTCCTTGGCCTTGGCGCACAGCCGCCAACGGCAGAGCTCGGCGCGATGGCGGCGGACGGCCGCAACTTCCTGTTCTTCGCGCCGCATGTCTCCGTCCTGCCAAGCCTGGTCATCTTCGTGGTCGTGCTGGCCTTCAACGTGCTCGGCGACGCGCTGCGCGATGCTCTCGATCCCAAGCTGCGCAAATAGACGCAGAATTTCCGGAGGTTTCCTCATATGAACAGGCTTACCGCACTGCTTCTCGGCAGCGCCGCTGCTGTTGCGGCCACCGCCGCGCCGGTTTCGGCGCAGCAGAAGGCACCTTTGTCGATCCTGCGCGTCATCGACGCGGATAATTACGATCCGATCCGCTCGACATCGACGGCCGCTGCCGAGGCGCTCTACATGCTGGCCGACACGTTGGTCAGCGTCGATTTCGACATGAAGACGATCAAGCCCGGCCTGGCGGAATCGTGGAAGGTCTCTCCGGACGGCACGACCTACACGTTCAAGCTGCGCACCGATGTGAAGTTCTGCGACGGCCGTCCGATGACGGCCGAGGACGTCGTCTACTCGCTGAAGCGCTGGACCGATCCGGCCAACAAGTCGCCGGTGTCGTTCCGCGGCGGTCAGGTCAAGGATATCCGCGCGGAAGGCGACGCGACCGTCGTCTACGAGCTGAAGGAGCCCTATAGCGACCTGCTCTTCCAGATCGGCCTGTCCTTCGCTTCGGTGGTCGACAAGAACGCGGTCGAGAAGCTCGGCGCCAATTTCGGCGTGCAGGGCTTCAACGCGACGGGGCCGTATTGCTGGGTGAAGTGGACCCCGCGGCAGGAACTCGTCATGAAGAAGAACCCCCACTACACCTGGGGGCCGCCGATCTACAAGGATCCGAAGCCGCAGATCGACGAGATCGTCTGGAAGATCATTCCTGAGTCGAATACGCTGATGGCGGCGATCCAAGCCAAGCAGGCCGACGTCACCTACTATATGCCCTATATCGCGCTCGACACGATGCAGCGTATGCCCGGCATGCAGGTGCAGCGGCAGGACAATTATATCTATGACATCTTCATGGGCTTCAAGGTCGACAAGCCCGTCGCCAGCGAGGGTGTGATCCGTGAGGCGGTCAACATGGCCGTCAACAAGGACGCCATCGCGAAGGCGATCTTCTTCGGCAAGGGCCAGACCCTGCCGGCACTGCTCAATGCCAGCGTCCTCGATTTCGACAAGGACGCTGCCGCCAAGATGCCGAAATATGATCCGGCCGCGGCAGCCAAGCTCCTCGACGCGGCAGGCTGGAAGGCCGGTGCCGACGGCCTCCGCGAGAAGGACGGCAAGAAGGCCACCTTCACCGTCTACGGCATCCGCAACGACGTGAACCCGCGCATCACCGAGGCCATGCAGGCCGACCTGCGCAAGGTCGGCATCGACATGAAGATCCAGCTCTGGGATGCGACGGTCGCCTGGGGCAAGCTCGCCACGCAGGAATTCGACGCCTTCGTGATGGCCTATCCCTATGTGACGGCGACCGAGGCCTTGAACCTCTACTTCAACAGCCGCCAGGCGCCGACGCCGAACCGGATGAACTGGAAGGATGCCAAGACCGACGAGATGCTGAAGGCTGCTGCGACGGCAGTGGACGCCGACAAGCGCAAGCAGGCGATCGGCGCCGTGCAGGCCCAGCTCACCGAAGCCAATGTCTGGGTGCCGCTCGTCTCGCAGCCGCTCTGGGTTGTCTCGGGCGACCGCGTCGAAGGCGTGCGCGCCCATGGCGTCTACGGTGCGGGTCTCTACAAGGGCCTCGACATCAAGCTGAAGCGCTGAGCGCTTCGATGCGGCGCGGGGGACACCCTGCGCCGCATCCGCTGCTCCGTCGGTCATGCAAATCGCCCGCGTGGCCCTCGGGCCGGGCCCTTTCCCTGTTCTTTGTACGGATGATGCCATGACGATCACGGTCATCAGGAATGCGGATGTCGTCGTGGCCTGGGATGCCCAGGCTGCCGGTCACGTCTATCTCTACGGCGCAGACGTCGCCTTCGAGGATGGCAAGATCCTTTTCGTCGGCGAGCGCTATGACGGTCCTGCGGACGAGACCGTGGACGGGCAGGGGCGGATGGTCATGCCCGGCCTCGTCAATATTCACTCGCACCCATCGAGTGAGCCTCTCAATAAGGGCTTCCTGGATGAGCTCGGCTCGCCGGCACTCTACAATTCCTCGCTCTACGAGTTCATGCCGATCCTGCGCCCGGATGCCGAGGCGGTGCCGGATTGCGTGCGCGTCGCCTATTCCGAGCTGCTGCTCTCCGGCGTGACGACGGTTGCCGATCTGTCGGTGCCGCATCCGGACTGGCTAGACCTCGCGGCGCAGAGCGGCATGCGCGTCTGCCTTGCCCCGATGTTCCGTTCGGCCCGCTGGCATACGCGCAATGGCTATGTCGTCGAATACGAGTGGGACGAGAAGGCCGGCGCCGATGCCATGGCGCAGGCCTTCGAGGTTATCGCCAAGGCCGAGGCTCACCCCTCGGGCCGCTTGTTCGGCATGGTATGCCCCGCCCAGATCGACACCTGCAGCGAGGGGCTGATCAAGGAAAGCTACGCCGAGGCCGGCCGACGTGGGCTGCGCTGGCAGATCCATGCGGCGCAGTCGACGGTCGAGTTCCATGAGATCACGCGCCGTCATGGCGTCTCGCCGATCCAGTGGCTCGAGAAGCTCGACGTGCTCGGCTCGACGAGCATCGTCGGTCACGCCATCTTCCTCGACGACTACCCGCGCAACGCCTGGCACAGCCGCCGCGATCTCGATCTCCTGGCTGAGACCGGCACGACGGTGGCTCATTGTCCGACCGTGTTCATGCGGCGGGGCATCGCCTTGCGTGATTTCGGGCGCTATCGGCGCGCCGGCGTGAATATCGGCCTGGGGACGGACACCTATCCCCACAACATGCTCGAGGAAATGCGCAACGCGGCCTATGTCGCGCGCCTGATGGCGGAGAGCCCGCGCACACTCAGCACGACCGACCTGTTCGAGGCGGCGACGGTCGCCGGTGCTCGTGCGCTGGGACGCAGCGATATCGGCCGGCTTGCGGTGGACTGCAAGGCGGACCTCGTGCTCGTCGATCTCACCCATCCCATGATGCAGCCGCGGCGTGATCCCGTTCGCAGCCTGATCTACGCAGCGGCCGAGCGCGCGGTCGATCGTGTCTATGTCGATGGCCGTCTTGTCGTCAGCGGCGGCGAGGTTCTCACCCTCGATTATCCGGCGGCCGCCGGGCGCCTGCATGAAGCGCAGAAGCGGACTGAAGCGGCTGCTCCCAGGAATGACTGGGCCGGCCGCCCGGTGACGGATTACTCGCCCCTGACCTTTCCCGAAGCCGGGCAGCGGGCTTCCGGGGCCCGCTCATGAGTGCGACCAAGGCCACGCCGATCATCGAATTGCGCAACCTGACGACGGCGTTTCAGACCCTCAACGGGACGGTGCGGGCGGTCGACGGGATTTCGCTCTCGCTCGAGCGCGGCAAGACGCTCGGTATCGTGGGGGAGAGCGGCTGCGGCAAGAGCATGCTGTCTCTGTCCATCATGGGGCTCGTGCCGCCGCCGGGGCGCAATGCCGGCGGCGAGATCCTGTTCGAAGGGCGCGATCTCCTGAAGCTGTCGCCTAGCGAGATGCGCGACATGCGTGGCAACCGCATCGCGATGATCTTCCAGGAGCCGATGACCAGCCTCAACCCCGTGCATACGGTGGGGTACCAGGTCGTCGAGTCCCTGCGCGCGCATCGCAAGGCTTCAGCCCGGGACCTGCGCGACGAGGCCATCGAGGCGCTGCGCAGGGTGCGCATTCCGTCTCCCGAGCGACGCTTCGACGAGTATCCGCATCAGCTGTCCGGGGGCATGCGCCAGCGGGTCATGATCGCCATGGCCCTGACCTGCAAGCCGGCCCTGCTGATCGCGGACGAGCCGACCACGGCGCTGGACGTCACCATCCAGGCCCAGATTCTCAGGCTCCTGCGCGAGTTGCAGGAGGAGACGGGCATGTCGATGATCCTGATCACCCACGACCTCGGTGTCGTCGCTCAGGTCGCCGACGAAGTGGCCGTCATGTATGCCGGCAAGGTGGTCGAGCGGGCCTCCGTCAAGGACGTGTTCGACGATCCGCAGCACCCTTACACGATCGGCCTGATGGGCTCGATGCCGCGCATGGACCAGGACGTGGCGCGCCTCATCGCGATCGACGGCGTCGTGCCTCCGCCCTTCCGGCTGCCGCAGGGCTGCCGGTTCAATCCGCGCTGCCCGTTCGCCGATGATGGTTGTCGCGCGGAGATGCCGGTGCTCGGGGAAATCGGCCCGACCCATCTTGTCGCCTGTCGGAAGGCCCCGCTGGAGGAGTTCGTATGACAGCGCCGTTGCTCGAACTTGAGGACGTGACCAAGCATTACCCCGTCTTCAAGGGCCTGATCCGGAAGAAGCAGGTGGGCGCGGTGCGTGCCGTGGACGGGGTGAGCCTGCAGATCAATCCCGGCGAGACCCTGGCGATCGTCGGTGAGAGCGGCTGTGGCAAGTCGACCACCGCGCGTCTTGCCATGCGGCTCATCGAGCCCACGGCGGGAAGCGTGCGCTTCGAAGGTCGCGACATCACGCATCTCGACCGGGCGGCCATGCGCAGCATGCGCCGCAACATGCAAATCGTTTTCCAGGACCCCTATGCCAGCCTGAACCCGCGCATGACGGTCGAGGAGCTGATCGCCGAGCCCATGCTGGTGCATGGCGAGGGCACGCCAGCCTCGCGGCGAGCCCGCGTGCTGGAACTGCTCCGCAGGGTCGATCTCGCGCCCTATCATGCGGCGCGTTATCCGCACGAGTTCTCGGGTGGTCAGCGCCAGCGCATCGGCATTGCCCGAGCCCTGGCCCTGTCGCCCAAGCTCATCGTCTGCGACGAACCCGTCTCGGCCCTCGACGTGTCGATCCAGGCGCAGGTCGTCAACCTGCTGAAGGATCTTCAGAAGGAACTCGGCCTGGCCTATCTGTTCATCTCGCACGGCCTCGCGGTCGTGAAGCACATGGCTGACCGTGTGGCGGTGATGTATCTCGGGCAGGTCGTCGAACTGGCGAGCAAGCAGGACCTCTACCGCAATCCGCGCCATCCCTACACGCAGGCCCTGCTGGCAGCGGCGCCGGAGCCCGACCCGACCAGGCGCGAGGCCTGGAATGTGCTGGGGGGCGACGTCCCGAGCCCGCTCAACCCGCCTGCGGGCTGCCGGTTCCATACGCGCTGCCCCCTTGTGCAGGAGCGTTGCCGCACCGACGTGCCGAACCTGCGTTCCATCGGCGCGGGACACAGCGCAGCCTGCCATTTTGCAGAGACGGTGCCGACTTTCAGCCACGCTGCCGCGGCCAGGGAGGAATCACCGAGCCGGCGCAGGCGCCTCGCGCTCTATGAAGCGAGCCGCCGCCAGGCGAATTAGCGGAGGCCTGGGCATAGCGGGAGGCTTGGCGGGATACGCTGAGCAGCGACGCCAGAGGCGGTCAACTCACCGTTCGTTATCGCCTCGCCTTCACGCCTGGACCTCGATCTCTGGACCATCTGCGCTGGCTTGGTCCGACGTCGTGAAGAAGGCGTCGGCATAGGCGTGAGCCGGGTCGAGGCCGCGGCGCGTCATCGCTGCGACGGCGTCATCAACCAGGCGAGGCGAACCGGCGACATAGGCTGTCACGCCCTCGAGTTCGGCGAGCGCTTCAAGCCGAGTGCTGAGCGGCGGCCCGCCGCTCAGGACAGGGATATAGGCAAAATCGGCGAGCCGGTTGGCCAGGTCTGCGATCGTGGCTTCCTGATAGAGATCACGCTCAGCCCGTGCGGCATTGTAGAGCCGGATCGGCTGTTTCAGATGCAGGCGCGCGGCGCTGTGGAGGATCGACAGGATCGGGGCGAGCCCCGTTCCGCCCGCCACGGCGAGGATCGGCCCTGTCCGCCTTGCGCGCAGATGCGCCGTACCCATCGGGCCCCGCAGCCGGACGGGATCGCCCGAGCGCAGCCTGCTCGCGACATGACCGCTGGTTGCACCATTGGCGACATGCCTGATGTGGAACTCGAGCAGCGGCTCGTCCGGGTCGTTCGCCATCGAATAATTGCGCGGCGCGCAGCCCGCGAAATGCAGTTCGGCATATTGGCCGGCCGTGAAGGCGAGCGGCGCTCCCTCCAATTCCACGCGCAGGATCGAGATATCCGGCGTCGGCCGTTGCAGGGAGACGACCCGTCCCGAAACCTCGCGCAGGGGATGTCCGGCCGTGTCGCTGCCGAGCCAGGCGATGCTGCAATCGCTGCGCGGCTGTGCGCGGCAGGCGAGAACGAAACCGCGCTCCGTGTCTGCTGCGGTGAGTGCGAATGGCGTATGGGGCAGCAGCTCGACTTCGCCCGAGAGAAGCCTCGATTTGCAGGCGCCGCAACGCCCAACCTGGCAGCCATAGGGATAGGCGTACCCGGCAAGCTGGGCCGCCTTCAGGATCGTCGTATCCGCCGCAACCGTGATTTCGGTCGCGAGGTTGGCGATGCGGACGGTGTGGGGTGCGGTCATCGCGTGGGCCTCAGCCGAGGCCCACGCGCCGCTGACGGCCTTTCGAACTGAGTGATAACCGTCATCTGCGCCACCTCGGTTGGACGAACGGTCACTGCGATGCGGCTTCCCATCGTAGGAATGTCAAGCGGCTGGAGACCTCTCGTTCGGAGAAAAATCCGGGCTTGACCTTGCCATATGGCAAGGAACGACACTGATTTTGCGCTCATTCCTTCAGGAGAGGTTTCCTATGTGCCAAGCTCACCAGACCCACGATCATGAGGTTGCTTCCGCTGCCGTTTCCGGCGTTTCCGTCCGCGTCGAGGACATGACCTGCGGTCATTGTGCTGGCACCATCAAGAGCGCCATCGAGAGCTCGATCCCGGGTGCCAAGGTCAGCGCCAATCCTGAGGCTCGTCTCGTCTCGGTTGAGGGTGCCGATCTTGCCCGGGTTCGCGAGATCATCGCGCAGGCCGGCTATACGCCGGAGGCCGCTCACGCCTGAGCGTTTGAGGCCGGCAATCCGGCTTTCGCCGACAATCGGCGTGCCTCTTTGAAATGATGACAGCCGCGGCGAATGCCGCGGCCTTTTGCTTGATTGGCGCTGCCGATCCTTCGCGCCCGCCCTCGGAGCCGGACCAGAACGCCGAGCCCTTTCCGGAGGAGCGGAAGCGCGGCGTCTCGGATTTTGGAAGGCTGATTGATTGTCGGGCGGACGATCAGACAGCGCTGAATGGCGCCCCGATCCAGATGGAGGAGTGAGAACGCCGCAATGCGGATAGACGGCCTCCATCATCGGCACGGAAGGGGGAAGGCAGATCATGCCGGATTCCATTGCGGATCAGGCTGGAGAAACAGTCAGGCCCGGCGCTGGATCGCCGGCCTGACCTTACGCGGCATTGATGTCGGAGAACGTCAGATCATTCCAGGCCCGGCATCATCGTGTAGTAATTGATGAAATGTGCCCTGTAATTCTTGATCTTCGTCGCGTGAGCATCGTAGCTCGATTCATGGACAAGGAAGACGTTGATCGCGTCTTTTTGGATTTTTTCGCCCAGGTTGGCGTACATTTTGAACCGGTCCGCCTGGTCCTTCGTGCCGTAGATCTTGCCGATCTCCGCGTCCATTTCAGGTGTGCAGTAATGCGCAATATTGAAGCTTCCCGAACATGAGTAATCGGCATTGATGAAGCCGATCGGCTCGGGAACGTCGGTCAGGTAACCGCGCGACATGAAGGCCATGTCGAAATTGCCGGCGAGCATATCCGGCTCAATGGCCTTATATTCCGCCATCCGGATATCGACCTTGATGCCGACCTGCCCGAGCATTTCCTGCACCACGGCGGCGACATCCTTGAGCTCGACCTTGGACACGTAGCCCCAGAGATTGAGGGTCAGGCTGCCGGGCTTGATGCCGGCTTCCGCCAGCAGCTTCTTTGCCTTCGCGGGATCATAGGACGGCTTTTGATTGGCTGGCGCCCACGGATCGGTCGCGCGGAACGGGCCCATGGCCGGCGTCGCGGCGCCCTCATAGACCGCCGCGGCAATCGCCGATGTGTCGATCGCGGCCTGGATCGCCTGGCGGACGCGGATGTCGTCGAACGGCTTCTTCTTGTTGTTGAGGAGAAGCATGAGGGTGCGTGGGGCCTTGGTCTGCTCCAGCCTCACGTTCTTCAGATTCTTGAACTGGGCCAGCGCGGTGGCCGAGATCATCCGGGCGATATCGGCTTCTCCGGTGCGGATCTGGGTGGCACGGCTGTTCGCATCCGAGATGAATTTGATCTCTGCTCCGTCGAGCTTTGGCTTGCCGCCCCAGTAGTTGTCATTGCGCTTGACGGTCATGCCTTGCTTGGCATCGACGCGCGTGATGGCGAAGGGGCCAGTGCAGGTCTTGATCGGGTTGACCTTGCCGTCCTTGTAGGCTGCCGGTGCCAGGATCGTCGTGGCCGGACTGGCCAGCTGGCCGGGGAGGAAGACCGAGGGTTCGACGGTGGTGATGCGCAGGGTCTCGGTGTCCAGCACCTCGACGGATTTGATGTTCTTCTTCGAAAAAGCCCTTGCCGGCACCTGCGCCGCCAGGAGCTGGTTGAGTGCGTTCGCCGCCGCTTCGGCCGTCAGGGGGCTCCCGTCATGGAATGTGACGCCCTGGCGTATCTTGAAGTCCCAGGCGGTCGGCGAAGACTGGCTCCATGCCGTGGCGAGCGAGGGCTTCAGCTCGCCGTCGAAATCAACTTTGGTCAGGCCCTCATAGCACCCTGAGCGACTGCCCAGATAAGCGTCGTCAGACGCCATGTCCCAGCCCGCGACAACATTCACAACCTCGCCGATGGTGAGGGTTCCCGCGGCTTCAGCCGCGGTCGCCGCAGACAAGGCAAGTGCGCAGGCAGCCCCTATGGTCTTGCGATTGCTCATTCGTCGATCCCCTGTTTTATTCTGCTTATGGTTGCAGCAAGGCTGATCGTCCCGCGTCTGGCGAAGAATTTAATACCGTTCTGCGGGGAACTGGCCGCAGAACCGATCATCCCCATCGAACGCGCGCCGATAAGATGTCATGGGCCTGTCGTCGCCGCATCAGGCGTCCCGGCTGCGCGATAGGTCACTGAGGTCAGATCGAGCTTTTCCCAGTGGTGGCAGCGGACGAGATGGCCGTCGCCCGCGTCGCGAAGCAGGGGCATCTCGCTGGTGCAAGGCTGCGTCGCAAAGCGGCATCGCGTCTGAAGCCGGCACCCCGGCGGCGGAGCCAGCGGGCTTGGCAGATCGCCCTTGAGATAGCTGGCTGCGCCGTCAAGGCCAGTCTCGTCGATCAAGGCGGATGAGATCAGTGCGCGCGTATAGGGGTGGCGCGGCCGTGCGAAGAGCTCGTCCCGGTCGGCGATCTCGACGATCTGGCCAAGATACATCACGGCGATGCGGTCGCACATGTGCTTCACAACGCGCAGATCATGGGAAATCATCAGCAGCGTCAGGCCGAAGCGCTGCTTCAGGTCGACCAGAAGGTTCAGGATCTGTGTCCGCATCGAAGCGTCCAGCGCCGAGGTCGGTTCGTCGCAGACGAGGAACCGAGGCTTCAGCAGCAGGGCCCGTCCGATGACCACACGCTGCAACTGTCCTCCGGAGCATTCGCGGGGATATCGCTCGGCGAAAGAGGCATCGAGCCCCACTTCTTCGAGCATCTGCAGCACCGTAGCGCGAAGCGTGTCACGCGTGCCGAGCTCGTTCTGGATCATCGGCAGCAGCATGCTGTTGCCCAGCGTCATGCGCGGATCGAGGGCGGCATAGGGGTCCTGAAAGACAAGCTGCATGGTCCGCCGCATGCGGCGCAGGTCCGGGCCATTCAGCGTCAGGACGTTCCGTTGGTCGATCCTGGCCTCGCCGCCTGTTGCGGATGTCAGCCGCATCAGGACGCGGGCGATCGTGCTCTTGCCGCAGCCGGACTCACCAACGAGACCCAGGACCTCGCCCTCGCGAATGGAGAAGGAGACGCCGTCCAGGGCCTTCAGCGAGAGCCCTGCGCGCATCATGTAGTGCTTCTTGAGGTCGGTGACCTCGACGAAGGGGCGGCCGACCGTAGCGTGAGACCGCGGCGCCATGTCGATGCGACTGTCGATCATGCGTGGGTTCCGCTGGCAGCCATCGCAGGATGGTCGTTGCAGGCCACGGCCCAGCATCGTGCCATGCAGCTTGCGTCATAGATACTCAGCTGGGGTTCCTGCTCGAGGCAATGCGCGGAGATGCCGTTGGCTGCCGCGGTCGGGCAGCGCGGCAGGAAGCGGCAGCCCTGTCCGGTCGCGAGTGCCGTCGGCGCCGCCGGAATCGAATAGAGCCGGCCGTTCGCGTCCGCCTTGAGCAGCGAGCACTGCACCAGCGCCCTGGTGTAGGGGTGGCGCGGCTGCTTGAGGATCTCGCGGGCCGGTCCTTCCTCGACGATGCGGCCGGCATACATCACCGCGACGCGATCGGCGATCGCGGAGACGATCGACAGATCATGGGTGATCAGCAGGATCGCGAGGTTCCGCTTTCGGCGCTGCTCGTCCAGCAGCTTCAGGATCTGCACCTGCACGGTGACATCGAGCGCTGTCGTCGGCTCGTCGGCGATCAGGAGCTGGGGCTCGCCGCTCATTGCGGCTGCTATCATCACGCGCTGCGCCATGCCGCCGGACAGTTCATGTGCATAGCAGTCGATGCGGCTCGCCGGAGCAGGGATGCCGACATCGGCGAGCAGTTTGATCACGCGCTCCTTGACCGAGGAACGGTCGGGACGGCGATGCTTCCAGAGCGCCTCCGCCACCTGCACCCCGACCCGAGACGTCGGATCGAGCATGCCCTGCGGCTGCTGGAAGATCATGGCGATGTGCCCGCCGCGCAGATGGTTCAATTCGGCCGGGCTCATGCCAAGCACATCGCGCCCCCGAAACAGGACCTGCCCGCCCGTGATGCTGGCGGCAGAGGGCAGCAGGCGCATCAGCGACAGCGCGGTCATGCTCTTGCCCGATCCCGACTCGCCGACGAGCGCGACGATCTCGCCGCTCCTGAGCTGCAGGCTCAGGCCATCGATAATGGTCTTCGATGAGCCTTTGCCGGGCACCGAGACGTGCAGGTTGCGGATATCGAGAAGCACGTCCCTGGCCGGCTCGGGTCGCGCGTCATCGGCAGTATCGGGAAGGCGCTTGTCCATCTGTGACCCCTCTGTTCTGGTTTTTTGGTCGTGTTCTCTATTGGTGCACTCGCTCTTCGCGGCTCAGGCTATGGTGTTTTCCTATCTCTGCGGGGGGGCAGGCTCGTTCGTGCTCGATCAGAGGCGAATGGGGGGCGGCCTTACACATTCGGTTGGCCGCATCCTTCCCGCTTCCGCAATCCTATCGGGCTTCCTTGAGTTCGAGGCCCTGGCCGATCCAGGTCACTGACAGTGCCGTCAGGAAGATCGCCAGGCCGGGCACGATCACGAGCAGCGGCATCCGCTCGACATAGGGCTGAGCCTCGGCCAGCATCAGCGCCCAGTCGGCCTGGGGTGGCTGCACGCCGAGCCCGATGAAGGAGAGGCCACCCACTGTGATCAGCTTGTGCCCGAAGCGCAGGAAGGTGATCGCCGCGATCGGCCGCAGGGTATTGGGAATGATGTGCCGGACAATGATGAAGGTGCGCGAGCAGCCCAGCACCTCGGCCGCGCTGATATATTCCTTGGCGCTGATCACGAGCGCCAGACCGCGTGACAAGCGGGCGAAGGGTGTCCAGCCGATGATCGTCAGGGATATGATGAGCGTACCATAGCCCGGCCCGAGGATCGCGATCGCGAAGATGGCGATCACCACGTCGGGAAACGAGATCAGCAGGTCGACCAGGCGCATGATGATTTCATCGACCCAGCCGCCCGAGCGAGCCGAGATGATGCCGACCACGGTTCCGATGGTGACGCAGAGGAACAGCGTGACCATGGCGATCAGCACGGAAAACTGGCCGCCGACCAGAATCCGGCTCAACAGATCGCGGCCCAGATGGTCCGTGCCGAGCCAGTGTGCAGCGCTCGGTGAGGCCAGGCGGCGCAGCAGGCTTTGGCTTGCCGGATTGTAGGGTGTCACCCAGGGACCGGCGATCAGCAGCGCAGCGATCAGCGCAAACAGCGCGATTCCAACCCCGAAGGTCCAGTGTCGGCTGCGGGCGAAACTGAGGAAGCGCCGAAGGGCTGAAGGGCGGCCAGCCACGGTGCGACCGGCGAATGGGAGCAGGGGCAGGGCGGTTTCAGTGGACATGGCCCATCCGCACGACTGGATTCAGCAGGATGTAGAGCACGTCGGCAATGGTGTTGATCACGATCGACAGGACGACGATGCACATGAAGCTCGCTTGCAGCACGGGCACGTCGTTGTTCACCACGCCTTCGTAGATCAGCCGTCCCATGCCGGGGATCGAGAAGATGACCTCGACCACGACGGAGCCGCCGAGCAGGCCGGCAAGCCACAGGGCAAACAGCGTGACGACCGGCATCGATCCGTTACGCAGCCCGTGGTGAACAACTGTCTGCCGCATGCTCAGCCCGCGGCTGAGCGCAGCGGTGATATAGGGCGCCTGCAGCACATCGATCATCGCCGCGCGCGTCACTCGGGTGAAGTAGGCCATCGGGCGCAGCGACAGAACGAGGGCAGGGAGCACGATATAGGACGGACCTTGCCAGCCGGCGGATGGCAAGAGACCAAGGTACAGCGAGAAGATCAGCACCGAGATCGGCGCGAACCAGTATTCGGGGATGGCGACAAGGGACTGCGTGAGGAAAGTGACGATGTTGTCCAGGCGTCCGCCCGGCTTCAGCGCCACAAGCGTTCCCATTGGAAGGGCCACGAGCAAGGCGAGGCCGAGCGCCGCCATGGCAAGCGTGAACGAGACGCCCAGCGACCGCAGCACTTCCTGTCCCACCGGCGCGCGACTGACGAAGGAATAGCCAAAGTCACCGCTCAGGGCCGCCTTCAGCCAGGACAGGTATTGGACATAGAGCGGCTGTTCGAGCCCGAGGCTTATGCGCAGGGCCTCAACGGCCTCAGTATCGAGGGCCACATCTCCCATGCGGGATCGCAGGATCGTCCGGGCGGGATCGCCGCCATTCATGTAGGGCACGATGAAGGCGAGCAGCGAGATGAAGACGCATGTCGCACACAGCAGCGTGAAGCGTTTCAACGCGATCGTCCACATTCACGCGCCCCTTTTGTCGATGCGCCAGGCGGCAAGACCCATGATCTTGCCGCCGACCCCCAATGTCGATCCGAACCGTCTCCGCCCAAGCACAGACCACAGCAGCAAGGAACGGGCCGCGTCGCTCTAGCGCGGCGCGCAGTCCGGCACGGCAGTGATCGCTCGACGCATGTCAGGCGCAGTTCGTGAAGTGTAAGTCGCAGCGATGGCTGCCGATGTCGTTCTCGATGTCACGCCGACAACACCGTGCCGTTTTCGCACCCCGCCATGGCAGGCCATGCCGTCATCTCCGGATCGCGGGATCGCGTGGGGCATTTCGACCGGGCGATGTTGCTGGCGTCAAGGCGATCGGCTCTGCTGGACGATGATGTCGATGTGCCCTTCGGAGGCGAAACAGCGCAAAAACCCGCCATCGAGGAACGCGCGCCAGGGCAGGCGGCTGTTGACAGCAATGTCGCGCGAGGAAGGGTGTTCGGCAGATTATGCCGTGCCTATCCGGTTCATGGCGCAGGAAGGCGTCTTCCTGCGCCCCGGTTGGTCTTGCTCCTGGATTTCCGGAGGGCGAGCCGGCGCGTGCGGCTGTCGGCCCCGAAACTGGCATCCGGAAAGATGGTCCAATCCCGATGGCGGCTTTGGCTTTAGCTCTGGACCTGTCGCAAGAAACGTCTGGACGGCTCCACCGATGACATCGCCCGCAATCATAGTGCTTAACCGCGCCAAGGGCGCCCAGCCCGCCATCAGCCCCGGCATGACGAGACTCAGCGCCACCGACCCATTTGCTGCAGGCCGCGAGATCGCCTGGACCGGCCCCGATTCCATGGCGGCGGGCCGCGCTGCGTTCGAGGGGGCTTGTGAGAGCGCCTCGTTTCCTCACACCGAATTCATGGTTGTCGTCGCGGGCCTGCTGCGTCTTGCCGAGACCGGCAAGACCGCCCTGGAGTTGACGCCTGGGCGTGGGGCGGTGATCGCGCGCGGCACCGCGTTGCGGATCGAAGCAGCGCCCGGTACGCGCTTCGTCTTCTGCGCCACGACCGGTGCGACCTCGGCCGCGCCGGCCTTGCAGGACATTCGGGCCGACGCCGCCCTCTCGGCCTCGGCGGCGCCGCCGGCCGAGGTGCTCATCGGCCCGACACCGCAATGCCGCAGCTTCAACGCCTTTACCGACGAGGCCTCGCGCTTCCGGGCGGGTACCTGGGATTCGACGCCCTATCACCGCATCTCGCGCCCGCATCGCGTCAATGAGCTCATGCATCTGGTCGCAGGCAGCGTCGATCTCACGGGAGCCGATGGCAGCGTCACGCGTGTCGAGCAAGGCGACAGCGTCTTCGTTGTCCAGGATGCACCCTGCGCCTGGGAAAGCAGCGTTCATGTCGCCAAATTCTACGTCGTGCAGGAGGTCCGCGGCTAAGTCCGCGACCATCCTGCCGATGCCTCTGATCATGGAACCGATGATGTGCGCTACCGCCCCTCAAGAGACGCTGCTTCTGCGCCAGATCGCGACGGCCGACGCACTGGCTTGCCATGCGTTGTCGTGCGCCGTGAACTGGCCGCATCGGGCCGAGGATTGGGAGATGGTGATCGGCCTCGGCCATGGCGTCGTCGTGACGCTCGGCGAGGAGATCGTCGCGACGGCGCTGTGGTGGCCCTATGGCGAGAGCCATGCCACGCTCGGCATGATCATCGTTTCACCCGCCCATCAGGGTGGAGGCATTGGCAAACGGCTGATGCAGGCGCTGTTCGTGCAGGCACAGGGGCGCTCGCTGATGCTCAACGCCACCGCCGCGGGGGAGCCGCTCTATGCGAAGCTCGGCTTCGTTCCCTGCGGTGAGGTGCAGCAACATCAGGGTGAGACGCCGGCGATCGCGGCGCCCGTCCTGCAAGCTGGCATGTCGCTGCGCCTTGGTCGCCGAGCGGATCTGGTTCTGCTGGAGCGGATCGACCGACAGGCCACCGGGCTGGCGCGCAAACCGATGTTGGAGGTGCTGCTCGCCTGCGGCGAGTGCATCGTGCTGGAGCGCAACGGCCAGCCCGAGGGGTTCAGCATCCTGCGCCGCTTCGGTCGCGGGCTGGTGGTCGGACCTGTCGTCGCCGCGACGCGCGACGATGCTCAAATTCTGATCGCACATTGGCTGCATGAACAGCGCGGCCAGTTTCTGCGTGTCGATATCCAGGTCGATTCCGGGCTCGCGGATTGGCTCACGGAATGCGGGCTGAACCCTGCGGGGGCGGTGACGTCGATGGTGCTTGGCAATAAGCCAAATCCAGTGGGACCGATGTGCCTCTACGCGTTGGCCAACCAGGCACTCGGCTGAATTTTGGAACAGGCAGGTAGTATGGCGCTGCTTTACAAATCCGACCCCACGCGCGGTGCCGAATGGGCCCGCCTCCTGGCGGCAAAGGCGCCGGATCTGGCCTTCCGCATCTGGCCGAATGTCGGCGATCCCACAGATATCCGCTATCTCGCTGCCTGGTTACCGCCCGACGACATCATGGCGCAGTTTCCCAATCTGGAACTGCTGATCTCGGTCGGGGCCGGTGTCGACCAGTTCGATTTCTCGAAGCTGCCGCCGGAGCTTCCGGTCGTGCGGATGGTCGAGCCCGGCATCGTCGACGGCATGGTCGAATATGTCACGATGTCGGTACTGGCGCTGCATCGCGACCTGGTGCCGTATATCGCCCAGCAGCGCGACCAGATCTGGCGTCAGATCAGGGTATGGCCGGCTTCGACCCGTCGCGTCGGCATTCTGGGGCTCGGCATGCTGGGGGAGGCCGCGTGTCGCAAGCTCGCAGGGTTCGGCTTTCAGGTCGCGGGGTGGAGCCGCTCACGCCGCGAGATCAAGGGCGTCACCTGTTATGCCGGCCCGGACGAGATGGCTGATTTCCTCGGCCGCACCGATATCCTGGTCTGCCTGCTGCCCCTGACCGATGAGACGCGCGGCGTGCTGAATGCCGAGCTCTTCGCAAAACTGCCGCGCGGGGCGCGGCTGGTGAGTTCGGGACGTGGCGGCCATCTCGACCAGGATGCTCTGCTCGCCGCACTTGATAGCGGCCAGGTCTCGGCGGCGGTCCTGGATGTCACCTCGCCCGAACCGCTGCCCGTCGGCCATGAGCTGTGGAGCGACCCGCGCGTGCTGATCACCCCGCATATCGCCAGCATGACCCAGCCGGAAACTGCGGTCGACGTCGTGCTCGACAATCTAAGGCGCCATTGCGCCGGCGAACCGCTGCTTGGGCTGGTGGACCGCAAACGCGGCTATTGAGGGGAGATCAGTCCATGCTCATGGAACAGCTGAAGGATCCAGGGCTCTTCGTCCAGCGAGCGCTGATCGGCGGCGAGTGGGTCGGGGCGGCGTCGGGCGCGGTGCTCGCGGTGAACGACCCGGCCGACGGTTCCGAGCTTGGCACGATCCCGACCTGCGGCGAAGCCGAGACGCAGGCTGCCATCGCTGCCGCGGAAGCCGCCTTCCCGGCGTGGCGCGCGCGCCCGGCAGCCGAGCGTGCCGCCTTGCTGGAGCGCTGGCACGATCTCCTGCTGTCGCATGCCGGTGATCTCGCCCTGATCATGACCGCAGAACAGGGCAAGCCGCTGGCGGAAGCCGAGGGCGAAGTGCGCTATGGCGCGGGCTTCATCAAATGGTTCGCCGAGGAGGCGCGGCGCATCTATGGCGGGATCGTGCCGGCTCCGACCACCGACCGACGTATTCTTGTGCTCAAGGAGCCGGTTGGGGTTTCCGCCGCGATCACGCCGTGGAACTTTCCGAATGCGATGATCACCCGCAAATGCGCGCCGGCACTGGCGGCGGGCTGTACCGTTGTGGTCAAGCCATCGGAGCTGACGCCCTATTCGGCCTTGGCGCTCGGCGTGCTGGCGGCGCGGGCCGGGATCCCCAAGGGCGTGATCAACATCGTCACGGGCCTGCCCCATGCGATCGGCGAAACGCTGACCGGCAGCGCCGCTGTGCGGAAGCTCTCCTTCACAGGCTCGACGCGGGTCGGTGCCCTGTTGATGCGTCAGTCCTCGGACACGCTGAAGCGGCTCAGCCTCGAGCTTGGCGGCAATGCCCCGTTCATCGTCTTCGACGATGCCGATCTCGACATGGCCGTTGCGGGGGCCATCGTCAGCAAGTTCCGCAATGCCGGCCAGACCTGTGTCTGCGCCAACCGCATCCTGGTGCAGGACGGGGTTCATGACGCGTTTGCCGAGCGCCTTGCCAGCGCAGTGTCGGCCATGCGGGTCGGCAACGGTCGCAAAGGAGGCGTCAATATCGGTCCGCTGATCAATGCTGCGGCGGTTGAAAAGGTTCGGGCGCATGTCGAGGATGCGCTGTCGCTTGGCGCAACGCGGGTCGTTGGCGGGGAGGCTGGCTTCGATATCGCCCGTTTCATTGCGCCGACCGTGCTGATCGGGGCGAATACGCGGATGCGCCTGGCCAATGAGGAGACATTCGGGCCGGTCGCGCCGCTATTCCGGTTCAAACATGAGGATGAGGCGATCGAGATCGCCAATGGCACGCCCTATGGCCTGGCGGCCTATTTCTACACCGAGAACCTGCATCGTGCCTGGCGGGTCGGGGAGCGGCTCGAATTCGGCATGGTCGGGCTCAATACCGGCTCCGTCTCGATGGAGGTTGCACCCTTCGGTGGCATCAAGCAGTCCGGAACTGGACGCGAAGGAGGCGCAACCGGTATCGAGGAATATCTGGAGACCAAGAGTTTCCACATGGGCGGGCTGAAGCAAGCCTGAGCGGCGGCGCCTCATTGAACGCCGAAAGCACGATGTGCTGTCGCTGCGTAGCAAATGCGCAGGGGATACCATGTCTGCCCCCTGGCGGAGGCCCACATCATGGCGGCCCGGTCCTAGGCTCCTGGCAAGGCGGCAATGGCCGTCAGCAGGGAAGAGCCAGTCCATGCATGAGCCAGTTTCCAATGTCGGCACAGCGCTTTCGGGGCGTATCAGCCCCGGTATCCAGCGTGCTCTCACCCATATCGAGCGGCACTTCACCGACGCGGTCTATCTTGAGGATATCGCGGTTCTCGCGGGCCTCAGCGTTTGCCGCTTCGTGACGGTGTTTCGCCGGCAGGTCGGGCTGACGCCGCACCGCTTCATCTGCCATCGGCGCATTCGTTACGCGAAGTCATTGCTGCGCGAGGGCGTACCCTTGGCACTGGCGGCTTCCGAGGCCGGATTCTTCGACCAGAGCCACCTGTCGCGTCATTTCAAGAGCATATGTGGGGTCACTCCTGGGCGCTACCTGCGCGAGCAGGCGCATGCTACGCGGCTGAGGTCCGAACCTGCCAAGTATGGGCAGGCCGGCGCCGCCTGAGCCGTCATCCGTCTCTCGATCTAGAGATCCCCCAGCAAGGCTTGTCTCCATGACTGTGAACTCTCTCGAAGCCCTCGACCGCATGCATTGGGTCCACCCCGTCGCCAACTGGGCGGGGCACGAGAAGCGCGGCGTCACCATCCTGAAGTCGGCCCGGGGAGCCTTCATCACCGATGCCGATGGTCACGAGCTGATCGACGGTTTTGCAGGGCTGTGGTGCGTCAATGTCGGCTATGGCCATGACAGCATCGTTGAGGTAGCCGCCGCGCAGATGCGTGAACTGCCCTATGCGACCGGCTATTTCGGTTTCGGCAGCGAGCCTGCGATCCGGCTGGCCACCAAGCTTGCGGAGATCACTCCCGGCGATCTCAACCACATCTATTTCTCGCTCGGCGGCTCCGATGCCGTCGATAGCGCGCTGCGCCTGATCCGCTACTACTACAACGTCACCGGACGACCGGCGAAGAAGCAGATCATCTCGCTGGAGCGAGGCTATCACGGCTCGAGTTCGACGGGGGCGGGCGTCACCGCGCTGCCCGCGTTCCACGCCAATTTCGACCTGCCGGCCGAGGGCCAGCACTACATCGCCTCGCCCTATCCCTATCGCAACCCGGCGGGCTCCGACGATGCCGCCGTCATCGCGGCCAGCGTCGCGACGCTGCGGGCCAAGGTCGAGGAACTCGGGGCTGACACCGTTGCTGCCTTCTTCTGCGAGCCGGTGCAGGGATCGGGCGGCGTCGTCGTTCCCCCGAAGGGCTGGCTGAAGGCGATGCGCGATGCCGCGGCCGAACTCGACATCCTCTTCGTCGCCGATGAGGTCATCACCGGCTTCGGTCGTACCGGACCGATGTTCGCCTGCGAGGCGGAAGGCGTCGTGCCGGACATGATGAGCATGGCCAAGGGCCTGACCTCGGGTTACGCCCCGCTCGGAGCGCTCGCGATCGGCGAGAAGGTCTATCGCGCCATCGCCGACAATGCGCCCGCCGGCGGCCCGATCGGGCATGGCTATACCTATTCGGGCCATCCCGTCAGCGCCGCTGTCGCGCTCGAGGTACTGCGCCTCTATGACGAGGGTGGCATTCTCGCCAATGGCCAGCGCGTCGGCGCCTATTTCGAGGAGCGCCTCGCCACGCTCGCCGACCATCCCCTGGTCGGAGAAGTCCGGGCGCGCGGTCTGCTCGCCGGTGTCGAGATCGTTGCCGACAAGGTCACCAAGGAGAAGTTCTCGCGCGCGGCGAAGCTGTCCGACCATCTCTTTGCGCGTGGCTATGCCAATGGCGTGATCTTCCGCGCCTTCGCCGATGACATCATCGGGCTCGCTCCGCCGCTGTGCTGCAGCGAGTCGGAGATCGATCTGATCATCGCGCGCCTGCGCCAGACGCTGGACGACATGCTGGCGCTCCCTGAGGTCAAGGCCGAGTTGAAGCTGGTTGAGCTGGCATGATCCTCGCTTTGCTCGGATAGAGCGACGTGTTTAGTTTCACGCCACCGGAGTGGTGGCTCGCCGTTCGGGTTTGCGCGGGGAGGGCTGGGGTGAGGCTTTCGTGGTGACACCGGGCGTGCGGCTCGACCGCATCGATATGAAGATTCTGATCGAGCTCCAGAACAACGGCCGCGTGACGAATGTCACGCTGGCCGATGCGGTCGGCTTGTCGCCCAGTCCCTGCCTGCTGCGGGTGAAGCGGCTTGAACAAGCCGGCTTCATTTCCGGATATGGAGCCACGATCAATCTGCAGAAGCTCGGTGAGACGATCACGGTCTTTACCGAGATCACGCTGGCTGACCATACGAAGGAATATTTCATCCGCTTCGAGACGGGCCTGCGCCGCGTCGACGAGGTGGTGGAATGCCATATGGTCAGCGGCGGCTATGACTATCTGGTCAAGTTCGTCACGCGCGGGCTGACGCATTACCAGTCGCTGATCGAGACGCTGCTCGATCGCAATCTCGGCATCTCGAAATACTTCAGCTACATCGTCATCAAGACGCCGATCCAGAAACCGGGCTATCCGCTGCCTGTGCTGTTCGACGTTTAAAGCATCGGCCGAAAAGTGGATTGCGGTTTTCGGAAAAGCCGATGCAAACACAGAAGGTTAGATCATCGGACCGGATACGATATCCGGTCCGATGATCTAACCCTCAACCCAAGGCCTGGTTGATCAGCCCGAAGGTGCGCATTGTGCCGCGCGCTGCATGGTTGTTGCCGCGGATCATCGTCGTCACGGTGTCGTGGATCATCATGCCGCAGGATTCGAGGAAACCGCCGAACAGACCCTGCTCCATCGCAGTGTCGACCCGGAGGAACCCACCTTCATGGGCCTGGACATGTGGCCGGGTCAGAGCGATCGCCGCCCTATCGTCCTCCGCCACGATCGGCCCGACGACATGGCCGCGCCCGAAGGGGCGGCACAACGCGAAACCGACGGCCTCTCCGTTGCGCTCGTGGATCGTCCCGACCGATTGCGGCATCAGGGCCTGGATCACCCGCGCCCGATCCGCGCCATAAGCCATGGCATCGAGACGGGCGATGGCGTCGAGATCGTCCGCGACGACCGGCCTTATGGTGATCGTAGGATCGGTTGCCGGGCCCGCATCCTCGACGCGGCCCTGATGCTGAAAGACGCGGCCGATCGGCTCGAAGCCGAGCGAGCGGTAGAGCCGGTAGCCTTCGCGCGTCGAGTTCAGGCGCAGATCGCGCTGCCCGGATTGTTCGAAGATCGTGTCCATCAACCGCCGGCCGGCGCCTCGCGCCTGGAGTCGGGGCGAGGTGATCACCATGCCGATCGTGGCGAAATGTTCGCCAAAGGGCCACCACATTGCTGTCCCGAGTGCGCGACCGATCCGGTCGCAGGCGATGAGGCCATATCCGACCTCGAACACCAGCCGCCAATCTTCAGGGCGGTGCGGCCAGGCGACGGCGATCGAGAGCTGGTGTGCCTGGCCGAGATCGGCCTCGGTCATCGCGCGGATATCGATCGCATAGTCGAGTGGGCGCTTGGCTGTTTTGGTATCCACCCCTGCGAGCCTCATCTGGAATGAAACCCAAGTATAGGTGCGCCGCTGGCTTTCGAGAATAGTAAAATTCATACAATACATACGCTTAGAATGTCGCATGCTCGGTCCTCCAAACCGGACCGCGTCTGGGCAACAGCTTGCGCAGACCGGTTCGCAACGCCTTTCCGGCCCTGACAGCCGGCGCTGACCCGCGGACCGATCGCTGATGAAACTCGAACCCTATTGGCTTGCGACGGCGCCGCGTTTCGGCGCAGGTGCCACAGGTCCGCTGGCGGGCACTTTTGATGTCGCTATCGTCGGCGGCGGCTTCACCGGGCTCTCTGCGGCCCTGGCTCTGGCGGGATCCGGCGCGAGCGTTGCGGTTCTGGAGGCGGGCCGTGTGATCGGCGAGGCATCCGGTCGCAATGGCGGACACTGCAATAACGGGCTCGCCCATGATCTCGGCGGTCTCGCAGCCAGCCTGGGCCAGGACCGTGCCGTGGCGCTCTACCGGGCCTTCGATGATGCGGTCGATCAGGTGGAGAGGCTGGTCGCAAGCGAGGCGATCGATTGCGATTTTATCCGCACCGGCAAGATCAAGCTCGCGGCCAAGCCTGGGCATTTCGCCAAGTTGCAGAAGAGTGCTGAGTTGCTGTCGCGCACCGTCGAGCCTGATCTCACCGTGGTTCGGCCGGAGGATATCCGGCGCGAGGTCGGTTCCGACGGTTTCCATGGCGGACTGGTCTTCCCGCGCAGTGCCCACATGCATATGGGCCGCTTCGGCGTCGGGCTGGCCGATGCCGCTGCGCGGCGCGGTGCGAGCATCTACGAGAACGCCGCCGTGACGGACCTTCACCGGGTCAATGGTTGTGCGCACAGGGTCGTGACGACGCGTGGCGAGATCGAGGCCGGGCAGGTGCTGCTTGCGACTGGCGCCTCCCGGCAGGGGCCCTTCGCCTGGCTCAGGCGGCGCATCGTGCCGGTGGGCAGCTTCATCATCGCCACAGCGCCGCTTTCGGCCGAGCTCGCTTCGTCGATCCTTCCGATGCGGCGGACCGCGACGACGACGAAGAACATCGGCAACTATTTCCGCCTCACGCCGGATAATCGCCTGATCTTCGGTGGCCGGGCCCGTTTCGCACTGTCGAGCCCGAAATCCGATGCGAAGAGCGGCGCGATTTTGCAGGCGCGGATGCTTGAACTCTTTCCGCAGCTTTCCGGCGTGCGCATCGACTATTGCTGGGGGGGGGCTGGTCGACATGACCTCTGACCGGTTGCCGCGCGCCGGCGAGCGTGAGGGTGTGTTCTATGCGCTGGGCTACAGCGGTCATGGCACCCAGATGTCGGTGCATATGGGGCAGATCATGGCCCGTGTCATGGGCGGGGAGGTGAATGCGAATCCGTTCGCGGGGCTCGCCTGGCCGGCTGTGCCAGGCCATTTCGGTCCGCCCTGGTTCCTGCCCTTCGTCGGCGCCTATTACCGCTACCAGGACTGGCGCCACTGAGGAGCCGTCAACCGACGAGCCCCATCGTCATACCGGGTCTCCGGTTCGCGGCTTGTCGGGAATGACGATGAGCCTCGTTGATTCAGACGGCCTGCTTCAGCATCGCTGAAGCAGGAGGAAAGCCGTCGTCAGCACGGGCCGGAATCGAGGCGATCGATCGGCTCCTTCCCGATCACGGCCGGCGGCGCGCGAGTGGCCGTAAGCCTTCACGCACCGATGTCGATCAGCACGGTCTTGTGCCGCAGGTTGGCCTCGACGGCCTGCCGGCCGAGATCCTTGCCGATGCCGGAGCTCTTGTACCCGCCGGTCGGCAGGATGAAGTCGAGCGTGCGATTATAGCGATTGATCCAGATCGTGCCCGCCTTGATCTGGCGCACGGCCCGCAGACCCCGGCCGAGATCGGAGGTGTAGACACCGGCTGCGAGCCCGTATTCGGGGTGATCGGCGAGGGCGAAGCCTTCCTCTTCGGTTTCGAAGCTCTGGATCGTCAGCACCGGGCCGAAGATCTCCTCACGCACCGCTGCGGTGTCCGCATCAACGCTTGCGAGCAAGGTCGGCTGATAGAAGGCTCCGCCATGGCCCTCGATCCTTCCTCCTCCCAGCAGCACTTCGGCGCCCTGGGCGCGGCTGCGGGCCAGGATCGCATCGATGCGCCGGGCCTGGATCTCCGAGATGATCGGCGCAAAGCCCGTCGACGATTTCCAGGTCGGACCTGGCGCGATACGCGAGAGCCGCGCCAATAGAGCCGAGACCAGGGCATCAGTGGCCTCCTGCTGAACGATCAGCCGCGAACCCGCCACGCAGGCCTGGCCGGCATTGGCGAGGAGCGAACTGGCTATGCACTCCGCTGCCTTGTCGAGATCGGCGTCAGCGAAGACGAGCTGCGGGCTCTTGCCGCCGAGCTCGAGTGTTACCGGCTTGATGCCGGTCTCGGCCGCGGCCTTCATCACGGCGATGCCCGTACGGGTGGAGCCGGTAAAGGAGAGCTTGGCAATGCCGGGATGACGGCTGAGTGCGTCGCCTGTCACCGCGCCCGTGCCCTGTACGACATTGAAGATACCGGGCGGAATTCCGGCCTCGACGGCGAGCTCAGCCAGCCTCACGGTCGAGAACGGCGTCAGTTCGGATGGTTTCAGGACGATTGCATTGCCGGCGGCGAGCGCCGGGCCGACCTTCCAGCTCGCCATGCTGAGCGGGAAGTTCCAGGGCGTGATCGCCCCCACCACACCATAGGGCTCGGAGACGATCATGCCGAAATGGTCGGCCCGCGTCGCGGCAACGTCGCCGCCGAGCTTGTCCGCCCATTCAGCGAAAAAGCGGATGCCTTCGGCTGTGCTGGCGACGTCGCCGGTCACGGCCTGGGCGATTGGGCGCGTCGAGCCCAGCGCCTCCAGTCGGCCGAGTTCCTCACTCTTCGCCTCGATCAACTCGGCCCAGTGCCGCATGGCGCGCGCCCGGTCGCGCGGCGGCTGCGTCGCCCAGCCACTGCGCTTGACCGCATTCGTTGCATCTTCGACCGCCCGATCAACGATCTCTGGCGATGCGACCGGCAGATCGGCATAGGCGGCGGCGTCGGATGGTCGGGCGACGCTGATCCTTTCACCGGGGCCATCGAGATGGCTGCCGGCGATGAAATGGCCCGTGGCGAAGGTAATGGCGTCAGGGTCGAAATCGCGCATCGGCGTCAGAGCCCGAGCAGGCCTGGCAGGCCACCAATGTCCTTGATTTCGTGGTAGCCGTAAGCGGGAATACCGGGCTCGTGACCGCGATTGACGAAAACCCTCTGGCCGATCTTCAGATCGTACGCGCTCATCAGATCGTAGCGCAGGCTGGACGAGCAGTGCACGATCTCTTCAGGTCCGCAGCCCAGCATGTCGAACATGTATTCGAAGGCCTGCAGGCGCGGCTTGTAGGCCTTTGCCTCCTCCGCTGTGTAGGCCGCATGGAAGGGGGCGCCGAGTTTGACGACGGAGTGCGGAATCAGATCCGTCATCGAGTTCGAGAGAATGACGAGGGGGATCTCCCTGGCGACCTTGGCGAGGCCCGCCGGCACATCCGGGTGCGGGTTCCAGCCTGGGATCTCGTCATAGATCGCCTGGGCATCAGCGGGGTCGAACTTGATCTTCCAGGCCTTGCAACTGCGCTCCACCGCGTTGTGGACCACCTCGATGAAGGGCTTCCAGGCGCCGAGGACCTCGTCGAGGCGAAAGCCCCTGAAGCTCTCGCAGAAACCGTCCATGACCTCGGGAGACAGGCGTGCGCCATAGACGCGCCGCGCCGCCGGGCCCATTTCGAAATTGATCAGCGTGCCATAGCAATCGAAGGTCACGAATTTCGGCCGCAGGGTGCTCATCGCGTCTCTCGCCATCAGAAGTTGCCGCGCCAGCACGATCTGCCGCGTTGCATCCAAGACTACGGCCGATGCGCAGGCGCGGACTTGGAATTGCGTCCTGCCGAGCAAAGATTCTGCCGATCAACTGCCCCGGTTCAGCATGAATTGCCGCCAGCTGCGAAAGGCCGAATGACGGGCTGTCCCACGCTGACGGGCGACGTTCAGAATTCGCCGATCTCGCCCCTCGAGCCATCGATCAGGCGCGAATGCCGGAAGGGACGCGGGTCGACGATCGGGGTATCACCCACGGCGAGATCGGCAGCCAGATGGCCGGCTGCGGGCCCGAGTCCGAAGCCATGCCCGCTGAACCCGGCCGCCAGCACGAAGCCCTGCAGACCAGCGACGGGCGAGATCACCGGCACGGCATCCGGCGTCGAATCGATGTAGCTGCCCCAGCTCTCGCGGACGGCGACGTCTTGAAGTGCGGGGTAGAGCGCGCGCGCCCGTGCCAGCGTCAGCGCAACGGACGTGCGGCTCGGCACGGGATCGAGCACGCGGATGCGTTCGAAGGGTGTCTCCCTGTCGAAAGCCCAGCCTCCGAGCGCTTCCGGCCCTCTGAAAAAGGAGGTGCCGAGGCCGAACTCGACCGCCTTCAGCCGCTTGATGAACATGGGCAGGAACTCGCGCGCATAGCGCAAGCCCTGCGGGGTGATCTCAAGTGTGCCCTTGCCGCTGATGGCGATCGTGTAGCTGCCGTCGAGCCGCCGTGTCAGGGCGCAATCGGGGGTATAGAGCGCATTGAGCAATTTGGGCGCGACTTCCGTCCGCAAAATGGTCGAGCGGATGCTCGCCTGCGGAAACCGAATGCCATGGCGCCGGCAGAAGGCTGACGCCCAGGCCCCGCCGGAAAGGATCACCGAGCGCGTTCGGATCAACCCCTTCTCGGTGATCACGCCGGAGACCGCGCCATTCGTGATGTCGAGGCCGCGCGCAGCACAATCCTGGTGGATGCTCGCACCATGCGAACGGGCGCCTTCTGCGAGGACAGGTGCGGCGCGTGCGGGCTCGGCCTTGCCGTCGCTGACCGAATGGACCCCGCCGCGCCAGGAGTGGCCGCCCGTCATGGCTGCCGCCTCGCTACCGGAGAGCATGCGCGTATCGATGCCGAACTGCCGCGCCGTTTCCCGCCATTTTTCCCATTGCGCGATCTGGCCGGTATCATTGCTGGCATAGACGAGTCCGCTGCGCCTGAAGCCGATATCGCCGCCGATTTCGCGGCTGAAGCTGTCCCAGAGATCCATGGCGCGCATGGCGAGGGGCAGTTCGCGGGCGTCGCGGTTCTGCTGGCGGCACCAGCCCCAGTTCCGGCTCGACTGTTCGCCGCCGACGACACCCTTCTCGACGAGCGCGACGGCGTGCCCACGCTTCGCGAGGTAATAGGCTGCCGCACTGCCGACGATTCCGGCGCCGATCACCACGACATCGGCTTCGGCGGGCAGGCGCGCATTGCTGGCGATGCGTTCAAGCGTCGGTGACATAAACGGGGAGCTCCGGCGGTTTCGTCAGGAGGTTAGCGACCGCGCTGCCGGCAGCATTGGATCATCTTTGCATCGGTGCCGGACGCGATGCCGCAGCGCGGTCTCGATGCCGGTGGTCGGCGGTTCCTCGGGCGAGATCCAAATCCAAGCCGCGTCACATCATGCCGGGCTCGCCGAGATCGGTCCCGTCGATCATGCGGCTGTAGCGATAGGGCCGTGGATCGACGATCGGGGTGTCGTTGGCGACGATGTCGGCGGCAAGGCGCCCTGCGGCCGGGCCGATGCCGAAGCCATGACCGCTATAGCCCGTCGAGATATAGAAGCCGGGCAGGGCCGCGACGCCGGAAATGACCGGAATCCAGTCCGGGGTGAAATCGACCAGCCCGCCATATTTGTGCGCGATCTTCACATTGGCGAGCTGCGGATAGAGTTGTCCAAGCCTTGTCAGGGCAAAGCTGATCAGCTCCTCCTGTGCCGGCGGATCGAAGGTGCGGATCCGCTCGAAGGGCGAGATGCTGTCATTGCTCCAGCGGGAGATCGCCTCTGGTCCGGCGAAGAAGGACCGGCCGGCCCGGATGGTCAGGCCCCAGCGCCGCTTCTTGAAGGTCCGCCAGAACTGCTGTGCGTAGAGCATGCCCTGCGGGGTGAGTTCGAGCAGGCCGCGCCCGCTGATGCCGACCGTGTAGCCCCCGTCGAGCCGACGGCGGAAAGTGAGGTCGGGCATCGATAGCCCGCCCTCGATCACCTGCGGTGCTGCCTCTGTGAAAAAGGAGGTCGAGCGCACACCGGCCTGCGGCAGCTTGATGCCGTGGTGGCGGCAGAACATCGAGCTCCAGGCCCCGCCGGCGCAGAGCACCGCGCTGGTCCGGATCGTGCCTCGTTCGGTGACGACGGCCGAAACCCTGCCACCGTGGGTCTCCAGTCCCCGCGCAGCGCAGTTCTGATGAATGGTCGCGCCCCGCTTGCGCGCCCCTTCGGCGATGGCGGGAGTCGCCAGCGCGGGCTCGGCCCGCCCGTCGGTCGGCGAATGCACGCCGCCGATCCAGTTCTCCGTGCTGCCCGGCGACATGGCCTTGGCCTCGGCAGCCGTCAGCATCCGGCTGTGCATCTGATGCTCGCGGGCGCGGTCGGCCCAGTTCGACCACAGATCGAGATCGGATTGTTTGGTCGTGACATAGAGCAGCCCGGTGCGGCGGAAGCCCGTCTCGGCGCCGAGTTCCTCGTTCAAACCGCTCCACATCTCAACGGCGCGCTGGGCCAGGGGCAATTCGCGCAGGTCGCGATTCTGCTGACGGCACCAGCCCCAGTTCCGGCTGGATTGCTCGCCGGCGAGGTGCCCCTTTTCGAGCAACGCGACGGAATGTCCCTTCTTTGCCAGCTCATAGGCCGCGCTGGTGCCGGCGATACCGCCGCCAATAACCACCACATCGGCGGATTTCGGCAGTGTCTCGTCGCTGTGGACGCGCGTGACCGGAGGAGACATAGGCGGGCTTTCCTTGCGATGCGGGACAGCGCCGCGCGGCCGACGACCAATCCCTCCGCACGGCTGATCCGATTTGGTCGACTCGATAAGACCCGATCCGGTGCAGAACCCTATGCCAAAGACAGCGGTTGAATCAGCAGATTATGCCCAGCCGGCCATCGTGATCGGCATCCGAAGTGGGTGGTCGCGCGCCTAACCTAGCTGCGCGGTTGAAGGATCGGCCGCGCCCGCGAACGACCCGCCGGATGAACCGGGAGACGTGGATGCGCGATTGATTCCGCCTGAATTGCCCGGGGCGCCCGGGACTTCCGCAAGACAAGCAAAAGAGGGGTTACCGGATGACAAAGCATTCCGACGGAACGACCGGTTCGGTCTTCGCGATGCCGGCATTGCATCGCCGGCACCTTCTCGCGCTCGGAGCGGGCGGCTTTCTCGCGGCTTCGGGATTTGGCGCCAGCGCCCAGACAAAGCCTGCTCCGCCACCGCCCGCCAAACCAACCGGCCAGGTTGTCGTGGGGTTGTCGCAGGAGCCGACCGCATTCAACCCGCTGATGCCCGGCATCGAGGTCGACGAGACCGTCTGGATGCAGGTCTTCAACACGATGTGGCTCGCCGACCCCCAGGGCAACCTGACGCCCGACCTCGCAACGGAGGTGCCGAGCGAGGCCAATGGCGGCATCTCGGAAGGTGGCCTGGCCTGGAAGGTCAAACTGCGCGAGGGCATTACCTGGCATGACGGGGCGCCCTTCACCGCCGAGGATGTGAAATACACACTCGAGCTGATCAATGCGCCGGGCTTCAAGAGCCGCACCCGCGTCGGCCATGCGCTGGTCAAGGATATCGTGGTCAAGGGACCGCATGAGATCTCCTGGCGCATGGAGAAGGCCTACGCGCCCTATCTGGCGCTGCTCTCCAACACCTTCATCGTGCCCAAGCATCTGCTCGAAAAGGCCAGCGACCCGAATACCGCGCCCTTCAACGGCGCGCCGGTCGGCACCGGGCCCTTCAAATGGGGGCAGCGCACGCCGGGCGATAACATCACGCTCGTGGCCAACGAGCGCTATCACGGCAAGGGCCCCTATCTGGAGAAGGCCGTCCTCAAATATGTGCCGGACCAGACGGCACTCTATGCGCAATTCCGTACGGGGCAGGTCGATCTCATCATCGGCACCGGCATCCCGGCGAATTTCTATGCCGAGGCGGTGAAGCTGCCGGGCCGCAAGATCGTGAAGATCCCGAATGCTTCGCTCGAAATCCTGATGCCCAACTTGGAGCATCCGGCCTTGTCCGAAAAGGCGGTGCGCCAGGCGCTCTACGCCTCGATCAACAAACAGGCGATCATCGACGTCATCTTCTACGGCCTGCACAAGCCGACGGAGTCCTTCGCGCCTCAGGAATCCTGGGCCTACAATCCCAATCTGCCGCAGCAGAGTTACGACCTCGCCAAGGCCAACGAGCTGCTCGACGACGCTGGCTGGAAACGCAGCGGCAGCGGCGTTCGCATAAAGAACGGCGTGCCGCTCGAATTCGCGGTCTCGACGACGACCGGCGCCTCGCTGCGCGAGCAGTGCCAGCAACTGATGATGCAGGACTGGCAGCAGGTCGGCGTCTCCATGAAGATCAACAACATGCCGGCTGCGGTGATCTGGGGCGAGTTCTATACGCGCTCGAAGTTCCAGTCGCTGCTGGTCGGCACCGCCTTCCGCACCGTGATCGATCCCGATCCGGCCTCGCGCTTCGCCTCCGATGCGATTCCCGCCAAGAACGGCAGCGGCGCCAACCAGATGCAGTGGCAGAATGCCGAAGTCGACAAGCTGCTGAAGGAGGGGCAGGAAACCTTCGATCAAGCCAAGCGCAAGGCGATCTACTGGAAATTGCAGGAGATCGTCCGCGAAGAACTGCCGATCCTGCCAATCTACCAATATGTTCCGGTCGAGGGCTACAAGGAGGGTCTCATCGGCTACGAGCCCAACATCAATGCCCGCCAGAATACCTGGAACATGGGCAGCTGGTACTGGGCGCGCTGAGATCATGAGCGGACCCGCCCGGAACACCGCGCCATGAGCACCTTTCTCGTGCGACGGCTGCTGCAGGCGCTCGTGCTGCTGCTCATCGTCTCGATGATCGGCTTTGCGATCCTGCACCTGGCTCCGGGCGGCCCGCTCTCGCAGTTCGCCGCTGGCGGCGACATGACCCAGGCCGATCTCGATCGCATCGCCGAGCAGCTGGGCCTCAACCGCCCGCTGCCGGTGCAATATGCGGAATGGCTCTGGCGGATGCTGCGCGGCGACTGGGGCCTATCCTATCGCGACCATCAGCCGGTGCTGCACATCATCGCCTCCCATATTGGGGCGACGATGGAATTGATGCTGAGCTCGACCCTGCTCGCCATGCTGCTCGGCGCCTGGGTCGGTATCCTTGGCGCGATCCGACGCTACTCGTTGTTCGATGCACTCGCGACGATCGGCGCGATGATTGCGCTCTCGATCCCGACCTTCTGGTTCGGCCTCGTTATCATCTACGTCTTCTCGGTCGGGCTTGGCTGGCTGCCTGCCGGCAACCGCTACACCATCGGCGATGGTTCGGCGCTCAACCGGATCCATCATCTGATCGGGCCATGCATCGTGCTCGCGCTGGTCTCGACGGCGGTCTGGAGCCGCTACATGCGCTCCTCGATGCTTGAGGTCGTCAATCAGGACTATATCCGCACCGCCCGGGCCAAGGGCGTGCCGGAGCGCCAGGTCCTGCTGCGGCACGCCTTTCGCAATGCCCTGCTGCCAATGATCACGATCACCGGCCTGCATGTGCCGACATTGCTTTCGGGCGCACTGGTGACCGAGACCGTCTTCACCTGGCCGGGCATGGGGCGGCTCTTCCTCGACTCGATCAGCTACCGCGATTATCCGACCGTGATGGGCATCCTGATGTTCACCGCCGTCCTGGTGTTGCTCGGCAGTCTGATCGCCGATCTGCTCTATGGTCTCGCCGATCCACGGATTGCGAGGAATGGCTGATGAGCGCTGATCTCACCGGCGTCACCGAAGTCCGGATCGCAGCTTCGCCGTTCCTCTGGAACAGCCCCGGCTTTCGCCGTTTCCGCCGGCACCGGCTGGCGGTATTCGGAGCGGTGGCAATCGTGGCGATGACGCTCGCCTGCATCGTCGGGCCGATGCTACTTCCCTATAGCGACACGTTCATCGACATCCGGCAGCGCTTCGCGCCGCCCTTCTCGGACCCGCATGTGCTCGGCACCGACCCGCTCGGGCGCGATATCCTGGCGCGGCTGCTGATGGCCGGGCGGATCTCGCTCGCCGTCGGATTTTCCGCCATGCTGATCAGCATGGCGATCGGCATCTGCATCGGCATGATCGCCGGCTTCTACGAAGGTGCGGTCGGAGCTGTCCTGATGCGTTTCGTCGACGCGATGCTCTGCTTCCCCTCGATTTTCCTGCTGCTGGCGATTTCGGCGCTGATCTCGCCGTCGGTGCCTTCGATCGTCATGCTGATCGCGATGACCTCGTGGATGGAGGTGGCGCGGGTCGTCGAGGCTCAGATAAAATCGCTCCGGACGCGGGATTATGTGGTTGCAGCTGTTGCAATGGGCGCCAGCAACCGTCGCATCATGTTTCGTCAGCTACTGCCGAACGCGATCGCGTCGATCGTCGTCGCCGCGACGCTGAACGTCGCCCATGCGATCCTGGCCGAGAGCTATATCAGCTTCCTCGGCTACGGCATCCAGCCGCCGACCCCGAGCTGGGGCAACATGCTCGAGAACGCCCAGAGCTATCTCACCAGCGCACCCTGGCTTGCGATCCTGCCCGGCGCCGCGATCACGCTCGCCGTCTCGAGCTTCAACTTCGTTGGTGACGGCTTGCGCGACGCACTCGATCCCAGAATGGATCTGCCGTGACCTCGCATGCTGCCCTGCGCGAAAGGGGAGAGGCATCGCTGCGGGCTGCACAGAGTGGGACGGCAGCACGCGCCTCTCAGTTGGGTTGTACCCATGCCGAAAGGCGTCCCCCGCATGCCTCTGTGCTGAGATGACGCGCGGAATTTGCTTGCCTGATGCCCTGGAAGAGCGCTCACTGGATCGCCGCTTCCGTTCAATCTGAACCGAGGGCGGGCCGCGGTGCCAGGTTGGTGCCGGTCAAGGCTGGAATATCGTCGTGCAAAGCGAACGCCAGGTCACCTGGCTTCAGGGCAAGGGCCAGATCATCTGGCGCGACGGCACGCGCCAGCCTGTATCTTACAGTTTCGAAACATCCCGGAACGCAAACGGCGGATGCCGCGGGCATTTCGACCTTGATCTACGTCAGGTCGCACCCTTGCTGCTCTCCTATGAGATCAGGTTGATCTGCGAGGACGGGCATGTCGTGAACCTTGCGATCACCGATCATTGCAGCGATGGGGCTACCTTCGTTGGCAGCCTCCTCGATGAGCGCTGCGAGAGCGAGGAGTTGCTCCATGACCAGTGATCATAGGGAAGGCGATGTGATCAGCCTGAGTTTCGGCTTCCGCGACAGATCCGGCCTCGGAAATTACCAGATCATCCGGGTGCTGCCGGCGGGCGAAAACGGACAACGTCAATACCGGGTGCGGGGCTCCGACGGCCGCGAGCGGGCGATCGAAGAGCATCAGATCCGAGCCGGCGTCACGCAGAAGAGCCGGTTCGGCAATCTGAAATGATCGAACGAGCCACAGCCGGCGGGAAGAGCGGCTGAAGGCGGGGCTCCAGACGCTGCCTTCCGCTTGCGGCACGGAAGTATCGAGCCCTGCACATGGCTGGCGTGACCGGTGCCTGCGCTTTCCTGGCGGGCCATTGCGTGGCGATCTGCCCGAAATTGGGTCTGAGCGAGACGGTCGTGCTCAGACAATCTCGGAAACCAGCTTGCCGATCAGGCTGTTGGAGAGGATCACGGGCAGCTTCGCCGCTTCCGCGGCCTCGCGGCGATGAGCCTCGACGAAGCCCATGCAGTCCATCAGCAGAACCGTGGCACCGCGCCTGGCGAGGTCGCTGGCCGCCTCGACCAGGTTGGGACGAGGCCCGCCATAAGGCGAGGCCGCAGTATAGAGCGGTTTGCGATCAAGCCCGGCCCATTTCCCGGCCTCGGTTGCGATCTGTTCGGCGAGCGGCACGATGATGCCGAGTTGCGCGCCCTGGGTGAGGGCGGCGACCGTTGGCGGCAGGATGCGGTCAGGTTCGATCAGCTGCGCCCTGTCCGCCGCCAAGGTCTCGAAATGGCCGGTGCAGAGCATCAGGATCGTGCTGCAGCCCTCGGCTTCCAGCATGGCGATCTTGGCCTGCGCCGCAGCTTCGGTGCGGCTCCTGTCGATGATGATTGAGCTGCCGTCGAGCAGCTTGGTGATCAGCACGGCAGCTCCGGCGCGAGGGCCGAAGTCGCGTTCGATCTCGACCCGGCTCAGCCCGTCCAGCACGCCCGCATGGCGGCGCGGCAGCTCGGAGCCGATCACAGCGTCGAGAATGGGCGTGATATCGGAGCGCGGGGCCTGGCCGATGGTCAGGGTTCCGAGTTTGCGCATGCGCGACCGTCCTCTGTCGAATGGGGATGCCCGTGCCGTTTCCGGCACGGGGGCCGAGATCACCGATCGGATCTCGTTTCCGGTCCGATGATCCAGCCTTCTGTGTTCGCATCGGCTTCCCCGAAAGCCGCAAAACGCTTTTGGGGCCGATGCTTTAGCGCCTGAAGTTCTTGATCACCGAGTCGAAGAAGCTGAAGATCGCGTCTCCGGCGATGATGCCGGCGGCGAAGACCTCCATGTCCCCGTCGCCCGTGCTGCCGCGAAGTTTCTCCCAGATCAGCCGGCAGACGATACCGGCCAGGACGGCCCAGCCCGCCATCGGGAAGCTGATCAACAGGCCGGTGGCGAAGAGCACGCCGATCTGACGCTTCGGGCCGCCGATGAACTGCAGGATCGCGCCCGGGATCGCCCAGAGGAAGAGCTGCCAGGCGACGCCTGGCGCCACGCCTGCCTTGATCGTCGCGGCATAGACCTTGTTCACGGGGGCGACGAGGTTCTGGTCGAAATAGGACTGGTAGGAGACCAGCACCACCGCACCGGCTATGACGAAGGCGAACATCGCAGCGAAGAGCTGCTGCCGCCGGCCGTCGCGCTCGAAGGCGGGATCGGCGCCGTTGCCGCGCAGGATGTAGCCGGCCTTCAGGTCATAGCCCATGTCGGCGAAGGCGGGCCCCGTCGCGGCGGAGAAGCCGACGAGCAAGGCAAGCGCCGGCATCGGGAAGCCGATCAGCATGCCGATGATCAAGGTGATCAGTGCGACGGCAAAGGCCGGGAACCAGCCAGAGTGCATCGCGGCGAGGCCGACGATGAGCTCATGCACATAAGCTGCAAAGGCCGCATAGAGCACGAACAGGATCAGCATCCCGATCGACATATCGCTCATCAGGCCGCCAACCAGCGCGATGAAGACCGCGATTCCGAGATAGGCAATGGTGCCGAGACCGAGCGCGCGCCTGACTTCGGCATCGGAGACACCGGAGGCGGCCTCGGCCAGCTTCTGGGCTTCGCTCCGCCTAAACAGGAGCTGCGCGACCTGGAACAGGGCAACCAGCCCTGCGCCGATCATGAAGCCGTGCGGGATATAGGCCGCCATCAGATCGCCCTTCGGGATGATGTCGGCAAAAAGCGGACCGCCGAAGAGCTGGCTGGAATAGCCTCGCAGCAGCAGGCCGACGCCGAACATCGAGAGCGCCCAGATATTGCCGATGAAGGCGACGCCGAAGGCCGACATCGGAATGCCGGAGACGGCCGTGGACCCGACAAAGCCGATGGCCGCGAGCGGCACCTTGACGAAGGAGGCCAGGATACCAGTGACGAAGCCAACCCCCATCAGCACCGCCTTGCGCCCGCCCTCGTCGCCGGCCTTGATCGCCTCGGCGGCGGCAACGCCCGGGGGCCAGGCGCCGGTCGCCGGAAACACCCGGGAATCGAACATCCGGTAGAGCAGGTAGGCGTCGAGCAGCATCGCGGCGAAGGCGCCTGCCAGCATCGGGAGCACCAGATCGGAGCGACCGAGCAGGAAGGGGATGCCGATCGGTAGCAGCAGGCTGTTGGCAGCACCGAATGTCGCCGACGAGATCGCGCTCTGGGCCAGGTTCTGGACATGAATCGAGCGGTAGCGCGTGAACATCGCTATCGGCACGCGCGCGAGCGCCATGGCGGCGAGCGCGCCGATCAGCGATGTGTTCGCCGTGATGCCCAGGGACACCAGAAGCTGCATGCCAATGATCGCGCCAAAGACGCAAAGAATGGCGATCAGTACCAGCGTCCCCGGTTCGAACAGGCTCGGGTGCCGCTGAGGCACTCCTTTCGGTTGGTCCTTCATGCCTCAGTCCCCGTTATTGGCCCCTGGAGGGGCAGATGTGCTTGTTGATGTCAGTCGTCAGGCAACAAGGATGCCGGCCTTGGCCTCGCCGACGTCATGCGTCGCATGGCCGGTCTGGACCCCGTAATCGCGCTTGGCGGCCTCCGGCGAGACGAGGCCGAGTGCGATGTCGCGGGCGATGGCGTCACGTGAGCGCTCCGACGTTGCGCCGTAGCCGGCGCCGCCGGCGAGCACGAGTTCGACGATCTCATGGGGATGCTTGACCTGAACGAGGTCGCCGGTCCCGACATCCTTCAGGACATGGCCCTGCTCATCGATGACACGCCCCGACGCGCCGCCGCCGGCCTTGCCGCCGAACAGGCCCGGGATCGGATTGTTGACGCCCTCCGGATAGAGCGAGACCAGCGTCGGGAGACCGTCATCGGCGAGCTTGCGCAGGCGGACGCGCTGGCCGAGACCGCCGCGATGCTCGCCGGCACCGCCGGAGTCGGTGAGATAGGTCTTCTCGACCACCAGCACCGGCACACGCGCCTCGAAGGTCTCGATCGAGGTGTTGGCGGCCGAGGTCGGATAGAGAAGGCCGGACTTGCCGTCGCCATGGGCCGAGCCGCCCTGGCCGCCGCCGACGAAGAGCATGTCGGAATAGGTGTCGCCCGCCTGGTCCCGGCCATAGACACTCGCCGCCACCGGCAATCCGGTGAAGGCCTGGACCTGGTTCGGCGCGGCCTGCGACAGGGCGCGGAAGATGTTCGGCGCGATGTACCAGCCGGTGCGCGTCCGCAGGTTGACCGCAAGCGGCTTGTCGCAGTTCAGGATCGAACCCTTCGGCGCGTCGATCGAGAAGGCGCGGTAGCAACCGGCATTGCCGCGGACATTCGGCGTCAGCATGCATTTCAGTGGGTAGGTCGCATGCGCCATCGTGTAGTTCAGGGTGCAGTTGAGCCCGCCCTGCGGCAGCTGCGGCGGGGCGCCGTCAAAGTCGAGATGGATCGTGTCGCCCTTGACGGTCAACGCCAGCGGATAGGTCATCGGCGTGCCGAGCGGGTTGTTCGAGACGGTGCCGTGATAGGTCCCGTCCGGCAGCGCGGCGATGGCCTCGCGCATGGCCCTCTCGGAACGGTCCTGCACCACCGAGGCGAGGGCGCGCAGATCCTGCATGCCGTAATCGCTCAGGAAGGACTGCAGGCGCTCGGCGCCGATCGCATTGGCCGCGACGAACGAATGCAGATCGCCGAGGACCTGCTCGGAATTGCGGACGTTCTCGCCCAGCAGGCGGACCAGCGTCTCGTTGATCCGGCCAGCCTCATAGAGCTTCATCGGCGGGATCTGGAAGCCTTCCTCGTAGATCTCGCGGGCCCTGAGGCTGTCCTTGGTGCCGCCGATATCGGAGACATGGCCGACAGTGCCCATCAGGCCGACGACGCGATCGCCCAGGAACACCGGCGTGACCACGGCGATGTCGAAGAGATGGCCGGCGCAGAGCCAGGGATCATTGGTGATCAGAACGTCGCCGGGCTTCAGGGTGTCGGCCGGATAGCGCTCCAGCAGCGCCTTGACGGCGCGCGGCAGGGTCAGGTTGAACACCGGCATGGCGCGCGGCGAGTGCGCCAGCGTCTCGCCCTCGGGGTCGAGCAGCTCGCAGGCAAAATCCTGCGCTTCGGAGATCACCAGCGAGAAGGCCGTGCGGCAGACGGTCAGCCACATTTCCTCGACGACATTGACGAGGCGGCTCCACATGATCTCCAGCGAGATCGGGTCGGCTTCGATCCGGCGCGCGGCCTCGGCCAACGGCATGTCGGCGCTGATCGTGGTCTCGGCGGCGCTGGCCCGTCCGACGCTGACCAGCAGGTTGAGCACCTCGTCGATCGCGACCCTATCCCCGGGAGGAACGATGGTGGTCGCCTCGCGCTCCTCGATGATCGCGGGCCCGCTGATGCTGTCGCCAGGCCGCAGGGCGTAGCGATCATAGACGGTCGCCTCGCTCCAGCCGCTTTCGAACCAGGCCTGGCGAGTACCCTTCACCTTGGTGCCGGCATCGCCGCCGCCGGCCGCGCCGGAGAGTGAGAGGGTCGGCACCGGGCCGGCGCAGCGGACGCGGAAGTTGATCGCCTCGAGACGGGCGCCCTCGTAGACCGAGGTGTAGCGCGCCGAATAGGTGGAGGCGAAAGCCGCGCGGATGGCGTCCAGGCTTGATGTATCGATCGTGCCGGCCGGCAGGGTCACCGCAATATCATGCATCTGGCCGACGAGGCGCATATCGGCCGAGCGCTCGACCGTGATGTCGGCTGGCTTCACCCCCGCCTCGATCAGGTGCTTGCGGCCCTGAGCCTCGAGCTCGCTGAGCACCGTGTTGACGGCCTGAGCGTCAAAGCCTTCCGAGAACTCGACCGGCAGCGACTGCACCATGTCGAAGGAGAGCGGCGCAGCGAGGAAGCCGAGCGCCGAGGCCGCGCCAGAGGCCGGCGGAATGATGACCTGCCGGACGCCGAGCACGCGGGCGACGTCGACGGCGTGGGCCGGGCCCGCCCCGCCGAAGCCGACCATGGCGTAGTGCCGCGGATCCTTGCCTTTCTCGACGAGATGGACACGCGCCGCAGCGCCCATGCTTTCGACGACGACCTTGTGGATGCCCCAGGCCGCTTCTTCCACGGAGAGGCCGAGCGGTTCCGCGACCGAGGCAACAGCCTTGCGCGCGGCCGCGAGATCGAGCGCCATGCGCCCGCCGAGGAAGAAGCCCGGGTCATAGTAGCCGAGCACCAGATTGGCGTCGGTGACGGTCGGCTTGGTGCCGCCCATGCCGTAGCAGGCCGGGCCGGGGTCGGAGCCTGCCGAGTGCGGGCCGACCTTGAGCAGGCCGACCTCGTCGATGGCCGCGATCGAGCCGCCGCCGGCGCCGATCTCGATCATGTCGATGACGGGCGCCTTGATCGGCAGGCCGGAGCCCTTGGCGAAGCGATTGACGCGCCCGGCTTCGAGCATCGGCGCGATCTCGGCCCGGCCGTCCTCGATCATGCAGGCCTTGGCGGTGGTGCCGCCCATGTCGAAGGAAATGACGTCCTTGTGGCCTGCGAGCTCGCCGAACAAGGCTGTCGCAAGGCCGCCGCCGGCGGGGCCGCTTTCGAGTAGGCGGATCGGGAAGGTGCGGGCAGTCTCGGGCGAGACCAGGCCGCCAGCCGAATGCATCAGCCGCAGCGAGCCGGTGAAGGAGCGGGCTGCGAGCTCGCGCTCCAGCCGCTCCAGATAGCGCCGCATCAGTGGCTGGACATAGGCGTTGGCGGCGGTGGTGACGAAGCGCTGATACTCCCAGATCTCGGCGACGACCTCGCTCGACAGGGAGACAGTGAGTTCGGGGCAGGCCTCCCGGACGATCCGGCCGGCTTCCTGCTCATGGGCGGAGTTGCGGTAGCTGTTCAGGAAGCAGACCGCGATGGCTTCGCAGCCGGCAGCGGCAAGCTCGCGGGCAGCGGTGCGCACCGCTGCCGCATCGAGCGCCGTCACAACCTTGCCGTCGCGGTCGATCCGCTCGGCGACTTCGAGGCGAAGCTCGCGCGAGACCAACGGCTCGGGGAAGGTCAGGAACAGATCGTAGATGTCATAGCGCTGTTCGGTGCCCATTTCGAGGATGTCACGGAAGCCGCGCGTGGTGATCAGGCCGAGCTTGGAGCCCTTGCGCTCGATCACCGCGTTGGTCACCAGCGTCGTGCCGTGCACGATGTCGCCGATATCGGCCAGCGTGATGCCGGCCATCTCGGTCAGTTCGCCAAGGCCGATCAGCGCAGCCTCGGATGGATCATGCGGCGTGGTCAGGCGCTTGTGAAGCAGAACCGAGCGCTCCTGGCCGTCATAGAGGATGAAATCGGTGAAGGTGCCGCCGATATCGAAGCCGATGCGCCAACGATTGCTCATGGAGCTGTCTCCGCGATTGAGGGATGTAGGGGAATGAAGAGCGGGTCCCGGGTCAGTGCCGCGATCTCGGCGGCGCCTTCTCCCAGGGAACGGATGATGGCGAGGCGCTCCTCCGGCGTGACGGTCGCCGCCGGAAAGGAAATGCAGAGCGCGACTTCGTCGCCGGTGGTCGGATCGCCGACCGAAACCGAGATGGCGCGCACGCCCCTGACCGCCTCGTCATGGGATTCGGCGTAGCCCTCGCGTCGTGTGACGGCGAGCCGCGCCAGGAGTTCGTCGAGGTCCTGCGGGGCGGTGTCGGACGGCGGAACGAAACCGCCGGCATAGAGGCGGCGGACTTCGTCTTCGGGAAGGCGGGCGAGCAGGGCGCGGCCGGTGCTGGACGCGAAGGCTGCAATTCGGTCGCCGATCGAGGTGACGACGCGCAGGGCGTGGCGCCCGGGATGTGCCGTGACGCCGACGATGTCGGTGCCCCGCCTCACGCTGATATAGCCGGTATGTCCGACCTCGTCCGAGATGCGCCCGATCACGGAATCGGCCCGGTCGATCAGCGAGGCGGCGAAGCGGTAGATATGGCCGACCTGATTGAGCAGCAGGGAGGGGCGGTAGCGCTTGCTGTCGCCGACAGTCTCGAGCAGTCCCTCGTCGCGCATCGCCCGCAGCAGTCGCGAGGCGTTGCTCTTCGGCATTCCAAGCAAGGAAACGAGGTCCGTCACCGTCACATCGTGACGCGTGCTGGAGAAGCAACGGAGCACATCGACGGCCGCCGACAGAATGGACATCCGGGTGAGTCCAAAAAAGTTCCATAAAATGGAACTTGAGTTGCAATAATAGGAACAATATCGCGACTGACCGAAGAGTCAACAAGCGCCAAGGCGGCGGGATGCGCCACGGGGGGCTCGCTATGGCCTTAGAGAGCCGGATCATTGGGGGGCTGCCTGGTCGGCCTGTGTGCGTCGCTCGGAGCTGCAGGCCGACCGAATCGCCCGGCGCTCGATCCGATGCAGGTCAAACTTCCTCGCCGAGTTCGGTCACAGAGTCAGGTCCAGGAATGCTAGGGCTGCTCAGCGACGAGGCTAGGCACAGCCGGGCGTCGGACAGATCCGAGAGGCAAGCGACTGCGCAAGGCGGCGCTGTTCCAGCTTTTCGCCGGACTGCGGAGCAGAGCGGTGAGCCGCCATTCCTGATGAGGCTGCAGGCTCGGCATCGGACGATGCTGGCTCGCCCCGGCCGGGGTGAACGCGGCGCGTCTCAGGACGCGGCGCAGGGCATGCCGCCGCTTTCGCCTGCCAGGTCCGTCCTTGCGCGGGAGGCGGAAACCAGCTTAGGCCGGCTTGCGCGCGGAGATCAGGAAGCGGTTTTGCGCCGCGCGCTCAAGACGCTGGAAGAGCGGCATGAAGCGGCCCTGGGCGCGGTGGATCGGGCCAAGGTCGCGGTCGACGACGATGTCCTCGAACCCCGCCTGCCTCAGCAACTCGGCGACGGCAGCGGGGCGGCACCCGTCAGAAAAATACACGCGCGACAGGATGCTTGCATGGGTGTCCGCATAGGGTGGAGGAGGCGGCACATTCCTGCTCAGGCGTTTGGCAATTCGTGCGAGCCATTTGATCAGCCGCCTGTCCGGAGGGGTGTTGATGGTGTCCGCGTCGATGATCGCGACACGCCCGCCCGGCCTGAGTACCCTGTGCCATTCGGCGAAGGCGGCCGGCGGGTCAGGCAGCGTCCAGACGAGATGCCGGGTGACCACTGCGTCGTAAGTGTCCGAGGGCTCCAGTGTATTCTCGGCATCGCCGAGGAAGAGCTTGATCGGTCCCTTGCCCGAGACCTTGGCGCGGGCACGCGCCAGCATGGCCTCGGAGAGATCGAGGCCGGTCACTGAAAAGCCGAGTTCCGACAGCAGCAGCGAGATCACTCCGGTGCCGCAGGCCAGGTCGAGCGCCCGGCGCCCCTGATCGGTGCCAAGGTGCCGCGACAGAAGCGCGAGCCATGCGCGCCGTTCTTCCAGGGAAAAGATCTCGTGGCCTGGCGTCGTATCGAATGTCTCTGACCTGATGGACCAATAGTCCCGGATTTCATCCTTCAGGTTGCGATTTGCGATCGTGGTCGACATCGATCATTCGCCTTGTCTTGGTCCGTTTCCGGCACCTTTCACCACGCTGCGCCGCGTCTCACAAGTCTTTCCTTCGGTCCGTGCCGAGAAGTCTCGTGAATGAGTGATCTGTTCTTCACTTTAGAATTAATTTAATCAAATAGGCTGGATGTATTCTAAAAGATATACCTTGACCGACCTTGTGTCATTTCATACGAGCCGCCCAGCTCAGACGAGGTTTAGGTGGTGGCGTGATGGCATTGCTTCACAGGGTTATTAAGGCAGCCACTCTGACCATTGGCATCATTGCGTCGACGTTGCCTGCCTTCGCGGAGAAGGTCAGGGTCACGGATGTTCTCGGCCGAGCGGTCGAGGTCAACGCGCCAGTCGAACGCGTGATCCTTGGCGAAGGGCGGCAGATGTACTTTGTCGCCGCGCTCGACAGGGACGATCCGTTCAAGCGTGTCGTCGGCTGGCGCGACGATCTGCCGAAGGCCGACCCAGACAGCTACAAGGCTTATCTCGCCCGCTATCCCGCGATTGCCAAACTGCCGAATTTCGGCGGCATGAAGGAGGGTGCATTCGATGTCGAGCAGGCGATCGCGCTGAAGCCGGACGTTCTCTTCCTGAATGTCGAGGCGAAGATTGCCAGCGACGAGGCCAAGCTGGTCGAGAAACTCGCCTCCGTCGGCATTCCCGTCGTCTATGTCGATTTCCGCGAGAAGCCCTTCCAGAACACCGAACCGTCCATGCGGCTGATCGGCAAGCTCTTCGGCAAAGAGGCGCTTGCGGAGGACTTCATCACATTCCGGGCCGAACAGATCTCGCTGGTGACGGACCGCCTGGCCAAGGCGGCAGCACTGAAGCGGCCGGTCGTAATGATCGAGCGCGCCGGTGGCTATTCCGACGATTGCTGCATGTCGTTCGGCAACGAGAATTTCGGCAAGATGGTGGAGATCGCCGGTGGCAAGAATTTCGCCGCCGACCTGATCCCGGGGACCTTCGGGACGGTCAATCCCGAGGCTGTCGTTGCCGCCAATCCCGATGTGGTCATCGTCACCGGTGGTAATTGGGAGGCCTATGTCCCGGGTGGGGCCTGGGTCGGTCTTGGCCCCGGCGTCGACCTGATCGAGGCGCGCCGCAAGCTCGGTGCGCTGTCGCGCCGCCCCGCCTTCGCCCAGACGGCCGCCGTCAGAAATGGCCGCGTCCATGGCATCTGGCACCAGTTCTATAACAGCCCCTACCAATTCGTCGCGATCCAGGAGATTGCGAGATGGCTGCATCCCGACCTGTTCAGGGATGTCGATGCTGACGCCACGCTGAAGGCCCTGCATGAGCGCTTTCTGCCCTTGCCTTACCAGCCCGGCTACTGGGTGACCGTCGAGGCCAAGGGATGAGCGAGATCGGGATATCCGGCGCTGCTGCCGAGGCGGTGCGCGAGGGTGGGGGGCGTGCGAGCTATCGCGCCCTGAACGCGCGCCGGCGCATGATCCTCGCCGGGCTCTTTCTGCTGCTGCTGCTGAGCTTCATTGCCGACCTGATGATCGGCCCGGCCCGCTATGCTGCTTCGGATGTCGTGCGTGCGCTGGTGATGCCGGACAGTGTCCCGGTTGCCGTGCGCGTCGTGATCTGGGACATCCGCCTGCCGGTGGCGTTGATGGCAGTTGTGACGGGCGCGTCGCTGGCCATGGCGGGCGCCCAGATGCAGACGATCCTGAATAACCCGCTCGCCAGCCCGTTTACCCTTGGAATATCGGCTGCAGCCAGTTTTGGCGCGGCGCTCGCGCTCGTGTTCGGCGTCGCCATCCTGCCCTTCGCCGTCGATTACATCGTGCCGCTGAACGCCTTCATCGCGGCGATGGGGGCGGCGATGCTGATCCATGTGCTCAGCCAGTCCCGCGGCGTGACGACCGAGACGGTGATCCTGCTCGGCATCGCCCTGGTCTTCACCTTCAATGCCCTCCTTGCATTGCTGCAGTTCTTCGCTTCGGAGCAGGCGCTCGGCGCTGTCGTCTTCTGGATGATGGGGAGCCTGACGAAGGCAAGCTGGAACAAGCTTGCGATCACCAGTGCCGTAGTTGTCCTGTGCGTGCCCTTCTTCATGCGCCGCGCCTGGGCCCTCACCACGCTGCGTCTCGGTGACGAGAAGGCGGCAAGCTTCGGCATCGATGTCAGGCGGTTGCGGCTGGAGATCATGCTGCTGGTCAGCCTGCTGGCGGCTGTGCCCGTGTCCTTCGTCGGCACGATCGGCTTCATCGGCCTCGTCGGCCCGCATATCGCTCGCATGGTGATCGGCGAGGATCAGCGCTTCTTCCTGCCGGCGTCCGCGCTTGCCGGCGCCGCCATCCTCTCGGCCTCTTCGGTCGTCAGCAAGTCGCTGATACCGGGCCTCATCTTCCCGATCAGCATCGTAACGGCGCTCATCGGCGTGCCGTTCTTCTTCAGCTTGATCCTGACCAATCGGAAGCGGTCATGGTAGTTGGCCTGCAGCTTCGCGATGTCGGCGTCCGCTACGGCCGCAAGGTCGTCCTGAGCGAAGTGACCACACCGCTGCTCGGCGGCGGGGAGGTCATTGCTGTGATCGGCCCGAACGCGGCCGGCAAGTCGAGCCTCTTCCGACGGATTGCCGGCCTTGTGCCAGGGCCGGGCGAGGTCAGCATTTCCGGCGAGAGCTCCGTGCCCGGGCGCCGCGCGCCGTTGTCCTGCTACCTGCCGCAGGATACGGCGGTCAACGCAGTGCTCACGGTTTACGAATCGATCCTGCTCGCCTTCAAGCAGGGCGGGACATGGTCGGTCAGTGATGACGAGCTCAAGCGGATCGATCGCGTGCTGCGCGATCTCGAGATCGAAGATCTCGCCTTCAGGGGGCTTGGGGAACTCAGCGGCGGCCAGCGTCAGCTGGTTTCGATCGCCCAGACGCTGGCGCGCGAACCGGACATCCTGCTGCTCGACGAGCCGACGAGCGCGCTCGACCTGCATCGCCAGTTCGAGGTGCTGTCGCTCGTGCGTCGACTGGCGCGCGACCGCGGCATGTGCGTCCTGATCTCGATCCACGATCTCAATCAGGCGTTGCGCGTCGCCGACAGGGTCCTTGTCCTGGCGAAGACGCGCCTGGTCGCGATCGGTGCGCCGCGCGAGATCGTGACGCCGTCGCTGTTGGACGAGGTCTATGGCGTCAGGGCGCGCGTCGAAGGCCTGTCGAGCGGTGAGCCCTATGTCGTCGTCGAGGGCTCCACGCGCCACGCCGCATAAGGATCGGTCGTCCAGACCGGCAACGTCGTGCCCTCCTGACGCCTTGCGGCCTGGGCAAGTTCCTGTCTGTGCGGAATCCTGCGCTGGCTGCATGGCGCGATCGGGCCCCATGCTCCTCACCGGGTTGCCGCCCGGGCCGTTTGGTCTGATGTCGTGATGCGCGTTTGCGCAGAGACCGATCCGAGCGATCGGCCGTGCGACGGCATGGGCAGGAAAGAGCCAGGAGCAGGATATGACCGATCAGCAGAACACCGCCGAGATCTGGCGGTTGGCGGATGCCAAAAGTCCGGCTTTCTTCGAGCTTAGCGATCGCGTCTGGGCCATGCCCGAACTGAATTATCAGGAGGAGCGTTCGGCCGCCGAACACGCCGCGATGCTCGAGAAGGAAGGCTTCCGTGTCGAGAAGGGCGTCGCCGGTCTTCCGACGGCACTGATCGGCGAGTCGGGCGAGGACGGTCCCGTCATTGCGATCCTCGGCGAATATGACGCGCTGCCCGGACTGAGCCAGGAGGCCGGCGTCGCCGAGCAACGCCCGATCATGTCGGGGGGCAATGGCCATGGCTGCGGCCACAACATGCTCGGTTCGGCCTCGTTGCTTGCCGCGACCGCCGTCAAGGACTGGCTGGCTGCGAACGGCATCAAGGGACGCGTGCGCTATTACGGCTGCCCCGCCGAGGAGGGCGGCTCGTCCAAGGGCTTCATGGTGCGCGCCGGGCTCTTTGACGATGTCGATGTCGCGATCTGCTGGCATCCCTCCTCATTCACCGGTGTCAGCAAGGCGATCTCGCTTGCCTGTGTCGAGGTCGAGTTTACCTTCCGGGGCCGCGCATCCCATGCGGCTGCCTCGCCGCATCTCGGTCGCAGTGCGCTCGATGCGGTCGAGTTGATGAATATCGGCGTCAACTACATGCGCGAGCACATGCCGAGCGATGCGCGTGTGCATTACGCGATCATCGATGCCGGCGGCATCGCGCCGAATGTCGTGCAGGCACAGGCGACGGTGCGTCATTTGATCCGCGCCCGGACGCTCAGCGAGATGTGGGACCTGGTGCGGCGGGTCAAGGCGATCGCCGATGGCGCTGCTCTGATGACGGAGACTTCAGTCGTTGCGCAGCAATTGTCGGGCGATGCCAACCTCGTCGGCAATCGTCCGCTCGAAGAGGCGATGCACGCGAACCTCATCCGGCTCGGCGGGCCTGGTTTCGATGCCGCTGACCGGGCCTTCGCGGCAGAGTTCCAGAAGACCTTTTCCAAAGAGGATATTCGCGCCTCCTATGGCCGCTTCGGGCTGTCCGTACGGGAGGGTGAAGCACTCAGCGACGATATCTATCCGCTGGACTATGTCGCGGCCCTGTCCGTGGGGTCCACCGATGTTGGAACGGTGAGCTGGGTCGTCCCCACCGTGCAATGCCGCGTTGCCTGCTATGCGGTGGGCACGCCCGGACATTCCTGGCAACTGGTTGCGCAGGGCCTCGCGCCGGCCGCGCATAAGGGGCTTTCGCTTGCGGCCAAGGCTATGGCCGGGGTCGCGGTCGATGTCTTGTCCCAGCCGGCGCTGCTCAAGGCGGCCCAGGCTGACTTCGCTGCGTTCCGCGCCGAGAACCCGTTCCAGAACCCGATCACCGACGATATCGAGCCGCCGCTCGACATGGCGGCTCACTGAGCGGGCATCGGGCCACGAGCCGTTTTGGCTCAGCAAGGATCGCCCGGAGCCATCGTCCGGGCGATGATGTTCGAAATGGCGCCGGCGCTCCGGATCGACCGGGCGGGCGCTGCCGTGCTCATCAGCCTCGTGCGAGGAGTGCTCAGATCTCGGTCGCGTCCAGCCGCCGATAGAGCGGCAGCGCCAGCGGCGCGATCCGGCGCACGATCGCGCGGAACGGTTGGGGCCTTGGCTCGGACAAGGGCAGGCCGAGCGTCTCGATCGCCGTGCCTTGCGTCGCCCTGGCAAGCTCGCGACCGAGCGAGATCGACAGCGCAACGGCCCGGCCATTGCAGCCGACCCAGGCAAAACCGTCCGGCCCGAGACGGTGGATGCGCGGATAGCCCGGCACCTGCGGCTGGAGCAGATTGTCGGGGGTCATGCCGACATAGCCCGACCAGACATAGTCGAACTCGACATCGCCGAGCTGCGGCCAGAGTCGTTTCAGCCGCGCCGCAACCTGCGGGCGCAGATTGACACCGCCATCGCCCGGCAGCACTGCGGCGCCGCCGGTGACAAGACGGTTGCGGGCGTCCCAGCGCGCGAAATAGAGCTCGCGATGGGTGTCCGACATCGCCTGGCGGCCCGGGATGACGGTCTTGGCGATGTTGTCGCTGACCGGCTTTGTCGCCATCTGCCAGGACAGGACAGGGATGACCTCGCTGGCGATCTCGGGGGCGAGATCGCGCTCGAACTCGCCGGTATAGGCATTGGTCGCCAGCACGAGCGCGCGAGCGGTGACCGAGCCGCGCGCGGTCTTGACGGTCCAGCGGCCATTGGCATGGCTCATCGACGTGGCGGGCGACCGCGCATAGATGGTCGTGCCGAGCTTCAGCGCGACCTCGGCCAGTCCGCGGGTGAGCGCGAGCGGATTGATATGACCGCCGCTGCGGTTCCAGAAGCCGCCGAACCAGGCATCCGAGCCGAGCATCTCCGCCGCCGCGGCGCGATCGAGCAGCTCGACCGGCGCCCCGATCGCCGACCATTCGCGCACCCGCTTCTCGGCGAGCTTGAATCGGCCCGGCGAATGGACTGGCTGGATCCAGCCGGCCTGTTCGGCCTCTGCCGGGATGTCGTATTTCCGCACGAGGTCGAACAGGTACTGAGCGCTGTCGCGCAGCACCGCGTTGAAGCGTTCGCCGGCTTCGCCATGGCGTTTCACCATCGCGGAGGGATCGTGGCCGGCTAGCGTCGGAATGACCTGGCCATTGTTGCGCCCCGAGGCGCCCCAGCCGGGCTCGGCTGCTTCCACGATCGTAACGTCGACGCCGCGCTCGCGCAGATGGATCGCAGTCGAGAGGCCGGTGAAGCCGGCACCAATCACCACCACATCGGTCTGGACATCCCCTTCGAGCGCGCTGAGTACAGGCCCAGGCTGGGCGGTGGCGGCCCAGAGAGAGGGAGGCCAGGCGACGGAGGGCGGAGCAGTCATCGGCGGCGATCTTTCGCAAGGCGGGCTGGTCAAAGCCCGTTTGGCAGGAGCTCGCGCATACTTGCCGCCATGACGGCCCGCTCGCAAGTAGGTTGGTTCCAGCGATTTGCTCTGAGGAGAACAGTTTTCTATTTTTCTGGGCGATGACGAATGGAATCTACCAAATTTAGGCTTTCTCGCTCGGGTTGTTGAAAATACTATTCTCCGGACGCTATGTGTGCCGCGCAGCCGGGGCTGCTGGAATCGTCATCTCGAAGTGGTTGCGCCCCTCTGTTCGTTCGGATGAACTCTGCTTCCGTTGGGTTCTTGGTCAAAGGGGGCGTCATGTCGCTCAAGCACATTCTCGGTCTCGATCATGTCGTCGTGACCGTCCGCGATCTCGATGCTTCTGCCCGGCAATGGGAGCGACTCGGTTTCACGGTTTCGCCGCGTGGCACCCATTCGCCGATCCTCGGCACCGGCAACTACACGATCATGTTCGGAGACGACTATCTCGAACTGCTCGGCGTGCTGACCGAGACGGATCAGAACAAGCCGACCCGCGACTATCTGAAGAACCGGGAAGGCTTGGAGCGCGCTGCTTTCACCACTGATGATGCCGCTGCCGGCGCAGCCGAACTCAAGAGCCGTGGCCTCGACGCCCTGGGGCCCGTGCATTTCGGTCGCCCGGTGGATCTGCCGAATGGCGGGGCGGGCGAAGCGAAGTTCAATGTCTTCCGTTGGCCGCTGAACGAGAGTCCCGGCGGGCTGCGCATCTTTGCCTGCCAGCATCTGACGCGCGACACGGTCTGGATCCCTGAGCTCCAGAAACATGCCAACGGCGCAAGCCGCATCGTCCGGGTCGAGGTCCTCGCGGCAGATCCGAAGGCGGCCGCCGGGCATCTCAGCCGTTTGATCGACGAGCCTGCACGTCCGCAGGATGACGGCTGGCTGGTGCCGTCGGGCGGCAAGCGGGCCGATTTCCTGTTCTATGATGCGGCCGGTTTTGCGGGGCGCTATCCTGATGCGGTGCGGATCGGTGCGGCTCCCGCCGGCGCAACCGCGATCGTCCTGGCGAGTGCCGATCTCGAAGGCGCTGCCAAGGCGCTCGGCCCGCTCGCGGTGCGCCATGGCAGCGCCGTCAGCGTACCGGCCGACTCCGCCAATGGCGTGATCGTCAGCTTCGTATCGTGACGGAAGCCTTGGCTTCCCTTTGAGAACAGCCTGATGACCGGATCATCGTGAATGCCGGTCCTGCCCTTATCGAACACCGGACCCAGGAGGTCTCCATGGACATGACCCGCCGCGCCGCGCTGCTGACAAGCGCTGCCATCGCTTCCAACGTGCTGTTTCCGATGCGCTCCTTCGCCCAGGAGACGCCGCGCAAGGGCGGGGTCTTCACCGTCCATTACGGCGCTGAGCAGCGCCAGCTGAACCCGAGCCTGCAGGCCTCGACCGGCGTCTACATCATCGGCGGCAAGATCCAGGAACAATTGGTCGATCTCGACGCCACCGGCCAGCCGGTCGGTGTGCTCGCCGAGAGCTGGGAGGCTGCGCCCGACGGCAAGACGATCACGTTCAAGCTGCGGCCGGGCGTGACCTGGCATGACGGCAAGCCGTTCACCTCCGCAGACGTGCAGTTCACTGCGATGGAGATGTGGAAGAAGATCCTCAACTACGGCACCACGCTGCAGCTCTTCCTTACCGCCGTCGATACGCCCGACCCGTTGACGGCGGTGTTCCGCTACGAGCGCCCGATGCCGCTCAACCTGTTGCTGCGCGCGCTACCCGATCTCGGCTACATCTCGCCGCGCCATCTCTACGAAGGCAAGGGCGACATCCGCCAGAACCCGGTCAATCTCGCACCAGTCGGCACGGGGCCGTTCAAGTTCGCGCAGTACGAGCGGGGCCAGCACATCATTGCCGACCGCAACCCGAACTACTGGCGCGCCAACGCCCCCTATCTCGATCGCGTCGTCTGGCGTGTGGTCACCGATCGCGCTGCCGCAGCCGCCCAGATGGAAGCCGGACAGATCCACTACAGCCCGTTCTCGGGCCTGACGATCTCGGATTCCGCCCGTCTCGGCAAGGATCCGCGCTTCATCGTTTCGACCAAGGGCAACGAGGGCAACGCCCGCACGAACACGATCGAGTTCAATTTCCGCCGCAAGGAACTCGCAGATATCCGGGTCAGGCGCGCCATCGCGCATGCGCTCGACATCCCGTTCTTCATCGAGAATTTCCTCGGCGATTTCGCCAAGCTCGGCACAGGTCCGGTCCCCTCCGTCTCGACCGATTTCTATCCGGCCGATAACGGCCCGCAATATCCCTTCGACAAGGCACTCGCCACGAAGCTGCTCGACGAAGCCGGGTTCAAGGCCGGCGCCGGCGGGACGCGCTTCTCGGTGCGCCTGCTGCCGGCTCCATGGGGCGAGGACATCACGCTCTTTGCAACCTTCATCCAGCAGTCGCTCGCCAATGTCGGCATCAAGGTCGAGATCGTGCGCAACGATGGGGGCGGCTACCTGAAGCAGGTCTATGACGACCACGCCTTCGACCTGGCTACGGGCTGGCATCAGTACCGCAATGATCCTGCGGTCTCGACGACGGTGTGGTATCGCTCTGGGCAGCCCAAGGGTGCGCCATGGACCAATCAATGGGACTGGACCGATCCGACGATCGACAAGATCATCGACGACGCGGCGACCGAGGTGGATCCGGCGAAGCGCAAGGCGCTCTATGGCGACTTCGTGCGGCGCGCCAACACCGAGCTGCCGATCTGGACGCCGATCGAGCAGATCTTCCTGACGGTGATCAACGCCAAGGCCCGCAACCATTCCAACACGCCGCGCTGGGGCTCGAGCTCCTGGCACGATCTTTGGTTGGCGGAGTGACGCGTCCACCAGCCTCCGCAGTCGAAACCGGCCAGTTCCCATGCGCGTATTAGCTCTTGCGGGGCGGCGTCTCGCCGCCTCGATTCCGACCCTGATCCTGATCCTGATCGGGGTGTTCCTGCTGCTGCAATTCGCGCCGGGCGATACGGTCGATGCAATGATGGCGCAAATGGGCGGAGGCGATGCCGCCACCGCCCGCCACCTACGCGAGTTCTACGGGCTCGATCTCTCGGTCTGGGCCCAGCTCGGCAATTATCTCTGGCGGTTGGTCAGGCTCGATCTTGGCTTCTCGGCGATCTACGGCAAGCCGGTCGTGACCGTGATTGCCGAGCGGCTGCCGGCGACGATCCTGCTAATGAGCGCCTCGCTGTCCTTCGCCTTCTTCTTCGGACTGATCTTCGGGGTGATCGCGGCGCGCGGCGTCAACAGATGGCCCGATACCCTGATCTCGACGCTCGGGCTGATCTTCTACGCCATGCCGACCTTCTGGTTCGGGCTGATGGCGATCGTCGTGTTCTCGATCTACCTGCAATGGCTGCCGGCCGGAGGTTTCGAGGATATCACAGTCAGCCTGACCGGGCTGGCCCGCACGCTCGACATCGCCAAGCACCTCATCCTGCCGACCCTGACGCTCGGCCTGTTCTACATGGCGATCTATCTGCGCATCATGCGCGGCTCCATGCTCGAGGTGCTCAACCTCGATTTCGTCCGCACGGCGCGGGCCAAGGGCATGGATGAGACGCGGGTGGTGGTGCGGCACGTCCTGCGCAATGCGCTGCTGCCGATGGTGACGCTGATCGGCCTGCAGGCCGGTACGATGCTGGGCGGTTCTGTGGTGGTGGAGAGCGTGTTCTCGCTGCCGGGGCTTGGGCGGCTTGCCTATGAATCGGTCGTGCAGCGCGATCTCAACACCTTGCTCGGCATCATCTTCGTCTCGGCGCTGCTGGTCATCGCGGTCAATTTCATCGTCGACCTGCTTTATGCCCGGCTCGATCCGCGCATCACGGCGGGAGCCTGAGCCATGGAGTTCGCAAAGCTCTATTTCCGCAGTCCCTCGGCCGTCATCGGCCTGCTGCTGTTCATCCTCGTCCTGGCCATGGCGGCGACGGCTGACTGGCTCTATCCGCGGGATCCGCTGGCGCTCGCCGGGCGGCCGCTGATCTGGCCCTTCAGCAATCCGCGCTTCCTGCTCGGGACCGACAATTCCGGCCGCGACATCGCCGCGCAAATCTTTCATGGCGCACGCATTTCGCTGCTGATCGGTCTGGTCGCGACCTTCATCTCGGTCATGATCGGCATCACGATCGGCGCCTTCGCCGGCTATTACGGCAGCTGGGTCGACACCGTACTGATGCGCGTGACCGAGGCCTTCCAGACATTGCCGAACTTTTTGCTGCTGCTGGTGCTCGTCGCGGTGTTCGGCTCGACCATCACCACGGTGACGGTCGCCATCGGCATCGTTTCATGGCCGGCTTCGGCGCGACTGACGCGCGCCGAGTTCCTGTCTCTGCGCAACCGCGAGTTCGTGCAGGCAGGCCGCACGCTCGGGCTGAAGGACATCAAGCTGATCTTCGGCGAGATCCTGCCGAACGCATTACCGCCGGTGATCGTCTATGCCAGCGTCGTAATGGCGGTCGCGATCCTGCTTGAGAGCGCGCTCGCCTTCCTGAAGCTCTCCGATCCGAATGTTGCCTCCTGGGGCAACCTGATCGGGGCAGGGCGCGATGTGCTGCGCGTGCAGTGGTATGTCTCGGCCATTCCCGGCATCGCGATCCTCGTCACCGTGCTCGCCGTCTCGCTGGTCGGGCAGGGGCTCAATGACGCTCTCAATCCGAGGCTGAAGAGCCGATGACCCCGATCCTTGTCCTCGACGATGTCAGCGTGAAGCTGCCGGCCGGCGCCGACCGGTCGCACGCCATGGCGAATGTGTCGCTCTCCCTGGCGGCCAATGAGATCCTCTGCGTCGTCGGCGAATCCGGCTCCGGCAAGTCGATGACGGCCAATGCCATCATGCGGCTGCTGCCGGGCGGGGTCGCGATCGACGGTGGGCGCATCCTCTTCGAGGGCCGCAACCTTGCCGATGTAAGCGAGGCCGAGATGCGCAAGGTGCGCGGCGCCGGCATCGCGATGATCTTCCAGGAGCCGATGACCGCGCTGAATCCCTTGCGCAGCATTGGCGACCAGATTGGCGAGATGTTCGAGATCCATACGGATCTGCTGGCTGGCGAGATCAGGACGCGGGTCCTTGCCCTGCTCGACGAGGTCCGGATTCCCGATCCGGCTTCGGCGATCAAGGCTTATCCCCATGAACTCTCGGGCGGCCAGCGCCAGCGCGCCATGATCGCCATGGCACTCGCACTCGATCCCAGGGTGCTGATCGCCGACGAGCCGACGACTGCGCTCGACGTCACCACCCAGGCGCAGATCCTCGAACTCATTCGCGACCTGCAGCGGCGCAAGGGCACGGCCGTTCTGTTCATCACCCATGATTTCGGTGTCGTTGCCGAAATCGCCGACCGCGTCGCGGTGATGAGCCAGGGCCGCGTCGTCGAGGAGGGCACGGCGAGCGCGGTGCTGGGCAATCCCCGGCACGCTTACACGAAGCAACTGATCGCAGCAGTGCCGCCACTGAAGGCTCCACCTCCGCGCCCGCTCTCCAGCGATCCGATCCTGACCATCGAGCATGTCTCGAAGACCTATCGCACTGGTGGCTTCTTCGGTCGCGGCCAGCGTGTCACCCATGCGGTCAAGGATGTTTCGCTGGTGCTGCCCAAGGGCGGCACGCTCGGCATCGTCGGCGAGTCCGGTTCCGGCAAGTCGACATTGGCGCGCTGCCTCGTACGCCTGATCGATCCCGAGAGCGGCGAGATCCGCCTGAATGGCCGCGACCTCGCCTGTCTGACCCGCGAGCAGATGCGGGCCGAGACGCGCCATATCCAGATGGTGTTCCAGGATCCGTTTGCCTCGCTCAACCCGCGCCGCAAGGCGGGGGAAGCGGTCGCGCAAGGACTCGTCGTTCACGGCATGCCGCGAGCGCAGGCATTGGCGCGCGCCAAGGAACTCTTTGGCCTCGTTGGTCTCGACCCCGCCGCAACCGAGCGCTATCCGCACGAGTTCTCGGGCGGCCAGCGCCAGCGGATCGGGCTTGCCCGGGCATTGGCTTTGGAGCCGGATGTACTGGTGGCGGACGAGCCCGTCTCCGCGCTCGACGTATCGGTACAGGCGCAGGTGCTTAAGCTGCTGGCGGAACTGCGCCAGCGCCTCGGCCTGTCAATCGTCTTCATCACCCATGACCTGCGCGTGGCAGCGCAGGTCTGTGATCTTGTCGCTGTCATGAAGAGCGGAGAGGTGGTGGAGGCCGGGCCCATCGGCGCGGTCTTCGGCGATCCGCAGCACCCCTATACCCAAGCGCTGCTCGCCTCGATTCCCGGGCGCGAGTTCGGGCTGGAGCGGGTGGCCGAGCAGCAGGAGGGCTGACCTTTTCAGACGCCTGTCGTGCCCCTTCGCCCGTACGCGTGAGGGGTGGCCATTTTCCGGCTTGAACAGCATAAACTGGTTCTATATTGGTATCGTACCAGAGGGTGTTGATCGCGCTGAACGCGCGAAGCGGGAGCACGCGGAACAGTGGCAGGCGAGGGGTCTCTTTCAGGGTCCGCAGAACGTCCCGCCATCTGTGCCGTTCCGAAGGCATCGGTCGGCTGGCGCATCCTGTCGCAGGTCAGCGTCAAGGGTAGTGCCCCTTTCAACGAGGACATGAGCGGATCTGCCGGCTCGCATGCCTGGATCATCGATGGGGCGGCCTTTTTCTCGGGCGCTGCCCGAACGGAGCAGCAATCGGAAGGGGCCTGGCTCGCGCAGCGTGTCGATGAGATCCTGCGCTCTAACGTGCGCGACGAAGCTCCGCTTTCCGAGATCGCGGCAACTCTCGAGGCGACCGTTACCCGAGATTACGCTGCGCTGGGGGACGGTCAGCCTGAGCGTGTCGGAGGAGAGGGGCCTTCTGCTGTCCTGAGCCTCCTGCGCCTTTCACCCACGGGGCAATCCTGCCGTATCGAGGGCGTGGTGATTGGCGATGTGTCGATCATCATCCGCGATGGCAGGCGCATGGAGCGCTGGACAGACCCTTCGGCAGGCCCGTTCGAGGCCAGGACAATCGCGGCAGCCGGAACCGGCCTGCGGCGTGAAGGTGAGCCGATTTCGGCGCCCGCTCTGGCGCAGATTCACGAGAACCGCCGTTTCCTGAACCGACCGGACGGCTATTGGGCTGTTCACCCCGGGCTTCCGTGGCGCGGGGGCTTGCGTTCCTTCGTCACGACCGTCTCTCCGACGGCGACGGTGCTGCTCGCTTCCGACGGGTTCATGCGCCTTGTCGATGTCTTGAAACGCTATGACGAGGCTGGTCTCATGCAGGCGGTGGTGAGCGACGGCGCGGCCGCGCTTGTCGATGACCTGCGCCGGCTCGAGAGCGGAGATCCACGGACGGAACGGTTCAACCGCGTCAAAATCCACGATGATGCCACGGCGCTCGTCGTGACGCCGGACCTGCCGGCGGCCGAATTCATCCAACAATAACAAACGTTGCATTCAACGAGGGAGAGTAGACATGTTGGCCGGGGTTCTGACCAGATCCATCTTGAGGCGCGCGCTTGGCAAGCTTGCCCTGACGGCATTCGCCGCCGCGACAGTCCTTGCGGCTCCGGTGCAGGCGGAGGACCTCACCCTGTGGAGCTGGCGCCAGGAAGACAAGGCGGCCTACGCCAAGTTCATCGAGGCGTTCCGCAAGAAACATCCAGACATCAATGTTAAGTTCGAGGCCTTCGAAGCCGCGAACTACCCGACCGTCCTGTCGACCGCTCTTGCCGGCGGCACCGGGCCGGACATTGTGCAGGTGCGTGCTTACGGCACGCTTGGCGTCGGTAAGCCGGACTATCTCGTGCCGCTCGACAAGACGATGGTGCCGGAATTCGAGAATTTCCCCGCGTCGGCGGTGGCGGCAGAGACCATGCGATCCGATGGCAAGCTTTATGCGGTGCCCTTCGCCTCGCAGACCATGCTGATCATCTACAACAAGGATCTGTTCGAGAAAGCCGGCGTCACGCCGCCTGCGACATGGGACGAGCTCGTTGCCGTTTCGAAGACGCTGAAGGAGAAGGGCATCACCCCCTTCGGCAACGGAACCGCCACCTCGTGGCAGAACGAGACCATCGTCGGCGCCTTGCTCTCCTCCCAGATCGGCAAGCAGTTCGAGCAGGACGTGCTCGCCGGCAAGGCCGACTTCACCGATCCGCGCTTCGTTGGCGCTCTCGCCAAGCTGAACGAGCTGAAGGAGTACTTCGCCCCGAATTTCTCGGGCGTGGATTATGCCGCGTCGCAGCAGTTCTTCGCCGCCGGGCGTGCAGCCATGTTTGCCGGCGGTTCGTTCGAACTCGCCAACTTCCTGCGCCAGAATCCGAAGCTGAAACTGGGGATGTTCGCCTCGCCGGTCGCCAAGGCCGGGGACGAACGGCTGGTCGCGCTCTATTACGATGGCGGCTACGCGATCAACGCCGCGTCGAAGAAGAAGGACGCGGCGCTCAAGTTCCTGCGCTTCCTCGGGACGCCTGAGTTCGGCACGGCCTTCTCGAACGATCTGCAGAACATCTCGCCGATCAAGGGCGTGAAGTTCGAGAACCCGTTGCTGAAGGAGGTGGCGGCGCTCAACGAGCAGGCCATGTCCTACATCATGCTGGTCAACTTCCGCTATCAGGAGCCGACGGGCTCGGTGCTGCTGCAGTCCGGCGTGCAGAAGATGCTCGCGGGCAAGGCGACCCCGGCCGAAGTCGGTGCGGAGGTCACGAAGGGCATCGGGACCTACTACGCTCCTTTCAAGAAGTAAGCTCCGGGGCTGAAGCTCTCATCATGCGCGTGGCCGGCAGAGCCCGACCATGCGCTTGGACAAGCGCGCCGGGCTTTCCCCTGAGCGCTGCTTCAACAGGCCAGGTCTCATGAAGACTGATTATCGAAGCCGCGAAAGGCGCAGGCGCGCGGCCTGGATCGCATTTCTCATCGTGCCCCCGATGGCGATGATGCTGACCTTCGTCGTCTGGCCGCTGCTGGTGGCACTCAGCTCGGCCTTCTATCGCTGGGAGGGGATGGCGCAGGGAGAATTCGTTGGCCTGCAGAACTTCAGCGATGTCCTGTTCGGGGATCATTTCGCAGCGCTGACCTGGCGCGCGTTCCGGCACAATCTCTTCGTCTTCTTCGCGCTTTTCGTGGTGCAGAACACCGCCGGTTTCTTGCTTGCCTGGTTCATCTATCGGGAGCCGTTCGGCTTTCGCTTTCACCGCATCGCGATCTTCATGCCGGTGATCCTGTCCACCGTCCTGGTCGGGTTCCTGTGGAAGCTCTTCCTCGATCCCAATTTCGGACTCATCAATCAGCTTCTCGAGATGATCGGGCTCGGTGGGCTGCGCCAGCCCTGGCTCGGACAGGAGACGACGGCGCTGCCCGCGCTGGTCATGGCCAATGCCTGGCACTGGGTCGGGTTTCCCGCGCTGGTCTATCTGGCCGGAATGCAGCGCATTCCCCGCGAAATCCTGGAAGCGGCCAAGCTCGATGGCTGCAGCGGCTGGCAGATGTTGACCCGCGTCGTCTGGCCACTGGTGGCGCCCTCCACGACCATCACGCTGACGCTGCTGTTCATCGGCGCCTTCAACTGGTTCGAGCTGCCCTACATCATGGCGGGGCTGGACGGCTCGCCCTACGGTTCCACCGATGTGCTGGGGCTCTATTTCTACCGCACAGCCTTCGGCAACCAGAGCGGAGGCCTTCAGGATTTCGGGCACGGCAATGCGCTTGCTGTCTTGATGTTCATGTTCATCGCGGTCGTCGCCACGCTCATCACGCAGTATCTGCGTCGCCGGGAGATCGCGTTGTGACGGCAAAGGCCCAAAGCCCGGATCCACTGTTCCCGCGCAGCAGCCCCGGCAGTCTGATTGCCGCCGCGCTGCTCGTGGGCAACTCGGTCCTGATGCTCTACCCGATCGTGATCATGGTCTTCTCGGCCTTCAAGACGACGGGCGAGATTTTTGACGCACCGTTTTCCATTCCTGATTTCACCTATGTCGCGAACTTCACCCGCATCTGGGGCGAGACAAGCCTGCCGGGCTACTTCATCAATTCGGTGATCATCACCGGCTCGTCCCTCGCGCTCATCCTGCTGCTCGGCACGATGGGGGCCTATGCGCTCGCGCGCTACGATTTTCCCGGCAATTCGGCCATCTTCATGTTCTTCCTGGCCGGCCTGATGCTGCCCTTGAAGCTCGCGGTGATTCCGCTCTTCCTGCAGATGCGCGATTTCGGCCTGCTCGACACTCGTTTCGGCCTCATCCTGATCTATACGGCGATGGGCCTGCCCTCGACGATCTTCATCATGACCGGTTTCCTGCGGACGCTGCCGACGGAGCTGGAGGAAGCCGCGCGCATCGACGGGGCATCCGAGCCGCGGATCATGCTGTCCATCATGCTGCCGCTATCCGTGCCGCCGATGGTCATCTCCGCGATTCAGAATGCCGTGCCGACCTGGAATGATTTCTTCTTCCCGCTCGTCTTCATCCAGACCGATGCGCGCAAGACCCTGCCTCAGGGTCTTTCGGTGTTCATGGGCGAATATACCACCGACTGGGGCATGCTGTTTGCCGGCCTCACCATTGCCGCCCTGCCACTGACCATCATCTACATCGTGATGTCGCGCCAGTTCATCCGGGGCATGACCGCAGGGGCGGTAAAGTGACACTTCCAGCCAATCAGAAGTTGATACCGCCCGGCAGCCTCGCCGTGTCCTGCCAGGCGCGGGCGGATAACCCCTTGCATGGGCCGATGTTCATGGCGGCGATGGCGCAGGCGGCCGAACAGGGCGGCGCGCTCGCCCTGCGCGCCAATGGCGCTGCCGATATCACGGCGATCCGCGCGGTTAGCACGCTGCCGATCATCGGCATTCTCAAGCGCTGGGACGATCGCTTTCCCGTCTACATCACGCCCAATTTCGCCGCTGCCGCGCTGATTGCTGCCGCAGGCGCCGACATCATCGCGCTCGATGCCACCGACAGGCCCCGGGACGGCGAGCCGCTCGGGGCCCTGATCGCGCGCATCCGCGGTGAACTGGGCAAGCCCGTCTTCGCGGATTGCGCGACATTCGAGGACGGCATGCGCGCGGCCCGGCTTGGCGCCGACTACATTGCCACGACCTTGTCCGGCTACACCGATGAAACCGCTGCGTTGAAGGCGACGGGGCCGGATATCGCCCTGATTGCCGCCCTCGCTAGCGCGATCTCGACTCCGATTGTGGCGGAGGGGCGTTTTGAGCGGCCGGAGCAGCTTGATGCGGCCTTCGCCGCAGGTGCCCATGCCGTGGTTGTCGGCACGGCCATCACCAACCCTCGTGAAATCACGCGCCGCTTTGTCTCGCATGCCCGGGCTTGAGCATCGGCGGGGCCTGGGCATCGAGACGGGCGGGACGGCGTCGCGCTGGTGCCTGGTCTCGGCAACTGGCGAGGTGATGGCACGAGGCGACGTGGCGCCGATGACGGGCCATGTCTTCTCCGAGGCGGACCATGAGCGTGTCCGAGGCATCTTTGCGGGGCTCGCGGCGGAGCTCGCAGGCCACGGCCGGCCCAGCGCCATCGTGGCCGGCGTCACGGGCATCGGATCGGCTTCGCCGACGACGGCTCTCTTCGCAAGGATGCTCGCGGATGCCTTCCGATGCGCTGAGACATCCGTGCTCGTCGTGGACGACATGTGGCTCGGTTACCGCGCCCGCTTTGCGCCCGGCGAGGGCATTGTCGTCTATGCCGGGACCGGCTCCATCGGCTACCACCTCACGGCAGGCGGTGAGATCATGCGGGCCGGCGGCTATGGCGTGCTGGTCGACGATGGTGGGGCGGCGACCTGGATCGCGACCGAGGCGTTGCGGTCCGTGCTGCGGCGGGAAGATGAGGAGCCGGGCTCAGGCTGGAGCACGGTGATTGGCCGGACACTCTCCGAAGCCGTTGGCGGCAGCTCCTGGGAGGCGGCCCGCGTCTACATCTATGGCGGCGACCGCGGCAGCCTGGGGCTTTTGGCCCTTGCAGTAAGCGCAGCCGATGAGGCCGGGGATCCTGAGGCGAGACGGATCTTTGCGGGCGCAGGACGGGAGCTCGCCCGTCTTGCTCTGGCGTTGCGCAGGCGTGTCGGCCTCAAGCCGGTGGCCCTGGCCGGCCGTGCGATCGTGCTCTCCCCAGCCATTGCCCGGAGCTTCGCAGCCTCCGTCGCGCCGCCCGTGCTTTTGGCCGATGCCAGCCCCGATGTACCGGCAGTCGCGGCGCGACTGGCCGTTGAGCTTGCTGCGAACCCTGGTCATTGAAAGCCGGGCACAGGGCGTTGAAACCGCGCTATGTGCCCGGTCATCGGCAAGAGCCGGGTTATGTCCTCAGCGGGAACGAACCGGCGCAGAAGACGCTTCGAGCTGCTCGAAGACGAAGGCCGCAAGGTAGCCATAGATCGCGTGGCCAATCAGGCTCATGAGGGAGAGGCGCGGCACGTCGGTGAGAAGGAAGGCCTGACCGGCCAGGGGCGCGAAGAAGCCGAGCGCGATGAAATAGGTGATCACCCCCCAGATCCAACCATCGGCGGGCATGCCGAAACTCTTCACAAAGCGCGTCAGAGCGTAATAGCCGAGCGGGTAGAACAGGAAGCCCGTGAGGAAATGCAACAGCTTCGCGACCGGCGTCGAAATCGTCAGGCCGAGCTGGTGGGAAAACAGCGATTTCACCAGCTCCGGCGGCTCCAGTGGAAACTCCGCGAACCACGCGGTCGGGACGGCCGAGAACAGTTCCCAGAAGCCAAGCCCAGCAAAGCCGCCGAGGGCCAGGTTCGCGATGGTGCGCGCTGATGGAAGGCTGAGCGTCCGGGGCAGGGTGGTGGTGATCATGGCTGCGATTCCTCTGGTGGCGTTCAGTGGGCGAGCGCGAGCGGCGTCGCCGCGACGGCCAGCGCGGCGGTGCGGGCGGCCGGTCGGTTGCGCAGCAACGCCAGCCGGCGCGCCGCGAAGAGGTTGGAGCCGCCGCGCTTCGTGATGCGTTCCGCGAGAAACGGGGCTGCGCGCTCATGATTGCCCGAGCGGATCAGGCTTTCGATAAAGGCTTGCTCGAAGAGGTCGCGTTGAGCGTGGCTGCCGCCGATTACGACCAGCCCGGTGCGCGCGGCGCCTAGCAGCCTCGCCGCCTCGGTGTAGTCGCCTTCGTGGAAGGCGAGCAGGCCAAAAGCCGCGAGCGCACCTTGATGGGCTGCCTGCCGGCGCTCGCTGCTTCGATGCGCCCGGCTATCCCCAACGAGCGTGCGGGCAATCGCCTCCGCGCCGCTTGCATGCCCGGCGCCGAGCAATGAGAGAGCGTAGTGCAGGTCGGCAAAGACCAGGCGGCCATCGTCGATCCGCCCCTCGGCGAATGCGGCCAGTTCCTCCCAGCGCGTCCCGACATCGACGCCGGCATATTCGAGCCGGGCAAGCAGCGAGGCGCCATTGGCGATGTCGCGATAATCGTCGGTGGGCTCGCCCCGGATATCGTTGTCATAGAGGCGCAGCACCTCCGCGATCTCACCGCGCTCGAGCCGGAACAGGGCGAGGTGCCAGACGATGTGGAAGCGCAGGTTATTGGCATGGGACCAGTTCCGGGCATTCGCGAGCCAGATGATCCCCTCGTCGGCGCGGCCGGTCATTTCCAGCACATGGGCGACGGCGTGGCGGCCCCAGGCATCGCGCGGCGCCAGGGTCACGGCGCGGCGGCCCGCCCGTTCGGCCTCGGCATAGAAACCCTGTTCTTCGAGTGCGAAGGCGTAGCAGCCATGGACATAGCCGGCGAGCGGGTGGTTCTCAGTGAAACTCGGAGCGACCCGCCGCAGGCAGGCCAGCATCTCGGCTTGATCCCCGAGCATGAAGCGCAGGCCGTGCGAGAACTTCAGGGCCAGAACATCGAGGGGGTGCGCCTCCAGAATCGCTTCCAGGCGTTCGGCGGCCAGGCGCGGTGCATCGGTCAGCCAGAGGGCCAGCGCCTCGACCAGCATGCGCTCGCGCCGGGTAACGGGACACCGCGTCATGGCGGCATGGGCCTTGGCGAGGCAGTCGCGCGCCGCTCCGAGCAATTCGGACCTGGCAAGCGAAAGCAGCATCAGGCCCTTGGCTGCATGAGCCTGGACGAAATCCGGATCCGCTTCCAGCGCGCGGGCGAGATGCTCGGGCGTCGCGGCAGCATGGGCCAGCACAGCTTCGAGCGTGTCGTTCCAGGCGAGGCGTGCAGCGTCATTCGCGACAGTGACGCGCTCGCCTGAGAGATCGTGATACATGAGGCCACTCCGTTCGAGCCCTTGAAAGGCATCTCCGGGGAGTTCGCTGGCGAGCGATCAAGCTGCGATCAACTCGCTTCACGGACCCGTGTTGGCAGGCCGTGCTTGGGCGCTTCCGTCTCGTCTGGCCGTTGCGCTTCAGCCTTCGCTGGCGCGGCAGGACTGGCCCAGGGTGTGCTCTTGAACCAGCCGACGAGAACCGCGACGCCGAGGATCGCTGCAAAGCCGACGAGATTGAGCAGTGCCATGCTCAACTCGGTCCGGCCCAGCATATCGGCCGCGGTGGCAGCGAGCCTTGCCAGCACGACGCTGGCAAGGAAGGCGGCGAGCGATTGCCGTCCGATCAGGATGAGCAAGTGGCCAACGCCCTGATCCAGATTTCGGCGCCAGGGGTCGAGCAGGCTGAGCACGAGATAGGCCAGTGCCAGGAAATGCAGCACGCGCAGGATGTGCAGATTGCTCTTCTCGCTGGCGGGGAGGATCAGGTCGCGTAGCGCCTGCGCCGCCGGCCAGTGCTCCAGGAAACCCCAGAAGGAGAACGGTACGGACAGGAGCAGGAAGGCGCCGGCGGCGAGCATCAGTCCGTGCTCGCCAAGCCGCGGTACCGGCACCCATTTCATGCCGATGAAGAACCCGATGAAGAAGATGAGCTGCCAGGCGAAAGGGTTCAGGAACCAGCCGGCGCCGTTCCAGGGATTTCCGGGAAGATTGAGGTCGATCGCCCAGGCGAGCCCATAGAGCAGCGCCACCATCAGGAAGGGCAAGGCAGCATTGATCCGGTGCAGCGCCATGACGACCGGAACCAGGGTCAGAATCACCAGATACATCGGCAGGATATCGAGATAATCCGGCTGCCAGGTCAGCGTCGCGAGGCCGAGCAGTGCGCTGTCCGGGGAGCTCAGGAGCGGCGCGAACTGGGACGCGAGTACGCCAAGGCCGAAACTGTGATCGAGCAGTGCGGCGAGCGCGATCAGCGCCAGAACGAGTCCGAGCTGCGCCCAATAGACCTGCCAGATGCGCAGCGTGATGCGCGCGGTTCCAAGCCACAGGCCGCGGCGAACAAAGACGCTGCCGAAGGCGAGTGCGCTGGCGACGCCGGAACAAAAGACGAAGAGTTCGGCGCCTGACGAGAAGCCGAAGCGAGCAGGGATGAAGGCGTTCCAGCTGTTCTGCGGCCAATGCGCGACGAAGATGATCAGCATTGTCAGGCCGCGGAAGAAGTCGAGCCGTTCATCGCGCGGGCGCTTGCCTGCCCTCTGTTGAAGCGTGCTCATCAGAAGGCTCCTTCGTAGCTGCCTGCGTCGATCCTGCAGGCGAGGACCGTGAAACCACTGCGCTGGAATGCGGCGCGCGCCTCGCGCCTGAGGCTGTCCGGGTTTGAGATCGTGCTGCCGTGGCCGCCCACCGCGTTGGCAATCGCCGCGAAATCGGTGCCGCCAAAGTCGACTGCGGCGCGGGCCAGGCCAAGCTGGCGCTGCTTCAGTGCAATCAGGCCGAGACTCTCATCGACAAGGACGACGAGGACGACCGGAAGCGCCAGATCGCGCAGGGTTGCGAGCTCGCCCAGAACCATTTCGAGGCCGGCATCGCCGACGAAGCAAAGAGTGGGCTGCCCCGTGCCGAGCGCCGCGCCAGTCGCCAGAGGCAGCGCGCAGCCCATCGTGCAGAGCCCGGTCGACTGCAGCAGGCGGCGCGGCCCGTCGCAGCACCACATCTGGCTGAGCAGAATCCGATGCGCTCCGGAATCGGCGGTGACGATGGTTTTCGACGGCGCGACCTCGCGCAGGATGTCGAAGACGGCGTGGGGACCCCAGTTCGATGGTGGAGCGAAGGCCTCCCTCAGCGCCGCGCGAATGACGGCCGGGCGCCCGTCCGGCCAGGTACCCTCCAGCATCGCTTCCTGGCCGAGTTGCTCCAGGATCGTGGCGACATGACCTTCGAGAAGCAGTGTCGCGCTATGCATGCCGTGGTGGACATCCTCGGCGACGATGTCGATCACGCGTTTGCCCGGCGGCCAGGGATTGCGCCAGCCCTGGCGCATTTCGATCGGGTCGTAGCCGGCGAGCACGATGAGGTCGGCCTCGTCCAGCAGCGGCCGCACCAGCGCATCGGCCCTCGGCGATAATCCGACTCCGCCGATCACGCGCGGATCGCATTCCGGCACCAGGCCCTTGGCCTTGTAGGTAGTGAGCAGCGGGGCGCCGATCCGGGCGAGGAACAGGTCGAGTGCGGCGGCGGAGCCTTCGTTGACAAGGTCGAGCCCGGCAATGACCAGCGGCCTCTTCGCGGTCGCGATCATCTCGCGTGCGAGACCGAGATCGGTGGGGGCGCGGCTGCCCGGAGGCTTTACGATCTGGACTGTGCGCTGCGCCGTCTTCGCCTCGGCGACCGTTATTGGCAGATCGATATGGACGGGGCCGGGGCGGCCGCTGCTGGCGATGGCGAGAGCCTTCTGCACCACCAGATCCTCGGTGCCCTGCGCGGCGCGAAAGCTCCCCTTCACCAGCGGTCGCAGCACGGCCTGATGGTCGAAGATCTGATGCGTGTAGCTTTCAGCCAGGGCATGATCGACGCAGCCGGTGATGAAGATCAGAGGGACGCGATCCTGCCGGGCATTGGCAACGACATTGACCGCATTGGCGACGCCGGGCCCGAGTGTCGCGAGCAGAACCGGCAAGGCGCCTGTCGCATGCCACAGCCCTTCGGCCATGAAACCCGCCGCATTCTCGTGCTTGGCGAGCAGGAAGCGGATGCCGGCATGTTCCAGTGCATCGACCAGCGCCAGAACCTCGCCGCCGGGAATGCCAAAGGCGTGTGTCGCGCCTGCGGCGGCAAGCTGTTGCGCCATGAGATCGGCGCCGCGCACACATGCCGCTTCCGCCGCTTTCGGCATCGTCTCTGTTAGGGTTGTATCCTGGCGCATGGTGTCTCCCTCGGTATCGGCAGGAGAGATCGCGCGAGGCGGGCTGCTGGTTACGGCCTCACGGAAAAGTGAGCCTGGCGCCCGCCGCGGCTGTCGGCATCTTGGGAGGCATCGCAAGTTGCCAGGCCCGCTCGACCCATGCCGGGGCGGCCATATGACCGCCGCCATGGAGGCAAAGTTCCAGCCGCGCGGGCCCGGGACAGTCTGTTGCCAGCCGACAGGTCAAGGCCTCCGGCCGTGGCGCCCTCCGGACCTCATCCGCCCAGGACGAGGTGCAGCCCGGAGCCAGGACGGCAAGGCTCCTGAAAAGATCGCCCTGCCTGTACCCGGACCGGAGTGGGCGCCCCGCCATCGGCACGGTTGTGTCGCTTGTGCCATGGACATGGATCAGATTGGGCCGGGGGCCGACGCAATCCTGCGGAAGTGGCTCCCAGAACGCACCGGCGATCGGCGCAAAGGCCGCAAAGCGCGAGGGCATCCGGCAGGCCAGATTCCAGACCATGGACGCGCCTTGCGAGAAACCGCTGGCCAGAATCCTGCCGGGATCGACGGGGAAGCGTTGCGCGACGTCGTCGAGAACATGGCCGATGAAGGCGAATTCGTCGCGATGGTGTCCGGGAGAGCCGGGATAGGACCAGGTCCGCCCCATCCCGTCAGGGGCGATCAGGGCAACGCCGAGGTGTTGCGCAACTGCGACGAGACCCTGGTCGGCCATGATCTCCTCGGCCGAGCCTTGCCAGCCGTGAAAGTACATGATCGCGCCGCGCGGATGCCCGATCGCGGCCTGCGCGGGCAGCAGGATGCGATAGAACCCGCCCTCGACCGGGCAGCCTCCCTCGGCCGGACAAGGCATCAGGCGGTCTTCCGTCCTGGCGTGTTCCTGTGCGATGGCGGCGGGTGTCAGCGTCGTGGTCAGCGAAATTGCGAGCGCTGTGATCGCCCGGCCGAAGCGCGCTGCTGTCGCCATGTTCGTCGCTTTCCCGCGAAAGGCCCGGAAGGCCGCGCTCTGCGCGTATGCGAGCGTATCGGGGCGGGGCGAGGTCAGCATCTGCCAGTCACGGGCTTGTGAGCCCTGCATCGTCATGCGACGGATTGGGCACCCGCCTGTACAGCCCCGGAGAATCGCCGCTTCCGTGTCTCTCGCCGATCTTGAAACGCAGCTGCGTCCCGTCTTTCTCTCCGCGCTTGCCGGTGATGCGTCGGCCTATCGGGTGTTCCTCGAGGCGATCAGCCTGCGTCTGCGCGGCTATCTGCGCCATCAGCTGGCGCGGGCGGGGCGCACCGAGCCGAGCGAGACGGAGGATGTCTTGCAGGAGACCTTGCTCGCCCTGCATCTCTCCCGGCACAGCTATGATCCGGCGAGCCCCGTGACCGCCTGGGCCCATGCGATCGCGCGCTATAAACTCGTCGATCATTTGCGCCGCTCCGGGCGGCACGCGTCCAACCTGCCGATCGATGACGAGGCCTATCAATTGGCGGCGCCCGACATGCCTGCCTCCGATGCCCGGCTGGACTTGGCGCGAGCCCTGCAATCCCTGCCTGAGCGGACACGAACGCTGATCGACCGGGTCAAGGTCCAGGGCTGTTCGGTCGCCGAGGCCGCAAGCGCTGCCGGCATGACCGAGACGGCAGCGAAGGTCGCGATCCATCGCGGCCTGCGGGCCATGGCCCGACTCCTGACCAAGCGCAGGGCACTGTGACCGGGTTGCGCGGGATGCGGCAGCGCACCCAACGCTGTAACCTTTCGCCTGCTTGCTGCGAATTCCCGTCCATCACAGCACGATGACCGATCCGACATGCAGACAGACGAGCTGATTTCCCTCATGGCCACGAGCAGCCAGCCGGTTGATACCGGGTGGCTGCGCCGTATCACCTGGCTCGCTGCGTTCCTCGCCATGATCGGGACGACGCTTGCCGTGCTCCTGACGCTCGGCGCGCGCCGTGACCTGGCGGCGGCCTGGGCAAGCGCGCCGGTGCTGGGCAAGGTCCTGCTGGGAGCGAGTGTGGCCGGGATCGCCGTGGCGGTTTTCCAGCGCAGCCTGCGGCCCGGTCTCAGTCCGCGAGGACATCTGTCCTTGATCCTGCTCCCGATCACCGCCGTGATGCTGTGGGCTGTCGTCGTTCTGGCACGGGCGCCTGCCGGAGAATGGGCCAACTTGACCTTTGGCAGGAGTTGGCAGGCCTGCCTGATCTCCGTTGTGCTCTACGGACTGATCCCGTTCGCTGCCATGATCGCGATTGCCCGGCGAGGCGCGCCGGTCGATTTGCGCCTCACTGGCGCTGCCGCCGGAGTTGCATCCGCGGCGTTGGCGACCATCGCCTACAGCGTGCATTGCCCTGAGGACACGATCCCCTTCATCGCAAGCTGGTATCCGCTGGCGATGGGCCTGATGGCTGCCGTCGGAGCCCTCGCTTTTCCGCGGTTCGTGCGCTGGTAGCGGAGCCTGAGGCAGTCAGCGGCTGTCATCAGGCCGGCAGCTTGGCGAGCTCAGGCTTGACTGCCCGCCCTCTGAGCCAACCAAGGTTCGGCGCGATCAGGCGAATGAAGTCGTCGATGATCTGCTCATAATCCTCCGCTTCGAAATTATAGGGCAACTCAAGACGCAGCTCGCCGACTTCGCGCAGCACAGGGTCCTGCAGCAATGCGATCAGGATCTGCTCCGACGTGCCGACGAGATCCGGAGCGAACTGCGTCCGCCGCTCGCCCTGCGGCTTCAGCGTGCGCTCATGTCGGCTGGCGGCGTAATCGCGATAGCGACTGCGGGTCTTCGCATCGGCCCCGTCGAGCGGGACGATAACACGGCCAACTGCGATGCGTGGCTGATGCCGGTCCTGCCAGGAACTGCGATGGAGCGCGAGCTGACGCAGCTGGGCCTCGAAGAAATTGTCGGTCTCTTCGCCGATATTGATATTGCCGACGAGAAGATTGAAGCCGTTCTCCCCGGCCCAGCGCGCTGAACGCAGCGATCCTCCCCCATACCAGAGCCGTTCGCGCAGTCCCGGTGCGTGCGGTTGGATGCGCGGCCGCAACCGCCCCGCCGCCGACGTGATGAAGGTCTCGTCGTCGCCGAGATAGGCGCCGTCGAGATTGGCTGCGAGGCGGGCGACGCGCTGATGCGAGTAATCGGAATCTGTCCGGTCTTCGTCGAGGAAGCGCTGACCCAGCAGCTCGGCGTGCGACGGAGGCCCCGCACTGAGGCCGACATTGAGGCGTCCGCGCGAGAGCACGTCGACGAGCGACAGATCCTCTGCCAGGCGGAAGGGGTTTTCGTAGCCGATCTGGATCACGGCGGAGCCGATCTCGATGCGTCGCGTCCGCTGGCTTGCCGCGGCCAGAAAGACACTGGCCGAGGAGACGCCCGGTTCGAGATGGCGTTGGCGCACCCAGGCGCTGTCGAAGCCGAGCCGTTCGCCGAATTCGAAGAGCTGGAGGGTGTCCTCCAATCCAACCAGTGGAGCGTCGTCGCGGTAATTGCCGGGCGTCAGGAAGCCGATCCGGCTGATCGTGAGCGGAGTGGCGGGCATGATGGACTCACAAGGCATTGGGGGCGGCGGCTTCAGGACTTGGGCAAGCCTGGCGGATTGGTCTCGGAGCGCTCCAGGGCCTCTTCCTCAAGTCCCCAGCGCGCGAGCGCCTGGCGGTACCTGTCGGTGGCGATCAGGCCGTTAGTTGCCACGGTCAATGCGTCGACCAGACCGCTGCCCTTGCGCGTCGTAATCGCGACATCCGACTTGAGGGGCCAACCGGCGCTGAGGGTGCCGGCACGCCGGATGTTGCGGTCGCGTGCGGCGATGAAGACCAGTTGGGCATGCGGCTGGACGATGACGTCGGCCCGGCCGGCGAGCAGCGCGATCAGTTTGGTCGGCTCGTCGTCGTAATACTGCAGATCGAGTGGCTTCAGCCCGGCTGCGACATTCAGCTTGCTCCAAGCAAGCAGGATGCGCTCCTGGTTGGTGCCGGCGCCGACGATGATGCGCAGACCTGCCGCGTCCTTGGGGGCCCTAATGGACGTCACCGGGCTCTCGGCCTTCACATAGAAGCCGTGCAGACCTTGCCGGTAGGTCGAGAAGTCGAACTTCTCTTTCCGCTGCTCGGTGACGCCGACATTCGAGATCACCGCGTCGTATTTGCCCGAGGCCAGTCCGAGCGGCCAGTCGGCCCAGGCGATCGGCAGAAGATTGAGCTTGAGGCCCAGGCTGTCGGCGATGAGCTGGGCGAAGTCCGGGTCGGCGCCGACCACGGTCCTGGCGTCGGTCGCATAGGTGGCGAGCGGCGGGCCGCTCGGGCTTATCGCGACGGTGAGCGAGCCCGGCTCGACAAAGGCAAAGCCCTTGGGGATGGCCTTGATTGCCTCGGGATTCCGTTCGGCGCGAAGCCTGCCAGGCTGCTCCGGGCCGAGATCGAAGGGCTGCGCGAGGGCGGGGGCAGAATTCCAGTAGGCGGTGGCTGCCCCAAGCAGCAGCGAGAGAATGGCTCGTCGCCCAATCATGATCGCCTTTCCAGTTCCAGATTTGGCCGCTTCGCTAAAGGACACCAGCGCCGCCGCTGTCGCGCGGCGGCGCAAGGGCCTCAGCTCTTGGGCAGGCCGGGCGGGTTGGTGGTGGATTTCTCGACGGCCTCTGGGCCGAGATTCCAGCGGGTCAGCGCCTTGCCGTAATTGCCGTTCGCGATCTGGGTATTGAGGGCATGGGTGATCGCTTCCGCCAGCCCGTTGCCCTTGCGGGTCGTCACCGCGATCTCGGCCAGCAGCGGCCAGCCGCCGCTGAAATTGCCCGCGAGTCTGGTCTTGCCTTCGCGGGCGGCCTTGAAGCTGAGCAGGGCGTTGGGGCCGAGATAGACGTCGGCCCGGCCTGTCTCGAGTGCGAGATAGAGCACGACGTCGTCGTCGTAATACTGCACTTCGACCGGTTTCAGGCCTTGTTTGAGGTTCTGCTCGTTCCAGCGCAGCAGAATTTGCTCCTGGTTGGTGCCGGAGCCGACGATGACCTTGAGCCCGGCCACGTCCTTGGGCTCCGTGATGGTGATCGGGTTGCTGGCTTTGACGTAGAAGCCGAGCAGATCCTTGCGATAGGTGGAGAAGTCGAACTTCTCCTTGCGCTGCTCGGTGACGGTCACATTGCTGATTGCGGCGTCGTATTTGCCGGAGGCGACGCCAAGCGGCCAGTCGGCCCAGGCGACACTGACGATCTCGAGCTTCCGGCCAAGACTGTCGGCGACGAGCTGGGCGATGTCGGGCTCGGAGCCGACCAGCGTACGCGTATCGGTGCCATAGGCGCCGAAGGGGAGGCGCTGCGAGGCGATGGCGACGGTGAAGACGCCATCCCTGGCGAATTTGGCGCCCTTGCCGACCAGCCTGAGCGCCTCCTCGTTCCTCTCCGCACGGGGGCGGCCGGGTTGTTCCGGGCTGAGATCGAAGACCTGCTGGGCCATGGCAGAGACGGTGAGGAAGGCGGCCGCTGCGGCGAGCGCGCCGAAGCCGAGCGAAAGGGATCTGGTCCTTGCGGCCATGCTGAAAACTCCATGCGAGGGATCGGGACAGGCTCGGATCATCCGGGGAAGCGCAGGTCCCGCTGCGCTCGCCGGTTCTGGCCAGGCGCTAGAGAACCTTGGCGAGGAACTCGCGGGTACGCGGGTGGTCGGGAGCCCCAAAGACCTTCTCGGGCGCGCCGGTTTCGAGAATGCGGCCCTGCTCCATGAAGACCACCCGGTCGGCGACCTCTCGGGCGAAACCGATCTCATGGGTGACCACGATCAGCGTCGTGCCGGAGCTCGCGAGTTCCTTGATGACGTCGAGCACCTCGCCGACCAGCTCGGGATCGAGCGCCGAGGTCGGCTCGTCGAAGAGCAGGACCTTCGGCCGAAGTGCGAGGGCGCGGGCAATCGCAACACGCTGCTGCTGGCCGCCGGAAAGCTGGCGCGGATAGGCTTCGGCCTTCTCGGAGAGGCCGACGCGGGCCAGCAGTTCGCGCGCCTGGGCGATAGCCTCGTCCCGGCCGGTGTTCCGCACTGTGATCGGTGCCTCGATGACGTTCTCGAGCGCGGTCAGATGCGGGAACAGGTTGAAGTTCTGAAACACCATGCCGACATCAACGCGGCGCTTCAGGATATCCTTCTCCTTGAGCTCGTAGAGTGTGTCGCCATCCCGGCGGTAACCGATCAGCTCGCCGTCGATCGAGATGAAGCCATCATCGACGCGCTCGAGATGGTTGATCGCACGCAGGAGGGTCGACTTGCCCGAGCCCGACTGGCCAAGGATAACGGTGACGCTGCCGCGCGGGATGGTGAGGCTGACATCGTCCAGCACCTTGAGCGGGCCAAAACTCTTGCTGACGGCCTGGATGCGAACCTCGCCACCGCTGCGGGCCAACGAGGCCCAGCTCACCGGCGTGCCCGCTTCCCGCACAAGGAGTGGAACCGATGTCGTGCTCGCTGCCTGCACTGCTGTCGAGCGACGCAGCTTTGCAAGGGCATTGCCGATCAGGGATGGCGGTGGATTGCGCAGCGCGCCCTTCGAATAATAGCGCTCGATATGATGCTGGATGAAGGACAGGACGCTGAGGATGACCAGATACCAGACGGTCGCGACCATCAGCAGAGGGATCACCTCCAGATTGCGGCGATAGATGATCTGGATTGTGTAGAACAGCTCCGGCAGAGCCAGGATGTAGACCATCGAGGTGCCCTTGGCCAAACCGATGATCTCGTTGAAGCCGGTCGGCAGGATGGTGCGCATCGCCTGCGGCAGGATGATCCGCGTGGCCTGGCGTGAGCGCGGCAGGCCAAGTGCGGCTGCGGCTTCCAACTGACCCTGATCGACGGAGAGGATACCGCCGCGAATGATCTCGGAGCAGAAGGCCGCCTGGTTGAGCGCCAGCCCGAGTACGGCTGCCGCGAATGGCGTGAGCAACTGCGTGGTCTGGTAGCTGAAGAAGGAAATCTCGGTGAACGGTACACCGAGCGTGATCGTCTCGTAGAGATAGCCCAGATTGTTCAGCACCAGCAGCAGCACGATCAGCGGGATCGAGCGGAAGAGCCAGACATACCCCCAGGAGAGCGAGCCCAGCAGGGGCGAGCCGGAGACCCGCGCGAGTGCCAGCGCCGTGCCGAGCAGGAAGCCGAAGGTGGCGCCGAGCAAGGTCAGCAGCAAGGTGCGTCCGAGGCCGGCCAGGACGGGCTCGGCAAAGAACCATTCGGCGAAGACGTCCCAGCCCCAGCGTGGGTTCGAAAGAACCGAGTTCAGGATCGCGAAGATCACGATCACCGAGAACACCGTTCCGACCGTCCGCGCGGGGTATTTCGCTGGCACGATACGATAATGCGCGTAGTCGCTCTTTCGCGCGGGTTGCGGCGGCGGCGCATCAAGCGCGCGAAAATCAGTGGTCAGGGTCATGGTAGGTCTCGTCGGGAGGCTGGGGGCGGTCTGACCCGCTGTCTGTCGGCTCGGAGGCGCTCAGGCCGCGCTGGCGGCACCCGGCCGTTCGCTGGCCGACGCATGTGGCAGATGCCCGGTGAACGGGCCGAGTTCCTTTTCGAAAGGAAGCTTGAGATGGATCTCGGGATCGACCGTGACATCGAAGAGCGGGCGATAGCCGGTCTGCAGGTACAATTCCTTGGCTTCGGGCTGTCGGAATCCGGTCGTCAGGTAGATCCTGCTGTAGCCTTGGCGCTGTGCCTGCGCTTCAAGCTCCTCGACCACCTTGCGGGCCAACCCCTGCCGACGGAAATCGGCATGGGTCCAGATCCGCTTCAGCTCGGCGGTATGCTTGTCGTAGCGCTTGAAGGCGCCGCCGCCGATGGTGCGCCCATCGCGGACGAGCAGCACGAAATTGCCATCCGGCGGCGCGAACAGCTCGGCTGGATAGCGGGTCATTTCGGCGCCGGGCGGCTCTCCGAAAATGCTGCCATAGCGGGTCGCATATTCCCAGGTCAGCGCTTCGATCAGGGGCTGCGAGCGCGCGTCGAGCGGGGTGGTGTAAATGAAGCTGTCGGTCATGATGGGCTGCCTTTCCGGCGGGTTCAGGAGAGGTAGGCCTGCGCCAGCGCGACCCAGTAGATCGCAGCGGGCGCCAGGATGGCGTCGTTGAAGTCGTAGTGAGGGCTGTGCAGGGGGGCGCTGTCGCCGTTGCCGACGAAGAGGTAGCTGCCGGGGCACGCCTCCGAGATGAAGGCGAAATCCTCGCTGGCGGTACGGGGCCTGAAGTCTCGCTCGATCCGTTCTTCGCCAAAGGCCGCCACCGCAACCTCGCGGGCGAAGATGGTCTCCGCTTCGTGGTTGATTAGCGCAGGGAAGCCGAGCCGGTAGCGGACCTCCGCCCTTGCGCCGAAACTCTCCGCCTGTGCTCGCGCCAGCGCCGGAATGCGCTGCTGCAACTGCCCGCGGACCGCGCTGCTGAAGGAGCGGATCGTCAGCCTGAGCTCGACGCTGTCGGGAATGACATTCGAGGCGGTGCCGCCATGGATCGAGCCGACCGTGACGACGGCGGCCTCGAGCGGGTCGATGTTGCGGGAGACCACGCTCTGCAGCGTCGTGATGACGGAGGCGGCGGCAACGACCGGGTCGACCGTCTCATGGGGAGCGGCTCCGTGTCCCCCCTTGCCGAGCACAGTGATATGGGCCTGATCGACCGAAGCCATCGCCGGACCGGCAATGAAGCCGAATTGTCCGGTGGGCACGCCCGGCCAGTTGTGCAGGCCGAAGACCGCGTCGCAGGGGAAGCGCTCGAACAGCCCCTCGTCGATCAATTTGCGGGCGCCGGCGCCGATCTCCTCGGCCGGTTGGAAGATCAGAGTCAACGTGCCTGAGAAGCGCCCGCCTTCGGCGAGATAACGCGCTGCCGCGAGCAGGATCGCGGTATGCCCGTCATGGCCGCAGGCATGCATCGCGCCGGCATGGATGCTGGCATGGGCCAGGCCCGTTGCCTCCTGGATCGGCAGGGCGTCCATATCGGCACGGATGCCGAGGCTACGCTCGCCGCTGCCGCGCCGGAGCGTCGCCACGACGCCGGTACCGGCGAGCCCCGTCGCAACCTCGTAGCCCCATCCCGCGAGATGCTCGGCGACGAGCGCACTGGTCCGGTTTTCCGCGAAGGCGAGCTCGGGGTGGCGATGAAGGTCGCGGCGCAATGCGATGAAGGTATCGGCGAAGGCTGCGATGCCGCGCGCCGCGTCTTCTCGCTCTGGCTGGCCGAGACCGGGCGTGTGAAAGGTCATCTCCCAGCCGCCTCAGCTCGCCGACCGCGTCAACGCGGCCTGCCGCGTCGTGCCTTCGCAGGCGCCGGCATGGCGGCTTTCCCGGCGCGGCAAACCGAGATGATCGCGCAGCGTCGCGCCGGGCAAGCTTCGGTCATAGACGCCACGCTCTTCGAGCACCGGGAGGACGAGCCGGGCGAAATCGTCGAAGCCTTCGGCGATCACCGGGAAGCCCAGGATGAAGCCATCCGCCGCCTGTTGCTCGACACGGTGAATGATCCGCTCGGCGACGGTCTCGGCCGTGCCGATGAAGTCGGTTCGTGGTGTGGTGGCTTCGAGCGCGACCTCGCGCAGGCTCAGACCCTTCAAAGCCGCATTGCGCTTGATGCGGTCGGTGGTCGACCGGAAGCTGTTCTTGCCGATCTCCCCCAGTTCGGGAAACGGCTGATCGAGCGGGTAGGCGCTGAAATCGTGATGGTCGAAGAAGCGGCCGAGATAGAGCAGGGCCTCGTCGATCGAGACGAGATCGCGGATGGCGCGGTATTTCTCCTCGGCTTCCTGCTCGGTCGCCCCCACGATCGGACCGATGCCCGGGAAGACCTTGATGTCGCTGGCACTGCGACCATGGGCGACGGCGCTGTTCTTGATACTGCGATAGAAGCCCTGCGCCTCCTCGATCGCGACATTGTTGCTGAAGACGGCGTCGGCGTGCTTTCCGGCGAGCCCTATTCCCGCATCGGAGGCGCCCGCCTGGAAGACGACCGGCTGCCCCTGCGCCGAGCGGGAAATGTTGAGCGGACCCTCGACCTGGAAGAAGCGACCCTTGTGCCCAAGCGTATGCAGCTTGGCCTTGTCGAAGAAGACGCCGCTCTCGCGGTCTCTGGGGAAGGCGTCGTCGTCCCAGGAATCCCAGAGGCCCTTGATGACATCGAGATATTCGGTGGCGATCTCGTAGCGCAGGGCATGGTCAGGATGTGGACGGCTATAGTTGCGGCCCGAGCCTTCGAGCGGGGAGGTCACCGCATTCCAGCCGGCGCGCCCGCCCGAGATCAGGTCAAGCGAGCCGAACTGGCGCGCGATGGTGAACGGGTCGCTATAGGAGGTCGAGACGGTGCCGACGAGGCCGAGCTTGCTGGTCGAAGCGGCCAGCGCCGACAGGATCGTCAGCGGCTCGAAGCGGTTCAGGAAATGTGGGATCGACTTGTCGTTGATGTAGAGCCCGTCGGCGACGAAGGCGAAGGCGATGCCGGCAGCCTCCGCCTTGCGCGCGGTGCGGACGAAGAAGTCGAAATTGACGCTGGCATCGGCGGGACTGCTGGGATGGCGCCAGGAGTTCATATGGCTGCCCGGGCCCTGCAGCATGATGCCGAACGTGATGGGTTTCTTGCTCATGGAACGTGCTCCGGTGGAGAAAGTGATCAGGCGGCGGCAGCGAGAACCTCGTCGGCGAGCAGCGCGATCGACGCGAGCCGCTGCTGCCGGGCGGCAGCCGGCGTATCCAAGATGAATTCGCTGATGCCGAAGCGCCGGTGCAGCGCATCGAGCTCACGCCGGACCCGGGCCGGGGTGCCGGCGACGATGCTCGGCCGGCGCAACTCGGTGCGGTAGGAGGTGACCCCCGCTTGCCGGGCATATTCGGCTGCCTGCGCTTCGCTGCCGACATTCAGAGCCTGGCCATCGTCGAGATAGAGACGCACGATCTGCAGCCCGTCCGCGATCCGTTCGGCCTCCTCGTTGCTCTCCGCGGCCAGCGCGGTCACCGCGAGGAGCGGCGTGCCGGGGCCCCCCGCCTTGGCGAAGGCCTCGAAACTTTCTCCTATCACCGCGTGATCGCCATTGAGCTGTCCGGCAAAGACGAACTGCCAGCTCTGTTCCGCAGCAAGCCGCGCGCTTTCCGGACCGCCGCCGAGCAGGAAGCGTTGTGGCGGCTCGGGCGGGACCGGCGTCACAAGCGGCCTATCGAGGGCTAGGCCGGTGTCCGTTCCGTAATCGAGGTAGGTGCCAAGCTGGCGCAACTGTGCGCCGAAATCGCGTCGGACGGCGGGATCATGCCCCGATTGCAGAGCACGTGTCGCCAGCGGCAATCCGCCCGGTGCCTTGCCGATGCCGAGATCGACTCGGCCCGGTGCGAGCGAGGCGAGAACGTGGAAGTTCTCCGCGACCTTGTAGGGGCTGTAATGCTGGAGAAGGACGCCGCCTGAACCGACCCGAATGCGCGAGGTGCTGGCCAGGATATAGGCCGCCAGCACTTCGGGCGAGGAACTCGCGACGCCCGCCATTCCATGATGCTCGGCCACCCAGAAGCGGTGATAGCCCCAGCGCTCCGCATTCTGGGCAAGTGCGACCGAGCGGGCCAGCGCGATGCTGCCGGTCTCGCCGTCGAAGACGGGGCTCTTTTCGAGCAGGCTGAGGCGATAGGTCATTGGAGCGGCCTTCGTGAATGCAGGTCTGCGTGCGAGTTGGGGGCAGGTGGAATTAGAGCGCCCGCAGGCCGAGCGCCGCCGCGGCCTCGTCAGCCATCCAGCCGAGGCGCTCGTAGTCGCCGCGCCAGTAGACCAGGGCAGCTTCATCCGCGCCGAATCTGACGGCCCGCACGCGGCCGATGATGATGCTGTGGGAATGGCGCTCGATCAGTTCCTCGACTTCGCAATCGAGGGAGGCGAGCGCGCCGACCAGGAGTGGGGCGCCGGTTACGGCGGTGGTCCATTCGGCGTGCCGGAAACGCTCGGCGCCCTTCTCGCCGTTCCGCCCGGCGAAACGATCCGCGATCTGCTTCTGCGCCGCATTCAGGAAGTTGATACCGAAGGTCCGGTGCCGCTGCAGGGGCGGATAGCTCGACGATGTGCGGTTGAGCCCGAACATGACGGTCGGAGGCTCGGCCGAGAGCGAAACGACCGAGGTGGCGGTGAGGCCGGTCCGATCCTCGCCTGTGCCGGTCGTGACGACACTAACCCCGCCAGCGAGGTGGCGGAAAGCGGCACGGAATGCGGCTGCTTCGTCGCGAACCGGGGGCGAAGCTGTCGGCAAGCGCGTGACGATGCTCATGGGGAATCCTTCAAGCCATGCGGGTGGGTTTGGACGGAGCGATCTTGCGGCCGCTGTCGAGCAAGCCGCGCGTTCGCCTGCCGAGCCGGCCAGAGGCCGGATCAGGATGAGGGGCGGGACGTTTCGAGCGAACCGAGCGCTATCTGACCCAGACCTGGGGGCATCGGTGGTTTTCGACATGGCTCCGCCGCGGTCGAGCTGAGCGGCGTTACCCACGCGGTATCAGGGGGAGAGCGGCGCGGGGCCGTTCAGGCCCGGCACGCGGGAGCGTTCAACATCGATGCGCCCGACAAGGCGCATTTTCATGAAGATGAAGTGGCATTCTATTCGATGTTGATACAGTCATGAACGTGTCTCCAGCAATCGGGAGCCCACGAATGCATTCGTGGTGCTTTTAGCTTTGGTGACGCGGTGCAAGCTGCTCCAGCAAATCCCGCGATCGACGCCGCGAATGACGTCATCGATACTATGATCATTCTGCATCATGCCGCTTCGGTCAATGAAACGTCTTTTCAAAGATCGCTCTTGAACCGGGATAAACGCCTCTGGACGGCGAGGCGCTCGAAAGGCTTTGCCTCATGCGCTGGACGCAACGACCCGCGGGGCATCCGCCTTCGTCAGCGCGCAACTCCGACATTGCTGGCGCGCCGGCAGCGCGCTGGGAAGAGACGCAAGGTCACCATTCCAGCTTGGTGAACACTCGCGAGATGGCTGCCCTGGCTTTCATCCAACAGTCATCCCGGCGTCATCCAGGCGACCTAGGCAGGCGGCCTCACAGCTGGATTGCCGAGAATGAAACGCCAGAATGTTCTGCTGATCGTCGTCGACCAATGGCGCGCCGATTTCATACCGCATCTGATGCGGGCGGAGGGGCGCGATCCCTTCCTGAAGACGCCCAATCTGGACCGCCTGTGCGCAGAGGGCGTCACCTTCCGCAACCATGTCACGGCCTGCGTGCCCTGCGGTCCGGCCCGCGCCAGCCTGCTCACCGGTCTCTACCTGATGAACCACCGCGCCGTGCAGAACACGGTGCCGCTCGACCAGCGCCATTTCAATCTCGGCAAGGCGCTGCGCGCCATCGGCTATGATCCTGCGCTGATCGGCTACACCACTACGACGCCCGACCCGCGTGCGACCTCGAAAAACGACCCGCGCTTCCTGGTGCTCGGCGACCTGATGGACGGTTTTCGATCGGTCGGCGCCTTCGAACCCAACATGGACGGCTATTTCGGCTGGGTGGCGCAGAACGGCTTCGAACTGCCGGAAAAGCGCGAGGATATCTGGCTGCCGGAGGGCGAGGACTCGGTGCCGGGCGCAACCGACAAGCCGTCGCGCATCCCTAAGGAACTCTCCGACTCGACCTTCTTCACCGAGCGTGCGCTGACCTATCTCAAGGGGCGCGCCGGCAGGCCGTTCTTCCTGCATCTCGGCTATTATCGCCCGCATCCGCCCTTTGTTGCGCCGGCGCCCTATCACGCGATGTACCGTCCGGAGGATATGCCCGGACTGGTGCGGGCGGAATCGCCGGAAGCCGAGGCGGCTCAGCATCCGCTGACCAAGTTCTACATCGACTCGATCAAGCGCGGCTCCTTCTTCCACGGGGCGGAAGGCTCGGGCGCGAGCTTGGACGAGACCGAAATCCGCCAGATGCGGGCGACCTATTGCGGCCTGATCACCGAGATCGACGACTGCCTCGGCAGGGTCTTTGCCTATCTCGACGAGACCGGACAGTGGGACGACACGCTGATCGTCTTCACCAGCGATCATGGCGAGCAGCTCGGCGACCATCACCTACTCGGCAAGATCGGCTTCAACGACGAGAGCTTCCGCATTCCGCTGGTGGTGAAGGACCCGCGCGGAGCGGACGAGCGTCGCGGTGCGATCGAGACCTCCTTCACCGAGAGTGTCGACGTGATGCCGACCATTCTCGACTGGCTCGGTGGCGAGGCGCCGCGTGCCTGCGACGGGCGCTCGGTCATGCCGTTCCTCAGCGAGGGCAGGCCGGGCGATTGGCGCAGCGAACTGCACTACGAATACGATTTCCGCGACGTGCACTACTCGCAGCCGGAGCAGGTTCTGGGCCTCCACATGGATCAGTCCAGTCTCTGCGTGATCCAGGACGAGCACTACAAATACGTCCATTTCGCCGCGTTGCCGCCGCTCTTCTTCGACCTCGGCAAGGATCCGCACCAGTTCGTCAATCTGGCCGGAGATCCGGCCTATGCCGCCCTGGTGCGCGACTATGCCCAGAAGGCGCTGTCCTGGCGGCTGACCCATGCCGACCGGACACTGACCCATTTCCGCTCCGGCCCGCGCGGGCTCGAGGAGCGTGATCCCAACGCCACCCCTTCAGGAGATGAACAATGGTCGGTTCCTTCACGCGTCGCAGCGCAATAGCGCTTGGCGGCTCGGCCCTCATTCTGCCGCGCTTTGCGATCGCACAGGCCGATAACCGGCCCTCGATCACCATCGCGGTGCAGAAGATCGCCAATTCCAACACGCTCGACGTGCTGCGCGAGCAGTCCAATGTCGGCGAGCGCGTCTTCTTCTCGTCGATCTGGGAGGGGCTGATCGGCCGCAACTGGCTCGGCAATCTCGAGACCGTTCCCGGTCTCGCGACCGAGTGGAAGCGCATCGACGACAAGACTGTCGAGCTCAAGCTGCGCCGCGGTGTGAAGTTCCATAACGGCGACGAGCTGACGGCGGAGGATGTCGCGTTCTCCTTCAGCAGGCAGCGCATGTTCGGCGACACGCAGCCGTCGCAGGGGAAGACGATCTCCGTCGACTTCGTCGTCGGCGGGGGCCGCGCCAACAAGGAACTGCCGGCAGAAGTGCCGGCGGTGGCGCGCCGCTCCTGGCCGGCTCTGCTCGGCATCGAGATCGTCGACAAATACACGGTGCGCTTCGTCAACGGCACGCCCGACGTGACGATGGAGGGCCGCATCTCGCGCTATGGCAGCGAGATCATGAATCGGCGCGCCTTCGAAGAGGCGAAAACCTATAGCGACTGGGCGACCAGGCCGGTCACGACCGGCCCCTACCGGATCGCCGAGTATCGCCCGGACGTCTCGCTGCTGCTCGAGGCCCATGACGAGTACTGGGGTGGCCGCCCGCCGCTGAAATCGATCCGTTTTGTCGAGGTGCCGGAGACGGCGTCCCGCATCAACGGGCTGCTCTCCGGCCAGTACCAGTTCGCCTGCGACATCCCGCCGGACCAGATCTCGCAGATCGAGAAGAATCCGGCCTTCGAGGTGCAGGGCGGGACCATTCTCAATCACCGCCTGACGGTATTCGACAAGAGCCATGCGCAGCTGCAGAATCCGCTGGTTCGCCGCGCCATGACGCATTCGATCGACCGGCAGGCGATCGTCGACTCGCTCTGGGCCGGCCGTACCGTGGTGCCGAAGGGGCTGCAATGGCCCTATTACGGCGAGATGTTCCACGCCGATTGGGCGGTGCCGGCCTTCGATCTGAAGCTGGCGCGCGAGCTGGTCAAGCAGTCCGGCTACAAGGGCGATCCGATCCCGTATCGCCTGCTCAACAACTACTACACCAACCAGACTGCCACGGCGCAGGTCCTGGTCGAGATGTGGAAGGAGGCGGGGCTCAACGTCGAGATCCAGGTCAAGGAGAACTGGCAGCAGATTCTCGAGCGCACGCCGACCCGGGCGGTGCGCGACTGGTCGAATTCGGCGCCCTTCAACGATCCCGTCTCCTCGATCGTTGCCCAGCACGGCCCCAACGGCCAGCAGCAGCAGGCCGGCGAATGGCGCAATGACGAGATGAACATGCTCTCGGTCGAACTCGAAACCTCGACCGACCGGGCCCGCCGCAAGGCCGCGTTCCGCCGCATGCTGGAAATCGCCGAGCGCGAGGACCCGGCCTATACGGTGCTGCACCAGAACGCGACCTTCACGGCCAAACCCAAGGCACTGGCCTGGAAGGCCTCGCCGGCCTTCGCGATGGATTTCCGTGCCGAGAACTGGGGCGGCCGGAGCTGATCGCAGTCCTATCGCGGCGCGCCCCGAAAGGGCGCGCCGCTTTCTGTTTCCGATGACTTCTGGAGGGTTCATTGACCCATCTGACACGCCGCCATGCGCTTGGCCTCGGCGCGGCCTCGACCGGTGCCCTGATCCTGCCGCGCTTCGCGATCGCCCAGGCCGATAACCGGCCCTCGATCACCATCGCGGTCCAGAAGATCGCCAATTCCAACACGTTGGAAACGCTGCGCGAGCAGTCCAATGTCGGCACCCGCACCTTCTACAGCTATGCCGAGAGCCTGATCGATACCGACTGGGCCGGCGACCTGTCGCTCCGGCCGGGCCTCGCCACGGCCTGGCGCCGCATCGATGACCGCACCGTCGAGCTGACGCTACGCCAGGGCGTCACGTTTCATAATGGCGAGACCATGACTGCCGAGGACGTCGCCTTCTCCTTCGGCTCCGAACGGATGTGGGGTGGAGCGGGGCAGGCGGGCTCGGCCGGGCTATTCGGTTCGGTGACTGCCGGCGCCGCCGGCAAGCAGCCGCCCGCCGAGGTGGTGGCGGTGGCGAGGCGAGCCTTCCCGGGCTTCGAGAAAATCGAGATCGTCGATCCGCAGACCGTTCGCTTCGTTAACAAGACACCCGACGTGACGCTCGAAGGCCGTATCTCGCGCAATGTCGGCATCATCGTCTCGCGCAAGGCTTTTGCCGAGGCCGGGAGCTGGCTCGACTGGGCGCGTAAGCCCGTCGGGACAGGGCCCTATGGGATCGCCGAGTTCAAGCCCGATCAGTCGCTGACGCTCGTCGCGCATGACGCCTACTGGGGCGGCCGGCCGCTCCTCAAGCAGATCCGGTTCGTCGAGGTGCCGGAGACGGCGTCCCGCATCAACGGTCTGCGTTCGGGCGAGTATGACTTTGCCTGCGATATCCCGCCTGACCAGATCAGCGAGATCGAGAAGAACCCGCGTCATGAGGTGCTCGGCGGCCTGATCACCAATCACCGCCTGACGACCTTCGACAAGACCCATCCCCAACTCGAAAACCCGCTGGTGCGCCGGGCCATGACCCATGCCATCGACCGCCAGACCATCGTCGATGCGCTCTGGGGCGGGCGCACCCGCGTGCCCAAGGGGCTGCAATGGGAGTTCTACGGCGACATGTTTATCGCCGATTGGGCGGTACCGGCCTTCGATCCCAAGCTCGCCCGCGAACTGGTGAAGCAGTCGGGCTACAAGGGCGACACGATTCCTTACCGGCTGCTCAACAATTACTATACCGGCCAGGTTTCAACGGCGCAGGTGCTAATCGAGAGCTGGCGCGAGATCGGCCTGAACGTCGAAATCGAAAGCAAGGAGAACTTCCCGCAGGTTCTGGCAAAGGGGTCGACGCGGGCGGTGCGCGACTGGTCGAACAGCGCCGCCTTCAACGATCCTGTCGCCTCGATCACCGCCCAGCACGGCCCGACCGGCCAGCAATGGCAGATTGGCGAGTGGCGCAACGACGAGATGGGCAAGCTGTCCGACGAGCTTGAGACCTCGACCGACCGTGCCAGGCGCAAGGCGATGTTCCGCCGCATCCTGGAAATCTGCGAGCGCGAGGACCCCGCCTATACCGTGCTGCACCAGACAGCGAATTTCACGGCCAAGCGCCGGGATATCCAGTGGAAGGCGGCACAGGCCTTCGTCATGGATTTCAGGGCGCGCAACTGGGGCGGGATCCGCTCGTGAGCACGGTGTTGGACAGGTTCGGCACCGTCGCTGACCCGCTGGTCGAGATCAACGGACTGACGGTCGCCTTCGACGGCGTGAAAGTGTTGCACGGCATCGATCTCTCGGTCGCACGCGGCGAGGCGGTCGGCCTGGTCGGCGAGTCCGGCTGCGGCAAATCGGTGACCTGGCTGGCCGCTCTCGGCCTCCTGCCGAAGAAGGCGAGCGTCTCCGGCAATGTCAGGCTGGGCAGCACGGAGCTGATCGACGCCGAACCGGACGTGCTGGACACGGTGCGCGGTGGGCGCATTGCCATGATCTTCCAGGATCCGGCGAGCGCGCTCAATCCCGTCCTTCGCCTCGGCAAGCAGGTGGGAGAGGCCCTGGCGCTGCATGGCGGCCTCTCCGGGGCGGCGATCAGGGCGGAAGCAAGACGCCTGTTCGATCTCGTCGGGATTCCGGACGCGGCGCGCCGGCTCGATGCCTTCCCGCACGAACTCTCGGGTGGCCAGAACCAGCGCGTGATGATCGCCATGGCGCTCGCCGGCAAACCCGACCTGCTCGTGGCTGATGAGCCGACCACGGCGCTCGATGCCACCATCCAGGCGCAGATTCTCGAGCTATTGACCAAGATCCGGCGCGAGACCGACATGGCGCTGGTGCTGATCAGCCATGATCTCGGCGTGATATCGCAGACCTGCGACCGGGTCTGCGTGATGTATGCCGGGCGGATCATCGAGACTGCCGAGGCTCAGTCGCTGTTCGACACGCCGCTGCATCCCTACACGCAGGGTTTGATCGCCGCGCTGCCTCCGCTGGAAGGCGTCCGCCGCAGGCTCGACCCGATCGAGGGCAATGTGCCCGAGCCCTGGAACCTGCCACCGGGCTGCGCCTTCGCGCCACGTTGCCCACGGCGGGGCGAGGCCTGCGACGCAGGCGTGCCGCCCCTGGCCTGGAAGGCGCCGGGACGCTTTGCGGCCTGCATCAAGGCGCTTCAGGCCGAACCGGTGCGCCCGCGGGAGCCGGTTTACGCATGAGCGCTCCCTTGCTTCAGACGCGCAATGTCACGCGCTGCTACGGCATGCGCAAAGGCCTGCTTGGCCGCTCCGTCGAGGTGCGCGCCGTCGATGGCGTCTCGCTGACGGTCGAACGCGGCCGGACACTTGGCCTCGTCGGCGAATCCGGCTCCGGAAAATCAACCACGGGCCGGCTCGCGCTCGGGCTCGAGAAGCCCGATGCGGGGGATGTTCTGTTCAAGGGCGCCGCCATGCCCGGCACGGACAGCTTGGCCTGGCGCCAGATGCGCGCGCGCATGCAGATGATCTACCAGGACCCGCTCGGCGCGCTCGACCGGCGCCTCCAGATCGTCGAACAGGTGCGAGAGCCCTTCGACGTGCATGGGCTTGGCCAGCCGAAGGAGCGCGAGGCGCTGGCCTTCGCGTTGCTGCAATCGGTCGGCCTGCGCGCCGACCAGGGCCGGCGCTACCCGCATGAACTCTCCGGGGGACAGCGCCAGCGCGCGGTCATCGCCCGCGCGCTTGCCACCAAGCCGGACCTCCTGGTCTGCGACGAGCCGGTCTCGGCGCTCGACGTCTCGATCCAGGCCCAGGTGATCAATCTCCTGGTCGATATCCAGCAGGAACTCGGCCTCGGTCTGCTGTTCATCAGCCACGATCTCAAGGTGATCAGGCAGGTCAGCCATCGCGTCGCGGTGATGTATCTCGGCCGGATCGTCGAAGAGGGCGAGGCCGACCTGCTGCTTTCCAACCCGGCACATCCCTATACCGAGGCGCTGGTCTCGGCCGCGCCGGTGCCCGGCCGCCGCACGCGCCCCCGGATCGTGCTGCAGGGCGACCCGCCGAACCCCGCGGCGCGCCCCTCGGGATGTGCCTTCCACCCCCGCTGTCATGCGGCACGCGAGCGCTGCAAGGTCGAGAGCCCGTTGCTGAAGCCGATGCCGGATGGCCGGCTTGCTGCTTGCCATGTTGCGCATGACCAGGCCAATTTCCTGAAGGCTGCGAGCTGATGCTGCGTTTCTTCTTTCTGCGTCTCGGTCGCGCGGCACTGACCGTTGCCCTCGTCGTGACCTTCGCCTTCGTGGTGCTGAGGCTTTCCGGCGATCCGGCGCTGATCATCATGAGCGTGGATGCTCCGCCTGAGGCCATCGCCGCCTTCCGCAAGGCCTGGGGCCTCGATGATCCGATCTGGCTGCAATATCTGCGCTATTTCTCGGCGATCGGGCAGGGTGAGCTTGGCCAGTCGATGCGCGATGGCCGGCCGGCTCTCGAGCTCGTCGCCGAGCGCATCCCCGCCACTCTGGCGCTGACCCTGCCGGCGCTTGCGCTCAAGCTCGGCATCGGCATCCCCGCCGGCATCTATGCCTCCCTGCATCGCGACAGCCTGATCGACCGCATCGTCATGGTCACGGCAGTCGCCGGCTTCACAGTGCCGAGCTTCGTCCTCGGCCTGGTGCTTGTGCTGATCTTCTCGGTCCAGCTCGGCTGGCTGCCCTCCGGCGGCCAGGAGAGCTGGCGCCACGCCATCCTGCCGGTGCTGACGCTTGGCATTGGCGGCGCGGCAGTGCTTGCCCGCTTTACCCGCAGCGCCATGCTCGAGGTGCTCGGCCAATCCTATATCCGAACGGCCAGCGCCAAGGGTGTTCCGTGGCCTGCCGTGGTGCGCGGCCACGCGCTGCCCAACGCCGCGGTCCCGACCGTCACCATCGTCGGCTTCATGGTCGGCAGCCTGATCGCCGGCGCGGTTGTGGTCGAGAGCGTGTTCTCCTGGCCGGGCGTCGGACGGCTGCTTGTGGTGTCGGTCGCCAACCGCGACCTTGCCATCGTGCAGTGCATCCTCCTGTTGGTCGCGATCACCATGGTCAGCGCCAATCTGATCGTCGATCTGCTTTACGGCGTGCTCGATCCACGCCTGCGCAGCGGCGCCAAGGCAGGAGCGCATTGAGGTGGCCGACATCACAGCCGCTGGCTCTGCGACCGCCACCGTCGACAAGGTCGCCCCCCAGCCGAAGAACCGCATCCCGCTGCTGGTCTGGTTCGGGCTGATCTGGATCGGCTTCATCCTGATCGTGGCGCTGACGGCGGACTGGATCACGCCCTATCGCTTCACCGCCTACGACCTGCGCAATCGGCTTTCGCCGCCCGGCCATGTGCTGCACTGGCTCGGCACGGACGAACTCGGCCGCGACGTGCTCTCGCGCCTGATCGTTTCGATCCGCATTTCGCTGCTGGTCGCCTTCGGCGCGACCGTGATCTCGGCGGTGTTCGGCACGGTGATGGGTTTTCTCGCCGCGCATTTCCGCGGCTGGGTCGAGCAGTTCGTGCTGATGCTGGCCGATTTCCAGGCGGCGATGCCCTTCCTGATCCTTGCGCTCTCGGTGCTTGCCTTCTTCGGCAATGCTCTGCCGCTCTTCATCGGACTGATGGGGCTCTATGGCTGGGAGCGCTATGCCCGCATCTCGCGCGGCCTGGCGATCTCGGCCGGGGCGCAGGGTTATGCCGGCGCGGTGCGCCAGATCGGGGCAAGCCCGGCACGCGTCTACCTGCGCCATATCCTGCCGAATATCGCCTCGACGCTGATCGTCTCGATGACGCTGACCTTTCCCGAGGTCATCCTGCTCGAGAGCGGGCTCTCCTTCCTGGGGCTCGGCGTTCAGCCTCCGATGACGAGCCTCGGAAACATGGTCGGCTATGGCCGCGAATATCTGACCCGTGCCCCCTGGATCATGCTCGCGCCAGCCTGCACCATCGTGCTGACGACGCTGGCGGTGAGTCTCGTCGGCGACTGGCTGCGCGATCGGCTCGATCCGACCCTGCGCTGATCCTTGGAGAGACAACATGCATCCCAATGGCGTCCGCGGTTTCGGCATCACGGCTCCGCGCCCGAAGAGCGATCTCTCCGATTTTGCCGCGATCCTCGACAAGGTCGAGACGCTTGGCGTCGAGTCGACGGAATTGCCGATCTTCGACATGGACCTGATCATCGGGGGGCGCATCCGCCGTCCGCATCTCGATCTGCTCAAGCGAGCTTGTGCCGGGCGCAAGCTCGCCTATTCCGCGCATGGTCCGCTGGCGATCAATTTCTTCGATGATCCCGCCCGCCTGCCGCGCCATTTCGAGGTGCTGAAAGCCTCGATCGAGATCGCGGCCGAGGTCGGCGCGGTCCATTACGTCATGCATTCCGGCGTCATGCCGGCCCAGCCCGGCGAGGTGGTCGAGGCTGCCTATGATCGCCAGCGTGAGTGGCTGTCGAGGGCCGGAGATGTGGCGCGCGAGCTCGAGCTCCTGCTTTGCGTCGAGACCATGTTCGGTGGCCACCACGGCAGGATGCACGCCTCGATGCCGTCGCGGCTCGCCGAGGAGCTCGTCGAGATCGGCCACTCCCATGTCTGGGCGACGCTCGATTTCAGCCATTCCTATTTACGCACGGGCTATTTCGGAGGCGACTATCTCTGCGAGATCAAGGCGCTTGCCCCTCTCGCCAAGCATCTGCATGTGCACGATTCCTTCGGCCGGGCTGATGCGATCGAGACCTACAGCCTGAGCGAGAAGCTCGCCTTCGGACACGGCGACCTGCACCTGCCGGTCGGCTGGGGCGATATTCCCTGGGAGGAGCTGATGGAGGCCTGCGTCTTCCCGGACGGCGTCCTCTTCAACATCGAGCTCAATCCGCGTTTCTGGTACGCGGCCGAGGAATGCGTCGCCACAACCCGGGCGCTTGCGATGCAGGCGCTGACCAGCGGCTTGAGGAAGAGCGCATGAGGGATCCCGCCAAGGCCGCAGCCGCCCGCGTCGTCATCTGCGTCTTCGACGGCCTGCGTCCCGATTTCATCCGGCCGGAGCTGATGCCGAACCTGGCGCGTTTCACAGGGCAGGGCACGTGGTTTCGCGAGGCGCGCAGCGTGTTTCCGTCGATGACGCGCGTGGCCACCACGTCGATCGCGACCGGTGCGCCGCCAAAGGTGCACGGCGTCGTCGGCAACGCCTTCCTGTTTCCCGAGGTGACGCGCGAGCATGCGCTCGACATGAGCCGTGCCGACGATATCGCGCTGGCGGAGGTTGCGACCGGAGGAGGCCTTGTCGAGGCCGAGAGCTTCGGCGATGTGCTGGCGAAGGCCGGCAAGCGGCTCGCCGTGGTCCATACCGGTTCGGCCGGCTCTGCCTACCTGATCAATCCGCGTGCCAGGGCCAACGGCCACTGGACCTTCTCGATCCTCGGGCGCGAGCACAGCCAGACGCCGGACGCGGTGGACGAGATCGTAGCGCGCTTCGGGGCGCTGCCGCCGCGCAGCCTGCCGCGCTTCGAGGAAATCGATTACGCCGAGCGGGTGCTGCGCGAGCATGTGCTGGCCGAGACGAAGCCCGACGTCGCGCTGATCTGGTTCAATGAGCCCGACACCTCCTTCCATTACCGCTTTCTCGGCTCGCCCGAGACGCTTGCGGTGCTCAGACATGTCGATGCCGCCTTCGGCAGGCTGCTTGAATGGATCGAGGGGCAGCCCGATGCCGAGCGCTACGCCGTCGTCGCGGCCTCGGATCACGGCCAGATTTCGACCAAGGGCGAGCTCGCTCTCTCCGAGTTGCTGCGTGGGCAAGGCCATGCCGGTCGCCGTGCCGCCGAGCGCACGCTGGCCGGCGCCAGCTTCTCGATGACGGGCGGAAATATGGGGGAAATCCGCATCCTCGAGGGAGGAGCGTCCCGGCGCGACGCGATTGCCGCCTGGCTCCGGGAGCAGGACTTCCTGGGCATGCTCTTCTCGAAGGCCCGCAACGAGGTCGAGGGCGAGGTCGAGGGAAGTTTTGCGCTCTCGCTGGTCGATCTCGACCATGCTCGCCAGCCCGATCTCGTCTACGTCCTGCGCTCCGGCGACGAGCCGGACAGCTATGGCAATCCCGGGCTCGGGCTCCTGACCAAGTTCGATGTGCCGGTCGGCGGCGGCATGCATGGCGGACTCAACCGGCACGAACTCAACACCGTTCTGGCCGTCCGCGGGGGCGGCTTCGAGCCCGGCGCGAAGGATGTCTGCGCTTGCGGCATCATCGATATCGGCCCGACCGTGCTCGGCCTGCTCGGCCTTTCACCGGCACGGACGATGCTGGGCCGGAATCTGGCGCTGCCGGCGACGGAGCAGCGGACCCGTTCGTTCGAGACCGGCGCCGGCGGGTTCCGTCAGCGCCTCGAACGCGCTGACCGCAAGGGATCGCGCATCATCCTCTCCGGCGCGCGAGGCTGACCTTGGGGTGGGAGCGCTTTCCGCTCCTGCACGAAGGGCATCGACGCGAAACGTCCCGCCCCTTCGAAATGCTTGCCGTCGTGCCAGTCGTACCAGCCACCGGGATGCGTGGGCAGGCAGAGTTAGCGCTCCGTCTCGCCTTCCTTCAGCATCGGGGCGACCACGAGATTGAAGCCGAGGGCGCCAAGCTCAGGGATGTTTTGCCCCCTCAGCTCGCATGGCCATAGGCATCGGCCGCGTCATCCGCGCCAGCGTCCTCCGCCCCGGCACCATCTGCCCACCGTTCATCATGAGCGGCGATCCAGGCGGGAAGTCCAGGCATAGCTCCGCCGGACGCCGCGAGTTGGCGCAATGTCGCCCGCAGGGCGTGGCGGGCAAAGCGATCCTGCGGCGCGCCAACGGCTGACGGAGCGGCTCCTGCGGCCACGGCCGCGAGCACGCTCTGCTTCAACCGGACCAGCTCGGCATCGCCATAGCGCATCAGCAGGTCCTGGAATTGCTTCTGGGCGGTCGCATCGAACGGCGTCGGCCGGCCCATCGCATCCTTGACCGGGTGTGCCGGCACGAGATGAGCGCAGGGCACGAGTCCCGCCGGGACGAGCTCCGTCGCGGCATGCGTTCGGCCGGACCGCATCAGCTTGGGCAGGACATGGGTATGCGGCCCCTCGGGGCTCTTGCCGTCTGCCGGGGGGATTGGCTGGTAGACTTCACAACGGCCGAAACGGGTGATGAAGACGCGATGCGGCCCGGCTGCGACGATGGCGGCCATCGCGGTGTTGCCGGCCTCGAAGAGGGGGCGGCCGCATGCGGCGCGCAAGGCTGCGATCAGCCCCGGGGCGCAGGTTCGGATGCAGATATCGACCTGCAAGGTATCGAGACCCATGTCGAAGAGGATGCCCTCGCGATCCTGCTCGCGCAGCGCGTCGCCGTCGGGGCCGAGCTCGGTCAGGACGGTACGCCGGTTCATCGCACAGGCATTCTCAGGCAGGCAGAGCGCGGTGCGGTGGTTCCAGCTCAGGCCGGTCGCGGATTCCGATGCGAAGGGCGTCACGCCGGTCAGATTGCGAAAGCCAATGCCGCCGCGCGCAGTCGTCGCCGCAAGGAAATGAGTCTTATCAGTGAGCTCAACGGGTTCGTTCAAATCGCGCATGAACTCGGCAATGGCGCCAAAGGTGCCGAGATTCCATTGCGAGGCTGGATTGGGGAGATGGGCACGAAGGAGAGCGCGGATGTCGTCAGGGGCTGTCATGTCGCGACTGATCCGATGTGAGGCGCCGCCAGGGCAGCAGGTAGGGTGCGCCGGCTTCCGAACCGCGGGCCGCGGTAATGCCGAAGACGGCGCCAAGATTGGCGTCGCTGAGGACTGTTCCGGGTGAACCATCGGCAATGAGCTTGCCGCGATCGAGCAAGATGAGGCGATCGCAGAAACGCGCGGCCAGCGTCAGGTCATGCAGAATGACCGCCACCCCGGTGCCGCCGGCAGCGGTCCGGTGCAGAAGCTCCATGACCTCGAGTTGGTGCAGCGGGTCGAGCGCCGCCAGAGGTTCGTCGGCGAGCAGGATCGGTGCTTCCACGGCGAGCGCACGCGCCAGCAGCACGCGCATGCGCTCTCCGCCGGAGAGCGTCTCGACTGTCCTGTCGGCGAACGCCGTGGCGTCGGCCGCTGTCATGGCGCGCGTGATTGCGGCGCGATCGGCCTCGTTCTCGCCGGCAAAGGGCTGGCGATGCGGCAGGCGCCCAAGTCCGACGAGGGCCTCCGCGCGCATCGACCAGTGTACCGCGCCGCCCTGCGCAAGGAAGGCGATGCGCCGTGCCAGTTCCTTGCGCCCGAGCGTCTTGGCGGTCAGCCCGTCATAGCGCACCTCGCCGAAATCGGGGGTGACGAGGTCGGTGAGCACGCGCAGCAAGGTCGTCTTGCCGGCACCGTTGGGGCCGATCAGCCCGACCATTTCGCCCGCCGAGAGCGCGATATCGATGTCGCGCAGGATCGGTTTTGCCCCGAGCGTGAGCGAAATTCCTGAGGCTTCGATCTTCATCAGACCTCCCGTCGCAGGCGATGGATCAGGTGGAACAGGAATGGCGCTCCGATCAGCGCCGTCACCACACCGAGCTTCAGCTCGGGCCGGATCGGGGCGAGGCGCAGAGCGGTATCGGCGGCGAGCGTCAGGATCGCTCCGCCAAAACCGCTGACGAGCAGCAGCCGACCCGGTCGGTTGCCGACCAGCGGACGCAGCAGATGCGGCACGACGAGACCGACGAAGCCGATCGCACCCGTGACCGCGACCGCGCTACCGACGGCGAGTGCAGCTCCGCCGATCAGTCGGGCGCGCAGCCAGGTCAGATCGAAGCCGAGACTCTTGGCCGTGTCCTCACCCAAGGTGAGGGCGTCGAGCGCAGGCGCCGTCGAAAGCAGCAGCAGCCAGCCCAGGAGCATCGGCGGCAGCACGAGCCAGACATGGAGCAGGCTGCGGTCAGCAAGGGAGCCCATCAGCCAGAAGACGATTTCCAGTGCGGCATAGGGATTTGGCGCGAGGTTGAGCGCAAGCGCGGTCATCGCGCCGGCGAAGCTGTTGATCGCAACGCCGGCGAGGATCAACGTCATCGTTCCGGCGCCGCGCCCCAGGAAGGCATAGAGCAGAAGCGTTGCCAGTGCCGCGCCAGCCATGCCGCCCAAGGGGAGGGCGAGCGCCATCGTCGCCGACAAGCCGCTATAGAAGACCACGACCGCGCCGAAGGCGGCGGCGCTCGAAATTCCGAGAATTCCGGGTTCGGCAAGGGGATTGCGCAGCAGGCCCTGCATCGCGGCGCCCGCAAGCCCGAGGCTGAAGCCGACAAGGGCGCCGAGCAGCGCGCGCGGCAGGCGGAGTTCGACAAGGACAAGGGCCGGCAGGGTCTTCCGCCCGGCGAGGGCGTCGGAGAGGGCCGCCTCGATGTCGAGTGGTGCATAGCCCACCGCCATGGAAACGAGCATCATGGTCAGCATCAACACGGCCAGGATGACAACGAGGCGCGCCAGCTTCGGCGTCGTCGCTCCTGCCCTGTCCTGAACCGCCAGTGTCATGAGCGCGATCCTTGCTTGCGGGAGGCGGCAAGCAGCTCGATCGCATCGAGCACGGCCGGTCCGGCGCAGGTCCAGAGTTTCGAGGGGAGGGCGACGAGCCTGACCCGCTCGCCGAGCTTCGTCAGGAGCGGATGATGAAGGATCTCATGGGCGAGCGAGGGTGGCCCGCCCGGCGTGGTGTTCAGGATCAGCATGTCGGCCCGTCCGAGAGCGACCGTCTCCAGCGCGATCTGGCCGTAATTGTCGATGCCGAGCTCGGCAGCGAGATTGGTCAGGCCCGCGCGGGTCAGGATCTCGTCCACCAGGGAGCCGCGCCCGACGGTGAAACCGTTCGGCCTCAGGACCAGCGCCCTGGTATGGCCCGCGATTGGGTTGGCGGCGAGCGCTTCGAGGCGCCGGTCGATCGCCGCGATCAGGGCCGCGCCGCGTTCGGCCTCGCCGAGCAAGACCGCCATCTCGGTGATCTGGGCACGCATTTCAGCGAGATTGCGCGGCACCCCGAATTCACGGACGGGCACGCCGGCCTTCTTCAGCAGCGCGACCGTGCTGCGCGTCGTGTAGGCGCCGGCGATGATCAGGTCGGGCTTGTAGCTCAGCACCTCCTCCACCAGGCCGTGATTGGCCGGGATGGTCTGGGCCATCTCGGCCATGTTGGCGTTGCGCGGGTCCTGGGAGAGCCAGGTGACTGAAGCGATGCGCTCGCGCTCGGCGAGCCGCAGCACCAATTCGTCCGTGCACATGTTGAGCGAGACGATACGGGATGGCTTTGCCGGGGTTTCAGCGGCCGGCAGGCCGCCAAAACCGAGCAAGAGGCCGAGCGCGAGGGCGCCGCCGGCCATCGCGCGGGCGGCCCAGCCCTTCACAGCGTTACCTTCAGGCCGCCATAGGCGCCCAGACCCGGTACCAGGAAGCCGACCGGGTTCTCGTAGCGCCTGTCCAGCAGGTTATCGATGCGGCCGAATACACTGAGCCTGTCCGTCGCCTTGTACTCGGCGGCGAGGTTGACGATGGCCGCGCCCGGCGCCCGCATGCGCGAGATCGAGAAGTCACGGTTTCCGTCGACGCGCTCACCCACATAGATCAGCGTCGCCGAAAGGGTGAGCTTGTCAACCGGGATCCAGCTCGCTGTCACGCTGGCCTTGTGACGGGGACGGCGCAGCAGTTCCTGTCGGGCGATGTCGTCCTTGGCGATGGTGAAGGTGTAGTCGGCCCGCACCTTGAACTGCGGCGAGATTTCGAGCGCGGCAAAGGCCTCGACGCCCTTGGTCGTGGCCTTGCCGATATTGGCATAGGAGTTCCGCGCCACGTTGGTGACGATCAGGTTCTCGATGTCGTTGTGGAAATAGGTGGCGCCGAACCGGACCTTGTCAGCGAGCAAGGGCTGCTCGAAGCCGAGATCCCAGCCGCGGCTTTCCTCCGGCTTCAGGTTGGGATTGCCGAAGAAGTTGAAGGCCGGTCGAGAATCGCTGAAGCGCTCGCTCAGGGTCGGGGCCTTGAACCCCGTGCCGTAGCTCGCCTTCAGCTTGGTTTCGGTCCCCGGCACGATATAGGCTGGCGCGAAGCGATAGGTCGTGTGGCCGCCAAAGGTCTCGTCATCGTCGTAGCGGATGTTCGAGACCATGAAGAGCCGGTCGCCGAAATTCGACTGCAGTTCGGCAAAGGCGCCCGTATTGCCGTTGGATGCCGTGAGCGCGCGGGTTTCCAGCCGCTCGCGCTCGTATTGCAGGCCCATCACGAGGGTCTGGCCCTTCATCAGCTCCAGGTCGCCGCGCCAGTCGACCTTGGTGCGTTCGCCGAGATTCTCCGTCGGCAGGCCGAGGATACCAATCGCATTCGGCGTGCGGCCGGTGCGGTCCTGATTGCTGTAGGACAGGCCGAAGCGATTGACGAAGCGCCCACCAAGCGGATCCCAGACGACCTCTCCGCGGGTGAAGGCCTGCTTGTAGTCCTGGCTGCTGCGGAAGCTGCTGGGCGTGCTCGGAAAGCCGGAATCGCCGGTGAAGAGCAGGTAGCCGTCAGTGTAGCGGCCGACCCAGTTCAGAGACAGCGTATCGGACAGCGCGACGCCGAACCGGGCCGAATAGGTCCAATTGTCGTAGGAATTCGGGTTGATGCGGCGCCCCGGCGGCACGAGCCCGGGAGGCGTCACCGGGGTCGAATCCGATTTGAAATGGGCGATGCTGAGGGCGTAGTTGAAGCGGTCATCGCCGCCGCTGAGGCCGACCGACTGGTTGAAGGTGCCGTATGAGCCGGCCTCGGCGCGGGCTGTCAGCTTCGGCGGACCCTCGCCACGCTTGGTGGTGATCGAGATGACGCCGCCCAGCGCGTTGGCGCCGTAGAGGCCGCTTTGCGGTCCGCGCAGCACTTCGATGCGCTCGATGTCGTCGGTCAGCAGCGAGCCGAAATCGAAGGAGCGGTTCGGGGTCGACGGGTCGTTGGCCTCGATGCCGTCGATCAATACCTTGACGTGGTTGGAGTTGGTGCCGCGGATGAAGACCGAGGTCAGCCCGCCCGGCCCGCCGGTCTGCACGATATTGAGGCCGGGAACGGCGGCGAGCGCCTGCGGCAGGGTCCGGCGCTGCTCGCGCTCGATGTCACCGGCAGTGATGACGGTCACGGAATTGGCGATCTCGCGCGCTGGCGTGGGTCGCGTCGTCGCGCTGACGACGATTTCGTCGAGGGCAATCGAGCCGGTGGCTGACTGGGCCGAGGCCTCTCTGGCGGGGAGGGAGCCGGCGGAGACAAGGAGCGGCAGGGTGATGAGCAGCCGGCTGCGCCGGGCAACCTTGGGAGGACGGATCACGATGGGACCTCGGGCGTTGACGTCTGTGGCACGTCACCGCGAACGCGAGGCCCCGTCCGCTGCCCTTAGCCAGCGTGCAGTTCAACAAGCGATCGAAACACCCCGTCCGAACGTGTTCGCGTGTGACCACGGCTGACGGCAGGTCTCCTGGCTCGCGGGTCGGTGCCTTGTCGCCGCCTTCCCAGGTCCGAGGGCCCCAGTGGCGTGTGGCGAAAGGCTCGCCGCTTACAGTTGCGGGGGCAGCCACGGCATTGAATGGCGAACCATCCGCACCGCGTTCCCTTTTGATCCCCTAAGGGAACCGTCGCTGGCGAGGTAAGGCCGGAATGGCCGCTGCGTCAATGATCGTTGGTGCGGGTGTCCCCAGGCGAACGCAGGTCGTCATCCCTCAAAATGCGCCAGCTCGGTCCCTCGAGATCGCTGAACTGGCCGGTGCGCATGCACCAGAAGAAGGCCGCCAACCCCAGCAGTCCGAGACCGAGCGCCAGGGGGAACAGGATCACCAGGATATTCATGCCGCCACTCCCGTATTCTGCCGCGGCAGGCCGCGTCCCGCGCGCAGCGCGTTGAGCGTGACCACCAGTGACGAGCCCGACATCGCGACGGCTGCGACGAGCGGCGTCGCGAAGCCCGCGACGGCAATCGGCACCGCGACGGCATTGTACAGCACCGCAAACCAGAGGTTTTCCAGCATGAGGTTGCGCGCCCTGCGGGCGATGCGCAGGCTGTCTGCGACCGGCATCAGGCTGTCGCCGATGAAGACGATGTCGGCCGAAGCCTGCGCCAGGTCGGTCGCGCTGATCGGCGAGATCGAGACATGGGCCTTGGTAAGCGCCGGAGCGTCGTTGAGCCCGTCGCCGATCATCAGCACCTTGCGCCCCTTGGCGCTGAGTCGGTCGAGCGCCTTGAGCTTCTCGTCGGGACGCAGGCCGGCTTCCGCCTTCGTGATGCCGAGGGCCGAGGCGACCGGCGCGACAGCTTCGCTTCGGTCGCCGGAGAGAATGCGGATCTCGAGGCCGAGGCCGCGCAGCGCGGCGATACAGTCGCGCGCCTCCGGCCGGATCTTCTGATCGACCGCGAAGACGGCGCATTCATTGCCATGGCGCCAGGCGATCAGGGAGGCTGCGGGATGGCGCGCGGCGACGATGGCGGCTTCGGCCCCGGCCTCGCAATAGGTGACGCTGCCGAGACGGGTCTCGATCCCATCCACGATCGCGCTCAGGCCTGCGCCGTGATTCTCGCTGACATCGCTCGCAGGAGCAGGATGGCCGGCGGCACGGGCGATGGCGCGGGCGAGGGGGTGGCGGCTCGCGGCCGCCAGCCTGCCCGCCGCCTGCAAGGTTGTGGCATCGATCTCGGCGCCATTGACCAGATCGGGATCCGGCAGCGTGAGGGTTCCGGTCTTGTCGAAGACAGCGACATCGGCTTCGGCCAGGCGCTCCAGCGCGTCGCCCTGCTTCAGCATGACCTTGCGCCTGAACAGGGCAGAGGCGGCAACGACCTGCACAGCCGGAATCGCCAGCCCCAGCGCGCAGGGGCAGGTGATGATCAGGACGGTGATGGCGATGATCAGTGCTTCGGGCCAGGGCAGACCGAAGGCCATCCAGCCCAGCAGGGTCGCGAGCGCCGTGGCGTGGACGAGAGGGGCGTAGAGCCTAGCCGCCCGATCCGAAAGCTTGACATAGCGCGAGCGGCTTTCGACCGCGCGCGCCATCAGGGCATCGATCTCGTCGAGCAGGGTGCCACTGGCTGCGGCCTCGACCTTGACGGTCAGGGCCCCGGAGAGGTTCACGGTACCGGCATAGACCTGCGCGCCGGCCATGACGGCATGCGGCAGGGTTTCACCGGTGACGAGGCTCTGGTCGATCTCGGAGGAGCCGGTCTCGATGATGCCATCGACACTGACGCGCTCGCCCGGCTGGATCAGGACGCGGTCGCCGGGCACGATGGCCGCGATCGGCGTCACCATCGCCTCGCCATTCGGCAGTAGCCGGGTCGCGGTTTCCGCCTTCAACGCAGCAAGATTGCCAGCGAGGTCGCGCGTGCGGCGGCGCATCAGCTGGTCGAGATAGCGCCCGATCAGCAGGAAGAAGATCAGCATCACCGCGCCGTCGAAATAGGCATGCTCGGCGTGGTTCCAGGTCACCACCACCGACATGCCGAGCGCGAGCACGATGCCGAGCGTGATCGGCACGTCCATGTTGACGGCGCCGGCGCGCAGAGCCCGGAGCGCACTCTCGAAGAAGGGGCGGCCGGCATAGGCGGCGGTCGGCAGGGCAATCAGCGCCGAGAGCCAGTGAAAGAAGTCGCGCGTGACCGGATTGATGTCGCTGCTATTGCCCGACCAGACCGAGACGGAGAGCAGCATGATGTTCATCGAGGCGAAGCCGGCGACGCCGAGATAGCGCAGCAGCCGCCTTTCCTCGCTTGTGTCGTCATCACGTCCGGAGGCGGGCAGGAAGGGGTAGGCCTTGAAGCCAAGCCGGGAGAGGCGCTCGATCACGGCCTCTGGGCGCAGTGCGCCCTCCGTCCATTCCACCGTGACGCGCTTCAGCGCGAGATTGACCCGGGCGCTGAGGATACCGGTCTCATGGGCAAGGCCGTTCTCGATCGCGTGCATGCAGCCGGCGCAGCGGATGTTCTCCACCGCGAGTTCCATGCCCGCGACCCCGCTTTCGCGATGGCGGACGAAGACGGAGAGATCCTGCTGCGCGGCCACGCGATTCACTCCTTCAGCATGATGCGGCTGCGAGAGGAGAAGGTCGGGTCCCCATCGCGCTTCGCCTCGACCACCAGGGTCCAGGCGCCGGCATGCAGTTCCGGCACCGTCGCGCCATAGTGGCCCGGGGCTGTTTCGGTCAGCGTCATGCTGCGGTCCTGCTGCCGCGTCGCCGGGTGCTGGAGCTTCGCCTCGACTGCGAGCCCTGTCACGGCTGCGCCCGCCTTGTCCTTCAGCGAGAGCGAAACGACCGCGTCGGCGCCGGCACGCACGACCTCACTCTGGGCCAGCCAGCCGCGTGCGGCCTGGGCCTGCATGCGCGCGATCTCGCTGTTGAAGCGCTGGCTGGTCTCGTAGGCGCTCTTCACATCGGCGCCGGGCATCGTCCGGATGGCCGAGACCATCATCACGCCATTGACGCCCGCGACCACGATGAAGAAGCCGATCATGCCGAAGAGCACGGCGCGCCCGCTGAGCTCGAAAGGCCGGCGCCGAGCTGGCGCCGGTGGGGCTGGAAAGTCGATCGGCATGATGAAGCCTCCGCAACAGGTCATGATGCGTTCTCTAGGGAGCGATGAAATGATCCCCGGCGGTCACGACCTCGCCAGCGAACAGGTCGGAGGCGGTGAAGGTGATCGTCTGGGATTTGTCGAGAGGAATGCCGGCCGGCACCGTGACCAGCGCGCGGATCTCGCGCGAGGAATCGGGATCGACCGTGATGATCGGCCGAAGATCGGCTGTCGCCTGGGTCCCGATGGTCTCGACCCGGATGCCGGGCACGCCGGCGACGGTGAGTGCGAACGGGCGGGAGTCCGGGCGTTTGTTCAGCAGGCGGATGGTGTAGGCGTTCCGGATCGAGCCGTCGCTGAGCGTCACGAAGAGCGGGGTGCGCTCGTGCAGCACCGAGATTCCCGCCGTGCTGCGGGTCGCGAGCTGGTAGATCATGGCTCCGCCGACGAGCCCGATCAGCACGGTGTAGATCAGGGTGCGGGCGCGGATCAGGCGATAGACCGGCTTCTGGCCGGCGATCCGCCGCTTGACGTTGTCGTCGGTGTCATAGGCGATCAACCCGGCCGGGCGGTTGATCTTGAGCATGACCGTATCGCAGGCATCGATGCACAGGCCGCACTGGATGCAGTCCATCTGCGAGCCGTCGCGAATGTCGATTCCGGTCGGGCAGACTGCGACGCACTGGAAGCAGTCGATGCAGTCGCCTGCCGGCTCGTTGGCGGCGCGCCGGCGCGCGGCCTGCTTGACCGAGACGCGCGGATCGCCGCGATCGTAGCGATAGGTGACGTTGAGGGCGTCGTCGTCGGTCAGCGCCGCCTGGATGCGCGGCCAGGGGCACATGAAGGTGCAGACCTGCTCGCGCATGATCCCGGCGAGGGCGTAGGTGGTGAAGGTCAGGATGCCGATCCAGACATAGGCCGAGAGCGGTGCCGTGAAGGTCGCGAGTTCCCGCACCAGTGTCGGCGCATCCGCGAAATAGAGCACCCAGGCGCCGCCGGTCCACCAGGCGATGACGAGCCAGATCAGGTGCTTGCCGGTCTTCCTGGCAAGTTTGTCGGCGGTCCAGGGACCCTCGTCGCGTTTCATCCGTTCGCGCCGGTCACCCTCGAAGGCGCGTTCGACGGCGAGGAAGAGGTCTGTCCAGACCGTTTGCGGGCAGAGATAGCCGCACCAGACCCGGCCGGCGACCGCATTCATCAGGAACAGGAAGAAGGCGGCCAGGATCAGCAGGCCGGTGAAGTAGTAGACCTCCTGCGGCCAGATCTCGATGAAGAAGAAATAGAAGCGGTTATTGGCGATGTCCGCGAGCACGGCCTGGTTCGGCAGGTTGGGGCCGCGGTCCCAACGCAGGAAGGGCAGGAGGTAGTAGATGCCGAGGCAGAGGACGAGGATAAACCACTTGGCGCGCCGGAACGGGCCTGACACGCTCTGTGGGTAGACCTTCTTCGACGGCGCGAAGAGCGGAGCGTCTTCGCTTTCCGTGAGTGCCATGTCATTGGCCTCCGCCGAGCGAGTGGACGTAGACGGTCAGCGCCTTGATCGTGGTCGGGTCGAGACGCTGGCCCCAAGCGGGCATGACGCCGTTGCGGCTGTTGGTGATGGTCTCTGTCACGGACGCGAGATCCATGCCGTAGAGCGAGATGGCGTCGGTCAGGTTCGGAGCGCCGAGCTCCTGATTGCCCTTGCCGGCAGGCCCATGGCAGGCGGCGCAATTCTCGGCGAAGAGCTTGCGGCCGAGCGCGAGGTCAGCCTTGGGTTGCGTCGACAGTCCGGCCAGTTCGCGCACATGGTTGGCGACGGCGCTGATCTCGTCCTTCTTCAGCATGCCGTCGCGCCCGAAGGCCGGCATCTGGCTGACGCGGGTGTCGTTGTTGCCGGCGACGCGGATGCCGTGCTGCAGCGTGGTCTGGATCGCGGCAAGCGAGCCGCCCCAGAGCCACTCGTCGTCGTTCAGGTTGGGGTAGCCCTTGCCACCGCTGCCGCCGACACCGTGGCAGGCAGCGCAATTGTCGCCAAAGGCGGCCTTGCCCTGTGCCATTGCGACGCGAAACAGCGCGGGGTCGGCCTTGATCTGCTCGAGCGAGGCATCGGCGAGGCCGCTGGCCAGCGCGGCCCGGTCCTTGCGCATGATTGCGAGATCGTCCTCGATCTCCTGTCGCGAAGCATAGCCGATGACGCCCTTGGTGGCGTCGGTCAGCAGAGGCCAGGCCGGATAGATGACCCAATAGCCGAGCGACCAGATGATCGTGGCGTAGAAGATGCCGAGCCACCAGCGCGGGAGCGGCGTGTTGAGCTCGCGGATGCCGTCCCATTCATGGCCGGTGGTCGATTGGCCGGTGGCGGCGTCGAATTCCGAGGCAGGGTCGTGATGCTTGTTCATGGCTCAGTCCTCCCGCAGGGGAGTGTGGGCGGCCTCGTCGAAGCGCGCGCGGTTGCTCGGCCAGAGCGCGTAGAGGCAAACGGCCAGGAAGGTGCCGACGAAGTAGAGCAGGCCGGCGGATTGGGCGAAGCCCGCGAGCCAATGGTAGGTCGAATCCATGGTGCCCTCGCTCAACGGATGTTGGCCTTGGTGTCGTAGAGCTTGAAGTCGACGAGCGTGCCGAGGACCTGCAGGTAGGCGATCAGCGCGTCGGCTTCGGTGATCCGCTTGGGATCGCCGTCGAAATCGCGGATCTGGACCTTCGGGTAGCGCGCTTCGAGTTCGGCCGCCCTCGGGTGGTCGGGCGTAGCCTGGGCTTCGAGGTCGCTCGCGGCCTGCGCGATCATCGCGTCGGTATAGGGCACGCCGCCGCCGCGGTTGGCACGCAGGTGATCGGCAATGTCCCCGAAATGAAGCTCGGTCTTCGCCAGGAAGGGGTAGCCCGGCATGATCGACTGCGGCACCAGCGCGCGCGGCTGGTTGAGATGGCCGAGCTGCCATTCGTCGGAATACTTGCCACCGACGCGGGAGAGGTCGGGACCGGTCCGCTTCGAGCCCCACTGGAAGGGCTTGTCGTACATGCTCTCGGCCGCCAGCGAATAGGGTCCATAGCGCTCGATTTCGTCGCGCAGCGGCCGGATCATCTGGCTATGGCAGTTGTAGCAGCCCTCGCGGACATAGATCGCACGGCCGGCGAGCTCCAGCGGCGTATAGGGCCGCATGCCTTCGACCTTCTCGATCGTGTTGCGCAGGTAGAAGAGCGGCGCGATCTCGACGAGACCGCCGACCGAGATCACCAGCAGCACACCGATGACCAGGATGATCGAGTTGGTCTCGAAGATCTTGTGCTTGAGCCAGAGCGACTTGCGCGGAGCCGGGTTTTCAATGCTCGACATCTGAGCGTTCCTTACTGCGCGGGGACGAGCTGCGGCTGCAGCGCATGGTCATCGCTCGGGGCGTCGACTGTGCCGTGCCTGACCGTCATCCAGAGATTGAAGGCCATGATCAGCGCCCCGGTCAGGAAGAGCCCGCCACCGAGCGCCCTGATGACGTAGTAGGGCTTCATCGCAGCCACGGTTTCGATGAAGGAGTATTCGAGGAAGCCGAGCGAGGTGTAGGCGCGCCACATCAGGCCCTGCATGATCCCCGAGACCCACATCGCCGAGATGTAGAAGACGATCCCGAGCGTCGAGATCCAGAAGTGCCAGTTGACGAGCTTCAGCGAATACAGCTCGCGGCGGTTCCACAGCCACGGCACGAGGCAGTAGATCGCGCCGAAGGAAATATAGGCGACCCAGCCAAGCGCGCCGGAATGGACATGGCCGATCGTCCAGTCGGTGTAGTGCGAGAGCGAGTTGACCGCCTTGATCGACATCAGCGGACCTTCGAAGGTCGACATGCCGTAGAAGGCGAGCGAGACCACCATCATGCGCAGCACGGGGTCGGTGCGCAGCTTGTCCCAGGCGCCGGACAGCGTCATCAGCCCGTTGATCATGCCGCCCCAGGAGGGCATCCAAAGCATGATCGAGAAGGTCATGCCGAGGGTCTGCGCCCAGTCGGGCAGGGCGGTATAGTGCAGATGGTGCGGGCCGGCCCAGATGTAGAGGAAGATCAGCGCCCAGAAATGGATGATCGAGAGACGGTAGCTGTAGACCGGCCGACCGGCGCGTTTCGGCACGAAATAGTACATGATCGCGAGGAAGCCGGCGGTGAGGAAGAAGCCGACCGCGTTATGGCCGTACCACCACTGGAACATCGCATCCTGGACGCCGGACCAGATGACATAGGATTTCGGTGAGAGGATCGAGACCGGCAGCGCCAGATTATTGCCGATATGCAGAACGGCGATCGTCAGGATGAAGCCGAGATAGAACCAGTTCGCCACATAGATGTGCGGCTCCTTGCGCTTGGCCAAGGTTGCGAGGAACACCAGCAGGTAGACCACCCAGACGATGGTCAGCCACAGATCGGCGTACCATTCGGGCTCGGCGTATTCCTTGCCCTGCGTGATGCCGAGCAGATAGCCGGTGCCGGCGAGCACGATGAAGAAGTTGTAGCCGAGGATGACGAACCATGGCGCGATGTCGCCGGCCAGGCGCGCCCGCGAGGTGCGCTGCACGACGTAGAAGGATGTGCCGATCAGCACGTTGCCGCCGAAGGCGAAGATCACCGCCGAGGTATGAAGCGGGCGCATCCGTCCGAAATTCGTCCAGGGCAGGTCGAAGTTCAGGTCGGGGAAGGCGAGCTGAAGCGCAATGATCAGGCCGACGGTGAACCCGGCAATGCCCCAGACCATTGCGGCCACGGTCGCGAACTTGACCGGGTCCATATTGTAGTTCGGCTTGCCGTCGATCTCCTGCGGCGCAGGGCTCGGCGCCGGACTGAAGCAGCGATTGCCGATCAGGAACACCGCGACGAGCGAGGCGACCGCCGCGAGGCTGACATGGAAGGCATAGGCGGGATCGGGTGTCAGGGCGGCGATGATGATCAGCGGCAGCACGCAGCCGGCCGCCAATACGAGGCCCCCCATTTCTCCCGTCGTCGCGCGCCTGATCGGATACCCTGTCGCCGCCATGGCCAGCCCTCGTTTGCTGCAGCGCATCAATGCTGCCAATCGAGAGCGTTAGCGAAGCGGAGCGAGGCGAGCCTTGATGCAGATCAACGCGACCTGAGGAAGGCCCCGTTGTTGCGCTGCGGAATCAGCAAGGGCGCCGGTTGGACGGCGCCCTTCAAGCTGCGGGAACTGCGATCAGGCGGCTGCGACCACTTCCATATGGTCGGTGTTGAGCAGGCGCACACCGTCAGGCACGATCAGGATCGTCTTGTCCTTGGCGAGCTTGGTGAAGGTGCGGCTCACCGTTTCGATCGTCAGGCCGAGGAAATCCGCGATGTCCTGGCGGCTCATCGGCAGCGGCACCGTTACCGACGGCTTGCCGAGCTTGGCCCAGCGGTCGCGCATGGTCAGCAGGAAGCAGATGACCCGCTCTTCTGCGCTGCGGCGGCCGAGCAGCATCATCTGCTCCTGGGCCAGCGTGAGTTCATGGGTGGCGAATTCATGCAGGCGACGCAGCAGATGCGGCTTGGCATTGACCAGCGAGGCATAGGCCGAACGCGAGAAGGCGCAGGCCGACACCGAGTCGACCGCATCGGCGGAGAAGCCGAAGGCATCGCGCATCGCCAAACCGAGAAAATCACCCGGCAGGGCAAAGCCGATGATCTGCCGGCGCCCATCCGGCAGCAGCTTGTAGAGCCGCACCATGCCTTCGATGATGTTGTAGACGGAATGCGCGGGATGGTCCTGAACGAAGACCGTTTCCTTGGCATCGAACGAGGTGTGATGGGAGAGAGCGTTTAGTTCCGCGAGTTCCTCGACGGACAGCGACGCGCACACGCTCGCGAGGCGGACCTTGCAGGCAAGGCATCCGCTTTCCCGTCTTGAATCGTTGCCGCAAGCGGCCTGCTGGCAGTCCACGCGTTCGTACCTCCGTGAACAAGGGGGCTTCACACCTTGTTCCCAGTCATTCAAACCCTAGCCGGGACGGCGAGGGCGCTCCTTGATCTGCATCAATGCAGAAGATCGGGTGTTCAACTCTGCTGACATATCTCCGCTCAGCAGTTCGGCAATCGTAATGGAAGATATTTTCGAGGCGGTACGCGTCACATCGCAGCAGGCACAGGCAGCCTATGCATTGATGGCGATGGCGAACCCGGGCCTCAGTATCAGTGACTGGGCGGCTTACCTGCGCCGCTACGAGAAGGAGACAGGCCAGGAGCGCGGCCTGATTGCGCTGTATGACCGGCGTCGCTGCATCCACGGGATCTTCGCCTATGACGTCGCCCAGCCGCTTTCGCGGGAGGCGACGCTCAATGTCTCCGAACTGGCCTCGGTGCGCCTGCCCGGGACCGTCCTGATCGACGCCTTGATGCGCTTCGCCAATACTCTCGCCGGTGATCTCAATCTTCCTGCCATCGCGCTCGAACTCGAGCCCTCGGCCGTCTGGGCGCAGGACCAGGTGGCCATGGAGCAGCGGGGCTTTGCGCTCGAACGGGTCAGGATGCGGGGACGGACCTGGTAACAGCTCACGAAATCGTCGCAGTGATACGGGGGGAATCTGGGTAGGGTTGCTCAGTGCCGCGGGAATCCGTTCCCGGGCGCCTGTTTCAAGCCCTTGGAGCTCCGGATGTCCGATCTTTCTGCCTTTCCGATCACCCAGCGCTGGCCGGCCCAGCATCCCGACCTCATCCAGCTCTATTCGCTGCCGACGCCGAATGGCGTGAAGGTCTCGATCATGCTGGAGGAGACCGGGCTGCCCTATGAGCCGCATACGATCAATATCGGGCAGAATGAGACCTGGACCACCGAATTCCTCTCCCTCAATCCGAACGGCAAGATTCCAGCGATCATCGATCCCAATGGCCCAGGCGGCAAGCCGATCGGCCTGTTCGAATCGGGCGCGATCCTGATCTATCTCGCGGAGAAGGCAGGCAAGTTCCTGCCGTCCGATCTGGCGGAGCGCTACGAGACCATCCAGTGGGTGTTCTTCCAGATGGCTGCGGTCGGGCCGATGTTCGGTCAACTCGGCTTCTTCCATAAATTCGCCGGGCGCGAATACGAGGACAAGCGTCCGCGTGACCGCTATGCGGCCGAGAGCAAGCGTCTGCTCGGTGTGCTCGAGACCCGTCTCGCCGGTCGCGACTGGATCATGGGCGATGCGTATACCATTGCCGACATCTCCCTGCTCGGCTGGGTCCGCAACCTGGTTGGATTCTACGGCGCGGGCGAACTCGTCGACTATGCCAGCCTGAAGCATGTGCCGGCTTGGCTGGAGCGCGGGCTTGCACGTCCCGCTGTCCAGCGCGGGCTCGAGATCCCGAAGCGGCCCTGAGGGCTTCGCTGTAGCCGCAATCGTTGCGGCTACAGCCGGCTCTGATCCCCTAGATTTTCGAGAATTTTATGCTGGCTCGGGTCGGCCTGGAGCATCGCGTCTGGCGATGCGGAGCGGGCTCCGACCTGAAAGTTTTCAACCAGGATGCGGATCGCCAGTTGGGAGCCAAACGGCATAGCGCTCGACTATTGTCGACAGAATTTCATTATTTGGCAGTTTGATCTTGCGCTACGGCCGTGTACATGAAACATATGTCGACAATAAATTTCCGGCGGCGCTACGCGACCAGCCGGGTCGGCGTGAGGAAATGCCCGTCCATGGCTCGATTCAACAACAATGAACGCCCCGCTCCGGATAGTGTGCTCGTCGATATCGCCGATTACGTCCTGAACTATCGTGTCGACAGTTCGCTGGCATACGAGACCGCCCGCAACTGCCTGCTCGACACGCTCGGCTGCGGGCTGGAGGCTTTGGAATACCCTGCCTGCCTCAAGCTGCTCGGCCCGGTCGTACCGGGGACCGTGGTCCCGAACGGCGCGCGCGTGCCCGGCACGCCCTATCAGCTCGATCCGGTCCAGGCCGCTTTCAATATCGGCACGATGATCCGCTGGCTCGACTTCAATGATTGCTGGCTCGCGGCGGAATGGGGCCACCCGTCGGATAATCTCGGCGGCATCCTGGCTGTGGCCGACTGGCTGTCACGGACGGCGGTTGCGTCCGGACGGCCGCCGCTGAGCATGCGCGACGTGCTGACCGCGATGATCAAGGCCCATGAGATCCAGGGCTGTCTCGCGCTGGAAAATGCATTCAACAAGGTCGGGATCGACCATGTCATCCTGGTCAAGGTCGCCTCGACGGCCGTGGTCGCAGGGCTGCTCGGCCTGAACCGCGACGAGATCGTCAATGCGCTGTCACTTGCCTTCGTCGATGGACAGGCTCTGCGAACCTATCGCCACGCACCGAATGCCGGCTCGCGCAAGAGCTGGGCGGCTGGCGATGCAACGAGCCGGGCAGTGAGGCTTGCCCTGATCGCCCGGAGTGGCGAGATGGGCTATCCCTCGGCCCTGAGCGCGAAGACCTGGGGCTTCTACGACGCCTCGTTCCGCGGCCAGGAATTCAAGTTCCAGCGACCTTACGGCTCCTATGTCATGGAGCATGTGCTGTTCAAGATTTCCTATCCGGCCGAGTTCCATGCGCAGACGGCCGTCGAAGCGGCGATGACGCTGCAGGCTCATCTCCAGAAGATCGGGCGCAGCAGCGACGACATCGCTTCGATCCGCGTCCGCACGCACGAGGCCTGCATCCGGATCATCGACAAGCGCGGACCGCTGCATAACCCGGCCGACCGCGACCACACTCTCCAATACATGGTCGCCGTGCCGCTGATCTTCGGGCGTCTCACCGCAGGCGATTACGAAGACGATATTGCCGCCGATCCACGCATCGACGCACTCCGCGACAAGATCGAATGCGTCGAGGATCCTGCTTTCACCCGCGATTATCACGATCCCGAAAAGCGCTCGATCGCCAACGCGATGACGATCACGTTGAATGACGGGACGGTGCTGCCCGAACTGGTGGTGGAATATCCGATCGGCCACAAGCGCCGCCGCGTCGACGGCATCCCGCTGCTCGAGGCCAAGTTCCGCAGCAATCTCGCGCGCCGCTTCGTCGAGAAGCGCCAGCGCCAGATTCTCGATGTCTCGCTCGATCAGGCGCGGCTCGAAGCCATGCCGGTTCACGACTACGTCGACCTCTACGCGAACTGAGGCCCCATGCCCTATCTCGTTGCCTCCGATTGTCCTTCGCAGCCGGCCGGCGAGCGCTTTCGCGCGCTGGTCGGGGAGGGCGGCATCCTCCGGTTACCCGGCACCCATAACGGCATGGCGGCGCTGCAGGCCAAGGCCGCCGGTTTCGAGGCGCTCTATCTCTCGGGTGCGGCCATGACGGCTTCGATGGGGCTGCCCGATCTCGGCATCATCACGGTCGACGAGGTTGCCTTCTTCATCCGGCAGGTGGCGCGGGCCAGTGCTCTGCCGGTGCTGGTCGACGGCGACACCGGCTATGGCGAGGCCCTCAACGTCATGAACATGGTCCGCGCCTTCGAGGATGCCGGGGCGGGCGCGGTCCATATCGAAGACCAGTTGCTGCCGAAGAAATGCGGCCATCTCAACGACAAGAAGCTGGCCGATGCCCATGACATGGCGGCCAAGGTCGCGGCTGCGGTGAGGGCCCGCCGGCATCTCTACGTCATCGCCCGCACCGATGCCGCTGCGAGCGAGGGCATGGAGGGCGCGGTCGCGCGCGCAAAGCTCTATCTCGAGGCCGGTGCCGACGCGATTTTCCCGGAGGCGCTGACCACCGCCGAGATGTTCAGGGAGTTCGCGCGCCGTGTGCCCGGCGTGCCGCTGCTCGCCAACATGACCGAGTTCGGACGCACGCCGTTCTTCACCGCCTCCGAGTTCGAGGCGATGGGCTACCGCATGGTGATCTGGCCGGTCTCCTCGCTGCGCGTCGCCAACAAGGCGCAGGAGAGGCTCTATGCCGCGCTCGCTCGCGATGGCGGCACGCATGGCATGGTCGAGCAGATGCAGACCCGCGCCGAACTCTACGCGACCATCGGGCTGCACGACTACGAGGCGCTCGATGCCTCGATTGTGGCGACCATCACGCCGGAAGCCATGCCGCAGCACGAGCGGAGCGCCTGACGACCAGTATGCGAGCCGGTGCGAGACCGGCGGCCAAATTCCGCGCGTCGCGCGGCAAACACGACCAGCCAGACAAGGCGGCGGCAACCCACGGGAGGAAACAAGATGTTGAGGCGTCTGATGACGACTGGCGCGCTGGCGCTGGTCCTGAGCACGGGCATGGCGATCGCCGAGCCGGCCAAGGTGATGATTCCGGCCAACCCGGGTGGCGGGTGGGATGGTGCCGGCCGCCATACGATGGCGGCCTTCGCGCAGTCGAAGATCTTCACCGATGGCGCGTCCTTCACCAACAAGGGCGGCGCTGCCGGCACGATCGGGCTTGCCGAATTCGTCCGCACCTCCAAGGGCGACGACAACGCGCTCCTGGTGACGGGCGTCATCATGGTCGGCGGCGTCATCACCAACCAGACGCCTGTGTCCCTGAAGGACACCACTCCGCTGCTGCGCCTGACCAATGAGTACAACGCGATCGCCGTTCCCGCGAATTCGCCGATCAAGACGCCGCAGGACTTCATCGCGGCGATGAAGGCTGATCCCGGCGCGCTCTCGGTCGGCGGCGGTTCGGCCGGCGGCGCGGACCATGTCATGCTGGCGCTGCTCGCCAAGCATGCCGGGGCTCCGGTCGCGAAGATCAATTTCGTATCCTTCTCGGGCGGAGAGATCCTGGCTGCTCTCGGTGGCGGCAAGATCAAGGCTGCGATTTCCGGCGCTTCGGAATTCCGTCAGTTTGCGGAGACCGGTCGCATCCGCATCATCGCCGTCTCGGGCCCGACGCGGGTCGACGGACTCAATGCGCCGACGCTGAAGGAATCCGGCATTCCGGTGGAGATCGGCAACTGGCGTGGCTTCGTCGGTGCGCCCGGCATGAGCGAGGCCGCCAAGAAGACCTGGCTCGAGCGCTTCGCCAAGCTGCACCAGACCCCGGTCTGGAAGGAAACTCTGAAGACCCAGGGCTGGGAGGACGCCTATCTCCCGGGCGACCAGTTCGCTGCCTTCCTCAAGGCCGAGGATGCGAGTTGGTCGAGCGCGCTCAAGGAAGTCGGCATCCTGAAATGACGGCCTGTCGGAGCGGCGCGTGACCGATGGTTGCGCGCCGTCATGGCGCTTGTTCTCGAGGAGCCCGAACGATGTCGGTCAATCCAAGCAGACAGGATGCGCACCGCAAGCCGCGCCCATGGTGGCTGGGGCTCGGCGTGCTCGCGATGGGGGCGCTGTGGCTTAACGGTGCACGCAGCATCGCCTCGACGACGAACTATATCGGGGTCGGGCCGGCGGCCATCATCCTGGCCGTCGGAATGGGGCTGGCCGTCCTTGGGGTTATCCTGATCACCCAGGCGATGCGTGGAGAACTCGTCGCGTCGCCGGAGGGGGAAGAGGAAGCGCCCCCATCGCGTTCGGCCTTCCTGCTTGCGCTGGCCGGTGTGAGCATCCCGCTCCTGACAATCCGCTGGCTTGGCTTCCCGTTGACCGCGATGCTCGCCTTCACGCTGGTGACCCATGCCTTCGGCTCGCGCCGGACCGGGCTCGACCTCATGGTCGGAGCGGTGCTCGGCAGCGTCGCGTGGTTGGGCTTCTCCCGCCTCGGCATCAGCCTTGGTCCATTCCTGCCTCTGATTGGGTGAAGTCATGGACATCCTGAGCCAGCTGATCGGCGGATTTGCAGTCGCGTTGCAGCCGATGAACCTGTTCTGGGCGCTGATCGGTTGTGCGCTCGGCACCGCCGTCGGCGTGCTCCCGGGGATCGGGCCGGCACTGACCATCGCGCTGCTGATGCCGATCACGGCCCAGGTGGCGCCTGCCTCGGCCTTCATCATGTTCGCCGGGATTCTCTACGGCGCCCTCTATGGCGGTTCCACGACCTCGATCCTGCTCAACACGCCCGGCGAGAGCGGGGCGGTAATGACCGCACTCGAGGGCAACCGCATGGCGCGCAACGGGCGCGGTGCGGCTGCGCTGGCGACGGCGGCGATCGGCTCCTTCGTCGCGGGCACGATCGGCACGCTGGCCCTGACCTTTCTTGCACCGTCAATCGCGGAGCTCGCCTTCGTCTTCGGGCCGGAGGACTATTTCGCCCTGATGGTCTTGTCCTTCACCTCCGTGGCGGTCGTGATGGGCCGGTCGATGGTGCGCGGCTTCACCGCTCTGTTCTTCGGCCTGGCGCTGGGCACGATCGGCATCGACACCCAGACCGGACAGACCCGCATGGTCTTCGGAACGCTCGAACTGCTCGATGGCGTCTCCTTCACCGTCGTGCTGGTCTCGCTCTTTGCGATCGGCGAAGCGCTCTACGTCGCAAGCCGCAGCGGCACGGTGCCGGCGGCGATCAACCCGCTAGCGGGTGGGAGCTGGATGACCCGGCAGGACTGGGCGCGTTCATGGAAGCCGTGGCTGCGGGGCAGCGTCATCGGCTTTCCGATCGGCGCATTGCCGGCAGGCGGCACGGAGATCCCGACGTTCCTGTCTTATGCATTGGAGCGCCGCCTGAGCAAGCATCCGAAGGAGTTCGGACATGGTGCGATCGAAGGTGTCGCCGGCCCGGAAGCCGCCAATAATGCGGCCGCAGCCGGCATTCTGGTGCCATTGCTGACGCTCGGCCTGCCTTCGACGGCGACGGCTGCGGTGCTGCTCGCCGCCTTCCAGAACTACGGGCTGCAGCCCGGACCGATGCTGTTTGCGACCAATCCCGATCTGCTCTGGGGCCTGATTGCGTCGCTCTATATCGGAAATCTGATCCTGCTCGTGCTCAACCTGCCGCTGGTCGGCATCTGGGTGCGCTTACTGCTGATCCCACGGCACTATATCTATGGCGGCATCGTCGTCTTTGCGCTGGTCGGCGTCTGGGGGCTGTCAACGTCCTGGATGGATCTGCTGCTGATGTGCGGCCTCGGTCTCATCGGCTATGTGGCGCGGGTCTATGATTTCCCGATCGCGCCCGTGCTGATCGGCCTGATCCTCGGGCCGCAGGCCGAAATCCAGCTGCGGCGTGCGCTTGCGGTCAGCCAGGGTGACTGGGGCGTGCTGGTCAGCACGCCAATCGCCACGATGCTGCTCTCGATCGCGCTTGTCGTGCTGGTCGTACCGCCGATCCTGGCCCGGCTTCGGTCGCGGCCGAAGACCGAGCCCGCCATTTCCACCGGCTGAGCGCTAGTCACTGGCCCCGGCGCGGCGCTTTGCCGGCCGGATGGCCTCGGCTGCGGACAGCGCTGCCTGCAGGGCAGTCCTGGCGGCGCGGATGTGACGCCGCATCAGGATCTCCGCCAGCTCGCCGTCGCGATGGCTGATAGCTTCGGTGATGCGCACATGTTCGCGCCAGGCCTCGCGCCCACGTCCCCGAACGGTCGAATGCAGACGCCGGCACAACCGCAGGCGCGGATAGAATTGCTCGCACAGCAATTCGGCGAGGATCGGATTGCCGCTGCCATTGGCGATGCGCCGATGGAAATCAGCCTCGGGCTCGTCCTGCAGATAGGCGCCGAGCGGATTGCGCTCGATCTCGTCGCGGTGGCCGGCCACGAGCTCTTCGAGTGCCCTGATCTCCGCATCGCTCATATGCTCGGCGGCGAGGCGGGCGGCCATGCCCTCCGTGGCTTCGCGCACGTCGAGCAGCGCCAGGAACTCTGCGGCGCTGGGCTCGGCGACGCGCACGCCCTGATTGGCGACATAGGTGACAAGGCCGCGCTCCTGGAGGCGGCGGATGGCCTCGCGCACAGGCGCCCGGCTGGCGCCATAGCGCCGCGCGATGACGGGCTCGCTCAGCTTCTCGCCGGGCGCAAGTTCACCGGCGACGATGGCCTGCGAAAGCGCATCGTAAAGCCGGACGGTCAGGCCCGTCGTGATGACGCTGTCCTGGCTGTCGCTGTCTGACATGGTGGCTCGCGCTTTCCCGGAATCGGAACGATAGGAGCATAGCGCAAGGGGCCGGGGTTTGCCTTGATGATCCGGCTCGCGATCATGCGCCTTCCGCGCTCGCGCGGAACTGTAAGGACATGGACTAGCCGAGCACCCGCCTGATCTTGGCGAGCGAGGTGGCTTCGTCCTCGTGATAGTCGATCATGGTCTTGAAGCGACCTTGCGCGTCCATCAGATAGACTGACGCGGTGTGGTCCATGGTGTAGCTGCTCTCGGTCGGGATGCGCTTGGCATAGGCTTTGTAAGCGCCGATCGCGGCATCGACCTGCTCGCGACTGCCGGAGAGACCGACGATCCGAGGATCGAAGGACTGCAGGTAGAGCGCCATCTGCTCTGGTGTGTCGCGTTCGGGATCGACCGTGATGAACAGGATCTGCAGTTTGTCCGCGTCGGGGCCGAGCCTGGAAAGCCAGTTGCTCATATCGAGCAGCGTCGTCGGGCAGACCTCCGGGCAGTGGGTGAAGCCGAAGAACACCGCCATGGGCTTGCCACGGAAATCGGCGTCGGTGACGGCCTTTCCCTTATGGTCGACCAGCGTGAACGGGCCGCCGACCTGAGCGATGCCCTGGGCGGTCGTCGTTTCCGCAGAAGGGCGCCCGGGACCGTCGACCTGCCACCAGCCGAGCAGGATCGCAGCGCTGACGAAGCTGATGACGCCGACCAGGAGCCAGGCGCCATAGCGAATGAATTTGAGGGCTTGCATGCTTGCTGTCGGGCTCGTCGGTGTTCGCCGGATTATCGCTTGGCGAGAGAGGCCGTGGTTTCGACCTCGGCGGCTTCATCGCCACCGTTGAACGGATCGGCCAGCGCTGCTTCAGGCCGGCTGATCTCGATCTTGCCGGCGACCATGGTCTGCATCCGTTCCGGCCCAAGTTTCTGCAGGAGGCCGCGAAAGCTCTTGTGCATGCCGCCATCGAGATAGGCGTAGCTCATCGCCGGGACGCCACGGCCGACCAGTTCGGCAAAGCGCTGCTCGTCGCGGGACTGGCGCTGCGCCACGACCGCGGCGATGGTCGGCTCGACCTCATAGGCAGGGCAGGGTGCATCGGGGCTGAAGGGGCCGGAGCCCGCGCTGGGATTGAAGACATAGCGCCGGCCACAGGCGGCGAGCGCGGGCGGCTGCCGCGTCGCCTCGAAATGGTCGGACCCTTCCTTGAGATTGCGCCAGAAGGCGATGTTCGGGTTGCTGCGATGGCGGGCCATGTTCTGCGGCGTCATGCGAAAGGGTAGTGCCTGGACCTGGAAGCTGCGCTGTCCGCCTGCAAAGGCCTCGCGCGCCAGGCTGTAGATCTCCGTGACGCCCTCATCCGTCATCGCGTAGCAGCCGGCCGAGGTGCAGGCGCCATGCACCATCAGGGCCGAGCCGGTATAGCCCTGCGCCTGCTCGAGAGCATTGGGGTAGCCGAGATTGAAGGACAGGTAGAACTGCGAGCGCGGATTCATCAGGTCCGCGGTGACGGTGTAGAACCCTTCCGGAGCCTGCCGGTCGCCCTCGCGCTTCTTGGGACCGAGCTGCCCTGACCAGCGGCACATCGGATAGGTCTTGAGCAATGCGTACTGGCCACTGCGATCCCGCTTCCAGACTTCGAGTTCGCTTTCCTGCTTGAAGAGGCGCACCAGGATCGGGTCGGCCTGCGTCATGCCCTTGCCCGACATCTCGGCCACGAGACGGGCCGGCAGGGGCTGGAGATGGCGCGTGTCGCCTTCGCCGCTGACACAGCCGCTCAGCGCAGCGGCACCGAGCGCCAATGCGAGGGCGAGACCGAGGAACGGGCGAGGTTGACGTGCGGACATATGGAGAAGCGTGGATGATCAAGGCTGACAGGAGGTGAAGAAGCGAGGTTAACGCTTTCCTACAGGCTGACCCCGGAGCAGGATCAAGCCCCGATCACGCTTACGTGCGCGGTTTCGGCGCAGGCTGGGCGCTAGGAAGGGCGGCAAGCAGCATCAGTCCGACCCCCGCCGAAATGGCGATGTCGGCTCCGTTGAAGGTCGGCCAGTGCCAGCCCTGGTAGTGCAGGTCGATGAAATCCGTGACCGCGCCCTGCCGCCAGCGATCGAGGGCATTGCCGAGTGCGCCTCCGGCGATCAGGCCAAGGCCGACACGCTCCCGCCCGTCGTCGCAGCGTGCCGCCCAGAAGAGGAGCCCGATCGCGACGATGAGCTTGAATGCGGCCAGCAATTCCGGCCAGGCCTCGAGCGTGTCGCGGAACAGCCCGAAGCTGACGCCGTAATTGAAGCCGAGGCGCAGATTCAGGAACGGCGCGATTTCGATCAGGCGTGGCGGCACCATGACGACATCGAGGATCAGCCATTTCGTGACCTGATCGAGAGCGAAGGCGAGGGCCGCCCAAAGCAGGGCTCGTTCGAAATGACGACGCATCACGGATGCTCCACTCTCGGGACGTGGATTTGTCTGGATGGGATCACCTGCGTCTCCGGCTGGCTGCATCAGAGACAGGGCTTGTAGAACCTGCAGTGGCCTCAGGTTCAAGCGGATAATCTCAATCGGCCCGGAAACTGCCTGGCGATCAGGAGATTCATGCAGGGCCTTCTCAGCGCGGCGCCATCCGCGAACAAGCGAGCCCGGCTCAGGATATAACCTGAACCGGGCTCGCAAGAACTCATGAACCTTGGCGCCGAAATAGCGCCTAGCGGCTTTCGGCCCCCTCGATGACGGGCGTCTTGCCGCGCTCGCGCCACATCCGCCAAGCCGGAGCCAGCAGGATGGCGGCGCTCAGCAGGGCGAGCGTCACGGCGATCGGGGTCGAGAGCAGCGCCGTCGTCTTGCCGCCGGAGATGGTCAAGGCGAGCCGGAGCTGGCTCTCGATCATCGGGCCGAGCAGCAGGCCGAGCACGATCGGGGCGCTCGGATAGTCCAGCCGCTCCAGCACATAGCCGATCAGCCCGACGCCGAGCAGCACCCAGAGATCGAACAGCGAGTTGTTGACCGAATAGACGCCGACGGTGACGAAGAGCAGGATCACCGGCGCGAGCACGATGCGCGGCAACCGCAACACCTGGCCGAAGATCCGCGTTGCGGCCAGGCCGCCGACGATGGCGAGCAGGAACGACGTCACCAGGAATTGCAACATGAAGCCGTAGACGATGTCCGGATGCTCGCGGAAGAGCTGCGGGCCGGGCCTGAGGCCGTGCACGAGCAGCCCGCCGAGGATGACGGCGGCGACGCCCGAGCCCGGGATGCCGAGCGCCAGCGCCGGGATCAATGAGGCGGCGTTATCAGCGCCATTGCCGCATTCGGAGGCTGCGACGCCTTCCGGATTGCCATGGCCAAAGGTTTCCGGATGGCGGGCGACGCGCTTGGCCTCGTTATAGGCGAGGAAGGACGACATGCTGCCGCCCGCGCCCGGCAGGATGCCGATGATGATGCCGATGATCGAGCTGCGGATCCAGACCGGTGTGAAGAAGCGCCATTGGCTGAGCGCCGAACCCTGGCGGTGCAGCTTGAGCTTGTCGCCGCTCATGCCGGTCTTCACCGCCTCCTCGATGATCTGCAGAACAGGGGGGACGGCGAAGAGGCCCGTGAGCAGCACGATGGCGCTGAAGCCGTCGAGCAGGTCGAGCTGGCCGAAGGTGAAACGTTCGGTGCCGTTCGAGATATCCTGGCCGACGGCGCCGATCAGCAGGCCGATGCCGCAGGCGATAAGCCCCTTTGGCAGATCGTCGCCGAGCAGCGAAGAGACTGTCGCAAGACCAAGAATGCCGAGCCAGAAATACTCGATCGGCCCGAACATCAGGCTGAAGGAAACCAGCGGCGGCGAAAGCAGGATGAGCGAGATCGAGGACAGGACACTGCCGATGACGCCGGACAGGAGCGCCACCTGAAGCGCATAGGCTGCCTGACCCTTCTGGGTCATCTTGTAGCCGTCGAGCACGGTCGCGACCGAAGCCGGCGTGCCCGGCACCCGCATCAGGATGGCCGGAATGGCGCCGCCATAGGAACCGCCATTGTACATGCCGGCCATCATGCCGAGTGCAAACATCGGATCCAGCCCGAAGGTGAGCGGGATCAGCACGGCAAGGCCGGTCACCACGGTCAGGCCCGGCAGGCAGCCGACGATCAGACCGGCGATCAGGCCGATGAACATCGCAAGGATGTTCATCGGTGCGAAGACAAGCGGAAGGGCGTGGAGGAGCGCGTCGATCATCTCAGCCGTCCCAGAAACGGGGAAAGGACATCCGGCGGGATCGGACGTTCAAGCGCATAGACGAAGATCGCCAGGATCGAGACCACACAGACCACGGCGACGATGGCCGAGAGGCGCCAGCGCTGGAAACCGACGGCGGCCGGCAGCAGAACACAGAGCGCGAGGCTCGGCAGGATGAAGCCGATGAGGCTGACCGCCGCGAAATAGACGACAAGCGCTGCGACACCGATGGCGAGGCGAGGGGCGTGCTCGGCGAAACGGCCTTGCATCGGATTGCCCCGCTGCCGCCGCAGGATTTCGCGCAACGCGATCCAGCAGCCGATCACGGCCATACCTATGCCGATGGCAACCGGATAGGCAGCGCTCTCGGCAGGGTAGGTCGAGGCTGTGGCGATGACCGCGACGGAGGTCGCCACCAGAAGGGTGGCGAATCCGATTTCCGCGAGGCTTCGCGACCGCCCCTGTGGGGTAGATGCCTCGGGCGTCACTTCCATGGGGTTGCCTTCCAGGTGGCTTGGAGATCGGTCGAGGCGCGGTCGAGGAAGGTTTTGAAGTCTGACGAGGCGAGATATTGCAGCGGAATCTCGGCCTTCTTGGCGGCATCGAGATATTCGGGGTCCTTCAGCGCCTGGTCGATCGCCTTTTCCAGCTTGGCGATGACATCGGCCGGGATGCCCTTCGGGGCCGCGATGCCGCGCGACGCGCCGACGACGACGTCATAGCCGCCTTCGCGGAAAGTCGGTGCGTCAGGCAAATAGGACGAGCGCTCGGCGCTCATCACGCCGATGACCTTGATGGTGCCTTCGCGTGCGATCTGCAGGGCCTCGCTGAGATTCATCGTCGCGGCCGGGACATGGCCGCCGAGCACGGCTTGGCGCACCGGTGCCGTGCCACCAAAGAAGGCGGGGGTGAATTTGGTATCGGCCAGGCGCTGGAAGTTCAGGAGCGCGATATGCTCCGAGGAGCCGCTGGCGCCTGAGGTGCCGATGACGACGGCGCCCGAAGCCTTCTTGGCTGCGTCGACCAGGTCCTTCAGCGAGGAATAGGGGCTGTTCTTGGGAACGACAAGGACACCGGGATCGTAGACGAGATTGGCGACGGGCTGGAAGTCGCTCATCTTGAATTTCGTCTTGCCCTCGACCACGAGGGCGTTGATCGCCGGCGCGTTGATGAAGCCGATGGTGTAGCCGTCGGCCTTGCCCTGGGCGACCGAGGTCCATCCGATCTCACCGCCGGCACCGGGCTTGTTGACGACGCCGATACGGGCGCCCGGGCCGAGATATTTCTCCATGTAGCGGGCGATCGAGCGGGCGGCGACGTCTGTGCCGCCGCCGGGTGCGAAGGCGACGATCATCTCGATCGGCTTGTCCGGGTAGTCGGCACGGGCCGGAGCGCCCGCTGCGGTGAGGAGGAGCGCGGTTCCTAGGGCGGCAACGATCGACAACGGCTTCATGGTCGACTCCTTCAGGGGGCTGGGGCGGGTGTTGGAGAGGTGGTCAGCAATGCGCGTTCGACGAAATCGAGCCTGTCCTGGCCCCAGAACAGTTCGCCGTTCACGACGTAGGTAGGGGTGCCGAAGATGCCGAGATGCTCGGCTTCAGTGAGGTTGTCGTTCCAGGCCGCGACAATCGCCGGCTGCTGGGGATTGGCGACGAGCGCTACCGCGTCTTCGCCAAGGGTTTCGCGGGCGATCGCCTTCAGGGCATCGAGATCGGCAATGTCTCGGTCTTGCGCCCAGAGCGCGCGCTGGACGGCAAGAGAGAAGCTGCGCGCATCGAGGCCGGCACGGTCGATGGCGATCACGGCCTGTGCCGCCGGTTCGATCGTCCGGCACGGGTAGAAGCGCGGCTTCAGGTTGAGGTCCATGCCGAGATGGCGGCGCCAGCGATCGAGTTCGACCGCATGATAGTCCTGACGTGGATCGGGGCGGGTCCTAAGCGGAATGCCGCCATTCGCTTCGATGATCCGGATCGGCCGTAGGCGGAGATACGCGCCTGTGCGTTCGACGATGTCGTAAAGCCTGGGCGCGCCGAAATAGGCCCAGGGCGAGGAGATGCCGTAGAAGGCCTCGACCAGCGGGCGCTCACCTGCCGGCATGGCTGCCCTCCAGTTCGGAGTCCGCATCCTGCCACTCATCGCCAAGCAGTTCGGGCGTGTCGTAAGCCATCAAGGCCCGGTAATGTGTCTCGCGATCGGCGACGAAGAGTGCGCGGGCGATGCCGCGAGCCAGTCTCTCGGCGCCGTCGCTGACCGCCGGAATGTCACCCGAGAGCTTTCCGTGGCTCAGCATCGCAGGATAGTTGAAGCAGTGTATGCGGGAGAGAGCGGCGCAGGTGCCCGGTGCTTTCTCCTGGAATTCGAAGGCGGAGCCGAGATCGGGCGCGTGCAGCAGCTCAGCGCTGTCGTTTCCTGGCGGTGGCGTATAGCGGTCCTTCCAGAGGCGGATGAAGGGCGCGACCGCTGCGAGTTCCGGACGCTGCGCGGGATCAACCGAGAAGCCGGTTGCGAAAATCAGGAAGTCGAGATGATGCACGCCCTTCGGCGTGGTCAGCACGAGATGGCCAGCCTGCTCCACGAGATCGAGCAACGGGCTGCCGAGATGGAAGCGTGAATTGGCATGGCGCGAGACCCGCAAGGTGCTGTCACGCGGCGGTGGAGTCTGTGCCTTCAGCGCGTAGTCGAGGAAGCGCCATTTCCAGTCGTCGGGCAGCCCCGCGAAGCCGTGTACCACGCCCTGGCTGCCGATGCCGGTGAATTTGTTGATCCGCGGCAGATCCTTGCGACGCACGATGAGATCGAGACTGGCGACGCCATGCTCCAGCGCCGTCGCAGCATTGTCCATGGCCGAGGCGCCGGCACCGATCACGCCGACCCGCAGGCCCTTCAATGCCGCAAAGTCGATATCGTCCGCGCTATGGGCCCAGAACTTGCGGTCCATGCGATGCGCGATCGGTGGCACCCAGGGGCCGCCCAGCCCATCGCGGCCGGTGGCAAGCACCAGATGCCGCGTGAAGATGGTGCGTCTTCCCTCAACATCCGAGATGTCGAGGGCCAGGATGTCGTCGGCCAGCGGCGTCACCGCGTCGAGCGAGGTTCCGTTCGCGATCGGGAGGCTCAGCACGCGCCGATACCAGACCAGATAGTCCATCCACATGCCGCGCGGGATCTTGCCGAGGGCGTCCCAGGACGCGCGGCCGAACTGCGCCTCATACCAGGCGCGGAAGGTCAATGCGGGCAGGCCGAGTGCGGGGCCGGTGAGCTGCTTGGGCGAACGCAGGGTTTCCATGCGCGCATAGGTCACCCACGGGCCTTCCTGGCCGGTGGGAGCGCGGTCGAGAGCGGTCATGTTGGAGAGGCCGAGCCCCTTGAGTGCGGCTGAGGCTGCCAGCCCGCACATGCCTGCGCCGATCACCACGACGTCACGAACACGCTGGCCATCGAACTCGCGCGGCGGCACCCAGTCCTTCGCCGGCCATTCCAGCCATTCAAGGTCCTGACGGAGGCGTTGCTCCAATGCGGAGAGGCCCATCGGGGCTGGCAAGGCGGCATTCATGCCGTTCTTCCGATCGTTCTGGCGGCGACCGGGGCCGGGCCGAAGATATCGGCCAGCAGGCGATCACGCGCCGTGGGAGGGTGTTTGACGAAGCCGGGCAGCGTCTCGCGAGCGAGAGCCTCCAGCGCGCCGACCAGCCCTTCGACGAGAGGCGTCAGCGGCCGGCCATAAGGCGTGACCACGCCCCAGAAGAAGGAGATGGGCACGTCGAGCTTGCGGATCGCGACGCCCTCGAGCGGCATGCCATAGGCGATCACCGGTTCGAGGATCGCGATGCCGAGGCCGGCGCGCGCGGCCATCAGCGCCGTGTTGGAGGTGTTGGCATCGAGGACCGAGGCCGGCCTGACGCCAACCTGCTCGAGGGCGATGTCGACGCGCCTACGCCAGCGGAAGGGGTTGGCCATCGTGATCAGGCGACGCCCTTCTATCGAGGCCAGCGGAACCGTGTCGGAACCGGCCAGAGGGTCGTCGGCGCGGATAGCGGCTACGCAGGGCGCTTCGCCGATCCAGTGGATTTCGAGGGCGGGATGATCGACCGGCAGGCTGGTCACGCCGATTTCGGCGACATGGGTCGCGACCGACTGGACGACCTGTTCGGCCAATGCTGCACGAATATGGACCTGTTCCGGCAAGGCATCCTGGCCGAGCCGCGCCAGGGCTGCGGGCAACATGCCGGCGGCGAAGGAGGCGATCGCCGCGATCTCGAGCGAGCGCGGCTTGTCGGCGGCGATGGCCTCCGCACGCTCGCGCAGCTGCCGAAGCCAGGTGATGACGGGCTCGACTTCCTGGTGAAAGCGCAGTCCGCGCTCGGTGGGGGTGACGCGCGGGCCGCTGCGGTGAAGCACGCTGAAACCCAGCGTCTCCTCGAGCTCCTGGATCAGGCGGGTCAGGGCTGGTTGCGAGCGGCCGAGCAACCGCGCTGCGCCGGTGATGCTCCCGGCGGATATGACGGCGGCGAACGCTTCAAGCTGGCGCAGATCCATCGGACGGTACCATTCCCATTTTGAATGCTAACCATGTCATGATGCGCGTCAAGCATGAAAGCGGACATGAGAATGCGATCCCCAGCTTGAGCAAGCCGGAGGCTCCGGCCGGTGGATCTTCAGAAATGGATGCCGTCGAAGACCCGTTCCTGGGCATTGCGGATATGGGCCTGCATCGCCTCGCGCGCCCTGACGCCGTCGCCGTCGCGGATGGCTTCGAAGACAGCCGCATGCTCGCGCTGAACCATGGCGAGATGCTCGGCCGATTGCAGGACGGAGAAGCTGCGCGCGAGGTCGATTACGAAATCGACCTGAGGCCTCACAGCGGCCAGAGCGGCCTCGAAATAGGGGTTCTGGGTTGCTCGCGCGATCGCTGCGTGAAAATCGCTGTCCTGCTGGACGCCGATCCGGCCCGTCTTGATCGCGAGGTGGATCGCGTCGAGTTCCTTCTGGATCGCGGCGATATCGGCCTCGCTGCGATGCAGCGCGGCCGCATAGGCAACCTCGCCTTCGAGCGCGATCCGGAACTGATAGACGCGTCTGACATTCGAGATCGTGCGAATGCCTTCGTCCTTGCTCACGGGAGCGCGGGGCGGCGGCGCAGCCAACTGCGGTTGCACTGCCGCGATGAAGCTTCCGGCGCCTTGCCGGGAATGGATCAGGCCATCATCGCGCAGGCGCCGCAATGCCTCGCGCACCGTCGGCCGCGAGACGCCAAACTCCTGGCTCAGTTCGTTCTCGGAGGGCAGCTTGCCATCGGCGAAGACTTCGCCGCGCCGGAGGCGCTCAAGCATGTCCGCATAGAGTACGTCGCTCAGTTTCGGGCGTTGAGACACGGGCGCCTTCTGTTCCAGGTCATCACGAACTTGGCAAGTTCACTTGTAAACAGATTTACATACTTTGCTGCACCTGCAAAGCGACTTGGCTCTACGACTATCGGATCGCGCTATTTTTGAGCGTGCAAGGGCGCATAATCACGCAGGGCGCGCGTTGACAGACAAGTTTTCAACTCGCTACTTGTAAAGGACCGGCGACCTTCGTGGCCCGGTGCGGGGAGATCGTTTCATGACCACGACGCGTCGTGCCATCCTCCAGGCCGGGCTTGCCCTGCCGTTCATTTCGATGCCGGGGCGCGCGCAGCGTGCGAGCGGTATCCTGCGCTACGGGCTTTCCGCCTTTCCGCCCAATCTGCAGCCCTGGGTCAGCACCGGAGCCTCGGCCGGCACGGTGAAGATGCTCACGCATCGCAGCCTCGTCTCCTATGACAGCAAGGGCGAGTTGCGAGGCGAGTTGGCCGAGTCCTGGTCGCGCGACAGCGATGGCGCCTGGGTCTTCAAGCTGCGGCAGGGCTGCGTCTTTCATAATGGCGAACCGGTCACGGCCGAGGACGTCAAGTGGTCGATCGAGCAGATCGCCGGCGAGAAGTCGACCGCCTATATGCGCACCCAGTTCCAGGGGATCGAGCGCGTTGAGATTCCCGACCCGAAGACCATCCGGCTTGTCACCGCGCTGCCGCAGGCGACGTTGCCGAGCTGGTTCGGCAACTACAACACTTTCGTGATCTGGCGGAAATCGGCGCCGAACGAGCCGGTCGGAGCAGGCCCCTTCAAACTGGTCGGACAGGAGCGCGGGACCTCGCTCGATCTCATCGCTTTCGACAAGTTCTACAAGCCCGGTTTTCCGAAGGTGAAGGGCATCAAGTTCGTCGTCTATGCCGACGAGAACCTGCGCTTCGCCGCGCTGCAGTCCGGCGATGTCGACATGATCGAGTATGTGCCGTGGCAGTCGATGTCCGCGGTCGAGGCCGACCCCAGGCTGAAGCTGGATTCGGTCGAGGGGCCGTTCATGGACATCCTCTTCAACGGCACCAAGCCGCCGTTCAACGATCCCCGTGTGCGCCGGGCCATCGCCCATGCCGTGAAGCGCGACGATATCGTCAAGGCCGCCTTTTTCGGGCGCGGCAAGCCGCTAGAGGGCCTGCCGATCGTCGAGGGCACGCCCTGGTACGACAAGGAACTGGCGCATGGCTGGAACTATGATCCGGCCCGGGCCAAGGCGCTGCTCGCCGAGGCGGGGTTCGCCAATGGCTTCCAGTCGACGCTGCTCGCGACCTCGCAGTTCGGCATGCACAAGGACACGGCCGAGGTGGTGCAGCAGCATCTCGCCGCCGTCGGCATCCAGTGCGAGCTGCAGCTGCCGGACTGGTCGACCCGGGTGAGCCGCGGCACGCGGGGCCAGTACGACATGGCGATCCACGGCGTCTCGTCGGACAACAACGATCCTGACGGTCTTACGGTGGTGCTCGACACCTCGTTATCGCCGACCCATGGCCGCTCCTTCAAGGTCGATGCACCGCGCACGATTGCGGCGCTCGCCAAGGGGCGTTCCGAGTTCGACCAGGCCAAACGGGTCGAGATCTACAAGGAGATGCAGCGCGCGGCGCTCGAGGAGGTGCCCCTTGTCGGCCTCGCCTGGCGCTCGCAAGGCTATGGCATGGACAAGGGCGTGATGGGCTTCACCAACCTGCCCGGCGCGCTCACCACGTCGTCGGGAGCGACGCTCGAAGAGACTTATTTCGGATGAGCGCGACCTGGTTCGCGCGCCGCCTCGCGGTTTCGCTCGGCCTGGCCTGGGTCGTTGCAACGATCGTCTTTCTCGCCCTGCACATGGTACCGGGCGACCCCGCCGAATTGCTGCTTTCGACGGGAGGTATCTCGCCCGATCCAGCGGCTGTCGCGGAGTTGCGTGAAAAGCTTGGGCTGGAGCGGCCGTTGCTCGCGCAGTACGGCGCCTTCCTCGCGGGCCTCATGCAAGGCAATCTCGGGCATTCCCTGGTCGATGATTATCCGGTGCTGAGCGAGATCGCCCTGCGCCTGCCGCGCACGCTGGAGCTCATTCTCGCCGGCACCTTGATCGGCATCGCCGTCGGCGTGCCCTCCGGCGTCTATGCGGCTCTTCATCGGGGCGGGCGCTTCGATCGCATCGCTTCGGGCGTCACCGCGCTTCTGCTGGCCGTGCCGGTTTTCGTGGTGGGAACATTGCTCGTGCTGCTGATGGCCCAGACCCTGCGGCTGATGCCGGCCGGCGGGTTCGTGCCCTTCACCCAGGACCCGGCCCAGCATCTCAAACTGCTCACGCTGCCGGCCATCGCGGTCGGCAAGGGCCTGGCCGCCATCCTGTTCCGCATGACGCGTGCTTCGATGCTGGATGCTCTGGCCAATGACTATGTGCGCACTGCCCGCGCAAAGGGCCTGTCGCAGGCGCGCATCCTGGTCGTCCACGTGCTGCGCAATGCGCTCAACCCGGTCCTGACCGTGCTCGGCCTGCAAATGGGAACCTTGCTGGGCGGCACCGTGCTCGTCGAATACGTCTTCAACTGGCCGGGCCTGTCGACGCCGCTGCTGCGGGCCGTCGAGGCGCGCGACTATCCGATGGTGGTCGGAATCATTCTCACCATCTCGGTGTTGTTCCTGTTGATCAACCTTTTGGTCGAGATTCTTCACGCGATCGTTGATCCGAGGGTGCAGGCGGGATGAAACGGCTCTGGTTTCCCGGCGCCCTTGTCGCCCTGATCATCCTGATCGCTCTCGCCGCCCCGTTTCTCGGCCTGCCGGATCCGGTCCGGCAGGACATTGCCCGGCGGCTCGCTGCGCCGAACGCAGGGTCCTGGCTCGGCCGTGACGAGTTCGGCCGCGATGTGCTGTCGCGCTTGATCTGGGGCGCGCGCACAAGTCTGGGCGTCGCCTTCGTCGCTGCCTTGGTTGCGGGAACAGTCGGCACCGCGATCGGCCTGATCGGGGGCTGGGGCAAGGGGCTCGGCGCGTTCCTGACGGTGCGCAGCGTCGAGATCATCATGTGCTTTCCGCCGGTGCTGCTCGCCCTGCTGGTCGTCACTCTGCTCGGGCCGGGCGCGGCGACACTGGTCCTCGTCCTGTCGGTTCTCTATCTGCCGGGATTTGCGCGCGTCGCTTATGCGGAAGTGCTCGCGGTGCGGTCGCGCGAATATGTCGAGGCCGCGCGGGCGTTCGGCGCCACGCCCCGACGCATCCTGCTCCGCACCGTGCTTCCTAATATTGCCGGTCCGCTCCTGGTGCAGCTGTCGCTGACGGTAGCGGCTGCCGTCGTCATCGAAAGCGGCCTGTCCTTCCTCGGACTTGGCGTCGTTCCGCCGGCGCCCTCCTGGGGGCTGATGATCAGGGGAGCGCGCGCCACGATGGAGCAGGCGCCGCTGCTGCTGCTTTGGCCTTGCGCGGCGCTGACGCTGACCATCCTCGCCATCAATCTGCTCTGCGATGCCCTGCGCGACGCCGTCGATCCCCGAACCGCCGACCGCTGAGATGCAGAGCCTTCCCATCACGATCCTCACCGCGAACTTCCTCGCATATCCAGGATGAAGCCAATGGCCACCAAGACAACTCCTCTCGTTCACATGGGTACGATCACCGGCGGAGAGGCGCGCGAGATCCTCGAAGAAAACCCCGTCATCCTGCTGCCGATGGGCAGTCATGAGGACCAGGGCCCGCACGCTCCGATGGGCGACTATCTCCTCGCTGAGAAGATTGCCGAGCTCGCGGCGATCCGCGCCTCGGAGCGGGGCGTGCGAACGCTGGTCGCTCCCGTCCTGCCCTTCGGCGGCGCCGACTGGTTCGGTCCGATGGTCGGTGGCATTGCCATCTCGCAGTCGACCTTGACGGCCGTGATCGCCGAGATGGTCGATTCGCTGCATCGCAATGGCCTGACCCGCATCATCGTGATCAACGGCCATGGCGGCAATGTCGGTCCGATCTCCGATGTGGCGCGCGAGCTTTACCAGCGCGAGCAGATCGTCCTGCCGAGCCTGTATCTCTGGCGCATCGCCTACGGGCTGCTGCCGGGCATTCTCGGCGCGGAGAAGGCGGCTGCCGTGGCCGGTCATGGTGCCGACCCGCTGACCAGCCTCGGGCTGCACCTGTTCCCGGAGTTGATGCGCAAGGACCTGATCCCGGCCGGCCAGCCGCTGAAGCGCGATCCCGTGCTCGACCTGCAGTTCACCGGGCTTGGCACGGCGAGCTTCGAGGGCGCCGAGGTGGCGATGCCCAACGAGTATGACGAGGTCTACAATCTTGGCGTCGCCAAGGGGGATCCGAAGCTGTGCTCGGCCGAAACGGGGGCTGCGCTCTCCGAGAAGCTCACCGAGATCTGCGCCCGTTTCGTGGCCCATTTCGCCAGCAAGGTCGACGGCTGAGCCTGACCCGCTGATATCCGTACGGCGGCGCATGGGTCTCCAGCGCCGCCGCGCCATGACAAGTCAGCGGGCGCTGGCTACGACATTGCGGCCGCCTCGCATGTGGCCATGACAAGAGGGGAAGCTTCCATGCCGACACGTCGTCTTGTTCTTCAGACCGGGCTTGCGACGATCGCTGCCCCGGCTCTCGTCAGGGCCCAGGGGCTCAGCGGCTCGATCACGCTGATGTCCTATTCCGGGATCTTCCAGGACAACTACGTCAAGGCGGTGGTCGAACGGTTCCAGCAGGCCTTTCCCGGCGTGAAGGTGAACTACGTGCCGGGCGGCACCTCGGCCCAGATGGTCGGCAGCGTCCGAGCCCAGAAGGCTGATCCGCAGGTCGATGTGGCGATCATGGATGTCACCACCTCCAGCATTGGCAATATCGAAGGACTGTTCGAGAAGCTGACGCCCGCAGAAGTTCCGTCGCTGAACGAACTCCATCCGGAGGCCCGCGCGGCCGGAGGCGATTACGGCCCGGCCGTGACCTTCGACCATCTCGTGCTCGTTTATGACACGCAGAATCTGAAGCCGCCCATCGAAAAGCTCGCCGACCTCTGGCGTCCGGATCTCAAGGGTCAGGTCGCACTTGCGGCGCCGCCGAACATCCAGGGACTTGCGCTCACCGCCATGGTCGAGAAGATGGAGGGCGGCGACTACCGCAAGTCGATCGATGCGGCGATCAAGAAGCTGCGCGCTCTCGCCCCTTCGGTGAATACGTTCGAGCCCAACCCCGATGGCTATTCGCTGATCCTGAACGGAGTGGTGAAAGTCGCGACCGGCTGGAACGCCCGTGCGCAGCTCTATGGCGACCAGACCGGCGGCAAGATCGCCGCGCTGCTGCCACCCGAAGGATCGGTCTTCCAGATCAACACCATCAACCTGACTGCCGGCTCGAAGAACCGGGCCGCCGCGATCGCCTTCGTCAATTTTGCGCTGGCGCAAGCTGCTCAGAAGGCGTTCACCGAGCGGATGTTCTATGCGCCGACAAACGCCAAGGCAGCGATCGACGCCAAGGCGCTGGCACGCACCGCTGCAGCCCCGGAAAGCCGGGGCCGGATGATCGGCGTCGACTGGAACGAGGTCCTGAAGATGCGCGATCAGTGGAACAATCGCTGGCGGCGCGAAGTCATCGCTGCGGCAGGTCGCTGAGCCGGGATCGCAGCCTGCCATGAGCTATCTCGAACTCGCCGGCCTGCAGAAGCGCTATCGCGATTCCGTCGCCGTCGATGACGTCGCGCTTTCGGTCGAGAAGGGCGAGGCCGTCGCTCTCCTCGGCCCCTCCGGCTGCGGCAAGACCACGACGCTGCGCATGCTTGCCGGCCTGATCGATCCCGACGCGGGCTCGATCCGCCTCGACGGTGCCGAGATCACGCGCCAGCCGGCCCATAAGCGCAATATGGGCTATGTCTTCCAGTCTTATGCGCTGTTTCCGCATCTGAGCGTTGCCCGCAATGTGGGCTTCGGTCTCGAGGAAAGGCGGGTGCCGCGCCCTGAGACGGCGCGGCGCGTTGAAGAGGCGCTCGGCATGGTGCGCCTTTCCGGCCTCGAGGGCAGGCGCCCCCGCGAATTGTCAGGCGGTCAACAGCAGCGCGTGGCGCTGGCGCGGGCGCTCGTCATTCGCCCGTCCGTGCTGCTGCTCGACGAATCCCTGTCCAATCTCGACGCCAAGCTGCGTGACGCGATGCGCCACGAGATCCGCGACATCCAGCGCTCGCTTGGCATCACCACGCTCTTCGTCACTCACGATCAGGTCGAGGCGCTGACGATGTGCGATCGGATCGCGGTGATGAAGCGCGGGCGGATCGAACAGATCGGCACGCCGGAGGATATCTACGAGCGACCTGCGACCCGCTTCGTCGCCGATTTCGTCGGGCGCGCCAATGTGCTGCCGGCCATGCGGAACGGGGCAGGCGCCATCAGCGTCTGGGGAGTGACCTTGCCGGCCACCGCTCCAGCCGACGGCGAGGTCGACGTCTTCGTGCGGCCGCAGCGCATCCGGCTCGCCGCATCCGGCGAGCCGTCGGGCGAGGGCATGGTCCAGCTGACCGGGCGGGTTCTGCGCAGCGTCTTCGTCGGAGATCATGTCGAGGTCATCGTCGAGGGGGCAGGGGGGCAGCTCAGCGTCGAGATGCAATCCGGCACGAAGCCGCCAGCGGCCGGGACCGAGGTCGCCGTACTCTGGCAGGCCGGAGACACGCTGCTCTTCCCACGCGAGGCAACATGACTGCCGGCTCGCGCCTGCCTTGGCTGGTCGTCCCGGCGGCGCTCCTTCTTCTCGCCGTCTATGTTTGGCCGACCCTCGGGCTGTTTCGCACCGCCTTCAACGAGGTCGGGCCAACGGGGGCGATGATCGAGGCCTGGTCGCTCAAGACGACCGGCGAAGTCCTCGCTGATTCCTTCACGATCGAGCTGACGCTCAACTCGCTCTGGCTCTCGCTGAGCGCGACACTGATCGCGCTGTGCATGGCCTATCCGGTCTCGCTGTTCCTGTTCCGGACGCAGTCGCGCTTTCGCGGCCTGCTGGCCGTGATCGCGATCATGCCGATGCTGGTCTCCGGCGTGGTACGCGTTTTCGGCTGGCTCGCCATCCTGGGGGATCGCGGGCTCGTCAATTCCCTTGCTCAGTGGCTAGGGCTGATCTCGACGCCGATGCGTCTGGTCTTCAACTGGACGGGCGTCACCATCGGCCTCGCCGAGAGCATCATGCCCTATATGATCCTCGCGCTGCTCGCCGGTTTCGGCCGGCTCGACCGCACGCTGGAGGAGGCGGCGCGCAGCCTGGGCTGCACGCCGCTGCGCACGTTCCTGCGGGTGACCTTGCCGCTGAGCCTGCCGGCGCTCGCGCTCGCGGCTGGCCTGGGCTTCGTGCTCTCGATGTCGGCCTATATCACGCCCAAGCTGCTCGGCGGCGGTCGGGTCTTCGTGCTGGCGACGGAGATCTTCGAGCAGGCGACGACGAACACCAACTGGCCGGTCGCCGCCGTACTGGCGATCTACACGCTCGTGCTGCTGCTGGCGCTGCTCATGTTCTCCAATGTCGCGGCGCGGAGGCTGCAACGATGAACGGCGCCGGACCCGTCCTCTCGACGCTCGCAGGTATCGTCTACGCCCTGATCCTGGCGCCGATCGTCGTCGTCGTGGCACTCGCCTTCTCGGCGGACAATTTCATCCTGTTCCCGCCGTCCGGCTATTCACTGCGCTGGTTCCAGCAACTCGCCGGCAACACACCACTGCTGAACGCCGTCGTCCTCAGCGCTCAGATCGCCTGTCTGGTCACGGCGCTGTCGCTGCTGCTTGGTGTGCCGGCGGCGCTGGCGCTGGACAAGGGGCGGTTTCGCGGCCAGGAGGCGCTGAAGAACTTCTTTCTCGCGCCGTTGCTGTTGCCCACCTTGATTGTGGGCCTTGCGCTTCTGTTGTTCTTCACCCCGCTCAGGCTGACCGCGACCTTGCCCGGGCTTGTGCTCGGCCACATGACCGTGACGCTGCCTTTCGTGATCCGGATGATGACGACAGCGTTCTCGACGCTGCCGGATGATATCGAAGCGGCTGCCTCGACGCTGGGGGCAAAGCCCTGGCGGGTGATCTGGCGTGTGACGCTGCCGCTCGCCACGCCCGGCCTGATTGCCTGCGGCGCCCTGTCCTTCCTGCTGTCCTTCGACGAGACCGTGATCTCGCTCTTCCTCTCCGGTCCGCGCGCTTCGACGCTGCCGGTCGAGATGGTGCGCTATGTCGAAGGACGCACCGATCCGCTCGTCGCGGCCCTGTCGGTGATCCTGATCGTCGCAACCCTCATCATCGTCGTTCTGGTCGAACGTCTCGTCGGCGTCGCGCGCGCCGTCGGCCAATAGGAGAAAACCATGCCCGACTACCGCATCGAAGCTATGCCGCAGCAGATCTCGCCGGCCCTTGCCGAGAAGCTCAGCCGCGTTGAAACCGCCACCATCGGCCATTCCCAGCACTGGGGGTTCATGGACCGCGGCATCCAGCCCTTGCTGCGCAACAAGCGTATCGCCGGCGCAGCCGTGACGCTCGCCATTCCCGGGCAGGATTCGACGCTTCTGCACCACGCGCTCGGGCTGCTGCGCCCCGGCGACATCCTCGTGGTCGATCGGCTCGGCGATGACAAGCATGCCTGCTGGGGCGGTGGCGTCACCGTGGCGGCCAAGGCGGCCGGCGCGATCGGCGGCATCGTCGACGGGCCCTGCACGGATCTGACCGAGATCGAAGACAGCGATTTCCCGATGTGGTGCCGCGGCATGTCGCCGATCACGACCCGGCTCTACAATCTCGGCGGCACGCTGAACCTGCCGATCTCCTGCGGCAATGTTGCGGTGAAGGCCGGGGACATCATCCTCGCGGACGAGTCCGGCGTGCTGGTGCTGCCGGCAAATGAGGCTGAAGCGATTGCCGATGCGGCGCTGGCCCGGCAGGAGCGTGGCGAACGCACTCAGGGGCGCGTCAAGGCCGGCGAGAAGCTTGGCGACATCTCCGGCGCCACCAAGATGGTGCTCGAGGCGCTGAAGCAGAACGGCTGAGGACAGACACGATGAACGCCCAGCTGCGCGGCCCGCGCGTCGCCAATTTCACCTGCGAGAAGCTGTCGGCCACCGGCTCGCGCGGCATGGTCGTCACCAATCATCCGCTCGCCTCGGCCGCGGGATCGCACATGCTGCTCGCGGGCGGCAATGCCATCGATGCGGCCATCGCCTCGCTGTTCGCGCTCACCGTCGTCGAACCGATGATGGTCGGCGTGCTCGGCGGCGGTGTTGCCCATATCCGGCTGGCTGACGGTCGTCATCTCGTGCTCGACGGTTTGTCGACCGCGCCGGGCAAGGCCAGTGCCGACATGTATGAGGCGCTGTCGCACGAGGTCGGCAAGGCGCGCGATACGCGCGACCGCGAGAACCTCGTCGGCCCCAAGGCCGTCGCGGTTCCCGGTGCGCTCGCCGGCTGGTGCGAGGCACTGGCGCGCTTCGGCACGCTGCCGCTCGCTGATGTGCTGCAACCCGCGATCCGGCTGGCCGAACGCGGGTTCGTGGTCAGCCCCTATCTCTCCGATTGCATCGCGGATTGCGCGCCGGATCTCGCACGCGATCCGGGCCTCGCAGAGCTGTTCCTGCCCGGCGGGAAGGCCCTGCCGGCGGGTGAACGGCTGGTTCAGGGCGATTATGCCGCAAGCCTGCGGCTGATCGCCGAGACCGGCCCCTCCGCGCTCTATGACGGCCCGCTCGGCGCGGCGCTGACCTCCTTCATGGCAGCCAATGGCGGGTTGATCGACCAGGCAGACCTCGCCGCCTTCAAGGTGATCGAGCGTGAGCCGGTGCGTGGTCGCTATCGCGGCTTCGAGATCCTCGGTCCGCCGCCGCCATCCTCGTCCGGCGTCCATATCGTGCAGATGCTGAACATCCTCGAGGGCTACGATATCGGTGCGCTCGGATTCGGCTCGAGCGATGCCGTGCATCTCGTCGCCGAGGCCCTGAAGATCGCCTTCGCTGACCGGGCGGTGGCGACCGCAGACCCGGCCTTCGTCAAGGTGCCGGTCGAGCGTCTGACGGCCAAGGCCTATGCCGATGAGCGCCGCGCCGATATCGACATGACCCATACCAAGGCCTGGGCGGCTGGTCTCAGCGCTGGCGAGTCCGCCAACACCACCCATGTCACGGTTGCGGATGCGGCCGGCAACGTGGTTGCGACCACCCAGACGATCAACGGCCTGTTCGGCGCCTGCACCCAGATTCCCGGCACCGGGATGCTGACCAACAACTATATGTATAATTTCGATCCGCATCCCGGCCGCGCACTCTCGATCGCGCCAGGCAAGCGGGTCTTCACCTCGATGGCGCCGATGATGGTCCTGCGCGATGGCAAGCTTGCCTTCGCGCTCGGGCTGCCTGGCGGCCTGCGCATCTTCCCCTCGGCATTGCAGGCGATCGTCAACCTGATCGACCACGGCATGAGCCTGCAGGAAGCCGTCGAGGCGCCGCGTGTCTGGACGGAGGGTGGGGCGCTCGAGCTCGAGAGCGCCATTCCGGATTCTGTCGCCAGCGAACTGACTGCGCGCGGCCACCAGATCGCTCGCGTGCAGCGAGTCGCCGGCGGCATGAATGCCATCGGCTTCAATTCCGACGGAACGCTCACCGGCGCCGCCTGCTGGCGTGCCGATGGAACGCCCGTCGCGATCTCCGGCGGACTGGCACGCGCCGGCGTCCGCTTCACCATTGCCTGATTTCTTTCAAGCCAATCGGACTATCATCATGTCAGAAACCATCGTCGTCCTTGATCCCATGGCTCCCGAGCGGGCCGACAAGCTCAGGGCGTTGCTGCCGCCGGGCTTCGTCCTGACGCACGGCACGGCGCGCGGCGACGATCACATGAAGGAGATCATCGCCGAAGCGGAATACGCGATTGCGGGACAGGTCGGCGTTAATGCCGAGGTGTTGAAAGCGGCAAAGAAGCTCAAGCTGCTGCACAAATGGGGCGTCGGGGTCGATAATCTCGACACTCGGGCCGCACAGGAGCTCGGCATCAAGGTCGCTCGCACCACGGGCAGCAATGCCGTGCCGGTTGCCGAGTTCACGCTCGGGCTGATGCTTTCGGCCCTGCGTCACATTTCCTTCGGCCATGCCGAACTCAAGAAGGGTGACTGGCGTGGCGGGCGCCTGCCGGGCGACACTTTCACGCTGTCCGGCAAGACGGTCGGGATCGTCGGCTTCGGCGCCATCGGCCAGAATGTCGCCAAATTGCTGAAGGGCTTCGGCTGCACCATCCTGTACTCGAAGCGCCAGCCGCTCTCTGCAGCCGAGGAAGCCGAGCTTGGCGCGAAACACGCTTCGCTGGCAGAACTGCTGGCGAAGTCCGACGTGGTCTCGCTGCATTGCCCCCTGACGCCGGAGACGGCGAACATGATCGACAAGTCTGCCTTCGCTGCGATGAAGAAGACGGCGGTGCTCATCAACGTGGCGCGCGGTGGTGTCGTCGCCGAGAACGACCTGATTGAGGCTTTGCGCGCCAAGGAGATCGCCGGCGCCGCGATGGACGTGTTCGAGATCGAGCCGCTGCCGGCTGACAGCCCGCTGCTCGGGCTCGACAATCTTGTTGTGACGCCGCATCTGGCGGCGATCGCGTCCGACAATTTCGCCCCGACGGTGAAGCGGATGTTCGACAACATCGCTCGGGTCTCGCGCGGCGAGCCCGTGCCGGAGCGCGACAGCGTCGTCTGAGCCCGAGCAGGGCTGGAACAGGGAAGGCCGACATGACGAAACGGCTCGGCATCGGCCTGATCGCCCATGACCGCAAGAAGCCCGATCTTGCGGCCTGGGTAATGCGCAACATCCATGTGCTGAGTGCGCATCGCCTTGTCGCCACGGCAACGACCGGCTCCGTGCTGAAGCAGGGCCACCCTGATGTCAGCGTCGAGACGGTGAAGAGTGGCCCGCTCGGTGGCGATCAGCAGATCGGAGCGATGATCGCCGAGGGCACGATCGATGTGCTGATCTTCTTCCCCGATCCGCTTGCCGCCATGCCCCATGACGTCGACGTCAAGGCGCTGCTTCGACTTGTCCTGGTCTACGATATCCCGGCCGCGTTCAGCCCGAGCACGGCGGATGCGCTCATCATGTCCGACGTGTTCTATCCTGCACGGAAGTGATAGTGGGCTTGGGATACGCCCATTTCGCGATGGTCAGGGCCTTCGACACCCGCTCCATGTAGAGAAACAGCACCGGCGTGATGAAGAGCGTCAGCACCTGCGAGATCAGCAGTCCGCCGACCACCGCGATGCCGAGCGGCTGACGCAGCTCGGCGCTGGCGCCGGCGCCGAGTGCGATCGGCAAGGTGCCCATCAGCGCCGCCAGCGTCGTCATCAGGATCGGGCGGAAACGCATCAGGCAGGCGCGGTGGATCGCCTCCTGAGAGGGCACGCCCTCGCGTTGCAGCACGAGCGCAACATCGATCATCATGATGGCGTTCTTCTTGACGATGCCGATCAGCATCAGCATGCCGATGATCGCGATCACCGATAGATCGAGGCCGAAGAGGCGCAGCGCGGCCAGGGCGCCGATGGCCGCCGAGGGCAGGCCGGTCAGGATCGTCAGCGGATGAATGAAGCTCTCATAGAGGATGCCGAGCACGATGTAGATCGTGAGGATCGCACCGGCGATCAGCAGGCCCTGGTTGGCGAGCGAATCCTGGAAGGTCTTGGCGGTGCCGGCAAGGGTCGTCGAGAGCGTCGTCGGTAACCCAAGCTCGGTCTTGATCGTGTTGATCCTGGTTACGCTGTCGCCGAGCGCGACGCCTGCGGGCAGGTTGTAGGAAATGGTCACTGCCGGAAGCTGGCCGAGCTGGTTTACCGTCAACTGCCCGGCGGTCCGCTCGACGCGGGCGAAGGCTCCGAGCGGCACGAGCAGGCCGTTGCTGGCGCGTACGCGGATCGCGTCGAGCTTGTCGGCTGTCCAGCCGAGGGCCGGGTCGAACTCGACAACCACATCGTAGCTGTCCCCGGTAGTGAAAATCGTCGAGACCTGACGAACGCCGAAGCCGGAATAGAGCGTCGAGCGCAGGGTGTCGGCGCCGATCTGCAGCGAGTTTGCCTTGTCGCGGTCGATGACCAGGGTCGCCTGCAGGGCGTTGTTCTGGAGATCGGTCGTGACATCGGTGAAGGTCGCGCGATCCTGGCCCATCGCATCGGCGAGCTTCAGCGCCCAATCGTTCATCTGCGCCTGGTCGAGGCCTTGCACCACGAGCTGATATTGGCTCTTGGAGGCGCGAGCGCCGATATTGAGGTTCTGAACCGGTGTCATGAAGGCGTTGATGCCGGCGACCTGTGCGAGCTGCCTGCGCAGGTCGGAGAGCACGGTCTGCAGAGCAGGACGTTCGGTTCTCGGCTTCAACTCGACGAAGAGGCGCCCGGCATTGAGCGCGCCGCTGCCGCCACCTCCGCCTCCGCCGCCGACAGAGGATGCGACATGGCTGACATAGGGCGAGTTGCGGAAGACGTCGGCAACCTCCTTCTGCAGCCTTTGCATCGCTGTGAATGAGATATCCTGCCTCGCCTCGGTCGCGACCTGGAGCTGGCCGATATCCTCTTGCGGAAAGAAGCCCTTGGGCGCGGTCTGGAAGAGCCAGACCGTGCCGATCACAGTTGCGAAGAAGGCGGCCAGCATCAGTGGCTGCACGCGCAGGCAGAGCGTCAGCGCGCGGTCATAGCCGCGCAGGATGCCCTCAAAGCCGCGTTCGAGAATATGGCCGAGGCCGTGCTCGGGAGCGTGCTGATCGGCGTTGGTCAAGAGCCGCGAGCAGAGCATCGGCGTCAGTGTCAGGGACACGAAGGCCGAGGCGAGGATCGCAACGGTGACGACCACCGCGAACTCGTTGAAGATCCGGCCGATGACGCCACCCATCAACAGCACGGGGATGAAGACCGCGACAAGCGAGAGCGAGATCGAGATGATGGTGAAGCCGATTTCGCGCGAGCCCTTGAGAGCTGCGTCAAAGGCTGAGAGCCCATCCTCTTCCATGTGCCGGACGATGTTCTCGAGCATGACGATGGCGTCGTCGACGACGAGGCCGACCGACAGCGTCAGGCCGAGCAGCGAGATATTGTCGATGGAGAAGCCGAGCACATACATCGCTGCGAGCGTCGAGATGATCGAGATCGGTACGGCAACCGCCGGGATCAGGGTCGCGGTGAGCCTTCTCAGGAAGACGAAGATCACCATGATGACCAGAACGATGGTCAGCCCCAGCGTGAACTGGACATCCTCGACCGCGGCGCGGATCGAGGTTGAGCGGTCATTGAGCTGCGCCAGTTGCGCTGCCGCCGGCAATTGCTCGCGGAACGCCGGCAGCATGGCCTTGACCCTGTCGACGACGTCGACGGTGTTGGCATCGGGCTGCCGTTGCACCGCGAGCACGACGGCCGGCATACCGTCATAGGTGCTGGCTGTCTGCGTATTCTCGACCGAGTCGATCACCTTCGCGACATCGCCGAGGCGGACCGGCTTGCCGTTGCGCGTGGCGATGATGACATCGGCGAACTGGGCTGCATTTGCGAGCTGTGTGCTGGCCTGGATCGTCAGCTGCTGCCGGTCGTTCTGCACCGTGCCGACCGGAGAATTGTCGTTGGCGGAGGTGATCGCATTCTGCAAGGTGTCGACGCCGATGCCGCGGGCCGCCAGCGCGGTCGGGTCGATGCGGATGCGCACCGCGTATTTCTGGCTGCCGAAGATCAGGACCTGCGCAACCCCGTCGACGGTCGACAGGGCAGGCGAGATCACCTGCTGTGCGAAGGCATCAAGCTGCGAGAGCGGGATGATGTCGCTCTTCAGTGCGAGCAGGATGATCGGCGCATCTGCCGGGTTCACCTTGCGATAGCTCGGCGGCGCGGTCATCTCGATCGGCAGCTGCTTCTGGGCGCGCGCAATCGCCGCCTGCACATCGGCGGCGGCAGCATCGATGTTGCGATTGAGCACGAACTGGATGGCGATCGAGGTTGCGCCCTGGGAATTCGTTGTCGCGATGCTGTCGATGCCGGCGATCGTGGCGAATTGCTTGATCAAGGGCGTCGCGACGGAGGTCGCCATGGTGTCGGGGGAGGCGCCGGGCAGTTGGGCCGAGACGTTCACAACCGGGAATTCGGCGCGGGGCAGCGCCGCGACCGGCAGGAAGCGATAGGCGAAGAGCCCTGCCAGGACCAGCGAGACCGACATCAGAATGGTCGCCACGGGGTGGCGGATGCAGAAGCCAGAGATGCTCATGGCCGGCCTCCGTCGGCGATGGTCTCCTTGCCTGCCGCGGGCTTGGTATCCGCTCCGGGGGGAGTGCGCTCGCGGACGCGGGCTCCCGGCTTGAGCCGCATCTGGCCGTCGACGACCACTCGCTCGCCTGCGGCAACGCCGTCGGAGATCACAGTCCTGTCGCCATCGACGAGGGCGATGCTGACCTGCCTCAGGTCGGTCGTATCGTCAGGCTTGATGACATAGACATAGGAGCCCTTCTGCCCGACCTGCACGGCGACCGTCGGGATGATCGTGGCGTTGTCGAGCCTGTCGGCCTCGACCGCGACGTCGACATACTGGCCGGGCCAGAGCGAGAGGTCGGCATTCGCGAAAGCGGCCTTGGCCGCGATGGTGCCGGAAGCGATGTCCACACTGGAATCGACGAAGGTGAGGGTTCCTTCTGCCGGCGGGCGCGGCGAGTCGGCGGGTTTCGCGGTGACCTTGAGAACCTTGCCGGCCGTGAGCGCCGCTTGCAACATCGGTACCTCGCGTTCGGGCAAGGTGAAGGCGACGCGGATCGGCTTGACCTGCGTGATCGTGACGAGGCCCGGGCCCGCGCTGTTGGCGCTGACAAGATTGCCCGGCGTGACCAGCACGGCGCCCGCTCGTCCATCGATCGGTGAGGTGATCTTGGTATAGCTCAGCTTGAGCATGTCTGACTCGAGCGCTGCCTTGTCCGCCAGGATCGTCGCGGCTGCCGTCTTCTCATCGGCAATACCCTGGTCGACGGATTGCTGCGTGCCGGCGTTCTTCGCCAGCAATTGCTGGAAGCGGGCGAGATCGGCCTGGGCACGGTCATGGGTCGCCTGGTCACGGGCGAGGGCGGCCTGATCTCTGGCCACTTGCGTACGCAGATCGCGGTCGTCAAGGGTGAAGAGCAGGTCGCCTGCCCTAACGAATTGCCCATCCTTGACGTGCTGCTCGGTGATCTGGCTATCGAGCCGCGATTTGACGGTGACGATCGCCGGGGATTCGACGAAACCGATGGCCCGCTTATGCACGGGGACATCGTCCGTTGTCGCTTTGGCGGTCACGACCGAAACGGGTGCTTCGCTGCGCGTCGTGGTGGCGCGGGAGGCGCCGTCCCTGCCCTGGTTTGCGCTTGGGAGCTTCAGCCATAAGCCGGCGCCAACGGCGCCCATGGCCAGAATGGCGATCACCCAGAGTGATTTTGAGCCTTTCATCGAGTCTACTCCGCGCAACTCAAAGGGCGCTGCCAGCAGGCACGCGACGCGCGACCGGCCTCGTCTCGGCACGCTCCGGGGCTCCATGCCTCAGCCGGTCCCGGACAGATGCGAGCGTCGCCAGGGTCGTCGAGAGAGACGTTTCGTCGATACTGTCGAGTACCTCGCCGGCGATCTCTGCGCGCAGCGCATCGAGATCGTCGACGAGCTTTCGACCCGCAGAGGTCAGGTGCAGGAGCCGTGCGCGCCGGTCCTGGGGATCAAGGCGGCGCTCGACGAGTTCCTGGCTTTCGAGCCGGTCGATCAGGCGCGTCAACGAGATCGGTTGCAGCTCGAGCATCTCGGCGAGCGTGGCCTGATTGAGACCTTCCGCGCGGCGCAGACGAGCCAGCACGCTCCATTGCGCGCGGGTCGTGCCATTTTCCCGTGCGCGCTGGTCGACATAGCTACGCAGTTGCCGGGAAGTCTCGAGAAGCTGGAAAACGAGTTCGCGCTTGAGTGGGCGCCGCATGTTCAGGCCTCCATATCATAAGCTAGCTCATGGTATGGAGGCGATTGCGGCATTTCGGCGTTGCGGTGGTGGAGATTTGAAGTCGAAGCCGATGTCAGGATGCAGGGTGAGGAGGCTGCGGCACCCGGGCCGGCTTCGACTGCCCGACATGACACGCCAGTTCCGAGAAGGAGAGCGGGGCGTCCCCGGCATTCCTCAGCGCGGCGCTCAGAAAGCGCACGGGGAATGTGACGGCGTCGGCATTGCTCTCCCGGAGTTGGCCCATCCGTCGGTGGTCGGAGCGGAGACTCGTTTCCGCGCGGTCCAGCGCCCACTCGACCTCGGCTTCCTCGACAAGTCCCTTGCGAACCAGCAGGCGCGTGAGTTCGGCTACGGCGACGAGCAGGCCTTCTAGCTGCAGGTTGGCTGTATTCATCGCGAACTCCCATCTGGACCGTGGGCTGCGAGGCCGGCGGCGGCCGCCACCTCAAGTCTGGTCAAAATCCGCCGTATGCCCGCCGGCACGGCTCGGACAGCGCAGACAATCCTACGCTCAACTCTGGCCGGGGCGAAGCAGCAAGCAGGATGCAACGCGAGCCTTCGTAACGAAGGGCGCCTTTCACACCAAAGAGGAGATGAGAATTCAGCTCGAGGCTTCGATGCCTGCGATGGTGATCAGCCCAGCCAAGGCTAGCCCTGACCAGACAAACTCAGCAAAAAATCCGTGGGTGGGAATACTCCCGGAGAGAACCGAAACGATGCCTCCGCAAAGGACGACTGCCGAGGCGAACACCACGCCATTCATGACCGCAACCTCCCGCATTTCGCCGCAAACGCCGCAGCGAAGCAAAGGTTCCGTCTGGCGTCGGAATTTTTTACGGGGCGGCCGGAGAAGAACCCGGGCGGAGCGTCAGAGGAGGGAAGGGCAAGTTCGCGTTCGTTCGGCATGGCGGATTCTTGTGTGGTGATCGTGCGGTTGATTTGGGGTTTTGGACTGCATTCCCCAACGGAAGACCTCAATCGGGAATTGGTTGCTCGTATCTACAGGCTGTTCGTAAAGAATCTTCCAAATCGATCGTTCGTTTAAACAGACAATTCTATTGACCGGAACCGGCGTAAGTCGGATGCTTTCTGCGCGATCTCAGGCGGCCTTCGTATGTGGTGAAGGCTCGCTCGACCAGTCGTAAGAGCATTCCCGCGGTCGTGCCCTGCTCGAGCGTTCGCAATTTCGAGGCGAACCTGCCGCAGTGCTTTGGCTCCATACTTCCCAATACTGTCTCACGGACACCCGGACCATGCCGACGACTGCCAATGACCGCGCCGCAGACCATGCGATCGACCCGCTCTTTCTCGAACGCTGGTCACCTCGTGCATTCAGTGACGATGAGATCAGCGAAGCCGAGTTGCTCTCCTTGTTCGAAGCCGCGCGCTGGGCGCCATCCTCGTACAATTCCCAGCCCTGGCGTTTCATCTATGCTCGGCGTGACACCGCGCATTGGCAGCGACTGCTAGGCTTGCTGAATGCGTTCAACGCGTCATGGGCCAAGGACTCGGCTGCGCTCGTCGTGATCGTCTCGAAATCGACACTTGTTGTTCCCGGCAAGGCCGAGGAAGTCGCCTCCCACACTCATTCCTTCGATGCCGGTGCGGCCTGGGCCCATCTCGCATTGCAGGCGACCCGGTCGGGTTGGCAGGCGCATGGCATGGCGGGGCTCGATCTTGAGCGGGCTATCGTGGAGTTGAATGTTCCCGGCGACTACCGGGTCGAGGCGGCCGTCGCCATCGGCAAGGTCGGTGACAAGGCGCAATTGCCTGAGGCGCTGCAGGCCCGCGAGGTTCCGAGCCAACGCAATCCGCTTGCGGCAAGTGTCTTCGAAGGCGCCTTCCCGGCTGGCTGAGGGAATGAGATGAGCGGCCTTCATTCGCCCGACCGCCTTCGCGTCGGAGTCCATGCCAACAACCTGCATCTGCGCCTCGCGCGGCTGCTCGCGGAGAGGGAGGGCGACCAGCGCTGGACCTTCGTCGACTATCCCGATGGCCGCGCGACCGGAGAACTGCTCGCCGGCGGCGAGATCGAACTCGGCGGCACCGGCTCGACGCCCCCGCTGACCGCGCAGAATCTGGGGCTCGATGTAGTCTATCTCGCGGCCTCTCAACCGCGCCCGGCCAACGGGGCCATCCTGAGGCGGAAGGGCGAGGCTGAGGTCGCATTGGCAGGCCTCAAAGGCTGCCGGATCGCGCTCGTCGAGGGCTCGTTCCATACCTATCTGCTGGCGCATCTCGCCGAACGGGCTGGCCTGGGTCTCGCGGACTTCAACCGCATCGATCTTTCGCCAGCAGCTTCGGCAAGGGCTCTGCGGCAGGGCGAGGTCGCGGCCTGGATCGCGATGGATCCTCATCTGCCTGTGGAGTTGGATCGAGGCGGGCTGGTCGCTATGGCGGATACGCGAGGCGTCATCCCCAATCGCTCTCTGTTCTGGACGCATCGTCCGGTCCTCGATCGACGGGCGAACCAGATCGCCGCCTTCCGCAAGCTCGTCGCGCGCATCGCGAGCTTCGTCGAGGACCATGCAGAAGAGGCCGCTCGCCGGCTCTCGGCATCGGGGGATGTCGGTGAAGCGCAATGGCTCGCCGTTCTGCGGTCACGCGATTGGCGCATCGCTGCGATCGACGCCGCCGTTCTGGCCGAACAGGAGCAGGAGGCCGCCTGCCTCGTCCGCCATGGCATTCTTCGGCGAGCGCTCGGCCTCTCCCGGTTCGAAGACGCCGCCGCTTCGGCTTAGGCATCACTGCAAATCATGAGACAAAGCCTATGAATGTGCTCTGGTATCTGACCGCCCCTGACGGCCGCTATCCCTGGAAGAAGGACGGCGCCCGCAAGATGGATCATGCCTATCTGCAGCAATTGGCGCGGGCCTATGATCATCTCGGCTTCACTGGCGCGCTGCTGGCGACCGGTGCGCATGACGTCTGGGTTCTCGGCGCTTCCCTGCTGCCCTTCACCGAGCGAATGCGCTTCCTGACGGCGATCCACCCCGGGCTGATCCCGCCGGTGCTCCTGGCCAAGATGGCCGCGACCTTCCAGGAATTCTCCAAGGGGCGGTTGCTGCTCAACATCGTCTCGGGCGACGCCAAAATGCTCGGCGCCTATGGCATGACGCTGCCCCATGACGAGCGCTACGTGATGGCCGACGAATATCTCACTGTTTTCCGACGCATCCTCGCCGGCGAGACGGTGACCTTCAAGGGACGCCATGTCGAGACGATCGAGGCCAAGCTCGCGCTTTCCGGCGATACCCCGGTCGTGCAGCCCGAGCTGTGGTTCGGGGGCTCTTCCCAAGCTGCGATCGAGGTCGCGGCCAAGCATGTCGATACCTATCTCTCCTGGGGCGAAACCCCGGACGAGATGGCTGCAAAGGTCGGCCACGTGCGGGCACGCGCTAACGCCCATGGCCGCAAGCTCGGGTATGGCATCCGGCTCTATGTGGTCGTCCGCGAGACCGACGAGGAGGCCTGGGCGGCGGCCCAGGATCTCCACGATCAGATGGACGATGCCGCCATCGCCGCCAATGCCCGCTTCGTTGCCGGCACGGATTCCGTCGGGCAGCAGAAGATGACAGCGCTGCATGGCGGGTTGAAGCCCAAATTCGCGCGTGACCTCGAGATTGCGCCAGGACTTTGGGCGGGGCTCGGTCTCGTGCGTCCTGGGCCCGGTACCGCAATCGTCGGTTCGCCCGAGACTGTGATCCGGACGTTGCGCGCCTATCAGGCGGCGGGCATCGAGACCTTCATTCTGTCCGGCATGCCGCTACTCGAGGAAGCCTACCGCTTCGCCGAACTGGTCTTGCCGCATCTCGACGTGGCAAGAGCACCGCGGGCGGGATCGGCCTTCACCTGGTCCAACCTGTTCGACCGCGACCTCTCAGCGAAAGCCGCAGGCTAAGTCATGATCCTCGACGAACGTACCTACGCCATCATGCCCGCCCATGTGCGCGATTATCTCGACCTCTATGTCCGCGAAGGCATGGAACTGCAGGTCTCGCATCTCGGCCATCTGATCGGCTGGTTCACCACCGATACCGGCGTGGTCAACGAGGTCGTCCATATGTGGCGCTTCGAGGATGCGGGCGACCGCGAACGCCGGCGTGCCGCAATGGAAGCTGACCCTGCCTGGCAGGCCTTTCGCGCCAAGGCCGCGCCCCATGTTCTCGAGATGCGAAGCCGTATCCTGCGGCCGACCGCCTTTTCGCCCTTGCGCTAGGCTCCTGGCGAACGCGTGATGACAACTCTGGCTGATCTGAGGGCGGAAACGCCCGGGCTCTTGCGCCGGCCTGCCGAGCGCGCCTTGTCTCGGCTCGTCGCGACCCTTGAGATTGCAGGCGCGGCGCTGCTCGCGATCCTGTTCAGCGTGGTCATTGCGGCTGTCATTCGTCGATACGTCTTCGGCGGCGGCTTCGTCTGGTCGGACGAGTTGGCGATCTGGCTTCATGCAGCGCTGATCGCCATCGGAGCGCCACTTGCCGCGACCAGCGCGCTAGCCATGCGGCTCGACGTCATCGTCAGGCTGCTGCCGGCCTCGGGACAGCGTGTGTCGGCGATCCTTGCTGATGGTTTTGCCGTGCATGGCTCACTCGTGCTCGCGCTTGGCGGCGCCGGGGTCGCGGCGCAGGTCGGCGGCGTCTCGAC
>UBZM01000033.1 GCA_900470095.1 Hyphomicrobiales bacterium
AGGTATTCGCCGCGGCGAATGCGGTTCTGGCCAAGGAAAAGCCGACGTCATGGGCGCTGAAGGCATTCAAATATTACTACATCCCTGCTCCGCCGGTCGGCCTCGCGGGGATCGTCGTCGAACCGACTGGAGACCTGCATCGGCTCCAGGATGAACTCATCAAGGCCGTTGCGCCCTACACCGCCAAGACCGGAACCCCGGCGGCGTTCTTCAGCGGGGATGGCGGACGCGACATTCAAGAATCCCTGATCGAGTACGTCTCCAACTTCGTCACGATCGCGGCGGGCAAGGGTTTCAATCCGCATGTGACGATCGGCGTCGGAACGGAAACCTATTTGAAGACGATGTTGGCCGAGCCATTCGACGCGTTCACGTTCTCGCCGACCGGCGCATCGGTCTATCAGCTCGGCACCTTTGGCACGGCGCGGAAGGAACTGAAGGCGTTGCCGCTGACGCCCTGAGGCGAGGCACGACAAACGACCGGAAGCGCGGCTCTCGCCGTCGAAGGCGCACGATGTCGTCAGGGTTCTTGCCGGGCTCGATCCCAATCTTCTTCATCTGAGCGATGATCGGCTCATCGGTGACGTGGGGCGGGTGCTGTTTGAGGCGTTCTGCTGTGCAGGCGGGCCGTCCGCGCCCGGGATGCTCGTGAGGCCAGCGCCTTCCACACGACCAAGACGTGGATCCGGAGGACACCGGCGTCGGCACGCGCTAGCCCTGTCGGCGCGGTTGTTGGGAGCGGCGAGGGCGGTTGTGGCTGCGCTGGAAGAGCGCGTCAGGCTCCGAGCCTGTCACGCTCGATAACGAGTTCGATGATCACGCCCGCCGGGTCCCAAACTCTGCTGACCCGGCCAAGCTGACTTGCCGTCGCCTTGACCAACCGGCTCCCGAACCCTTCGCTTCCCGTGCTCTCGGGCGATGGACCGCCGCGCTCGCACCAGACGATCACGAACTCGGACGATCGATCCGAACACGTGATCTCGACAATGCCGTCCGGGGTGGAAAGACTGCCGTATTTGGCGGCGTTGGTCGCGAACTCATGAAGCAGGAGCGACAGCGATGTGACCAGGGTGGAGGGCACCGGTATGTCAGCGCCGCGAATCTCGCTGCGCGACCGTTCTCCGGCTCGATAGGGCTCCAGGATTGCAGCGATCAGGGCGTGCAGCGTGGTTGCCGCCGGCTCCAGCCCCGCGGCCACGGATGACATGGTCAGCGCGTGCGCGCGTGACAGGGTGGCAAGGCGCTCGGAAACAGTGGACGCAAGCTCCGCCGGGGTTGCGGCTGAGCGCGCACTGAGATTGACGATCCCACTCGTGAGAGCGAAGACGTTCTTGACGCGGTGGTTCATCTCGCGAAGCAGCAGCTGCTGCTGGTCCTGGGCACGTCGCCGCTCCGAGATGTCCCGGGCAATCTTCGAGGCGCCCATGATTTCGCCCCTGGCATCCTTGATTGGCGAGATGCTCAGCGAGATCGCGACAAGGGTTCCATCCTTGCGCCGGCGCATGGTCTCGTAGTGCTCGATGCGCTCCCCGGCGCGAATGCGCTCCAGGATCCGTGGCTCCTCGTCACGCCGGTCCTCAGGAATGAGCAGCATGATCGGCTGGCCCAGAACCTCCTCCCGCCGATATCCGAAAAGGCGCTCGGCACCGGGGTTCCAGTCGGTGATCAGACCGTTCAGATCCTTGGCGATGATGGCGTCATCGGACGACTCGACGAGCGCTGCCAGGCGGCGGGCGGAGGCATCGCCCGTATGGCGTTCGATGGCAAAGCCAAGCTGGCGCGCGATCACCAGGGCGATGTCGCGCTCGTGCTCGGTGAAAACCCGTGGCGTGTCATAGTAGACCATGAACTTGCCGGTGAGTTCGTCGGCCCCCGCGAGCGGAATGAAGGCCAGGGCATGGATGCCTTCGCCGATGATGCTCTCGATGAGCCGCCGCGGTTCGCTGGTGAGAGCGATGTCCGAAACGAAGATCGGATCGGCCTCGCGGTCGCTACGATTCCAAGGCGCATGGCCGTCGACAGCTGCGCGGTATTCGTCTGAAAGCCCGCGCCAGGCGACGAAACGCATTGTCCCACCCTCGTCGAAGCGAAGGATGGAGGCTCGCAGGGTCGCAAGCGCTTCACAAATGGCGTCGAGCGCAGCCTCGTAGGTCTCGGCAAGCGTACGGGCTCGAAACAACCGATCGGTGAACCGAAAAAGTGTGGTCTGCTCGCGTGCCTGGCGAGCCGCGTCAGCGGGGGATACCGCGGCATGACCGCTTGTGGTTCGCTGCATGGACGGCCTCGCGGCGCCGCCAATCCGGAGCTTCCCACCACGAAAAGTCCCGTCTGGCGAGCTGATCATTTGAGCACCGAACCGGACTTATCTCAATGTCATTTGCTAGTGTGTCCCGGCGCATGTCGAACTGGGCAAGTCGAACGATCAAGCCCATCCTCGACTTTCCCAGGCATCCCCATCAACGGGTGGCGCGCTCCACGTCGTCCGATTCACGTGTCATTGATTGTGCCGCGTGGGCTTCGAGGCGCTGATGTTGCAGACAACAGGGGGAGTGGTCGGCCGCCGATGGCGCGCTCCAACCTGGAACCTAGTTGAAGGCAGCGTATTCAAGGAGCGCAATCAGATCATCATCCCGAATGATGATGGCGCAACCATTGGCGTGATCGATGATGATCTCGACGATCGAGCCACCGAGCAAGGCCGCGTTTGCATAACGCGCAGCGGCGCGTATGCCGGGGAAGGTTGCCGTGGGGCTCTCTCCCGTCCAGACAGCAACCGTGCAGTTCACGGACTCGAACTGCTCCGATATGAGCCAAGGATTGATCATCAACTCTTGTCCCGCCTCATCCGGCTGAAGGACAATCATGAAGCCGTTTTGAAATCCGAGATAGCGCCAAAGGTCTTGCGACTCGTCGAAGCCACTATCGGACCAAGGTCGAACCGCGCATCTAGTCCCATTCGCGATCGTGAGAGCGGATGTCGCGTATCGATTGAACAAGACCGATCGCTTTACTGAAGAGACCCGCCCTCGGGATCGGGAGCGCCGCGCCACCGGCGGAGGATATCACCTCGGCAACGTCGTCATGGGAGCTGCCGACGAACTGCCGCTTGCCGCTGATCTCAAGCGACGACAGGATTCCATCCGCCTGGTGCCTGGAATCGAGCGGAAGTGGCCCCGCTGCCTTCTCGGCGTCGAACCAGACCGGCGATCCGTCCGGCAGGGTGAGCTCTGCGAGCGTCGGGAGTTTCTCGCCAACGACAGCGGCGACATAGTCCGGCAGCTCGATCACAAGCAGGACATCGACGCAGTCGATACGGGTCTTGGCCAACGGGTCGCCATCACCGGGAAGCGCCCGCCTGATCCGGGCGACCCGGCGCGCCAGAAGTGGAACCTGAGATCCGTCAGACAGTGTCAGCGAGATCATCGTCAATCCCGGGCGCCCGTTTCAAGACAGGAAATGCATCGCATTGCACCCGTTGGTTGGTGCTCAGTCAAGTCAGGCGATCACGCCGAGCAGATTCGATTGGTTTCGCGCGACCGGGAAGAACACCGCCGAGGGCGCCGTGCCCGCCTGGCTCGAGAAACACGGGTCGGATACCTCATTTATGAATATTTATTCATGGAACCAATGATTTAGCAGGTGGTTCCTCTAGCCGGATGGGGGCCAATGGGAGATCGATTATGATCAAGAAGATTGTCCTTGTGACTGTGCTTGCAGTCATGCCGGCGACCGTGTTTGCCCAGTCCAATTCCGGTGCTGCAGGCGGGGCCGCCTCTGGCGCCGCGACCGGAGCCGTGGGTGGTGCGATTGTCGGAGGCCCGGCGGGCGCTGCCGTCGGTGCCGTCGGTGGTGCCGCAGCCGGTGCGATCGTCGGTGGCATTGCGGCCGACCAGCGCACCGAATTCCGCACCTATGTCAGGGAGCAGAAGGTCCCGTCAGTGGCTTATCGGGAGAAGGTTGTCGTCGGTGCGACCCTTCCCGACACCGTCACCTATCGCGAAGTTCCGGCGCGATACGGCAAGACCGAGTACCGCTACACCGTCGTGAACGATCAGACGGTGCTGGTCGAGCCGAAGACCCGCAGGATCGTTCAGATCATCGAATGATCCATCGATTGAGGAAGGGCCCGCTGCTTGGCGGGCCCTTTCTCTTTGGACCTCGCCGCGCGTCGCGATCGCGGGCCGCGATGGCTGGTTTCGCCTGGTTTCGCCCCTCAGCCACCCGAAAGGCGCACAGTCAGTATTTTGCCAGCGCAACGCGCCAGATCGTGTTGCCGACGTCGTCGGCGACCAGCAGGCCGCCCCGCCGGTCGACCAGCACGCCAACCGGACGGCCGCGCGCCTCGCCCTTCTCGTTCAGGAAACCGGTCAGGATCTCCTTCGGCATGCCGGCAGGCTTGCCGTCGCTGAAGGGGACGAAGATCACGCGATAGCCGACTGGGCGCGAGCGGTTCCATGAACCGTGCTGGCCGACGAAGGCACCGCCCTGATAATTCGGCCCGAGCCGACCCTCCGGCACGAAGGCCAGCCCGAGCGAGGCAGTATGCGAACCCAGCGCATAATCCGGCTTGATCGCCTTGGCGACCAGTTCCGGCTTCTGGGGCTCGACGCGCCTGTCGAGATGCTGGCCATAATAGCTGTAAGGCCAGCCATAGAAGCCGCCGCGCTTCACCGAGGTCATGTAGTCCGGCACCAGGTCGTCGCCGATCTCGTCGCGCTCGTTGACCGCCACCCACAAGTCTTTGGTGGCGGGGTTCCAGTCGATCCCGACAGGGTTGCGCAAGCCCGTCGCGAAGACCTGCGTCGATCCCGTTGCCGGGTCGATCTCGAGCACGGCTGCGCGCCGCTCCTCTTCCGCCATGCCGTTTTCGGCGACATTGGAATTCGAGCCGACGCCGACATAGAGCCTCGCACCGTCGGCGCTGGCGGTCAGGCTCTTGGTCCAATGGTGGTTCCGGCCAGCGGGCAAATCGGCGACCTTCACCGGCGCGCCCGCGCTCCTGGTCTCACCTGGCTGGTAGGCGACGCGGATAAGCGCATCGGCATTGGCGATGTAGAGCTGGTCGCCGATCAGGGCCATGCCGAATGGCGAGTTGAGGTTCTCCAGGAAGATGCTCTTCGTCTCGGCGACGCCGTCGCCATCACCGTCCCGCAGCAGCATGATCCGATTGGCGCTCAGTGTCTGCGATCCGGCCTTTTTCATGAACAGACCCTGCACCCAGCCACGGATGCCTTCGCTTGTGTCCGCGGGCTTCGGTGGCGCGTCGCTTTCAGCCACGAGCACATCGCCATTGGGCAATTCATAGAGCCAGCGCGGATGCTGCAATCCGCTGGCGAATGCGCTCACCTGGCCGCCGCTGGGCGTGGTCGGCTTCTCTCCCAGTTTCCAACCGACGGCATCGGCGATCTTCACGGTCGGAAACCATGTCGTCCTGGGCTCGGGCAATGTCGGGTTGGGGCCGTAGCCAGCCTCCTCGGGCAAGGTGGGGCGACTGTCGCAAGCGGTGAGCATGAGGCCTGAGGCCGCGACGCCGGCGATGAGGATGACGGGGCGCTTGATCGCCATATGCGGTTCTCCTGCCAGGCTGCGGGGCGGCTGGCCCGCGCGCATCATGGGAGGAACGTCAAACCCCTTCACTTTGTTCGCGATCGCTCGGGCCGCGTCCTCGACGCAGATCGCGGTGGAACGGATCGAACCGCGCAACGTTACCCCCGGACCTTTGTCGATGACACGCAATGGAGTTGAGCGATGCGCCCAGACACGAACCCGGCGATTGAGAGCCTCCGAAGGGAGCAGCAGGCCCAACGCAGGGCCGGGAGCGAACGCACTGACGATCAGCGGCTCGACAATGCCCTGAAGGAGACCTTTCCGGCGAGCGATCCGGTTGCCGTCCAGAGCCCGGCGAAACCGGGGGAGCCCTACAAGCGGCGGCAGTAACACCGTTCAATGCACAGGGCGAAACTGCCCCTGTCTCGTCATCTCATCGGTTGCAGAAGGGAAGATGCATGCGCGCCCTCGTTCACCTCGTCGGGTTATGGATGGCTCGAGACATTGCCGAAGGACGATACCCCAAGCAGTTTGCCGTTCCGCTGGGATTCCTGATCGCGCGGTTGCGGACGCCACCCCTGATGATCGCGGTGTTCGGCTGCGTACTCGCCAAACTCGCGATGGACCGACGCGGTCGGAGTGCCAGGCGCGCGCCCGCACGGTCGCGCTGAGGCGCTCGACAGACCATTCGCGCCGACCGGGGCACCCTCGCAACGGGCGGACCGTCGGGCCGTCCAGCGATTCCATACCATCACGCTGAACACGCCGCCGCGCCCCGCGGGGTGCCAAGGTCCCGGGTGACGGTCGCTGAACGCAAGGCCTCAGCCCTCAGTCGTCGATCGCATCCAAGCCCGCGACAGAGACGGTTGCGGCCAGCGCCATCGCAGTCCAGAACAACTCGGAGGTTGCCCCGCGGGCGGGGCCGGTGCCGGTCACGACCGACCACAACCCGCCGACGAGGAAGACCAGGCAGCACGACACCAGCGTTTTCACGGACGCCTCCTGCGGCCGCGCGCGTAACGCTCATCCCAAGGCGATGTTCCCTTGGGTCGGTGAAAGAAAACAGGTCTTCATCTGTGGCTTCGTGGCCAGCCTCTGCCGATCGCTCCGCCTGCGCCGGGGCTATCGGTTTCCGCCCGTCACATTCAGGGATGGCGAGCGAGACTCAGTGCGACTTGGACACGTGCTCGGGTTTTCCCTTGCGCTTGGTCGAAGCCATGTCGTGCAGTTCCTTTTCGCTCATCGACTTCGCCATCGATTTGGACGCGCCCTGCAGTTCACTGGTCTTGATCTCGCCGCGCTTGGCCGCGAGTGCCGCTCCCGCGGCCTTTTGCTGGGCTTTGGATTTCGCCGGCATGATGGACCTCCTGTGATCGTCGGACGGAGATCAACTGCCAGCCCGCCTCTGCGTTCCCCAGCTCCTGCACCGAGGCCGAGGCTCGGGCGCGCCTGCAGGGGGCTGACGTGGTGGGAACAAGTGCCGACGCTGCGGGTTAACCCGGTATCTCCTCGAGACCCGACGACACTGGCCCGCCGCTCCGAAAGGGGCGGGCTTTCTTCCGCGGCCGGAGAGCTTGCATTTTGAGCGGGATGGCCGGATTTTCGAGGCTGTCAGGGAATGCAGTCAGGTCTTGGGGGGAGAGACGATGCCGTTCTCATCGCTCACGGATCCAGTGGACATTGCGCGCGCCCAGGCGGCGCTGGATGCGGCCTGGGACAAGATCAGGCCTGGCCTCGACGAGGGGCAGGACCTCGAGCGCGAACGACAGCGGCTGGCCTATATCGTGGCGAACCTGGTGATGATCGCCATCGATGACGAGGACCTGACGCGGCGTGCTCTGGAGAAGTTCAGGGCGCACGCCTGAAGCATCGGCCCGAAGACGCAAGGTACTGAGGGGCCGCGGGAGCCCCATGTGTTTCGCTTGATGTGTTTCGCTTGCCGCGAATTCCCTGAGGAATGCCGCGCAAGCTGTGGAACCAGAAGAGTCGCAACGCGTTGGTTGTCGGGCTTGGCGCCGTAATCCCCTTCCGACGCCATCACCGCCTGGAGCCCCGCCGCTCGCCCTCGAACGGCGGGGCACCGGTCGGTCATCGCGCATCAGCCGTTCGCTCGCTGGAAAAGCCCTCACGGATTCGTTGCAACCGTCTGAGCTGCGCCGGACTGCTGTTGCGGCGGGGACCGCGGCTTGAGCTGGTCTGCCGGATCGACAGGGAAGGGGAAGCCAAGGACCGTGGACCGGCCGCGAACCCGGTTCTGCGCCTGGCACTTCTTGACGCAATCCGTGGCCGACGGGGCGACCTCGACGGCATCCTCGCCCATCACCTGGCCCATGCGGCCACCGCTCGCCACGTCCCAGCGGGAAACGCCGCCGCAATGCCGCACCGTCGCGGGATCGGGGAAGCGTGTGGCGATCAGGTTCACGCAGCCCGGCTCCGCTCTGCGCGTGGCCACCTGCGGGCTGTCCCTGCCGACGAACTTGCGGGAGAAGTTATTGCCGAAATTGACGCGTGCCGGGACGATAACCGTGATCTCCTTGTAGGGAACCTCGTCGCCCTCCCGCTTCCGGAAGTTGCGGTTGTCGAAATAGAACGCCTTCAGTTGGGGGGTAGTCCCTTCGGCCAGGACATGAGTGAACAGCGTCGGCGTTCCGTCCTCGCGCTCCACCTCCATCTGGAAGATGCCGCCAGTCGCGCAGTCCTTGGCCTGGATCTTCATGCTGAGGTCGCGGCCGGTTCGCCCGATCTCGATCTCGGTCTCCTTGATCTCGACGGTGAGGGAACTGGTCAGCGACAGCCCACGATGGTCGGGGAGCTTGCTGGCGAAGACCGGCGTCGGCACTCCTCCCGTGATGTCGAGCGGGTTTGGCGCGCCGGTCAGCGTGAAGTTGCGGATGCCCAAGGTCGCCGAGTCGACATCGAACTGGGCATATTTGCCCTGCACGCGAAAGCTCGTCCCAAGGGCGCTGGCGGGGATCGTGGCGTTCTGGCTGCGTCCCAGCACGGTGAAGCCGCCGCCCTCGCAACCCTCCGAGGACGCGGCATCGGCGCGCCCTGCCGTCAGGCTCACCTGTAACACGGCAAGGATCGCCAGCCCGAGATAGCCTCCCGTGCGGCAGAGTGGATTGGTCAGCCGGCGTTTTACTCCGGACATCGCGGGGAAAGGCGAGACACGGCGCGTCACCATGATGATCCTCCCTGGGAAATTCTCGTGATCGACAGTCTGAACTCGGAACGAGGCGCATTCAGCTCGCCGCAGCATTGTCCGGCCGGTGCGCCCGGGCGGATTACGCGGGGGATGACGGAGCGTTCGCAGTTTTCCTTGCCGGTCCGCGACCGGGTTCTGGGGCGAGCAGGCGCGGCGACGGGAAAACCCTACGCCGGTGAAGCTGACATTTGCCTGACGCACCCTGTCAGGTTTCGCGGGGAGCCGTGCAACAGCATGCAACGCCGTGAAATGCGCATCCGAAGCGCCTGGCGCGGGCACCAAACGCGGCGTTCCCCCGTAACTGGCAAGAGCAGCGGGACAACGCTATCCTTGTCCTCGCGAAAGCTGAAGCGGGTCTCGATCCATGGACGCCAGACAGAAGCGGCGCGCTTTCTTCTTCGCGCTCATCGGACATTTCCGCGTGATGTGGCCAGTCCTCTCCGGCGTGCTGGCGGCGATGATCGTGCCGGGTTTCCTGATCGGACGCATCGAGGACTGGAGCATCGGCGACTCTCTCTACTTCACCTTCGTCACCGGCTTCACGATCGGCTACGGGGATTTCACGCCGACCCATCTGAGCTCGCGCCTGCTTGCCGTGATCATCGGTTTCGCCGGCATCGTGCTGACCGGCCTTGTCGCGGCGGTCGGTGTCCAGGCGCTGCGCGCGACAGAGGTCGAGGCGCCCGAGAAGAAATAGCAGCCGATGGTTGGGCGCGGGCCGTTTGGCGTCCCGCTTGCCCGGATCGACCGCCCGCAGTCACCTGATTTCCGGCTGCGGAAGGCTACTTCCGGACACAGGTGATGCACCAGACGGCCATCGCGGCGTGAAGAACAACAGCCGGCCACAAGGCGATGCCAAGCGGCCCGGAACTGAGCCCGGCAACCGTGAGGATCAGGACCGTTGCGCTGTTGTACACCAGCATGGCTGCGATCAAACCCGACGCCGAACGGCTGCTCGCATCACGGCGCGCGCGCCAGCAGGCCACTGCCAGCGCCAGCAGGGCCGCTCCGGCAATGCGGGCAACGACAAGCTCGGAGGGAGATTGGGGCTGCGCTCCGAGCAAGATCATGACGACTGATGACGGCGAGACCAGGAGAGCGAAACCTGCAATCGCCTCGATGAGTGAAGTCACGCTGAGCAAGACGCTCTTCGTGGCATCCGGATTCGTCGATGCAGGTATATCGTTCATCTCTGAATTTATTCCTGGATTGTCACGATTTGCTTATTTTGAAGTATTTGGTCGGTTTCAATCAAATTTTTCAAGGAATTTAAGATTGGCGAACCCGGGCCTTTATATCGCATTCAATCAACAGCGTTCTCGCCGGCGCATACTGATCATTTAAAGGTGATCTGGTGGAAGGTCCGTAGACTGATTGTCTCAATCGTGAAAATGTTCGATTTCTGAGTGATGGATGGGCGAAATAAAGAGATTGACTTAAAATTGTTAGGCCTCTTTGCGCTTCGAAAGCAAGCCGCATCGTGGCCCCCAAATTCTGGAGTGGCAGATCATGAAGACGGGTCACTATTTGCGGATCGGCACTGGAATAGCGAGTGCATTGAGCCTCCTGATTGGATCAAGTTACTTGTCGAGGGCGACGGCCCAGCAGATCAACGGCACGCTTGGCCAGCCGAGCGCGACGATCACCCTCGATGGCAAGCAACTCCCGGCGCCGCCTCCCAAGTTCGGCGGTGTGATCAAGGAAACCCTCGAGGGATCGAAGGTCTGGTGGCCGCCGCGCGTGGCTCCGCCCAAGGGCGCCCCCAATGTGCTGCTGATCATGACCGACGACCAGGGTTATGGTGTCAGCGGGACCTTTGGCGGCGTCGTCCCGACGCCGGCGCTCGACCGCGTCGCAAAGGCGGGCCTGCGCTACACCCAGTTCAACTCGACTGCCCTGTGCTCGCCGACCCGCGCGGCCCTGCTCACCGGCCGCAACCACCATTCGACGGGCAACGGCGTGATCACCGAATTATCGACCGGATTCCCCGGCTACGACTCGATCATCGGTGCGGATAACGCGACGATCGGCGCCATTCTCAAGGGTAACGGCTATCCAACCTCGTGGTTCGGCAAGAACCACAACACGCCGGATTTCCAGTACAGCGTTGCCGGCCCCTATGATCAATGGCCGTCAGGCATGGGCTTCGACTACTTCTACGGTTTCCAGGGCGGAGAGACCGACCAGTGGACGCCCTATCTGTTCCGTGACCACACCCAGATTTTCCCGTGGGTCGGCAAGCCCGGCTACAACCTCATCACCGATATGGCGGATGAAGCCATCACGCGCATGAAGCAGCTTGACGCTGCCGCGCACGACACGCCGTTCTTCATTTACTACGCCCCTGGCGGAACCCACTCGCCGCACAACCCGACGCAGGAGTGGATCGACAAGTTCAAGGGTAAGTTCGACATGGGCTGGAATGCCATGCGCGACGAGATCTTCGCCAATCAGAAGCGCCTGGGGGTGATCCCTGCGAATGCGAAGCTCACCGATTGGCCAGACAGCCTGCCGAAATGGGATAGCCTGTCACCCGATCAGAAGAAATTGTTCGCCCGCCAGGCCGAAGTCTTCGCCGGCTACGCAGCCTATACCGACAACGAAATCGGCCGCGTGATCCAGCAGATCGAGGACATGGGCAAACTCGACAATACGCTGATCATCTACATCGTCGGCGACAATGGCACGAGCCCCGAAGGAACGCTGTCCGGCACGCCCAATCAGTGGACGTCCTATAACGGCATCCTCGACTTCCCCATTGCAGAGCAGATGAAGTTCTACGACAGCTGGGGCTCGGCGGCCACGTACCCGCATATGGCTGTCGCGTGGTCGTGGGCTTTTGACACGCCGTTCAAATATACCAAGCAGATCGCCTCGCATTTCGGCGGCACGCGTCAGGGCCTGGCGATCAGCTGGCCCGGCCATATCAACGACCCCGGCGGCATCCGCAACCAGTTCCACCACATCATCGATATCGTGCCGACGATCCTGGAAGCCACCCGCATCAAGGCGCCGCAGACGGTCAATGGGATCAAGCAAAAGCCGATCGAAGGCGTGAGCATGGCCTACACCTTCGACAAGGCCAATGCGAATGCGCCCTCGAAGCGGAAGACCCAGTATTTCGAAATGATCGCCAATCGCGGCATCTACAATGACGGCTGGTACGCCAATACGACACCGCCTCATGGCCCCTGGATCCTGAACGCACCGCTGCCGCCGATCAACGAGTACAAATGGGAGCTGTACAATCTGGCGGAGGATTACTCTCAGGCCAACGATCTCGCCGCAAAGATGCCGGGCAAGCTGAAGGAGATGCAGAAGCTGTTTGTCCAGGAGGCTGCTAAATACAACGTGCTGCCGCTGGACAACAGATCCTTTGCACGAGCGGTCGAGCCGCGACCGAGCGCCACCGCGGGCCAGACGGTGTTCACCTATACCGGCGTGAATTCCGGTATCCCCACGGCCAATTCGCCAAACGTCATCGGCAGGTCCTACAAGATCACCGCCGAGGTTGACGTTCCCCAGGGCGGCGGCAACGGCATGCTCGCCACCACCGGCGGGCGTTGGGGTGGCTGGGGACTGTACCTGCTCAATGGCAAGCCGGTGTTCAACTACAACATGCTGATCCTTGCCCAATATCGCTGGGAGGGCGCGGATGCGCTCACCCCAGGCAAGCACATGATCGTGTTCGAATACTCCTATGCCGGTCCCGGCATCGCCAAGGGAGGCAGCGGCGAGCTGAAGGTGGACGGCAAGGTCGTCGCCACCGGGAAGCAGGCCAACTCGATCGCATTCCTGCAGGTCTCCGACGAGACCTTCGACGTCGGCGTCGATACGCGCACCGGGGTCAATGACAACGACTATCAGGTGCCGTTTGCATTCGACGGCAAAATCGAAAGGCTGACCGTCGATCTCGGACCCTCGCAGTTGGCAGCCGCGGACCAGCGGAGATTGCGGGAAGCGAACGCCAGGGCACGAGACTAGCAGGACGGCAACGATCGGATCGGTCGCGCGGTTCTGGTGACATCGCTGCGCTCGATCTGAGCCCGACGAGCTGCAACGCGCAGCACCACGACGGGCGTTTTCCGAACCCAAGGGCCGCTTCTGCTTTTCACCAGAAGCGGCCCGTTTGCTCGATGCCCGTTCTCAAGAGCGTGGTTGCTTGCAGGGCGGCGTGGGACACCTTGCGAGAGGGGCCTGCCCGCTGATGCCTCGCACTCGGCGCATGGCGCTGACTGCGCCGCCATCGTCTTCTGCGATCCGGAATGCGCACCATCCAGCTGCCGCCGGTGCCCACGCGGTTTGAAATGCTGGAGCAGGTCGGATGCGGCTGCTTTGCTTCCGGAGGTGAATGCGAGCTCAAGTGGATAGGTCAGCTGGTGGCCAAGGGGCTTGAGCGGCGATCGCGACCGCAACGCTCCCGGCCTGATCACCTCCCGGTTGGACGCGGTGGAGATCTTCATGCGCCATGGCTGGGGGTGGGGCGGTTTCGATGGGGATGCCGACGAAAGGCATTTCGGCAAGGTCACGATCGGGAGCCAGGCCAATCCCGTGCATCGGCCTGTTTGGGCCGGGAGCCTGGAGCTCGCGCACGACTAGGAGAGCTTGTCGCCGTCGCGGGCGCGCTGCCTGCGAGCATCGGCTATGGTATCCCTCGCATGGCGGCCGCCGGCGAACTGTATCGCTCTGTATCGCGACCGCCTGATCCTACGCGCGCTTTCAATCGCGGGGCGCGGCGACACGAGTCGGGTACAGCGGACCAGCTTCATCTCCCTGCAATTCAGGCAAACGGGAAGCGAGCCATGTCGGACGAAATCGATCATCCCCGGAGGAGTTTTCTCGGCACCCTGGCGCTCGGCGCAGCACTTGCCCCGTTCGGTGCGATCGGCGGCGCCCGCGCCCAGACCAGCCCGTCTCCCGCCGCCCCTGCGGCAGCCACGGGGCAGCGCGCGCAGGCCTCGTTTGCCCCGCTGAAGCGGATCACGGCCGGCGTTCTCGAGGTCGGCTATGCCGAGGCCGGCCCAGCGGACGGCCCGCCGGTGCTGCTGCTGCATGGCTGGCCCTATGACATCCATAGTTATGTCGAGGTCGCCCCCATTCTCGCCGGGGCCGGCTGCCGCGTGATCGTGCCCTATCTGCGCGGTTACGGAACAACGCGTTTCCTCAGTGAAGGCACGCCGCGAAACGGCCAGCAGGCGGCGCTCGCCCGCGACCTCATCGCCTTGATGGACGCGCTGAAGATCAAGCAGGCGGTGATCGCCGGCTATGACTGGGGCGCGCGGACGGCCAATATTGTCGCCGCACTCTGGCCGGAACGCTGCAAGGCGATGGTTTCGGTGAGCGGCTATCTCATCGGCAGCCAGGAGGCGAACAAGGCGCCTCTGCCGCCGAAGGCCGAACTGCAATGGTGGTACCAGTATTATTTCGCGACTGAGCGCGGGCAGGCGGGGTACGCGAAATACACGCATGACTTCGCACATCTGATCTGGGAACTGGCCTCGCCGAAATGGGCCTTTGACGACGCGACCTTCGCGCGCTCGGCCACAGCCTTCGACAACCCCGACCATGTCGCGATCTCGATCCATAATTACCGGTGGCGTCTCAGCCTCGCCGCGGGCGAGCCGCAATATGATGAGCTCGAGAAGCGGCTCGCTACGTTTCCGTCGATCGGCGTGCCGACGATCACCATCGAAGGCGATGCCAATGGCGCACCGCATCTCGAGCCCGCGGCCTATGCGAAGCGCTTCACCGGCAAATACGAGCACCGGCTCTTCACCGGTGGCATCGGCCATAATCCGCCGCAGGAAGCGCCGCAGCCCTTCGCCCAGGCGGTGATCGACGCCGACAGGCTCTGAGAACAGGCCACGGGAGTGTTCGGGGAGCCCGCCTTCTGGAAAAGGCCGCCCCGACCACCTGTCCTGCGGGACCGGGCGCGCCGTCGGGACGGGAGCGGATGCGGCCATCGAGGGTAGAAGCCCGCTCTGAATCCGGGCATCGATCCGTGAATGGCGCCGAGCTGTGCAGAGCGCTGTCGCGACCCCATCGTAAGTATAGATTCGCGGTCTGACCTTCGCCGCACGGATCGCCGGACTATCTTCTCTACAATTCGCGGCCCCCTCAAGCTATCACCGGCACGGTAATTCTGCCGCAGCTGCGGCATTGGGGGAGGCCGGCATGTATCTACCGCGTCTGACCAAGGGTTTGCGGCTGAGGGAGGCGCAGCGTGCTCTCGAGAACCGGCTGGAGATCGTCAAGGCGCTGTCGGTCGGCGAGATCACCAAGCGCGATTTGCTGCGCTGGGGCTATTTCACGGCGGGCGGCCTGCTGATCGCCAAGAACGGGCTGAGCCCCTTCGCCAGGAGCGCCTATGCCCAGGTGCCGACGGGCGCGCCGCGCAGCCCGACTTTCGGCGTCGACAAGTTCCATGACCTGATGCCGCGCCCCGAGGTGCTGAAACCCGTGCCGCTGACGCGCATGGCGAATGGCGATGCGGCCTGGGGCGGGGCCTCGGGTGCGCAGGAACTGCCGGCGAAGAATTTCTCCTACCACACCGATTTCACCAGTTCAGGCGGTGGGCTCTACCGCAACCCGGTGACCAATGCCGGGCCGTTCGAGGGCCGCCCGCCCGGCGAGTTCTTCGCGCATCAGCGCTGGGAGGAACTCTATCCCAAAAAGGGCTATTTGCTCTCGCTCGGACAGGTCAAGGCCGGTTGCTATTTCTGCGACGGCATGCCCGAGCAGGCGGCGACCTCGATGTGGACCTTCGGGCCGCGCGCACCTGGCCGCGAGGGGCGGGCCGCCGGCCTGCGCACCGGCATCGGGCGGCCGACCCTGATCAAGGCGCGCTATGGCGAGCCGATCCTGACCCGGATCTATAACGACCTGCCGGTCGACCGGACCAGGAATGGCGGCTTCGGGCGGAACGAGATCTCGATCCATCTGCACAACGCCCATAACGGCGCTGAAAGCGACGGGGCCTGCAACGCCTATCATTTCCCCGGCACCTTCTACGATTACCACTGGGCCATGGCGATGGCCCGGCGCGACATGCCGAATGTCTGGCCGACCGGAGACCGCGACTATGCTCGCAAATGCTCGGGGCCGGATGATCGCGAGGGCCTGGTCCAGGTCCCCGGCGATTTCCGCGAGATCCAGAGCAGCCTCTGGTTCCACGACCACCGCTTCTTCTTCACCGCCGAGAACGTGCACAAGGGCATTTTCGGACTGTGCAACATCTATAGCGGCCCCGATCGCGGCCGCGAGGATCTGAACGACGGCATCAACCTGCGGCTGCCGAGCGGCTCGCAGTTGAAATGGGGCAATCTCGACTTCGACGTGAATCTGGCGGTCTCGAACCCCGCCTTCGACGCCAATGGCCAGGCCCGCTTCGACATCTTCGACACCGACGGCTTCCTCGGCGACATGCTCTGCGTCAACGGCATCTATTACCCCTATTTCGAGGTGCTGCCGCGGCGCTACCGTTTCCGCATCCTGAATGCGGCGATGGCGCGGTTCATGAAGCTGGCGCTCGCCGTCAACAAGAGCCGACGCTTTGCGCGGATGACCAATGTGCCGTTCTACTTCATCGCCAATGACGGCAACCTGCTGGTCAACCCGATTGCCCTGACCGAGACCGACGAGATGGGCGTTGCCGAGCGTTTCGACATCGTCGTCGATTTCGCCGCCTTCGAGCCCGGCGACAGCGTCTATCTCGTCAACCTGCTGAAGCAGACCGACGGGCGCCTGCCCAAGGGCCCGGTCTCGATGGCTTCGGCCTTCAAGGGCGACGACGACGACCCCTGCATCGGCCCCTTCCTCGAGTTCCGGGTGGTGAACCAGCTCCAGAGCGTCGACAATCCCGGCAAGCTCTACAACGCCGGCAACCCGCTCGATGCCGATCGCAGCGCGAACTTCGCCGACCCCGACTGGCGCACGGGAACGAAGACGCTGACCACCCAGATCCCGATCGTCGCCCCGGTGCGTGAACGGGTGATCGAGTTCGGGCGTTCCGGCAGCGGCGATTCACGGGGCGCCGATGGCCAGTGCATCCCTGAATGCGGCGACATCGCGAGCTTCCCCTGGACGATCAAGATCAATGGCGAGAACGCGCATTCGCTCAATGCCAATCGCATCTCGCTCCTGATCCCGAAACCGGGTGAGGTCGAGCACTGGACGGTGATCAATGGCGGCGGCGGCTGGGATCATCCGATCCACCTGCATTTCGAGGAAGGCGTCACCATCGATCGCGGCGGTGCGCCGATCCCCGCAACGGAGCGGCTGGTGCGCAAGGATGTCTGGCGGCTGCGGCCCTCGGGCCGGGTGAAGTTCCAGGTGCGCTTCGGCGAATTCGGCGGCGCTTATGTCAGCCACTGTCACAACACGGCGCATGAGGATTTCGCGATGCTACTGCGCTACCAGATCCAGAGCGAGCAGCCGGGCGATCCGAATTTCCGGGGCCAGCCGCAATATCAGCTGACGATGACGCCGATCCCGACTCCGAACGGCGTGGTCTGGAAGCAACCCGAGGTCCTGCCGGAGGGCGATCCGCGCGGCACGCGCTTCGCCAGCAATGGCTGAGGGCTCCAGCATCGGCCCGAAATGTGGGTTGCGGTTTTCGGGAAAGCCGATGCGAAGACGCCAAGGCGCCGTCGCCTCCGGGGGCGACGGCTGCCCGATCGGGTGGAGTTCTACCGTTTAAGCGGTGTTTCAGCGATAGTGCGTAACCCCGCGGAATATTTATTGAAAAGCCTCTCGCGGTCATAGACCTTGTTCATCCGCTCTTCCGCCAGGTTGTCCCGGATATCGGCTTCCTTGACGAAGCGGGCCAGCGGGTGGCCGGCGGCGCGGCGGATATAATCCACGTATTCCTCGCCATCGCGCCGGGTCAGGGCCTCGATGGCGGACAGGATCTCGGGTGAAAAGCCTTCGCGATGCAGGTCGTCGAGTGTCCATTTCGAATCCTGGACGACATCGTGGAGCGCCGCGATGATCGCCGATTCTTCGTTCCCGCCTGCCAGAAAGCGCGCCATCAGCCGCATCGGATGGGCGATATAGGGCGCGCCGGTCTTGTCGAGTTGGCCGGCATGGGCCTCCGCCGCAATCCCGATCGCTCGTTCCAGGGTAGCCATCATTCAATCTCCTCCGATGCCGCAGCTTAGGCCGCATGGCACCAGCCAGGAAGGTGGAACGTGATCGGCGTCAGGGCGTCCCGAAGAAGCCCGTCTCAATCCTCGATCCGGCCGTATGGTCGAGCGACGTAGGGCTGCGAGATTCTCTATCGTATGCGACCGGATTTGAACGATCTGCATAGTCGCGCTGCGGCATCCTGATGAACCATCAAGGCGCGCGAAGGGCACAAGCCTCGTGCTCGCTGCCGCGGCTACGATAGCGCCGCGTTCCGCTGGAGGCATCGACCCTGCATTCCGTCGAGCCGAAGCCGGAAATCCCGTACCCCTACGACAGGGCGCTCTGTCGTCAGCGCCACAAGCTCGAGAATCTCTTCGCAAAGCTCAAGGATTGGAGATGCATCGCCACAGCCTACGACTTGATACGCCCACACTTTCCTTTCTGCCATCTGTGTCGCCGCAGCCGTCATCTTGCGGTTCTGATCATCGAGATCTGAGCCTAGTCGTACGACAATTGGCGCAAGACTAAGTGCCGGATTGCGCAAGCGCCAATGTCAGGCAATCGTTTGATTCAGCCCGAATAGTCAGGCTGCGGGGGATTGAACAGGGGAGGTTGCGTCATGAGCGTGGCAGCGCAAACACCGGGGGCAGCCGACGCGCCCCGCCCGATGTCCAGGGAAGAACGCAAGGTCATCATCGCCTCGTCGGCCGGCACGGTCTTCGAATGGTACGATTTCTACCTCACCATCCCGCTCGCCGCGAACATCGCCGCCAGTTTCGTACCCGGCGACAACGATACGGCGAAATTCATCTTCGTGCTCTTCAGCTTCGCAGCCGGTTTCGCCGTGCGGCCGTTCGGCGCGCTCGTGTTCGGCCGAGTCGGCGATTTGATCGGCCGCAAATACACCTTCCTCGTCACCATGACGATCATGGGCCTCGCGACCTTCCTCGTCGGCCTCCTGCCTGGCTATGCCACGATCGGTATCGCAGCCCCGATCGCCTTTATCATCTGTCGCCTGCTGCAGGGCCTGGCGCTTGGCGGCGAATATGGCGGCGCCGCGACCTATGTCGCCGAACACGCCCCGCAGGGCCGACGCGGTTTCTACACGAGCTGGATTCAGATCACCGCAACCTTCGGACTCTTCCTGGCGCTGGCGGTCATCCTGGGGCTGCGCTTCAGCATGTCGACGGAAGCTTTCAACGCTTGGGGCTGGCGCGTGCCGTTCCTGCTCTCGATCATCCTGCTCGGATTTTCCATCTGGATCCGGTTGCAGCTCGCTGAATCGCCTGCTTTCCAACGCATGAAGGAAGAAGGGAGCCAGTCGAAGGCCCCGCTCACCGAGGCGTTCGGCACCTGGTCCAACGCCAGGATCGCGATCATCGCGCTGCTCGGCGGCACGGCGGGCCAGGCGGTCGTCTGGTATGCCGGGCAATTTTATGCGCTCATCTTCCTCACGCAGACGCTGAAGGTCGACGCGACCACGACCTATCTGATCCTGGCCTTGGCGCTTTTGCTCGGCACACCCTTCTTCGTCTTCTTCGGCAGCTTGTCGGACAAAATCGGCCGCAAGCCGGTTCTGCTGGCTGGATTGCTGATCGCGGCGCTGAGCTATTTCCCGCTCTTCACCAAAATCGCCACCGTTGCCAATCCGAAGCTGGTGTCTGCGACGGAGAGTGTGAAGATCGACATCACCGCCGATCCCGCAACCTGCGGCTCGCTGTTCGACCCGGTCGGCGTGCGCGTCTTCACGGCGCCCTGCGATCTCGTCCGGCGCACGCTCGCATCGACCTCGATGCACTATGAGCTGAAGCCCGGCGCGGCCGGCACGCCGGTCGCCGTCAAAGTGAATGGAACCGATGTCGCCAATCCCAGTGAGAAGGCAGGGGCGGCCATCGTCGACGCCGCTTATGCCGCCGGGTACCCCAAGGTCGGCGATGCATCGATCCTGAAGGTTCAGTCGCTGGGAGTCCTGTTCTCGGATAGCCGGGCACTGACCCTGGTCGGCCTGCTGTTCCTTCTCGTGATCTTCGTGACGATGGTCTACGGGCCGATCGCCGCGCTGCTCGTCGAGCTCTTCCCGACACGCATTCGGTATACGGGCATGTCGCTGCCCTATCACATCGGCAATGGCTGGTTCGGCGGCTTCCTGCCCCCCACCGCCTTCGCCATCGTGGTGGCCACCGGCAACATCTTCTCGGGCCTGTGGTATCCAATCATCATCGCGATGATGACCTTCATCATCGGCCTGATCTTCCTGCCGGAGACCAAGGATCGCGACATCTACAAGATGTAGCGGCCCACCATCTCGGGCTTTGCGCCCCGTATGGAAAGCCCCGCCTCTCCAGGCGGGGCTTTTCGACGGTCATTGGGCGAACCCGGCTCCGCTGACGCCGTGCGAGTGATCTCCACGCCCGGGTCGGCCGGGCGCACGGGCTGCGGCGGATGTCAGGCCTCGAGCGCCGCTACCAGGTCACGCGCAGCCCGACATTGCCGCCGAAGCCCCGGCTATGGTTCGAATCGGCATTCGTCAGGTAGCTCGCCTTGGCGTAGAGGCTGACGGCTTGCGTGACCTGCGCGGTGACGCCGCCGCCGATTTCGAAGGCGGTCGCGCCGCGCTGTGTCGTGACCAGGTTGGTGTCAAACAGCGTCTTGTCGCTGCCGCCGAAGCTGCGCCAGAGATTGGCGGTGAGATAGGGCCTGATCTCGGTCGTGCCCCAAAGCAGGCTGCCGCGCAGTCGTGCGCCGATCCGGCCTGTCAGCGCGTTGCTGCTGTCCTGGCTGATCGCGGAGAACAGATCCCTCGTCCGGTCGAGCGATGTGCGCTGCCAGATGAGCTGGCCCTGCGGCTCCAGGATAAAGCCGCCGCCGAGCGCGATCGGGTAGCCGGCCTCGACCGAGCCGGTGAAGACCGTGCCGTCGGTGTCCGACCGGATGCCGCGGTCGGAACGGGGCGTGCCGTCGAGCCAACTGTTCATCAGGACGGTGTCGAGATACCAGCCGGTCGGCCCGATATGGGTCCAGTAGGCGCCGAGGCTGTAGGAATCGAGCCCGAGCTTGCCGGTGGAGGCGCGCAATTGCCCAAGGGCAAAGCCGCGCACGTCGCCCTCGGCCCGTCCATAGCCGAAAAAGGCACCGAAACGGTCGCGATGGCCGCTTGGCCAGTCAATTCCGTAGAGATCGAGGCCGGTCTGCAGCCCGATGATGCTGCCCTTGAACTCCGGACTGACATCGCCGGAGAAGCGTTGTTCGCGTTGCTGGCCGAAGATGCGCCCCCATCCGGCGGATGCGATGCCGCTTCCCTGCAGCAGGTCCTGGTCGCCCTGGCGCTCGTGAAAGGTTCCGAGCGTGCCGAGCGCGACCATGCGCGCGGTCGCGGGCGTGATCGCGTTGGTCGCGACTTCAGGACGATAAAGCGCGACCACCGGCCCGTCCGGGGTTGCAATCGTCGGCGCCCCTGGCGACGGCGCCAGGACGGCGCCCTCGGAGCCCACAGCCAGTTGCGGTTGCGGCACCCCGGTGGTCGGCGGGGGTAGGGTGGAGCGGAGATACCAGTTCTGCTCGGTGCCGGCCGCGATGCCGCCGCGATAGAGCGCGTATTCGAAGGCGCCGGCCGCAATCGGCCCAGCCTGTGTGAAGGCTCCGGCTGCGGTCGTCGCGCCATTGAGCGTGTCGACCACCTTGATGCCGCTGCCGAATGTCAGTGCGCCGGTTCCGCCGAGGTTGAGGATCGTGATCCCGGTCTGCCCGCTCGCCGATCCGCCGGAGATGATCAACTGGTCCGATGGCGAGGCGCTGTCGCCCAGCACCGTCTGCAACCGCATCCGGGCGTTCTGGCCGGCATAATTGCCAATGATGGTGAGGCTGTCGCTCGCCGCGGCCGGGCCATTGGTCAGGTCGATCGTGCCCGCATTGCTGACCGTCACCAGCTGGCCCGGCGTGAAGGGTGCGATCGCATGCACGCCATTCCCGGCGAAGATTGTGCTGGTCGCGTCGATCGACAGCGTGCCCGTGCCGGTGCCGGCATCGCCGAGCGTCAGCGTGCTGGCAAAGGTCAGCTGCGAGTTGTTGGTGAGCTCGATCAGCTCCCAGTTGATGAAACGGGCGACGCCGGTCGCGCTCGTGTTGATCCAGGTCAGCCGATCGATGCCTGGGCCGCCGTCGATGATCGCGGCCGGGACGATATTCGCGGCGGTCAGACCGGTGAAGGTCGCGACGTCGTTGCCCGCGCCCAGCCGGAAGCCGGACTCGAGTACGCCGCCGCCGGTCCAGTTCACCGTGTCGGCGCCGTTTCCGCTGAGCAGGAAACCGCCGACGCTGCCCCCCGAGATGTTGAAGACGTTGTTGCCATTGCCGAAATTGACGAAGCCGCCGATGCGCCCGCCGGACAGGTTGAGCGTGTCGTTGTTCTGGGCCGCCAGCACGTTGGTGACGACAAGGCCGCCCGACATGGTCACCACGTTGTTGGCGAGCGTCATGTCGATCGAGCCGATCTGGCCGCCGGTGATCGTGACGAAATCGCCTTCGTTCAGGCCACCAGTGATGACGCCGCCGGAGATCGTCGCGAAATCGAGTTCGCCGCCCTGGTTGACGTTGCCGTTGATCGTGCCGCCGGTCATCACGAAGCGGTCGACGCCGTCCCCGGGGCCACTGCCCTGATCGACGGTGCCGTTCACCACGCCGCCGCGCATGATGAACGTGTCGGCGCCGTTGCCCTGGCTGACGTTGCCGTTGATGGTGCCGGAATTGTCGATGACGAGGGGCGCGTTCCCGGTGCTGACGATATCGCCGTTGATCGTGCCCGTGGCGAGATTGTTGACGGTATTGAGGCCGTTGCCGGCAAAGGTGATGGCGGGGCCGGTTCCGCCATTGATCTGCGCGGCCGCGCCGCCGACGCCGTTGTTGACTGTGATGGTCTGAGCTGCGCTGGAGGCGCCGGTGCCGGCAGCGATGCCATTGGTCGATCCGCGGATGATCCCGCTATTGTCGATCACCAGCGCGCGCGACGAAGCGCCGGCGGCAAAACTCTGGTTCACGCCTATGCCTGCGCCGCCTCCCGTCGTCGTCCCGGCGATCGTCGCACCAGCGGCATTGACGATCTGGATGGTCGAGGCCGCATTGCCCTGCAGGAAGGACATGCCGAGCGCATTGCCGGCACCGGCATTCGTCGCGGAGATGATGCCGAGATTGTTGAAAATGCTCGTCCCGGCCCCGGTCCCGGACGAGAAGGCCACGCCGGTGAGGGACGTGGCAGCGCTTCCGGATGCGATGATCGAGCCATTATTGTTGAGCAGGTTTCCGGCAGTGTTCGGCCCGAAGGTGATGGCCTGACCGGTCCCCGGAGCCTGCTGGACGGTCGCGCCCGGCGCGACAGTGATGGTGACGGGTGTGTTGGCCGGCGCTGCAAAACCATCAGCATCCGTGCCCGAGCAGGTCACGATCGCCCCGGCTCCGGGCGGATCGGGCGCGCACTGTGCCTGGGCGGGCAGGGCCGCGAAGAGCCCGATGAGACCGGACGCAAGGGCGGAAACAGGGCCGCGAGCGGAGTTTTGTCTTGCTCTGGTCGGTCGAAGGCATCGCCGCATCTGCACGCCCCGCTTGTGGTCGATTCCCGGTATGATGATGGCGGTTGAGCATCAAGTCGACCGGAAAGGCGATGGAGCTGCCGCTTGGCATCGGGCAGGGTTGCCAAGAAAAGCCGCGATCGGCGTCGCTCGTCTAGAATGCGGGCGGAGGCAGTTCAAAGACGGATTTCACACTCACCCCGGTCTTCTGGGCGACCAATTCAGCCAATTCGGTGAACGGTTGGCCTTGACCCTGGCAGTAGATAAGGTCCGCCGCGGCATAGCTGACGTGGATATTCGAACCTGCTTGCCCGACATGAGCCTTCCCGTACACGACTTTTCGGAACGGGCCTTGGTCATAGACCGCGCTGATGCAGTAGGCGAAGACAGTGGTGCCGGTTATGCCCTTGCTTGCGAAGGGGCCTGAGATGCTGGGGACCTTGAGCGGAAGATAGCCGAGGGCCCAATGACGGCCGAGATTCTCGATAGCCACGGCGGCAATTGCCTTGCGCTGCAGCGGTGTATCGGCTGTGTCCGGGACTTTTTGATCGAGAGTGCTGACGCAGGCGGAAAGACCGAACGCGAGAAGGGCGACAGCAGCAGGCTTTGTCATGGCGAACCGATCGTGAGGGGAAACCATGATGCCTCTAGCAACCTTCGGTTGCGCGCTCCAGATCGACCGCACTGCGCCTTTCGTCGATGATCCCGCGTGCTCGCGCCCCTGGTTCCTGCGACCTATGTCCCCGATCGATTCGTGCAGTTCATGAAAGCCATATAGGCGGGCGTGCGCCGGGACGGCCCGTTCCACTTGATCTTGCCCGGGCGATCGGGGTCGGCGGTGATCGAGCCACCATTGCTAAGGGCACAGTTGCAGCCGTGCGTATTCTTGACACCCCTGCATTCCGGCCTCGTGCCGCCCGATTGCGCCGACGCAGTCGAGCCCAGACCCAGCATGCCCACAGCACGCTGCTCACGACCAAAGTCATCTTCACGGCAATCTCTCCCCAGCCTGACGTAACGTTCCATGCCGTGCTGCGGCTGTCCATGGGGCAGCCCCTCATTGTTGCGCCTCGCTCCCTGGTTCCACGCCCGTCGCGCGGGGAGAGGGAGGCCGCAATTCCCGTCCATACCTCGGTCGCCCGGCGTTCTGCGCTGGGCTTGATCGCATCCGTCCCGGCAGTTAGGGCAACGCGTCCGGCCGGGAAGGGCAGTCGGGCGCTGCGCGGCAGCGCTGACCCGCACTCCGCGACATGTGGAATGAATGATGAGCTTCACGATCCTGGCTTTCGGCGACAGCCTCACCTGGGGCTCGGACCATCAGCGCGGCGGCCGCCATGCGTTTGAGGACCGATGGCCCAATGTGCTCGCGGCCGGGCTAGGGTCCGCGGCGACCGTCGTTGCTGAGGGACTGGGCGGACGAACCAGCTGTTTCGACGATCACATGTCGCCGTCGGACCGAAATGGCGCGCGGATCCTGCCGACGCTGCTCGGCAGCCATTATCCGCTCGACCTGCTCATCATCATGCTGGGAGCCAATGACCTCAAGCCGCATATCTGCGGGCGGGCCGCGGGGGCTGCCGCGGGAATCGACCGGCTCATCGAGATCGCACAGAGCTTTCCCTATGGCTGGGGCGCCGCAGCTCCCAAGATCCTGGTGGTGTCGCCGCCGATCTTCGCTGCGTCGCGCGCACCGGACGGGTTGCCCGTCGGCGGGCGCGATATCGCGGAATCCCGGCGACTGGCACCGGAATATGAAGCCGTTGCCAAGCGCCGCGGCTGCGACTTCTTCGACGCCGCCTCGGTTGCCAAGGCTTCGGTCGTCGACGGCGTGCACCTGGACGCAGAGAACACCCGCAATATCGGCCGGGCGCTGGTGCCGGTCGTCGCCGCGATGATCTGACCCTCCGTGGTTGCAGCGGCTTTCCTGAAAGACCGCAACCGGTTCTCAGCGCGACGCCATAGGCGCGCACCCGGCATCGGCTGGCCGCGCCATGCCGCCTCCTGACGACATGGTTCTCGAGTCGCACTGACGCCGCGCCTCATCCCCAAAGAAGCTGGCACAACAGGCCGCCAAGGCAGGCTTTCTAGGTTCCGGTAACTTCTTTCGAATAAAAGACACTCATTGCGGGGCGGGCAGAATCATGCTCCCGGTGATCTCCAGATGGCGCCTCATCAGCACGGCGGCCAGTTCCGTATCTCCGGCTTCCAGTCTCGTCAGGATCTCCATGTGCTCGCTGTGGTTGGCGCGCACGCGATCAAAGCCGTGTTTCCAGTTATAGATCGAGAAGCGCCGCAGCCGGTTCTGGCGTCGCATGGCCTCGAGGAAGAAGCGGTTGCCGGAGGCCTCGGCCAGGCCCTCGTGAAATGCCGCGTTCATTTCGAAGAACGCGACGCTGGAGGATTCACTCCAGGGCAGGGACAGGCTTTCATCGTGCTGGCGCCGCATCTCCTCGGCAAAGCCGGGCAGGAGCGCAAATCCAGGTTCGAGAAGCGCCGCCGGCTCGATGATCAGCCTGAATCGGTAGCTCTCTCGGCGTAGTTCTGCGCTCCAGCGCGTCAGGAACCGCCAGCCATAGCCCGGTTTGCGCTCCACCATCTTCAGGTCGGCAAGCAGGTCGAGGGCTCGGCGGACCGTAGGCCGCACAGCATCATAGCGCTGCATCAGCTCCGTTTCCGAGATGTCGTCGCCGAGCCTGCCATTGTCCCGGTCTGTGGCGATGCGCACCAGCAGGTCGTCATCGCCGCCGCGTTCGCCGGATGTGGTCGCTTCCGCCGGCAGGGCGGCCAGCAGCTCGACGCCGCGCTGCGGCCGCCGGATGACGAGCCCGCGCGTGGCCAGCAGGTCAAGCGCGGCGCGCACCGGCGAGCGGGAGACGTTCAGGCGCTCGGCCAGGGTCTTCTCGTTCAGGCGGTCGCCGGGAACGACGCCGTCGGCGCGGGCGAGTTCCATGATGCGCCCGGCGAGCTCTTCCTGAAGGCGCGTGGGCTGGCGGCTGGTTTCAGTTTCCATAATGGTCATTGTATCACAAAAAACATTCTGGTACGTCTCGTCAAGGCTGCGGCGGGCCCGGCAGCCCTTGAGGGGGAGAGCTTAGCAACAATGCCGTTTCCCCTGCACTGCCCGCCGCGTGAAATCGCCAGTCTGATCCGCGCGCTGAGCGGGACGGCCAAGCCGCGCATCGCCGTCTCTTCGCCGGGAGCGAGGATCGAAGTGCCGCGCGCAACCGTTGCCCGGCCGAGCGCGGCGGCGCGATCGGCGGCCTTGAACCGATCATGCCCTTGGGCCGCAGCACGACGGCCCATGGAACTGAAGCCAACTCAGGAAACGAGGGGATCAAGATGAGACTGCCCACGCTGCTGGTACTGTCCACCGGCCTTCTGGCCGGCATCGCGAATGCCCAGGAGGCGCAGCCGCTCCGCCTTCGCCTCAACGCCGATATCCGTTCGCTCGATCCAGGCGTCAATCGCGATGCCAATACCGATGCGGTCCAGAACCATCTCTTCGAAGGGCTGGTCGCCTTCAGGGAGGATGCAAGCGTCGGTCCGCTCCTGGCGAAATCGATCAGCGTCTCCGAAGACGGCAGGACCTATACCTTCGTGCTGCGCGACGATCTCCGCTTCAGCAATGGCGAGCCGGTCGGCAGCGACGACGTGCTGTTCGCCTGGAAGCGCTACACCGATCCCGCCACCGGCTGGCGCTGTCTCTCCGAGGTCGATGGCCGCGGCGCCGTGAAGGTGACGGAGGTCGTCGCCAAGGACGCCAGAACCGTCGCATTCACGCTTGCAAAACCTTCCGCGCTCTTCCTCGGAACGCTCGCCCGTCCCGATTGCGGCGGCACCGGCATCTATCACAAGAGCTCGCTCGGCCCTGACGGCAAATGGCTTGCGCCTGTCACGACCGCCCCCTTCAAGCTTGGCGAATGGCGGCGCGGCCAGTTCATCGATCTGGTCCGCAACGACAGATATTCCGCGTTGCCCGGCGCGCGGGACGGCCTGACCGGCAACAAGTCCACCACGCTTCCGAAGCTGCGCTTCGCCATCATCCCGGACGAATCGACGGCGAAGGCGGCCCTGCTGGCGGGCAATATCGACGTCAATTTTGATGTCCAAAACGCCGATCTGGCCGAGTACAAGGCCAATAAGAACGTCACCCTGGACTCGGCATCGGTGATGAATGTCAATGACATCCTGATCCAGACTAGGGATTCGCTGCTGTCCGACGTCCGCATCCGGCGCGCCTTGCAGCTCGCCCTCGACCTGCCCGTCCTGGTCGACCAGGTCAGCGAGGGAACGGCCAAGCCCAACAACTCACCGATCCCGCCCGCGAGCGCCTATCACGGAAAGCTCCAGGCGCAGCCGATCACCCGCGATCTCGCCACCGCCAGGAAACTTCTGGCGGAGGCGGGCTACAAGGGGCAGCCGATCAGGATGATCACCAACAAGCGCTATCAGAGCATGTTCGACCAGGCGGTGATCGCGCAGGCGATGGCGAAGGAGGCCGGGATCAACCTCGATCTCGACGTGCTGGAATGGGGCGCGCAGCAAGACCGCTACCTCGCGGCTTCCTATCAATTGATGTCGCACGGCTTTTCCGCACGGCTCGACCCGTCCCTGTCCTTCGAGATGTTCACCGGTTCCAAGGCGGAGCAACCCCGCAAGGCCTGGGACAACCCCGAGGCGCAAAAGCTCCTTGCTCAAAGCATGGAGATCGCCGACCCGGAGAAGCGTCAGGCGATCATGGACAGGCTCGAGGTGATGTTTCGCGAGGATGTTCCGATGATCGTGCTTTACTCGGAGGTCCGGACCAGCGCCGTCCGCTCCTATGTCTCGGGGTACAGGAGCTGGGCCATGGGGCAACCGCGAGCCTGGGGTGTCTCCATCGCCAGGTAGCCCATGCCGGGCACCGCCATCATGGCCGAAAGGCCGGCGCCGGTGCCAAGACTGATCCCCAAACTCTCTCGTCAGGCGCGGATGCCGGGCGCACCCCCCCTGACGCTCTTTCCGCTGAACAGGATTGGACCATGACTTTGACAGGACTGCCCCGGGCGACGCCTTCATCGCGCGATGTCGACGCTGCTGGGATCACACGCTTTCTCGACGCCGTGCAGCTCGCCGGCCTCGAACTGCATAGCTTCATGGTCTTCAAGAACGACGCCGTCGTTGCCGAGGCTTTCTGGAAGCCGTTCGGTCCCGACCGCCCGCATATGCAGCATTCAGCCACGAAGAGCTGGACGGCCGTCGCGGTCGGGCTCATTCATGCCGATGGGCTGCTCGACCTCGACGACAAGGTCGTCGACTTCTTCCCCGAGCATCTGCCGGCCGAAATCAGCCCGAGCCTCGCAGCGATGACGGTCAAGGACCTGCTGACCATGCGCACGGGCCACCGGACCGGCCTGTCCGGAGGCGAATGGCGCTATCTCACCGGAAGCTGGATCGAGGCGTTCCTGGACGAGCCCGTCGTCGAACGCCCCGGCACGCGCTTCGTCTATAGCAGCGGCTCCAGCTACATGCTGTCGGCCATCGTCACGAAGCTGACCGGGCAGACCGTCAGCGACTATCTGGAACCGCGGCTGTTCCGTCCGCTCGGCATGGGGGAGATCAGCTGGGACGTCTCTCCGGAAGGCATCAGCACCGGCGGGAACGGGCTGAGCTGCTCCGCCGAGGACATGATGAAATTCTCCGTCCTGCATCTCCAGGACGGCATGTGGAACGGCCAGCAGGTGATCCCGGCCGATTGGGTCCGGGCGACACGGCACAACCATGTCGGTGAATTCGAGATGATGTCATTCGACGGCAAGCGCTATCGCCCGGCCGATCCCGATGGCGTGCCCGATATCCGCCCCGGCTATGGCTACCAGTGGTGGATGACGCCCCATGGGGGCACCCGCGCTGCCGGCGTCTTCGGGCAATATTACATCCTGCTGCCGGAACAGCGCGCCGCCATCACGATCACCGCGGCCCTTCCGCTGAGCGAGAAGCGGCTTCTGAGCGCTGTCTGGGCGGAGCTGTTTCCGGCCCTGACGCAGCCGGGCTCCGTGGCAGCGGATGCTGCACTCGCTTCGCGCCTTGCGACACTGGCGATGCCAGTCGAGATGGGAGCTCTGCAAAGCCCCCGCGCGGCCGAGATGAGTGGCCGCAGCATTCGCTTCGCGCCGAATGCCAACCAGGTGTCGGAAGCGTCGCTCAGCTTCGGGGCAGGGAGCTGCGAATTCCGTCTCGTCGACCACCGTGGCACGCATAAGGTCACGCTCGGCCTCGGACATGGCATCGAAGGCCAGACGTCAATGAGCGGGCAGGACCTGCATCACGCCTACCAGCCGGACCTCATGCGCGTGATCGCAAGCGGCGTCTGGCGCGACGAGGCGACCTTCGTCATGACCTGGCGCTATGTCGAGACCGTGTTCTGCGACACCGTCATCCTCCGCATCAACGGCGACACGGTCGAGCTCGACCGGAGCGTCAACGTCAACGCCGGCCTGACCAAGCACCCGACATTGAGCGGTTCGCTGTCACGGGCCGCAGCCTGAAGCGAGCGCCCTCCGGTGACGAGACCTCGGAGGGCGGATCGCGCCATGCGCGGCGGCCGATACAACCCAGCAGGTTCACCATGAAAATCCTCGTTCTTCCCGGTGATGGCATCGGGCCCGAGATCACCGCTGCCACCCTTGCCGTACTCGAGGTCGCCGATGCGGCGCTGGCCCTCGGGCTCGATATCGAGACGCGCGAGATCGGCCTCGCCAGCCTGGAGGCGCGGGGCACGACCTTGCCGCAGGACGTCATGACCCGGATTCCCGAGGTCGATGGTGTCATCCTCGGCCCGGTCTCCCACTATGAGTATCCGGCACGCGACAAGGGCGGCATCAATCCGTCCGCCGAACTGCGCGTCGTCTTCGAGCTCTTCGCCAATCTGCGCCCCTGCCGGTCGCGCGAGGGCTTGAGCATCCTGCGCAAGCCGATGGACCTGGTCATCGTGCGCGAGAACACCGAGGGATTTTACTCCGACCGCAACATGTTCGCCGGTGGCGGCGAGTTCATGCCCGATCCCGACATGGCGTTGTCGATCCGCAAGATCACCGCGAAAGCCTCTTCCCGCATTGCCCGCGCCGCCTTCGAGCTGGCGCGCGGCCGCCGCCGCAAGGTCACCGCCGTCCACAAGGCCAATGTCGTCAAGTTGTCGGATGGCCTGTTCCTGCGCGAGGTCCGCAAGGTCGCGGCGGACTATCCGGACGTGGAGCTGGAGGAGCTGATCGTCGATGCGACGGCCGCGCTGCTGATCCGCTCGCCGGATCGCTTCGACGTGATCGTGACGACCAACATGTTCGGAGACATCCTCTCCGACGAGGCGTCCGAGCTGTCCGGTAGCCTTGGTCTCGGCGGCTCGATCAATGCCGGGGACGATATCTGCGTCGCGCAGGCCCAGCACGGGTCCGCGCCTGATATCGCAGGGCAGAACCTGGCGAACCCGACCTCCCTCATTCTCTCGGCGGCGATGCTGCTGGACTGGCGCGGCCGGCGCGACGCCAACGCCAGGCTGATCGCGGCTGCCGGCGCAATCGGGCGCGCGGTCGATATCGTTCTCGACGATCCAGCGACGCGCACCCGCGATATCGGCGGCAGATTGGGCACGGATGCCTTCGCCCAGGCGGTGATCGCGGAACTACGCAGACAGCTGTCGGGACGTGCCGCGGCCTGAAGGCAAACGCCGTTTTGGATCGGGCCCGTCCGGTCCTGAATCCCATCCATCAGGAGAGATCCGCATGTCGACCGTCCAGGACACGGCCCGCGGCAGGCCCGCCGTTCTTCGCCCCTCCGAGATCCCGGCGCGCCAGCGCGGCGGCGGCGCCAGGACGATCCCGCTCGTCACCCGCCGCACGGGCTCGACCAGCTTCATCAACGGCATCACCATCTTCGAGCCGGGGGCTGCGATCCCGCTGCACAGCCATAATTGCGAAGAGAGCGTGATGCTGCTCGAAGGGCAGGCCATCGCCGAAATCGACGGTGTCGAGTACCCGATCGCGGCGGGCGACATCACCTTCATCCCCGCCAATCTGCCGCATCGGTTTCGCAACGTCTCGGCGACCGAGGGCATGAAGATCCTCTGGATCTATGCCTCGATCGACGCAACGCGAACGCTGATCGGGACAGGCGATACGCGCTCGATCGACGACGAACACCTGGCGCCCGTGGCGAACTGAGCGGCCGGGGTCCTGGCACGCAGCCGCCGCCAGCGCGAAGGTCTATTCGCCGAGGTGAACTGCGCGCCAGATCTGATCCGTGGCGAAACCGGCGAGCAGGAACGACAGGACGGCCAGCGCCCGGTGGCTCTCGGCGAGCGGCCAGGCCCATGGCGCGCCCAGGAGCCAGATCAGGCCGGCAAAGCTGGTGCTGAAGCTTGCACCGAGAATCAGCACGTAGCTCAGCGCCAACCCAAGAGTGCTCTTGAGGTACACGTGCCTTCAGCTCCGCTGAGCTATACCCTCGATCGATTTGTGCAGTTCATGAAGGCCATATGCGCGGGCGTTCCTTTCCGTGCTGCCTGCCATTGGGTCTTGCCCGGGCGATGGCGATCGGCCGATACCGAGCCACCATTGTTGAGGGCGCAGGTGCAGGCGCGGGCATTCTTCATGCCCCGGCATTCCGGCCTCGTGCCACCTGACTGCGCCGATGCGGCCGGCGCAAAAACCAGCGCGCCCGCCAGGACGGCTCCCACAGCGAAAGTCATCTTCACGGCAATCTCCCCACAGACTGACGCAGCGTTTCATGCCGCGATGAAGGAGTCCATGGCCCGATCAGCCCCTGTTTCGCCCCCACGCAAGTCTTTCCCACGGCGCAGGACCGAACGGATCTTGATTGCACGGTGCGCCGAGCCGGTTGGCGAAGGCGCGTCCCACGATCCTCTCCGTTAAGCAGTCCCCAAGGCATCTTCCGACTTCGGTTTGCCCTGGCAAACGCGCCATGCCAGTCTTCGATTGTAGCAAGGCGGGGGGATTTAATGACTGATATAGTTGCCGGCGGCCTTTCGGCCGCGCCTGCGCAATTCCGCGTGGGCACCGTGATGAACAAGACTTTCGCGATTCTTGGCCATCAATTCTGGAAATTCACGCTGCTGACGCTTCTGCCAATGGCGCCTTTGCTCATCCTGACCTTGGTATCCGCATCAAGCTCCGGGACTTCGGGAGCGGCGGTTACTTCCGCCGGAACGGGTTTCTTGACGATCGCGCTCCAGAGCCTTGCGCAGGCAACGAGCCTCTATGGCGCGTTTCAGATCATGCGGGGCCAATCCTTCACGATCCGCGAATCCTTCCAGATCGCCTTGGCGCGCGCGGTGCCCGTCATTGGCGTCTCGATCCTGTGTGCCCTTGCGACCATCCTCGGCATGGTTCTCTTCATCGTGCCGGGTATCATCCTCGGCTGCATGCTCTACGTCGCGATCCCCGCCTGCGTCATCGAGAAGTCCGGCGTGATGGCGAGCCTGAAGCGCAGCGTCGCGCTCACCAAGGGTTATCGCTGGCAGATCTTCGGATTGTTCCTGCTGGTAATGGTCGTCGGGACGGTGGCCGGCTTGGTGCTGGTCAAGGTCGGCGAAGAGAACATTGTGGGACAGCTATTGGGCTTCGCCGCGCAGGTCATCTCGACGACATTTGGCGCCGTGCTGAGCGCCGTGATCTATCACGACCTTCGGGCGGCAAAGGAAGGCATCGATCTCGACACGCTCGCCAACGTCTTCGATTGAGCAGCCACGCCGGGGCATGGGCCCTTCGGGACGACGGCTACCGACGGGTGGCCGCCGCTTCCGTTTTGTCGGCGCGATAGTGGCCAAACAGCTGTTCGCGTTCGAGATGGGCGCGTTCGGCACTGTAGAAGGCCCTCAGGAAGTCCAGTGCATCGGCGGCGGGGACAGGCTCCGTCCAGCCGATCTTGCGGCAGATCTTGGCACAGACCTGCTGCTGCAGCAGCGTGGTTTCGGGTGAGGCTGGCCGGCGCAGCAATTCCTCGAGCACCTGCAGTTCGAAGGCGCCGTAGGCTTCGAGCTGGCTACGGCTGAAGACATGGCGCGCGCTTTCGCTGGCGAGTTCGGCAAGCAGGGCGCGTCGCGGTACGGATATCACCATCGTTCCAGCGATCAGGTCGCCAGCGCGCAGACGGTCGCGATTGAAGAAAGGCAGCGCCGATATGGAAACCGCCCAGCCGAAATAGGCCGCCGCCGTCCAGAAGCCTGCGCCATCATCCAGTTGGGGGACCGCGAAGAAAAGCCCGAGCGGCAGGAAGATCTCGACCTCTCGGGTCAGGTTGCGGGCAATGATCGCTCCGGGAAGGAGAGGGCCGCCGCCGCGGTCGATCACCTTCAGGTTCGTGATGCGCTTGCCTGGCGTCGCACCCTGGCTCTGCAGCTCGAAATGGATGAAGTAGAGGTTTCGCAGCAGGAAGGCGACGAAGAGGACGAGCGTGACGGCCACCGATCGGTTGAAGTTCTCGGCGAGCATAAGTCTCAGGATGACGTAAAGCAGGATCGTCGCCAGCATCCAGAACAGGAAATCGATCAGGAAAGCGACCAGACGCTCGCCTGGATTGGCAACATCCACCTCCAGCACGATGCCTTCCGGGCTGGTGATCTCCCGGCGATTGCGGGTGACGCCATCGAGCAGGCGATTAATCCGGTCAAGCCGCTGCGCCATCGCTCTTCCGCCCACGGTTCGAGAGGAAATAAGCAGCCCATAGTAGCCCGGTGGCCGCGCCGATGGCGAGCCGCCACGGCGTCGAGGCGATCAACTGGCGCAGGCCGCCCTCGATGAGCCCCGCCGCGAACAGCATCAGCACCGCGCCGCCGGCAAGCCCGGCCGCCGCCTTTCCCGCCAGCGCGAGGTTGTCGAGGCGCGAATAGCGCCCTGGAAACAGGATCTTCTCCGCGATGACGAGGCCGCCCGCGCCGCACAGGATCAGGGCGCCGATCTCGGTGACGCCATGAATCGAAACCCAGCCGATGAAATCGTAGAGCAGGCCGCGATTGTAGTGCAGGGCGAAGAAGGCGCCGAGCGCAATCCCTTGGTAGCCGATGAGCAGCAGCGTCGGCACGCCGCCGAGAATGCCGAGTCCGAAGGTCATGATGCCGATGGTCGCGTTGTGGCGGAAGAGGAAATTGGCGAAGACGACGAAGGACTCAACGAAGCCGGGCCAGGGGGCGAAGATCTCCTGATCGAGCAACTGCTGCGCCGTGCTGGCGGGCCCGCGGCCGCCCGCGAGTGCTTCCGGCACCAGCGCGCTGAACCAGGCCTCGTTGGGGGCGACGAGCATGAAGCCGATGACGGTGCCCGCCACCAGGGCGAGAGTCACGAGCAGGATATGCCATCCGGCTTTGCGGATGGCGGCCGGGAAGCCGTGCTTCACGAACTGGATGAAGCTCTCCAGAATGCCGGCCCGTGGCCCGTAGACGACGAAGAAGGCCCGCAGCACCAGCCCCTCGAGATAGAGGACCAGGTTCCGGTCGAGCGCGATCGCCCGCGCCACCGACAGCGAGGACGCCGCCGTGCGGTAAAGCAGCGGCAATTGCTGGAGCTCCTCGGCCGACAGCCTGGCGATGCCTTTCTTCTCGACGCGAGAGATCAGGGCTTCGAGCGTCCGCCAGGCCGGTTCGCGGGTCTTGCGGAACTCGCTGCTGCGCAGGGCGATGGTCGGGACGGGGGCCGGCGGGACGCCGTGCGAGAGCGCGCGCGATTCTATAACAGCCCCCTTTGCTTGATCGTGAGGTAGCGATTGACGAGGCCGACGGCCAGGCTGCGCGGCGGGATCTCCAGGCAGTGCACGCCCATGCGCGCCAGCCGCTCCAGCACGACGGCGCGTTCGCGCAACAGATCATGGGCGACGACCGCCTCGGCGACTGACTGAAAGCGATCGGGCTTCGCTTCGACGATGTTTGGCAACAGCGGATCACGCAGGGTGACGAAGATCACGGCATGGCGGTTCGCCATGCGCTGCAGGCTTTCCAGGAGCAGCTCGGCCGTGGTCGTGTCGATGAACTCCGTGAACAGCACCACGAGCGCCCGCCGTTTCAGCCGTGTATTGAGTTCGGCCAGTCCAAGGGTGAAATTGGTCTCCTCGGTCTGGTAGCCGAGCTGGCCGGAGGCGTTCTGGAGCCGGGCGAAAGAACTCATGCCGCGCGACGGTTGCAGGAACTGCCGGATACGGGCATCGAAGCCGAAGCTGCCTACGTAATCGCCGCTATGCAGCGAGACCCAGCCAAGCAGCAGGCCGGCATGGATCGCGTGGTCGAGACGGGAGAGACCGTCGATCGGCTCGGCCATCAGATAGCCGGTGTCGAAGGCGAGGATGATCTGGTGGTTGCTCTCGACCCGGAACTCCTTGGACAGCAATTTCAGATGCTTGGCGGAGCGCTTCCAGTCGATGAATCGGTTGTCGATGCCCGGGGCATGCTCGCGCAGCGCGTCGAATTCGGTGCCTTCGCCCTTCTGGCGCTGGACGCGGATGCCGTCGATCGCGTTCTGGTTGAAGAACTGGATACCGGCCGAGGCGATGCCGCGAATGTCGGGGACGACGTCGACCACCAGGGTCAGCGGCTGGCGATGGGTTCGCATGGCCAGGCCGAGTGGTCCTCGCCAGCGAAGCCACAACGCATCGATGTGGATGCGGCCGCGGCGATGCGGCAGCAGCGGCAGCGTCGTCTCGCCAGCCCGGTCGGGAGTGACCAGCAGCTGGCGTGGTTCGGGCGGCGCAAGCTCGCCGCGCTGCTCGCAGAGCATATCGAGAACGAGCCCGCGGGTGGCGGCGGCGACACCGATCTTGACCGTTAGCTCGCCCTTGCTGCCGATGAAGAGCCGGCTCGGCGCGTCGGTTGCGATCTCCAGTCGCGAGGTCCGGACGCAGAGCAGGGCGTCGATCGCGATCAGCGCCAGGACGAACAGGGCAAGATCGAGCGAGATCGGCCAGAGCGCTCCATCATAGGCCAGCAGGATGATGGCGACCGGCAAGGTCGCACCGAAGACCAGAACCGCGCGCAGCGTCGGCCGGATCATCGCGGTACGGCGACCTGGTCGAGCAACTCGCCGACGACCATGTCACTGGTCAGGCCGTCGATCTCGGCATTGGGGGCCAGTACGATCCGGTGGCGCAGCAGCGGCAGGGCGAGGAACTTGACGTCGTCGGGAATGACGAAGTCGCGCCCCTGCGTCGTGGCGCGGGCTCGGCTTGCCGAAGCGAGCATGGTTGCGGCGCGGGTCGAGGCGCCGGTCTCGATGGCAGGGTGGCTTCGCGTCGCGCGAATGAGGTCGACGATATAGCCAACGAGAGGCGCGCCGAGATTGATCCCGGCGACGAGATCGCGTGCGGCGAGCAGCTGCGTCTCCGACGCGACGGCCGATAGTCCGAATTCGGAGAGCCTGGGCATGGCGGTGCGGTGTCCGTGGCGCCCCACGATGTCGCACTCCTCCTCCCTGCTCGGATAGGTCAGGTTGATCTTGAACAGGAAGCGATCGAGCTGAGCCTCGGGCAGGGGGTACGTGCCCTGCTGTTCGATCGGGTTCTGCGTCGCGACCACCATGAACGCATCGCCCAGCGGATGGGTGACCCCGTCGATCGTGACATTGCGTTCATTCATCGCCTGCAGCAGCGCGGCCTGCGTCTTCGGCGGCGTGCGGTTGATTTCGTCGGCGAGCAGGATGTCGGCGAAGATCGGCCCGCGCGTCAGGGTGAAGCTGCTCGTCTGGAAGTTGAACAGGTTGGTGCCGAGCAGGTCGCCGGGCATCATGTCGGGCGTGAACTGGATACGCCCGAAGCGCAGCGACAGGCCGGTGGCGAAGGACTGCCCGAGAAGCGTCTTTGCGGTGCCGGGAACGCCTTCCAGCAGCACATGCCCGCCGCAGAGCAGGCTGACGAGCATCAGTTCGACGACCTCGTCATGGCCGACGACGGCCTTTCGGATCTCGTTACGGATCTGTTCAGTGATCGCCGAGACGTTGCGGAATTCCATTCACCAGATCCTTGCGCCATCGATGGATCGTCTGCGCCGCGGTGAGCAGCGAAGCGAGGTCGCGGGGCCTGGCCTTGGCCGCTCGCTCCAGTGTTTCGAGGGATGTCGTGTCGATGCCGCGTTCGGCTGCGGTCTTGCCGAGCCATGCGACGAGTTCCGGCCCCGCCAGCCGTGGCGGGGCATGGAGGATCCGGGCGGCATCCTGCAGCGCCAGGCCGATATAGCGGTGCAGGATCGCGGCATGGTGGCCAGCATGGTCGATCAGCGAGGCGGCGTTGCCGATCAAGGCATGCCGGCCGGCCTCGACCTGGCGCGGAAGGGTCTGCGCGGCGCCGAAGCGGCCCATTGCGGCGAAGAGGAGGAGCGCGAGGCCGGCGATGAACTGGAGAAGCGCAAGGTTGAACGGAAATTCGTAGAGGAATTTCAGGAGATTGGGCGGGGACCGTTGGAAGCCGTGGATCGTCTCGTCGAAGACCAGTGTGCCGTTCTGTCCTCCAAGCAGGGCCGCGACGATATCCCGGACGAAATCGGCGTTGCGATCCTTCCCGATGCCGTGATTTTCGAGCGGATCGGGGTCCGACAGGATCCAGATACGCCGAGTGCCCTCCTGCAGTTCCCCCAGCAGGATGCCATCGCTGGAGGCGATCAGGGGCTTTAGCTTCGAGCCCTTGATGAGCTGCATCTGGCCATGCACCGTGGGTGCGACCGAGGCGATGTTCGGCTGAGAGGAGGCGGGAGGCGCTACGCGGACGATCTCGCCGCCATTGGCCACGGCGCTGAGAACCGCTTGGGCGCGCAGCACGGGCGCAAGCTCCACTGCGCCGATCCAGTCGCGGCGTCGTTCGTCCCCGCGCACGCTCCATTTCGGCAGGACGAGCAGGATCGTCTTCGCGCTCAGGACCTTGTTGCGATCGTCCTCGCCGCTGAGATTGCCGGAGGGCTCGGCCAGGACGAGAGCGCCGTTCGATCCCAGCATGGCGAGCGGTTGATGCTCGCCCCGTACGGCCTTGTGGCCGAGAGCCTGGACCAGTTCGAAGACGGCGAGATGACCGACCGCGGAGCGGGAATAGCTGTTGGCGCCGAACGCGTTGCCCGGCGTGTTGAGCCCGCCGGCACCCGTCAGCAGGAGCGACGCGGCAAATAGCGCGCCGAACGCTGCCGCCAGCGCGGCCAGGACGCGGGGCTGGAAGGTCGCGGTGCTCATCAGGCAGGGACCGCGGCAAGGGAGCGTTTCAGCATGTCGAATTCTTCGCGACAGCCAGCATAGTCCTCGCGGTTCGCCTGCCGGCCGCCATAATAGCTTCGCTCGACCGAATGAACGATCGCGGCAAGAGCGCCGCGCCCGGCCTGCGGCAGCTGTACCCGCCGCACGATCTCACGGCTCGTCAACGATGCCGCGAAGCTGACGCCGAGACGCATCCGGATTTCGGCCAGGCTCTTCAGCAGCAGCACATGCATCGCCTCGCCATACTGCCCCTGGCTCGCGAGATCGTCGGCCTCGACCTGCGCGTCCTCCATCCGGCTCGACGGGTTGGAGGCGGGGCGCAGCGCCTCGCGTGCTGCGATCTTGCGCGACCTGCTGAAGGCTGGGAGGCTGTCGCGCAGAGACCAGATCGTCACGGCGATGCCCAGGATGACGGCGCCCCAGAGCATGATCCTGACCGTCTCGGGCGACAGATCGAGCTTCAGCCAGTCGAGCCAGGACCGCGGCTTGACGATCTCTGCTGGCATGTCGGCCTGCAAATCCCAGCGCCCGATGCTCTGCCTGACGATGTCCCGCGCATCCGACGCCGCCCATGCCGCGCCGCAGCCGATGAGCAGAGACAGTGGGACGAGCGAAATGGCGACGCGCTTCACGGTCTCTCGAATCGGCATCCGGTTGCCGCATACTATGGAGGGAAAGTACCGGCTGTGCGAGGGCGAAGCTTAGAGATGATCCTATCCTCGCACATGCCCGGAATGCCGCTCGTCCTGTTCCGGATCGGATCTCCGCGAGCGTACTTGCTGGTATCTTTGCCAAGTCCGATGATCGGATGCGCGCGACCTCATCATCGAAACGCTCGAAGAGCAGGGGCTCGCGCCGCCTGATCCAGTTGCGTCACGCCCGACCGTGAGTTCCGTAACACAGCGTCAGGGCGCGACCCCGCGCTGGGCCGGACCACGTTGCTGACGACTGACCGGTGAAAATCCCAAATTGGGCTCATTCCCCAAAATGCCGCTGTCCTCGGCGCCAGCAAAACGCTACCGGACAGGCCGCATCTCATTCGAATGAATGTCCTCCACCGCCGCCAATCAGGGTATTGCCGGCAAAGCGCTCACACGTTCCCCTGCTGTCATGCCTCGCTACTCCCTCGCCATCTTCGATTTCGACGGCACGCTTGCCGATAGTTTTCCATGGTTCTGTTCGGTGCTGAACGAGACCGCCCGGCGATTTGGCTTCCGCGAGGTCCAGGAGCAGGAGAGGGACGATCTGCGGGCCCTTGGCAGCCGCGAGATCGTTGCCCATCTCGGTGTTCCCCTGTGGAAACTCCCCGCGATCGCCGCGCATATGCGTCAGCTCAATGCGCAGAGCCAGGGCGAGGTTCGTCTCTTTGACGGGGTCGAACAGGCGCTCGCAAACCTCGCCCGTCATGGCATCAGGATCGCCGTCGTCAGCTCCAATGCGGAGGAGACGATCCGGCGAACGATGGGCGGGGCCGCGGACCATGTCAGTGCCTTCGATTGCGGTGCCTCGCTCTGGGGAAAGAGCGCCAAGTTCAAGGCTGTCGCGAAGCGGCTTGGCGTCCCCCGGGAGCGCGCGATTGCGATCGGCGATGAGCTTCGCGACATCGAGGCCGCCCGCAAGGCCGGGATGGCCTGCGGCGCAGTGACCTTCGGCTACAACGCCCCTGCGGCGTTGCTCGCGCAATGGCCGGATCTGGTGTTCACGGATTTCGCCGATCTGCAGGCGCAGCTGACTGGCGCCTGAGGCTCATGCTCACCGCCTGAAGCCGGCCCATCCAGACGATTCAATGTTGCAGAGTTCTCCCGCAACTCCTTGGTCTTGCGTGGGAAAAGTCGCTTCAACGACGCGGACGGCTCGGCTCCCGCCAGCTCTCCGGCTTTCATTCGACGCCTGCAAGCAATCCGGGAGATAGTCGCCGGCGCCTTCGTCTGGAGCCGAGAGGGCGTGCGTGCCGGGCGGGCACGCACGCTGCATGCGGTCTTTACGAGGCTGCCAGGCCAAGCGCGACCAGCCGGCTCAGGCGCTCGGAGAACGCCTTGGCATCGGTGAGGCGCTCGCCGTCGAGCACGCGGGCGGTATCGAGCAGGAGGTTCGCGACATCGCTGCGCACGGCCTCGTCCCGGACGCCGGCCAACCCGACGATCATCGCGTGCCGCGGATTGACCTCGAGGATCGGCTTGCTGGCGCTCTCGATGCGCCCGCCCGCGGTCAAAAGCCGCTCGAACTGACGATCGGGGCCGTCTTCCGCCGCGACAAGGCAGACCGCGCTATCGGTCAGCCGGTCGGAGGCTCTGACATCGGCGATCTCACCCGCGAGAACCTCCTTCATCGCCGCGAGCAAGGCCTGAACCGCCTCGCTCGTCTCGGAAGAGGGCGGCGTCGCATTGTCGAGCAGGGGGATCAGGCTGAGATCGGCTGCGCCCTGCGTCACCGACTTGAACGGCTTGCCCTCGAATTCCGGCGCTCCCGAGACCCAGAAGCTGTCGACGGGGTCGCTGAGCAGCAGCACCTCGATGCCGCGCGCCCGAAAACCTTCGAGCTGCGGGGAATCCGCGATCCGGCCAGCATCGTCGCCGGCGATATAGTAGATCGCCGTCTGGTTCTCCCTGAGCGCCGCGACATAGTCCTTCAGGCTGCGCCGGCCGTCGCTTGCGGCCGTCGTCTTGAAGCGGGCGAGGCCGAGCAACTGGGCGCGACGCTCGAAATCCTCGTAGATCCCTTCCTTGATGACCGCGCCGAAATTCTCCCAGATCCTGGCGAAGGTATCGCCGTCCTGTTCGGCGAGCTTCGACAGCTCGGAGAGGACGCGGCTTGTCACGCCCTTCTTGATCGCGCTCAGCAGCGGGCTGTCCTGGATCATCTCGCGCGAGACGTTCAGCGGCAGATCGGCGGTGTCGACGATGCCGCGCACGAAGCGCAGATAGCGCGGCAGGAACTCCGCCTCATCGGTGATGAAGACGCGCTTCACATAGAGCTTGATGCGGCCCTTGCGATCGGCATCGAACAGGTCGAAGGGGCGCCCGCCCGGCACGAAGAGCAGCGCGGTGTATTCGTGGCGGCCCTCGGCCCGGAAATGGATCGTCGCGCTCGGCTCGTCATATTGCGCGGCGACGCTGCGATAGAAATCCGTGTAGTCCTGCGCGCTGATCTCGCTCTTGGGCTTGGCCCAGAGCGCCGCGCCGTCGGCCAGCGTGGTTGCCTCCGCGCCCGGCTTCTCGATCAGCGAGATCGGCACCGGCACATGGCCGGACTGGTCCCTGACGATGCGCTCCAGCGTCCAGCGCTCGGCATAGGATTTGGCATCCTCCATCAGATGCAGCGTCACGCGCGTGCCGCGCTGGGGGGCATCGTTCAGCGCGACGGGGGCGACGGTGAATTCGCCCTTGCCGTCCGATGACCAGAGCCAGGCCTCGTCGCTGCCGGCGCGGCGGCTGACGACCTCGACCTTGTCCGCGACCATGAAGGCCGAGTAGAAGCCGACGCCGAACTGGCCGATGAGCTGCGCGCCTTCCTTGCCCTCGGCGGTCGCGATGCGCTCCATGAAGCCGCGCGTGCCGGAGCGGGCGATGGTGCCGAGCGCCTCGATCATCTCGTCGCGGCTCATGCCGATACCGTTATCGGCAACGACGAGCGTGCCGGCCTCCGGGTCGGCCGCGATCGTGATGGCGAGCTTCAGGTCGTCGCCGAGAAGCTCCGGCCTGGCGATGGCCTCGTAGCGCAGCTTCTCGCTGGCATCGGCGGCGTTGGAAATCAGCTCCCGCAGGAAGACATCCCGGTCCGAATAGACCGAATGCACCATCATGTGGAGCAGGCGGGAGACATCGGCTTCGAAGCTGCGGCTTTCGGCGGTCTGGGTTGTCATGGCTGCATGCTGTCTGGCTGGGGAACTCGGCGCATCAGATGGCCGGAATAGCCGGATCTTGCAAGGCCGGGCGGGGCCCATGGACGTCCGTGGCGCCGGGCTCTCGCTTACCCCCAGCCAGGAGCAGACCCTGGCTCGCGCGCAAAGGCAGAGCATCAGCGGCCGCCCGGGAGCGGCCGCTGAAAGTATTCTTCGTCCGGATCAGACCAGATCGAAGCGATCGAGGTTCGTCACCTTGGTCCAGGCCGCAACGAAGTCCTTCACGAACTTCGCCTGCGCGTCGGAGCTGGCATAGACCTCGGCCAGCGCGCGCAGCACCGAGTTCGACCCGAACACCAGGTCGACGCGCGTGCCCGTCCATTTCGGGGCGCCGCTCTTGCGGTCGGTGCCCTCGAAGACGTCCTTAGACTCAGGCTTCGCCTTCCACTGCGTGCCCATGTCCAGCAGGTTGACGAAGAAGTCGTTCGTCAACGCGCCGGGCCGGTCGGTCAGGACGCCGTGGCTCGTGCCGTCGACATTGATGTTGATCGCACGCAGTCCACCGACCAGCACGGTCATCTCGGGCGCGGTCAGCGTCAGCAGCTGCGCCTTGTCGATCAGGGCCACCTCGGCCGGCACCTTGAGGGTCGCCTTCTGGTAGTTGCGGAAGCCGTCCGCCTGCGGCTCCATCACGTTGAAGGCGTGGATATCCGTCTGCCCTTGCGAGGCATCGGTGCGGCCCGGCGCGAACGGCACGGTCACGGCCTGGCCGGCAGCCTTCGCCGCCTGCTCGACGCCGGCATTGCCCGCCAGCACGATCAGGTCGGCCAGGGAGACCTCCTTGCCGCCGGTCGCGGCCAGGTTGAACTCCGACTGGATGCCCTTGAGGACCTTGAGCACATTGGCGAGCTGCAGGGGCTGGTTGACTTCCCAGTCCTTCTGCGGCGCGAGGCGCACGCGCGCGCCGTTGGCGCCGCCGCGCTTGTCGCCGCCGCGGAAGGTCGAGGCCGAGGCCCAGGCGGTGCCGACGAGTTCGGAGACGCTCAGGCCCGAGGCCAGGACCTTGGCCTTCAGCGCAGCGACATCCTCGTCATTGATCAGCGGGTGCTCGACGGCCGGCACCGGATCCTGCCAGGTCAGCTCTTCCCGGGGCACTTCCGGCCCGAGATAGCGCGAACGCGGGCCGAGATCGCGATGGGTCAGCTTGAACCAGGCGCGGGCGAAGGCCTCGGCGAAGGCCTGCGGATTCTGCAGGAAGCGGCGCGAGATCTTCTCGTAGACGGGGTCGACGCGCAACGACAGGTCGGTCGTCAGCATGGTCGGCTTGTGCTTCTTCGACGGATCATGGGCGTCGGGGATGACATCCTCGGCGTCCTTCGCCTCCCACTGGATGGCGCCGCCGGGGCTGCGGGTCTGCACCCATTCGTATTTAAACAGGTTCTCGAAGAAGTGGTTGCTCCACTGCGCCGGCGTCTGAGTCCAGGTGACCTCGATGCCGCTGCCGACAGTGTCGGCGCCATGGCCGGTGCCGTAATTGCTGGCCCAGCCCAGGCCCTGCGCCTCCAGGCCGGCGCCCTCGGGCTCCGGTCCCTTGTGGGATTCGGGCGCTGCGCCATGGGTCTTGCCGAAGGTATGGCCGCCGCCGATCAGCGCGACGGTCTCCTCGTCGTTCATCGCCATGCGGGCGAAGGTCTCACGGATGAAATGGGCCGCCGAAAGCGGGTCGCCATTGGCGCCGGGGCCCTCCGGATTGACGTAGATCAGACCCATCTCGGTGGCGCTGAGCGGCGCATCGAACGTGTCGAGCGGGCGATGCGTCAGCCAGGCGGTCTCGGAACCCCAGTTGACGTCGAGATCGGGCTCCCAGCTATCGGCACGGCCGGCGGCGAAGCCGAAGGTGCGGAAGCCCATCGTCTCCAGCGCGACGTTGCCGGTGAGGATCATCAGGTCGGCCCAGGAGATCCGCTGGCCGTATTTCTGCTTGATCGGCCAGAGCAGGCGGCGCGACTTGTCGATATTGACGTTGTCCGGCCAGCTGTTGAGCGGGGCGAAGCGCTGCTGGCCGCGGCCAGCACCGCCACGGCCGTCGCTCAGGCGATAGGTGCCGGCGGCGTGCCAGGACATGCGGACGAATTGCGGGCCGTAATGGCCGAAATCGGCAGGCCACCAGTCCTGCGAGTCCGTCATCAGCTTGCGCAGGTCGTTCTTCAGCTCTTCGTAGTCGAGCTTGCTGAATTCCTGGCGGTAGTCGAAGGCCTGGTCCAGCGGATCGGACTTTGAGGAGTGCTGGCTCAGCAGGTCGACGCGCAGCTGGTTGGGCCACCAGTCGCGGCTCTGGGTGCCGCTGGTCCCGTGAGCGACCGGGCATTTCCCCGCTCCACCCTCAGATTTCGCATTCATGATTCTCTCCAGTTCACGTTACGCTGCTTGCGCGTTTCTCAATCACGGGCGGGTCGGTGCCGGGGCAGGCGATCCGCTTTCATGGCCTGCCTGGCAGGCCTGCCAGCCGGGTGGCTGGAAACAGGAACGATCGACGGGCGCTGGCGGCTGGACTGGGCCAGGTCGGCCATGAGCGGAATGCCACCGGCCTTGATCATGCGGGGCGGTCTCGGCATTGCCTGCTCCTCGTCGTCGCAAGGAGCCTCTTAGCAAAAGGGTTTCATTATATTAATTCCGATTTTCTGATTGCGTCGATAAGCTGAGATTATGACGAACCTGACACTGAAGCAGCTGCGCTATTTCGAGGCGCTGGCCCGCCACCGCCACTTCGGACGCGCGGCGGAGAGCTCCGCCATCTCCCAGCCAGCCCTGTCGATGCAGATCAAGGCCTTCGAGGAAGAGCTCGGCGCCGAGCTTTTCGAAAGGGACCGGCGCCAGGTCCGGCTGACGAGTTTTGGCGAAGAGATCGCGCTTCGGACCAAGGACATCCTGCGCTCGGTCGATGAGCTCGAAGACTATGCGCGCAGTTCGCGCGGAGGGCTGGTCGCCAGGCTGCGCATCGGCGTGATCCCGACGGTCGCGCCCTATCTGCTGCCGGGCCTCATCGCCGACCTGACCAGCCTCTATGAGGGGCTGGACCTTCATGTCCGGGAGACGCTGACGCCAAAACTCGTCCAGGAGCTGAATGAAGGCCGGCTCGACATGGCGGTCGTGGCGCTACCGGTATCGGAGCCTTCGCTGACCGAGGCCGCGCTCTTCACGGAACGCTTCGTCCTAGTCAGGCCGCGCGAGGATGAGGGAAAGCCAGCCCCCAATCGCGAAGATCTTCACGAAATGCGGTTGCTGCTGCTGGAGGAGGGGCATTGCTTTCGTGAGCAGGCTCTCTCGTTCTGCAACAAGAACCCGCGCGCCATGCAGCCACGCGATCTGCTGGACGCAAGCTCCCTGTCGACATTGGTGCAGATGGTCGATGCCGGCCTGGGCGTCACCGTGATTCCCGAGATGGCGGTCGCGGTCGAGACACGCTCGGCTTCGGTCTCAGTCACGCGCTTCAAGAATCCCCAGCCGTCGCGCACGATCGGCATGGTCTGGCGCAAGACGAGCCCGCTCGCGAAGCAGTTTGCGCAGATTGCCGAGGCCGTGCGCCTCTCCGCCGGGGCCCGTCGGTCGTAGGGCGCGAAATCAGACTGCGAACACCCCGCGCAGTCGTGTATTCGACCGGGGCTGGAGCGCGCTCACTGGCGTGGTGGATGGCGCCTCGCCGCTCGGGGGCGAAGCCGACGCGGACATCGCGGGCGGAAAGGCCTGCGGCGTATGATCGGCCGCAAGCTGGTCGCCGGACGACGCCGACATGGACTTCAGCGTCGAGCCGGACTTGTCGCCAAACGCCCGACAGTTCGCGGCTCAGACGACACCGGCGAAAGGCTCGCAGGAGGGCCGGTCCGGCTCATCCCGAGCGGAGCGGGCCGGTGTTGCTCCCGAAACAGTTGCCGTGTGGTCACATCTGCAGGGAAAGCCGCCTGGGGCCGTCGATCCGGTGGATTGCGATGCCCTTGATCTTGTCGCGCACCGACACTTCAGGCCGCTTGACGCGTGCTGCGATTCGCCTGGAGAGATCATGCGCCCGTCTTCCCATATTCTCGTTGAGCCCGGTCTCAAGGGCTCGATGCAGACAGCGCAGCCCAAGGCACCATCCTCGCATGCCGCCTTGCTGGCGGCTGCCTCGACAGCGGTGCTGCTCCTGCTGATCGGCCCTGCTCAAGCCCAATCATTCAATACCGTGGTCGAAGGAGCACCCGTTACGGTACCGGGTACCCAGTCCTCGCCCTGGAACATCCCGAACAACCTCATGGTTGGTAATCTGCTCGGGGGCAGCCTGATCATCGAATCTGGCGGCCAGGTCTTCGGCACCACGGCCCGCGTCGGCTCCGACAACGTCACGGGTACGGTGACGGTACGGGACGCAAATTCGGCTTGGACCAGCACCGGCGCCATCTCCATCGGCGTGGGCAGTTCCGGTTTTGGTTTCCTGAATATTCTGAATGGAGGGAGCGTCAGCAACACGGCGGGCCAGGTCGGCGACAATGCCGGCGGGACCGGCGTCGTGACCGTGAGCGGCTCCGGCTCGCAATGGACCAACAGTGATACACTCGTCGTTGGCTGGTATGGCAATGGCACCGTAACGATCGACAATGCCGGAGCTGTCAGCGCCCCCGTCACCTGGATGGGCGTGGTTCCAGGGGCACAGGGGATAGTGACCCTGAGCGGTACGGCCGGGAATCGAGGCGTGCTGACGACCGGCCTGATGGCAAAGGGGCTTGGCGATGGGCGCACTGGCGATGCCACGCTCAATCTCGACGGCGGAATCCTTCGCGCCAGCGTCGACAGGGTCAATTTTCTCGCCGCTCAGGCCGATTATCGCTATGGCTTTGCTCCTGGCGATGTGGTGATCGGCACTGGCGGCGCCTTCATCGACAGCAATGGCCACAATATCGGTATTTCAGCAGTACTTGGTGGCCCAGGCGGCCTGACCAAGCTCGGCGCGGGAACTCTGACGCTCTCCGGCGCCAATACCTATGCCGGCGGCACGACGATTTCGGGCGGCGTCCTGGTGGCCAATACGACCAGCCTCAAAGGACCGGTTCTCAACAATGCCGTCCTGGTGTTCAACCAGCCCGTGGACGGCACTTTCTCAGGCAATATCAGCGGGTCCGGATCGCTCACGAAGGACGGCGCCGGCGCTCTGACGCTCACCGGGACCAACACCTACACGGGTGGGACCCGGGTGAATGGCGGAACCCTGGTCATTGCTGCTCCCGCTGCGCTGGGCAGCGGCCCTGTCACCTTCGGTGGCGGTGTCCTCCGGTTCGACTATGCGGGCTCGCTCGACCGCCCCATTACCGTCGATTCAGGCGGCTTTACCGTCGACACCAACGGCAATGCCGAGACCATGTCCGCTCCGCTCACCGGCAGCGGTCCCTTCACCAAGGTTGGCTCCGGCAGCCTGAACCTCACCGGGAACAGCCCGGTGACGGGGCCGACCTCGGTTCAGGCTGGGCGCCTTGCGGTGAATGGCTCGCTGGCGAACTCGAGCGTCACTGTTCAGGATGGCGCGACGTTGGGCGGCAACGGCACCATCGGCGGGCTCATTGTTCAGAACGGCGGCTTTGCGGCTCCCGGCAACTCGATCGGCACGCTGACGGTCGCAGGCAATGTCGCCTTCGGGGCGGGCTCGATCTATCAGGTCGAGGTCAATGCGGCGGGGAGCAGCGACCGGATCGTCGCCTCGGGATTGGCGACCTTGTCGGGCGGCACGGTTGCGGTGCTGGCCGAGACCGGCAACTACGCCGCGGCGACGCACTACACCATCTTGACGGCCGGCGCGGGCGTGACCGGTCGCTTCGCCAATGTCACCTCGAACCTGGCCTTCCTGACGCCGACGCTGAGCTATGACAGCAACACCGTCACGCTGACGATGGCGCGCAACCAGACCGGGTTCGCGGGTGTCGCGCAGACACGCAATCAGGGGTTCATCGCGAGCGCGGTCGAGCGGCTGAGCGTCGGCAATCCGATCCATGACGCGCTGCTCTCGGCGACGGCGGCCGAGGCGCGCGCTGGCTTCGACCTGCTCTCGGGCGAGGCGCATGCCCAGGCGGTGTCGGCCGCGATCGGCGAAAGCGCGCTCGTTCGCGAGGCGATTCTGGCCCGCCTGCGCCGGCCGCTGTTGACGCAAGGAGGCGGGCAGATCGCCGCGGGGTTCAGCGCCGATCTGCCGGGGCGCAAGAGCGCGACCGTGATGCCGGCGCCGCGGGGCGAGCCGCGCTACGCGCTCTGGGGCGAAGCGATCGGCGGCCAGGCGAACACGAATGCCGACGGCAGCGCGGCCTCGCTGTCGCGCCGCACCGGCGGCGCCATTCTCGGCGCCGACATGCTGCTCTCCGAGACCGACTCCGGTACGCTGCGCGTCGGCGTCGCCGGCGGCTATACCCAGTCGCGCTTCGATCTCGACGCCAGGCTGTCCTCTGGCCGGATCGAGAGCGGCCATGCCGCGCTCTATGCCGGGGGCCGCTTCGGCGCCGTCCGCCTCGATGCCGGCCTGGCCTATTCCTGGTCCGAGAGCGACATCCGCCGCCAGGTCGCGATCCGCGGTTTTGGCGATCTGCTGCGCTCGCAGCGGCCGGGCGCGCTGGCTCAGGCCTTCGCCGAGCTCGGCTATGGCTTTGCCTGGCAGGGCATCGCGCTCGAACCCTTCGCCCAGCTCGCGCTGCTGCGCGTCTCCAGCGAGGCCGGCATCGAGCAGGGCGGGGCGGCGGCGCTGGGACTGCGCTCCTCCGAGCAGGTCCTCGGCTTCAGCACGCTTGGCCTGCGCGCCGAGGCGCAGCTTGGCGCGACGCCGTTCTTCGCCCGTGCCATGCTCGGCTGGCGCCATGGCTTTGGCGAACTGACCCCAGAGGCGCTGACCGCCTTCGCTACGGGCACGACGCCCGCGCGCGTCTTCGCCGCTGCCATCGACCGCAACGCGCTGGCGCTGGAGGCCGGGCTCGACTGGCGCGCGACCCAGACCACCACCCTCGGCCTGACCTATGCCGCAAGCCTCGGTGAGCGGACGAGAGACCACGCGCTCAAAGGCAGGATCGACATGCGCTTCTGACGCGCCAGGAAGCCTTGCTTGCGAGGAATTCGCGGGAGCTGGGCGGCTTGAGGCGAACTTATCCCGCGAAGGCCGTGCGCAGCGGCTTCAGTGGCGAGGCCGGGGGCGCCCGGTGCGGGCAATTGCAGGGACAGCGCTGGTCGGTATACGCATTCCGACCGCTTGATTTTGAAGAAGAGGCGCAACATGGACCGTTTCACGGGCGGTTGCCGCTGCGGCAATGTCCGGTTTGTGGCGTCGGGACGCCCCTACCGGGTCGGCCTTTGTCACTGTCTCGACTGCCGCAAGCATCATGGCGCGCTGTTTCACGCGTCCGCGGTGTTCCCCGAGGGCGCGGTGACGGTCGATGGTGAAATACGCGACTACCGCGGGCGGTTCTTCTGTCCCCACTGCGGCTCGCCGATTTTCGGACGCAGCGGCGACGAAATCGAAGTGAATCTCGGCTCCCTGGATGCCCCTGACCAGCTGACGCCAACCTATGAAAGCTGGACCATCCGGCGCGAGGCCTGGTTGCCGCCGTTTCCGTTGAAGAGACGATATGAGCGCGATCGCGACGCCACGGGGCGCTCTGAGGAGTAGCTCGCCAGCTTTCGCGGCCGAGGCCCAGGCCGGTGATCGCGCCGGCCAAGGCATCGGCCCGAAAAGTGGATTGCGGTTTTCGGGGCAAAGCCGATGCAAACACAAGGGGTTAGATTATCGGACCGGATTCGAATTCCGGTCCGATAATCTACGTCACTCCGGAAGGCCGGCCTTGCGGAAGCCATCGACGAAATGCGCGAGCGTCGCAGCGTCGCGGAATGGCTCCGTCATGGCCCAGCGGCCGGTCGTATAATGCGGGTTGCTGACGAGGAACAGGTCGACCTCGGCGCGCGCCTCGTCGAGCCGGCCCAGTTGCGCAAGGCTTGCTGCCAGGAAACGGCGTGAGCTCGTCCGATAGGTCTCGTCCCTGCGCAGGGTCTCGACCGCGGCGTCGTACGTGCCGGCGGCATATTGCGCCTGGCCGAGCGTCAGATAGTACCAGCTCGCCGGAAACGGGTTCAGCCTGAATGCCTTGCGGATATGCTCGAGGCCCTCTTCGACCCGGCCGTCCAGGACCGCGAGGTCGGATAAGGTCGCCCAGATATCGGCCTCGTTCGGGTCGAGCGCGATCGCCTTGGCGAATTCCGCATCCGCCTCGGCGAAGTTGCGGTCATAGGCCAGCAGGTAGGCCAGGACCCAGTGGCAGCCAGCGTCATTGGGGTCGATCGCGACAGCCTTGCGTGCCAGGTCCAGGGCAATGCTCCGGGCAGGTTCGATCGGTTCGCCCCAATGCACCCATCCCGTCCAGTGGTTCATGGCAAGCCAGCGATAAGCCTCGGCATAGTCCGGATCGAGCGAAACCGCGCGCATCAGCATCAGATGGGCTTCGCGCGCCGTCTGCGGGGAATCATCGATCAGCCGGCGTGCCCGCACGCAGAGATCATAGGCCTCGAGACTTTTGGGCCGCTGGCGCGGCGGCACTGCGCGCAGCCGGCCGAGCAAGGCCTCGACGATCTTGCCGGTGACCTCGTCCTGAACCGCAAAGATATCGTCCAGGCTGCGATCGAAGCGTTCCGCCCAGAGATGGTTGCTGCTCGCCGCGTCGACGAGCTGTGCGTTGATGCGCACGCGGCCAGCCGTGCGTCTGGCACTGCCTTCCAGCAGGTAGTGCACGCCAAGATCCCGGGCGATCTCGCGCACATCCGTCGCCTTTCCCTTGTAGGCAAAGGCCGAGTTGCGCGCGATGACGAACAGGCCGGAGTTCCTGGACAGGTCGGTGATCAGGTCTTCGGTCAATCCATCCGCGAAGGATTCCTGCTCGGGATCGTTGCTGACATTCACGAAGGGCAGCACGGCGATCGATGGTTTGCCAGGCAAAGGCAAGGGCAGCGGCAAAGGGTTTCGCTTCGCGGCTCCGAGCTGTTCGGTGGCCCCGGTGAAACGGTAGCCGACGCGCGGAACCGTGGTGATCCATTCCCCGCCATCGGCGGCCGGTCCAAGCAGCTTCCGCAACTGCGCGATCTGGACGGTGAGATTGCCTTCCTCGACGGCCATGGCCGGCCACCCCGCGTCCATCAGCTCGGCCTTGGCGAGGATGTCGCCGGGCCGTCCGGCGAGCGCGGCAAGCAGTTTCAGTCCGCGATGGCCCACGGCGACGGGGACATCATTTCGAAGGAGCGTTCCCGCACCTGAATCAAGCACGAACGGACCAAAGGCGATGCGCGATCCCTGCATAGGGCGCATCGATAGCTCGTTTGCAAGTTTTTGAGAACTATTTGGGAAGGCTTAAGTACGGCCCTGCGCGCCTCCCGCAGACTTCAACCTCTTCCAGGCCGAGGGCGTCCAGCACCCTCGAACCCTATCGAGGTTGTCATGTACGATACTCCCACCCTTGCGACGGTTCCGCATCAGGCGGCGCGGCCGGGAACGCAGTCCGGAACGCCGTTGCGACCGGGAGACCTGTCGCGAGGGCATGAGAGCACGGCGCCCCGGCGCAGCCTTCTCACAGTCTGGCGCTGGCGCATCCGCTTTCGCTGGGAGCTCGCGCGGAAGGCGCAGGAAAACCCCCGCTTGATCAATGATATCGGCCTGACGAGACGACAGGTCGCGGCGGAAATCGCCAAGCCCTTCTGGCGACGATAGGGCGAGTGCGGGTGGGGCGCTGATCGCGATGCCAGGCGCTCGGATGCGCCAGGCTGATCCGCCGGGAGGCTCCTGGAGAGGAAAGCGGGCGGCCGACAGGCCGCCATTTTTCTTGCCCGAATGCGGAAGGGACCTGGAATACCGGCTCGCCAGGGAGCGGTGACGATCTTGCCGGGGGCGCAAGCCTGCATTCCACGCTCGATTGGGCTTCCCAAAACGTTTTGGATCGCGTTATCCTGATCACGCGTTATCCCGACGAATATCCACAAACCGGTTCCCGAGACGCCGATGAGTTCCTTGCGCGCGCTGGCGCAAACGTTGGGGTTGTCGATCACGACCGTTTCACGGGCGCTCGATGGCTATGGCGATGTTGCGCTCGCCACGCGGGACCGTGTGCTGGCGGCAGCTGAAGCGGCCGGTTACCGGCCCAATTCCGCGGCCCGCCGGTTACGCCGCGGGCTGACCGAGATCGTCACCATGGTGCTCCCGGCCGGGCCGGGGCATTTCAACGAGCCGCTCTACCTCGAGCTGCTGGGCTCGATCGGAGAACGGCTTGCCGAGCAGGGCTATGATCTGACCTTGATCGCCGCGCTGCCCGGACCCGACGAACTCAAGACCTATCGCCGCCTCGTCGACGGCCGCCGCACCGACGCCATTATTGTCGTCCGCACCCGGCGTGAGGATGCCCGCCTGCGCTACCTCACAGATGTCGGCTTTCCCTTCGTCGCGATGGGGCGAAGCGATTTTCCCGAGCCCTATGCCTTCGTCGATGGCGACGGCGAGGCCGCCTTCCACGATGCCGTGCTGCGCCTGGCCGCGCTCGGCCACCGCCGGATCGGCCATCTTGCGGCGCCCTCGGCCTTCACCTTCGCGCATCTGCGCCGCAGCGGCTTCGCGCGGGCCCTTCGCCAGGCTGGCATATTTGGCGCGATCATCGAGGGCAGTGCCGACGAGGCCGGCGGCTATCGTGCGGCGGGGCTGCTTCTGGCGCAGTCGGCGCAGCCCACCGCCCTGGTATGTGCCACCGACAGCATGGCGCTGGGGGCGATGCGCGCCATCCGCGAGCGCGGTCTCATCGTCGGGCGCGACATCGCGCTCATTGGCCATGACAATATTCCCGCCGCGGCCTTTTCCGATCCGGCGCTGGCGACGATGGAACTGCCGATCGCCGCCACGGGGCGCCGCCTCGCGGAAATGGCTCTGGCGCGCATCGGCGGGGCGGACCCGCGCGATCTGACAGAGATCAAGCCCGTCGAATTCATTTCACGCGCCTCGCTCGGGGAGACGCGAATCTGATCCGATGGCGGACAGGGCAGGCCACTCGCAGCCGCTCCGTCCGATGCCAGCCAGAAGAAGCGAGACAGGGAGGAGCCCATGAAGACACTCAATCATCTGGCGATCGCCGCCATTGCGGCGGGCGCCATGTTCGCTGCGCCGGTTGCGAAGGCGCAGGATCTGGTTTTTCTCTCGACGCAGCTGCGCCCGATCGACGAGGCGCAGAAGGTGCGTGAGGTCCTGCTCAAGGGGGCGCCGAAGACCACCTATGTGGTCGAGGAGCCGCCGCAATTTGCCGTGCGCATGAAGGCGGAACAGGCGGCGGGCAAGCGCACGATCAGCCTGATGGGCGCACTGCATGGCGAATTACAGCCGCTCGTGCCGGCAGGTTCGCTCGATGCAGTCGACGATATCGCGGCGAAACTCGGCGCGAGCGGCATTCCAGCCGGGCTGATGGAACTCGGCAAGCTCGGCACGCCCAATCAGCAATACATCCCCTGGATGCAGGCGACCTATGTCCTCGTCGTCAAGAAGGCGGCGCTGCCCTTCCTGCCCGCCGGCGCCGATGTCAACGCGCTGACCTATGAACAGCTCGCGGCCTGGGGCAAGGCGATCCAGGAGAAGACCGGCCAGCGTCGCATCGGCTTCCCGGCCGGGCCGAAGGGTTTGTTCGCCCGCTTCGTGCAGGGCAATCTCGTGCCCTCCTATACCGGCTCGATGGTGACGGAGTTCCGCTCGGCCGCAGCCGAGAAGGGCTGGGCCGATTTCAAGGCGCTCTGGGCGACCGTGAACCCCAACGCCAACAACTATAATTTCATGCAGGAGCCGCTGATGGCGGGCGAGGTCTGGATCGCCTGGGACCATATCGCCCGCGTCAAGGACGCGCTGACCGCCGAGCCTGACCAGTATCTCGTCGTGGCGCCTCCGGCCGGCGCCAAGGGCCGCGCCTATATGCCGGTCATTGCCGGGCTCTCGATCGCCAAGGATGCGCCGAACCGGGCCCAGGCGGCGGCCGTGATCGAGCATCTGCTGAAGCCCGCGACACAGCTTGCCGCGGCGCAGGAGGTTGGCTTCTTCCCGGTCGTCGATGCGCCGCTGCCGCCCGACCTGCCGGCAGGCGTCAAGCTGCTCGCCGATGGCGTGGCGAAGACGCAAGGCGCGAAGGACGCGATCGTCGCCCTTCTGCCGATCGGCCTCGGCGACAAGGGCGGCGAGTTCAACAAGGTCTATTTCGACACGTTCCAGCGCATCGTGCTGCGCAACGAGCCGATCCGCGCGGTTCTCGATGCGCAGGCCGAGATCCTGCGCAGCCTGATGATTCAGACCGCCGCGCCTTGCTGGGCGCCCGACAAGCCGAGCCAGGGCGCCTGCCCGGTCACCTGAGCTCAGGACGGCTGCGCCCCGGTCCCCGGCCGAAGCGCAGCCGTCCGAGAGCGCCTTGCAGAGGCCTTCGACCATGCTCCAGCCGCGCTGGCTGCCCTATCTGCTGATTGCGCCCTCGGTCGCCTTTCTTGCAGCATTATTCCTGGTTCCACTCGGCCAGACCATCCTGCTCTCCGTCGATGGCGGGCAGGGGTTTTCGCTCGCCAACTATGCCCGCATGGCCGGCGACCTCAATTTTCCCACCGCGCTGCGCAACACCTTTGCCCTCGTCGCGGTGGTGATCCCGCTGCAGGTCGCACTCGCGCTCGTCATGGGGCTGATGCTGCAGAAGATGACGCGCGGGCGCGAGCTCGTGCTCTGGATCTGGACGATCCCGCTCGGCGTCTCCGACCTTGCGGCCGGCCTCGTCTGGCTCGCGATCCTGCAGGATTCCGGCTATCTCAATACGCTGCTGTTCCAGATCGGCGTGATCAGCGGCCCGACCGCCTATCTCAACAGCGAGACGCCGGTTGCGTTGTTCTTCGCCGTCGTCCTGGCCGAAATCTGGCGTGCGACCGCAATCGTCCTGATCATTCTCGTCGCCGGCATTCAGCTCATTCCCAAGGGGTTCGGCGAGGCTGCCGACATCTTCGGCGCCAGCCCCTGGACCAAGTTCCGCAGGATCACCCTGCCGCTGTTGAAGCCCAGCCTGCAATCGGCGCTGATCCTGCGCACGGTCCTGGCCTTTGAGGTCTTTGCGGTGGTCTATGCGCTCGGCGGGCGCAATTTTCCGATCCTCGTCGGCGAAGCCTACACCTGGCAGAACGAGAACCAGAATTACGGCGTCGCGGCCGCCTATGCCGTGCTCGTGATGGCGATCTCGCTCGCGGCGACGATCATTTACCTCAAGGCGCTGCGCGTCGATCCGGAGACGCAAGGATGAGCGCGCCCCGCAAATGGCTTTATGTCACGGGCGTCCTGGCGCTCTGCGCCTGGGTGCTGGTCCCGATCTACCTGATCGGGCTCGGCGCCATGGGCGGGCGGCTCGCCGTGTTCAAATGGCCGAAGGCCTTCGCGCCCGGAGAGGCCAGTTTCGCGGCGCTCGCGACGTTCCTGAAGATCGAGGGTGTCTGGAACGCCGCACTGAATTCGCTGATCGCCGCATCTCTGACCATGCTGTTCTCGATCCTGCTCGGCGCACCTGCGGGCTATGCCCTGGCGCGTTTCGCCTTCCGGGGGCAGAGCGCCTTTCGCCTGCTGGTCTTGCTGACGCGCGCCTTCCCGCTGGCGATCCTGGCCCTGCCGCTGACCGTCATCTTCATCCGCGTCGGGCTCTACGACACGCCCTTCGGCGTCTCGCTGATCCATACGGCGCTGGCGCTGCCCTTCGCCGCTCTCGTGACCGCGTCGCTCTTCATGGGCATTCCCCGCGAATACGAGGAGGCGGCCTGGGTCTTCGGCTGCACGCGCTGGCAGGCCTTCCGCAAGGTGGTGTTGCCGCTGGCGCTGCCCGGCATCGCGGCGGCGGCGATCTTTGCCTTCGTCATCTCCTGGAACGAGGTCTTTGCCGCCTCGGTCCTGACCGTGCGCGAGCGCACGCTCACCGCCTATCTGCTGACCGTGCTCTCCGAGTCGCCGCTGCATTACCGCTTCGCCGGCGGCTTCATTCTCATCATTCCCTCGGTGCTCTTCATCTTCGCGGTCAGGAAATACCTGTTCGCGATGTGGGGCGTCTCGAGCAAATAGGGAGGAGACCGTTGGCCGGGATCCTGATCGACAAGGTCGCCAAGCAGTTCGGCAATGCGGTTGCCCTGCAGGAGATTTCGTTCACCGTCGAGGATGGCGAATTCGTCGCGCTGCTCGGCCCCTCGGGCTGCGGCAAGACCACGCTGCTGCGCATCATCGCCGGGCTGGAGGTGCAGAGCTCGGGCAAGGTCATGATCGGCGAGCGCGATGTTTCGTCTCTGAAGCCGGCCCAGCGCGGCCTTGCCATGGTGTTCCAGAACTATGCCGTCTTCCCGCATATGACGGTGTTCGAGAATGTCGCCTTCGGTCTACGCATGAAGGGCGCCGACCAGGCGCGCGTCGAGGCAAAGGTGCGCAAGGCAGCCGAGCTCCTGCATATCGAGCAATATCTTGAGCGCTTCCCGGCCAAGCTTTCGGGCGGCCAGCGCCAGCGCGTCGCGGTGGCGCGCGCGCTCGCGGTCGAGCCGGCCGTGCTCCTGATGGACGAGCCGCTCTCCAATCTCGACGCGCTGCTCAGGCTCGAGATGCGGGCGGAGCTGCGCAGCGTCCTGCGCGAGGCCGGAACGACCACGATCTACGTCACGCATGATCAGACCGAGGCCATGGGCCTGGCCGATCGGATCGCGGTGATGCAAGGCGGCCATATCGTGCAGATCGGCGCGCCGACCGAGGTCTATTCGCGGCCGGCGACCCGCTTCGTCGGTGGCTTCGTCGGCTCGCCGCCGATGAATTTCGTCAACACGGTCGCCGCCTCCGGCCAGGCCCGGCTCGGCGGGCTGACATTGGCATCGCCCGTCGACGGGCCGATCGTCCTCGGCTTTCGCGGCGAGGATGCGAAGCTGACCGACGCCGCGGGCGGCGCGCCATTCACCGTGCGCGTCGCGGAGCCGATGGGCTCGCATCTCCTGCTCACCGGCAGGATCGGCGATGACCTTGCCCGTGTCGTTGCTCCCCCTGCCGCCCGGATCGCAGCGGGCGAAACGCTCGGTCTGGCGCTCGACCCCGCCCGCATTGTCTGGATCGACCCGGAAACGGGCCGCACTCATCCCGGAGCCTGAGCCATGCTGTCGACCACACCTCCCTCCGACCACGATGAGGCCGCGCGTGCCGTGCTGCGCCGCAATGACCGTGGCGGCTTCACCGTCCCCAATGGCCGTGTCTACCCGTTCCAGTGGAACTGGGATTCGGCCTTCGTCGCGCTCGGCTTTGCCACCTTCGATCTCGACCGCGCCTGGCGCGAGCTGGAAACCCTGTTCGAGGGGCAGTGGGACGACGGCATGGTGCCGCATATCGTCTTCCGCGCCCCGGCTGACGGCTACTATCCCGGCCCCGAGGCCTGGGGCATCCAGCGCCAGCCGCTGACGTCGGGAATCTCGCAGCCCCCCGTCGCAGCGACGGCAGCGCGAGTGCTGCACGGACTGTCCGGCCGCGATGCCACGCGGATCCGGGCTCTCGTCCCAAAGCTCTTCGCCTCGCATCGCTGGTGGCATGAGACCCGCGACCCCGACGGCACCGGGCTCGTCACCATGGTCCACCCCTGGGAATCGGGGCGGGACAATTCGCCGGACTGGGACGAGCCGCTCGCCAATGTCGTGCCAAAGGTCGATGTCGCGCATCTGCGCAAGGACATCGGCCATGTCGATGCGGCCCACCGCCCGACACATGATTTCTACAACCGGGTCATGACCCTGGTCGAGGAAGCCAAGGCCCTGGACTGGGACGGGGTGGCCGTGGCGCGCAAGCTCTCCTTCCGGGTCTGCGATCTCGGCATCCAATCGATCCTGCTGCGCGCCGATCGCGATCTTCTGAAACTGACGGAAGAGCTGGGCTTCACCGAAGAGGCCGCTGCCCTGCATGGCTGGATCGCGCGCAGTGAGGCGGCGATGTCGCGGCTCAAGGGGCCCGATGGGCTCTATCGGTCACTCGACCTGCGCAGCGGGCGGCTCAGCGAGGCCGTCACCTGCGCCGCCTATCTCCCGCTCTATGCGCGCACGGCGAGCCAGGAGGATGCGCTCGCGCTCAAGCGCCATCTCGCGGCGACGCGTGCCGCAGCCGGCTTCTCTGTCGCCAGCAGCGATCCGCGCGATCGACGTTTCGATGCGACGCGCTATTGGCGCGGCCCGGTCTGGCTGATGATGAACCGGATGATCGCCGACGGTTTCGCCGCCTATGGTCTGACCGACGAGGCGAGCCTGCTCAAGCGCGACAGCGGCGATCTCGTCCGGCAGAACGGCTTCTGGGAGTATTTCGACCCGCGCGACGGCGCAGGCTGCGGCGGCCCGGACTTCTCCTGGACCGCAGCGATGTGGCTCAGCTGGGCCCGATCGCAGGACGATCGTCAGGCCTTGACCGCGCTCTGAGCCAAGCCGGGGCACGAGCTCGTTCGATGCGTGCGAACGCAGAATGCGGGACTATCCGACCGGATACGAGGTCCGGTCGGATGATCCAGCATGGCTGATGCCTCGGGGAGAGGATGGGGCGGTGCTCACGCCGCCTTTTTCTTCTTCTCTGCGTCGAACGGGATCTCGATATCGACGGCGAGCGTCGAGACCTTGGCGCCGCGTTCCATCTTGACGCTGACCCGGTCGTCATCGATCTGCATGTGCTTCGAGATCGCACGCAGGATCTCGTCGCGCAGCTTGGTGACGAGGTCGGAATCGCCGACCGAGGCGCGCTCATGGGCGAGCAGCACCTGCAAGCGCTCGCGGGCGGCGGGGGCCGACGACTGGGAGCGGGTGAAAATACGAAGGAAGTTCATGCCGCTTTCCTTCCGAAAATCTTGCCGAAGAAGCCCTTCTTTTCACCGGGAATAGTTACCGGCAGGTTTTCGCCCTTGAGGCGGCGCGCAGCCTCGAAATAGGCGATCGCCGGCGCGCTGCGGCCATCGGCCAGGGTGACTGGCGAGCCGACATTGGAGGCGCGCAGCACGTCCATGCTTTCCGGAATGATGCCGAGCAGCGGGATCGACAGGATCTCGAGGACATCGTCGACCTTCAGCATGTCGCCGCGTTCGGCCCGGATCGGGTCGTAGCGGGTCAGCAGCAGATGCTTCTCCATCCGCTCGCCCTGCTCGGCCTTGAGCGTCTTGGAATCGAGCAGCCCGATGATCCGATCGGAATCGCGCACCGAGGAGACTTCCGGATTGGTCACCACGATCGCGACATCGGCATGGCGCATGGCCAGCGTCGCGCCGCGCTCGATGCCGGCCGGGCTGTCGCAGATGACCCAGTCGAAGGCCGATTTCAGGGCGGCGATGACCTTCTCGACGCCTTCAGGCGTGAGATTGTCCTTGTCGCGCGTCTGCGAAGCCGGCAGCAGGTAGAGCGATTCCAGCCGCTTGTCGCGGATCAGCGCCTGCGTCAGCTTCGCTTCGCCCTGGATGACGTTGACGATGTCATAGACCACCCGTCGTTCCGCGCCCATGACGAGGTCGAGATTGCGCAGCCCGACGTCGAAATCGACGACCACGACCTTGTCGCCATTATGCGCAAGCGCTGCCCCCAATGCGGCGGACGATGTCGTCTTGCCGACGCCGCCCTTGCCCGATGTGACTACGATGACCTTGCCCATTGCACTCTCCCGCTTTCTGTGGATACGCCGTCGTTTCAGGCGAGTGATCCAACTTTGAATGTTTCGCCTTCGAGCCAGATCTGGACGGCCTTGCCGCGCATGTCGGGCCCGAGGTCCTCAGCCGTCTTGTAGAAGCCGTCGATCGCGAGCAGCTCCGCCTCGAGCTTGCTGCAGAAGATTCGCGCAGACGCATTGCCCATCGCGCCGGCGATCGCCCGGCCCCTGAGCGTGCCGTAGACATGGATCGAGCCGCCGGCGACGATCTCGGCGCCCGATGCGACCGAGCCGATGACGGTGACGTCGCCTTCGGTGAAGATCAGCGACTGCCCCGAGCGCACCGGCTCGGTCACGATGATCGACGGCGTCGCCTTGACCGGCTGCGGGGCAGTCGCTGATCTTC
>UBZM01000007.1 GCA_900470095.1 Hyphomicrobiales bacterium
GATCTTCAAGGAACGCTGAAACGGAGCCCGCCCGAGGGGAGGGCAGTCCTCGCACCTCATCTCGGCCTACTGCCGCAAGGCCGCCTCGACCCCGGCCGCAACGGCAAGCAGGGGGCGATCGCCGCCGGTCTCGCCGGTCAGCATCAATCCGACGGGGGCTTCGCCAAGCTTATGGCAGGGCAGGCTGATCGCGCAGCGATCAAGGAAGTTGCCGAGGCTCGGGTTGCGCAACAGCAGCCCGTTCAGTCGGAAATACTCGGAATCCTCCTTCAGATCGTCCAGACGTGGCGCGATGATCGGGCAGGTCGGCATCAGCAGTGCATCATAGCCTGACGTGAGTGCATCCATCGCCGCGACGATCTCGCGCCGGGCCCGGACGAGATCGAGATAATCGGCGGCGAGCGCCTGTGCGCCGGTCGCGATCCGGCTGCTGACGCGCGGGTCGTAAAGCTCGCCCTTCGTTTCGAGCAGCGCGCGGTGCCAGGCAAAAGCCTCCGGCGCTGCGAAGCCGAACTTGCTGTTTGCCTTGCCTATTGCTGCGAGAGGCGCGAAATCAACATCGGAGATCAGCGCGCCGAGCGCGCTCAGGCGACTGACTGCGCTGTCGAAAGCGGCGGACACGGTTGCATCCATGCCATCCCTGACGATCTGGGTCGGGATGGCAAGGCGCAGACCCACAATCGCGCGCGGCAGCGGTGGCGCAAGAGAGTCGGCTGCGAGGACGCCGTCAACGATGGCGCAGCAGGCCACGCTGGCGCCCAGCGGCCCCAATGAATCAAGGCTGCTCGACAACGGTACGACGCCATCGAGCGGCACGCGTCGCGCCGTCGGCTTGTAGCCGACAATACCGCAGAGCGCGGCCGGAATTCGGCATGACCCGCCAGTGTCGCTGCCGAGAGCGACCGGTGCCATGCCATCGGCAACCGCCACGCCGGAGCCTGACGAGCTGCCACCTGGAATGCGGCGCGAAGCCCGATCCCAGGGACTGAGCGGCGTTCCATAATGTGGATTGGCACCGATTCCCGAATAGGCGAATTCGGTCATGTTGGTCCGGCCGATCGGGATGAACCCGGCCGCAATCATGCGTGCGATCGTCGGCGCATGAGCCTTCGCCGGCGCGCAATCAGCCAATGCACGTGAGCCAGCCATGCTTCGTTCGCCGGCAACGTCGAAGAGGTCCTTCACGGCGAACGGAATACCCGCGAATGGGCCAGCCGCACGGCCGACGCGCCGCAGGCCGTCATGAGCGTCAGCCGACGCCCGGGCACTGTCTGCCGAGACCGAAATGAAGGCGCGTCGACCTTCGCCCGCCGGATCTGAAATTCGTTCGAGACATTCCTCCACCAGCGCACGGGCGGTGATCGTTCCACCGGCCAGAGCTTCGGCACAATCCTGCAGCGTGCGCATGGTCATCGATTCTCCGAAACAGCCATCATGTCCTTCACTCAGGCTGTATCCGGGCTGACGGTCGAAATCCATTCCTGGCGACCGATGGCTCGGCCATGCACCTCCAGGCGCGCGGTCCCGCATCAATAGAACCGGCTCCAGGACAATGAGTGTGTATCGGGAATAGCTGGAATGTCGGCAGGTGGCAAAGCCGCCAATCTACTTCGGAATTTTTCCATAAGAGGTTGGGATAAATGAATTTTCTGATGCGTCGATCGAGCGATTTCCTGATTGCTTGGCCATTCGCCGAGCAAGGACGGGCCCGGATCAAGGGATCGAGGGTCATGGAGTTTAGTTCCATAATATGTCTTATGCGAATCAAAGAGGCGCCCTTCAGGGCACTGATGAAGCCGTCGCCCGATCCGAGCCTGACGGAGCTCAGACCGGATTGTGAGCCATCAGATTGCGGGGTGAACTGCCCTACTGCTGGTATGGGCGGACAAGGCAGCCGGCAGCAGCCGCACTTGCAGCCCGGTCGAACCAATCGGCACCAGCGGGGTACCGGAACGCTTGACGGATCCGGCCACGATCTTGCCCGGTGCATGATGACACTCCGGGAGCCGAAGCCTGACGGGCCTCGCTGAACCATCAAGCTGGCCTGTTCCCGCGCAAACCGGAGCGCCCGACGGGCCTTTCAGGTTTTCTGCTCCTCGAGAAACCGGCGCCTCGAACCAGCTGGTGCTCGACGGTCGAAACAGGCGGACGAGCTCATCACGTGCGATCCGCGCGCTGCATGGGTTCGAAGGCAGCATGGCAATGCCTGAAACGTGCAATTGCAGCCGCTCACAGCTTGGAAGTCACCGGAGAAAACATGCCAGGAACCACTTGGTTTTATTGATTTTTTGTGTCGTGACTGGTGTCGCTGGTTTCGTTGTGTGTCTGCTCGACAGGACGCACTGGTACCGGCGCAACGCCTGGATCTGCATCGAAGAAGCCCGGCCACCCAGGGACACTGGCGCGCGCAGCCGAGAAGGCGGCCCCCTGCCATTCCTGCCTTCATGAGGACCGGAGCCGAAGCCCTGAGCAGGCCGTCTGGTTCCCAGTGACTCCGGACGAGCAATCCTCCGACGTCGCTGCGGCGCCGCGCTCTGCCACCCCTGATCTGGCACCCGAGACGTCCAGCTCATTGCCCAACCTGGTTCATTGCCCAATCTGGCCATGATGCGGGGCTAGGCTCTAAGATGCTGAAGCACCTCAAGCGGAGCTGCGGACATGAGGCGTGACGATCATCAGAGCTGGATGTGGTCGGAAGCGATCGCGATGCTGACGCGGGCCGAGCACCTCCACCGACAGTTCTTCCAGCCACGCCAGGCAGCGCAACAGGTGTCCTGGGTTCCACCGGTCGACGTGCTTGAGCTGGAGAGTGAGGTTCTGATCCTCGTGGCCTTGCCGGGGGTGTGTACCGATCAGGTCGAGATTACCATCGAAGACGGCGAGCTGATTGTGGCCGGGCGCCGCACCCTGCCCTCGGAACTCCGGACGGCGGCCATCCATCGGCTTGAGATACCCCAGGGCCATTTCGAGCGCCGCGTTGCCTTGCCCCCAGGACGCTACGCGGCCGTGACGCGCAGCGATGCGAATGGCTGCCTGGTGCTCAGCTTGCGAAAATCGGTCTGACGTCGAGAGCTGTTCGGGAGCAATTGTCTGGGAGGTATTCATGGCTGCTGAGGATGGAAAGCTGGAAACCGGGGAGCCGGCAGCATCGCCCGCGCATCCCGCTGCGCCTTCGATCGTGCCTTCCGACGCGCTGATCATCGTCCCTGTCCGCGATATGGTTCTCTTCCCCGGCACGGTGTTCCCGCTCACGATTGGCCGAGAACGTTCGGTCCTTGCCGCCCAGCAGGCGCTTCGCGAAGAGCGACCGGTCGGCATTCTGATGCAGCGCAACCCCGAGATCGAGAATCCGGCGTCGACCGATCTGCACCGGGTGGGGACGGTCGCCAATATCCTTCGCTATATCAACACCCCGGACGGCAGCCATCACCTTGTCCTGCAAGGGGAGCAACGCTTCAGCCTGGTCGAGCTTGTCGTCGAGAACCCCTTCTTCGCGGCGCATGTCGTGCGGATCGAGCAACCCGATCTCCTGACGCCGGAGATCGAGGCCCATACACTCCATCTGCGCCAACAGGCGCTCGAGGCTCTGCAGCTCCTGCCGCAGGTTCCGCAGGAGCTGATGGCCGCCGTCCAGTCAGCCGCTTCGCCTACGGCCCTGGCCGATCTCGTCGCCGCCTATCTGGATATCGGAGCCGACGAGAAGCAGGAACTCCTCGAGACCATCGACATCACCAAGCGCATGGACAGGATCTCGCACTTCCTGGCCCGCAGGATCGAGGTTTTGCGGCTGACCCAGGAAATCGGTCGCCAGACCAAGGAATCCCTCGACGCGCGCCAACGCGAAGCGATTCTGCGCGAGCAGATGGCAGCGATTCAGCGCCAGCTGGGGGAGACGGACGGCAGGGGGCCGGAGGTCGCCGAACTGACCGAAGCGATCGCCCGGGCCGGGATGACGCCGGAAGCGGAAGAGATCGCGCGCAAGGAATTGCGCCGCTACGAGCGCATGCCGGACGCCGCCGCCGAGGCGGGCATGGTTCGCACCTATCTCGATTGGCTGATCGAGCTGCCCTGGGCCCTCCCCGAGGAGAAACCGATCGATCTGGCTGCCGCTCGCCAGATTCTCGACGACGATCATTTCGGGCTCGACAAGATCAAGCGTCGCATCATCGAATACCTCGCTGTTCGGAAGCTCGCTCCGGGAGGCAAGGCGCCGATCCTGTGTTTCGTCGGCCCGCCCGGCGTCGGAAAGACCTCGCTCGGTCAGTCGATCGCACGGGCCATGGGGCGTCCTTTTTCACGCGTGAGCCTGGGCGGCGTCCATGACGAGGCCGAGATCCGCGGCCATCGCCGAACCTATATCGGTGCCCTGCCCGGCAACATCATCCAGGCGATCCGCAAGGCCAAGGCGCGCAATTGCGTGATGATGCTCGACGAAATCGACAAGATGGGCCGGGGCATTCAAGGTGATCCTTCCGCTGCCATGCTGGAAGTGTTGGACCCGGAGCAGAACGCGACTTTCCGCGATAACTATCTCGGCGTCCCGTTCGATCTCTCCCGCGTCGTGTTCCTTACCACCGCCAACATGCTCGACACGATCCCCGGGCCGCTGCTCGATCGCATGGAGATCATCAGCCTCTCCGGATACACCGAAAGCGAAAAGCTTCAGATCGCGCGGCGCTATCTTCTGCGCCGACAGTTCGAAGCCAACGGTCTCACGCCTGAGCAGGTCGAGATCGACGACGGCTCGTTGCGCCGGATCATCCATGACTACACCCGCGAAGCCGGCGTGCGCGGCCTCGAACGTGAAATCGGCCGGGCGCTGCGCCACGCGGCGGTGCAGATTGCCGACGGCAGTGCCACGCATGTCCGCATCGGGGCCGACGATCTCACGGCCATCCTCGGCCCGCCCCGTTTCGAGAATGAGGTCGCCATGCGCACAAGCGTGCCCGGCGTTGCCACGGGGCTGGCCTGGACGCCGGTTGGTGGCGACATCCTCTTCATCGAGGCGACCCGCATTCCCGGCAGGGGCAGCCTGATCCTGACCGGCCAGCTCGGCGACGTGATGCGCGAGAGTGCCCAGGCCGCTCTCAGCGTGGTCAAGAACCGTGCCTCATCATTGGGTATCGACCCTGACGTGTTCGCGGATAGCGATATCCATATCCACGTCCCCGCGGGCGCCACGCCCAAGGATGGGCCGAGCGCGGGTGTCGCGATGTTCACCGCGCTGGTTTCGCTCCTGACTGGTCGTACTGTGCGAAGCGATACCGCCATGACAGGAGAGATCAGCCTGCGCGGGCTGGTTTTGCCGGTAGGCGGCATCAAGGAGAAGGTGGTCGCGGCCGCAGCTGCCGGGCTCACCCGCGTCATGCTGCCAGCCCGCAATCGCCGGGATTTCGAGGACATTCCGGACGATGCCCGCAGGAGGCTCGAATTCATCTGGCTGGAAAAGGTCGATGACGCGATGACGGCCGCGCTCGAGGCCAAGCCCGCGGAACAGGCCGCCGCTGCGGAGTGAGGAGGTCATCAGGCGACGCCGCGGCCCTCCCCCCGATTTCGTGGGGCCGTTTCCACCTGTACCGTGGGTCGGTTAACCCAGCGTAAGGAGTGCGGTAGTAAGTATCTCATCGCTCGATGGGATGGCTGAGGCGAACGATGTCGTTCGGAAGGAAACAGCAGCACGAGCCTGGCGTGCCGGAGGCCAGCCACGTGGTCGCCAAAAGGGCTGGGCGCGTCGCCAATGTCTTGCTCATTCTTGTCCTGGTGCTGCCGATCGTGACCGCAGCGAGCATCTTCGTATCCGTGAATTTTCATCTCTGGCGCTCGACGCCGTCATTCGATCCACTGCTGACAAAGATCGAAACCGCGCAGCGTGCGAGCGGCGTCGTCTCAGGTGACGACGCCGAGGCGATGAAACGGCTCTTCCAACGCCTCGAGGGCATGACCACACAATCTGCCGAGGCCAGGAATACCGACATGGTGCATGTCGTCTTCCTCACCGTCAGTGCGGCCGAAACGATCGCGGTGACCTCTGAGGCGCCGGCCAAACTCCCGGGCAGATCGGACCCGCAGGCCATTGCCCTGGACCTGTCCAACATTGGCGCGTCTGCCGTCGTCCTCATCGCCGACAGGCCAGCTCTATGGCAGATCAGTGGAGCACTCCCGAGCCAACGGGCGAAGATTGGCATCGAAGGACCGTTTGCGTTTGATCTCGCCGGAGCCAGGGATGGACTGCTCGCGGGGTTTCGCGTCGGCGCCTTCGGGGCCGGGGACGTGGCAAGCCCGGGAGACTATTCCGGCTTCCAAACGGATCGAGCCCAGCAGCGACTGGTCTGCAAGGCGCTGGACAGATGGCAGCGCTATTTCGACATCTCCAGAGAGAATTTGCGCGTCTGGTCCACTACGAACGCACGCCGGATCGAGATCGGCCAACGAAGCGTGAAGGCGGATTCACGCGTTGATCCGGACGGGTATGGCGCAACCAGCGTCTGCCCTCGATAGGGGCGTTGACATTGCGCGATAAGACAACACGAATGCAGTGGGATCGAGACTATGTCGTTCGGTAAGAGGAAGCTTCCGGCCGCTGATCCGCAACGCCGCAACTCGGACACGCAGGCAAACTACCGCGGAACCGCGGCCGGGAGCGGCACTCTCGGCATAGGCCTGGCCGACATCGCAATCGGCGTCGTCGCCATTCTGGCAAGCTTTTCTGGCGCCTATTTCCTGCTGGGGCGAAGCTCCAGCCCCCTGCCCCCGACTGCTCCTGCCGTTGTTGCGAGCATCGGTTCCGATCCCGCTCCGGTTGCTCGGTCCTACAACAAGCAAGGAACGGTGCCGTTCATTGTCGGCCAGTCCTGGATGATGATGCTTGTGATGGAGCAAACTCCCGATGGCCTCGATGCGATCGACAGCGAGCTGCACGAACGGTGCATGAAGCCCACGAGCAGAGATGCGGCGGCCTACGCGGAAAAACGCGGGCAGACATTCCTGGGACCCGAGAAAGGAGCGGAATTCCTCGCGTGCACGATGCGCATTTACAAGAACCGGTTCTGCGACAACCAATACCGCAAGCGCTTGGTCGCACGGCTGAGCGAATTCGTTCGCGCGCGGCGCGAACACATTTCCCTTGTAAAGAATGTCCGCGAAAGCGACATGGGTCGAATGATTGTCGCTGTCGATAGTGCAAACAGAGGCAGCGGCACTGACGTTACCTCGGGCTATCAACCTTCTGCCTTTGTGCCGGAGCCGCTCGCCGAACAAATCCGCCTCTTGTCGCGAGCCGGGTTCGTCACTCAGAAGGATTTCACCGGCCTGTTCAGCTCCACCCCGGATGAATTGAAGCCCTATCTCCAACCCGAAGGCAAAGCGCCTTGCGGGTAGCCCGAACCCGCCAGCGTGGCGCGAAATCTCAGGGCGATGGCAAGGCTCCCGCACGTTGGTTGGAGCACCGCTGCGATGGGCCAGGCCTCAACGCAGTGCATCCACGCCGCAGATTTCGCCGCTACGTGATTCGATCTGCCGCATCCCGAATCTGACGCAGGGGCGGCCGATGATCGGTGTCGCAAGAACTGGCGCGGTTCCCGGACCGGCAGATTGACGCAGGCGCTCGGCAACGCGACCCGAAGGCTATCCGAACATTTGTAGAAATCGGACGATAATCGAGCAATTCGATCAATATTTAGGCAGGACTTCGCTTTTCTTGCGCCGGATCTTGGATGTTTTTAGTCGTTGATCAAGGAGGTACGTAGGGTTATCCCATGTTTTTTCAATATAAGCTCAGGTGATTGGTATCAATCAGCCAATGACGCTCTAAAGCGCCGATCGATACGCTAAATATACGGTGTGAATAATCTGCGGAACGATGACATAGCGCCGTGGCCGCGCACGCGCTGGGCGCCCAGTTTCCCGGAAGTCATCTTGACGCCGTCGGCCCAGAGTTTCACTATTCCAAAGAGAACAAAGGCGAGTATGTCGCCTTCTGGGAGGTCCGGATGCTTCAAGAGCTATCGCGCCGCCAGTTTTTGAGAGGCGCAGGAACGGGACTAGCCGGAACAGCCATAGCCGCGCTGGGGTTCGGGGAGTCGGAGCAGGCGCTGGCCCAGGCCGTGCGCCCCTTCAAGTTGGCGCAAACCACCGAGACGCGAAACACCTGCCCCTATTGCTCCGTCGCCTGCGGCGTCATCATGTATGGCTTGGGCGACAAATCGAAGAACGCCCATTCGGCGATCATTCATATCGAGGGCGATCCGGATCACCCGACGAATCGCGGCACCCTTTGCCCCAAGGGCTCGGCCCTGCTCGATTTCGTCCATGCCGAGACGCGCACGAAATTCCCGCAATATCGCGGCCCCGGCCAACGTGACTTCAAGCGCATCAGCTGGGGGGAGGCGCTGGACCGCATCGCGCGGCTGATGAAGGACGACCGCGACAAGAACTTCATCGCCACCAACCAGGACGGCGTGACGGTCAATCGCTGGTTGTCCACCGGGTTCCTGGCAGCCTCGGCGACGACCAACGAAACCGCCTTCATGACCTACAAGGTGGTGCGAAGCACCGGGATACTGGCGTTCGACAACCAGGCGCGCGTTTGACACGGACCGACGGTGGCCAGTCTGGCCCCAACATTCGGTCGCGGTGCGATGACGAACTCCTGGACGGACATCAAGAACACCGATCTCGTCGTCATCATGGGCGGCAATGCCGCCGAGGCGCATCCTTGCGGCTTCAAATGGGTCACTGAAGCGAAGGCCCAGCGAGGCGCGAAACTGATTGTCGTCGATCCGCGGTTCACGCGCTCGGCATCCGTCGCAGATTTCTATGCTCCGATCAGGCAGGGCACGGATATCGCCTTCCTCCTGGGGGTGATGAAGTACTGCATCGATAACGACAAAATCCAGCACGATTACGTGCGCGCCTTCACCAACGCGCCTTATCTCGTGAAGGAAGGCTTCGGCTATCAGGAAGGCCTGTTCACCGGTTACGACGAAGCCAAGCGCGATTACGACCGCTCAAGCTGGGAATACGAACTCGGTCCGGACGGTTACGTTCAGATCGATGAGACGCTGCAGCATCCGCGAAGCGTCTACCAACTTCTGAAGACCCACATCGCAGCCTATACGCCGGAGATGGTTGAACGCATCTGCGGAACGCCGAAGGACAAGTTCCTGGCGATCTGCAAGATGATCTCGGAGACATCGGCGCGCGACAAGGTCATGACGTCGATGTATGCGCTGGGCTGGACCCAGCACTCCAAGGGCTCGCAGAACATCCGCTCGATGGCGATGCTGCAGCTGCTGCTCGGCAATATCGGCGTGCGTGGCGGCGGCATGAATGCGCTGCGCGGCCACTCCAATATCCAGGGCCTGACCGATATCGGCCTGATGTCCAACCTGATCCCCGGCTATCTGACCCTGCCGACGGACAAGGAGGTCGATTTCACGACCTATATGAGCACACGCGGTTTCAAGCCGCTGCGCCCCAACCAGATGAGTTACTGGCAGAACTACAAGAAGTTCATGGTGAGCTTCCTGAAGTCGATGTGGGGCAATGCGGCGACGCCGGAGAACGATTTCGCCTATCAATGGCTGCCGAAGCTCGACGTGCCGGGCTACGATGTGCTGCGCACTTTCGAACTGATGAACCAGGGGAAGGTGAACGGCTATTTCTGCCAGGGCTTCAATCCGCTGCTGTCCTTCCCCAACCGGGGCAAGGTCACGGCTTCGCTCTCCAAGCTGAAATTCCTCGTCGTGATGGACCCGTTGCAGACGGAGACATCGCGTTTCTGGAAGGACGAGGGCGTCTTCAACGACGTCAAGCCCGAGGCTATCCAGACCGAGGTGTTCGAGCTGCCGACGACCTGCTTCGCAGAAGATGAGGGCTCGCTCGTCAACTCCGGCCGCTGGCTGCAATGGCACTGGCCGGGCGCCGAACCTCCCGGCGAGGCCAAGAGCGACACCTGGATCATGGGGCAGCTCCATCTCCGCTTGCGGGCGCTCTACCAGAAGGAAGGCGGCGCCTTCCCTGACCCGATCCTCAACCTGCACTGGCCGTATCGGGTACCAGACGATCCGATGCCGGACGAATTGGCGAAGGAGATGAACGGCTACGTCGTCTCAACCGTCACCGACCCGGTCGATCCGAGCAAGATCGTGCTGGAGAAGGGCAAGTTGGTCGATACGTTCGGGCAGTTGCGCGATGACGGATCGACGGCCTGTGGCTGCTGGATCTATTCGGGTTCCTGGACGGAGCGGGGCAACATGATGGCCCGCCGGGATACGAGCGACCCCGGCAATACCGGCGCCTATGCCAACTGGGCGTTCGCCTGGCCAGCCAACAGGCGCATCCTCTACAACCGCGCCTCCGCCGATATCGACGGAAAGCCGTGGGATCCGAAGCGCAGGCTGATCGAGTGGAATGGCAGCAGCTGGACCGGGTTCGACGTGCCGGACATCGCGCCGGCCGCCAAGCCGCGGGATGTCGGCCCCTTCATCATGAACCCCGAGGGTACCGCGCGGCTGTTCTCGCGGGGCATGATGAAAGACGGCCCCTTCCCGGCCCATTACGAGCCGTTTGAAAGCCCGGTCATCAATGTCATGGCGCCCAAGATCCGCGGCAACCCTGCCGCTCGCATCTTCAAGGACGATCTGGCGGCGCTGGGCACTTCGGACAAGTTCCCCTATGCGGCGACATCCTACCGCCTGACCGAGCATTTCCATTTCTGGACCAAGCACGTCTGGGTCAATGCGGTGCTGCAGCCGGAGTTCTTCGTCGAGATCAGCGAACAACTGGCCGCGGAGAAGAACATCCAGCCCGGCAGCTGGGTGAAGGTCTCGTCCAACCGTGGTTCCGTGCATGCGAAGGCCGTGGTGACCAAGCGCATCAAACCGATGATTTGCGACGGCAAAACGGTCCACATCGTCGGCATCCCGCTCCATTGGGGCTTCACCGGTGCGGCAAGGAAGGGTTTCGGCCCCAACAGCCTCACTCCGTTCGTCGGCGACGCCAACATCGAGACGCCCGAGTTCAAGGCGTTCCTGGTGAATGTCGAGCCGAGCAACGGGCCGGTCACGAGCTGAGGAGGCGGCGATGGCAGGATTGCAGAGTCAGGACTTCGCCCGCATCTCGGCCACGACCTTCAGGCCGCCGGATGTTCGGCATGATTTCGAGGTGGCGAAGCTCATCGACGTCTCGAAATGCATTGGCTGCAAGGCATGCCAGGCGGCATGTCTCGAATGGAACAACCTGCGCGAGGAGGTCGGCTTCAACATCGGCGTCTATGACAACCCGCACGATCTGACACCGAATACCTGGACGCTGATGCGTTTCACCGAATGGGAGAATGCGGAGAGCGGCAATCTGGAATGGCTGATCCGCAAGGATGGGTGCATGCATTGCGCCGATCCGGGCTGCCTCAAGGCCTGCCCCGCCCCGGGCGCCATCGTGCAGTACAATAACGGCATCGTCGACTTCGTCTCGGAGAACTGCATTGGCTGCGGCTATTGCGTGAAGGGTTGCCCCTTCAACATCCCGCGCATCAGCCAGACCGATCACAAGGCCTATAAGTGCACGCTCTGCTCCGACCGGGTCTCGGTGGGCCAGGCGCCGGCCTGCGCCAAGGCCTGCCCGACCGGTGCCATCGTCTTCGGCACCAAGGAGGCGATGCTGAACTATGCCGAGGGCCGGATCACCGACCTGAAGTCGCGCGGCTTCAAGAATGCCGGCATCTACGATCCACCGGGCGTCGGCGGCACGCATGTGATGTATGTGCTGCACCATGCCGACAGGCCGCAGCTCTATGCCAATCTTCCGCAGAACCCCCGGATCAGCCAGGTCGTCGAACTGTGGAAGGGGCTGACCAAATATACCGGCATGGCTGTCGTGGGTTTCGCCGCCATGTTCGCCTTCGTCCATGCGACCGTCGCAAGACGCAACGATGTCAGCCGTGCGGAAGATCGCGAGGCCGAGCATCTGATCGACGAGGAGGCAGCCCGTGGCCGTGAGGCGTGAGGAGGAGCGCACGACCGTCGACCGCTACCCCGGCCGCGTGCGCGTCAATCACTGGGTGACGGCGATCTCGCTGATCCTGCTTGCGCTCAGCGGGGCCGCCCTGTTTCACCCGTCGCTGTTCTTCCTGTCGAGCTTCTTCGGTGGGGGCTCGAATACACGGATGCTGCATCCGTGGATCGGCGTGGTGCTGCTGCTGAGCTTTGCCATCCTGTTCGTCCAGATGGTCCGCTACAATTTCTGGACCCGTGTCGATACGGAATGGATGCGCCATATCGGCGACGTGATGGCCGGTCGCGAGGAGAATCTCCCCGAAATCGGCAAGTATAACGGAGCGCAAAAGCTCGTCTTCTGGCTGATGACGCTGATGATCCTCGTCCTGTTCGGCACAGGTCTGATGATCTGGTATGAGTATTTCGGCACCAGCTTCACGATCGAGCAACAGCGCTTCGCCCATATCGTGCACGCGCTGGCGGCAATCGCGATGCTGTTGGTCGTCATCGTCCATATCTATGCCGGCTTCTATGTGCGCGGCACGATCAACGCGATGACGGAGGGCAAGGTGACGGGTGGCTGGGCTTTCCGGCATCATCGGCTCTGGCTCCGGCGCGAAGCCCGCAAGGGCGTCATCGACGAGCGGCAGGTGCCCCCACGCCGTCATGGCGTAGGTCCGGCGGAATAGTATTTCGCGGGGCAGCTTCGGCTGCTCCGCCTCGACGTGGCCCGTGCGGTTCGTGAGGTTGATGCTTGATGAGTGACAGCCAGGATTTTGCGACCTTTGAAGATGTCGGCATCGCCGAACGCGACAAGCCCCCCTTCATCCGGCTTCCAGAACCACGTTTGATATTCGGGCTGCGCGCCATGCGCTTCGCAGCCCTGGCGCCGGGGCACCAGCTCCAGCCCTATCTGACCTTCCTTGCGGCGCTCTCAACCGCCCAGGAGCAACTGGCGGGCGTGATCGCTCCGCCGTCGATGCCATCGCTTACCGAACAACGGAGCCGCGCGGCCAGCGCGATGCCTCTGCTGCCGCGTACGGAACTGGCCTCGGACGAGGCGACGTCAGCATGTTTCGCAGGGCTTCTCGTTCTGCTCGAAGGCGTCATCATGCCGGAGCTTGCTCGCGCCGCGTTGAACCGGGCGAAGGAAGCAGACAGTGCCGCGCGTAATACGATGTTCGCGGCCGTGCTCGACGACGCCGTGCCTGCAGAGACAGCCGCCGAACACATCTTCGCGGCTGCGGCCCTGCAAGTCGTTGCGGCCCAGCGCGCTGCAATGCTCGACGCCACCCTGCCCCAGCCCGTCGCCGATGGCGTCTGCCCGTGCTGCGGCGGCCCGCCTGTCGCGAGCGCTGTCACGGCCACGGCGAACATCGAAGGTGTTCGCTATGTCCAGTGCTCGCTTTGCGCAACGCAGTGGAACCATGTTCGGGTGAAATGCGTCTCCTGCGGCTCGACCAAGGGCATCGCCTATCAGGCCATCGAAGGGATCGCTGACACGATCAAGGCGGAGACCTGCGACGAGTGCCGGACTTACCTGAAGATCCTGAACCAACGGAAGGATGCGGAGTTGGAGCCAGTGGCCGACGATGTCGCGAGCCTCGGCCTCGACCTTCTGGTCTCGGAAGCAGGATGGCGCCGTGCCGGCGTGAACCCTTTCCTGCTCGGCTACTGATCATGCGTCTCCCGGAGGGAGCCTGATGAACCGACCTGAACGCTTCCGGCCGCCATCGGTGGATGAGGTGCTGCGCAGCCCGCATTGCGAACTCGCACTTGCGCGCTACGGCCGGCCGGCGACGACACAGGCTGTCCGCCAGGTGCTGGAACAGATGCGGCAGGCCGAGCCGCACCCTGCCCCCGTCAAGGCGATCGCCGAGCGCGCGCTGGCTCGCCTGGAGGATCGGGAGCGGCCGTCGCAACGACCGGTCATCAACCTCACCGGCACGGTGCTGCACACCAATCTCGGCCGCGCCCTGCTGGCAGAGGAGGCGATCGACGCCGTCATCGCGGCGATGCGCTCGCCGACCAATCTCGAATACGACATCGAGGCCGGCAAGCGCGGCGAGCGCGACGCGCATGTCCGCGACCTCGTCCGCGAACTGACGGGGGCCGAGGACGCGCTCCTCGTCAACAACAATGCCTCGGCCGTCCTGCTCGTGCTCAATACCTTCGCCCGGGAACGCGAGGCCATTGTCTCGCGCGGTGAGCTGATCGAGATCGGCGGCGCCTTCCGGATGCCCGACATCATGGCGCGTGCCGGCGCGATCCTGCGTGAGGTCGGCACGACGAACCGTACCCATCTGCGCGATTATGCCGAGGCAATCGGCTCCGCGACGGGGCTGATCATGAAGGTCCATACATCGAATTACATGGTGCAGGGCTTCACTGCAGCCGTCGAGCCCGCAGAACTCGCGGCACTGGCCCATCAGCATGACCTCCCCTTCGTCGATGATCTCGGCTCCGGCACGCTGATCGACCTTGCGCGCTGGGGGCTGCGCCATGAGAAGACCGTGCAGGATGCGCTGAAGGGCGGCGCGGATCTCGTCACCTTCTCGGGCGACAAACTGCTCGGTGGGCCGCAGGCCGGCTTCATCGCCGGCCGCAAGGAACTGGTGGCCCAGCTCGCGAAGAATCCGCTCAAGCGCGCCCTGCGCCTCGACAAGCTACGCCTTGCCGCGCATGAAGCCACGTTGAAGCTTTACCGCAACCCCGACCGGCTGGCCGACAGGCTGCCGACGCTGCGCCTGTTCACGCGCCCTGCAGCCGCACTGCGCAGCCTGGCCGAGCGCGTGCTGCCGCACGTCGCCAACGTGCTAGGCTCCGGCTGGATCGTCGAAATCGCCGATTGCTCCAGCCAGATCGGCTCAGGTGCGCTGCCGCTCGAAACGCTGCCGAGCGCCGGAATCACGATGAAGCCATCCGGCAAGGCCTCCGGCGCCGCATTGGACAAACTCGCCGCCGCCTTTCGCGCCCTGCCCCTGCCTGTGATCGGGCGCATCGCGCAAGGCGCGCTGGTCTTCGACCTGCGCTGCCTGGAGGACGAGGATGCCTTCATCCGCCAATTGCGCATGTTGAAGCCCGAGGTCGGCGATGCCCTTGCTTGACCGCCTCCTCCGTCGCGACCGGTCGCCCCCGGCCGACACCGCCCAAGCGATGTCGGCGGCTTCCGCGGCGGTCGAGCGTGGAGATTACGGTGCGGCTCTGGCCATCTGGGGGCCGCTCGCTCACGCCGGTGTGGCACGCGCCCAGAACAATATCGGTGCCTGCTTCGCCGAGGGACTGGGCGTCGAGCCCGATCCGGCGCTGGCGCTGCGCTGGCTCCTGCTCTCGGCCGAAAGCGGCGATCCGGTCGGCCAGCGCAATCTCGCCGCCCTGCATTTCAAGGGCGACGGCGTCGCGCAAAGCGACGCCGAGGCGGCCCGGCTCTACCGGCTCGCGGCCGAACAGGGTGATGCGCCGGCGCAGGACATGCTCTCCTGGATGCTGCTGGAGAGCGGCGATGCGGCTGATCTGCCCGAGGCGCTGCGCTGGGCGGAAGCCGCGGCCGGGGCCGGGATTGCTGCCAGCATGACCCGGCTCGGCATGATGCATCACGAGGCGCTCGGCGTAGAGCGGAACCCGGTGCTGGCGGCGCAGTGGTGGCAGCGCGGCGCCGAAGCGGGCGACGCCGACGCTAAGGCCATGCTCGGCGCCGCGACACTGCTCGGCCAAGGCGTCGCGAAGGACGCTGCCCGCGCTCTCGGCCTTCTGCTTGACGCCGAGCGCGGCGGCAGCCTGCTCGCCGCCCCTTTCATCAAGGCAGCGCGCGCGGCCGTCGCGCCCGAAGAGGCCGCGCCATGATCATCGGCACGGCGGGCCATATCGATCATGGCAAGACCTCGCTGGTGAAACGCCTCACCGGCGTCGATACCGATCGCCTCAAGGAGGAGAAGGAGCGCGGCATCACCATCACGCTCGGCTTCGCCTTTTGGCCGCAGCGGGATGGCCGGATCATCGGGTTCATCGATGTGCCTGGTCACGAGAAATTCGTGCATACAATGCTGGCTGGCGCCTCCGGCATCGATTTGCTGCTGCTCGTCGTGGCTGCCGATGACGGAGTGATGCCGCAGACGCGCGAGCATGTCGACATCGCCCGCTTGCTCGGCATTGGCCAAGCCGTTGTCGCGATCACCAAATCCGACCTCGTCGAAGCGGCGCGCCTGGCCGAATTGCACAGCGAAATCGGCATGCTGCTTGCTGACACGACATTCCCTGACGCACGGATCCTGCCGGTCTCGACTGTGACCGGGGCGGGTATCGCCGAGCTTGCCGCGCTGCTGAGCGAACGAGCCAAATCCTCGCATATGCGCAGTGGCGATGGCGCCTTCCGCCTGGCCGTGGATCGCTGCTTTACACTCTCCGGCGCCGGCACGGTCGTCACCGGTACGGTCCTCTCCGGAGCAGTCGCGGTCGGCGACGGCATCATTGTCTCCCCCTCGGGCATCCCGGCACGCGTGCGCTCGATCCACGCCCAGAACCTCCCCACTGAGCGAGGGACTGCCGGCGATCGCTGTGCTCTCAATCTCGCCGGGTCGGAGATCTCAAAGGACGCGATCCATCGTGGCGACATGATTGTCGCTCCGCATCTGCATGCACCGGCCACGCGGATCGACGCCGAGCTCACCATCATCGCATCCGAGAAGAAGCCGCTGGCGATGTGGCAACCGGTGCGGCTGCACCATGCGGCAACCGAGGTGGGCGCCCGCATCGTCCTGCTTGGCGGCGAGATCGCGCCCGGCGCGACGGCGCTGGTACAGCTCGTGCTCGACAGCCCAATCGCGGCGGCCACGCTTGATCGCTTTGTGCTGCGCGACACCAGTGCCTCACGGACGATCGGCGGTGGCCGCTTCCTCGACTTGCGTGCGCCGGAGCGTCGGCGCCGAAGCCCGGAGAGGCAAGCCCAGCTGTTCGCCCTTGCCGAGACCGACGACGCGGAAGCGCTGGCAAGGCTGCTCGACGAGCCGCCCTATCATGCCGAGCTGGAGGCCTTCGCGCGTGACCGCGCCCTGGGGCCCGGGCAGTCTGAGGCACTCGCGGCCAGGCTCGGCCTTGTGCCAATCGGTGCTTCGGTCATGCTCCCGCAGAGCTGGGAGAACCTCTCCGGCTCGGTGATCGAGATCCTGACAGCCTATCACGCCGACCACCCCGACCAGCCGGGAATGGGGCTGGAAAGGCTGCGGTTGGCCGTGACGCCGCGCTTGCCCGCTGCCGTCTTCCGCACGGCGTTGACCCGGCTGGCGCACGCCGGTGAACTCGTCGTCATCGGTTCCTGGATCAGGCGGCCCGAGCACGAGGTCAGGCTGACGCCGCAGGATGAGGCGCTCTGGGCACGCGTGGGGCCGTTGATCGGGAGGGGCGAGCGCTTCCGCCCGCCCCGCGTACGCGATGTCGCTCAGATCCTCGGTTGCCGAGAGGAGGATATCCGACGCCTGTTCCGCCTTGCCGGGCGTCGCGGCGACGTCCACGAGGTCGCACTTGACCACTTTTTCCTGCGCGATACGGTCGCTGAAATGGTCGGCATCGCGGCAGATCTCGCGGCTGGGAATCCGGCCGGGTTCAACGCCGCGCAGTTCCGCGACAGGCTCGATAACGGCCGCAAGGTCGCGATCCAGATCCTCGAATTCTTCGATCGCCATGGCGTCACCATCCGCCGCGGCGATCTCAGGCGCATCAACCGCCAGCGGATCGACCTGTTCGGTCCGCTGGCGGTTGATGCGTCGAATGGAGGAGAAGCGTCCCCGGTGGGGCGTCCGGACTTCAAATCCGGGAGGGGCCGTCAGACGGTCTCTGGTGGGTTCGACTCCCATTCTCTTCCGCCAGCTCACTGAGGTGCCATGACCGAAGATACAGAAGCACTGGGCCTCGACCTGATAGCGGTCTTCGAGCAAGCGGCTGAAGCTGCCCGGCGGGCCGAGGACTCGTATCGCCGCGAGGCGGCCATGCGGATCGAGGTGCTCGCCCGCGAGCGCGCCAACGCCTTCCGCAGGCTCAACCTCATGCGCAACACGACCAAAGCCATCGCCGAGGCCGAGGACCCTGACAAGGCGACCGCGCGCGCCAGGTTCATCGTCGCCGGAACGCTCGGCTGGGACGAGATCGGTCCGCGGCAGGGGCTCGTCCTCGACAGGCTGATGCCGGTCTTCGAGGCGATACAGGACGAGATGAGAGCAAGTGAGGGGCCGCCCGGTCCAGGCTCGCAGGCCGCCCTGCTCGCCTTCGAGGACTGGTACCAGGAGGAGACCGGCACGGAGTTCTACGCTCTGTTCGAGCGCTATATGCCGGAGACCCCGCGTGTCGACTTCTAAGGGGCTGGGTACCGATTTCGACGCCTGGCTCGCCAAAGCGTTCAAAAAGGGCCCGTTCACGGCGCTGATCGTGCTGGTCCGCATTGTCGAGCCGAAGGTCGAGCCGCTGCGCTCCACCTATGTCCATGTGATTGGCGACGAGATCGACTGGGGCGACATCATCCTGATGTTTCGCAGCGCTGGCGTGAGCTGGGATGCCGTCGCGTTCTTCCCGACCCGCGCAGAAGAGGGCGGCCCGCTCGACGATGCGCTCGCCCGCATGCGTTTGCGCTCGCTGGAAGACGGTTTGGAGCGCGACCGGCTGCTCCTGAACCACGGCGAACTCTTTGACGTCTGGGGGCGCCGGATGCGGGTCGACGAAAGCTAAGGCGTCGGCCCGAATTGCCGTTTGCGGGAAGGCCGATGCAAACGCAGAAGGTCAGATCGTCGGAACGGATGTCGGATCCGGTCCGACGATCTAGCTGACGATCACCAGCGCGGGGCCGGCCTCGACTGTTCCGACGATGCGGGCCGAGGGATATCCAGCGGCCTTCACCATGGACAGAAGCTCCTTCGCCCTCCCCGCCGCACAGGAGACCAGGAGACCACCTGAGGTCTGCGGATCGGTCAGCAAATGGCGCTGCCAGTCCGGCAGTCCGGCCGGTAATTCGACGCCCTCGCCATAGCTCGACCAGTTGCGGTGCGAGGCACCCGTCACGCGCCCGTCGCGTGCCAGCTTCTCGGCCTGCGAAAGGAAGGGCAATTCAGCCAGCCGTAGCCGCAAGGTCGCCCCCGACCCGCGCGCCATCTCCAGCCCATGCCCAAGAATGCCGAAGCCGGTGACGTCGGTGATCGCATGGACGTCGCCATCCCCAGCCAGTTCGGCGCCGACGCGGTTGAGCAAGGTGGTCGAGGCGATCATCTCGTCATAGGCGGCCTTTGGCAGCAACTCCTTCTTGAAGGCCGCCGAATAGATCCCCACGCCCAATGCCTTGGTCAGGATCAGCACATCGCCCGGCCGCGCACCGCTGTTCCTGCGCAGGTTCGGCAGCTTCAACAGGCCGATCACTGCAAGTCCGTAGATCGGCTCGGGTGCATCGATGGAGTGCCCACCCGCGACCGGAATGCCGGCCTGGGCGCAGATCGAGGCCCCGCCTTTCAAGATTTCGCGCGTCGTCTCGATCGGCAGCTTGTCGAGCGGCATGCCGAGGATCGCCAAGGCCATGATCGGCTTGCCGCCCATGGCATAGACATCCGAGATCGCATTGGTCGCGGCGATCCGGCCGAAATCATGCGGGTCGTCGACCATCGGCATGAAGAAATCCGTCGTCGCGACGACGCAGGTCTCATCGTCGATCTGCCAGACCGCTGCATCGTCGCCGGTCTCCGTGCCGACCAGAAGCTGACGGTAAGGCCCTGCCGCAGGGTGGTCCGCAAGCAGTTGCTGCAGGACCGACGGCGCCAGCTTGCAGCCGCAGCCGCCGCCATGTGCCAGGCTGGTCAGGCGGGGGGGAGCGGGAGTGTCAAGTTCGATCGTGTCGCTCATGGTCCAGTCTCCAGAAGAGCAGCGCCCCATTCGCCTCGCCGACTAAGCCGTGATCTCGGCCGACCTGATCGTGTACTTGAACGTGTCGGCATCGAGACAGTCGAGCAACGCGCCAGCGATTTCAGCCTGCGGATACATCAGGAATGGCACCTTGTGGCGCGAGCCCGGCAATTCCAGGTCATGAGCCATGTTGTAGCCGAGCCAGTTGCCCTCCCAGGCGCCGAACAGCGTCCTTCGTGCGGCCACCACCTTGGGCGTGTCGATTGCATTGTTCCCTGGCGGCTCCTCCAGGACGACCTTGCGCACATCGGCGGGATCGGTTGCGACCCAACCATAGCCATCGAGCCACACCTCGGCTCGGCAATGCTGCGCCTTGGTGATGGTCGCGGAACCGGCACCGAGGCTGGCATAACCGAACTTCGACGGCGCGACGCGAATACCGTAGATGTCGCGGGCCGGGATTCCCGCGGCACGTACCAGCGCGACATAGAGCGGGTTCAGATCCGCACATTTGCCGCCGAGATTGCCGGTGCGCAGCATCGAGGCGACGTCGCCGGTACCGCAGCCGCGTGTCCTGGCGTCACGGAACGTGTTCACGACAACCCATTCGTAGATCGCCCGCGCCTTGTCGAGGTCGCTCGCCTTGCCGGCAATCGCCTTCTCGGCAGTCTCCTTGACGATGCCGTCGGTGGGCATCAGCTCGGTCGCCTCGAGATAGAGCCTGCGCTCGGCCGCGCTCAGAATTGGCGCCTGGGATCTTGCGCCGAGATCCTCGGCCCGGTCGCGCAGCGAAAAACTGCTGCGAACCTCGATAGCGGACGCTGCCTCACCGTCCTTGAAGACAACATGCAGCAACTGCGCGCCATATTTTGGATCACTGACGACCTCCGCCGAGGCAGCGTTGCCCTGCCAGGTGTTTTTGCCCCACCTGATCCATTCGTCCTCCTGCACTGACGGCAGCGGAATCCAGGCCTGTGCCCTGCCCTTCGCCGGCAATTCGAGACGGGTCAGCACCTCGAACTCGCGCCAAACACCGGGCGTAGGCGCAAAGACGGCGTCCTGGGCAAGGACGCGCTGCGGAGCCACAAGCCCCGCGGCTGCGACCACGGCACCGGTTTTCAGCATGTCACGACGCGTGATCATCGGGTCTCCTCCCTGCTCTGGTTTCCATCGATCGCCTGTACGGCCGGCGCACCGTCCTTGCGCTGCGACAGTTGCGTCAGCGCGCTGATGACGACCGGCCCCGTCCAGTCGAGCGGCTCTTCGGCCTTCAACGCGGGGCTCAGGTCGCGATTGAGCACGAAGCTCGTCGGCAATCCCTCAACATGCCAGGCCTTCATCGTGCTGCGGTCGCGGTCCAGCAGGATGGGGAATGAAACCGGGCGCTCGCGGAAGAAGGTCCTGACACGGGCATCGACCTCGCCGACATCGACGGCCAGGATCGTGAGCTGGACCGGCTGCTGGCCCGCGAGTGCGTTCAGCGACGCCATCTCCTCGATGCAGGGCGCGCACCATGTCGCGAAGAAGTGGACGATCACGGGACCGCCGCGCAGCTCCGCCAGATCGATACGAGCGCCATCGAGGCGGTCGAGAACGAGTGTCGGGGCGGTTTCGGCAAACCAAGGCTTGAGCTCTTCAGCCGAGCCCGACGTGCTGGCGAGCACCAGCGACGAGGCGATCAACAGCACCCGCCAGGAGCGCCTTTGACCGGCATTCAGTCGATGAGCGCCCCGAAACTCGGGAGCCGTGACCGTAACCACGCCACATCTTGTCCCAGATGCTCCGGCAAGGTCAATTTCGACTTTCGCCGCGGCTCGTGAAGACTGCGCGTCCGGGCGAAGACGTGGTCAGGCACAATGCTCCCGACAAGCTGGTGGGCGCACCCACTCGCCGGAAGCCGGAGGCCGAGAGCGGAATACGCACGGCGGCCGACGCTGATCGGGATCGCGCGTGGCGACGGATTCAAATATTCGCGCATCCCGCTCGCATATCGCGGATCTAACGGATCGGCCCGAAAAGGTGGATTGCGGCTTTCGGGAAAGCCGATGCGAACAGCAAAAGTGAGATCATGCGACCGGATACAAGATCCGATCCCATGAACTAGGCGGAGAGGATTTCCTCAGGGATCAGAATTCCTTCGGCGCGGGCCTTCGCACGCAGGTTCAAGCGCCTCGTCCCCGGCAGGCGCGTGCCCGGCTGGTCCTCGATTGTGTGGGCCAGCAGCTTCATGCGCTCGGCGAACCAGTTGCCGCCCATGCTGGCGGGATCGATCGCGAGGATGAGTTGGCCCGTATCGGGTGGACCGCCCTTGTCGTCGATGAAGGAGGATGCCTGGAAGGCGAAATGCGTGCCGACCAGTGCCGCGGCGAGGATTTCCACCATCATCGCCAAAGTCGCGCCCTTGGCGTCGCCGAGCGGCACCATGGTGCCGGCAATCGCGGCGGCCGGGTCGGTCGTCGGCTTGCCATACGTATCGAGCGCCCAGCCTTCGGGGATGGGCTCACCCTTCTGTCTGGCCGCGACGATCGGCCCGCGCGCGACCTTGCTCAGCGCCATGTCGATGACGACTGGCTCACGCCCGGCGAGCGGAGCGGCAAAGGCAATGGGATTGGTGCCGAAGACGGGCTTCGAGCCGCCCCAGGGAGCCATCGCGCCCGGGGTATTGGCAAAGAGCAACGCGACGAGCCCCTGCTCGGCCAGGCGCTCGACATGCAGCCCGGCAGCGCCGCAATGGTTCGAGCGCCTGATCGGTGCCGCGACGACGCCCTGTGCGCGTGCGAGTTCGGGCAGTTCGCTGACCGCAAGATCGATCGCGGGATAGGCGAAGCCATGGGCGGCATCGATGGCGAGCACGCCGGGCTTCGGTCGCCGGGCGATCGGCACGGCCTGGCCATCGATCTTTCCCGATTTCAGCATGGCCAGATAGGTCGGCACGCGCGTAAGGCCGTGACCCTTCAAGCCGTCGGCCTCGGCCATCACCAGGGCCCAGGCGACGGAGGCGGCATTGGCCGCCGAAGTGCCCGCTGCGGCGAACAGCGCCGCAATTCTGGCTTCAGCCTCCTCCAGAGAAAGGCGGGTCATGTCCGCCCCTCCAGCGCGGCGATGACGCGCTCCGCGACGAGGCCGGAAACACGCCCGTTCGATTCGACGGTATTGCCGGCGATATGCGGAGTCAGGATCAGGTTCGGCGTGCCGGCGAAGAGCTTGGCGCCGCCGCGCAGCGGCTCCTCCTCGAAGACGTCGAGGGCTGCGCCGGCGAGTCTGCCGCTCTTCAGGGCTTCGACCAGCGCGGCCTCGTCCATGACCCCGCCACGCGAGGCGTTGATCAGGATCGCGTCCGGCTTCATGCGCGCGAAGGACGCGCTTCCGATCAGCCCCTTGGTCTCCGATGTCAGCGGCAGGTGCAGGCTGATCACATCCGAGGTCTCAAGCAGGGCATCGAGCTCCAGCCGCTCGACATTGCTCCAGACCGGATCATCGGCTGGAACATAGGGGTCGTAGGCGGCGATGCTCATCCCGAGCAAGCGGGCATGCGCCGCAGCGTCGCGCGCGATGGCGCCGAAGCCGACGAGCCCCATGCGCTTGCCGGCGATCTCGCGGCCGATCAGCTTTGTCTTCGGAAACTCGCCGGCCAGCATGGCTGCATTGGCGAAATAGGCGCCGCGCAACAGGGTCATCGCCGTGCCGATGACATATTCGACAACCGAGAGGCTGTTTGCCCCGGACGCCGGGAAAACCTTGATGCCGCGGCCGGCGCAGGCTTCCATGTCGATATTGTCGAGGCCGACGCCAAGCCGGCCGATGACCTTCAAATTCTTCGCGCCTGCCAGCAGCGCCCCTCTCACCTGTGTCTGGTTGCGGACGATGAGGGCCGGGATGTCGGCGACCAGCCGGGCGAGTTCGTCCGGCTTGCCGAAGAGTTCGGAGTCGTGATGAACCGCGTAGCGGGCACTGAGGCTTGCGACCGCCGCCTCATCCATGAATTCGGTGATGACGATATCGGTCATGGCTCTCCCGCCTTGCGTGGCTGTTCAACCCAATGCTGTCAGGCCGCCGAGGACGAGCCCGAGAATGACGAGGCTGGTCCCGGTGACGACGACAAGATGCCGCCAGCCCAGCCGCACCATCGAGCCGATCGAGGTGCCGAGCCCGAGCGCGGCGATCGCGATCAAAAGCCCCCAGCGCGAGGCCTCCAGCAAGGCCGCGCGCACCGGCTCATAGAACCCGGCCAGTGCCGGCTGTGTTGCAAACGCGCTGTTGACCAGGCAAAGCGCCAGGAAGACGAAGGCGAAAACCGGGACCGGCACCTTGGCATCGCTGGGATGGCCGCCTTCGCGCGCCATCCACCAGCCGACGAGCAGCACCGCCGGAAGCAGCAGGAAGACGCGGAACAGCTTGACGATGACGGCGGCATTGGCCGCATCGTCGGAAACAGACTGACCGGCGCCGACGACCTGCGCGACGTCGTGAATCGAGGCCCCCAGCATGACGCCGGTCTGGGTCGGGCTCAGGCCGAGCCAGACGCAGATCAGCGGGTAGGCCAGCATCGCGATCGTAGCGAGCGCATTCATGGCGATGACCGTGAAGGCGACATCGGCGGCCTTGCCGCGATAATCCGGAAGCACGCTCGCCGTCGCCAGCGCCGCAGAGGCGCCGCAAACCGCGGTCGCAACCCCGGCAAGCGCGCCAAAACCGTGTTCGCGCCCAAGCAGGCGCGCCAGCCAGAAGCCGGAGATGACCGTCACGATCATCGAGAACACGACCAGCAAGGCTGTCGACAGGCCGAGCGCGATGATGTCGCCGAGCGCGATGCGCAGGCCGAGCAGCGCGATAGCCCAGCGCAGCATCTTTTTGACGCAGAACACCATGCCGGCCTGGAACCGGACGGTATTCGCCAGCGGATGCAAGGCCATGCCGATCAGCAGAGCGATGACAACGGCGGGGATGCCGATCTTGCCGCCAAGCCAGGTCTTCAGGACCGGCTCAGCCAGGACCGACGCAATGGCGACAGCGGTCGAGAGCACGATCCCGTCGAGAAGCGGGCGCCAGGCGCTCAGCGGAGAGGATGAGGCGACGGACAAGAACTCTGCTCCGGCTTGCTCTGCCGGACTTCGGCAGGTGGAGGGCGGGCGGCATGGCGCCCGCCCGCCGGTTTAGTGCCCGGTCAGGCCGAGCGATAGAGCTTGGTCATCGAAAACTCGCGATGCCCCAAGGCTTCGGCCGCCGTCATACGCCCATTGGCGGTGCGCACGATATTCTGGATGAGCGCATCGCCGGCCTGCGAAATCGTCAGGTCGCGGCGCAGGATGCCGGAGACGTCGACATCGATATGCTCCGGCATGGTGCGCATCGTCTTGGGATTGCCGGTGATCTTAATCACCGGGACGATCGGATTGCCGATGACATTGCCCTGCCCCGTCGGGAATGTGTGCACGACATAGCCGCCGGCCGCCATCAGGGTCACGCATTCGGCCGCGGCCGAGGAGGTGTCCATGTAGTAGAGGCCGGGGCCCTTGGTCGGCGCTTCCGCCGGCTCGAGGATGTCGATGAACTTGCACTCCCGGCCGATCTTCTCGAGATTGCCGAGCGCCTTTTCCTCGATCGTGGTCAGGCCGCCGGCGATGTTGCCCTTGGTCGGCTGGCTGTCGGAGAGGTCGTCGGTCTTGTGGGCCTCGATCACGTCGTCCTGATAGGCCTTCCACATCTTGTACCAGCGCTCGCCGACCTCCGGTGTCGCGGCGCGGGCCTTGCAGAGATGCTCCGCACCGGTGATCTCGGAGGTCTCGCCGAAGACGCCATAGACGCCGCGCGGGATCCATTTGTCGTACATGTTGCCGACGGTCGGGCAGGAGGAGAGCCCGGTCGTGGTGTCGGATTCACCGCATTTGGTCGAGACCCAGAGCTCCTCGATGCCGCATTTCTCGCGCTGCAGCTCGGTCGCCCACTGCACGAACTCCTTGGCGACATAGGACGCCTTGGCGATCGTGGCGATGTCGCCATGGCCCTCGATGCCGAAGCCGACGACCGGCTTGCCGGTCTTGGCGATGCCGTCGACGACGCGCTTGGTCCAGCCATCCTCGATGCCGATGACGATGACGGCGGCGACATTGGGATTGGAGCCCGTGCCGATCAGGGTGCGGAAATGGACCTCGAGATCCTCGCCGAACTGCAAGCGGCCATAGGCATGCGGGATCGCGAGCGTGCCCTTGATATTATTGGCGACGGCCTCGCAGGCGGCATTGGAGAGGTCGTCGAGCGGCAGCAGCAGGACGTGGTTGCGCACGCCGACGCGGCCATTCTCCCGGCGCCAGCCATGGAACGAATCGAGGCTGCGGCCGGTCGGGCGCTTCACCATCGGCACCTTGAACTCGGGCGCTTCGATCTTGCGGCCCTTGATGCGTCCGAGCTTGCCCTTCACGAGATCGAAATTGGCGACGATCGACATGGCGTTTCCTTCGTTTTCTTGACGGGCTCGACCCTGGCGGGAGCCCCGGAACAGGTCAGGCGGCGAACGTGCCGATCACCAGCGCTTGGTCTTCGCGTTGTGCACGTGGAGATGCTCGCCCTTGCCGATATCGGCGACGGCCTTGCCGATGTCCTGGCCGTATTTCCAGATCGTGTCGCCCTTCTTGATGTCCTTGAGCGCGACCTTGTGGCCGATCGGGATGTCCATCTTCGCGGCTAGGCGAAAATCTGAATTGTCGTGGGTGACGACGCAGAGCATGTCCGTTCCGGCCTTCAGGCCCTCGACGACGACGACACCGACGGTGTCCTTCTGCTCATGCACCAGGAGATGGGGCTTGCTCATGTAACGCCTCCTTCAAGCTTGCGAAGGTTCGCTCTGGCCCGTGCGAAAATCGGGCTCGACCTGCGCTTGGCTAAGTCTTATATAAGACACATGAGTGTGCACAAGCTCGAAAATGCAGAGCGGCGCGGCGCGGTCGACACGGCTGAGCCGCTGGGCTTTCGGCCGCTCTATCGCCAGGTGAAGGCGATCCTCGTTCGCCGGCTCGTCGACGGCGTCTGGGCGCCGGGCGAAGGTCTGCCGAGCGAAGGGCAACTCGCTGCCGAGATCGGCGTCAGCCAGGGCACGGTGCGCAAGGCGCTGGACGAACTCGCGGCCGAGAACCTCGTCGTTCGCCGACAGGGGCGCGGCACTTTCGTGGCCGAGCACGACGAGCGACGCATTCTGTTCCAGTTCTTCAAGCTGGTGCCCGACCATGGCGAGCGGCGCTTTCCCGACAGTGCCGTGCTGAGCATCGCGACCGGACCGGCTGACGCAGCCGAGCAAGCTGCGCTGGAACTCGACGATAAGGCCCCGGTCATTCGTATCCGCCGTATGCGCTCGCTCGATGCGACACCGCTGATCGTCGAAACGCTGACCCTGCCGCGACACCTGTTCCCGGGACTGGAAGACGGCCCGGTTCCGAACAATCTCTACAGCCTGTTCGCGGCGCGCTATGGTGTGACGATCGCGAATGCGCGGGAGAAGCTGAAGGCCGTCGCCCTGTCCCCCGAGGATGCGGCTGCGCTCGGAGTCGAAGCCGGCCGACCGGCGTTGCAGATCGATCGCGTGGCTCTGGCGCTCGACGGCATGCCCGTCGAACGACGCCTCAGCCTCTGTCTGACCGAGGAGGCTCATTACCTTTCCGACCTGCGCTGAGGCGCGGGCGGCATGCCCGTTCCATACCAAGCCGCCGGAGAGCGGTTCGTCACGACCGGAGGAAATGAATGATTGCCAAGACGACGAGACGCCTCGCACTCGCGGGGTTGCTGGCGCTAGGGCTTGCCGCGCCCGCGGCGGCGCAAGGATTTCCAACCAAGCCACTGACATTGATCGTGCCCTTTGCGGCAGGCGGACCGAGCGACGTGATCGCGCGGTTGCTGGCCGACCATATGGGCCGCACGCTCGGCCAGCAGGTGGTGGTCGAGAACATCGCCGGTGCCGGCGGCACGGCCGGCGCCAAGCGCCTCGCCGCATCCGACGCCGACGGCCACACCCTGCTGATCCACCATCTCGCGCTTGCGGCTGCGCCTTCGCTCTACAACAATCTCGGATACGACACGCAGACTGCCTTCGCGCCCGTCGGGCTGGTGAATACCGGGCCCATGGTGGTGGCCGGCAAGCTCGCATTGCCGCCGGTGGACGCCAAGGCGTTCTTCCCCTTCGCCAAGCTGCAGGCCGACAAGCTGACCATCGCCCATGCCGGGATCGGCTCGAACGCCCATCTCTGCGCGGTCCTGCTCTCGCAGGCGCTCGGCGCGAAGTTCACACAGGTCGCCTATCGCGGCACGGGGCCCGCGATGAACGATCTCGTCGCCGGGCAGGTCGACGTGCTCTGCGACCAGTCGACCACCGCGGTGCCCCAGGTCCAGGGCGACAAGGTCCGCGCCTATGCGGTGACCTCGACCGAGCGCCTCGGCGTGCTGCCGAACACGCCGACCGCACGCGAGGCCGGCACCGATCTGGAGATGACGATCTGGCACGGACTCTACGCGCCGAAGGCAACTCCGGCAGCGGCGCTCGACAAGCTGAACGGCGCGCTGAAGGCCGCCCTCAAGGACCCGTTGGTGCTTGAGCGCTTCAAATCGGTCGGCACCAGCGCCTTTCCGGAAGCCGAGTGGAGCCGGGAAGCGCATGCCAAGCGCTTTGGCAGCGAAATCAGCAAATGGGCGACCTCACTCAAGGCCGCCGGTGTGACCCCACAGAACGTCAACTAGCCGCCATCCCCCACGCGCCGCTCGCCACTGCGGGCGGCGCGTGCTACCCGGCCCTGATGTCAGCCAATCTGGTTCCGCTCGAAACCTTCCTGAATCTGCCCGATCACGCGCGGCTGCTCGGCCTCGATCTCGGCACCAAGACGATCGGCCTCGCGCTGTCCGATGTGGAGCGCCAGATCGCAACGCCGCTGGAGACGATCAAGCGGGTCAAATTCGGGCTCGACGCAGCAGCCCTGCTGAAGATCGCCGCGAAATTCGACGTCGCAGGGCTGGTCATCGGCCTGCCGCTCAACATGGATGGCACAGAGGGACCGCGCGTCCAGTCGACACGGGCCTTCGTCCGCAACCTCGCCCCCCTCACCGCCTTGCCGATCGCATTCTGGGACGAGCGCATGTCGACGCTGGCGGTGACCCGGACCTTGCTCTCGGCTGACGCCTCCAGAGCCAAGCGCGCCGAGGTGGTCGACAAGATGGCTGCGGCCTACATCCTGCAGGGCGCGCTCGACCGCCTGATGCGCATGGAGCCCCCGGACACCGAAGAGGCCTGACATGCGAACGCCGCCACGGTTTCCCGCGGCGGCGCCTCCATCCTGACATTTCCAGGCGCCGGTTACGGAATGACGTAGCCGCGCTTGATCGCCTTCTTCTGCGCCTCTCTGTGATTCTTGAGTGCGCGTTTCTGATCCTCGAGGCTCATGCCGGCCATCGGATTGTTGTTGCGCTGACCGCGGTCATAGTTGCCGCCATTATAGGAGCCGCGTCGGTCGTCGTAGCGCGGGCCGCGCCTGTCGTCATAACGCGGGCCGCGATCGTAGCCGCGGTCATACCCGCGATCAGAGCCACGCCCGTAACGCGGGCCGGGCTCATAATAAGGATCGCGGTTGCCGCCGCCATAGTACTGCGCCGAGGCGGGAGCCGCCCACAGCACTGCCGACGCCGCAAGTCCAAGGCCGACCAGCAGGGCCTTGCCGTAAACGCTCATTCTCGTCCTCCATGACCGTACACAGGGCCGGTCCGCCTTAAAGCTCAGATCCCGGGGCGGCGATCAGTTGCCGCCGCGCGCCGGATCGATCGTTCCGTTACGGGAACCACCATAGGGGCCACGCCCTGAATAATAGTTACCGGGACCGTAATACCCGCCATGGTAGCGCGGTCGCTGATAGACAACCACGGGCTCCTCATAGACATAGGCCGGCTGGTAGCCGTAGCTCGGCTGGGAGCCGTATCCGCCGTAGGCGTAGCCATCATCGTAATAGTAGGTCCCGGAATAGGCCGGCCGGCTGGCTGCGATGGCAGCCGCGCCGAGAAGACCAACGCCCACGGCGCCTGCGATGGCAGCGTTTCGATTGCCCCAGCCCCAGCCCCGACCACGATAGTAGCTGTAGCCGGCAGCGGCCTTGTCGAGGCGGCTTGCGTCAACGCCGGCGCGGGGCTCGCTGGCCGCCGCCGGCAGGACGAATCCAGCGGCCGCGACTGAGCCGGCGGCCAAAGCCACGATGGCGGATTTCATGAGAGAAGACACAGTCATATCTCCTGCGATTCACTCGCCTGAACCTGGATCTCATGATCAGGCATCATGCTTGAATGCGGCCTGAACCAATCACGGCGGGATTGCGGCGGACGCAACTCGGACTTCGCGGGACGCGCGCTTGTTCGGGGCCGGCTGTCGTGAGAGGGGTTACGAAACGCCTCGATGACAGTTCCCCCTCCATCAACGTCAGCTTTGGCAGATTGTTCCGGCGCCCGGATTCGCGCGGCCGGTGCCAAGCGCCGTCGCAGCCAGGTCCCGATATGAATCCGATCATCAACAGCCTGGTGGCGATCTTCCTGGTGCTCGCGACTGGCTGGGCCCTGAAGGCTCGCGGTTTCGTCTCCCCCAGCCACTGGGCCGGGGTCGAGAGGCTGACCTATCAGGTGCTGTTCCCGGCCGTCGTCATTCACACCCTGGCCGTCGCGGATCTGAGCCAGTTGCCGGTGCTGGCGATGGGGCTGACCCTGGTCACCGCGATCCTCGGCGTATCGACCGTCCTCCTGATCGTTCGCCCCCTGCTTTCGCGCGTCGGGATCAACGGCCCGGCCTTCACCTCGGTCCTGCAGGGCTCGGTGCGCTGGAACACCTTCGTCGCGCTGGCCCTGGCGGCTGGGCTGCACGGCCGGGAAGGCGCAACGCTGATGGCGATCGCGGTGGCTTCGATGATCCCGCTCTTGAACGTGCTCTGCGTCCTCGTCCTGGCGCGCTTTGCCGTCGGGCGCCCGATGAGTGCGGCGGAGACGGCGCGCTCGATCGCGGTGAACCCATTCATCTGGTCCTCGGCTGTCGGGCTTCTGCTCAACCAGATGCAATGGATGCTGCCCGCCGCTCTGACGACCTATGTCGATATCCTCGGCCGGGCGGCGCTGGGCGTCGGGCTGCTCGTGGTCGGCGCCGGGCTCGAGATCCATCGCCTGAAGCAACCGCGGCTCGCCCACGGCCTTGCTATTGGGCTCAAGCTCGTCGTGATGCCGCTCTTCGCCTGGATGCTGGCGCGACAGTTCGGCGTCACCGGCACGGCACTGACGATCACGGTGGTCGCGGCTGCGGTCCCGACGGCCACGGCCGCCTATTTCCTCGCGCGCGACATGGGTGGCGACGCCCCGTTGATGGCTGAGATCACCACGATGCAGACACTGCTGGCGCTCGTGACGTTGCCAGTGGCTGTCCTGCTGCTGGGCTGATTCCAGGGATGTGGCAGGCCTAAATGCGTATGCACGCAGAAATTGAATTCATCATTCCGCTGGGTCATTCTGCGGCTTGAGATCGCGTCGCTGCACGACCGCAGCGCCGCGCCGTTCAAGGGCAAGCCGCCATGACTGTGCGAGGGCCGAGGCCAAGCCGCAAGACCAGAAATCCTTCGCCTTCCCCATTCGAGGCCGCTTCGTTCCGGAACACTCCCTTCAGCCGGTTGAGCTCCGCCGCGCAGCAACTAGCAGTTGCTGAGTACATCGAGAGCTTCTGTGTGGAATTGCGTATGATGGCCCAGGCGGCCAAGCTTGATACGCTGGTCACCTTCCTCGACATGGCCCGGATCGAGGCCACGATCCAGATCGAGAGCCACCGGACGCTCGGCAAGCCGTTCGACTGAGGAAGTTCTCCGCCCGAGGACGCCGTCCAACTGACCGCCGATTCCGCGAGGTTGATGACCGGGCGGGCCCTCCCGAGGATCTCAGAGCATGACGCGCGAAAGCGCGCCACCGGGATGGCGCAGAATCGCGCCGTCGAGCTCCAGCTCGATCAGCAGACGGCCGACATCGCGGGCGGACTGGCCACTGGCCCGGATCAGGTCGTCCAGAGAAACGGGAGCCGCGCCAAGCAGGGCCAGGACGCGCGCGCGGATCTCATCGCCTCCCCCTTCGCCTCCCCCCTCTCCTTCCGCTTCGCCTGCCGCTTCCGGCGGTCGTGCGAGATCGGAGCCGGCGATGGCAGGGGGCAGAATGGTCCTCGGCGCCGGGGAGATTTCCGGCAGATCGAGTTCGTCCCAGAGGCATTCTGATTCCGGATCATAGCCCTCGCGGGCCTGTGCGAGGCCAGTCGGCAGGGCGCTGCCATGGCCCAGCAAGGGCGTCAGCGCCTCGATGACATGAGCGGCCTCCGCGCAGAGCGTCGCGCCTTCACGGATCAGGTGATTGCCGCCCTCGGCGCGCGGATCGAGCGGCGAGCCCGGTACGGCAAAGACCTGGCGCCCCTGTTCATTGGCGAAGCGGGCGGTGATCAACGACCCAGACTTGCGTGCCGCCTCGACGACGACAGTGCCCAGCGCAAGGCCGGAAACAAGGCGGTTGCGCCGCGGAAAGTCGCGTCCACGCGGGGCCCAGCCCATCGGCATTTCGCTGACCGCCGCGCCCGACATGATCAGCCGCTCGAATAATTGAGCGTTCTGGGGCGGGTAGATCTCGTCGAGCCCGCCCGCGAGCACTGCGATCGTGCCGGTGCCCAGGCTCGCGCCATGGGCCGCGGTATCGATGCCGCGCGCCAGCCCCGACACCACCACGAAGCCGGCCTCTCCGAGATCCTGCGCTAACCTGGCCGTGAATTTCAGACCGGCTGCCGAGGCATTGCGCGAACCGACCAACGCGACGCAGGGGCGCAGCAGCACCTCGCCGCGACCAAGCACGAGCAGCAGCGGTGGCGCGGAATCGATCGCCTGCAGCGGCCGCGGATAGTCGGGCTCTCCGAGCGCGATCAGTCGGCCGCCGCGTCGGCGCAGCGCCTCGATCTCGCGTTCCGCCTCGGCCATGGAGCAGATCTTGATGCTGCGACCGGTGCTCCGCGCCAGTTCCGGCAATGCATCGAGCGCGGCCGCGGCACCGCCATATCGATTCATCAGGGCGCGAAAGGTGCGTGGGCCGATGCTTTCGCTGCGGATGAGCCGGAGCCAGTCGAGACGCTGGCGATCGGTGAGTGCGATGCCAGCCATCCCTGATCAGCCCTTCTGGCCGATCTTGCCCTCGCTGCGGTCCAGCAGCCTTGCAATGTTCTCGCGGTGCATGAACCAGAGCAGCGCAGTCAGAACGGCCATCAGCACGGCCATGCGCGGCTCGTTCGCCCAGAACCAGAGCAGCAGCGGCGTCAGCAGGCTGGCGAGCAGCGCAGCAAGCGATGAATAGCGGCTGAGATAGGCGACGCTGAGCCAGATCGCCGCGAAGGTCACCGCGATCGGCCATTTCAACCCGATCAGAATGCCGAGATAGGTGGCGACGCCCTTGCCGCCCTTGAAGCGCAGCCAGACCGGGAAGAGATGCCCGAGAAAGGCGCCGAGCCCGGCGAGGAGCGCAGCATCCCGGCCGCCGATCAGATAGAGCCCGACGAGCACGGCTGCCGTGCCCTTGAGCATGTCTCCCACCAGGGTCAGAGCCGCCAGCTTCTTGTTGCCTGTGCGCAGGACATTGGTGGCGCCGATATTGCCCGAGCCGATGCTGCGAAGATCTGGTCCACCGCTGAGGCGCGTCAACACGACGCCGAAAGGGATCGAGCCCAGCAGATAGCCGATGGCCACGGCAGCCAGTGCCGAGGACCCGGACAGGCCCAAACTCATCAACTCAGGCATGCCGCCCCCGCTTCCCCAAGGCCATCGCCGCCAGAGCTTAGACTGCGTCAGCCTCGTAGACCACTCGTCCGGCAACGAAGGTTGTGCGTACCAACCCGTCGAGCCGCGCCTCGTCGAAGGGCGAATTCTTGGCCCGCGATTTCAGCTTGCGCTTGTCGACGACATAGGGCGCGTCCGGATCGAGCAGGATCAGATCGGCTGGCGCTCCGACCGAGAGGCGACCGCACGGCAATCCAAGCAGAGCGGCTGGGCGCGTCGAGAGCGCCGCCAGCAGCGTCGGCAGATCGGTCTGCCCGGCATGGACCATGCGCAGAGCGGCCGACAGCATCGTCTCGATGCCGAGCGCGCCATTGGCGGCCTCGGCGAAGGGCTGGCGCTTGGTCTCGACATCCTGCGGGTCATGGTCGGAGACCACAACATCGATCACGCCCTCGGCCAGCGCCGCGACCATGGCGAGCCGCTCGTCCTCATGGCGGAGCGGCGGCGAGACCTTGCAGAAGGTGCGGTAGTCGCCGACGTCGTTCTCGTTCAGCGTCAGATTGTTGATCGAGATGCCGCACGTGATCCGCACGCCATCGGCCTTGGCCCGGCGCACGAGTTCGACAGATTCGGCGCAGGAGATCATCGCGGCGTGGTAGCGCGCGCCGGTCGCCCGGGCGAGGCGGATGTCCCGCTCGAGCATGATCGTCTCGGCTTCGACCGGAATGCCCGGCAGGCCCTTGCGGCTGGCGAACTCACCCTCGTTCATCACGCCGGCGCCGCGCAGGTCCGGATCCTCGAGATGGTTCATCAGCAGCGCATCGAAATCGCGGCCGTAGATCATGGCGCGGCGCATGACCTGGGGATTGCGCACGGCTCGGGAGCCATCGGTGAAGGCGACCGCGCCGGCTTCGAGCAGCAGGCCGAATTCGGTGATCTCCCTGCCCTCAATCCCCTTGGTCAGGGCTGCAGCCGGCAGCACATTGACGATCGCCTTGTCGCGGGCACGGCGCTTGATGAAATCGATGATGGCGGGATCGTCGATCGGCGGATCGGTATCCGGCCTGCAGACGACCGTAGTGACCCCCCCGGCTGCGGCAGCCTGCGAGCCCGTGCCGAGCGTTTCGCGGAACTCCGCTCCCGGCTCACCGAGAAAGGCGCGCAGATCGACCAGCCCCGGCGCAACGATAAGGCCGCCGGCGTCGACCCGCTGCACGCCCTCGCCCGTCCCCGGGGCGGCGCCCCAGGCGATCTCCGCAATGGCACCATCGCGCAGCAGAAGCGCACCCGGCCCCTGGCGGCCTGATGCCGGATCGACCAGTTGGGCGTTGACGATCGCAAGCTCGCGCATTTCGGACATGATCTCGCTCGGTCTCGCCTTCAGTGTTGTGTTCCAACCGGCCGGGGAACGGCTCGGCCGCGCTCAGCCATTGGGCAGATGCTGGGCTAGCGCATCCAGAACCGCCATCCGGACGGCGACCCCCATCTCGACCTGCTCGCGAATCAGGGACTGAGCGCCGTCAGCGACTTCCGAGGAAATCTCGACACCGCGATTCATCGGGCCGGGATGCATCACGAGCGCGTCCGGGCTGGCCAGCGCGAGCTTGTCGCGGTCAAGGCCGAAATAGCGGAAATACTCCTTCGGCGACGGCACGAAGGCGCCGTGCATGCGCTCGAGCTGGAGACGCAGCATCATTACGATATCAGCCCCTTCCAGTCCCTTCTTCATGTCAGTGAAGACGGAGACGCCCATACGCTCGATGCCAACCGGAAGCAGGGTCGAGGGAGCGATCAGGCGGACCTTTGCGCCAAGCGCATTGAGCAGGATGATGTTGGAGCGTGCGACCCGCGAATGCACGATGTCGCCGCAGATCGCGACGGTCAGCCCCGCGATCCGGCCCTTGTTGCGGCGGATCGTCAGCGCATCGAGCAGGGCCTGGGTCGGGTGCTCATGCGCACCGTCGCCGGCATTGACGACGGAGCAGTCGACCTTGCGGGCGAGCAGGTTGACCGCACCGGCGGCATGATGGCGCACCACCAGAATATCGGGTCGCATCGCGTTGAGCGTCGCGGCCGTGTCGATCAGCGTCTCGCCCTTCTTCACCGAAGAGGATGCTACCGACATGTTCATCACGTCGGCGCCGAGGCGCTTGCCGGCAAGCTCGAAGGAGGCCTGCGTGCGCGTCGAGGGCTCGAAGAAGAGATTGATCTGAGTCCGGCCGCGCAGGGTCGCCGTCTTCTTCTCGACCTGTCGCGAAAGCGCGACATAGTCCTCGGCGCGATCGAGGAGAGCCTCGATATCCAGATGCGACAGGCCCTCGATGCCGAGGAGGTGGCGGTGCGGATAGGTCGGGGCTGGCGATGTCATTTGAAGGTGGTTGTTTAGGCACAGACTGAAGACGGCGCAAGCGGCGAGATGGCCATTGTCCAGCGCTTCGTCCAAGGTAGGGCCGGAGCGCCCGCGCAGGGACCGGCCGGAAAGCTACAGTTGATCGTCGAACCACTGTTGCATTCGCGCAGCAATCCCTATTTGACAGCGCTGTCGTGCTGAACCACTTTCGCGCGCAATTCCGAACCTGACCCCGGGCGCCCAGCGCCAAGCCAGGCCGGACCGGCACGGTGCGTGCTGGCCCTGCCCCTTTGTCATGAGACTTTAGCTGCCATGAAGCTCCTCGTCGTCGAGTCGCCGGCCAAGGCCAAGACGATCAACAAGTACCTGGGCTCCGATTACGAGGTCATCGCCTCGTTCGGGCATATTCGCGACTTGCCCGCGAAGGACGGCTCGGTTGATCCCGAGGACGACTTCAAGATGCTCTGGGAAATCGAGGGGCGCGGCGCCAAGCAGGTCGCGGAGATCGCGAGGGCCGCCAAGGGGGCCGAGAAGATCATTCTCGCAACCGACCCGGATCGCGAGGGCGAGGCGATTTCCTGGCACGTGCTGGAAGCGCTGAACCAGAAGCGCGCCATCAAGGGCATTCCGGTCGAGCGCGTGACCTTCAACGCCGTGACCAAGGATGCGGTGCAGAAGGCGCTCGCCAACCCGCGCCAGATCGATCAGGCATTGGTCGATGCCTATCTGGCGCGCCGCGCACTGGACTATCTCGTCGGCTTCACCCTGTCTCCGGTGCTCTGGCGCAAGCTGCCCGGCGCCCGCTCGGCCGGTCGCGTCCAGTCGGTGGCTCTGCGCCTCGTCTGCGAGCGCGAACGCGAGATCGAAGCCTTCAGGGCCCGGGAATACTGGTCGCTGGTCGCGACGCTCGCGACCGATACCGGCGCGACCTTCGACTCCCGCCTGGTCGGCGCCGACGGCAAGAAGATCGCCCGGCTCGACATCGGCACCGGGGCGGAAGCCGAAGCCTTCAAGGCGGCGCTGGAGACTGCCCTCTTCAACGTGGCCCAGGTCGAGGCCAAGCCGGTCAAGCGCCACCCATACCCGCCTTTCCAGACCTCGACGCTGCAGCAGGAAGCCTCGCGCAAGCTCGGCATGGCACCTGCCCGCACCATGCAGGTGGCGCAGCGGCTCTATGAAGGCGTCGACATCGGCGGCGAGACCGTCGGTCTCATCACCTATATGCGAACCGATGGCGTCGACATGGACGGCAGCGCCATCACGGCTGCCCGCAGTGTCATCGGCAAGGAGTTCGGTGCGGCCTATGTGCCGAGCGCGCCCCGCAAATATACGGTCAAGGCCAAGAACGCGCAGGAAGCCCACGAGGCCATCCGCCCGACCGATCTCGGCCGGCTGCCGGCGATGGTCGTGCGCCATCTCGAACCCGAACAGGCAAAGCTCTACGAACTGATCTGGAAACGGACCATCGCGAGCCAGATGGAATCGGCCTCGCTGGAGCGCACGACGGTGGACGTCGCCGCCAAGGTCGGTTCGCGCCATCTGGAGCTGCGTGCCACCGGCCAGGTCGTGCTCTTCGACGGCTTCCTGACGCTCTATCAGGAGAGCCGCGACGACGAAGAGGATGAGGACAGCAAGAAGCTGCCGCCGATGAAGGCCGGGGACGGACTGGAAAAGCGCGCCATCGCCGCCGACCAGCACTTCACCGAGCCGCCGCCGCGCTTCTCCGAGGCGAGCCTGGTCAAGCGCATGGAAGAGCTCGGCATCGGCCGACCTTCGACCTATGCCGCGACGCTGGCTACGCTGCGCGACCGCGAATATGTCCGCATCGAGAAGAAGCGACTGGTGCCCGAGGACAAGGGCATGCTGGTCACAGCTTTCCTTGAGAGCTTCTTCGGGCGCTATGTCGAGTTCGATTTCACGGCGAGCCTGGAAGAGAAGCTCGACCGCGTCTCAAATGCCGAGATCGACTGGAAGGCGCTGCTGCGCGAGTTCTGGGAGGAGTTTACCCAGGCCATCGCCGGGACCAAGGATCTGCGCGTCACCGAGGTGCTGGAAGCGCTGAACGGCGTCCTGGGAGAACACATCTTCCCGGCGCGCGGCGATGGCGGCGATCCGCGCACCTGCCCGACCTGTGGCACGGGCCAGCTCTCGCTGAAGCTTGGCAAGTTCGGCGCCTTTGTCGGCTGCTCCAACTACCCGGAATGCCGCTACACCCGGCCGCTGACCGTTCCGGCCAATGACGGCGAGGCTACTGCCGAGGGGGGCCAGGGCGCACCTGGCGTGCGCGTCCTTGGCAAGGATCCGGTCACCGAACAGGATGTGACGCTGCGTGACGGTCGTTTCGGCCCCTATGTCCAGCTCGGCGAGGGCGAGAAGCCGAAGCGCCAGAGCCTGCCCAAGGGCATGAGCGCGGCTGCTGTCGATCTCGACAAGGCGCTGGCACTGCTTGCACTGCCCAAGGAGGTAGCGAAGCATCCGGAAAGCGGCGAGCCGATCCTGGTCGGCATCGGTCGCTACGGCCCCTATGTCCAGCACGGCAAGACCTACGCCAATATCGACAAGGATGATGACGTCCTCGCGCTTGGCGGCAACCGCGCCATCGACCTTATCGTCGCCAAGGAAAGCGGTGCGGGCGGAGGACGGTTCGGACGGGGAGCGGCGGTACCCGGACGGGAGCTCGGCGAGCATCCTGCTGGCGGCAAGCTCGTCGTGCGCGCCGGCAAATACGGCCCCTATGTCAATTGGGGCAAGGTCAACGCGACCCTGCCGAAGGCGATGACACAGGAAAGCCTGACGCTCGAACAGGCGGTAGAACTCGTCAACGCCAAGGCCGAAGCCGGCGGCGTGAAGGGCGGAGCCAAGGCGGGCGCCAAGACGAAGCATCCAAGCGCGGCGAAAGCGCCAGCCAAAACGCCAGCCAAGAAGGCTGCCGGCAAGACTGCGGCCAGCAAGACAGCAGCCAAGGCTGCGCCGAAGTCGAAAGCCAAGTCCAAGGCCGCCGAGGGCTGACCCTCAGCGTGCTCTCGCAGGCAACTCTCCCCTTCAACCTCTGGAGGGAGAGGCTGGACAGGTCTATCGCGGCGAGGGTTCGGCGCGGCTACCGCGCCCTATGGACGTTGCTCCCATAGGGCCGGTGCCGTTCTTGATGTCGATAGGCTGTCTGGTCCAGGATCGACGCGGCTGCCCCCTGGAAGAGCGGCCAGCCTGGGTCGGCACAGCGCGGCGACCGCTTGCATTCGTTGGCGCGTTGGGGGACGCGGGCCGCCAAGGCCAGCCTACATGCTGGCGACAACGACCAGGCGTTTGACCTCGCCCCTGAGATAGGCCTGCAGGAACTTGTCGTAGTCCTTGAACGAGACGCATCCGTTCGAATCGCCCCTCGGTCCGAGGAGGTAGGTATGCGCCAACAAGCCAGCGCGGCCGTGGATGGCGCCGCTGCCCCCGACCGGGTGGAGCCGGATGGCCCGCACGCCGTGGAAAAGAGCCTCGCGCTCCTTCAGATCGTAGATATGCGGCGGCGTGACTCCCTGCATCCTCACATGCGCGAAGCGTGGGTCGTCCATCTTATCGCCGAGGCCGGAATGCGCCTCGAGCCGGTCGCCGTTCGGCATGTACACCATGCGCGCCGAGATATCGTAGATGGCTGTCGCCTGGGCCGAAACTCCCGCCGATGGCAGCGTCGGGCTCAGCCTCCTGCCACGGCTCCTGTCGACGACATCGTCCTCCGGCGCCGCATAGGCGAGAGCTGGCCCCGATGAGCGCTGCACCCCAAAGATCTTCGCGAAGAACGAGCGGTTATCCGCGGCTGTCGGCGCGGCCGGAACGGCGGCTGTCCGTGTCCTCCGCAGGGCCTGACGCTCGGCCACGCGGGGCGTCTCCGGATCAGCGGGCAGACGAAGCTCGGACGGGCGTGGCACCGGAAGGGGCGTCATCTGAGCGAGCTTGGACGGTTCCTGCGGTTGCGGCTCCGGCAGAACGATTTCCGGTTCGACGGCCGGAGCCGGCGGCTCGACGGGGTCGGCGGAGGGAGCCGCAGCGGACTGGAAGCCGGCGGCCAGGGGAGAGTTCTCGCCAAGGGTGAGTGGAGCAGGCCCGAGCGAATACCCGGGATCCAGGAGCGGATCGTAGCGTCGGCTGGAGGCGATCACGACGGGTTCCAGCACGGGGGCGAGTTCTCGCACGGCTGAGACGATCGGCTGAGTGTCCTTCTGCGCCCAGAAGCCGGCTGCGGCGCTCAGGCCCAGGGTCGCGACGACGAAGGCAATTCGGGAGAAGCGGATCCTGTGCCGGCGATTGCGCGCACGAGGGGCGAGGCCAGCAATCGGACCGGACGAAAAACTCATGCGTCGTACTCTCGGGATACTCTGGTACTCTTCCCGCCTCCGACGCGCGGCAACACCCTCCCCGCTCACGCAGACTCATCACGATGAGCCGCAAGCAGGCCGGCTTGCTGTCCCGATCTTCAGTGCTGGGAAACCCTAACTGTGTTCGATCTTGATTAAGCGCGCGTTTGGTTAATCATGAATGAAGCTGAAACATGTTTTTTGAAGTGCGACCCTTTGGCGCGTGGGAAGCGCAGTCCCTTCGGAAAGCACTGCGGCGGGCCCCGTATCTAACGACAGGGAGAGAAGCTGGGGCGTTGCGTGGCCCGCTCCGTCCGAGCTGTGTTTCACGAGGCGTTAACTCTGCCCAGATACGCCTTCAGCAGCACCGTCCCTTCCGAAATAGTAGCCGTAACTGTCGATGCGTAAGTTGAAACTCTATCCGCAACGTATCGACGGAAACGACGATCATTGCCCGACATCCGTACCCCGCAGCGCTGACGAGAGGGCCCCAAGGCACGTCCCTCACGGCCTTCGCGCTCAGCTGCCCGCGTCGCCGGTCATCACTCCCGTGCATCGAGCGCCGGAGCCTGACGCAGCGCCCAGTCGCGTGCGCTACACCCGCACGCCGGACCATCTCCTGCGGAAGGTCTGGGGTGGACTGGAGGCTGCGACAACACCCACGGAGGACGTCGACACGGTCCTTGAGGCCAAGGTCGAGATCGGTCCATGCGACGCGATCCCGCCTGCCGACGAAGACCATGTGAGTTTCCAAGAGGCCGCGCCGGAAGTAGCTACGCCGGAAGTGATGGAGATCGTTCCCGCCGAGAACGAGGCGGATGACGATCTCCAGCTCTATGCGAATATCTCGGATCACGCCTTCTGGGATCTCGGGTCGATCCCCACCGAAGCCATGTCCAGCCCCGCGCCAGAGGCGACGTGGGAGGAACCAGCGACGCTTCGGCACCGGGACTATGCCGAGGACGCTCTCCCCTCAGCCGAGAGCGCGGACACTGACGCAGTTCCTGCTCTTCCGGGCAGCGACGTACCCCTGAGCGTCATTCCCAGCTCCGCTCCGGCCCTGAGGTGGTCGCAAACCTATACGGTCAAGCTCCAGCTCGGAGGTGCCGCATGGTCCAAGGCCGACATCGCTCTCGGCATGCCGGCGTCCGGCGAAAGCCCCTCCCATACCGCGCCCCACGTGGCGCAAGCCGTCCTGCCTGCAGCGAAGCCGGAAAGCGAGCCTGAGCCAATCCGGAATGGCGGGGCCGACGAACCTGCCAGCGTCGATCGTCAGGCAAGGCGACGCAAGGCGCTGCCTGCGCCCGCACTCATCATGCAGACGGGCGTCTTCGAGCTGCCGCCGCTGAGCTATCTTGCCGAGCCGAAGACCCAGCCCGAGGCGGCGGTCTCGACCGAGACCCTGCAACAGAATGCGGGATTGCTCGAAGGGGTGCTCGAGGATTTCAACATACGCGGCGAGATCGTCCAGGCCTGTCCCGGCCCTGTCGTCACGCTCTACGAGCTCGAGCCGGCGCCGGGCATCAAGTCGTCGCGGGTGATCTCGCTGGCTGACGACATCGCCCGCTCGATGAGCGCGATCTCGGCGCGTGTCGCCGTCGTCCAGGGCAAGAACGCGATCGGCATCGAACTGCCCAATGCCAAGCGCGAGACCGTCTTCCTGCGCGAGCTGCTCGCCAGCCAGGATTTCGAATCGACCAAGCACAAGCTGGCGCTCTGCCTCGGCAAGACCATCGGCGGCGAGCCGGTGATCGCCGATCTCGCCCGCATGCCGCATCTGCTCGTCGCCGGCACCACAGGCTCGGGCAAGTCGGTCGCGATCAACACCATGATCCTGTCGATCCTCTACCGGCTGACGCCCGCACAGTGCCGGCTGATCATGGTCGATCCCAAGATGCTCGAGCTCTCCGTCTATGACGGCATCCCGCATCTGCTCACCCCCGTCGTCACCGACCCGAAGAAGGCGGTGGTCGCGCTGAAATGGGCGGTGCGCGAGATGGAGGAGCGCTACAAGAAGATGTCCAAGCTCGGTGTGCGCAACATCGACGGCTTCAATGTCCGGGTCGGCGAGGCCCTGGCTGCCGGCGAGATCATCACCCGCACCGTGCAGACCGGCTTCGACAAGCATTCCGGCGAGGCGATCTACGAAGAAGAGGTGATGGATCTGGGCCCCCTGCCCTATATCGTCGTCATCGTCGACGAGATGGCCGACCTGATGATGGTCGCCGGCAAGGAGATCGAGGGCACGATCCAGCGNNTCGGTCGACGTCATCACCGGCACGATCAAGGCCAATTTCCCGACCCGCATCTCGTTCCAGGTCACCTCGAAGATCGACAGCCGCACCATTCTCGGCGAGATGGGCGCCGAGCAGCTGCTCGGCCAGGGCGACATGCTCTATATGGCCGGTGGCGGCCGCATCACCCGCGTGCACGGGCCGTTCGTCTCGGATGCCGAGGTCGAGAAGGTCGTGGCGCATCTGAAGACGCAAGGCCGGCCGGACTATCTCGACGCGGTCACCGCCGAGGAGGAGGCCGGCAGCGAGGACGAGGATGGCGGCGCCGTCTTCGACAAGAGCGGCATGGGCCAAGCCGAGAGCGAAGACCCTTACGACCAGGCGGTCGCGGTCGTGCTGCGCGACAAGAAGGCCTCGACCTCTTATATCCAGCGCCGCCTGCAGATCGGCTACAACCGCGCCGCCTCGATCATGGAGCGCATGGAGAACGAGGGCATCGTCGGCCCCGCCAACCACGC
>UBZM01000051.1 GCA_900470095.1 Hyphomicrobiales bacterium
GTCGCCAACCCCGACACCTATACCAAGCTCTATGTCGACATGGAGATGTACACCACGACGCAGCCGCAGCCTGATCCGGAGCGCTTCCTGAACCAGTTCGTGTCCTGGGAGATCGCCAACAAGGAGAACAAGTGGCTCGGCCGCAACGTCTCGCGCTACTCCGACCCGGCGGCTGACGAGGCCTACAAGGCCGCGCAGAAGGAACTCGACCCGGCCAAGCGCGCTGCGCTGCTGATCAAGGTCAACGAGATCTTCTGCGAGGCCAACGTGATCCTGCCGGTCCTGTCGCGGACCAAGGTCGTCGCTGCGGCGCTGACCCTCGCGCATGATCACAGCGGCTGGGACGTCGACACCTGGAACCTCGCTTCCTGGTATCGCAACTAAGCACGAAGCGGCCCTTCACCGGGACATCTCGGTAAGGGGCCGCAACCGATATCTGCGGCGCCGGCATCCGCCCGGCGTCGCGACCTCGTCGTGGCAGGGCCCGGCGGGATTCATCGACCGGGCGTTCTGTGAGACCTGGCCGATGCCTGACTTGGTTTGCCAACCGACCTGGCCTGCGCTGAAATTCAAAGTTTGGTGGCGGGCATCGGGCCTGTTCCGTGAGCGATCGCTGCCATTCATCGTCAAAGAACGATCGTTTCGGTGGCAGTGACGCCAATGAGGACGGCTCCGAAGATGGCGAAGATCGATTTCAAGAATGCCCTTAGACCACTCTATGACCCGCCCACCGGGGACTTCGCCTTGGTCGACGTGCGGCAGATGCCGTTCGTGAAGGTGAACGGCGAAGGCGATCCCAACACCGCACCGGCTTACCGGTCGGCGATCGAATGGCTCTATGGCGTCAGCTACGCCATGAAATTCGCCGCAAAGGCTGAGCTCGGCACGGATTATGTGGTGCCGCCGCTGGAAGGATTGTGGTGGGCCGACGATCCCCGGAGCTTCATCACCCGCCAAAAGACCCAGTGGCGCTGGACGATGATGATCATGGTGCCTGATTTCGTCACCCATGACATGTTCGAGAAGGCGGTGATGAAAACGGGCGGCAAGCTTGGCCAGCCCCCGCAGAGCCTGCGCCACGAATCCTATGCTGAAGGGCTCTCGCTCCAGACCCTGCATGTGGGCAGCTATGATGAGGAGGGGCCGGCCCTGGCCCGGCTTCATGATGAGGTAATGCCGGGCAAGGGGATGACCTTCAACGGCCCGCACCACGAAATCTATCTGAGCGATCCGCGGAAGACTGAAGCGGGGAGGCTCAAGACGGTCCTTCGCCAGCCGGTGAAATTCTTGGCGTAGGGCGGGGCGGAAGTCGGCTCCTGCCCCCTCGGCAATGTCTGCTTGCTGGCAATGTCTGTGTCCACGAGCACGAAGGCTATCCGCTGTCGGTTCAACTGGGGCGAGGAGCGGACATTGCGTCATGAACCGATTTGGCGGATTGCTGGGGCATGAGAACCCGGATCAAGGTTTGCGGGATCGCGTCAGCCGATGAAGCCCGCCGGGCGGTAGCGGCTGGCGTCGATGCTCTCGGCTTCAATTGCGTGGGGCCTTCCAGTCCTCGCCATGTCGCGGACCCGACAGTCGCCGCGATCACGACACTCACGCCGCCTCCCGTCGCGACATTCCTGCTGACCGTCGAGCGGACAGCCGACGCGATCGCCGCCCATGTGCGCCGGACGCGTCCGAGCACGGTCCAGATTCTCTGGAACATCGATCCGGCCGAGTCCGCCCGTCTGGCCGTGATCGAGCCTGATCTGCGCCGCGTTCAGGTCGTCCATGTCGAGAGCCGCGCAGCGCTGGAGCTGATCCCGGCCTACAGCCCCCATGTTCACGCCTTCCTGCTCGACTCAGGGAGTCCGAACGCAGCGACGCCGGAGCTGGGCGGCACTGGACGCCCGCATGACTGGGCGATCAGCGCCGAATTCGTCCAAGCCAGCCCTCTGCCGGTGTTCCTCGCGGGCGGGCTTACCCCGGCCAATGTCGGCGACGCGATCCGGCAGGTCAGGCCGTTCGGCGTGGACCTGTCTTCAGGTGTCCGGACGGCAGGCCAGCTCGACCCGGTCAAGTTGGCGGATTTCGCCTTGGCCGTGCGTAAGGCGGATGACGCTCTGAACCCGGCCTAGAGGCGGGCGCGCGACCCACGGCTCCGGAATCGGCCTGTGCTCGCCTTCAGAACCGGATGTCGATGCGTCCCTTGAGGGCGTGATCGCGGGTTCGTTCGCCCATGACAGCGGAATAGCTGATCCCGACCGTGGTCGAGGCGGTGGCGCGCCAGTCGAGCCCGGCTTCGGCGACCAGCGCATTGCGATCGATGGCCGTCGCGTAAACCGAGGCCGGGGTCGTGCCGACAAGGAAAGCGGCGGTAGCCTGCGGCGTCAGCTCGCCAAAGCCATAACGCCAGCCAAGCAGGCCGCGGGCGAAGAGCGGCATCGTGCCGATCTGCGCCTCAGCGCGCAGGCCGAGCGTCGCGAAGCCGAGATTCTGTTCGCCGGAGAAGACCCGCAGCGCGGCCGCGCCTCCCTGCTCGAGGCCGGAGCCGGAGGAGACCCTGAGCAGGACGAGCTGGGCGAAGGGCTCGAGGGCAAAGTGCTCGAAGCGGAAGGCGTAGCCGAGCTCAGTGAAAGCCTGCACCACGTCGGTGTCGCGCTGCGAGGACAGCCTGTCACCAAAGCCGCGGAGCTGGACCTGGCGGGTCAGGTTGGTCTCGCCGAAGGAATAGCCCAGGCCGCCATCGAGCCGCCAGGCGCCGAGACGGGCGCCAGCGTAGAGCGCGGCATGGCCGCTCTCGAGCCGGCCGGAGGACAGCCTGGCGTCGACATCGAAATTCGAGCGCGTGTAGCCGCCGGCGATGCCAAGCCTGAGCGAGCCCGCGCCGGTCTCGTAGAGCTTGAGGTCGGCGCCGAGGATGGCGCCGCCGGTGCGCTGGGAGAGGCTCGCCGCATTGCCGTCGCCATTGGTGTTCGCTTGTGCTCCGACCGCTTCGCCCCAGATGGCGAAGCGTTCCTCGAAACGCGGCGCCGGCATCTGGACCGGGCTCTTGCGGCTCGGCAGGTCGGCGGTGAACTCCGCCGCGACGCTCTGACCTGGCGCCACCAGCAGCGCCCCGCGCAGGCGCCCGAGGATTGCCTCGCGCAGCAGCCGGCTTTCGCCGATCGCAACCGCGACGCCCTGGGCATGGGCCTCGCCCGAGAGCTGGTCGAATCCGGCGCGCGCCTCATCGGCTGTGGCCGAGAGCAACGCATCATAGACGCGGTTTCCCGCTCCCAGCCCCTCCGCCGCGGCCGCGATCCCGCTCTGGTTGCGCGTTCGGGCGATGAAGGATCCGCCGCCGCCCGGCCCGAACGACGTGCCGTTGCGGCTCATCGTCAGAGTGACGTTCTGCGGGTCGTAAGCCAGCGAGGGCGTCAGGAAGGCGAGGTTCGAGCTGACGCCGGCGAACTGCCCGCTGACGCCGCCGCCCGCCGTCAGGATGGTATAGGTCGTCGAGGCCGCGTAAGTGCCGTTCTCTGCCAGGACCTGGACGGCGCCGCCCGACGGCGTCGCCGCACCCGAGGCATTGATCCTATCGCTCTGTCCGGCCGCATTGATCTCGACCTGATAGGTCGAGCCGGCGGCGAAGGCGACATTGCCGGCAATGGTCAGCGTGCCGATCGAGTTGCCCGGCGCGACCGTACCGCCGCTCGTCACGGCAAGGCCGCCGAGCGTGCCCGAGCCCGCGAGCGTGCCGCCGCTGTTCACCGTCGCCGCGCTCGCGATCGAGCCGTTGACGACGAGCGTGCCGGCATTGACCGTGGTTGTGCCGCTAAAGCTGCTGGCGCCCGAGAGCACGAGCGTGCCAGCGCCGGCCTTGGTCAGGGACCTGCCGTCCCAGCCGGTTGCGGCATTGGGCGCCCTGTCTGTCAGCGCCGCGCCGACATCGAACCTGTCGGCGGCATTGGTCAACGTGAAGGTGCCATGCGCGAGCGAGTTGCCCGCAGTCCAGCTCAAGCCATAGCTGGCGAGAAATTGCTTGCTGTCGGCCGATTTGCCGGTCGCCAGCGTCAGATAGTCCACCGTCCCGTTGAAGCCGCCGACCGTGACCGTGCCGAAGTCGCCGCTGATTCCCGAGCGCGTATCGATCAGGACCTTCTCCAGGCCGTTCGCGTCGCCGATGCCGCTGAGGTCGAAGGTGACATTGCTGCCGAGCGTGACGCGTTCGGCCTGGAGGAGGGGACCGCCCGTAGAGGCCATGACCGACAGTGCCGTATTGTTGGCGAAGCCGACATCCTGGGCGACCTTCACCGTCGCCAGGCTCTGGATCGCCAGGCTGCCGCCGGTCACATTGATGCCGCCCGCCAGAGTGTAGGTTCCGGCTGCTGCGCCGGTCCCGAATTGCAGCGTGCCGCCCGATACCGTTGCGTTGCCGCCGGAGCCGAGGCCGGCCGCGTTCGCGACGACTAGCGTTCCGGCCTTGACCTGGGTCGTGCCGCTGCGCGTCAGGGCCTTGTCCAGTGTCCAGGTGCCGCTGCCCTGCTTGACGAGCGCGCCGGTGCTGAAACTGGTCGTGCCGCTGACGGCCGCCGAATAGAGCTGAGCGCCCGCGCCATCGAGCGTCAGCGTGGAGGCAGCGTTGGTGCCGATGCCCAGATTGCCCGTGATGCTGGAGCCGGTGAACAGCGTGACGGTGTTGGTGCCCGCGGAGCGCAGCGCCACATTGCCTTTCAGCGCGCCGGAATTGCTGAGCGCGGTGTTTCCGCCGATCGCCTGCACCGATGCCGTGCCCTCGATGGTGGCGCCGGCGCCGTTGGTCACCGTGCCGCCATTGATCAGGCGCACGCCGGCCGAGGGGCCCTTGATGAGGCTGCCCGACCCGGTATTGGTGACCGTGCCCGTCGCGCCGCTGATGCCCACGCCCGCGGCAAGGGCGTCTGTGCCGTCGGCGATGATCGAGCTTGCCGTGTTGGTCACCGTGCCGCCATCGGCAAAGCTCACCCCGTAGAGCTTGCCCGTGATCGTGCCGCCGCCTTGGTTGGTGACAATGCCCAGGCCGGCGACGATCTCCACGCCATGTCCCTGGTTGTCAGCGGTCACGCTGATGCTGCCGCCGGTGTTGGTCACCGTGCCGGCACCCCAGATGCGGACGCCGCCCAACCCGCCGGCAATGCTGGCGCCGGTTCCGTTGGTCACCGTTCCGTCGGTATTGATGAACACGCCGAGGCCATCAGTGCCGGTGGCGCGGATGGCGCTCCCGGCGCCGAGATTGCTCACGTCACCCCCCTTGTCGAGCAGCACGCCGTGGCCGACGGCTGTGATGGTGCCGCCCCGGTTGGTCACCGAGCCGCCATCGCCGAGCTGCACGCCGGCATGATCCCCCTCGATCCGCCCGGTGGCTGCGTTCTCCACCGTGGCGAGGCCGGTCGTGGACAGCACGCCAGCCTGCCCTGCAGCCGTTCGCGAAAGGGTGCCCGCATTGCTCAGCGTGCCCCCGTTATTGAGGGTGATTTCGTTGCCGATGCTGACGCCGGCATTGATCGCCAGGGTGGCGCCAAGATCGGCGCTGTTGTCCACAGTGACGGTATCGCCGCCGAGCTGCGCGTCGGAGCTCACGACCAGAGTGCCATTCGTCACGAGGGTCTGGGCGTAGCTGCCCGCGCCCGGAAGCGTCAGGACCAATCCCGCCAATGCGGTGGTGGACAAGAGCCACCCGCGACGCAAACCGCGCGTTGCGCTGGTCAACAAGGTCGATGTCATCAGTCCATCTCACGCATGCAAAACACCGCTGTCCGGCGCAGCGATCTCTGGCTATTGTTTAAGTTCGGCCACCGTCGTCGGGGCGTTATTGCGCCGTGACACGAACGTTAATTCTGCCTGCCTCTGCGTTCGCGCCGGGCAGAACCTGTGCTTTTCGAGAAGGATCGACGTGTTCGTGTTGCCGGCAGAATGAAGGACGGTGTCGCTCTTCCCAAATTCCGTCTCTCGCTGCTCGGACGATTCGAGCTGGCAACGCGCGATGGCATCGTCCGGCTGCCGAGCCGGAAATTGTCGGGGTTGTTGGCCTATCTGGCCTGCACGGCGCCTCAACCCCAGCCGCGTGAAAAGCTGGCCCATCTGCTTTGGGGCTCGCATTTCGAGACGCAGGCCCGGCAGAACCTGCGGCAGGCGATCTTTCGGCTGCGCCGGATTCTAGGCCAGGAAACGCTCGTCAGTACCGACGACGAGGTCTGGCTCGCGCCCGGTGCGATCGATTGCGATGCTGTTCGCTTCGAGGCGTTGATCACCGAGGGTGGGGCTGCGTCGCTCGCGGCGGCCGCCGATCTCCACCGGGGTTCGTTCCTGGCCGACCTGAATATCGAAGAAGACGCGTGGCTGAGTTGGCGCGCCTCGCTGCGAGGACGCCTCGAAGGCCTGGCGCTCGACGCGATGGTCAGCGCGAGCCAGGGCGCGATGCGGGCGGGGAACGAGGAGGCTGCGCTCAAGGCGGCTCATCGGGCCATCCAGGTCAATGCCCTGCGCGAGGATGCGCATCGGGTCGCCCTCCACGCGCTCGTCGCCATGGGACGCAAAGCCGAGGCGCTCAGGCATTACCAGGATCTGGCTGCGCTGCTGAGGCGCGAGCTCGGCGCGGCACCCGATGCGATCACGCAAGCGCTGGCGGCGGAGCTGCGCAGCGCAGCGCCACAGGCTGCACCACCGAGCGGCGAACGGCATCCCGCAGCCTCCGGGACAGTCGAACCGCCCGTGGCGGCAAGGATCGAGGCGGCACGAGACGACGAGACCCCCACGAAGGCGCGTCGCCCGGATGCTCTCGAGCAACGCCAATTGACGATCCTGGTTTGCGATCTGGTCGGCGCGATCGGCCCCTCGACGAGCCCCGATCCCGAAGACATCCACGATCTGATCGCTGCCTTCCACGCGACTGTCGCCGATGTCGCGGCGCGATTTGGCGGCTTCGTCGCCCATTACCAGGGCCATGGCGTCGTCGTGTATTTCGGCTATCCGGCCGCCCATGAGCATGATGCCGAACGCGCCGTGCGCGCCGGCCTTGCTCTCCTTGCCGCCATCGGCAGTCTGGCCGCGCCGTTGGCCGGGGCGCTGCAGGCGAGCGTCGGCATTGCCACGGGGCTCGTCGTCGTCGGGGAGAAATCGACAGCGGACAAGAACCGGCAGCATGTCGCGACGGGGGAGGCCCCGGCCCTGGCAGCGCGTCTGCAGGGCAGTGCGGCAGGGGGCGAAGTCGTCATTGCCGCGAGCACGCAGCAGCTTGTGGGTCGACAGTTCGCCTGCCGGGCGCTCGCGGCCCGCAGCGGCTCGCAACAGCCGGAAGCATGGCAGGTGCTTGAAGCATGGCAGGTGCTTGGCGAGATCGCCGGGGTGAGCCGCTTCGATGCCCGGCGCGGTGCGGTTCTGAGCCCGCTCATGGGCCGTGAGGAGGAGATCGCGCTGCTTCTGCGCCGCTGGGATCAGGCCGGTGCGGGGGAAGGGCGTGTCGTTCTGATCTCGGGCGAGCCTGGCATCGGCAAGTCGCGCCTGGCCGAGAGCGTGCCGGCCCGGACCGGCTCCGGGCCCGATTCCCTCCTGCGCTATTCCTGTGCTCCGCATCATGCCCAGAGCCCGCTGCACCCGTTCATTGCCCGCATCCAGCAGGATGCCGGCTTCGGCCCCGGCGACAGTGCCGGCGCGAAGCTCGACAGGCTGGAGGCGTTGCTTGCGCCGACATCGCTCGATCTGCCGCGCGATATGGCGCTCTTCGCCGAGCTGACCGGAGTGCCGCTGGAGGACCGCTACCCCGCGCTGGCGGCCAGTCCGCAACAGAAGCGCGAGATGACGCTTGGCCTGCTCCTCGACCAGATCGAGCGCGCCGCAGCCCGGAAACCGGTCCTGATCCTGTTCGAGGACGCGCACTGGATCGATCCGTCGTCGCTCGACCTGCTCGAGCGCTTGGTGACCCGCGCCGCCCGGCTGCCCCTGCTGCTGCTGGTCACCTGCCGGCCGCAGTTCCAGCCCGGCTGGCTCGACCAGCCACATGTCACCGCGCTGTCGCTCAGCCGCCTTGGCCCGGGCGACAGCGCGGGCATCATGCGCGGCGTGGCCGGGGAGAGGGCGCTCCCCGATGCGGTCGTCGGCCAGATCATGTCGCGCACGGATGGCGTGCCGCTGTTCATCGAGGAGTTGACACGCTCGCTTCTCGAAGGCGGGCTGTTGCGTCAGACCGGGGACGGCTGGGTCCTCGACGGGCCGCTGCCGTCAGTGGCTATCCCGACGACGCTGCAGGCCGCGCTGGCGGCCCGACTCGACCTGCTCGGCCCGGCAAGGGACGCAGCCATGATCGGCGCTGCGATCGGTCGCGAGTTCTCACACGAGCTGATCGCTGCGGTGTCGGGCCTTGCCGCCGCGGAGCTCGAGACGGCGCTCGCGCGGCTCGTGGAATCCGGCCTCGTCTCACGCCGCGGTGCATCTTCAGGGCAAGGCTACGTCTTCAAGCACGCGCTCGTTCAGGACGCTGCCTATGCCACGATGCTGAGGAGCCGGCGACGCGACCTGCATGCGACGATCGCCCGGACGCTGATCGATCAGTTCCAGGCCTGGGCCGAAGACCAACCCGAGCTCGTCGCGCACCATTTCACGGAAGCCGCGCTCGGCGGCGAGGCGGTCGGCTACTGGCTCAAGGCAGCCCGGCTGGCGCAGGCGCGCTGGGCCAATCGCGAGGCCGCGGGGTTTTTCGAGCAGGCCTTGCGCGTTCTGGCCACACTCCCTGAGACCCGGGAGACGCACGAGCAGGCCATCGATCTCCGGTTCGAATTGAAGGCGTCGCTTCTCCCGCTCGGACAATTCGACCGCATCATCGGCCATCTTCGCGAGGCCGAGAGCCTGGCCACGCGCCTGGATGATCAACACAGGCTGGCGCGGTTCGCCTTCCATATGTGCCAGACCCTGGCGCTGGGCGGCGATCCGGCGGAAGCCGCGGGTTTGGGCCAGCAGGCGCTGGCGCTGGCGGATTCGCTCGGCGACGTTCCGCTCCAGATGGCGGCGACCCTGATTCTCGGGACGGCCTGCTTCTCGACGATGGCATTCCAGCAGGTCGAGCCGCTTTTCGTGCGAGCGCTGGAATTGCTCGATCGTCAGCCCCGCTTCGAGCGATTTGGTCTCGCTGGATATCCAGCCGTGACGGTCCGCGCTTTCCTGGCGCGCATCCATGCCGAGCAGGGCAGGTTCGAGCAGGGCATCCTGCATGGCGAGGAGAGCATTCGCATCGCGCTGGCGGTCGATGACCCCCTCGGCCTGACGATCGCCTATTGGTGTCTCGCCGACCTCCTGGTCATCCGCGGCGAGTTCGCCGAAGCCATAACGCGGTTGGAGCGCGCTTGCGTCGTGGCTCGCGAGTTCGACCTGCCCTTCATGGCCGCGGGCAGTACCGGCACGCTCGGCTATGCCTATGCCCTGCTGGGGCAGACCGAACGAGGCCTGCCTCTGCTGGAGCAGGCGTTGAGCGCTCTCGAGGCCATGGGGCATCGCTTTGGCCAGGCCCTGTTCCTGGTACCCCTCGGGGACGCGCATTTGCTCGCCGGCCAGCATGCGGACGCTCTGAGATATGCCGGACGGGCTCTGGCCACGGCGCGGGAGAATGGTCAACGTCGTGGCGAGGCAGGGGTCCTCCATCTGCTTGGAGAGGTTATGGTTCGCACCGGATCCGCCGCACAGGCCGAAATTCACTACCGCGAGGCGCTCGTGCTCGCGGCGGAGCTTGGACTGGGCTCGCTTGTCGCGCGCTGCCATCATGGCCTCGGACATCTGCATCTGCGTGCAGGCCGGCTGGCCGAGGCCCGCGAGCAGCTCGAGATCGCCACGACGATGTACCGCGATATGGGAATGCGTTTCTGGCTGGATCAGGCCACTAAAGCGGCGGATCAGTTACAATAGCCGGCGGCCTGCGGGCCGGCTCACGGCTGGCGGCGTGCCGCCCCCCCGGGAAGGCACTGCATCGCGACCGCGCGATCTCGCCGATGGTGCGACTGCGTGGTTCAGGCCGGCGCGATCGGAAGATGCGCCACTTGCGCGCCGACCTCGTAATACGCCTCCCTGAGGCCCCGGAATGCCGGGATGGCGAGTTCGGATACCGGCAGCGGCATGCCGGCGAGATCGATCTCGCCAAGGATGAGCCGGGCAAGTTCGCGCCCGAAGACGGTGCCCGGCGCGATGCCGCGTCCGTTATAGCCGCTGAAGCCGAGGGCGTTCGGGCCGTAGCTATGCAGCCGCGGCAGATGATCCGGCGTCATGCCGATCTTGCCATACCATTCCGTTTCGAGCTCGAATTCGCCGAGTTGCGGAAACAGCTTCCGGATATGCCGCTTCGCCCAGGCGCGGTGAACGCTCAGGCCCGTTCCGCGCAGCGCGCCGACGCTGCCGACGATCAGCCGCCCCTCTGCATCGAGCCGGAAACCGCTCAGGATGGTCTTGGTGTCCCAGCCCGCGCCGCCATGCGGCAGGATGGTCTTGCGGATATTGTGGCCGAGCGGCGCGGTCGAGACATGGAAATAGGGCAGATGCACCTGCTCCTCGCGGATGCTGGCGGTCGCGCCTGTCGAATAGGCGTCGGTCGCCAGGATGAGCCAGTCGGCGCTGACGCTGCCGCCGGCGGTCTTCACCTGCCAGGCGTTGCCGCTGCGCTCGAAGCCGGTCACCGCGCTGCCGGTGTGGATGGTCGCGCCTTCGGTCATCGCGGCGCCCGCCAGGCCGTGGGCATAGGCGAGCGGCTGGATCGTGCCGGCGCGCGGGTCGAACAGCGAGCCGGTATAGCCGGTAGTCCCGGTCCTCGCCTGCGTATCGCCGGCACTCAACAGCTCGACCTTGGCGCCGAGCTTGCTCCACTGCGCCTGGCGGGCCTGGAGCTGCTTCAGGCCGCTTGCGCCGACGGCGCAATGATAGGTTCCGCGATGGTCGGCCTGGCATTCCATGCCATAGCGTTCCGTGAGTGCGAAGACCTCGCGCGGCGCCTCGCCGAGCAGCCCGATCAGGCGGTTGCCATAGGTTTGGCCGAGCGTCGCGATCAGGTCGTCGGGCATCACCCAGAGACCGGCATTGACGAAGCCCGAGTTGCGGCCGGATGCGCCGAAGCCGATCTCGATCGCCTCCAGGACCACGACCTTCTTGCCGCCCCTGGCGAGATGCAGCGCCGCCGAGAGCCCGGTATAGCCGCCGCCGACGATGACGACGTCGGCGGAGATCTGCTCGCGCAGGACCGTGGTCGGCGGGGCGGGAGGGGCTGAGAGCTCCCAGAGCCCGTGCGAACGCTTGTCCTCCAGCATTGAATCGGCTCCGTTCTGTCAGTCCCTGGAATAGCTCGGTGCAGGCGATCGCTCGATGCAGGCGCATGAGGGCGCCCGCAGATGTCAGGCCTTCACTTCGTCGTCGGGATGGCCCATCTCGCAGAACTTGCCGCCGAGATAGCGGCCCGTCGGAGTTTTGGGGTCGAGGGCCGGCGCATTCGCCTCGACCTTGGCGCGAAACGGCTCGGAGCTGTCCTGCGGGTGATAGCCGAGATGATTGGCGCCGCTATTGTCGACCGCCTTCACCGTGTTGTCCGAGGTGCCGAAGGAGATGGTGTGGCCGACGAAGGGCGCCGTCAGCGAGGCTTCGACGAGGCGCACGCAATCGGCGAAGGAGAGATAGGACCACAGCATCCGCCGGTCGACGGGCTCGGGGAAGGACGAAAAGATGCGCAGGCACGCCGTCTCGATGCCGAACTTGTCCCAGTAGAGCCGGCTCAGGCTTTCCACGAAGGTCTTGCCGACGCCGTAGAGGCAGTCCGGCCGAACCGGCGCATCGACCGAAATCTGCGCGCCGATCTCATGGAAGCCGATCGCATGGACGGATGAGGCATAGACAACGCGCTTGATCCCGTGTTTCCGGGCGCCCTCATAGATGTGGTAGGAGGCGCGAATACTGGAATCGAGGATGGTCTGCCAGTCCCGCTCGGTCGGCGCGCCGCCGAAATGGACGATGGCATCGCAGCCCTCGGTCGCCGCGATCGTCGCCTCCATGTCGGCGAGATCGAAGATCGCCTGTTCCTCATGGGCAGCGAGCGGACCGAGCGGTTCGCGATCGGCGACACGGATCGTCCCGGCGAGATGCGCAAGCCCGCTGCGAAGATGAGAGCCGAGGCGGCCGGCCGCGCCGGTGATCAGGATGCGGTCATAAGGTGGCATGCGGTCCTCGCGTCGTCACAGGCAGGGCGCCGCACCGGGCCGGCGCGGCGGGGATCGGGATGATCGGCGTTACGGATCTGGTGGCACGGTGTCATCCGGGGGAGGGCAGCTCGCCGCGCTTCAGTCCGGCTTCGACCGCCGCGATCTCGGCGTCGCTGACCTCATATGCGGCCTTGGCCGCTTTGGCCGAGACATAGCCGAGCGCGAGGTCGCGCAGCACAGCAGCATGGCTGCGCTCCGAGGCCGGGCCGTAACCGGCGCCACCGGGAAGCGACAGCATCACCTTGCGCCCCTCGGGAACGGCCTGGCGTCCCTTGCCGGCCATGGCGGTGCCGTTGTCTAGGCGGATTTCGGTCGCGCCGCCATCGGCCCCGCCCAGGCGTCCGCGCGGCGGATGCTTCACGCGGTCGAACATCGCGGACATGTCGAAGACATGCCCCTCCACAGCGCCGACCTCCATGAACTGGCCGAGCCCGCCGCGGAAGCGGCCGGCGCCGCCGGAATCGGGCCGCAATTCCTTGCGCCAGATGATGATCGGGCCGGCATGCTCGGTTGCCTCGATCGGCATGGTCATGACGCCTGAGGGGAAGGCGGTGGTGTTCATGCCATCGAGCGTCGGGCGCGCGCCCGAGCCGCCGCAATTGAACATCAAGACCTCGGCGCGCCTCGCTCCGGAAAGACGCGCGGCCTCCGAGGCCGGGCGCAGCGAGACCTGGAAATTGCAGAGCGGCCCTGCGCCCTCGGCGGGAACAGTCCTGGGCAAGAGCTTGTCGAGCGCATCATAGACCGTGTCGGGGATGAGATGGCCGATGACATGGCGCAGCGCGACGGGCGCCGGATGCAGCGCGTTGACGATGGTGTTCTCCGGAGCCGTGATGCGGAAGGGCTCGAGCGAGGCCGCATTATTTGGGATTTCGGGGGCGATCGCGCATTTCAGGGCATAGCAGGCATAGGCCTTGGAATAGACCATCGGGCAGTTGATGCCCTTGGGGTCGACGCCGGACGAGCCCGCGAAATCGACGCAAACCTCGTCCGCGCCGATGGTGACCTTGACCTTGAGCAGGATTGGCGTGGCGAAGCCGTCGCTCAGCATGGCGCCCTCGGCTGCGCCGGGTGTGAGCGCCGCGATCTTCTCCAGTGTCGCGCGGCGCGAGTTTTCGAGGATGAAATCGCCGACCTGCTCCAGCCCGTCGAGGGCGAATTCGTCGAGCATGCCGGTCAGCCGGCGATGGCCGACATCGTTGCAGGTCGCGAGCGCGAAGATGTCGCCGACGACCTGGTCGGGCTCGCGGATATTGCCGCGCACCAGCCTGACGAAGGGCTGGTCGACCTTGCCTCGGTCGGCGAATTTCATGATCGGGATATAGAGGCCTTCCTCATAGACGGAGTTGGCATCCGCGCCGAAGCCGCGGCCGCCGATATCGACGACATGGGCCGTGCAGGCGAAGAAGCCGACATGCCGCCCGCGGTAGAAGGAGGGCGTCACGACGGTGATGTCGTGCAGGTGCCCGGTCCCCATCCAGGGGTCGTTGGTGATGTAGATATCGCCTTCGAAAATGTTGCCAGGCCCGATCTCGCGGATGAAATGCGCGACCGCATCGGCCATCGCATTGACATGGCCAGGCGTGCCGGTCACGGCCTGGGCCAGCATCAACCCGGCCCGGTTATACACGCCGGCCGAGAGGTCGCCGGCCTCGCGCACCGAGGTCGAGAAGGCCGTGCGGATCAGGGCCTGAGCCTGTTCCTCGACGATCGAGATCAGGCGGTTCCACATCACCTGCAGCGATACGGTGGAAAGCTTGCTCATGGTCAGGCCTCGATCATGGCGGCGAGACGGGCTTCCGCCGCGTCGGTGCTCGGCTTGAAGACTTCGATGCAGCCATCCGAGCGGCAGGTCGCCGCACAGCCGGCCGGCACGATGATCGTGGTTTCGTCCTCGACGATGACGCAGGGGCCCGCCACGAGCCGGCCGATCGCGACCTCCGAGCGCGCGAACACGCCGGCCGTCACCCGAACGCCGAGCGCGGGATCGAAGACTTCGCGCTGCGAACTCGCCGTCAGCGCCGCCAGGGCGCCCAGCCCCTCGGCCTGCGCCGGCACCGTCTTCGCCGTGCTCGCATTCACGGCCCAGACGGTGATCTCGATGTCCAGTCCCTGGACGGTCCTGGAGAACAGCTTGGCATATTCGGCCTCGAACAGTGCGCGATAGGCATCGATCGTAGGCTCCGCCCGGCTGACATCGATCGGGATTTCCCAGCCCTGGCCGACATAGCGCATATAGACCTTGGTCTCGACGCTGAGCGGCGCCCGCGCGTCGCAGGAGCGGACGAAGCTCGTGGCTTCGCTTTCGAGTTCTGCGAGCAGATCGCGCACCAGCGGGGCGTCGAAATCCGCCAGGCGCATATAGACGCTGCGCGTCGCCTCGAAGCTGAACGGCGCCCGCAGGAAGCCGATGGCCGAGCCGACGCCGGCCCCGGGCGGCACCAGCAGGCGCGCGATGCCGAGCTTTTCGCAGAGCCGCCCGGCATGGAGCGGTGCCGCACCGCCAAAGGCGATCATCGTGTAACCGGAAAGATCCTCGCCATTCTCGACCGCATGGACGCGGGCGGCATTGGCCATGTTCTCGTCGACGACCTCGACGATGCCGAAGGCGGCTGTCTCGCCGCTCATCCCGAGCCGGTCGGCAATCGCAGCCGTCACGGCTGTGCGCGCGGCGGCGACGTCCAGCAGCATGCTGCCGCCGGCGAAATGGGCAGGGTCGATCTTGCCGAGCAGGAGGTCGGCATCGGTGACGGCCGGCCTCATGCCGCCGCGGCCATAGCAGGCGGGGCCGGGCTCCGAGCCGGCGCTCTCCGGCCCGACGCGGATCTGGCGCATCGAATCGACCTGGGCGAGCGAGCCGCCGCCGGCGCCGATCTCGACCATGTCGATCACCGGGATCGAGATCGGCATGCCCGAGCCCTTCTTGAAGCGGTAGCTCCGCGCCACCTCGAAGACGCGGCTCGTCTTCGGCGTCTGGTTCTTGATCAGGCAAATCTTGGCGGTCGTCCCGCCCATGTCGAAGGAGAGGACCCGGTCGAGGCCGAAGCGCGCGGCGACATCGGCTGCATAGATCGCGCCGCCGGCCGGCCCGGATTCGACGAGGCGAACCGGGAACTCCGCCGCCCCTTCGAGCGACATGATGCCGCCGCCGGAATGCATCAGGAAGATCGGGCAGTCCGCACCTTCGCCAGCCAGTTTTGCGGCAAGGCTGGCGAGATAGCGCTTCATCATCGGTTTGACATAGGCATTGGCCACCACCGTGTTGAAGCGCTCGTATTCGCGCATCTGCGGCGAGACCTCCGACGAGATCGAGACCGCGAGACCCGGCATCCGCTCCAGCAGCACCTCGCGCACCAGCCGCTCATGGCTGGGGTCGAGATAGGAATGGATCAACCCGACCGCGACGCTCTCATAGCCCGCTTCTGCGATCTGCTCGGCCAGCGCCGCGACATCCGCGCGCCGGAGCGGGATGAGCGTCTTGCCGCTGGCAGCGACGCGCTCGCGCAGCGTGTAGCGCCGGTTGCGCGGCAGCAGGGGCAGGGGCAGCGTCAGGTTGAGGTCGTATTGCTCGAACCGGCTTTCGGTCCGCATCTCGATCACGTCGCGAAAACCTTCGGTCGTGATCAGCGCCGTCTTCGCGCCGCGGCGTTCGATCAGGGCGTTGGTCGCAAGCGTCGTGCCGTGGATGATCCGGCCGATAGCGGCGGGCGTCACGCCCGCCTTGGCGCAGACGCGGTGCATGCCCTCGATGATGGCACGTTCGGGCGCGTCATAGGTGGTCAGCACCTTGGCGGAGTAGCTTTCGCCCCCGATCTCCAGCACGACATCCGTGAAAGTGCCGCCGATATCGGCGCCGAGATTGCCCTGTGGGGATGCAGTGCCGCTCACGGAAACCACCTTTCAGTGCATCACGGGGGTGACCGATGCTGTGCGCCTATCCCCTGCAAAAACATGGCTGCGATCGATGATCAGGTCTAATTATTTGATTGTCTCACGAGCATAGAAAATATTGATCCTGTGGTTCGCCCGGGGCGGAGCAGACCGAGGCCTTCGATGCAGATCACGCTCAAGCAGATCGAAACCTTCGTCCGCCTGGCCTCGCTCAGGAATTTCCGCCGCGTCGCCGAGCAGATGCACACGACGCAGCCGAATATCTCGGCGCGGATATCGGCGCTCGAGGCAGTGCTGAACCTGCGCCTGTTCGAACGCGATGCCGGATCGGTCGTGCTGACCGATCAGGGCAAGAGCGTGCTCCCGCTCGCGGCCCGGGCGCTCGAGGCAACCGAGGCGCTGCTTCAGGCGGGGGACACGACGAGCCGGCAATCCATCCTGAAGCTCGGCGTGGCGGAAACCGTGGCCCAGACCTGGCTGCATCGCTTCCTGCGCGAGATGGCCGTGCGCTTTCCCGAGGTCGTGGTCGAGCTGAGCGTCGACCTGACCTTCAATCTCCAGCGCAATCTCATTGACGGCTCGCTCGACATCGCGTTCCTCAACGGGCCGATCTCGGACCTCTCTGTCACCAATCTGCCGCTGGGGACGGTGGCGCTGCCCTGGGTCGCCGCCCCCCGGTTCGCCGCGGCCTTGCCCGATCCTGCCGGGGCCGACGACCTCGCCCGGTTTCCGATCCTGACCCATGCCAAGAACACGCGGCCCTATGCGGAGGTCGTCGACTACTTCAAGCGCAACAGCAGCCGGCTCAGCCGCCCGGTCTCGTCGAGCAATCTGGCGGCCTGCCTGAACATGACGCTGGACGGGCTGGGGATCGCGACCTTGCCGTCGCCGCTGGTCGAGCGCTTCGTCGAATCCGGCGAGCTCGTCGCCCTCAACTGCGATTGGGTTCCGACCCCGATGAGTTTCACCGCATCCTATGTGACGATGCCGGCGCGGCCGATCGTCGAGGCTGCGGCGACACTCGCCGTCGCGGTCGCCGACTGGAAGCCGAACGCGGCCTGACGCGGGCGAGGGGGCAGCTTGCGGTGGCGATGGTCAGGGGATCAGCGCGTCGCGCAGCAGGCTTGCAGCGAGCGCCAGCATCATCGCGCCGATGCCGAGGTCGAGAACGCGCCAGGACGCCGGGCGGGACAGGAGCGGGGCGAGGAAGCGCGCGCCGAAGCCGAGCGTAGCGAACCAGGCGAAGCTGGCAATCGCTGCGCCGGCCATGAACGGAGGCCGCTCGATCGGCGGAAGGCTCGTCCCGACGGCTCCCATGAGCATGACCGTATCGATATAGACGTGAGGGTTGAGGAAGGTGAAGGCGGCGGTGCCGGCCAGCGCTGCGCTAAGCGTCATGCCCGCCTGCTGCTCGACGATGAGGACGGAAGGGTTGGCGGCCCGCCTGAGCGCCGAAACGCCGTACCAGCTGAGGAAGGCCGCGCCCCCCAGGCTGAGCCCAAGCGACAGGCCCGGAACGAGAGCAAGCGCGCTGCCGAGGCCGCTGACGCCGGCCACGATCAGCGCGGCGTCGGCCGCGGCACAGAACAGCACGATGGGCCAGACATGCTCCCGTTTGAGCCCCTGGCGCAGCACGAACATGTTCTGGGCGCCGATGGCCATGATCAGGCCGGCGGACAGGGCAAAACCCTTGGTGAAGGCGGGCAAGAGAGATGGCAGGAGAGAGCTGGTCATGTCGCCTTGATGTGCTCGGCGAGCGATGTAGTCTAGCTAAAGAAGCTAATCATGAATTAGGCGGGCTAATGCTGGACTATGCGTCCCTGGCGGCCGTTGCCGCCGTCGCCCGCGAGGGCAGCTTCGAGAGAGCCGCGCTGGCGCTCGGCGTCACGCCATCGGCGGTGTCCCAGCGGGTGAAGGGGCTCGAGGAGCGGCTCGGCGCGATCCTGCTGACGCGGGGCGTTCCCTGTCGCCCGACCGAGATCGGCGCCAAGCTCTGCGCCCATGTCGAGCAGGTTCGGCTGCTCGAAAGCGAAGTCGTCCATGATCTGCCGGGACTGGCGGTTCAGGAAACTGGCGCGACCACGGTCAGGGTCGCGGTCAATGCCGACAGCGTCAGCACCTGGTTTCCCCGGGCGGCGGCACAGTTCGCGGCCGAAACCGGTGCGATGCTCGACCTCGTCATGGATGACGAGGCCCATACGGCCGAGCGGCTGCGCACGGGAGAGGTCCTGGCGGCTGTGACGGCCGATCCCGCCCCCGTTCCAGGCTGCAAGATCTATCCGCTCGGCGCCATCGACTATGTGGCGACGGCCAGTCCCGGCTTCATCAGCCGGTTCTTTCCCGACGGCGTCGATGCTGCGAGCCTTCAGGGAGCGCCAATGCTGCGCTTCGACCGTCGCGACGAATTGCAGGCGCGCTGGGCGCGGCAGGCCTGGGGGAGGCCGGTCTCGCCCCCCGTCCATTGGACACCCTCGACCCAGGGCATGCTGGACATGACGCTGGCCGGGTTGGGCTGGTCGATGACGCCTCTGCTGCTGGCGACGCCGCATCTCGATGCCGGCCGCCTCGTGGAGCTGCCGCCGCACCGGCCGATCTCGGTCACGCTGTATTGGCAGCGCACGCGGCTGGCCGCGCGACTGCTCGACAGGCTGACGCATTGCGTCCGGTCGATCAGCGCGCTCGAACTGGCCAGAGCCGGGAACGAAGGACGCGGGCCGGGCAGCGGCCCATCCGAACAGCGGTAGCCGGGCCGGGAGCGTTCCCGGTCTACCCCGCGATCAGGCCTGAGCGCATCAGCTTCTCATAGGCCGTGATGACATGCTCGGGGACGGGGTTCACGCCGTCCTCGCCATAGGCATAGCGCCGGCTGAGATAGCCGCGTGCACCCATCAGGATGTGGACGATGACCTCCAGCTCTTCGTCGCTGTAGTCGCCGATCTTGCCGGGGCCGCGTGCGCGCTTGAGCAGCCGCACATAGGCGGCGGAGATATTGTCGAGATGCTGCTGGTAGCCGAGCGGCGCGAAAACCTCGGCCTCGTTCAGGATGCGCAGGAATTCAGGTGTATCCTGCAGGAATTCGAAGAAGGCGCGAAAGCGGGCGACCTCCTTCTCGAGCTCGGAGGCTGACGCCTCGATCTTCTCGCGGATGAAGTCGACCATGTGCTGGCCGATGACCGGCAGCAATTGCTCGAGCAGTTCCTGCCGGTTCTCGAAGTGATTGTAGAAGGTTCCCTGCGCCACGCCCGCCAGGTCCGTGATGCGGGCCACCGAGGCCTCGGCATAGCCGTATTTGCCGACGACCTTCGCCGCGGCACCGAACAGGCGGCGTTTGACGTCGTCGTTCTTCTCGCTGCGGGTCAGCTTCGGGCGTTTTGCGCTGCTGCTCGCACGGGCTTGTGTCGTCATGCGGTCTCGTATCCGGGGCTCTTGGGCTGACGTGTGATCAAACTCGCAGATCGGGCTAGGATCGCAACTCGTCGCGGAGAACCCGCTTCAGGATCTTGCCCGATGGATTGCGCGGCAGGCTTTCCCGCAGGATCAGCTGGCGCGGGGCCTTGAAAGCAGCCAACCGGCTGCGGCAATGGGCGGCGAGCGCATCGAGGGTGAGGGCGCTGCCGGGCTCGAGAACGACGAAGGCAACCGGCCTTTCGCCCCAGCGCTCGTCGGGCGCGCCGATCACCGCGACCTCGCGCACCTGCGGCAGCTCGAAGATGGCGCGCTCGACCTCGGAGGAGGCGATGTTCTCGCCGCCGGAGATGATCATGTCCTTCATGCGGTCGGTCAGGTAGAGGAAGCCGTCCGGGTCGAGATAGCCCATATCGCCGCTGCGGAACCAGTCGCCGTAGAATGCGGCTTCGGTCTTGGCCGCATCGTTCCAGTAGCCGCTGGTGATCTTGGGGCCCCGCAGGCAGATCTCTCCGGTCGCGCCCGGCGGCAGGACCCTGCCGGCCTCGTCCCTGATCTGGATTTCGACATGGGCAAGCGCCCGGCCGACCGAGCCGATCTTCTCGATCTCGCGGCCTGCCTCCATCAGCGTGTCGCCGCTGCAGGTCTCCGTCAGGCCGTAGGCGTCGATATAGCGGGCATTGGGGAAGGCGGCGCTGAAGTTGCGGATGCGCGCCTCGGGCGTGCGCTCGCCACCGCCGATGACCCAGCGCAGGCTGGACAGATTCTGGCCTGCTTCTTCCGTGGCGGCGAGCATCGCGCTCATCATCACGGGGGCGAGCCAGGCGCAGTTCAGCCGTTCCCTGGCAATCGCCTGGAGCGCGGCAACCGGCGAGAACTCGCGCTGGATGCACAGCATGCCGCCGACCCAGAGCACCGCCAGGCCCGGCAGGTCGAAGGCTCCAACATGGTAGAGCGGCCCAACGACGAGCAGCCGGTCCTCCTGGGTGAGGCCGAGCGCCACGATATGGTCGCTGCATTTCCAGTAGAAATTCTCGTAGCTGTGCATCACGCCCTTGGGGCGGTCCGTGGTGCCCGACGTGTACATCAGCCGAAACAGATCGGACGGCTTGCGCGGCACGAGATCGGCAGGCGCAGCGCCGGGACCGAGCCGCGTGCTGTCGGCGCGTGCTGCCGCATCGACCAGGACGACCGGGCCGGCCTCGCGGGCCGAGGCCGCAAGCTCCTCATCCGCGATCAGCAGCCTGGCGCCGGAATCCTCGACGATGTAGCGCACCTCGTCGGCTGAGAGGCGAAAATTGATCGGCAGGAAGACGGCGCCGAGATGCCCGACCGCGATCGCCAGTTCGACGAAGGCGGCGCTGTTCTTCATCAGCACGGCGACGACATCGCCCGCCACGATGCCGCGCGCGGCAAGCCAGCCGGCACTCCCTGCGACCCGCCCGGCGAGCGCGCCATAGGAGATGCGGGCCTCGTCGAAGATGATGGCGGTACGGTCCGGCGTCCGGCTCGCGTGGTAGCGGACGAAGCTCGAGAGATTGATCATTCCACCCTCTTGGCAAAGCTCGCGAGGCCTCGCCATCTCCTTTTTCTGATTTATGACTCGTAATTCATTTTTCTCTTGACGTCACCCCGGCGGCTGCCGAATATCGCTGCAAGAAGCGCGTGCCGCACAGCGGCGCCGACAAGATGCCGCCTTCCGGATCACCCCGGAAAGGAAACGGCCAAAGGCCCCAGGGAGAAGCGTGATGACCAAGACACCGTCCTCGCAAATGAATCGGCGCGCCGTTCTGGCGCTGACGGCCGGAGCCGCCGGCGTGATGGCCGCGCCCTGGGTTGCCCGCGCCCAGGCCAAGGCCGTCAAGGTGGGCATGCCGACCATTTTGTCGGGGCGCGTCGCCCAGCTCGGCACATCCTCGCGCAATGCCGCGCAGATGGAGGTCGAGAAGGCCAATGCCGCCGGCGGGCTTGCCGGCCGGGCGATCGAGCTCGTGGTGCGCGACACCAAGGGGCAGCCGCAGGAGGCGGCCCGCGTCGCCCGCGAGCTGGTCAATTCCGACGGTTGCGAGATCCTGATCGACGCGGAAGCCTCGACCGGCGCCTTCGCCGTCCATGAGGTGGCGCGCGATCTCGGCGTCCTCTGCATTCACAGCAATTCCGAAACCTCGTCCCTGACGGCCGATCCCAAGCTCAAATTGCCGAACGCCTTCCGTTGCGCGCGCCAGGGCATCCACGATTCCGTCGCGGGCGGAACCTATGCGGCCGAGATCGTCAATGCCAAGGGGCTGACGCGTTGGGCGACCTGCTCGCCGGACTACGCCTACGGCCGCGACACGACCGCCGAATTCGTGATGTATCTCAAGCGTTTCGCGCCCAAGGTCGAGGTCGTCGCGGAATCCTGGCCAAAGATCTTCCAGCCCGACTACACCGAGTCGATCACCAAGCTGCTGCAGGCCAAGCCGCAGGCGCTCTATTCCTGCCTCTGGGGCGGTGACCTGACCTCCTTCATCGACCAGGCCGGCATCTATGCGCTCTTCGCGCAGATGCAGTTCTTCGCGGTCAACATGGCCGATTACACGGCGCTGACCACGGTCAAGAACCTGCCGCCCGGCATCCATTCCGGCAATCGCTACATCAAGACCTTCCCGGCGACGCCCCAGAACGCCGCCTGGGGCGACGCCTATCGCGCGAAATATGGCGAGTACCCGACCAATTGGGCCTGGCAGAACGCCTTGGCGGTCAATTTCCTCGCCGGTGCCGCGAAGAAGGCGAATTCGGCCGACGGCAAGAAGCTGGCCGAGGTCCTGCGCGGCCTGACGATCGAATCGCCCTTCGGCGCTGATGGCAAGGTCACGATGCGTGCCGACGACCAGACGCTCGTCGACTATGCGGTCGGCTGGGGCACGACGATCGCCAAGGAGCCCTATGTTCCCGAGATGAAGAGCGTGGCCTGGCAGCGCATCTTCGAGCTCGAGGCCGAGTGGAAGAAGGACAAGGGCTTCGTCTGAAGCCCGTCCTGATCCGTCGGGGTCGCCCCGACGCCTGCGTCCCATCAGATCCGGCCGCGCCCTGGCGCGCGGCCCGGCCCATTTCCTCCCGGCGAGCGCGCGATGGATCTCAACGCCCTGACGGACTGCCTGTCCTCGTCATCCTGCCTCGTGACACAGGCGACGAGCGGCTTCATTATCGGGATGCTGCTCTTCCTCGTCGCGGTCGGGCTGACGCTGATCTTCGGCGTGATGAAGATCGTGAACTTCAGCCACGGCGCCTTCTACATGATCGGCGCCTATCTCGCGATGACGGTGTTCCAGGCGACGCAGAGCTACGCGCTCGCGCTGCTCGGCGCCGCGGTCGGGACCTGCCTGATCGGGATCGTCATCGAGCGCTTCTTCATGCAGCGCATCTATGGCGGCAACGTCCTGATGCAGTTGCTCGTCTGCTATGCGCTGGTGCTGATCCTCGACGATCTCGTGCGGATCGTCTGGGGGCCGGAATTCCGCGCCATGGGCATGCCGCCGGCCTTCCAGGTGCCGCCGCTCTTCATCATGGGCGGGGTCGTTCCGCCCTTCTATCTCTTCCTGATCGCCGCTGCCCTGCTGATGGCCGGCGTGCTCGGCCTGGCCATCGCGAAGACGAGGATCGGCAAGACGATCCGCGCGGCTGCTCACAACCCGGCCATGGTCTCGGTGTTGGGTATCAATACCGGGCTGCTCTTCACGGCCCTGTTTGCGCTCGGCTGCCTGCTCGCGGGCCTCGCCGGCGGGCTTGCCGCGCCGGTCCGTTCGCTGACGCCCGGCATGGGCTTCTCGATCCTGATCGAGTCCTTCATCGTCACGGTGATCGGCGGCATGGGCTCGATCATGGGCGCGCTGGTCGGCGCGATCCTGATCGGGCTGATCAGGGCCTTTGGCGCGCTCGGCTTTCCGCTCTTCACCGAGGCTCTGATGTATCTTTGCATGGCGCTCGTCCTCATCGTGAAGCCGACCGGCCTGTTCGGACGCGAGGCGGCCTGAGATGACCCGTCCAGCCCTCCGCGACGCCGCGCTCGCCCTTGCCGGTTTCCTCGTCCTGGCCATCCTGCCGCTCATCACCAGCAGCAGCGCGCTGATCGATTTCGTCATCCGCTGCGCCGCGCTCGGCCTGTTTGCGACCTCGCTCAACCTGCTCGTCGGCTATGGCGGCATGGTGTCCTTCGGCCATGGCCTGTTCTTCGGCATGGGCGCCTACAGCTTCGGCATCCTGATGCAGCGCACCGGCATGCCGATCCCGCTCGCCGTGCTGCTGACGCTTTGCATCTCGGCGCTGGTCGCGCTCGTCGTCGGCGCGATCTGCGTGCGGCTGAAGGAGATCTATTTCGCCTTCGTGACGCTGGCCTTCCAGATGCTGGTCCACAGCATGATCATCGCCTGGGTGCCGGTCACCGGAGGCGACCAGGGCCTGCGCGGCGGCATCCCGCGCCCGGCCTTCCTCGGCATCAACCTCTCCGACCAGAAGCAGCTCTATCTGTTCAGCGCCGCGCTGCTGGTGCTCGGGCTCCTGGCGATGCGGCACATCGTGTCCTCGCCCTTCGGCTATGCGCTGCGCATGGTCCGCGACAACGCCACCCGCGCCGGCTTTCTCGGCATCAATGTCTACCGCACGAGGCTGACCGCCTTCGTTCTCGCCGGCGCCTTCGCCAGCCTCGGCGGCGTGATCATGAGCCTGTTCGTCTCGGGCGCCTATCCCGAGTTCGCATTCTGGACGATGTCGGGCGAGGCCGTCTTCATCGTCATGCTCGGCGGCACGGCAAACTTCCTCGGGCCGCTGGTCGGAACCGGAATCCTGCTGCTGCTGAACGATTTCGTCACGCGCACGGCCGAGCATCACGGGCTCGTGCTCGGCTCGGTGATCCTGCTCTTCGCGCTCGGCCTGCGCAAAGGCCTGCTGGATTTCGTGATGGAATGGCTGGCGGCGCGGCGCACGCGCGATGCCGCCACGCCTGCGCCCGTCGCAGTCAAGGGGACGTCGACATGACCGAGAAGACCATCGCCGTCGTCACCGGGGGCGCCAGCGGCATCGGCGCCGCCTGCTGCCGCGAACTGGCCAGGCGCGGTGCCCGGATCGTGGTCCTCGACCGCGACCTGGCGCTGGCGGAAAGCGTTGCCGCCGAACTCGGCGGGCACGCCGTCCAGGGCGATGTCGGCGACGAGGAGGGGCTGCGGCGCGTCGCGGCGCGGATCGAGGCCGAGATCGGCCCGGTCGGCATCCTCGTCAACAGCGCCGGTGTGCTGCAGCCGCCGCTGCGGCCGACCGAGCTGCCGATGGCGGTCTGGGACCATGTCATCCATATCGACCAGCGCGGGACCTATCTGGCCTGCGTCGTCTTCGGCGCCGCGATGCTGTCGCGTCGCGCCGGCAGCATCGTCAACATCGCCTCAATCACCGGCTCGCGCTCGGTCCCGCTTCACGCCTATGCGCCGGCCAAGGCCGCCGTCATCGCGATCACGCGCGGGCTCGCCGCCGAATGGGGACCAGCTCAGGTCCGCGTCAACTGCGTCTCGCCGGGCTATACCCGCACGCCGGCATTGCAGGCCGCGATCGACAAGGGCGAGCGCGACATCACCAATCTCGTCGGCAGCGCAGCACTTGGCCGCCTGGTCGAGCCCGAGGAGGTTGCGCGCGTCGTCGCCTTCCTGGCCTCGCCCGATGCGTCCGCGATGACGGGCATCGACGTTCCCGTCGATTGCGGCTGGCTCGCGGGCACCTCCTGGCACAGCTATGGCGGCTTCCGTGATCCGGGGAACGGCAGCGATGCTTGAGATCCGCAATCTGGTGAAGGCCTTTGGCGGGGTGCGCGCGACCGACGACGTTACGCTGACCTTCGAGACCGCCTCGCTGACCGCGATCATCGGGCCGAACGGCGCGGGAAAGAGCACCTTCTTCAACCAGCTCTCGGGGGCGATCCGGCCCGATAGCGGCGAGATCCGGCTGGATGGCCAGAACCTCGTCGGATTGCGCATCGGCGAGATCGTGCGGCGCGGGGTCGGGCGGGCCTTCCAGGTCGCGAGCATCTTCCCGTCGCTGACGGTCGAGGAAACCCTGCTGGCCGCGGTCTCCGCACATCACCGCCATGCGGGCCGCCTCGGAACGCGTTTCCCGCTCGCCTCGACGCGCGCTCATGCCGGACATTGCGTCGCGATGGTCGGGCTTCACGACAAGCGCCACATCCTCTCGGCCAATCTCTCGCATGGCGACCAGAAGCTGCTCGATATCGCGCTTGCCCTGGTGCTCGAGCCGCGCGTGCTCCTGCTCGACGAGCCGACCGCCGGCATGGGCCCCGAGGAGCGCTGGCGCGTCATCGACAAGGTCCATGAGCTCTGGGAACGGCAGAAAATGACCGTGGTCTTCATCGAGCACGACATGGACATCGTCTTCAAGATCGCCCCGTCGATCCGCGTCCTGAGCTATGGCCGGGTTCTGGCGGAGGGCACCCCGCAGCAGATCCGGACCAACCCGGCCGTGATCGAGGCCTATCTCGGCAGCGAGCATGAGGTGGCGGCATGAGCGGCGGTTCCGTCACCAGCCCTGCGGTCATCGAGCTGTCCGGCGTCGACGTCTTCTATGGGGCGAGCCAGATCCTGTTCGGCGTCGGTTTTTCCGTCGAGCAGGGCCAGACCATGGCGCTGCTCGGCCGCAATGGCGCCGGCAAGAGCACGACGATGAAGGCAATCGCCGGTCTTGCCCCGCCGCGGCGCGGCAGCGTGCGCCTGAACGGCGCCGAGACGACGCGCCAGAAGCCGCACCGCATCGCCTGCGCCGGGCTCGGTTTCGTGCCCGAGGACAGGCAGGTCTTTCCGCAGCACAGCGTCGAGGACAACCTGCTGATCGCGGCGAAGAAGGGCCCCGATGGGCGGGACGAGTGGAACCTCGAACGCATCTACGAGGTGTTTCCGCTGCTCGTGCCCCTGCGCCAGCGCATGGCCGGGCGCCTCTCTGGCGGTGAGCAGCAGATGCTCGCGATCGCCCGCATGCTGATGGGCAACCCCTCGGTGCTGCTGCTGGACGAGCCCAGCGAAGGCCTCGCGCCCATCATCGTGCAGCGCATCGGCGAGCTGATCCGCACGCTGCGCCAGACCGGCGTCACGATCCTGATCGCCGAGCAGAACATGCATTTCTGCCTCGGCCTCGCCACCGACGCGACCGTGATCGACAAGGGCCAGATCGTCTTCAAGGGCTCGATCGCGGCCCTGAAGGCGAATGCCGACATCCGCCAGCGTTATCTCGCGCTCTGATCGCCCAGGAGATTGCTCGTGCCGACGCTCACCCGCGAGATCGCCCGTTTTGTCGTGCAGCTGCGCGCGGAAACCCTGCCGCCCGAGGTTGTGGCCAAGGCCCGCTCCTGCCTCGTCAATGCGCTCGGCATGGCGGTCAACGGCTTCGACACGCCCTATGCGCCGGTGGCCCGCAAGGCCGCCCTGGCGCTCGATGGCGAGATTGCCCACGGGGCGACCCTGCTCGGCGATGGCAGGCGCAGCACGATCGGCGCTGCCTGCCTCGCCAATGCGGCGCTGTTCCATGGCCGGGCCCAGGAGGATACCTGCGGGGCGGCGCATTTCGGCACGATCCTGATCCCGATGCTGCTGGCGATGATCGAGGCCAGGGCCTATCCGCTTGCAAGGCTGCTTCCGGCGCTGGTCGCGGGCTACGAGGCTGGCGGCCTGCTGGAGCAGGCCTTCGCCGGGCGCACGACGCCGGCCGGGTTCCGCTCCTCTGCGACCTATGGCGCCGTTGCGGCTGCGGCTGCGGCCGGCGCGCTGATGGAGCTTGACGAGGCGACGCTTGCGGCAGCGCTGGCCAATGCCGTCTCGTTCACCGGCGGCGTCCTGCAATCCTTTGCCGACGGCACCGACGAATGGCGCTATCAGGTGGGCATCGTCGCCCGCAACGGCCTGGCCGCCGCCGAGCTTGCCGCGGCCGGCTCGGTCTCCGCGCCGCATGCCGTGGAGGGCAGGGCGGGGCTGGCGCGCAGCTTTGCCGGCGTGGACGCGCCGGCCGGTCTCGCCGCCAGCCTCGGCCGCGACTGGGCGATCCTGCGCGTCACCTTCAAGCCTTTTCCGGTCTGCGCCTTCAACCAGACGCCGGTCACCGGTGCGCTCGCCCTGCGCGAGGGGCTGGCCGGCAGGCCGCTCGCGGCGGTGCGCGTGCGGATGAACCCCTATGAGACCGGTTATGCCGGCATGGATGCGACCGGCCCGTTCAACTCGATTTCGGGCACCTTGATGAGCATTCCGTTCTGCATTGCCACGACCCTGGTCCACGGCGCGCCGAGCACGCGGCAGATGACGACCTATGACGATGCCGCGGTGAATGCGCTGGTCGAGCGGATCGCGCTCGTCACCGATCCCGGCGTGCCGGTGCTCAGCGCAGTGCTCGAGGCTGACACGCTGGACGGCGAGACCCTGATCCATGAGCAGAGGATGACGCCCGCCGACTATGCCTTCGATCGCGCGACCTTGCGCGAATTGCTCGGTCGCATCGGCAGCGAGCAGGGGCTGCCGCGATCTCTGTTCGAACGGATCGAGGCCGTCGTCGATGCCCTGCCGCATGGCGCCATCGCGGATGTCGTCGGGCTCTTCTCGGAGATCGAAGGCCGGCGCCGGGCAGCGTAACGGCCTGCCGTGATCCACTTGGCGTGACCCGCCTTGCATCAACGTCCTGGCATCGAAGGAGTTGCACTCTCAAAAAATGAATTATGACTCATAAATCATTTTATGCTAGATGCGACTCCTGGGGATTGAGAGCTTCATGACAGAACCATTGGACCCTTCCGCCGCGCCGGCCGGCCACAACGCCGACCACGGGCTGCTCGCGCTCTATCGTTCGCTGGTGCTGATCCGCTGCAGCGAAGAGCGGCTGAGCGCGATGTTCGCCGATGGCGAGGTGCCGGGCTTCATCCATCTCAGCATCGGCCAGGAGGCGGTTTCGGTTGGGGTCATGGCGGCCCTGACGGCGCAGGATACGATCGCCTCGACCCATCGCGGCCACGGCCATGCCATTGCCAAGGGGCTTTCGCTCGACGGTTTCTTCGCGGAACTGCTGGCCAGGGATACCGGGCTCTGCCGCGGCCGCGGCGGCTCGATGCATGTCGCCGACATGTCGGTCGGCATGCTTGGCGCCAACGGCATTGTCGGGGCCGGGCTCTCGATCGCGCTCGGCAGCGCGCTGGCGCATCGGACGCAGAAGAGCGGCGCGGTCGCGGTCGCCTTCTTCGGTGACGGGGCGCTGGCCGAAGGGCTCGTGCATGAATGCCTGAACATGGCGGCGCTCTGGCGGCTGCCGATGCTTTTCGTCTGCGAGAACAACGGCTGGGGCGAATTCCTGCCGACCTCGAAGCAGCTCTCCTTCGCATTGAAGGATCTGGCCGCCGCCTACCGGATCCCGCATGTCCTGGTCGACGGCAACGACGTCGCCGCCGTTGCCGAGGCCGCCGCGCGGATCGTGCCCGAGGTCAGGGCGGACGGCCCGCGCATCATCGAATGCATGACGACGCGGGTGCGCGGCCATTTCGAGGGCGATGCCCAGAAATACCGTGATGCCGACGACCTCGCGGCGCTGAGCGAACGCGATCCGCTGCGGATCACCGCGACGCAGCTGGTGCGGGCTGGCATCGCCGAGGACGCCCTGGCCAGCATCACCGAGGAGGTCAAGGCGCGCATTCATGCCGCGGTCGAGGCGGCGCGCGCGGCACCTGGCCCTGGTTTCGAGGCCGCGCTCGCGGATGTCTACACAGCGGCGCCAGCCGGGATGGAGGCACGCTGATGCCGGAGCTTCGTTATCTCAAGGCGATCAACCTCGCTTTGGCCGACGCGATGGCGGCCGACCCGTCCGTCATCCTGATCGGCGAGGATGTCTCCGAGGCCGGCGGCGCCTTCGGAGCCAGCCGCGGCCTGCGCGAGCGCTTCGGTGCCGAGCGCATTGTCGATACGCCGATCTCCGAGGCGGCGATCGCGGGCGCCGCCGTGGGAGCCGCGCTTAGCGGCCTCAGGCCGGTCGTCGAGATCATGTTCATGGATTTCACCACGCTTGTCATGGACGCGATGGTGAACCAGGCGGCGAAGGCACGCTTCATGTTCGGCGGCCAGAGCTCAGTGCCGATGGTGCTGCGCACGCCGCATGGCGGCGGCCTAGGCGCCGGCCCCCAGCATTCGCAATGCCTGGAGGCCTGGTTCGCCCATGTGCCGGGGCTGAAGGTCGTTTGCCCCTCCGACCCGGCCAGCGCCTATGGCCTGCTGCGCGCCGCGATCGCCGATCCCGACCCGGTCGTCTTCGTCGAGAACAAGGCGCTCTACGCCATGAAGGCCGAAGTGCCGGCCGAGCTGCCGATCATTCCGCTGGGCCAGGCGGCGACACTGCGCGAGGGCAGGGATGTCAGCATCATTGCCTATGGCGCCGCCGTCCACACGGCCCTGGCCGCTGCCTCCCAGCTCGCGGGAGAAGGCGTCGAGGCCGAAATCCTGGACCTGCGCAGCATCCAGCCCTGGGACGAGCAGGCCGTCCTGCGCTCGCTCGCCAAGACCCATCGCCTCGTCGTGGTGCACGAGGCCGTCGAGGCCTTCGGCGTCGGCGCCGAGATCGTCGCCCGCATGGCCGATATCGGCTTCGACGAACTCGACGGGCCGATCGTACGGGTCGGCGCCCCCTTCATGCCGGTGCCGTTCTCCAAGGGCTTGGAGACGGCCTACCTGCCTTCCGCCGAGCGGGTGGTGCAAGCCGTGCGCCGCACACTCGCCTGAGACCGAGAGGAACGCCCGTGTCCGACAGCATTCTCTATGAGCGCCGTGACGCCACCGCCCTGATCACGATCAACCGGCCAGCGACGCTGAACGCGCTCGACATGGCGACGCTTGCGGCGCTTGACGAGGCCGTGGGCCGCGCCGGGGCCGATCCGCTGGTCAAGGTCGTCGTCCTGACCGGAGCCGGCGAGCGCGCCTTCGTCGCCGGCGGCGATATCGCCGATCTCGATAGCCGCCAGGGCTTGCCGCATTATCTCGAGCTCGGCGAGCGGCTGCACAGCGTCTTCCGCCGCATCGAGACGCTGGACAAGCCGACGATCGCCGCCGTGAACGGCTGGGCGCTGGGCGGCGGCACCGAATTGCTGCTCTGCCTCGACATTCGCCTTGCCGCCAGCTCCGCCAAATTCGGCCTGCCCGAGATCAATCTCGGCCTGTTCCCCGGCGCGGGCGGCTCGCAGCGACTGATCCGGCAGATCCCGCTGTGCCGGGCGAAGGAGCTGATGTTCACCGGCGGACGCATCGATGCGGTCGAGGCGGAGCGGCTCGGCCTGATCAACCGCGTCGTGCCCGATGCCGAACTGCTCGACCAGGCGCTTGCACTGGCGGCCAGCATCGCGACCAAGTCCCCGCTCGTCCTGAAGCTCCTGAAGCGCACGCTCAATGACGGTGCGGATATGCCGCTGCCTTCGGCGCTGCGCCATGAGCAGGCGATGATCGGCCTCGTGCTCGATTCCGCCGATGCACATGAAGGCTGCCAGGCCTTCCTGCAGAAGCGCCAAGCCAGATTCCGGGGCGTGTGACCATGTCGAGCGCCGCTCCCATCGTGATGCCCAAGCTCGGCCTGACCATGACCGAGGGCCTGCTCGCGTCCTGGCGCGTCTGTCCGGGCGACAGGGTTGCGGCCGGCGACATCCTGTTCATCGTCGAGACCGAGAAGATCGCCACCGAGATCGAGGCCCAGCAGGCGGGCCACATCGGCGAAATCCTGATCCCGGAAGGCGAGACGGTCCCTGTCGGCGCCGTGCTCGCGACCTGGGCCGGCGCCGCTTCCGCCGCCGGGGCGCAGAAGGCCGCAGCTCCGGAGATGACCACGGCCAAGCCTGAGCCGGTGCCCGTGCCGGCCCCGGTTGCCGGGGACCGCGTGATCGCGACGCCGCTGGCGCGGCGCATCGCCCGCCGGCATGGCCTGGATCTGTCCTTGGTCGCAGGCTCCGGCCCACGCGGCAGGATCAAGCAGGCCGATGTCCAGGCGGCCTTGGCCGCGACCATCGCACCGACCGAGACGAGCGTCCGACCGACCCCGGCCGCGCGAGCGACGTCCGACCGGCGACGCCCCGCCAGCACGATGGAAAAGATCGTCGCGCGCCGGCTGACCCTGTCGAAGCAGACGATCCCGCATTTCTACGTTCATGCCGAAGCCGATATTTCGGGGCTGCTGGACCTGCGCGAGGAGTTGAACGGCAGCAGTGGGCACACGCGCCTGAGCATCACGCATTTCATCATGGCGGCCGTTGGCCGGGCCCTGGTCGAGATGCCGGCCTGCAACCTGCTCTGGGCCGAGGACGAGATCATCGAGCTCGCCAGTCCGGATGTTGGGCTCGCGGTCGACAGCGAGCGCGGCCTGCTCGTGCCGGTGCTCCGCGAGGCCGGCCACCTGAGCCTGGACGCGGTCGCAGACGGGTGCGGCGATCTCGTGGCCCGCGCCCGCTCCGGACGCCTGGCGAGCGCCGAGCTCGAGGGCGGCGCCATCTCGGTCTCCAATGTCGGCATGTTCGGCGCCTCGCATCTCGTGCCGATCATCAATCCCGGCCAGTCGGCCATTCTCGGGGTCGCGGCGCAGAAGCCGGTCTTCCGGCCGGATGCGAACGGCCTGCCGTGCCTGCGGCGCGAGGTCGGTCTCGTTCTCTCCTGCGACCACCGCGTGCTCGACGGCGTGCGGGCGGCGCGCTTCCTCGATCACATCGTCAACACCCTTGAAAACCCGTTGCGGCTGCTGCGCCAGCGCGCGGCGGAGCGGAGGCCAGCATGAATTTCGACCGCAGCGACGAGCAACAGATGCTGGCGGAAACCGCGCGGCGGGTGGGCGAGAAATTCGGCCTGGACTACTGGCGCGAGCTCGACGCGAAGAAGGAATTTCCCAGCGCCGTCTGGCGCGAGATCTGCGCGGCCGGGCTCTGCGGCATCGCGATCCCGGAGGAGTATGGCGGCGCCGGCCTCGGCATGGCCGAGGTCGCGATCGCGGTCGAGAACCTCTGCGCGGCGGCCGGCGGGTCGACGCTGAGCCAGATGTTCATGTGCAATCCGGTCTTTGGCGGGGTGACCATCAGCCGGTTCGGCACCGAGGCGATGAAGCGCGAGCTCCTACCGGCGCTGGTGGCGGGCGACGCGCTGTTCGCGATGGCGCTGACCGAGCCGGATGCCGGCACGAATTCGCTCGCGCTCAAGACCTTCGCGCGGGCCGACGGCAATGGCTGGCGCCTCAACGGCCAGAAGATCTGGATCACCGCGGTGCCCCAGGCGACGAAGATGCTGGTCGTCGCTCGCACCCGCAAGCTGGAGGAGGTCGGCCGCAAGACCGACGGCATCAGCCTCTTCCTCATCGATGTCGACAGGGCGGGGCTGACCCATCAGGCAATCGAGAAGGTCGGCACCCACACCTTGCCCTCCAGCGCCGTGTTCTTCGAGGATGTGCGCGTCGAGGGGCATGAGCTCGTCGGCACGCTCGATGGCGGCTTTCGCGAATTGCTCGACGTGCTGAACACCGAGCGCATCGTCACCACGGCCGGGCTGGTCGGCACGGCCGAGCTCGCGATCCGCCTCGCAGCCGACTATGCCCGCGAACGCAAGATCTTCAACGGCGCGGCGATCGGCTCCTATCAGGGCATCCAGTTCCCGCTCGCCGAGGCGCATATCCAGCTGGAATGCGCCAGGCTGATGAACCAGAAGGCGGCGGCGCTCTACGATCAGGGCAAGCCCTATGGCAGCGAGGCCAATATGGCCAAATGGCTTGCCGGCCACGCCGCGGGGCTGGCGACGGACCGCGCCATCCAGACGCTGGGCGGCATGGGCTATGCGAAGGAATACCATGTCGAGCGGCTTTGGCGCGACGCGCGGCTGTTCCGCGTCGCACCGGTCTCGGAGGAGATGATCCTCAACTACGTCGCCCAGCATGACCTGGGGCTGCCACGCTCCTACTAGGGGCGCTGCGCGCTGATGCGATGCGGGCTGTCCGGCGAGCGCTGGCAGCCAGCGGCGTGGCGCCTGGCGGGCCAGCCGATGCGAAAGCCGGGGAGGCGACGCTCCAGAACAGGGCTTCAGGCGAGTACCCCCCCCCGCCGGCAGGCCCCAGCCGGGTTCATTCGTTCTGACGATGCCGTTGCCGCAGCGGCAACGCAGAATGCGGCAGAACTCGGTCAACAATGGGGGCAATGTTGGAAGCGATCGGGCGCCGACGTTCAGAAGGTTCGCCTTCTCATGCCGTGCAGTCCATTCCAGATGATGGGAGGCCGCAGGATGGTATGACCGTCCGAAACAGCGTCCTCGACCATGCGACCTGGGCAGGGGCATCGACGTACACCCTCGACAGGGATGGCCCCACCCACCATCCATTCGTCGAGATGAGCGACGATTTTTCGGACGCACCGGCGTTCGAACATCTGGAACGGGTGGTCCAGAAGCACGCAGACAAGGTCGCGCTCAGTGACGGTACGACATCGCTGACCTTTCTGCGGTTGTTGCACGCGGTTCAGATCCTCGCCGCCGTCATCGCCGATGCGGTCCCGCCCGGAGAGACGGTCGGACTGCTTCTCGGCAACGCCCTCTGGTACCCGGTGGCCATGCTGGCCGCCATGCGCGCCGGCAGGCCCGCGGTGCCGCTCAATCCGCGGGACCCGGTGCCGCGCCTGGCGGCCATTGCGGCGGATGCGCGCCTGAAGGCTATCGTGAAGGTCGGCCCTGGCGAACCGCAGGACTGGCCGGATTCGGTGGGGCTACGATGGATCGACCCGGCGCAATGTCTCGCGGAGGCGCCGCCTGGCAGGGTCCCGCTGTCGTCGTCCGCGATCTCCGTCGATGCGCCGGCCATCGTTCTCTACACATCGGGCAGCACCGGAACGCCCAAGGGTGTCGTCAACAGCCAGCGCGCGCTCCTCCAGCGCGTTCAGCAATATGTAAACGCCGGCCATATCGGCCCCGATGATGTCTTCATGCCGCTGACCGGGCCTGCGACCATCGCGGGATGCCGTGAAATGATGACCCCGATGCTCTGCGGCGCGACATTGTATCTTCTGGATGTCGAGAGCGCCGGCATCCGCGCCGTTCGCGAGCATTTCCGGACATGGCGGGTGACGGTCGCCTATCTCGTGCCGGCCTTGTTGCGCGTCTTGATGAATGGCGCTCAGCCCGACACGTTTGCCTCGCTCCGCGTTGTGCGGGTCGGCGGCGAAAGGGTGCTCTGGGCCGATATCGATCGTCTCCGCCAGGCGGTGCCGGAGACCTGCTTTATCCAGATCAGCTATTTGTCGACCGAGAGTACGGGAACACAGTGGTTCCTGCCCAGGGACTATCCCGAACAGGGTGCAACGGTTCCGGTCGGTTTCGTGCTGCCCGGCGTCGACTATGCCGTGGTCGACGAGAACGGAGACCCGGTCGCTCCAGGGCAGGAGGGCGAACTGCTGGTCCGCAGCAGCTACGTCGCCCTTGGCTATTGGGAACGCGGCAGAAATCTCCCGCTTCAGGAGAGCTCGCTCGATCCTCAGCTTCGGCTCTTCGCAACGGGCGATCTCGTCACAGTGGACGAAACCGGCTTGCTGCGGGTCGTTGGACGCAAAGGGCGCCAGATCAAGATCAATGGACGGCGGGTCGAGCCGGCGGAACTCGAACTTGTCCTGCGACGCGCGCCCGGCATCCGCGATGCCGTGGCGGTCGTGACGGACGGAAACGAACTGGTGGCCTTTATCGTTCCCGCCGAACAGGCAGGCACGGACCTGATTCCAGAATTGCGTGCGCTGATCAGGCGGTCGCTGCCGGCCGCCGTGCATCCGACGCGACTGCATAGTCTTGCCGAATTGCCACGGCTTCGGGGGGGTAAGATCGACAGCATCGGACTGCGGGAGCTGGATGGCGCGCTACGCCCGCCCCAGGGCAGCCAGCAGGACATCCAGGATGCGCCAGAGGCCCGGCAGGTCGGAAACCCTCATGCTGTCGAGGCGATGGTCGGGACCATTTGGGAACGGATCCTCCAGGACAAAGGAGAGGCAGGCCGCCGCTGGGATGAGGCGGGCGGCGACTCCCTGAAGCTGCTGCAATTCGTCATGGAACTCGAGGAAGCCCTTGGGCGGGAACTCGATCTGGACCTGTTCACCATCGACATGAGTTTTGCCGATATCGTCAGGGCAGCGTCTGGCGACGAGGACGCGAGACATCCGCCTGTCCCTTCCGACACGCGGCCTGTCCTGTTCATCGTGCCGGGGTCGATCGGCTACGGCCCAAGCCTTGCTGCCTTCGGGCTGGAGATGGGCAAGGTCGCCCGGGTTGTCGCCGTGCGCTACGAGAACCTGAGGGACCTGCTGGCCGGACGGGGAACGATACCCCGGATGGTCGATGCCGTTGTCGACCAGATCAACCACGCCCAGCCGGAAGGCAATGTGAAGCTCATCGGCTATTCCCTGGGCGGTGGCGTCGCCTTCGAGGTTGCCTCCAGGCTTGTTGCCGCGGGCCGTTCGGTCACCTTCCTGGGAATCCTGGACACCAATATCGGCCCCGGGCACCACAGCTACGCTGAGACGGTTGCTCGCACGGTGCAGCGCATCCGGGCGCACCGCGTGACCATCGATCGCATGATGTTGCGGGCCGTCGCGAAGATCTTTGCCCGTTTCGGCGCGGAGGCCCGGCTCGCCAGCGGCATCGAGAGGGTGAAATGGGAGATCCTCGCCCGGCCACGCTTCATTCTGCGCCTTGAGCTCGAGGAAGTGCTGCGCATGCGCGCCTTCGACGACTGGCTCGGGCAGCCGAAGGCCGCGCTGCCGATCGCCGCCACCCTGTTTCGATGCCGACGGCCCGGCGTTCCGTCAGATCTGGGCTGGCACGAGCTCTTCGCCGATCTGAACGTGGTTCCGATCGTCGGCGGGCATCTCGATATGCTGATTGAACCGCATCTCGCCCAAAACCGCCCCTTGATCGAGCACGCCTTCCTGGCGAGCGGCGAATAAGGCAACCTCCGGTGGACGTTTCCCTCGGCAATGGCGGCGTTCTCCAGGTATCGGCGCAGGCGAGGCATCCCGGCCTCAGGTGGGTGCCGTAGAGCATGAGGCGCAGCCTGATGCCGGGTGCAACCTCGCCCAGCCGCGCCACGATCACCGGCACCAGCACCTAAAGCATCGGCCCGGAAAGCAGATTGCGGTTTTCGGAAAGGCCGATGCAAACACAAAGGGTTAGATCATCGGACCGGATACGATTTCTTGTCCGATGATCCAGCTGTTCGGTGCGATGGTCACGAGCCGCTACGCCTGTGCCGGATCGAAATCCTGTACCATGCCGGGATTGCCGACCTCGCGGACCGGTGCGCGCTCGTGCTCGACGCCCTGCGGGCTGCCTGACTGAAGCGACCGGGCATTCCAACGAAAGGATCAGACCATGTCACTCAAGGGTATTCTTCCGGGCAAGCTCGGCTTCGGCGCCGCCCCGCTTGGAAACATGTTCCGCGACATTCCCGAGCAGGAGGCGCTCGCAACGGTCGAGGCTGCCTGGAAGGACGGCATCCGCTATTTCGACAACGCTCCCTTTTACGGGGCCGGCCTCGCCGAAATCCGCATGGGCGAGGCGCTCAATGGCCGACCGCGCGACGAATACGTCATCAGCACCAAGGTCGGCCGCGTCATCCTCGACGAGATCGAGGATGTCAGTGCGCGAGATCTCGGCGAGAAGGGCGAGGTCTTCAAGCATGGCCGCCCCAACAGGATCGTGAACGACTATTCCGAGGCCGCTGCATTGCGGTCCATCGAGGACAGCCTGAAGCGACTGAAGACCGATCGCATCGAGATCGCCTGGGTCCATGATGTCGCCCAGGATTTCTACGGCGACGAATGGCTCGGCGTGTTCGAGGCGGCGCGCAAGGGCGCCTTCAAGGCCCTCGACCGGCTGCGCGACGAAGGCGTGATCAAGGGCTGGGGCCTCGGCGTCAACCGGGTGGAGCCGATCGAGCTGCTGCTCGGGCTCGACGGACCGCGTCCCGACGGCTTCCTGCTGGCGGGACGCTACACGCTGCTCGACCATGCGCGCGCCCTCCAGCGCGTGATGCCGCTGGTCACCGAGCGCGGGCTCGGCATCGTCGTCGGCGGCCCCTACAGCTCCGGTGCCCTGGTCGGCGGCCCGAACTTCGAATACGCACCGATGACGGCGGAGATCCGCGCCAAGGTCGCGCGCATCAAGGCCATCGCCGACCGCCACGGCGTCAGCATGAAGGCGGCCGGTCTGCAGTTTTCGCTGGCCAATCCCGCGGTCGCGGCGGTGATCCCCGGCGCCAGCCAGCCGAGCCGCATCGCCGAAGACCGGGCTGCGCTGCAGGAGGTGGTGCCTGCGGCGTTCTGGCGGGAGCTGCGGGAGGCCAGGCTGGTCCATCCCGACGCGCCATTGCCCGGCGCGTAGTAACCGGCGGATCGCTCGTCATGTGCCTCGCGCTTGAGAAGCGCATGTCGGGAAGCCGACGCCCGCCGTCCCGCCGATGAAACGTCTATTCCGTGACCTTGATGTCCAGTTCGCGGATTAGCCGGCCGAAACGTTCGATGTCCCCGTTGACCAGGCGCGCCATGTCCTGGGGCGAACCGGGAGCGGGGTCGAGCCCGCTGGCCGCAAGCCTTGTCGCGATTTCCGGAGCCACGATCGCGCGCGCCGCGGCCGCATTCAGTCGCTCGACGATCGGCGCGGGAGTCCCCCCGGGGACAACGAGGCCGAAGAAGTTCGGGATCAGGGGATCATCGGAGAGACCGAGTTCCATCATCGTCGGCACGTCGCTCATCTCGCGCAGCCGGCGCTCGTTCCCGACCGCCAGGGCCTTCAGCTTTCCATCCTGCATCAGGGAGATCGCGGCCGGTGGTGTGGAGATGGTCAGCGCGACTTCGCCCGTCGCCACCGCGGTGACGGCCGGCGGCGCACCGCGATAGGGCACATGCACCATCTTGACGCCGAGCCTGCGCGCCAGCGCCTCGATGTTGAGATGGGCCATGCTGCCCTTGCCGAAGCTGGCATAGGGCAGCTCGCGTTGCTTGGCGAGGGCGACGAACTCGGCGAAGCTGCCGACGCCGAGCCCGGGATTGACGACAAGCACATAGGGGCCCGTCGCGACCACCCCGACATAGGCAAAGTCCCGTTTGCCATCGAGCGCCTGCTGCGGCATCAGGATCGGGTTGATGCCAAAGACCTCGCGCGGCGCCATCAGCAGCGTGTAGCCGTCAGGCTCCGCCCGCGCGACGGCCGCTGCCCCGACCATGCCGTTGGCGCCGGCCCGGTTCTCGACGACGACCGGCTGGCCGAATTCGAGGCGCAGTTTCTCGGCGACGAGCCGCGCGGCGAGATCGACCGCGCCTCCGGCCGGATAGGGGACGATCAGCAGGATCTGCTTGGTGGGATAGCCGGGCTGGCTCTGGGCGAGCGCCGGCAGGGCGAAGGAGCCTACACCGAGGAGAGCCAGGGCGGCGCGGCGAGACATCGGCTCGGACATGGTGACCTCCCATCCAGTTGTTCGGTGTCGTTGGGGTCGATGATCAGAAAGGCCTGGGCGTGTCGACATGCCGGGTCCATTGCTCCCAGGCGCGGTCCATGGCGAAGGGCGTCAGGTTGAATTCGGCGGCGGAGACCGCTTCGGCGGCAGTCAGTCGGCGAACCGCGCCGAGCTGGGCGGCCTTCAGCTGCACCTCGGCGTTGCGGGCGCCGTAGATCGCCCGAAAGGTCATTTCGCGGAGCGAGCGGCCCGCGACGGTGGCGCCATGGCCGCGCATCAGCACGGTCCAGTTCGCCCCGAGGGCACGCGCAAGCGAATCTCCCTGCGCTTGCGTCGAGACGATCAGGTTCGTGTCGCCGAACTCATCCTGGCTGTCCCAGAGCGGCACCGTTGCGCCCATGGTCGCCCCGAGATGGAAGACGGGAACGAGCGCGGCGTCGCTCGTGCAGAACGGCATCATCGCCGGCGCATGGTGGTGACAGATGGCGAGCACATCCGGGCGTGCGCGGTAGATCGCGCCATGGATGCTGCGCTCGGCGAAGATGCGGGCCTGCGTCGCCGAGACGAGGACATCCTCGCGGTCGAAGACCAGCACATCCTCGGGCGTGACCAGCTCGGCCGCGCGCGTTCTCGGCATCAGGTAATGATCCCTGCGATCGGGGTGGCGCGCCGAGACATGCCCAAAACTGTCGACGATGCCTTCCCGGGCGAGAATGCGGCTCGCGAGAACGATCTCGGCGACCATCGCATCGCGCTCCGGGGAACGCTGTTGGAGCGGAACCTCGCCGGTCCCGGCAGGCGCGTTCGACAGCATGGGACGCCCTCGATTGAAATGCGCTGATCTGCGCGGCCGAGGCAGAGTCACACATTCTGCCAGCCGAAATCCAATGCGAAGCGCTTAGGTCAGCGCTAAGCGTTTTGCTGTGGCTCGGCGGCCGGTAGCGGGTGCCCCAACCCGATCATCGCGGCCGACAGCGTCGTCATCGCCGCAGCAACGGCGTCGCGGATGATCGGGAGCGCGGCAAGCTGCCCGGCCTTCCGGGAGCCCGCGAGGTAAAGCGTGCGTCTGAGAACCGGGGCGACGATCGGGCGGGCCGACAAGGTTCCGGCCGCGACCTCGGCGAGTACGGTGCCATAAGGAAGGATGCCGGCCGCGGACCCGCGGGCGACCAGCGTCTTGATGCCGGAAATCGACCGAACCTCGTGTTCGAGCCTGAGGACGAGCCCATGTTCGGTGGCGGTCTTCTCGACGAGGGAACGCACGCCATCGCGCGGCTCCGGCAGGATGAGGGGGTGGGCGAGAGCCTCGGTGAAGCTGATGGGGGCCGTGTCCCGGTCTCCCGTCGCGGTGACAAGGACGAGGTCTTCCTGGTAGAGGGCGCGCCTCCAGCAGCCGGGCGCGTCCGGAACCTCATAGGCCAGGATCAGGTCGAGCTCGGCCCGATGCAGGCTGTCGACCAGGAGATGGCTCATCTCTTCGGTCAGGCTGACGGCAAGATGAGGCGCGCGCTCCGAGATCCGCAGCAGCAACTCCGCGCCGATGATCTGCATCAGGCTCGGGGTCAGGCCGAAGCGCACGGCCTCGCGCGCGTCCTCACTCAGTTCGCGGCGCGTCAACGCGACGAGGTCGAGAATCTCGACGGCGCGCCGGAACAGCTTCTCGCCGGCGGCCGTTGGGGAGACGCCGCGCGAATGGCGCGTCAGCAGCGTGACGCCAAGGCCTTCCTCGAGCTGCTTGATCTGCATGCCGAGCGCCGGTTGCGCGATCCGCAGCTCATCGGCCGCGCGCGTCATATTGGCGGCCTCAACCACACGGACGAAATAGGTGAGTTGGCGGAGGTTCACGCCGGCTCCGTGATCGGCTGCTTCGGACGGCGAACCTGCCACGAAGGCGCTTGCTCTGACGAGTCTGCCGCGCTCGCGCGGCGGCCTGGGCGGACCGCCCAAAGGAATCTGATCGAGATCAAGGCGGGCAGGGCCCATTTGCGGCATCAGCTCGGCATGAGCTTGCTGGCCTTCATTGCGGTCTGTGCCTCGCTTCTGGGGACGCCGGGACCGACCAATACGCTTCTCGCGACCTCGGGCGCGGAGGTCGGCTGGCGTCGCTCCGCTTCCCTGCTCGCAGCCGAGCTCCTCGGTTATCTCCTGGCGATCGCCGTCCTGCGCCTGGCGTTCGGACCGTTCATTGCCTCCCGGCCGATCGTCGCGACAGTTCTTCAGGCTGTCGTTGCGCTCTATCTGGTCTACCTCGCGACGGCGCTCTGGCGCCGCAGCAGCCTGCCCCTCGCACAGGGCCGTTCGATCACCTTCGCCCGCGTGTTCCTGACGACGCTGCTCAATCCAAAGGGGCTGATCTTCGCCTTCACCCTTCTGCCCGCCGCCCCGGCAGGGTTTTCGGCGCTGCTGCCGTGGCTCGCCGTGCTCTCGGCGGAGATCGTCGCGATCGGCTTCGGCTGGGTGCTGCTCGGCAGCACGTTGCAGCGCAGCCTGCAGGACCCCGCCAAGGCCAGGCTCGGCTATCGCGCCAGCGCAGCCGTTCTCGGCCTGCTGGCAAGCATGATGGCTGCGCGGTCCCTGGTTTCGCTTTGACGGAGGCCTTCGCGAAAGCTGGCGGCGTGCGCGCTTGGCCCCTGCATTCAGCTCAAGGCAGGTTCAGCCAGCCCGTAAGCCCGGGCATCGTCGAAAGCGGCAAGGGCCTCCTCGTGGGCAAGGGCTCGCTTCCTTGCCGAAACGGCAATCTCGACCATGGAATCGATATGGCTCGCTGCGTGATCGGCCATCACCTGCATGCGCCAGCGACAGGCATTGCGCGCGACCGCCGGATACTCCACCAGATTAACGATTCCGCCGTCCTCAGCCGCGTATCTCGTCATGAGCCGTGAGACCGAGGCATTCCCGAGGATGACGGGCACGATCGCGCTCGGCTGACCCAGGACCAGGAAGTCCTCGGCGGCGAGCCTGTCACGGAGCAGAACGGCATTGGACATGAGGCGAGCCCGCCGCTCGTCGCCTTCGGGGCTGTCGATGATCGAGAGCGCGGCGTCGATGACGGCCGCCTGGATCGGTGTCATCGCATTGGTGAAGGTCGAAGGCCCGCAACTCGACCGCAGCGCGAACTTCAGGCTTTCCTCGTTGCAGGCGACAAACCCGCCTGGTGACGCGAATGTCTTGGAGAACGACCCCATCAGGATGTCCACCTTGCCCACCATGTCCTGGGCCTGGAGGATACCGCGCCCGCGCTCGCCGAGGGCGCCGAGATCATGCGCGCAATCGACGAGCAATGTCGCTCCATAATCCCGGCAAAGAGCCTGGAGCGCGGCGATGTCGGGAGTATCGCTGTCCATCGAGAACAAGGTCTCGGTGACAACCAGAATGCCGGCCCTCGGATCGTTTTCGCGAATCCGCTTCAGGCGTTTCTCGACGGCTGCGGTCGATAGATGAGCGAAACGGCTGACATTCGCCGTTGCCGCCCTCGCTCCCTCCTGCAGGCAGGCATGGGCGAGGATATCGATGACGACATGATCGGTCTCGCGAACGAGCGTCTTGATCACGCCGTAGCCCGCGGCCCATCCGATCGGAAAGAGGGTACAGAACTTATAGCCAAGGTGGCTGGCGACACGCGCTTCCAGTCCAACCGAGAGCGACGTGTTCCCCATGAGGGCCGCGGATCCGGCGCTATGAACTCCAAACCGCTCGATCGCTTGGTTTGCAGCGTGGACGATCGCCGGATGACATGCGAGGGACAGATAGTCCTGGCTTGCGAAATTGACCCCGGCGATCGGCGTTCCGTCGCGGAGAAGGCCTTCCACATTCGGACCGACGGGCCCTGTCACCACCTTCTGATAGGGGTCTAGGCCGACGCCTCCGCGCTCCACAAACCACTGGCCTACGGCTTTCCAGCGAGAAACGAGATCGCGTTGATCGGCATCGAAGTGGTCAGCGATCGAGGAGAACCGCACCTCGCGCGAAATGTACTCGGGCATTCGAAATCCAGCGAAACGGTTTGACTTTGGTCGCAGCAGTCTCGGCAAGGGCCGCCGAAATTCATCACCCGCCTGGGGGATGAGCGGCAGGTTTTTGCCATTCATTGCAAGAGCCTGTGGGGACTATGCTGCGCTCGCGTGAATTAGCGGCCGCAGCCGGCAGGCACGAAGCGGCTGTGCTGCCTGAGATGCGGCCGGCAGGAAACGGGCGGCTGCCCGCCCCTCAGGCGTTTGCGATCCAGCCGCGCCAGGTGAAGGCCGCGTAGAACAGGCTGACATTGGCAAAACCGCCGGCCCGCAGGATCGCCTCGTCCTGCTCGGGGCTGAAGCTTTGCAGGCTGGCCGCGACGGCCGCGCGGGCGCGCTGGACCTGCTCGGGGGCAGCGCCCGACGCGATCGGGTAGGCCGCATAGCGATCGAGCCAGGTCTCGCGCTCCTCGGCGCCCTGGGGAAAGCTCGCATGTGCGGCGACGAAGGGCGCGCCGGGGGGCAGCCGGGCGTGGATCGCGCGCACCGTCCGCTCGCGCTCGGGCGCGGCGAGGAAATGCAGCGTCAGCAGGCAGGTCGCCGCGTCGAAGGGGCCGGCCGGCGCATCGTCGATATAGCCTTCGACCAGCGTGACCCTGTCCATCAGCGGCCCCAGCGTGCGTTCGGCGAGGCGCAGCATCTCGGCTGCCGGATCGACGCCGACGAAGCTCCAGCCCGGATGCGCCTCTGCAAGCGCGCGGATCTCGCTGCCGCCGCCGGCCCCGAGCACCAGCACTTTTGCGTCGTCGGGCGCGCTTTCGGCCAGCAGCAGGCCGGTCATCCGGTGCAGCGCATCCAGGCCGGGCACGAAGCGCCGCGGCCCCTCTGCATAGCGCGCGACCGTTTCGGGATCGGAGAAATTCTTGAGGAAGGGCTCTTCGCGAGCCGCGAGTTCAGTCGACACAGCTGGATTCTCCGGGCTGGAGCGGCGCGCGCTGCGCCAGGCGTTGGCGGAAATCCGCGCTCAAGGCTGCGAGCGTCACGGTCTCGAACGAGGCCAGCAACAGGGTCTCCGCCTCGCGCATGCTGCCATCGAGCGCCGCATTGACCGCCTGCTCGACGGCGCAGGCCGGCGCCTCGCTGCGGTTGCCGATGGCGAAGAGGGCGGGCGAGCCGATGCCGTCATAGATGTCGCGCAAGGTGATCTCGCCGAGGTCGCGGGCGATGGTCCAACCGCCGCCATGGCCCTTCTCGGAGCGGACATGGCCCTGGTCGCGCAAGCCCGCCATGATCCGGCGGATCACCACGGGATTGGTCCGCATCATCCGCGCCAGCGCCTCCGAGGTCACCGGGCGGTTCTGCTCCGCCATGTGCAGCAGCACGTGCAGCACTCCGGACAAACGACTGTCGCGATTCATGTAACTTCATATGTTGCGTGACTCAGGCGGCGTCAAGGGGCTCCGCGCGGGCGGACATGGAAGGGCAGAATGTCGGCGTGGTCCTGACGGTCGCGCCGAACGGCTGGCTGTCAGGCCGATCCTGGCGGGAAAACGAGAAGCGCTGCGGCGTCAACTGCGGCATCGTGGCCGGCTATGGCGCTGGCCCGGCGCAGCAGAAGGTCGTAAGGCAGTCGGGCCGCTCGCTCCTGGCCTGCTTGGTCAGACCTGCGGCATCCAAGGTCGAGCTCCCCGCGTGAGCTCCCGACGGAAGACGGCTCCGCAGTGATGCGGGGCCGTTTTCGTTTGGGGGCGCGCTGACCTGCCTGTCAGGCTTCTCGCACCTGCCGATAGCCCGCCGCCTTCGCCACTGTGATGAACTTGCGATCGAAGGTCGCGAAACCCTCGCAATGGGCCGACGTGCAGAGGTGCAGGGCATCGGCGAAGTCCATGCCGCGCTCAGTCAGATCCAGGGCAGCAGCGACCGTCGCGCCGTCTTCGACCGTCACTGTGGGGAGGCCGGCAAAGGCTCTCAAGGCCCGGGTGATATCGGCCGCATCATGCTCATAGGTGCTGCGCAACACCCATTCGACTTCGAGCATCACGGTTTGCGCGACGAAAACCGGCTGTCCGTCGATGAGCATGCGCGCGTGCTCTGATTGCTGGGGATGGTCGCCCGTCAGGTAGCGAACGATCAGATTGGTATCAATCGCGAGCATGCCGGCGCTTTGCCTCAGCCAGAACACTCGCCGCCATCTCTTCCAGCGTCTTCGCCCTGCCGACAGGCGGGAGAACGCCAAAGACGTCCTGAGGCTGGGTCTCCGCAAAGGCAGGAGCCGGCTTCAGCAGCACGCCATCGGGTGTCTCTTCGACGATGAGGCGCGTTCCGGGCCCCCATTCGCGCCGCTGGCGAATCGAGCTGGGCAGAATGACCTGGCCCTTCGTGGAGACCGTCGTGGTCAGTTTCGGCGCGCTTGCCATGGTGTCCAATGCCGTGGGTAAGACGATCGTAAGACAATGCCGCGTGGGCTGGCCTTCAAGCGGGATCGCGCCGCCGCGGGATCCGGCATCCCCAAGCTGCGCCCGCCGCGCGAGCGCGACGCAGCGTCTCTGGATCTGCGCCGGACACGATCAGGGATTGCGACGGCCGGCGGGGCATATTGGGCGCGCAGCCCCCTTGCGAGCCTCAGCCGCGCCGTGCCGCCTCGATCGCGGCGACATCGATCTTCCGCATCTCCATCATCGCGGTAAAGGCGCGCTTCGCCTCCTCGCCGCCGGCAGCCATGGCCTCGGTCAGCACGCGCGGCGTGATCTGCCAGGAGATGCCCCATTTGTCCCGGCACCAGCCGCAGGCGCTTTCCTGCCCGCCATTGCCGACGATCGCGTTCCAGTAGCGGTCGGTCTCCTGCTGGTCGTCGGTGGCGATCTGGAACGAGAAGGCTTCGTTATGCTTGAAGGCGGGCCCGCCATTCAGGCCGAGGCAGGGGATGCCGGCGACGGTGAAGTCGACTGTCAGCACGTCGCCCGCTTTGCCGGAGGGGAAATCGTCGGCGCGCGGTGGATGGCCCCCACCGCGCTGTCCGGAAAGGTCTCGGCGTAGAAGCGGGCGGCCGCTTCCGCGTCCTTGTCGTACCAGAGGCAGATCGTGTTCTTGGCGATGGCCATGGCCTGTCCTTTCGCTGTTCGCAGCCAATTCCGGTCTGGTTTTCCAGGCATACAGAGGCGGTTCAGGGTTCGTCAAAAGTCCCCCACGACCTTGGAATGCGCCGGCCCCATCGGGGTTCCGCCAGCAAGGCAGCAGGAAAGGCCATCGCGGCATCAGAGCCGCCGGTGGCCCTCAGCCCGGCAGCGCATTCTTGTAGATTTTGCCATCCTTCATGATCACGACGAAGGACCGGTGCGGATCAGCGACGAGATTGATGTTCTCGAGCGGATTGCCGTCGACAAGCAGCAGATCGGCCAGGGCGTTTGGCGCAACCACGCCCAGTTTCCCCGGATAGGGGTTGCGCAGGCCGGACAGTTCCAGCAGCCGCGCATTCGTGCCGGTCGCCATGGCCAGGGTCTCGGCGGGGGTGAACCAGCGCGTCCACTTGGCGAGAAGTTCGCCATGCCGCTTCGCGAGCTGCGGCGAAAACAGGATATCGGTCCCGAAGGCGAGCTTGAGCTTGTATTTTTTCGCCAGCTCGAAGGTCTTCTCCGTGCCGGCAAACACCGTATAGGCCTTGGCCCGCTCGCCAGAGCCCGGCGGAAAGGCCTCCGCCATCTCGTCCGGGAAGGCCTGCGTGCTCAGCCAGATGTCCTTTTCCGCGATCAGCCGCGCCGACGCCTCGTCCATCAGGTGACCGTGCTCGATGCATTTCACCCCGACGGAGATCGCGCGCGTGATCGCCGCCGGCGTGTAGGCGTGCACAGTGACATAGGTCCCCCAGTTCTCGGCGGCCTCCACGGCCGCGCGCAGCTCGTCTGCGGTAAAGGTCGAGACATCGAGCGGGCTGAACGGCGAGGCCACGCCGCCGCCTGCCGTCAGCTTGATCTGGGAGGCGCCCTGCATCAGCTGCTCGCGCACGCGCATGCGCACCTCGTCCGGGCTGTCGGCGACCATGCTGCCGCCGACCTGCTCCATCCGCGACAACGAGCCCGACGCCCGCGGCAGGTCGGTCAACTGGCGGAAATCCCCGTGCCCGCTGGTCACCGTGATGACCGCACCTGAGGGATAGATGCGTGGTCCGGGCAGCACGCCGCCATCGATGGCCTGCTTGAGGCCGAATGACGGGCCGCCCATGTCGCGGACCGTGGTGAAGCCGCGCATCAGGGTCTCAGACGCCTCGGCGCCGGCCGTCAGATAATTGAAGCCGAGATTGCCGAAGAGCGATTGCGACGGCGTCGAGCGCACCAGCATCGCGTGCCAGTGCATGTCGGTGAGCCCAGGCATCAGCGTTCGCCCGCCGCCTGCGATGACCATGGTGCCGGGCTCCGCAGTGAGCGGCGCCGCCGAGATGCGCTCGATCAGATTGCCGCGGACGAGCACATGCGACGGTGCCGAGAGCCCGCTGCCGGTCCCGTCGAAGATGCGGACGTCCTGGAACAGCGTCGTGCCGGTGCCTGTCGGGGTGCCGACCTGCGCGCGCAGCGGGGATGCCAGGCAAGAGGCCAGAGCCGGAAGAGAGGCGACAAAGCGCCGTCGGGTCAAAAGTGCCACGCTGCAACCTCCCGAAGCCAGATGGGGGAACGCCATGCTCTCAGGTCCAAAGGCGTATCCCAGGAGAGCCCGGATGCATACTGCCAGCCTAGATCGCCGTGCGTCCGTTCGGACGCACGGCGATCTAGCTCTTTGTTCGAGCATCGGATTCTTCCGAAAACCGGATTCCACTTTTCTGTCTGATGCTCCAGCGCGCGACCCGTCATGACGCTCCGGTCATCCGCCAGGGCGCAGGCTGTACGCACCGACGGGGCAGGGGCGCGAGGATATGCGCGTGACGGCCACAGCCGCGCTCATCCTGCGGGCCGCCTCCCACGATCGGTCTTGCCTCCAATCTGATCCGCCCGCCAATCGACAATGCCGGCGGCCCCGCGCAAAATCCGGCGATGATCTTCTTCGAGTCGATCCTGGCCATCATGCTGGGGGCGGTCATGCTCTCGGCGGGCGCGCGGCGTATCGGCGTGCCTTATCCGGTCGTGCTCGCGGTCGCCGGGACGGCGCTGGCGCTGGTTCCGAACGCGCCGGAATTCGCGCTCGATCCCGAACTGGTGCTCGCCCTGTTCGTCGCGCCGATCCTGCTCGACGCCGCCTTCGATACCTCGCCGCGCGATCTGCGTCGGAACTGGCTCTCCGTCGGCAGCCTCGTCGTCGTCGCGGTCGGGGTGACGACGGTGGCGGTCGCCGCGGTCGCCCGGTGGCTGGTGCCGGACCTGCCCTGGGCGGCGGCCGTCGCGCTCGGCGCGATCGTCGCGCCGCCAGATGCTGTCGCGGCGACTGCCGTTCTGCGCCGCCTGCGCCCGCCGCACCGGCTCCTCGTCATCCTGGAGGGCGAAAGCCTGCTCAACGACGCGACCGCGCTGCTGATCTATCGCGTGGCCGTCGGCGCGGTCGTCGCCGGCGGCGCCGTCGTCANNCGGCTTCTCGCCGGCATCGGCGCTGCCGACCTTCGGCCTCGTCGTCATCGGCAGCATCGGGCTCGGCGCAATCCTCGGCTGGACCCTGGTCCGGTTCCTCGGCGTGTTCAAGGATCCGTCAAGCTCCATCATCCTGCAGTTCATCACGACATTCGGGGTCTGGATCCTGGCGGAGAGGCTGCATCTGTCGGGCATCATCACCATCGTCGTCTATGCCATGGTGATTGCACGCACCGCACCCGCCCGCACCAGCGCGCGCCTTCGCATCCCGTCCTATGCGGTCTGGGAGACGACCGTCTTCGTTCTGCAGACCCTGGCTTTCGTGCTGATCGGCC
>UBZM01000023.1 GCA_900470095.1 Hyphomicrobiales bacterium
CGAACCGGCCGCTATCGTCGGCTGCGGCGATCTCTTCCGGGCCGGTTTCGTCGAAGAGAATGACGCGCTGGACGGTTTGGCCGCTGCCCTCCGGTGCGATCAGGATGCGCAGATGCTGGCCTTCCGGGAGCTCCGCCTTCGCGCGCTTTCCGAGCGCGGCGATGATGGCCGCGACGCGCCGGTCGTCGGCGCCATTGTTCTGAAGGATGGAGGCCAGGGTGTCGCCATGGCCGAGCATGACGTCGCGCTCTTCGAATGGCCCCTGAGAGCCGGTGCGCACACGAATATTGGTAACGTTCTCCGGGATGATTCTGACATCCAGGGAGCCAAATGCCGGTGAGCCGAGGGGGGAGGCCTCCTCCGATTCGGCTTCCCCGGCCAACCGAAGGGTGCGCGAGAGGATGCGCTGATTCGAGTACTCCAGCGGCAGTTGCGGTTCCGATCCGGAGAGGCGGAGCAACTCGGCAACCTGCTCCGTGGCGGCGGCATCCGAGAGGCCAGGCTCTGTGCCTGTTGCGGCCTGATCGACGAGATCGCGCCTCACGACCGAGACGTCGGCATCGGCGGGATCGGTTGCCGTCTGCGGCGCAGCCTCTCGACCTGCACTGGGCGGAGAGCCGAGTGATTCGAGATCGGGCATGTTGGGAGCAGCTATGGCGAGTGGCGAGAGCTCAGCTGCGACGTGGACGAGTGCATGGACTTTGGTGATTTCGCGCGCGCCGACAGTTTCTGTGAGCGGCGCACGGAAATGACGTGCCGTGCCGATCGAGAACCCGCGCTGCACAAGCAGGTCGCCCTTGCGGGCCGAGCCGTTTGCACTGGTGCCGCGCGGCAAGGCCATGATGGCCTTTTCGGGGTTTCGCGTGGCGGGACTATCGGCCTCGGAAACCAGCAATGACGAGGTCAGCAATCCGGCTCCGACCAGTCCCAGAAGCAGGCTGGCCGAAAGCCACCGGCCCGAGAAGGCGGCGTGATCGCGCAGCGGCATGGGCCTGCGGCGAGGCGCAAAGGGATCGGTCAGCGCATCGGCGTTTTCGTCGTAGAACGGGCGCAACACCACTCCGTCGGTCGGAACTCTTCGCGACTCTGCCTGCGAGAACGGGGGCCCTCCTATGGGCGGCGGGAAGGGGCGAAACTATGACGGGCGGAAACTTGCACCTGCGGCCGGACAGCGCACGCGCGCGTGAAGCGGATCGAGGATCGTCGTGATCAGGTGAGGTTCCGGTGGTCGCCGGCCTGAGCGGGATGGCGAGGAGTCTGAATCAGGATGTCTCGCGGTCTTCCTCGACACGGTTGCGCCCCGCGGCCTTGGCGACGTAGAGCGCGCGATCGGCGGCGGCGACGAGCGCAGGCCAGCCTCCGTCCTGGTTTTGCGCTCGCGCCACGCCGAAACTCGCGGTCACCTCGACGCTTTCTCCCGTTTCCAGCGTGAAGGGGGAGGCCTGCAAAATCGTCCGGAGCCGCTCTGCGACGTCGACCGGCGATTCGACTTGTGGATCCATCAGGAGGATGGCGAACTCCTCACCGCCAAAGCGGGCAATGACATCGTCACGCCGCAGTGCCGAGCGCAGGCGCTGGGCGGCTTCCTTCAGGATCGCGTCTCCCGCGGCATGGCCGAATCGATCGTTGACGTCCTTGAAGTAGTCGATGTCGAGAAGGATCAGGCCGATGCCCGTCGGGTCGGCTTCTCCGTCATGAAGGTGAGCGACCAGTCGCTCCAGGGCGCCCCGGTTCAGCACGCCGGTCAAACCATCGGTGTCGGCCCGTTTCCTCAGCTTTTCCGTCAGCGCCGCGCGTTCGTTGTCCTGCGTGTTGCGCTCGATGAGCCGCCGGCGAAGCATATCGAGCGCCAGGAAAAGGCTGCGCATCTCGCCACGCATGCCCCGGCCGTCGAGGGGCTCCTGTACGGCCCCGTCAGCGAGGGCCAGGATATTGCTGCGCGCGCGCAGCAATGGCCGGAACAGCAGGTTCTGACTGGCGACGAGCAGAGCGAGTTCGATGAGGAGCGCCAGGCAGGTCGCACCCACGACAGCGATGAGGGACCGCAGGGCGACATTGCGCTCGATCTGCAGATGCTCGACCGTTACATCGAGATAGACGTCACGAAGCTGCTCCAGCGGTGCGAATGTCGGTACGACGAGGTTGGTGAAACTGGTCGGGGTGAGGCCAAAATCACCTGCTTGGCCTGCCTTGAGCGTTCGCTCGAGCAGCGCCATCCCAGTCCCGAAGAAGCGCTCGACGACCACTTTATGCGCGGCGGCGACACGCGCATCCTCGCTCGCCCCGGTCTGTTGCCCGGCGAGTTCCCATAAAGCCAATACGCGCCCCCGGCTCAGCTCGAAGGCGCCCCTGCGATCGAGATCGATCTGCAGGCCACTGGCCATCGGGATGACCAGATGGGAGCCGAGCCGCCCGGCATATTCGCGCAGCTCGCTCAGCATGCGCGCGACCATGGCGTGACCGACGAGATCGGTTTCGCCAGCGAGGAGGCCGGTCATGACCATGGACAGCATCGGCTGGGCCGCATCGAAGACGCCGAACATGGCCTCGACCGCCTGCTCGATCTCGGCATTGCCGCGCGCTGACAGGGGGCGGCTGGCGAGCGCGTCGACCTGCTGCCGGGCCAAGGCGAGCGTCTGGCCCAGGGCATCCATCGAGGGTTTGAGTTGCGCGGTCGCGGAAATCCGCGCCAGCGCGGCGTCGGTCTCGACGCGAAACGCAATCAGCCGTAGGCGGGAAGGGCTGTCGAGCGATGGCTCCTCGCCCAATACGCTGTTCGTCGGCCCTCGTTCTGCTGTCAGTCGATTGGCCGCGTCCAGGGCGAGCCTGAAGGCCTGCAGCTTGGAGAGGTTGTCGCGACTGGCGTCGAGATCGCCGTAATAGCTAGCGATGAGTGTCAGGCCGAGGGCCAATGAACAGGCCATGACCAGGATGATCGCGGCCCAGAACCGGTAGCTCAGATTGGGATGCTCTGAGTCAGCGCGGTCTGCGACATTTCTTCCGGCGAGAACCATGGCAGACTGAAATGTACTCGCATCACCCTTGGGAATTTGCCCAGGGGGCGGATATTCCGGCCAGAATATCGCCGCAAGGGGAAAGTCCAGGCGCACCGATTCGGGGCTGGTGCCTTCGGGGGCAGAGTTGCTCCGAACATCGGAGCTTAGGCGCGCAAGACGACAGTAAAGTAAAGGGCGTGCCGGGCAGCTTCCGCTGCGACAAGGCGGCGCGCCCCCCAGGGGGCAAGCCAAAAGCGCGCGGGCTTCAGCCCGCCAGTACGCGCTGCGGTGGGAAGGTGATCTCGACCAGCGTGCCTTCCTTCTTGACGCTGGTGATGGTCATCGCCGCGCGGTTGGCTTCGACCAGAGCCTTGGTCAGCGGCAGGCCAAGGCCCGTGCCGCCCGCGCGTCGCGTCGTTGGCACCTGGCGGAACGGTTCCAGCGCCATTGCGATTTCGCTGTCGTCCATGCCGATGCCGGTATCGCGGACCCGCAGGATCGCCTCGCCCTGATCGCCGAGGGCTGTCGAGACGATGACCTGCCCGCCGGCATCGGTGAACTTCACCGCATTGGAGAGCAGATTGATCACGATCTGGCGGATCGAACGCTGATCGGCCACGACCGGCGGCAGCTTGGGCGAGAGCCCGGAGCGCAGCACCACGCGCCCACGTTGCGCCTCCGGCTGCAGCAGATTGACGACGGACAGCGCGATCTCATTCAGATTGACGCTGACGAAGTCGAGATCGAGCTTGCCGGCCTCGATCTTGGCGAGGTCGAGCAAGTCGTTGACGAGGCTTATGACATAGCCGCCCGACTGGTGGATGTCGCGGAGGTATTCCTTGTAGCGTTCATTGGCGATGGGCCCGAAACGCTCCTCGGCCATGACTTCGGCGAAGCCGATGATCGCGTTCAGCGGTGTACGGATCTCATGGCTGATCTTGGCAAGCACGTCCGATTTCTGGGCGCTGGCCTTCTCTGCCGCCTTGCGGGCCTCGACCAATTCGCCTTCGGTCTTCTTCCAGGCGGTAATGTCGCGCAGCACGGCGCAGAAGCGCCGCTCAGCGCCATCGGCGATCTGGCCCATGGTCATGAACAGCGGAATGCGGCCGCCCTGACGCACGCGCGCCATGACTTCGCGCCCGTCATTCATCACCGAGGCGACGCCGCCGCCCTTGAGTCCTTCGAGGTAATCGAGGGCAGGAGCGTGGCTCTCCGGAGCGAAGAGCAGCGTGAACAATTCGCCTGAGACCTCACGCTGGTCGTAACCGAACAGGGCCTCCGCGGTCTTGTTGAGCGAGAGAATACGGCCGCGCTCATCCACGGTGACGACGCCGTCCGTTGCGGTATCGAGCACCGCGATCATCTCGCTGATCCGGGCTTCACGGGCGTCGATGTCGAGCCGCAGCGCGTCGACGCGCGCCGCAATCTCGGCCTCCTCGGCCTCGAACTCGGCTGCGAGCTCTGCGTCCTCAGCCTCTTCCTCGGTCAGTACCTTGATCTCGCCACCGCCGTCGGGATGACGGAAGGCCATCAGCGTCGCGGGCTCGCCTTGCCACGAGACGCTCGACAGGCGGGCATCGACACTGACGAGATGGCCCGTCCGGTCGACGAGGATCATGGTGCCGCCATCGGAGCGGGCGGCTCCCTTGATCATGCGGCTGATGCCGCCGCCGGAGCTCAAGTCGGCGAGATCCGCGTAGTCCAGCAGATCGAGCAGCGTGCGATTGGCATAGAGCGCTTCGTCACCGCGATTGACCAGGACTGCAACGGGCAGGCGGTCGAGCACATCGGCATGCGAATTAGGCAGGCGTGGCCGACCCGCAGCTGCGGAGGGCGCGTCGACCGCCGGCGCGGGTTCAGAAATCGGAGAAGCTGCAACCGCAGGCGGCTCGGATTCGGCTGCCGCGGTGTCGTTCGGCTTCGTCGGCTCGGCCGCCGGCAGGTCGGAGCGGCTGGCTTCGTCGTTCAGGCGCAGCGGGGCCGCCGGTGGCAGCCGGGGCTCGTTCTCGTCGTCTCCGGCAATGCGGGCGCCGAGCGCCTTGGCAATCTCGCGGAAAGCGTTGCGTTCAGCGGAGGTCAGCAGCGCCTTCGAGGGTTCGAGCAGCGGTCTGACCGTTGTGAGATGACCGTTCCGAAGCGGCACGACATTGGCGCCGGCCTCGTTCGGGGGCGGAGTTTCAGTGCGAGCCGCCGGCGTCGGCTGCGTGGCCGGAACGTCGGTGCCGATCTCGGGGGCTTCGCCCTCGTTTGCGCTGTCGGTCGGCTCTGCGACGAGCGGCGCGGACCCAATCTCGTCGGAGGCTGGGGCAGGGGGCACTGGTGCTGAAGCAGGCACAGAGCCGTCCGACGCATCGGTGGGCAGCGGGAATGGCTCGCGCTCGGTCATGCGGGCGAGACCAAAACCACGGAAACCTGCAAGATCACGCTTCGCATCGAGAACAGGCACGCCGGAAAGCTCGACCCGGACCCCTTCGGCGAGGCCAGCAGTCCGCCATAGGACCGGGTGTCCGCTCCAGGTGGTGGCGGAGGCCAGTCGCTGGATCAGGCTGCCCTCGCGGTCGAGCAGATCGCGATCGATCAGCTCCAGCCAGCTGCGGCCGATCAGGCCGGCGGCAGCATCGCTCCCGATGATCTCTGCGATATCGGGCGAAAGGCTCGTGAAGCGGCCGTCAGCGTCGCTTTGCCAGACGAAACGCACGGTCGCGCGCTTCGGTGCAGCGGTTACCGGCGCTGGAGAAGGAGAAGCGACGGCTGCGGCCGGGGCAGATGGCGCCCCGACACTTGCTGCCGGCGGAACCGTAATGCCGAGTCGGCGCAACTCCGACGGAGCGACGGCGATCGCGAGGATCTGTTCCCCCTCTGGTCCCGTCACTAATTTGCAGCCGCATGTCACTAGCGTCGCAGTGAAGCCGGGCGTCAGCCGGAGGCGTTCAAGGCGCAGATGATCCCGCGGAGCGAGCCCGCCGGCGAGCAGCGCCAGCCTGTTGCGCGTTGGTGTGGGCAAGGAGGTGCCATCGGCATGCTGGCCGAGCAGTGCTTCGGCGCCCGCGTTGACAAAGCCGACCCGGGAAGTCTTCTGGTCCCAGAGCATCAAGGCGCCGTCCGCAATGAAGGGCGCCAGCGCTGCGTCTTTCGCTGCGTCTGTTCCCTGCATCGCCCAATCCTGCCCGGGTTCGCTCATTCCCATCCGCTCGTTCGGTCTGCGCCGATATGGCTAACAAAGCCTTAATAGCGGGCAAATGACTGCAAATCCATGGAACTGATCAAGGCTCTCCCGCGTCTGATCGAAACAGCGTTAACGTAGCGGGGTCACGCGATTGTCATTGCGTCGCAATAATGATATTGCAGTGCACAATCGAGTGGTAAACCAAGCCATCCACAGCCAGGAGGATAACCCATGACCGGCAAGACGCCTTATGAAGTGCCGACCGAGATGCGCGAGTTCGCCGAGCGCAGCGTCGAGCAGGCCCGCAAGGCCTTCGATGGCTTCATCGGCGCGGCCCACAAGGCAGTGGACGGTGCGCATGGTTCGGCCGAATCCGCACGCGTCAACGCTCAGGACGTGACCCGCAAGGCCATGACTTATGCCGAGAGCAATGTCGCCGCCGCCTTCGACCTCGCCCAGAAGCTGGTCAAGTCGAAGGACCTGACAGAGGTCCTGCAGCATCAGTCCGAATTCCTGAAATCGCAGGTTGCGGCTCTCCAGGGCCAGCTCAAGGATCTGGGCGTTGCTGCCCAGGAGGTTGCGGCCAAGGCTGCCGAGACCGCTGCCAAGGCGACCAAGGTGAAGTGAACCGCCAGCGGCGGCGCACTGCGCTGCTCCGCGTGACTTGAGGCCACTGGCGCCGGGCCAGCGCTCGGCGCCGCCCGTTAGCTCGCTGAAGGAGAATGACGATGGCTAAGCCTGTTCCGCCAAAGATCGGGTCCAAGGCTCCGATCAGTCTCGCTTCCGTCAAGGCTCTCCCAGGCGAGGCGCCGACCGAGCCGAAGGTCGCGCCGGCAATCCCGGCTGCGACCGGCCCCGTGGTCGCAGCGCCTCCTGCCAGTTCCGCTGCTGCGGCCTCTGCCCCGGTTTCCGCGCGTGCCAATTCCGCCTCGGCGCCGGCGGAACCCGTCGCGGTTGCGCCCGTCAAGCCGGCGCCCGGGCCCATCGTTGCCCAGCCGGCAGGTCCCGTTGCCGCCGTACCACCGGCGGCTGCCGTCGTGGCCAAGCCAGTTGAGCCGTTGAAGGACACCGTCAAGCCTCCGGTCGCGCCAGTCCAGGCTGCGAGCGCTGTGCCACCTCCCAAGGTCGCCGCTGTCCCCGCCACCGCCGTGCCATCGGCGGCCGCGACCAAGCGGGTTGAGCCGCAGAAGGACACTGTCAAGCCTCCGGCCGCGCCGCTCCAGGCCGCGAGCGCTGTGCCACTCGCCAAGGTCGCGGCTGTCCCCGCCGCCGCCGTGCCGTCGGCGGCCGTGACCAAGCCGGTTGAGCCGCTGAAGGGCGCCGTCAAGCTGCCGGTCGCGCCGCTCCAGGTCGCCAGAGCCGTGCCTCCCGCCAAGCTCGCCGCCGCCCCGGTCGCGGCGCCAGTCGCGCCCGCTGCGAAGCCCGGGGTGGCGCGCCAGCCTGCGGCGCCCGCGGCCAAGGCCAAGCCGTCGACCAAGGTTCGTGTCGCAAAGCAGGTGACCAGAAAGCCGGCTGCCGCTGCCAAGGCGGTTTCGGCCGCGGCCGCCAGCCAGCCGGCCGCTATCCTCAAATCGGCAGCGGAAGTCAGCGCCGCCGTCGTGAAGACCGGGACGGAAGCCGCGAAGAAGGCGACAGCGACCGTCTCCGTAGATGTTCGCAAGCTTGCCAGCGCGGTCCAGCCCATCGCGGCCGCTGTGCCGCCGCTCCCGCGCCCGCCGGAATTTGCGACGCTGACAGCGTCGACCTGGCTGGCCCAGATGCTTGCCGCCGCACGCGTGGTCGGCGCGCTGCAGGCGAAGGTTCTCGACCATGCCTGTACCGAACTGAAAGCGGCACTGAGCGAGGCAGAGACCCTCGCCAGGACGGACAATCCCGCCGACGCCGTGGTGATTCACGCCAAGGCGCTCCGCCGCGGCTATGAGGCCTATTCCGCCCATGTGACGGATCTGGCACGTACTGCGCAGGCCGTTTTGCGGCGGGATTGAAGGGGCAAACGACGGCGCGCTGGATTTCGTGTGGTGCGGTGCATTTCGGCGGTTGCAATCGCGCCGCGACGGCACTAGGTTCCGCGCCGCCGGCCAGTTCGCATCCTTGCGCGGTCTGGCAGGGCGCCCGAAGGGCGCCGAGAGTGCCGTGCAGCCATAGCTCAGTTGGTTAGAGCGCTAGATTGTGGATCTAGAGGTCCCCCGTTCAAGCCGGGGTGGCTGTACCATTCCTCCCCGTCGAAAACCATCGATCGTGTCGGAGGCGTGTCCGGTTGGACTGCCTCGCCTGTCGGGGCTCGGTGCGGATTTGAGCGACCCGACGCGCGGGCTCCCGGGTCTCCCCTTCGAAGCCGCCGCAATTCGAGGCGGTGCCGTCCAGATGAAGCGGCGAAGCCGCTCCATCGTAGAAGCGGCCTGGCGCGGCACCATCCATCGCGGGATGGGACGTCAGCGCCCCAGTGGCCCTGCTCAGCGGCCGGTGCGGGCCTTCAGGCGTTTGGTGCCATCAACGTCCGCGCGCTTGTGGTGGGGCTCGGCACGGTCGGCACGGGCGCGTAGCGGGGCAGGGTGTCGGTGTCTGCCAAAGGCGTCGACATGCTGCGGCACCGGGCGAGGCCGATCCGCCGTCAACGCCCTCGCGTGATCTGCGCCGCAGCCGCCGTCAGCATGGGCTATCCTCTGGTGCGGCGCGCGTCAAATAGACCGGCGACGCGCATTTCGATGGTGGCTCACAGGCGCCACATTTCGGACGCGGGAATCCCATTTTCGACTCGGGTGTCGGTGGTGTCGGTGATGTCATCGGTCCTTCCGTCGAAGTAGATGTGATGTTATCCTTCCCAGCGCTTGTTATCTTCAAAGTCCCGGGGACCTGAAATGACAAAAGTTAAACTTGCGATTTTCACAATGGCGACGGTCGGAATCGCCTTCACCGGTCTTGCCGCGACAACGGCTCCCGCAAATGCTGTCATTTATTGCAGCTATATCGGTTATCCCGCCGGGTGCGTCGCGCGGCCCGGCGTTCGTCTCGTTGCTCGGCCCGTTGGGGTCGGTGCCGTGACAGCGCCTCGTCCGGGGAATCGCAATGGTGGGGTCAACAGGGTCGGCGTCCGTCGCTAGCGCCTAATTCTGTTTTCACGAGCCATCAGAGCCTTCGCTGATCGTTCAGCAACCGCCGGGCGTTTTTGAACGTCCTCAGGTTCCTCAACGATCGGCAGAGGGCGTGTTCGTGCGCCGCCGCGGCAGACCTCCGAGCGGCGCGTCATTCGTGGCGGCGTCCGGTGTTCCGCTTAGAGTTTCTCCCTCGATTCCAGATTGAAATGGGATAGCCCAAGATTTGATGTCTGGCCCTCGGATGGCAGATTTAAAGTTCGCTTCGCTCCGAATACGGCTTGTGCGACCGAAGTAGATCAGTCCAATGTTGTGGCGTCGCTCGTACATGCCAAAGAGAGTGACGTCTTGGGCTCGCAAGCAGGCACGATAACAAGCCGATTTTATCGTCATTTGGGCCGCGAAAGAATAAGGATTGGCGAATACTGAAATCGAGAAAACCTGCTGATGAGCTTTTGACGGTTTAGTCTGGCATCGCCCCCATTTTCAATCCCTGGATAATGAAGGAACGAACCATGCGCAGCCTCGCCTTTGCCACCGCAGCTTTCATCGCCTTCGCCGCAACCGGCGCAAATGCACAGGTTGAGCTGAAAACCTACGCCGACGCGAACGGTTACATCGATGTCCAGAAACTAACCTGTGCCCAGCTGGCCGGTACTTTCCAGCAAGACGCCGATCTCCTGACGACGTGGTATAGCGGCTGGTACAATGGCCTTGGCAAAAAGCACTTCATCAACGTCGCGCGGGCCAGGGAGGCCGAGCACGAGACCATTGTCTACTGCAAGGCCAACCCAAAGGTGACAATCATCAAGGCGATGGGCCTGGTGTTCGACAAGATGCGCAAGGAGCGTGGCATCGTCCTCGCCAAATGATGCGGGGGGCGAACCGGCGCTCCTGATCGCCCTCGCGCGGCGTCGCGATTTGGCCGAGTGACGCCCTGTCGACGCCGCGCTTGTGGGCTGAGCTTTCGACGGTCTTGAACCCGTTGCTGGCGATTGCCATATCACCATCAAGCGGAAGGGCTTCGCCTTCCGCCTGCGGAGTGCTGCGCCAGCGGGCTTCGATCGAGAGACGAGGCGCCTTTCGAGGGCTTCTGCATGACGCGTACGCCTAGCCTGTCCCATCCCTTCCTGCTTGGGTTCGATGATATCGAACGTGCGCTGGACCGGGTCGCGAAAGGCGCAAGCGAAGGATATCCACCCTACAACATCGAGCGGATGCCGCGCACGGAGGATGAGCCGGATCGTCTCCGGATCACGCTTGCCGTGGCGGGGTTCTCGCGAGACCAGCTTGAGATCACGCTGGAAGAGAATCAGCTCACCATTCGTGGCCGGCAGAGCGACGACAAGAGCAGGCAGTTCCTGCATCGCGGCATCGCGGCGCGTCAGTTTCAACGCTCCTTTCTGCTGGCTGACGGAATGCAGGTTCTCGGGGCGGACTTGTCGAATGGCCTGCTCGCCATTGATTTGGTCAGGCCGGAACCGGAGCGGCTCATCAGGCGTATTGATATTATCAGTCGCGATTGAGCCCAAGGTCGGAACGAAGGCTTCGCGGTTGTGCTTTCGTTCATGATCTGGTGATCAACATAAGAACCGCCATTCGCACTGCTCAAAGGAGGGCGCGATGACTGAAGAAACCAATGTTATTCGTACAGCGCCGCTGACCCAGGCAGAATTCGCTGCACTTGGGACAGGCGAAGTCGCCTATCTCAAGCCGATGAGTTCCGAGGAGTTGCTGCGCATCTTTCCGCAGGCTCCGGAAATCCAGCCGGGCCTCAAGCTCTTCGCGCTGCTCTCCGCCGATGGCGCGCCGATCCTGGTCACCGATTCCCGGGAAGCCGCGACCGCCAATGCCTGGGAGCACGACCTGCGGATGGTCAGCTTGCATTGAACTGCGAGCGTCAGGCGGTGGCGATCTCCGCCACCGCAGCCTGCAGTTTCGCAATGTCGAGCGGCGTCGAGAGCCGGTGATCGCCGTCCTTGATCAAGGTCAGCGTCACGGGATCGCCGCTCAGATGTTCCACCAGCTTGATCGCGTGCTGCCAGGGCACGTCGGGGTCCTGCATCCCCTGAAGGATATGGACGGGGCAACCCGTCCTGATCTCGCCGCCGAAGAGGAGATGGCTACGGCCATCCTCGATCAGCGCCCGCGTGATCGGCGTCGGCTCCGGCGAATAGGCGGATGGGCGCTGCCAGACCCCGTCGCGCAGGATCGTCTCGCGAATCGCTGGCGGCATCTGAGCCCACATCAGTTCTTCGGAGAAATCCACGGCGGGCGCGATCAGCACCATGCCGGCAGGAGCAAGAGTGGTGCCGCGCAGTCTCCGGGCGGCGAGCAACGCAATCCAGCCTCCCATCGACGAGCCGACCAGGACCGGCGGGGCCTCGCAGCGCGCGGCAATGACGGCGAGGGTGTCCTCCAGCCAATGCGACAAGGTCCAGAGGCTGAAATCGCCACCGGTTTCGCCATGTCCGGAATAGTCGAAGCGCAGGAAGGCGCGTCCGCTACGGCTTGCCCATTGCGCGAGTGCGTCAGCCTTGGTCGCACGCATGTCGGAGCGAAAGCCGCCGAGCCAGACCACGGGATGTCCTGTTCCCGGCTGCTCCAGAAAGGCGATCCGGCGGCCGTCCGCGCCATTGCCGACATCAAGCCATTGCGGGGCAGGCTGCTCCACCTGAAATCTCCTGTGACGAATCTGTCCTGTGAGGGCATTATAGGCTGGGATCGGCCCTGTGCGTTGTCATACTGTGCGCCTCCGATCCGAGAGATTTTTTGAAACGGTGAACATGTCCTTGCGGTCAGGTGCGCATCCCTCGCTGCCTTCGACGGATAATCATCCCCTGAGCGGGCGGACCATCCTGCAGATCATCCCCGATCTCGAGGCAGGTGGAGCCGAGCGTACGACGGTGGATATTGCCCAGGGGCTGACCGAAGCCGGAGCGCGCGCGCTCGTGGCGACCGAAGGCGGCCGCCTTGTGGCCGAGCTGCAGGCAAAGGGCGGCGTCTGGCTGCCGTTCCCGGCTGCTTCGAAGAACCCGGTCACGATGGCGCTCAATGTGCGCAAGCTCGTGCTGCTTTGCCGACGGGAGCGCGTCGAGCTGATTCACGCCCGTTCGCGTGCGCCGGCCTGGGTTGCGCTTGCCGCAGCGCGTGCGCTCAAGCTGCCCTTCGTCACCACCTATCACGGCTCTTATGCCAGCCGCTCGGCGGTGAAGACGCAGTATAATTCGGTCATGGCCCGCGGCGACGTGGTGATCGCAAATTCCCGTTACACGGCCGATCTGATTCTGGCGAAGCACGGCTTTGCGCGTGACCGCATCCGCGTCGTCCATCGCGGCACCAATTTCTCGGCCTTTGCGCCGTCCGCGGTCGGGCCCGAGCGGATCCAGGCCTTGCGTCGCGCCTGGGGCGTCGAGCCACATCAACGCATCGTGCTCTTGCCGGGCCGACTGACCGGCTGGAAGGGCCATCGTGTGCTGATCGAGGCGGCTCGCCTCCTGCGCGAGGGCGGCGACAACGATACCGCCTTCATCTTTGCCGGCGATCATCAGGGCCGCGATGGCTATGTCAGGGAGCTCGACCAGGCCATCGCCAAGGCCGGGCTCGAAGAACAGGTCAAGCGCGTCGGTCATTGCACCGATATGCCGGCGGCCCTGCTCGCAGCAGCGGTCGTTACTGTGCCCTCGACCGAGCCGGAGGCCTTCGGCCGCGTCGCGGTCGAGGCACAAGCCATGGGTATTCCGGTCGTGGTCTCCGATCTCGGTGCTGTTCCCGAAACCGTGCTCGCCCCGCCGCAGACGGCTCCCGGCGAGCGCACGGGCTGGCGCGTGCCGCCGGGCGATGCATCTGCTCTGGCTGCGGGCCTCAAGGAGGCGCTGGCGCTGCGTCCCTCGGCGCGCGACGCGCTGGCCCGCCGCGCCCGCCTCCATGTCGAGCAGCACTTTTCGCTCGAGAACATGGTCAGCGAAACCCTCGACGTCTATTGCGCCTTGCTTGGGCGCTAGGCGCTGTACTTGAGCGGGTGTTGCCGTGTTTGCATTGACAATGCCCGACTTTATGCAATGTGTCTGATCAACGGTGCCGACAGCACCATTCATAGGAGAATACAGCCATTCGCCGTCCGTTCCGCGCTGCCCCAACCCCGACCAAAGACGGCCCGCGTTCCAACCGCGACATCCGCGGTGTCCGTGAGGTTCAGCTCATTGACGATACCGGCGCCAACCGTGGCGTTGTGTCGTTCTTCGAGGCTCTGAAGATTGCCGAGGATGCCGGTCTCGACCTGGTCGAGATCGCCCCCAATTCAGTGCCTCCTGTCTGCAAGATTCTCGACTACGGCCGCTTCCGCTTTCTTGAGCAGAAGAAGGCCGCCGAGGCGCGCAAGAAGCAGCGCACCATCGAGATCAAGGAGATCAAGCTTCGGCCGGGCATCGACAAGCACGACTACGACGTCAAGATGAAGGCCATGCACGGCTTCTTCGAGGAGGGCGACAAGGTCAAGGTGACCCTGCGCTTCCGCGGTCGCGAAATGGCGCACCAGGACCTCGGCGTGAAGGTACTCGAGCGGGTCAAGGCTGATCTTGTCGATGTTGCCAAGGTCGAGAGCGACTGGCAACTCGAAGGTCGCCAGATGGTGATGGTCCTGGCGCCGAAATAGTCGCCAGGAGCGCCCTGCCTCGGAATCAGGTTGAGACAAGGCCCGGTCGCTTCAGCCGGGCCTTGTCTCGTTGGCCCCCCTGATCCGCCGTCTCAGCTGATGGAACGAATGATCTCGCGATAGGCAGCTTCCGGAAATGCCTTCAGCGTTTGCGTTCTCACATTCCCGTGCAATGCCAGTTGCAGGCAGAAGCGTGCCAGCACGGCATCGTCGGGTGCCTCGCAGACGATGACCATGTCGTATTTCCCCATCGTCATGAAGAAGGCCTTGAAGTCGCCGCCCATGTCGCGCAGCAGCTTCCTGGCCGTATCGAGGCGGGTGGGCGAGTCCTTGACGTTGCGCGCACCCTGGTCGGTCCAGTTGGTCAGCAGGATATAGGTCGTCATCACGCTTCTCCCTGGCTGGGCCCGGCCCTTGCGTCGGAAGCGTCATGCGGCGGCCCGATCGTCGCCGCTCGGTCTAGGGTGGGATATTGCGCCATCCTCCGGGCCTCTGGCGCCAGTCTAGCACGCCCGTAAGGGGGGTGCGGCAGTACTTCTCGGCCAATTATGGGGAGCGGCGGGCGAGGCGCTGGAGGATCAAGCCCCTAATCAATCATGGCAGGGCGAAGCAGCAATCCGTCCAGCATGGCATCGAAGGCCGCGATCGCCCGGTGCGACGCGGTCTGCGGATCCTCGGCATGGGCGATCCACTGCGCAGCATGCAGCGTCGCTCCGGCGATCAAGCGGGCAGCCGCCTCCGGATCGATCGCGCGCAGGGTCGTATCCTCGACAAGGCTATCGAGGCTGGCGGTCATAGAACGGATACAGGCGCTCTGCGTTGGCCAGTTCCAGGGATCACCGAGAACGGCTGGCCCATCGCGCAGGACGATGCGCTGAATCTCTGGCTCCAGCGCCATCTCGATATAGGCGGTGCACTCGTCGCGAAAGCCGGCCCATGCATCTGCGGCGCTGGTGGAAACGATGCGAAGGCGCTCGTTCATTTCATCGTCGATCTCGGCGATCACGGCCCTGAGCAGGCCTTTCTTGTCACCGAAGTGATGGTAGAGCGCCCCGCGAGTCAGTCCGACTGCGGCGGTCAGTTCATCCATCGAGGCGTCGGCATAGCCCACGGTGCCGAAGGCATGGCGCGCCGCGCCGAGGAGCTTGGCTCGCGTCTCGGCGATCATCTCCGTGCGTGGTCTGCGAGCCATCCATCTTCCCTTCGCATACGCGGCGTATGTCAATTGACACGGGCCGGGTCGGCTCCTACTTCCCTCACATACACTCCGTATGTAAGTGGTACAGAAACTTCTGGAAAGAGGCCCGTCATGGCCAACCCCTATCGCGAGATCTTCAGGGCGCCAGGCGCTATCGCGCTCTCGGCGACGGGCTTCATCGCGCGCATGCCGGTCTCGATGGTGACGCTCGGCGTCGTCACCATGCTGTCCCAGGCGCGCGGCGAATACTGGCTGGCAGGGGCGGTCGCGGCGACCTTCGCCTTGTCCAACGCGCTGATCGCGCCACAGCTCTCCAGGCTGGTCGATCGCTACGGGCAGCGTCGGCTGCTCGTTCCCGCAACACTCGCAGCGATTGCGGCGCTATCGGGCCTGATGCTGTCGACCCGCTACGAAGCGCCAGTCTGGGCTCTTTTCGTCTTCGCCATGCTGTCAGGAACGATGCCGAGCATATCGGCGATGGTCAGGGCTCGCTGGACCGAGCTTTATCGCGATACGCCGAAGCTGCGGACCGCCTTCGCCTTCGAGTCGGTGGTCGACGAGGTCATCTACATGACCGGGCCGGTCATCGCGATCGGGCTGAGCGTATCCTTCTTTCCAGAGGCCGGGCCGCTCGCCGCAACGCTGCTGCTGACCGTCGGAACTGCGCTGTTCGTCGCGCAGCGTGCATCCGAACCGCCCGTGCATCCGCAGGGGGCGAGTGGCGGTGCCTCGGTCATTCGCCTCGCGTCGGTGCGGATCATCGCCTTCATCCTGATCGCGATCGGCACGATCTTCGGAACGGCCGAGGTCACCGCCGTCGCCTTCGCCGAGGCGCAAGGGAACAAGGCCGCCGCCAGTTTCGTCCTGGCGAGCTATGCCGCGGGATCGCTGATCACGGGGATCGTGTTCGGCGCGCTCAAGCTGCGCATGTCGCTGGCCAGCCAGTTGCTGATTGCGATTACGCTTGCAGCGGTGACCACGCTGCCTCTGCTCGCCGTCAACAGCATCGGCAGCCTTGCCGTCGTGGTGTTCCTGGCCGGCGCTGCCGTTTCGCCGACGATCATTGTCTCGATCGGCCTGATCGAGCGTCTCGTCCCGGCCGCGAAACTGACCGAGGGCATCACCTGGGCCATGACGGGCATCGGTATCGGCATGGCGGTCGGCTCTTCCGCCTCGGGCTGGGTCATCGACGGATTTGGCGCGCGCAGTGGCTTCTGGATTTCGGTCGGCGCTGGCGGCGTTGCTCTCGTGACGGCGTTGCTGGGCTATCGCCGGCTCCTGGGCGAGAAGCCGCAGCCCGCTCTGCGTGAGGCTGCAGCCTGCACCGGTCCTTAGGGGCAGAACGACGACAGGGCAGGGCCTTCGCATCATGGCAGTTGCGTCGGAGCGTCCGATCCGCGGGGGCCGCCATCATTGGCCTGCGTGAGCGCTCGTGGAAGCAGGAGGCGCGCAGAGCGCGCCTCCTCAACGATGCCCGACGGGGCTAGCCGTCGACCAGGGCGAGCGAGGCGTCGGTGTAACGTTTGCCTGCCACATCGGCCGGCGTGAGCGCTTCGCCAATGGCCGCCGCTTCGTCGGAGGTCAGGACGATGTCGGCTGCCGCCCTGTTCTGCTCCAGATGGGTCATCTTGCGCGCGCCGGGGATCGGCACGATGAAGTCCCCCTGGTGCAGCACCCAGGCGAGCGCAAGCTGCGCGGCGGTGGCGTTCTTGCTCGCGGCCAGCCGTTCCAGCCGTTCGACGAGCGCCGCATTGGCCTCCAATGCCTCGGCCTGGAAACGCGGCAGGGTCCGGCGCCAGTCCTCGCTGCCGAGTTCGTCGAGTGTCCGGATCTTGCCGGTGAGCAAGCCGCGTCCGAGCGGGCTGTAGGGCACGAAACCGATTCCAAGCTCGCGGCAGACGGCGAGCACACTGTCTTCAGGCTCGCGGCTCCACAGCGAATATTCGCTCTGGACGGCCGCGATCGGATGCACTGCGTGCGCCCGGCGGATCGTCGAGGCATTGGCCTCGGAAAGACCGAGCGTCCGGACCTTGCCCTCGCGCACAAGGTCGGCCATGGCGCCGACCGTATCCTCGATCGGCACATTGGGGTCGACGCGGTGCTGATAATAGAGATCGATCACGTCGATCCCGAGCCGCCTGAGCGAGGCCTCCGCCACGGCCCTCACATGTTCCGGCCGGCTGTCGAGCCCCGCCATGCGCTCCGCTCCCTTGCCCTCTTCGAGGATCTTGAATCCGAACTTCGTGGCGACCACCACCTGGTCGCGCACAGGCCTGAGCGCCTTGCCCAGCAGGATTTCGTTCTCGAATGGACCATAGACTTCGGCGGTGTCGAAGAGGGTCACTCCGATATCGACGGCGCGCCGCAAGGTGGCGATCGCGGCGCTCTCTTCCTGGCCACCATAGGCGAAGGTCATGCCCATGCAGCCGAGACCGACGGGGAAGACTTCAAGTTCTTGACCAAGCTTGCGAGTTTGCATCACGGGCTCCTCTGCTGTGATCCGATACAGATGAGGCTTGCGTCACTGATCGATAATCGCCTGGAGAAAGCACGGCCCGTTCGATAAAATAGATCAATGAACCGCGCCGATCTCCCGCATCTCGCCGTCCTGGCGGCCGTCGCCCGCAATCGCGGTTTCCGTGGTGCGGGCCGCGAGCTCGGCATTGCGCCATCCGCTGTCAGCCATGCCGTGTCGCTGCTGGAGGCCCGGCTCGGCGTGCGCTTGCTCGCGCGCAGTACGCGCAGCGTCGCCCCCACCGAGGCCGGGGCGCAGCTTCTGGAACGGCTGCTGCCGGCGATGTCCGAGATCGCCCTGGCGCTAGAGGTGGCGGCCGCCTCGCGCGACGAGCCCGCCGGCAATCTTCGCCTCACCGTGCCGCGCACCGCCGCTCATTTGGTACTGGCGCCGAAGCTCGGCGCCTTTGCCGCGGCCTATCCGGAGATCGTGCTCGAGATCGTCATTGACGACAGATTCGCCGATGTCGTCGCGGGCGGGTTCGATGCCGGGATCCGGCTCGGCGAGAGCCTGCAGCGCGATATGATCGCCGTTCGCATCGGGCCGCGCATGCGCGGCGTCGCGGTTGCGGCCCCGTCCTATTTCGCCGGCCGGGACATGCCGCTGACGCCGCACGACCTCTCAGGGCATCGCTGCATCCGCTTCCGCTTCGAAAGCGGCGTGATCTATCGCTGGGAGTTCGAGAAGGACGGTCTCGTCGTCGAGCCCGACGTCTCGGGGCCGCTGATCCTGGGCGATGACCGGCTCGTCCTCCAGGCCGCGCTTGAAGGGGCCGGCATCGCATTCCTCTTCGATGACTATGTCCGCGATGGGCTCGGGCAGGGCAGGCTGGTGCCTGTTCTGGAGGATTGGTGCCCGCCATTCGACGGATTCTACGTGTATTATCCGAGCCGCCGGCAGATGCGTCCGGCGCTGCGGGCATTTGTCGATTTCTTCCGCGCTGATAAGGGGTAGCGCTGCCGCGCGGTTCCGGAACCGTCCGTTCAGCTCCCTTCCGATCATGATCACGAGGATTTCCGTGACGGGTTCTATTTCGGCCGTTCTGGTTCACGTCTCGGACGTGGTCGCGGGGCTCGCTTGGTATTGCAGCGCATTCCCCCGCGCCGTTCCTGCGACGAGTCAGCCTTCGGGATTTGCCTTTCTGCAGATAGGCGAGACGCAACTTGAAATCGTTCCGGCCGACACGAAGGTGCCCAGCGGCGCCGCCGGCTCGATCGTCTATTGGCGGGTGGAGGATTTCGAGCGATCGCTTGCCCATTTGCAGGCGGTCGGGGCGGTTCTCTACCGCGGGCCGCTCGCCATCGACGGTGATCTGTGGATGTGCCAGGTTCGCGATCCCTGGGGCAATTGCATCGGGATCAGAGGGCCTCGCGCCGGAAAGCCGGGCTGATCTGGATAGTGAGGAGCTGGGCCCGCTCCGGTTCGCCATGCGGCCTTTTCGGCATGAGTGGCGCCTGCACTTGCCAGCCCCGGGCTTTTCTGTCATATGCGCGCCCTTCGATCGCCCGGCTGATAAGGGCTGCCGTGGCGGTCGTTCTTTGCTTCCAGCAAGCAAAATCGAAGCGGCGCATCTCGCGCGTCCGCGACCATTGAGGAGCTGAAATGCCCAAGATCAAGACGAAGTCGAGCGCCAAAAAGCGCTTCAAGATCACCGGAACCGGCAAGGTGCTCTACGCCCAGGCCGGCAAGCGTCACGGCATGATCAAGCGGACCAACAAGCAGATCCGCAATCACCGCGGCACGGCAACCCTCTTCGAGGGCGATGCCGCCAACGTGAAAAAATACTTCCTGCCGAACGGCTGACGCCCTCTAACCTTTCCGGAGATCACACATGGCTCGCGTGAAACGGGGCGTAACGTCCCACGCCAAGCACAAGAAGACACTCAAGGCTGCCAAGGGCTTCTATGGCCGCCGCAAGAATACGATCCGCGCTGCCAAGGCGGCCGTCGATCGTTCGATGCAATATGCCTATCGCGACCGTAAGAACCGGAAGCGCTCGTTCCGCGCGCTCTGGATCCAGCGTCTCAACGCTGCGGTGCGTGAGCATGACTTGACGTATTCGGTCTTCATTGGCGGTCTCGCCAAGGCCGGTATCGAGCTCGACCGCAAGACGCTGTCGGCGCTGGCCATCGACGACGCAGCCGCCTTTGCGGCCGTGGTCGAGACGGTGAAGGGTGCCCTCGGCGCGGAAGCCAAGGCCGCCTGAGTTTCGCCTCAGCGAAGTGAATTGGAAGAGGCCGGCAGCGATGCCGGCCTTTTTCGTTGTCAGGTCTGCATGCTGTCGTTGGCCGGAAGGATCCAGTTCTGGCCGGCACCTTCGACGACACGCTGGTAGGCCTCCTCCGGCGTGTCGGCGTAGCAGAACAGCGACAGATCTTCGGGCCGGATGAATTTTGCTGCCGCCATGGCATCGAGATTGAGCAGGTCACGCCAGAAGGCGCTGTCATAGAGCACGATCGGCACGGCCGGCATCTTTCCGGTCTGCTTCAGCGTCATGATCTCGAAGAGTTCGTCGAGCGTGCCGAATCCGCCGGGAAACACGACGAGCGCCGCGGCGCGCATGGCCAGGTGCATCTTCCGCATCGCGAAATAGTGGAAGCGGAAGGTCAGGTCCGGCGTCGACCACGGGTTCGGCTCCTGCTCGTGCGGCAGCGTGATGTTGAAGCCGATCGAGAGCGCACCCGCTTCCGTCGCGCCGCGATTGGCAGCCTCCATGATGCCCGGCCCGCCGCCAGTGGCGATGACATGATGGCGCCCGCTCTCGCCGTCGATGAGCGCGCCGCCCCGCTCGGAGGCAATGCGGGCGAATTGCCGCGCCGCTTCGTACCAGCGGTCTCCTTCCCGGACGCGGGCCGAGCCGAAGACGACAACGGTCGAGACGATGCCGCGCGCGCGCAAATGGTCCTCGGCCTTCTGGTACTCGAGCATGAAGCGCACGCCGCGTGTCGAATCGCCAAGGATGAAATCGGGGTCGAGCGCCGCCAGGCGATAGGAGGGGGAATTCTTCTGGGCCTGGCTGTCGGGCATGATGTCTGTCTCCATGATGCCACCTGCATAGCCGCATCGCAGCGGCGCTGTCGCCTGCATCGCTGGCAGGGCTGCTCCGCCAGGCGAGGGACTTGTTCGGGCCGGAGGCTTGTTCAGACCAGGTACTTGTTCAGGATCTCGGCCAGTCGTGGCGCGCCGACATTGGGCGGCAGCAGGGTCAGAAAGCGCCCTTGGCGGTCCATCAGATAGGTGAGGGAGCCGTGATCGACGGCGTACTCCGCTGCGCCATGATGCGGCAGCGTGAGCTTGCGGCGATGCACCTTGTAGGCGTGGGCGATCGCGGCGATCTCCGATTCGCTGCCGGTTAGTCCGATCAGGCGCGGATGGAGGGCTGTGACATAGCTCGCCATGACGGGGGGCGTGTCATGGGCCGGATCGACCGTGACGAAGAGCGGCGCGAGCCGCTCGGCCCGCGGACCGATGGCGTCGAGCGCCTGCGCGATGATCGCAAGATCGATCGGGCAGGTATCGGTACAACGGGTGAAGCCGAAATAGACCAGCATGAATCGGCCGCGGAAGTCCGTGTCGCTCACGCGCCTGCCGGTGTGATCGATGAGCGTGAACGGGCCACCGAACCGGGTGGCGAGCGGGTCGATCGGGCTGGCGCCAGGTGCGGGTGGCTGCTGCGAGAACGCGCCCGCGGCTGGCAGGATGGCACCAAGGGCCAACAGCACCCGCCGCGAGATCATTTCGGCCGAAGTCCCTTGATTCCGTAAGGGCCGTCTTCGGCGATGATGTGGTTCGCTTCAGGATCGGCCCGCCACCACTCGGCGGCCTTGCCGTTGCGGGCCTCCCAGTCGGTCTTGAAGCGTTCGGCCGGAATCCAGGGTTGCGAGGGGCGTTCGCGGACCGCCTGCACGAAGAATACTGTCACTGCCGGGTTGGCGATCAGCAGGCCATCGGCCTCGATCTCGCGGCCGCAATAACCGATCAGGTCCCTGACCGAGCCGGCAAAGTCGACGTTCGATTTGGCGACAAGCCGGAAGGTGCCGTCGGCCAGGACAAGGCCGAGCTGGCGCTTGCCGCTGCCGCAATCGGGCGTGCAACGGCCCTTGAGATGGCAGAGCGCATCGACGACCCGCCCCTTGAGGATTGTCGCAGTCTCGTACGGGATGTTCCAGGCTTCGGCCGCGCGCACGGTTGTCACGGGGATGCCGGCGAGAAGCGCGGCCACACCCAGCATGTGCCGCAGCATTCGCATCGCTCAGTTCCCGAACGGCTGGATGCCGTGTTCTTCATGCGTCATGCTGATCACGCCCTTGTCGTCGGCGATCCTGTCGACGAGCAGGTACTTCACGCCGTCGCGCTCGAGCAGCTCGCCATCGACCGTGACCTGGTGTGTGGCCATCCGCGCGATACGCGGATTGGCGGCGCTCTCATCGTCATCGCCGATCTTGAGAATGAGATAGAGATTGCCGGCCGGGTCGCGGATGCTAACCGGAATGCCGCCAAGTGCACACCAGATTGCGCATTGGTGATGGGCTGTGCCCCTGGCGAACATCAGCCCGCTGATCGTGCACCAGGTATCGCTGATTTCCCCGGTGATCGTGACGCGCTGCCCGTCCTGTGCCCCTGCCGGGGCGGCGCTCAGCGTGACGATCAGGAATGCCCATGCGCGCCAGTGAGACAGGATTGTCATGATGCTGCGCTCATTTCGGCCAAACAGGGGCTCTGCCGTCGCGCCTGCGATGCTTTGCCAGCACGATTGCCCCTAGCATCGCTCAAGATGACACCCTAGAAGATGCCTCGCAATCGGACCAGATCAGGCATGAATGAGATCGATACCCTCAGCGATTCACTTCTTGGTGAGATCGCCGCTGCGCAGGACGAAGCCGCGCTCGAGCAGTTGCGCATCACTGCGCTCGGCAAGTCGGGCTCGGTGTCCGCGCTGCTGAAGACGCTGGGCGCGATGACGCCGGACGAGCGCAAGGAAAAGGGCCCGCTGATCAACGGCCTGCGCGACAAGGTTCAGGGCGCCATCACCGAGCGCAAGGAGGCGTTGGGGCAGGCTGCGCTCGACGCGCGCCTTGCTGCCGAGCGGATCGATGTCTCCCTGCCGGTGCGCGAGGGGCCGGAGGCGCGCGGGCGCATCCACCCGATCAGCCAGGTCATCGACGAGATCACCACGATCTTCGGCGACATGGGCTTTTCGATCGCGGAAGGTCCCGATGTCGAAACCGACGATCTCAACTTCACCAAGCTGAACTTCCCTGTCGGCCACCCGGCGCGGGAGATGCACGACACCTTCTTCTTCGCGCCTGACGCCAATGGCGAGCGCAAGCTACTGCGCACGCACACCTCTCCGGTGCAGGTGCGTACGATGATCTCGCAGGAGCCGCCGATCCGCGTCGTCTGCCCGGGCCGGACCTATCGTATGGATTCCGACCAGACCCATACGCCGATGTTCCATCAGGTCGAAGGTCTGGTGATCGACAAGAAGGCCAATTTTGGCCACATGAAATGGGTGCTCGAGGAGTTCTGCAAGGCCTTCTTCGAGGTCGACAGCGTCAAGATGCGCTTCCGCCCCTCATTCTTCCCCTTCACCGAACCGTCGGCCGAAGTGGATATCCAGTGTTCGCGCAAGGGCGGCGAGATCCGCTTCGGCGAGGGCGATGACTGGCTGGAGATCCTCGGCTGCGGCATGGTGCACCCGAACGTGCTGCGCAATTGCGGCCTCGATCCCGATGTCTACCAGGGCTTCGCCTGGGGCATGGGCATCGACCGGATCGCCATGCTGAAATACGGCATGCCGGACCTGCGCCCCTTTTTCGAGGCCGATATCCGCTGGCTCTCGCATTACGGCTTCCGCCCGCTCGACCTGCCGACCCTGACCGGCGGTCTGACGTCGTGAAGGAGCCGGTCGTGCAGGGGAGGGCGGGATGACAGTCGCAGCAGGAGCAGGACTGTTCGCGGTGCTTGCCGTCGCGCTCAACCTGCTGTGCCTCGCGATCGCCTATTTCCGCCTGCGCCACCGCGCTTTGGGCTCGGCCCTGCTCGACCAGTGCCCGCCCGTCACGATCGTGCGGCCGGTGCGCGGTCTCGAGACGTTCAGCCGCGAGACGTTGAGCTCGGGGCTGGTGCTCGACTACCCCCGCTACAGGACGATCTTCTGCGTTGCCGACGGCGACGACCCTATCGTGCCGCTGATCGAGGATCTGATCCGGCGCTTCGGCGACGATCGCGTGCGGCTGATCGTCGGCGATGTCGCCGTCAGCGCCAATCCGAAGCTCAATAACTGCGTCAAAGGCTGGGATGCGGCGGAAACCGACTGGGTCATTCTCGCCGATTCCAACGTGCTGATGCCGAAGGACTATATCCAGCGGATGCTGGCGGCGTGGCGGCCCACGACGGGGCTCGTCTGCTCGACACCGGCCGGTTCGCGCCCGCAGGGCTTTTCCGCCGAACTCGAATGCGCCTTCCTGAATACCTTCCAGGCGCGCTGGCAATATGCCGGCGAGGCGCTCGGCTTCGGCTTCGCGCAGGGCAAGTCGATGCTCTGGAACAAGCCCTTTCTCGACTCCAATGGCGGCATTGCAGGGTTGGGGGCGGAGATCGCCGAAGATGCGGCGGCGACGAAGCTGGTGCGCCGGGCCGGCAAGCATGTCCATCTCGTCGGCCAGCCCTTCGAGCAGCCCTTGGGCAAGCGCAGCCTGCGCGACGTGGTGCAGCGCCAGTTCCGCTGGGCCAGGCTGCGCCGGGTGACGTTCCTGCCCTTCTTCGCACCGGAGATCCTGTCGGGACCGCTGCTGCCGGTGCTGGCGGCCGTTGTTGCCGCGCCGGCTTTTGGGTTGCCGGCCTGGGCTGCGCCATGTGCCGTATTGCTGCCCTGGTATGCGGGCGAGATGCTTCTGGCCTATGGGGTCGGCTGGTACCTGTCGTGGCGGCTGCCTTTCGCCTTCCTGGTGCGCGATATCGCCTTCCCGGCGATCTGGGCCTATGCCTTCGTCGCGGGCGAGGTGACGTGGCGCGGCAACGCGATGAAAATCCGGATCGATGGCGAGGACCGGTTGAACGATGGTCAGTCCCAGCTGTCGCCGGTCGCGGCTCGGCGGGATGGGGCGGCGTGACCATGGGCACGACCACGATCCCCGAGCGCTACAGGGACTGCCCGAGCTTCTCCTTTGGCGACAGCCCGGAGCTGGCCTCCGAACTGGCCGCCCTCGTCGTCAGCGGCCGCAAGCGGGCGACGGTGAACACGCCGGATGATCCCGACTGCCCGGAGGTCGGCCAGATCTGGATCGTACTCGACGGCGGCAAGCGGCCTGTCTGCGTCATCGAGACGCTCGAGCTGACGACGCGGCGGTTCGACGAGATCGATGCGGAATTCGCCTTCGAGGAAGGCGAGGACGACCGTACTCTGGCCTCATGGCGCCAAGCCCATGAAGCCTATTTCCGACGCCTCGGCGTCTTCAGTCCCGACATGACCTTGATTTGCGAACGCTTCCGTCTGGTGGAAGTGCTCGCTCCGATGGACGCACACGCATGAAATTCACGCTCTCCTGGCTCAAAGACCATCTCGACACCACCGATACGGTCGACACCATCACCGAGACCCTGACCCGCGTCGGGCTCGAGGTCGAGGGCGTCGAGGACAGGGCGAAGGCGCTCCAGGCCTTCACCATCGCCTATGTGATCGAGGCCAAGCAGCACCCGAATGCCGACCGGCTGCGCGTCTGCCTGGTCGACACCGGCACCGGCGAGCCCGTGCAGGTCGTCTGCGGCGCCCCCAATGCTCGCACCGGCATGAAGGGGGTGTTCTCGCCGCCTGGCAGCTACATTCCCGGCAAGGACATCACCCTCGGCAAGGGCGTCATTCGTGGGGTCGAGTCGAACGGCATGCTGGTCTCCGAGGCCGAGCTCCAGCTCTCCGAGGATCATGACGGCATCATCGAGCTGCCGGAGGATGCTCCGGTCGGAATGCCCTACGCGACCTATGCCAAGCTCGACGACGCCACGATCGAGATCGCGGTCACGCCGAACCGGGCCGACGCGCTCGGCGTCAGCGGTGTCGCGCGCGATCTTGCCGCCGCAGGTCTCGGCACGCTGAGGACACCGTCGATCCAGCCGGTGCGCGGCTCGTTCCCATGCCCGGTCAAGGTCGCGCTCGACTTCGCGCCGCAGGACAAGAAGCTCTGCCCGGCCTTCGCCTTGCGCCTGATCCGCGGCGTGAAGAACGGCCCGTCGCCGGAATGGTTGCAGGCCCGCCTGCGCGCCATCGGCTTGCGGCCGATCAATACGCTCGTCGACATCACCAATTTCATGACCTTCGATCGCAACCGGCCCCTTCACGTCTTCGACGCGGCCAAGGTCAGGGGAGATCTCACGGTGCGCCGGGCCAAGGCGGGCGAGGAGATTCTCGCGCTCGACGGACGCACCTACAAGCTGAACGACGAACAGGTGGTGATCTGCGATGCGCATGGCGTCGAATCGCTCGCCGGCATCATGGGGGGCGAGGCTTCGGGCTGCGACGAGAACACGGTCGATGTCCTGGTCGAGAGCGCGCTCTGGGACCCGCTCAACATCGCCCGTTCGGGCCGGGCGCTCGGCATCAACTCCGATGCGCGCTATCGCTTCGAGCGCGGTGTCGATCCCGATTTCTGCCGGCCGGGCCTCGATCTCGCGACAGTGATGATCATCGACCTCTGCGGCGGCGAAGCCTCCGAAATGGTCTTCGAGGGCGAGCTTCCGGAGTCGCGCCCCGCGATCGATTTCCCGTGGTCGGAAGTGAAGCGTCTGACGGGGCTCGACCTGCCGCAGGTCGAGATGAAGATCGCGCTGACCTCGCTCGGTTTCCATGTCTCGGGTGCGGGCGAGCGGGTGAAGGTCGCGGCGCCGTCCTGGCGTGGTGATGTCGAAGGCAAGGCCGATCTGGTCGAGGAGATCCTGCGTATTGCCGGGCTCGACCGCGTTGCCTCCACGCCGCTGCCGCGCATCAAGGCAGAGGTGGTGAAGCCGGTTCTCACCGTGCTGCAGAAGCGCACCCGTGCCGCCAAACGCCTGCTTGCCAGCCGTGGTCTGGTCGAGGCCGTGACCTGGTCCTTCATCTCGCATGAAGCGGCCACGCTCTTCGGTGGCGGTTCGCCCAAGCTGGTTCTGGCCAATCCGATCGCCGCCGATCTCTCCGATATGCGGCCCTCGCTGCTGCCGGGGCTGATCCGTTCGGCCCAGGCCAATGCGGCGCGCGGCTTTGGCGATGTCGCATTGTTCGAGGTCGGCCAGGTCTTCTTCAGCGATGAGCCCGAAGGCCAGGTGATCGCGGCCGCCGGCTTGCGCCGCGGCACGGCCCGGCTCGAGGGCGTCGGCCGTCATTGGGACGGTGCGGCCGAGCCCGTCGATGCCTTCGATGCCAAGGCCGACGTCATGGCCCTGCTCTCCGGTCTCGGAATCCCCGTCGGTGGCTTGCAGGTCGTGGCCGGCGGCCCAGCCTGGGCTCATCCGGGGCGGTCGGCGACATTGCAGTTCGGGCCGAAGGGCGTCATCGGCGCCTTCGGGGAAGTCCATCCCAAGATCCTCAAGGCTCTGGACGTGAAGGGGCCGCTCGTTGCCTTCGAGATCCATCTCGACGCTTTGCCTTTGCCGAAGGCCAGGCCGACCAAGGTCAAGCCGAAACTGAGCCTCTCCGGCTTTCAGCCGCTGACGCGCGATTTCGCCTTCATCGTCGATGCCAAGGTCGCTGCGGGTGACATGATGCGCACGGCGCAGAATGCGGAGCGCAGCCTGATCTCCGATGTCACGGTGTTCGATCTCTATGAGGGACCTGGCGTCGAGGCCGGCAAGAAATCCGTGGCGCTCGCCGTCACGCTCCAGCCTGCCGAGAAGACGCTGACCGATGTCGAGATCGATGCGGTCGGCAGCAAGATCGTCACCGAGATGACCAAGCGCTACGGCGCGACCCTGCGGGGCTGATCCTCAAGGACGGGAGCACCGGTTCCTCGGAGCCGACATGCGGGAGGGCGGGAGCGACAATGGGCGCGCCCGCCTTTTGCATATCTGGCAGGCCTGTCATCAGGCTGTCTCGGGGGAGGCCGTTGGGGCGCCTGCGGGTGGCGATGGGTCAGTGCCGCGTTATTGATCCAGATTGTGTAATAATCCGCCCGCGCAATCCGTGCACAATCGCGCTATCGGCTGCTGATCGTTTCAATGCGCGCTGGCTGTATGACCATCTCCGAATGTCCCGTTGCGGACAGCCTTTTCCCTGGCTTTCGCCTGCTCGACGTTCAGACGTCGGGTGCGCGAATTCGCGTGCGGACAGGCGGGGAGGGGCCGGCCTTGCTGCTGCTGCATGGTTATCCTCAGACGCATGCGCTCTGGCACAAGGTCGCGGACCAGCTGAAGCGGCGTTTTACCCTGGTGTGCGCAGATCTACGGGGCTATGGCGACAGCGAGAAGCCTGCCTCCGATGTCGCTCATCTTGTCTATTCCAAGCGTGCGATGGCGCAGGACATGGTCGAGGTCATGACTGCGCTTGGACATGATCGGTTTGCCGTTGGGGCGCATGATCGCGGCGCGCGCGTGGCCCATCGCATGGCGCTCGACCATGCAGGCCATGTGACGAGGCTCGCCACGCTCGACATCGCGCCGACGCGCGAGATGTATGCCAATACCACCGACGCCTTCGCGCGTGCCTATTGGCACTGGTTCTTCCTGATCCAGCCCGCGCCCTTTCCCGAGCGCATGATCGGTGCTGATTCCAAAGCCTATTGGCTGAAGAAATGCGGCTCGGGCTCCGCCGGGCTGACCCCTTTCGCTCCTGAGGCGCTTGAACACTACCTGCGCTGCTTCGCCGATCCGGCGACGATTCACGCGAGCTGCGAGGATTATCGCGCGGCCGCGACAATCGACCTCCGCCATGACGACGAGGATGGTGGCCGCAAGCTTGAGCAGCCCCTGCTGGCGCTCTGGGGCGAGCAGGGCGTGATCGGGCGCTGCTTCGATCCCTTGGCGCTCTGGCGCCAGCGTGCACAGAATGTCCAAGGCCGGCCCTTGCCCGGTGGCCATTATTTGGCGGAGGAGATCCCCGATCTCGTCGCTGCCGAATTCACGGCTTTCTTCGGAGAAGACACATGACCGGAACCAATCGCGTCTACCGCATCGCTGTGATCGCCGGCGACGGCATCGGCAAGGAGGTCATGCCCGAAGGTCTGCGGGTGCTCGAAGCGGCGTCGAAGAAGTTCGGCTTCGAGCTGCGCTGTGACAGCTTCGATTTCTCCTCCTGCGACTACTACGCCAAGCACGGCAAAATGCTCCCTGACGACTGGAAGGACCAGATCGGTGGGCATGACGCGATCTATTTCGGGGCCGTCGGCATGCCGGCGCAGGTGCCGGACCACATCTCGCTCTGGGGCTCGCTGCTGCTGTTCCGGCGTGAATTCGACCAGTATGTCAATCTCCGTCCCGTGCGGCTGATGCCCGGCGTCCCTGGCCCGCTGGCGAACCGCAAGCCGGGCGATATCGATTTCTTTGTCGTGCGCGAGAACACCGAGGGCGAGTACTCCTCTGTCGGTGGGCGCATGTATGCCGGCACCGAGCGCGAGATCGTGCTGCAGGAGACGGTGATGAGCCGCGTCGGCGTCGACCGCGTGCTGAAATACGCATTCGAGCTCGCCCAGCGCCGGCCGCGCAAGAAGCTGACGTCGGCCACCAAGTCGAACGGCATCTCGATCACCATGCCCTACTGGGACGAGCGGGTGAAGGAGATGGCGAAAAACTACCCCGACATCGCGGTCGACCAGTACCATATCGACATCCTCACCGCACATTTCGTGCTCAATCCCGACCGTTTCGACGTCGTGGTCGCCTCCAACCTGTTCGGTGACATCCTGTCCGATCTCGGTCCGGCCTGCACCGGCACGATCGGCATCGCGCCTTCGGGGAACATCAACCCGACCCGCGAATTCCCTTCGCTGTTCGAGCCCGTTCACGGCTCGGCGCCCGACATTGCCGGCCAGGGCATCGCCAATCCCGTCGGCCAGATCTGGTCAGGTGCGATGATGTTGGACCATCTCGGCGAGCGCGAGGCCGCAAAGGCGATCGAGGCAGCGATCGAGCGGGCGCTCGGAGATGCCCGGACCCGCACGCGCGATCTCGGCGGAACCTTGAGCACCGAGGCCGCCGGCAGAGCAGTTGAGCAAGCGTTGGGCTGAGCAAGAAGGGCGCGACTCCAGCCAGAGTATTGGCTAGAAAAGCGATCATATTCCGCGAGAGGCTGCTTCATCCATGGATTTCATCGCTGCTTCGCTGGCCGATCCCCTCCTCTGGGGCAAGCTCTTTGAAATCATCGTGCTGAACATCGTGCTGTCGGGCGACAACGCGGTCGTGATCGCGCTCGCCTGTCGGGCGCTGGCCCCGGCGCAACGCACCAAGGGCATTGCGCTTGGTGCTATTGTCGCCGTGCTGCTGCGGGTCGTGTTCACGGTCGTGGTCGCCTCGCTCCTGAGCGCGCCTTTCCTGCGCATCGCCGGCGCCGTGCTGCTGTTCTGGATCGCCGTGAAGCTGGTTCTGGAGGATGGCGAGGGGGACGAGGACGCCATCGCCGCCAGCAGCAAGCTCTGGAAGGCCGTCCAGACGGTTGCGATCGCGGATATCGTCATGAGCCTCGACAATGTGTTGGCGATCGCTGCGGTCGCCAAGGACTCGCTCCCGCTCCTGGTGGCTGGGCTGGTGATCTCGATCCCGCTGATCGTCGTCGGCGCCTCCTTGATCACCCGCCTGCTGGCCCAGTTCCCGCTCCTGGTGTGGGCGGGGGCGGGACTGCTCGGCTGGGTCGCGGGCGAGATGCTCGATAGCGACCCCTGGTTCGCATCCCAATTCGGTGCAGCGATGATGCACCAGCTTGAATATCCGGCGGCGATCCTTGGAGCGCTGCTGGTTCTCGGCCTTGGCTATTGGCTGAAATCACGCCGGCCCGACCCGGTAACTTGATAAAGGACTGACCGCAAAATGGATTTTTCGTCGAGCCAATTCTGGATCTCGCTGCTGCAGATCATCTGGATCGATCTGCTCTTGTCCGGCGACAACGCGGTGGTGATCGCGCTTGCCGTCCGCTCCCTTCCGGAGAACCAGCGCAAGGTCGGCATCTGGCTCGGCGCGGGTGCGGCGGTTGGCCTGCGTATCGTCTTCGCTCTTGTTGTCACTTATCTGCTGGCGGTGCCCTACCTAAAGGTCGTCGGCGGCCTCTTGCTGTTCTGGATCGCGGTCAAGCTCGCCAAGGGTGAAGAGGAAGCGCATACCGACATCAAGGCAGCGGACAATCTCTGGAAGGCAGTGCGCACCATCGCCATCGCCGATGCCGTGATGAGCCTCGACAACGTCATTGCGATCGCCGGCGCCGCCAAGGGGCACCCTGAGCTCTTCATCTTCGGCTTGCTGCTCTCGATCCCCCTGATCATCATGGGTGCCCAGCTCCTGACCTCGATCATCGAGCGTTTCCCGATTCTGATCTGGATTGGCGCGGCGCTGCTCGGCTGGATCGCGGCAGAGATGATTCTGGGGGATATTGCCGTGCTGCAGTGGCTGCAGGTGAACATGCCGACCTGGATCAAGGCGGTCTCGACGGACGTCAACCCGCTCGGCATCGGGCCTGCGAACCTGCCCCATTATGTCAGCGCGGTTCTCGGCGCGGCGCTCGTCTGCATCATGGGCTACGTCCTGAAGCGCAAGCCGGTGAACCAACCCGGCTGAACCGCCCTTCAGGCGAGAACGACAATTGCGGCGGCCAGGTCTTCCTGGTCGCCGTTTTTCATGAGGTGGGCCGCTCCGATCCCGATGGAGCGAACGCCTGCGTCTTCGACCGTGAAGAATCCTTCCGCCAGGAATCTCACGCAAAAGCGTTCGGGTGCGTGCGCAAAGCCCACTCCCAGTGCCTTCACATAGGCCTCCTTCGCGCTCCAGAGCTGCGCGAAAGCGAGCGGCCTTTCAGCCGCAGGCAGGGCAAGCAGAATGTCCCTTTCGTCGGGGTGAAGAACGGCCAGCGGCGGCTCTGTTCCTTGTTCCACCCGCTCGACATCGACGCCGATCGGCCGCTCGGCAAGGCCGACCGCAACGATGCCTGAGCGCGTCGCGAGAGAAAGATGCAGGTCGTGGCCGGCGGGGCGGACGAGAAGCGGTCGGCCCCGCTCGTCATGGCCGATCTCTATGGTGTCGGCCGGCTGGCCGAGCTGATGGTCCAGCACGAGCCCAGCCACGCTACGCCTGAGCCGCGCGCGCTCCATCAGATTGGCCGGCCGCTCGCTGGTCGGGATCAGCCAGGCGGCGGGGAGTGTGGAGGCCTTTGTATCGATCGAGGTCAGCCAGAGCATCGTGGAATGCTAGCGGGCCCCGGGCGTTCCGTCGCCTCTGTTGATCCGGGTTGCGCCGCCCTGCATGGAATTCATGCAGCGGGGCTGCTTGCGCCCGTTGACGCGGGGCCTGCTTGGCCCTTGGAAGAAGCATGATGTCGTCACCCGACCCACTCCCGAAGGAAACGCGTGCGCCCGTGACCTGGCGCGGCATGATCCTGGGAGTCCGCAAGATTTCCGTGGTGCTCCCGGGCATCATCGTTTTCGCGGTTGCCTTCGGTGCTGCCGCTGCGGCGAAAGGCTTGAGCCTGCTGGAAACCGTGATGATGAGCGCGATCGTCTATGCCGGGGTCGCGCAGCTCGTGGCGATGGAACTCTGGCGGCCGGAATGGACCTGGGGCGCGATTGCCGGTCTTGCAGCCGTCACCGCGACGGTCAATGCGCGGATGGTGCTGCAGGGTGCGTCGCTTCAGCCCTGGTTCGCGCGTTTTCCACGGGCCCTCAACGCCTTGCATCTGTTCTTCTTCACCGATGCGAACTGGCTGGTCGGAACGCGTTATCATGCCGAGGGTGGGCGCGATCTCGGCGTGCTGATCGGTGGCGGGCTGCTGCTCTGGGTTGTCTGGGTTCTTGCCACGGTGCCGGGATATCTGCTCGGCTCCCTGGTGAGTGATCCGCGACGCTATGGCATCGATCTCGTGATGCCGATCTTCTTCGCCGCGATGATCGTGCCGCTCTGGCGCGGCCGGAGGGCGGCGCGACCCTGGCTGGTTGCGGGCATCGTGGCGCTCGTCACGGCCAAGCTGGTCGATGGCTATGCCTTCATCATCGTTGGAGCGCTCTCTGGCGCGGTCGCTGGAGCTTTCCTCGATGACGCTGCCTGATCTCGCCGGCTGGGGAGCCTGGGCAGCGATCGCCGCCATGGCGATCGCCACCTATCTCTGTCGCATCTCCGGCGTGGTATTGATGGGTTTCATCCCCCTCACGCCTCATGTCCGGCGCGGGCTGGCCGCCTTGCCGGGCTCGATCGTCGTCGCAACCGTGCTGCCATTGGTCGAGCGTCTGGGGCTTGCCGCGGCCCTGGCGCTGCTGGCCGCCGTCGGCAGCATGGTGCTGCGCCGCAGCGAGCTTCTGGCCCTCGTCGTCGGCATGGCGGTCGTTTCGCTCGCCCGCGCTTTCGGCCTGTGATCCATCACCCGGCTGCATTGCTTCCATCACATGACGTCATTGCCGGAGGGCCTTCGGCATGTTGACGCGCGCGGCGGGGCGGCAGACGGTGTCGGTCAATAACACTGACAAAATCGAGGATGGTTATGGCTTGGTATTCGCAAACCTGGAGCTGGTTCGAAGGTGAATGGCATGAGGGAAATCCGGGCATCATGGGCCCGCGGACCCATGCCAGCTGGCTGGCTTCGACCGTCTTCGACGGGGCTCGCTATTTCGAGGACAAGGCGCCCGATCTCGACAAGCATGCGGCCCGCGTAAACCGCTCGGCCAATGCGCTCGGCCTGAAGGCGACGATGTCGGCTGAGGAGATCATCGCCAAGACCTATGAAGGCGCGAAGAAATTCGCCCCGGGCACGGCGCTCTATGTCAAGCCGATGTACTGGGGCGAGGCCGACGGCCTCTCGACCATCATGGCCGACCCTGAGTCGACCAAGTTCTGCCTCTGCCTCTTCGAGGCCCCGATGCCGGTGCCGTCAAACGGTTTCTCGGTGACGCAGGGCGCCTATCGCCGCCCGACGCTCGAGACCATGCCGACGGACTCGAAGGCCGGCTGCCTTTACCCCAACAATGCCCGTGTCCTGCGCGCCGCCAAGGCGGCCGGTTTCGACAACGCGCTGGTGCTCGACATGCTCGGCAATGTCGCGGAGACGGCGACGTCCAATATCTTCATGGCCAAGGACGGCGTGGTGAAGACCCCGGTCGCGAATGGCACCTTCCTGAACGGCATCACCCGCCAGCGCGTCATCTCGCTGCTGCGCCAGGACGGTATCACGGTCGAGGAGACCAGCCTGCGCTACAGCGATTTCGAGCAGGCCGACGAGATCTTCATCTCCGGCAACTACTCGAAGGTCATGCCGGTTTCGCGGATCGACAACACCGCGCTCCAGCCCGGCCCGCTGTTCCGCAAGGCGCGCGAACTCTACATGGACTTCGCGCACTCCAAGACCGCCTAGTCACTGTGGCGTGCCTCGCCACCCGGCTCACCGAGCGCTTCGGGATCGATCATCCGATCCTGTCTGCGCCGATGGCTCTGGCTGGGGGCGGGGCGTTGGCCGCGGCTGTGACGCGCGCCGGCGGGCTGGGCCTGATCGGCGGCGGATACGGCGATGATGCCTGGCTGGACCAGCAATTCGCTGCGGCCGGCAATACCCGGACCGGCTGCGGCTTCATCACCTGGTCGCTGGCCAGGCAGCCGCATCTGCTCGGCAAGGTTCTCGAGCATCAGCCTGCGGCGCTGATGCTCTCCTTCGGCGATCCCGCGCCTTTTTCGGGCGAGATCGCGGCGGCTGGCGTGCCGATGATCTGCCAGTGCCAGTCGATTGCTCATGTCCGGCAGGCTCTGGAGGCCGGCGCGGCCGTCATCGTCGCGCAGGGCGCCGAAGCCGGTGGTCACGGCCATGCGCGCGGAACCCTGCCTTTCGTGCCGGAAGTGGCCGATCTGCTTGCTCGCGAAAGCCCCGATACCTTGCTGCTGGCGGCGGGCGGCATCGCCGATGGTCGTGGGCTCGCGGCGGCCCTGATGCTGGGTGCCGACGGCGTCTTGGTCGGCACGCGTTTCTGGGCGAGCCGCGAGGCGCTGGTTCACGTCAGCCATCATGCGGTTGCCATTGCCGCGACGGGGGACGAGACGGTGCGTTCCTCGCTGCCCGACATTGCGCGTCAGCTCGACTGGCCGAGGCCCTTCGATATCCGCGTCAGCGCCAAAGGCTTCGCTGCGAAATGGGCTGGCCGCGACCGCGAACTCAAGGACGCGGTTGAAGCGGAGGGCCCGGCCTACAAGGCGGCTTTCACGGCCGGTGACCCGCAGAATGCTGCGGTGATATTCGGCGAAGCCGCCGGATTGATTTCGGATATCCCGACGGCAGGCGAGATCGTCGAGCGCATGGTTACGGAGGCCGCCGCGCGCATTCGTTCCGGAGCAGGCCGGCTCAAAGCCTGACGAATCAGACGGTCAGCGCAGGAGCCGGAACAGGCCTGCCGCCCTTAGCCCGCCCGCAACGATCACGAGATAGAGGCTCGCGGCCACCAGCCCGATCGCGGTGAGTGCCAGAAGGCGGGGCTCGACCGGGACATGCGCCAGCGCGGCCAGGACCGCGGGCGCGAGCACGCGCGCGGCCAGCCCGGCAATCACGCCACCTGCGAGGGTGATGACGATCAGCCCGGGAAGCTGCCGGTCCGGTTTCGTCCAGCCGCGCCGCAGCGCCAGAACGAACAAGGCACCGACATTGATCCAGGCCCCGGTTGCCGTTGCCAGCGCAAGCCCGGGTGCGCCGAAATCGCGCCAGAGCACCAGTTTGAGCGCGACATTGGCGGCGATGGCGGCAAGCGAAACCAGCATTGGCGTCGTGGTGTCGCCGCGAGCCTGGAAAGCGGAGACCTGCGAGCGGATCAACACGATGGCCGGAAGTCCGATGGCATAGGCAAACAGCACTGCGCCCGCCGCCTGGCTTGCTGCCGCATCGAAACGGCCGCGTTCGAACAGAGCCGAGACGATCAGCTCCGGGATGGCGAGGAAGGCTGCGGCGAAAGGGGCGGCCATGACCAGGGTCAGCGCCACGGCCCGGTTCTGGGCCTTGTCCGCGCCGTGGATATCGCCCGCCGCGATCAGGCGGCTCATGGTCGGCAGCAGCACCGTGCCCACCCCGATCGCGATCACGCCGATCGGCAGCTGGTAGAGCCGTTCGGCGTAGTAGAGCGAGGCATAGGCGCCGCGCGGCAGCAGCGAGGCGATGATCGTGTCGGCGAAGAGCGCGATCTGCACACCGGCGGAGCCGATCACGGCGGGGCCGAAAGCCTTGAGAAAGCTCTTCACATCGGCATCGACGCGCGGGCGCGTCAGCGCCGCCGACACGCCGGCCTGCCGGGCGGCAAGCACCAGCAGCAGCCATTCGAGCAAACCCGCGACGGCGACGCCCCAGGCGGCGGCATAGGCTGCGCTCGGGAACAGGAAGGCGATGAACAGGGCGGCGATCAGGCAGATGTTGAGCAGGACAGGTGCCGCTGCTGCCGCCGCGAAACGGTCGACGGCGTTCAGATTCGCGGCGAGCAGCGTCACCAGCGTGATGAAGAGCAGATAGGGAAAGGTGATCCGCGTCAGTGCGACCGCAAGATCGAAACGCTGAGGATCGTTGGCAAAGCCGGGCGCGAGCAGGCGCACGACCTCGGGCATCAGCGGCAGGGCGAGTGCGAGCAGCGCGACCTGCACGATCAGGTTCAGCGTGAAGACGCGGTTGGCGAAGAGCGCCGCCGCGGCTTCTCCCGTCTGCTGCCTGATGCGGGCATAAGCCGGGATATAGGCCTGGTTGAAGGCGCCCTCACCGAAGATCGCGCGGAAATGATTGGGCAGCCGCAAGGCGACTGAAAAGGCATCCATCATCGCGCCGGCGCCGAGCACGGCGGCGAGAGCGATGTCGCGCAGGAAGCCGCTCAGGCGGGAAAGCAGCGTGAAACCGCCAACGGACAGGATCTTCCTGAACATCAGCGCATGAGGCCGAAATGTGGTTTCCGGCGTGCGGACGGCGTCATGCTCGAACTCCAGGCCTCGCTCTTGCCCCAAGGCGCTCTTGCCCAAAGCGCGCTCGCCTGCGCCGGAACAAGCCGAATCGTCTGCACCATTCTTAGCGGATCAATGGCGGCAATGCGTCGCCGCGCGGATGATCGACCGCGCGCGCGTTGAAACCGACCCGCTCGCCGATCAGGTAGAGCGGCCGGCGCTTCACTTCCGCGAAGATGCGTCCGACATACTCGCCGATCAGGCCGAGCGAAATCAGCTGGATGCCCGAGAAGAACATGATCGACACGATCAGCGAAGGGAAGCCGGGCAGGTCGGTGCCGTAGAGCAGCGTCCGCAACAGGAAGAACAAGGCGCTGAAGGTCGAGATCAGGGCGATGATGACCCCCGTCCAGGTCGCTATCTTGAGCGGCACGGTCGAGAACGAGGACAACCCGTCGAAGGCGAAGCTGAACAGCTTGCGGAAGCTGAACTTGGTGACGCCGTGCTGGCGGTCGGCGACTTCGAAGGTCACGCCGGTCGAGGGGAAGCCGACCCAGGCATAGAGACCCTTGGAAAACCGTGCCCGCTCCGGCAGGGCGCGCAATGCGTCCACGACACGGCGGTCGAGCAGGCGGAAATCGCCCGCGCCCTCCGGCAACTCCGTCTCGCCGAAACTGGCGAAGACCCGATAGAAGGCCTTGGCGAAGCCGCGTTTCAACCGGCTCTCGCCGGAGCGGTCGGCACGTTGGCCGTAGATGTTGAGATATCCCTCGCGCCACTTGGCGAGGAATACCGGGATGGTTTCCGGCGGATGCTGCAGATCGGCGTCCATGATCACCACCGCGTCGCCCGAGGCATGGTCGAGCCCCGCGGCAATGGCGACCTCCTTGCCGAAATTGCGGCTGAACGACACGGCATTGATGCGTGGGTCGCTGGCGTTCAACAGGCGCAGCACCGAGAGCGAGCCGTCGCGGCTGCCATCATCGATGCAGATCATTTCCCAGGACGAGACCACGCCTGCCAGTACGGATTTCAGGCGCTCTACGAGAAGCGGCAGATTATCGGCCTCGTTATGAACGGGGACGACGATGGAAAGCTCCGGCCGGGCAGGCGCGGAGCGCTGCACTGCGAGGCTGGGAGCGGGCGATGTTTCCGACACGACTGACCTCTTGATCCGGCCAGGACGGGCCGGCCCCGCCTTCCGCCGAAGCCGGGCTCGACACGGGTGACGCGATGGGCACAGAACCGTAAAGCTGTTGTGCTCACAAGTCCTGCGACGGGCCCCTTACACCATCGCGGATGAACCCTGGACAACGAAATCGATGACGATCCGTTTCGTTCTTTGTGCCGATGATTTCGCCATGACCGAAGGCGTCAGCCGTTCGATCCTGGAATTGCTTGCGCTTCGAAAGCTCTCAGCGACGGGCGCCATGACGAACCGGCCGCATTGGCAGCGTCTTGCCGCCGAACTGGGCAGCTTTTCCGGCAAGGCCGATCTCGGACTTCATCTCAATCTGACCTGCGCTGCTCCGCTTGGACCGATGCAACGGGTCGCCCCGGCAGGGATGCTCCCAAGGCTCGGCGATCTCGCACGGGCAGCGGCGACATCGGCCACAGCCCGTGCCGAGATCGCGGGCGAGATCGGCCGTCAGCTCGAAGCCTTCGAGGACGCGCTGGGCCGCGCGCCGGATTTCGTCGACGGCCATCAGCACGTCCATGTGCTGCCAGGCGTCCGCGGAGCAGTGCTGCGCGCGATCCAGCGCCGCTACCCGGAAGGGACCGTCTATTTGCGCGATCCGGCGGACTCGGCCCGAGCGATCCGCCAGCGCGGCGTGGCGGTGGGCAAGGCGCTGGTGATCGCCGGTCTGGCAGTGGGCCTGCGCTCGCAGGCCTTGCGGCGTGGGATCCCTGTCAACCGGGGTTTCTCCGGCGTTTCGCCGTTCGATCCCGAACGCGACTTCGGTGCGGATCTGCGCCACTTCCTGATCGCGCCGGGAGCGGGACATCTCGTGATGTGTCATCCCGGACATATCGACGACGAACTGGCGACGCTCGATCCGGTGATTGCCACGCGCGCGCTCGAACATACCGCCCTTGCCGCGTTCGTGCCTCCACCGGGCTTCAGAATTGCGCGATTCTCGGAGCTGTTTTGACCGCAGGCGGGTGCCGGCTAAAAACTTTGGCGCAAAGCTGACCCTACGCAATCGAAAATTTACCGTGATCGCTCAGTTTGTAAGCACCGGTCCGTTCGGATCCTACCCTTGCAGCCTCCGGCGGAGATCTCGGCGCTATGGCATGGTTGAAGCGATCTGGGGCGAGCGCGATGGTTGCATCGAAGCGCTCGGCTGGAACACGCGGTTCGCTCTCCCTGGGTAGCAGGATTGCTGGAGCGGCGATTGCCATCGTCGCCGCGGCCATCCTCATCCTCGTGATCGTGGCGTCACGCTATAATCAGGCCCAGACCCGCGACGATCTCGAGCACAAGATCGCCGCGCTGACCAGCATGGTCACGAATGCCGCTCCGGCGCTGATCCTGTCCCGTGACACAACGACACTGGGATACATTCTCGAATCCCTGCGCCAGGATCCCGATTTCAATGCCGGCTTCGTCGCCGACGACATCGTTGCCCTGGCGAGCGCCGGCGAATCCACCGAGAGCAGGCTTTCGCTCACTCCGCGCTCGCTGGCGGCGGCGCTTGGGCGCGAGCCCTGGGACGCCTTGAAGGAGCGCGATACTCTTCAGCTCGAGGACTCGGTCTACCTTGTTCAGCTTCGTTCAGTGCGGATTGGGCCGAACCAGAAGCAGGTTGGTTATGTCGCCGTCCGGTTCGACAAGACGCGCCTCAATGCGCGGGCCTCCTTCGAGCAGTTCGTCACGATCGGCATCGGCGTTCTGATCCTGCTCGTTCTCGGGCCGCTGCTCTGGGTTTCCCTGTCACGTACGATGCGGCCTCTCAAGAGCATGACCGAGGCCATCGTCAGCATCTCCGATGGCAAGCTCGACACACCGATCGATGCGGCCGACCGGAGCGACGAGATCGGCGCGATCGCGCAGGCGCTCAGCGTGCTCAAGGTCCGGTTGGGGGAGCGGGCAGCCCTCCAGGAGGCCCAGCACGTCACCGAGGCCGAACGCCGCTACCAGCAGCGTCGCGTCGACGAATCGATTGCCTTGTTCCGGGGCGAGGTTGGTGCTGCGCTGGAGGCATTCAAGAACAACGCTGAACGGATGAGCGAAGCGTCGGATGGTCTGGCGCGTGTCGCGGCAGAGTCGTCGGGACGTGCGGCCCGCGCTGCCCAGAATTCGCACGGGGCCTCGGCCAATGTCGAGAATGCCGCTCAGGCCGCCGAAGAGATGGGCGCCGCCATCCGCGAGGTCGAGTTTCAGATCCGGCATGTCCGCACAGAGATCGTCGAGGCAGCCTCGGCCTCGCGCGACACAGCGGGTTCGGTACAGGCGCTCGACGAAACAGCTCGCGCGATCGGCGAGGTCGTCAATCTGATCCGGGACATCGCAGCACAGACGAACCTGCTGGCGCTCAACGCGACGATCGAGGCTGCGCGCGCCGGCGACGCGGGGCGCGGCTTCGCGGTCGTCGCCTCGGAGGTGAAGAGCCTCGCGGCGCAGACGGCTGATGCAACCGATCGGATCGTGACGCAGGTTGGTGCCATCCAGGGGGCGACCGGTGAGGTCGTGGGCGCCATTTTGAACATCGCCAACCGGATGGGGGCGATCGAGAACTTCACGAATGCAGTCGCGACCTCGATAGAGCAGCAGGCGATCGCGACCGGCGAGATTGCCAGCGGCGTTGCCATGGCAAGCTCTTCGGCGCTGTCGGTGTCGAGCGATCTCAGCGTGCTGGCCGACAGTGTCGAGGAGACCGGACAATCTGCGGGGCAGGTTCGGGATGCCGCTGGCGAGGTCGCGGCCCAGGCATTGCGGCTGCGCGCGACGGTCGACCAGTTTCTGCACAGCGTGGCGGCCTGACCGTCACCCCGCCGAGAATGCAAAACGGGGCCCCAAAGGGCCCCGTCGCATAGGGTCTCGGCTGCGCTTGCCGTCAGGCTTTGGCACCGTCGTAGAGTTCGGCAACATAGTCCCAGTTCACCAGGCTCTCGAGGAAGGCCTTGAGGTAGTCGGGACGGCGGTTGCGATAGTCGATGTAGTAGGAGTGCTCCCAGACATCGACGCCGAGGATCGGCGTGCCGCCATGAACCAGCGGGCTCTCGCCATTCGGGGTCTTGCTGATCGCGAGCTTGCCGCCCTTGACCTCGAGCCAGGCCCAGCCGGAGCCGAACTGGCCAACGCCGGCCGCAACGAAGTCTTCCTTGAACTTGTCGACGGAACCGAACGAATCGACGACGGCCTTCTCCAGCGCGCCCGGCAGCTTGCCGCCGCCATTGGGCTTCATCCACTTCCAGAAATGGAGGTGGTTGTAGTGCTGGCCGGCATTGTTGAAGACAGCTGGATTCTTGCCGTAGGAGCCCTTGACGATTTCTTCGAGGGATTTGCCCTCGAATTCGGTGCCCTTGATCGCGTTGTTGCCGTTGGTGACATAGGCTTGATGGTGCTTGTCGTGGTGATATTCCAGCGTCTCCCGCGACATGAACGGCTGGAGCGCGTCATGGGCATAGGGCAGATCGGGAAGGGTAAAGGTCATTTGGCCTCTCCTTAGGCTGTCAAATCACACTGCTGAGAATGGCTTCGTCATGAACGGCTTGGGACTTGCCAGCCCGGCGGAACAGCCGCCATTCCACGCGATAGTTAAGCCTCCCGCTTCCGGCCGGCAACCGGCTTGGCGCGCCGTGGGCCATGATATTGCGTCGGAGCAAATGGCCCGAAACATGCGGGACAGGGCACAATGAACAGGCCATTTGCAGGCATAGTTCGGTGCGAATTGTGAAACAGTCTCTTATTCAATACGTTAGAAGATGATCGGAGAGGCGATGAAGCCGCCTGCCTCCGGTGGATACTGAGGGTACTGCGTTGATAACGATCTTCGTTCTGTTGGGTCTGGGGTTCTGTGCCGGTGGCATTGCTGCCATCGTCGATGGCTGGCCCTACCTTCTGCTCGAGCGCGGCTTCACCCAGGTCATCGTCGGGAGCGTGGCCGTCACTGCCGGCATCATCCTGCTTGCCCTGTCGTGGGTCCTGGTGGAACTGCGTCGGGTCAGGGTGGCGATTGCCGGTGCGCTGACGCTGCCCTCAGCGGGGCCTGCCGGCGGTGAGGCGGCACGGGCATCGATGGGGATGCGTGAGGGCGTACGCACCATCCCGGGCGAAGCCCAGTCGACGCTTCCGGGCCTCGGCACCGTGGCGGCGGGCGCCGGGCTTGTCGCCGCCGGCGGAGCGCTCGCAGCTTCAATGCGCGGTGGCGCTGAAGATGCTCCCACTGCTGCCCAGGACCTGCCGGAGCCTGTGATCAGCGATCTGTTCGATGAGATCACGCACCCTTCCGAGCTTCCTACCGAGCGGCGCGAGGAGGCCGTTGACGCGGTCGAGGAGCCCGAAGAGGACAGGGAGGATGTCCCCGCGGCCGAAATGCATCAGCCGCACGAAGCCGAAGCGGTGCTGCCCGAGCTTGCGCCAGACGCTGCGACCCCATCGGTTGCCGATTCCTTCGTGACGCAGCATGAGGACGAAGCTGCCGGAGAGGACGAGGACGCCGACACGGGCGCTGTGGCGGGCGACGAGGAGCTGCGTTCGCGTTCGCCTCAGGCGCCAGCCTGGTGGCCGCAGGTCGATAGGCCGCGCCTGGAGGAGGTCGAGCCCCCTGTGGAACCCGATGATTTCGGCGCCTTGCGCCAGCATCTCTCGTTCGGCCCGCAGCGCCCGGAACCCGATTTCGAACCGGAGCCTGAGCCTGAGCCTGAGCCCGAGCCTGATCTGCCGGCGGGGGGAACGTCGTTCGATCAGCGCGATCGTGAGATCGACGAGGCAGCCGCCTGGATGGCACCCGCCTTCGGCCGGCGTGAGCCGCCTTTTGGCGAGCCCGAGCAGGTGGCGGATGAGCCCGCGATACCGCGCTGGCCGCCGCTGACCAGCGGAGCGCCACGGCTGGAGCCGGATGTCGAGAGCATGGATACGCCGGAGGTCCAGCCGGAAACGACTGAGGCAGAATCTCGGATCGAGCCGGTTATCGAGGAGACCGAGGCTGAGGGCGAGCCGCGGGATGAAGCCGAGGAGGCAATTTCCGACGAAGAGACGGAAACGGTTCCCGAGCCTCCCCGCCCGGCGACCTCCGACGAGGGCGTTGTCGGAGCTTATCAGGTCGGCGACACGCATTTCACGATGTATGCCGATGGCTCGATCCAGGCGCGTACGCCCGATGGCGAATACAAGTTCGCCTCGATGGACGAGCTCAAGACCTATCTCGCCAGCGAGAAGAGCAGGCTTGGCGGCTGATCAGCGCTTCAAGGCTGGTTGCTCCGGCCATCCCTCGCGGACCGTGTGGATGGCGAAGGCATAAGCCAGCGCCACCTCCTTCAGCGAGTCGAAGCGCCCGGCCGAGCCGCCATGGCCGGCCTCCATATTGGTGTGCAGCAGGACAGGCCCGCCGCCGGTCATAGTGGCGCGCAGTTGCGCGACCCATTTCGCCGGTTCCCAATAGGTCACGCGCGGATCGGTGAGCCCACCGATCGCGAGGAGCGGCGGGTAGGCTTGCGCCCTGACATTGTCATAGGGCGAATAGCTCTTGATCATGTGGAAGGCTTCGACGTCCCGAATCGGGTTCCCCCATTCCGGCCATTCCGGCGGGGTGAGCGGCAGCGTATCGTCCAGGATCGTGTTGAGCACATCGACGAAGGGGACCTCGGCGATGATGCCGGCGAACAGCTCCGGGGCCATGTTTGCGATTGCACCCATCAGCATGCCGCCGGCGCTGCCGCCCTGCGCGACGATGCGACCGCGCGCGGTAAAGCCGGTATCTGCCAGCATCTCGGCTGCCGCGATGAAGTCCGTGAAGGTGTTGGTCTTCTTTTCACGCTTGCCGTCGAGATACCAGCGCCAGCCCTTGTCGGTGCCGCCGCGGATATGGGCAATGGCATAGACGAAGCCGCGATCGACCAGGCTGAGCGGATTGGTCCGGAACGAGGCCGACATGGCCGCGCCGTAGGAGCCGTAGCCATAGAGCAAGCAGGGCGCTGAACCATCGAGGGCAAGGTCCGCCCTGTGCAGCAGGGAGACGGGTATCCTGGCTCCGTCCTTCGCCGTCGCGAAAACGCGTCGCACCCGATAAGCCACCGGATCATGGCCGGACGGAACCTCCTGGCGCTTCAGCAGCGTTCGCTCGCCTGTCCTCATGTTGTAGTCGTAGGTTTCGGCTGGGCGCGCCATCGAGGCATAGATGAAGCGCAGTGTGTCGGTTTCGAATTCGTAGCCGGCATCGAGGCCGAGACCATAGGCCTCTTCGTCGAAGGAGATGCTGTTCTCCGCGCCGCTGGCGAGGTCCCGGATGACGATGCGCGGCAGGCCATCCTCGCGTTCGAGCCGGATGAGCCGATCCTTCAGGCAGACATGGCTGAGGATCAGACGACCGGATCGGTGCGGTATCAGGTCGCGCCAGTTCTCCGATGAAGGCGCTTCCAGCGGAGCCGAGACGATTCTGAAGTCCTCGGCATCAGCATTGGTCAGGATCAGGAATTCATCGCCGTGATGCTCGACGCTGTACTGGCGGCCCGTCTCGCGCGGCGCGATCAGGACCGGGGCAGCCTGCGGTGCCGCAAGATCGACGAAGCGGGTTTCCGAGGTTTCATGATCGCTGATCGAGATCAGCAGGAAGCGGCCGGACTGGGTCTCGTCGATATCGACAAACATACCTGCATCCTGCTCGTCATGCAGGAGCTCGTCCGCGTCCATCCCGGTGCCAAGTCGATGGCGGAAGACCTGCGAAGGGCGGTGATCGGCGTCGAGGCGGACATAGGCGAAGGAGCGTGAATCGGGCGCCCAGACGATGTCGCCGGTGGTGTCGGTGATCCGGTCTTCCAGATCGGTTCCGGTCGCAAGGTCGCGAACCTTGATGTCGTGGAGCTCCGAGCCAGCCTCGTCCGCACTCCAGGCAAGCAAACCGTGATCGGGGCTGTGGGCCGCGTCGCCGAGCTCGAAGAAGTCCTTGCCCTTCGCCAGGGCGTCGGCATCGAGCAGGAGCTGTTCGCGTGCTTCGCCCTTTTCAGGCCCGATGCGCGGCTTGCGGCAGATCAGCGGATGTTCGCCGCCGCGCCGATAGCGCGAATAATAGAGGAAGGGGCCGTCCGGCTGCGGGACGGCTGTATCGTCTTCCTTGATCCGGCCGCGCATTTCCTTGACGAGATCGCGCTGCAGAGCGCGCGTCGGCGCCATCAATGCTGAGCAATAGGTGTTCTCAGCTTCAAGATAGGCGCGAATATCTGCCGGCAGTTTGCCGGGGTCCCGGAGAACATCCTTCCAGTTCTCGGCCCTGAGCCAGCCATAGGCGTCGCTCAGCGCAACTCCGTGAACGGTACGGGTCTCCGGCCGCTTCTCGGCGCGGGGAGGCAAGGGGAGGCGTTTGGTCACGGCAGGGCTCGCACTGTCTTAAGATGGCATTAAGGATTGAGGGCGATGTGGGTATCGTTGCGTAGTCAACGTCATTTGTTGCGATGTTCACGAAGGTTCGGAGTTCAAATCCGGAGAGGCATAGGACACTTGGGTACTTCGCGCGCGCAATGAACAGGTAAGGCCGGTGTGTGGCGCGAGCAAGACAACCAGACCGAGCATGATCATGGCCGCGACACAATACGGAGGCTACGAACAATGTTCGCCGGGGCAGTAAGTCGGGCGTTTGAATGTATTCATGCGATCGATTATTGTCTTGCGAGAGTGTTTTCTATGCATTAAACCGTTTCCTCGTCGTCTCGCTTTTTGCGATTCTGGCTCGGGCAGCTCTTGACCAGCTGCTTGGTTGGAAGAACGAAGGCTTCAGTCGCGGGACGGTCAGGTCGATCCGACGATTTTTTTGTCCAAGAACACATAAGGAGTATTTTCGCCATGACCGACAACGACGGCTCGGATTTCATCGAGCTGACCGCGGACATCGTGTCCGCTTATGTGTCGAACAATTCTGTTCCTACGTCCGAACTGCCCGCTTTGATCAGCGATGTGCATGCCGCCCTGAGCCGCGTTGTTGGTGGTGTTGCGCCGGTTGTGCCTGCCGAGGCTCCCAAGCCGGCCATTCCGGTCAAGAAATCCATCACGGCCGACTATCTGATCTGCCTTGAGGACGGGAAGAAGTTCAAGTCGCTGAAGCGTCATCTTCGTACGCAGTACAATATGTCGCCCGAGCAGTATCGCGAAAAGTGGGGCCTGCCGCCCGACTACCCGATGGTGGCTCCCAACTACGCCGAGGCGCGCTCGCAGCTGGCGAAGAAGATGGGCTTGGGTCAGCAGCGCCGCAAGCGCCGCTGATCGCTTGTCGCGGGGGACGGCGCTGCCAATGCGAGCAGCGCTTGCGACCAAACAGTTCGTCTGGCCGCCGGGTTCCCGGCGGCCTTTTTCATGGCATTTCCGCTTGCCGGTGCGCTCGGTCGGGATCGCCTCGTTCCTCGGCTCATCGGTCTCTGCCCTCGCTGGGGGAACCGACATTCCCCCAGCGAGGCATGTGGAGGAAGAGGCAGGAGGCGAAGCCCGACCTGCCGCGCGACAGCTCTCGGTGCGCCCGACGCATTCGGTCTTGAGCAGTCTTACGCGGCTGCCTTGTGGGCATCCGTCTTGATGCGTTCGATCATCGCGCGCACGCCGTTGGAGCGCTGCGGCGTCAGATGGGCTGCGAGCCCGAGGGATTGGTAAATCGCGAAGGCATCCGTCGCGAGAATCTCCTGGGCGGTGCGGCCCGAATAGATCGCGAGGGCCAGGGCAACGAGGCCACGTACGATATGGGCATCGCTGTCCCCCAGGAAATGCAGGCGCGTGCCTGCCCCGGGGCCGCCTTCCCGGCGCGCCGCGAGCCAGACCTGACTGGCGCAGCCGCGCACCTTGTTGTCGTCGTTATGCGCTTCTTCCGGCAGCGGGGCGAGGCTGCGGCCGAGTTCGATCAGATATCGGTAGCGGTCGTCCCACTCTTCGAGCAGCTCGAAATTGGCGATGATCTCGTCGAGGCTTGCGCTCATGTCCTGTCCGCTCGGAGCCGCGCCATGGGCGGGGCGGCAATGGCGAGCGTCTTCCGCCGACAGGCGGCCCCCGTCAAGCGCTCGCCCCCTAAGATATAGGTTGAAGCCCGCTAGCGGGTAGTAGCCAGAGGTTTCTGGTTTGCCGCGCTGAGTGTGAGCGCCAGGAAGCGCGAGCGCGTTTCCGGGTCGAGGCCGGCCAGGATTTCTGCGGCTTCGCGGGCGGCCATGGCGCCATTTGCCACCGTCCTGACATCGATCTGGCTCGCAGCCTTCGCGACGGTACGCAGGGTATCAGTCGTGCCGCCATCTTCGGCTTTGCCGCCATGGACGGGTGAGTTGAGGGCGATGACCCCGATCACCGCCAGGCTGCGCAGAAGATAGGCCATCGCTCGTTTCCCCGGTTGCCGGCAACGCCGGCTCGCCCCTGATCCCGAAGGCATCCTAGACCGGGATCTCGAAAGATCGCGTCATTTGTAAGCAACGCATTTGAATCGAAGGCGATGCTCTATCTTCAGCTTCCGTTCACCCTGCTACGAACATCGAAATGGATGGAATTCGCGGGCGGATCGTCTCTAACTATCTGTATGATTTGTCGAATTTCTCCTCGCGGAACAGGGCCGGCGCGTTCTGTCGGCAATCGCCTTAAACCCCGCTTAAACCCGGGTCGGCAAGGATCGGGATGTTACAGGCAAGTCGGCCTGCCGAGGTGAGCGTTGCGTTTTCCCATCACGATGACGGCGATCAGGACACAGGTGGCAGCGATGGTTCATCCGTCGGTGCTGCCGAATTCCATTGAGCGCATCCGCCACGAGCGCTTCATGCTGACGCGGCTGGCGCTTGGTGCGGTGGCCCTGAGCCTTGCCCCGGCCTATCTCGCCTGGCGGGGTACGATGGGCGCGCTTGAGCTGCTCGTGCTGATTGCGGTGACGCTTCCGTTGCTGGCTGTCTTCATTCTCTCGCGCAGCGGGCGGCTCGAGCTCGCCCATTGCATTTCCGCCGCAGCGCTGGCGCTTCTGATCGTCGCGCTTTCGGGCATGACCGGCGGGGTCGCGTCGCCGCTCCTGCTATGGCTCGCCGCCATTCCGGCGGAGGCGCTGTTCTTCGGTTCGCGGGCTTATGTTGCCCGCGCCGGAGCCATCGCTGCCGGCGCCCTGGGGTCCGTTGCGATCGTGCACGCATTCGGCCTGTCTGCGGCGCCTGCTCCCTGGGTTTCCGCTGCCATGCCGCTATTGGCTGCTGCCGCGATCCTGCATGTTGCGGTGGTTGCCTTCGGCTTCCTGTGGCGGCGTGACGACGAGATGCGCGAACATCGCGCCTCCGGTGTGCGCGCGCAACTCCTGCTCGACCATGTTGGAGACCTCGTGACCTGGCATGATGCGACCGGCGCCGTTGTCTTCGCCAATGCGGCTTCGGCCTCCTTGACGGGCGCAGAGCCCCGCGAGTTGATCGGACGAGGGCTGCTCGAGCGTGTCCATGTCGCCGACCGCCCCCTTTTCCTCAAGGCGCTCAGCGATGCAGCTCACGGCGACGGGGTGGCGAGTGCCTGCTTCCGCACGCTGTTCGTACCGCGACAGGACCAGGCGGGAGTGCCGTCTTCTCCGGTTGCCCTCTGGCTCGAAATGCAGGCGCATCGCGTCGCCAATGCCGGACCGCGGGACGGGGCTGCGGTCGTCTGCGTCATGCGCGACGTCACTGCGCGCCGCGCACTCGACGAAGAGCGGGCGCGCGGCCATGCCGAGGCCGTCCGGGCGAGCGACGAGAAGGGACAGTTTCTCGCCACGGTGAGCCATGAGCTGCGCACACCGCTGAACGCGATCATCGGCTTCTCGGAAATGCTGGGAACCGACACTTACGGCCTGCTCGATGCCGGAAAACGTCTCGAATACGCCAATATCATCCATGCTTCGGGCCATCACCTGCTCGATGTCGTCAATACCTTGCTCGATGTCTCCAAGATCGAGAGCGGAGTCATGGCGATCGAGCAGGAGCCGCTCGACCTTGCGGAGCTCGCCCAGGATGGTTGCAGGTTGATGGCGCTGCGCGCCGAGGCGGAGAAGGTTGCCCTGGAGCGCGTCGTCGGCCCCGATCTGCCGTTGTTGCGCGGCGACCGTCGTGCGCTGAAGCAGGTTCTCCTGAATCTGCTCTCCAACGCGATCAAGTTCACGCCGGCTGGCGGCCGGGTCACGCTGGCCGTGGTGCGTGATGGCGATATGCTTGATCTTTCGGTGTCCGATACCGGCATCGGCATTGCGGCTGCGGATCTGCCACGGTTGGGCGACCCCTTCTTCCAGGCCAAGGGCTCCTATGACCGCGCCTATGAGGGCACCGGCCTCGGCCTGTCGGTGGTGCGCGGCCTCGTCGGCCTGCATGGCGGCCGCCTGACGGTGGAGAGCGCTCCTGGTATCGGCACGCGCGTCTCTGTGAGGTTGCCGGTTGGCGGCGTCGTCCAGGCCTCCGAGCCCGCAAAGATCGTTACCTTCGCCCGAGCGCCGCGCCGCGGCTTCGAAACCAAAGAACCCTATCGTCTGACTGCCTGATCGAGAGCCGACCATGTCCGTCACACTCGCTGCCCGCGCTCACTCGAACGCGACCCTGTCCGCTCCGGCGAGGCGCGGCCCGCCGGCTCGCCGCAAGGCGTCCTTCCTGATGCGGATCTGGCGCGCAACCCTGCGTCGCCCCGGTCGCAGCTTGATCCTGACCCTGTTCTCGGCTGCTGCCGCGGCCATCCTGATGAATGCGCTTCTGTTTCAGAAGGCCCGCCATCCCTCGCCAATCCTGTCGCAATCCACGACGGCCACCCCCTCGTCGCGTAACACCGAGCGGCGCACGGAGCAGGCTCCTGCCGGAGCAGCTCTCGCTCCCGCCCCGGCCACCTCCGTTCCGGCGGAGCCCGCGCAATTGCCCCCTTCGCGGCCGGGCGGCCTGACGCAGGCGGCTCGTGAAGCGGCGCCCCGGCCACCGGCATCCGTCAACGCGGCTCCGCGTCCGGCTCCCGCTGCGCCGGCTCAGGCGACAGCTCAGCGCACTCCTGCTCCGGTGCGCGATCGCGATCCGATCGCCGATCTGATCAACGGCGTCGACATGCGGCCTCCGGCGGAAATCCGTGGCGTGGCTTCGGCCAAACCGGCTTCGCCGCGTCGCACCGTGGAAAACTGAGGCAGATCGCGTACCCTTCCGACGATGGCGCGTCTCACCAGCGATTTTTGGGTCTCAGCCTATTTGCGGCAGGCGGCACTCGACGGCTTCGATGCCGTCCTGCGCCGCCGCGGCGCCAGCGAGGCCGGAGCGATCTTCGTCAAGCTCGACCGGCTTGACGGCACGGCCGCACTCTACGGCCCTGCGCCGCAGGCGCTGGCGGACGAGAGTGGGGCACGCCGCTTCCAGTTGATCCTCGATTCCGACCCGCTAAGCGTTGAGGAGCGGGTTGAGCGCGAACGTCGTTTCGATCCGGACCTCTGGCTGGTCGAGATCGAAAGCCGGAAGGGCGATCCCAGGCTGTCCCTCGCCGAAGGCTGACCCCGGCAGCGTGTACCAACGCTCAGCCGTGCTCGCGCCCGCCGCGCAAGCCCCGCCTGACCTCGTCCAGGACGGAGCGAGTTTCGGGCCTGGCAGCGCCGGAGCGGGCGGGCGTTCCGCTCGGGTCGAGCAAGGGCTGGTGCTGCCCCTTGCGGCTGGGCAGGCCCTTGCTCTCGCCGGATATCTGCATGACGAGCCGATAGGCCACCCCCGGGGTAACCGAGCGCATCAGCGCCACCAGCGCGAAGATGCGCTCCACCGAATGGGCGGCATCGTCGCCAAGCCGGATCAGCAGGCGCGTCGCATCCTCGACGCTGACGCCGCCTGCAATGAGGACGAGCGCCGTCAGATCCCGCGAGTGATCGCGGGCCATGGCTTCGGCAAGGCGGATGCCCGTGCCCAACTGGCTGGAGAGCGCACCGAAAAGGCCGTCGCGGTCCTGTTCGGCGGTGGCGAGCCAGCCCGCGAAGGTCTCCGGCGTGGCCGCCGGGCGTCTCTCCGACGGGCTCACCGCTTCCAGCGCCGCAAGCGATTCGATCGTGGCGCGGCGTCGTTCGGCCCCTGCATGCAGGAAGAGCGGGATAAGGTCCGCGCTGTTGATGTCTCGCCGCACAAGCAGGCCCGGCACATAGGCGGCATCGTCTCGCGACCGATCGAGCAGGAGGTCGAGCACGGGCCGGAGCAGGGGGGCGGACGGGTTGGCAAGCAGCGCCAGATCGACTGCCCGCTCGCCCCGACCCGCCAGCATTAGGCTTGCCTTGGCCGGCAGGTCGGCCCGTTCGGCCACGACGATGGCGGCTGCTGCGTCGCCATGGGCTGCGATGTCTTCGAGCTCGGAGGGCGAGACCGGGCCGCCATGGCGCATCAGCGTCGATAGGACAGCCCCGCCGCGTGCCTTGAGCGCCTGCAGGACATCGGCCTGCGCATGGCGCCACCCGGCAAGCTTGCGCGCCAGGATGATGGCGGTGCCCTCGTCGATCACGGGAATCAGGGCGAGCGCCATCTCGCGAAACGCCTCCAGATCCTCGCTGGAGGGCTGCGTCGTCGACATCAGCAGATCGGCTTTCACACGCAGTGAAACCTGGCTGAGATCGAGCCCGCCGTCACGCGCGAGACGAGCGAGCTGCGCAAGATCGGCGGAGATTCGGGACGGCATACTGACAACTCGTCGGAGACTCGGGTGGTTTCGGTCAACTTATGCCCGACGCGTTAATGTGGCGTTAACCATGTCGAGGCCTGATGCGGTTTGAGGGCCTCGGCTGCCGGCGCCGGCCCGCGCCGTGCCATCCGTTCCCTGCCTCGACCGCAACCCTAGGCGCCAACCAAGGAGGCGCATCATGGCCGTCGTCATTCCTTTCGCGCCGCGTCGGCGCAGCGTTGCTGGCCCGCTCCCGGCGGTTCCCCGGGAAACCGGTGCGATCCTGTTCTTCACCGGTGTTCGCTACGAGCGCCCGCCGGAGCCGCGCGCTCCCGGCAGGGCGGAGCGCAAGCCGGGCACCCGGTCCCGAGCCAAGCCTGCGCCGAAGAGCGTCAGGCAGCCGGCGTGAGGCTCCTGTTGCGGCGTATGGGCTCCGGTGCGGGCCGAGGAAGCCTGCAATGGGCTCTGGCGGCGGCCTTGTCGGCAGCGGGCTGTACGCCTGGCAGCGGCGACTTCGGTCGCCCGCGTCCCGGTATCTGGAACGATACGATTGCGCCCAGCATCGGCTTCGGCTCCGCGACCGCACGGGGCGAAGCGGCCTCGTATTTCCACATGACAGACGATGAGGAGCAGTTGCGCGATCGTGCCTGGCGCTTCGTCATGCCGGCACATGAGCGCAATGTCTTCGAGCGTCAGGTCTCCGATCTGGCCCATGCCCGAATCCTGCCGGCAGCCGCTCAGTCCAGCAACATCTCCGACTATCATCGATCGCTGATATCCGGCTCCTTCCGGTCGCAGGCCTCGCGCTACAACCGGTTGGCTGAGGATGCCCACGCAGACCGCCTGCTGATCGGGCCGTTCCGCGGCAACGCAGCCAGAGTGGTTGCAGCCGACCGGATCCGTATGAAGACGCTGGAGGCATCGCCTCTCGTGCCGCCCGATCAGAACGACCCGGCCCTGGCGCGCGTGATCGAGAATGAAGGCCTGATTCTCTGGGTTTGCGAGCGTGTCGGCTTCCGGCTGGAAAGCTACCGCTATGCATTGGCCAATCTCGTCGTCGAGATGCCGGCGCGCGACGCGGTCAGGGCCGAACGCAGCATCATGGCGCTCGAGGCCGAGGCCGGGCCCCTCTGCAAACTACCGCTGATCGGCACCTTCCGGAGTGACGAACCGTCCAGGCCGGTCGTCTACAAGGGCTGATCAATCCGCCAGGCCGCAGGCGACGCCCTTGGCCATCGCCTCGGCATCGGGCCGGTCGGAGGGCAGCTTCGCCAGGACACGCGCGACGATCAAGCCTTGCTCCGTGTCGGACACGACGCGCAGTTCGCGCGTGGTCTCTCCTTCCTCGTCGCGTGCCAGCCGCTCGTCGAGCTGTTCGGCGGTCATCACCACGAATTCCAGGACCCCGCGGATCGCGGCGCGGTCCGTGATGGCGTAGCCGACACCCCCGCCACGCCGGTGCAGCGATAGTCCGAGCGGCAGCGACCCGACACGAGCCACCACCCGCATCGGACCCGCACTCAGATCATAGCTGCAAACCGCGGTCACGAGAGCAGGATCGGCGTCACGCGGGGCCGGCAGATCGGCCGTCTGCGCTGTCACCAGTTCGGCCTGGCCTCCGGTGCCCAACGCCGCATAGGCCGTTGCCGCATCGCGCTCGGACAAGAGCGGGATCAGCAGCACGGTCACGATATGGACGATTCCGGCCAGCACTAGCCCGGCCAGTGTCGCCAGTGCGAAGCGGCGGATCGCGGTCGTGATGCGTTGACGCCAACTCATCGTCCGCTTTGCCTTCGCGACGACAGGGTGGGAAACACCGTGGGAGGGCTTGAACGTCGTCATCGGCAATCGATCCGGCCGATGCGGGGAAGGGACTCGGGGCGCAATTCGCTCGCATGTCCCGAGATCGGGGTATCGTAGAGCCTGAGCCGAAACTGGAACCGCCCGCGAATGGGCAGTGGCAGCCAGTTCCCCGCCTCGGGCGTCGTCCCGGCAATCGCCCGGATACCGGCGCTTTCGTCGCGTACGATCTCGGCATCGGTGAATCCGCTGCGTTCGAGCGGCAGGCGGAAGGCGTGTCCATCGGCGTCCGTGACGTTCAGTGTCCAGCCCCGCGTCGTCGGCGTCGTTCCGGTGATGAGATAACGGCAGCGCCCGTCGAGCGCCTGGCCGCTTTCGTCGCGCTCGGCGATCAGCTCGAGCCCTTCGCCGGAGCCAAGCGGCAGGTGCACGCCACGGGCCAGATAGGCCCGCATATAGGGATCGACATCGCGTCCGCCGCTGCGCGGCCAGGCGGTCCACGAGCCGACCTGCAGCCTTCCGAGCGGAGGACGCTCCGCGACGGCATAATGGGCCGAGGCGAGCCCCAGCCCGGCACCGAGTGCGATGATGTAGGACAGCGTGAGGAGGCGCACGGCTAAGCCCGTTCAGCGGAGACGGCTTGCGCCACCAGATGGCGTCAGGTCCTGGATCCCGGCCTGGGCCGTCCGTCCTGACGCCCGCACGGGCTCGATGGTGCGGAACATCGCGCCGACCGCCGAGAGAACTTCGAAGGACTGGCGCGGCATGTGTCCTGCTCCGGCGCCCAGAGCTGCGGCGTCAGTTGCCGGAGCATTGGCCTTGGCGAGCGCTGCGACCTTCGGGTCGGTCACAGGCGTGACGCCCGGGATCGGTTTCAGTTCCAGCCCCTGATGGGCGAACTGCATGATCTCCTTCCAGGTCATCGCCGGCAGGGAGCCGCCCGTCATATTCGCGGTCTCCGACGAGTCGTCATTGCCGAACCACACCGCACCGACCAGATTGCCGGAATAGCCGACATACCAGGCGTCCTTGTAGCCATTGGTGGTGCCGGTCTTGCCGGCCGTGACGACGCCGTCGAGCGCGGCGCGACGCCCGGTGCCTTCGGTCGGAACCTTGGACAGCATGAAGTTCATGTCCTGCGCGACCTGGACGCTCAGCACGCGCTTGCCCGTGCCGTCGTCGCGATCATGCCGGTAGATCAATTCGCCCTGCGAATTATGGATATCGATCGCGGCATAGGGTTTGGCCCGCAGCCCGCCATTGGCGAACACGGAATAGCCCGCGGCCATATCCATGACCGTGACCTCGGCTGCGCCGATGGGCAGCGAGACCGTGTCGGTCAGCGGCGTGGTCAAGCCCATGGCATGCGCCGTCTCGATGATCTTCATCCGGCCGATACGCGCGGCGCGCGCCTCATGGGTCTCGCCGGTGGCGCGGCCGATCGCGATCGACATCTGCACCGGGATCGTGTTGATCGACTTCGCCAGCGCCACCGTCAGCGGCATCGACCCGGAATAAGAGCGTCCGTAATTGTTCGGGCACCAGTTGCCGATGCAGACCGGGCGATCGGTCACGATCGTGTTGGGACGATAGAGGCCCGCCGAGAGCGCCGCCGCATAGACGAACGGCTTGAACGAAGAGCCGGGCTGCCTTGCTGCCGTCGCGCGGTTGAACTGGCTTGCGCCATAGTCGCGCCCTCCGACGATCGCGCGCACGGCGCCATCGGGATCCATGACCACGGTCGCCGCCTGTTTCGCATGATAGGCCGGGCCATGCTGGCGCAGGATCGTCTCGATTGCGTGGTCGGCACGATCCTGGATCGCCGGATCATGCGGCGTCTTGACGGTCAGAACCCGGTCCGGGCCGATCTTGCCCTCATCGGCCAGCTTGCGAACCTCTTCGAAGGCCCAGTCGAGATAGTAGTCAGGGCTAACATCGCGCTTGCGATCGACCGGGGTGGCCGGGTTGCGCTTCGCGCTGTCGATCTGGCCTGCAGTCATGAATCCGGCATCGACCATCGCGTTCAGCACGTCATTGGCGCGGGCGCGGGCCGCGGGCAGATTGACATGCGGCGCATATTTGGTCGGGGCCTTGAAAAGGCCGGCCAGCATGGCGGCCTCGGCAACGCTGACGTCCTTCACGGATTTGCCGAAATAATATTCTGACGCAGCCGCCACGCCAAAGGTGCCGCCGCCCATATAGGCGCGGTCGAGATAGAGCTTGAGGATCTCGTTCTTGGTCAGCCTGTATTCGAGCCACAGAGCCAGGAACGCTTCCTTGATCTTGCGATCGAGCGAACGCTCATTGCTCAGGAAGAGGTTCTTGGCCAGCTGTTGGGTCAGCGACGATCCGCCCTGAACCACGCCCGAGGCGCGTGCGTTCACCGTGATCGCGCGAAAGGTGCCGAAGATGTCGATACCGAAATGGTCGTAGAAGCGCCGGTCCTCGGTTGCCAGGACGGCTTTGATGAGATGGTCCGGCAATTCCTCGAGCTTCAGCGAATCGTCATGGCGGGCGCCCCGATGACCGAGCTCGGAGCCGTATCGGTCCAGGAAGGTGACCGCGAAGACCTGATGCTTGAGCGCCTCCTCTCGGCCCTCGCGGAAGGCCGGGATTGCGAGCATGAGCATGACGAGAGCGCCGGCGATCCCGACATTCAGGCCCTCGCTCGCGAACTCCGCTGCGAGCCGCTTGCCGCCGGAGACGGTCAGCCGGTCGGCATAGCTGCGGATGCGCTCATAGGCTTCACCCGCGCGACGGCCCGCGCCCCAGAGCGTGTCGTCGATCCATGAATCGACGCCAAGCGCGAAACGCTTGAGACGGGTCGTCCAGTTTGCCTTCCTGAACTCCATCGCCGCCTGGGCCACCCTGACGAAAAACTGCGATTATCTCCTGCCGCGACCGAATGGTGTTGGCAACCCAAAGTGCCCTTTGGAAGGGACATAGGATCGACCTTCGCGCACGGGAAGGCCAGCGTCATCGTTTAGGCAGATGAACAGCAGGTTTTGCGCCAGCCCATCCGTGCCATTGCGAAACATGCTTAACCGGATCAGCGCGGCCGCGGCTTTCGAATGCGCGGCATCGCGGCGCTTTCCACGAACGTCATGAGGGCGCATAAGCGCCTTCATGACGGACGCACTCATCCCGCCAGAGCCATTCTGGCTTAGCAAGACGCTCGACGAGATGACCGCGCAGGAGTGGGAATCGCTCTGTGACGGTTGCGGACGCTGTTGCCTGGTGAAGCTCGAGGACGACGATACGGGTCGCATCCACGCCACCGATATCGGCTGCCGATTGTTCGATGCGGGTACATGCCGCTGCAAGGATTACACCCATCGCTCGACGCTCGTTCCCGATTGCGTGACGCTGACCCCGGAAGACGTTCGCACGCTGCCCTGGTTGCCGCCGACCTGTGCCTATCGTCTGGTCGGGGAGGGGCGCGACCTGCCCTGGTGGCATCCGCTGGTGTCTGGTGACCCCGAGACGGTCGTTGCGGCCGGAGTCTCCGTGCGCGGCCGGGTCTTCGCCAGTGAAGATGACGTGGATGAGGACGACCTGCCCGAACGCATCGTCAATTGGCCGTTGCGCTGGCCGCGCGCGGCGCGCAACCCTTCGCGTGGCTGAGGAGCGTCGCAGATCTGCAGCAATCCTGCTGCAGCCTCGCTCATTGATTGTTCATTCGCTTTTCGGCATGACCTCGCCGGTCCCTGCTGCCCCGGCTGTCTCTGCCGGCGGCGCTTCGCATGAAACTTTTGGATCGCCGGCGCGTTGCTGAGCCCGGCTGGATGAAGAGGTAGTTGTGATGGCTGGTGGGAAGTGGGTCTACACCTTCGGCGACGGCAAGGCCGAGGGTGAAGCGGGCATGAAGAACCTGCTCGGCGGCAAGGGTGCGAACCTCGCCGAGATGAGCAATCTGGGCTTGCCGGTTCCGCCCGGCTTTACGATCACCACCGAGGTCTGCACCCATTATTACGATAACGGCAAGAATTTCCCGTCCGATCTTGCCGGGCAGGTGAAGGTTGCGCTTGCCGAGATGGGCCGTCTCACCGGCAAGCTCTTCGGCGATCCCGCCAATCCGCTTCTCGTGTCGGTGCGCTCGGGCGCCCGCGCCTCGATGCCCGGCATGATGGACACCGTCCTCAACCTCGGCCTCAACGACGTCACCGTCGAGGCCGTGGCGAAGGCTTCGGGCGACGCCCGCTTCGCCTGGGACAGCTATCGCCGCTTCATCACCATGTATTCGAATGTCGTGCTCGACGTCGACCACGGCCATTTCGAGGAGGCGCTCGAAGACTACAAGGAGCGCAAGGGCCTGCATCTCGACACTGATCTCTCGGCCGATGACTGGAAGGTGCTGGTCGGTCGTTACAAGGACATCGTGAAGAAGGCGCTCGGTGCCGAGTTCCCGCAGGAGCCGCAAGAGCAGCTCTGGGGCGCTGTCGGCGCCGTGTTCTCGTCCTGGATGAATGCCCGCGCGATCAAATATCGCGAGCTCAACAATATCCCTGCCTCCTGGGGCACGGCCGTCAATGTCCAGTCGATGGTCTTCGGCAATATGGGCGAGACCTCGGCCACCGGCGTCGCCTTCACCCGCAATCCCTCGACCGGCGAGAACGCCCTCTATGGCGAATTCCTGATCAACGCGCAGGGCGAGGATGTCGTTGCCGGCATCCGCACTCCGCAGGACATCACCGAGGTGGCGCGCCAGGCCGCCGGCTCCGACAAGCCTTCCATGGAGAAGGCGATGCCCGCGGCCTATGCCGAGCTCTGCCGGATCTATGGCATCCTCGAGAAGCATTATCGCGACATGCAGGACATGGAATTCACCATCCAGGAGGGCAAGCTCTGGATGCTGCAGACCCGGTCCGGCAAGCGTACCGCCAAGGCCGCGCTCAGGATCGCGGTCGATCTGGCGCAGGAGGGATTGATCGGCGAGGAAGAGGCGGTCGGCCGCGTCGAGCCCGGCGCTCTCGAACAGCTCCTGCACCCTGCGATCGATCCCAAGGCCGAGCGCCGCGTGCTGACGACCGGTCTGCCGGCCTCGCCCGGCGCGGCGGCCGGCGAGATCGTCTTCAATTCAGACGATGCCGAGGCTGCCAGGAAGACGGGCCGCAAGGTCATCCTGGTCCGGGTCGAGACCAGCCCGGAGGATATCCACGGCATGCATGCCGCCGAAGGCATCTTGACCACGCGTGGCGGCATGACCTCGCATGCGGCGGTCGTGGCGCGCGGGATGGGCAAGCCCTGCGTCTCCGGCGCCGGCCAGATCCGGGTCGACTATGCCAAGGGCACGATGACGGTGGGGCCGACCACATTGCGGGCCGGCGATTTCATCACGATTGACGGCACCCTCGGCCAGGTTCTGCTTGGCGAGGTCAAGATGCAGCAGCCGGAGCTCTCGGGAGATTTCGGCATTCTGATGGGCTGGGCTGACAAGGTTCGCCGCCTCAAGGTCCGCGCCAATGCCGAGACGCCGCGCGATGCCCGCGCTGCGCGCGATTTCGGCGCCGAGGGCATTGGGCTCTGCCGCACCGAGCACATGTTCTTCGACGAGGATCGCATCCTGCCGATGCGGGAGATGATCCTCGCCAGCGACGACAAGGGACGGCGCGACGCGTTGGCCAAGCTCCTGCCGATGCAGCGGCAGGATTTCGTCGAGCTCTTCACCATCATGCAGGGGCTGCCGGTCACGATCCGCCTGCTCGATCCGCCACTGCACGAGTTCTTGCCGCATACCGACGAGGAGATCGCCGAGGTGGCGCGCGCCATGGCGGTGACCCCGGACGTGCTCCGGCGCCGGGCGGCCGAGCTGCACGAGTTCAACCCGATGCTCGGATTCCGCGGCTGCAGGCTGGCGGTGGCCTATCCCGAAATCGCCGAGATGCAGGCCCGCGCCATCTTCGAGGCTGCCGTGATCTCGGCACGCGAAACCGGCAAGCCGGTTATCCCGGAGGTGATGGTGCCGCTGGTGATGGGCGTCGCCGAATTCGACCTCGTCAAGGCCCGCATCGACGCCATGGCCAAGGCCGTGATCGGCGAGAGCAAGACCGAGTTGACCTACCAGGTCGGCACGATGATCGAGCTGCCACGCGCCGCTCTGCGCGCCGAGGAGATTGCCCGCAGCGCCGAGTTCTTCTCCTTCGGCACCAATGACCTGACCCAGACCACACTCGGAATCAGCCGCGACGATGCCGGTTCCTTCCTCGGCTCCTACACCGCCAAGGGTATTCTGGAATTCGACCCCTTCGTCACCATCGACCAGGAGGGCGTCGGCGAACTCGTCAAGCTCGCGGTCGAGCGCGGTCGCCGGAGCCGCCCGCGGATCAAGCTGGGCATTTGCGGCGAGCACGGCGGCGATCCGGCCTCGATCGGCTTCTGCGAGAGCATCGGTCTCGATTATGTCTCCTGCTCGCCCTTCCGGGTGCCGATCGCACGCCTGGCCGCGGCGCAAGCCGCACTGGGCGCGATCAAGGCCAAGGACGCCTGAGCAGCCAAATCCTGATGGTCGGCCTCGAGCCGATCATCTCCTGACCTGTCTCGGGCCTGCGCCATGCTCGGCCCGAGACCGATCATCCTGCATTGGCGCCAGAACGGCTGCCGGTCTAATTTCGCTCCATGGAAACGCGTATCGGCCAGCTCTCCCGCCCCTTCGGCAAGCTCTACTACGAGGTCACCGGTTCCGGCCCGCCTATCGTCTTCGCTCATGGGTTGGGCGGTAATCATCTGTCCTGGTGGCAGCAGGTCGCTCATTTCAGCCCGCGACACAGCTGCGTCACCTTCGCTCATCGCGGTTTCGCACCGTCCGAGCCGGTGGCCGGCGGCCCTGATCCGGCAGATTATGCCGGCGACCTCGCCGCGCTGATCACATATTTGTCGCTGGAGCGACCGGTCCTGGTCGCGCAATCCATGGGCGGCTGGAGTTGTGTGGATTATGCGCTGGCGAACCCCGGTAAGGTGAGCGGGCTCGTCATGGCTTGCACCACCGGCACGCTCGATTTCGGCAAGGCTGGAAGGGATGTCTCGAGCGAGCTCGCGGCCTGGCAACGGCGGGTCGACGATACTCTGCCGCGTTGGGCCAGGAGCGGCATCCACCCCGCCTGCGGCGAAGCTTTCGCGAAACGCCTGCCGGCGCTCTACGAGCTCTACAAATCGATCGACCGCATCAATGCGGGCCTGGACAAGGCCCTGGTTCGGCAACGCATCTGGCAGGCGCGCAACCGCTCACCCGCCGATCTCGCCGCACTCGATTGTCCCGTCTTGTTCCTTTCAGGCGCCGATGACCTTGTCGTCCCGCCTTGTGGCGTTGAGGCGGTCGCTGCCCATGCCGCGCAGGGCCGCTTCGTCAGCATTCCCGAAACCGGCCATTCCGTCTATTTCGAGGATGCGGAGCGCTTCAATGCCGAGCTCGACCGCTTCGTGTCCGAGTTGAAGGGCTGAACCGTGCCGTCTCGCGCGCTCACCACGATCGGCTTCGATGCCGATGACACGCTCTGGCAGAACGAGCAGTTCTTCCGGCTGACGGAGGAGCGTTTCGTCACGCTCCTCGGCGAGCACGGCGAAGCGGCCGAGATCTCTGGCAGACTGCTGGACGCGGAGCGTCGCAATCTCGGCTTCTACGGATTTGGCATCAAGGGCTTCACGCTCTCGATGATCGAGACTGCGATCGAGATCACCGGCGGCAATGTTCCAGCTTCCGTCATCGCCGAGATCCTTGCCGCCGGGCGGGAGATGCTGGCGCATCCGGTCGAGACGCTTCCGGGCGCACAGGAAACACTGGAGGCGCTGGCCTCCGATTACCGGCTGGTTCTGATCACCAAGGGTGATCTCTTCGATCAGGAACGCAAGCTCGCCCAGTCCGGACTCGGCGATTTCTTCCAGGCGGTCGAGATCGTCAGCGACAAGAATGTCGCGACCTATGAACGCATCTTCGCGCGTCACGGTGACGGGCCGAGACATGCGATGATGGTCGGCAACTCGCTGAAGTCGGACATCGTTCCGGCGCTGCAGGCGGGGGCCTGGGCTGTGCATGTACCGCATGAACTGACCTGGGTACTCGAACATGCCGAGGAGCCGGTCGCAGAGCAGCGCTATCGTCGTCTGCCAGATCTTGGCGGCCTCGTCCGACTTCTTGGCGAGATCGACTGACCGAAGGGGACGCCTCAGGCCGGACCATCCGTCGCGTGAAAATGGCAGCGGTGCACGCGTGGATCGAGTCGGAAGGCCATCGATTCCGAGTCGCAAGCAAGCAGCACCCGTTCGAGAACCAGATCGACAAAGAGTTCGGTGTGTCGATCAACTTCGCACAGTGAGGTTATTCTGTCGGCACGCCCGCGAAGACGTTCATGCGACGGGGCAAGGGATGCAGTCTCGACGCAGAGCGGGACTCCGCTGGGCGCCTTCCTCCATGCGCGCGCCTGGCGCGGGGACCGGGGAGGGCGGCCCGGCACTCATCAGGGCGCTGCGCTGGACCCGCATTGCAATTTATGCTAGTGCCGCCCATGTAAGACGAGATGCGGCCGGGTTCTGGCCAATCCTCCGCGCGGGATTTCCCGGTCGGCGGGCACGATTCAGATCCACCACACATCGTTATCAAGGCCACGGCGAGGCGTCCGCGCGTCAAGTCGTGTCTTCCACATACGAACGCGGATCTGAAACGTAAGGACTACCCTATGAACAAGGGCACCGTGAAGTGGTTCAACACCACCAAGGGCTATGGCTTCATCACCCCTGAGGCCGGCGGCCAGGACGTTTTCGTCCACATCAGCGCTGTCGAGCGTGCTGGCCTGCGCGAGCTGCGCGATGGTCAGGTCGTCTCCTTCGAGCTGATCGCCGATCGCAAGACCGGCAAGTCCTCGGCCGGCAACCTCGTCGTCGCCTGAGGCTGAATACTGACCGGGAGGGTGTCCGCACTCTCCCGGCTCTCTCTACCGATACCCTTACAACAATACCTTTCGGCGCAGTGGCTAGCGGTTCGCCGGACGGAAATGACGTACTTCAATGCCGAACCCATTCGGTGGCGCAGCCGGTTTCCACATGCGCCCCTTGCGTTTCGGCTTCAGAAAGACCTGTTTTGACACAATTTACAGACCTCGGCCTCGCCGAGCAGCTTCTCAAGGCGCTCGCGGCTGAAGGTTATTCCAAGCCGACGCCCATCCAGGCGCAGGCCATTCCCCCTATTCTCGAAGGCAAGGATCTGTTCGGCGCGGCCCAGACGGGCACGGGCAAGACGGCCGCCTTCTCTCTGCCGATGCTGCACCGGTTGCTGAACAACCCCCGGCGCATGCAGCCGCGCTCGGTGCGCGCACTCATCCTGAGCCCGACGCGTGAGCTCGCGGCGCAGATCGAGACCAGCATCCGCACCTACGCCCAGTTCACCACGGTCAAGTCGGCCGTGATCTTCGGTGGCGTGCCCGTCGGCAAGCAGATCCGAGCGCTCGGCCAGACCGTCGACATCCTCGTCGCCACGCCCGGCCGTCTGCTTGATCTTGTCGACCAGCGCGCAGTCTCGCTGCGCGAGATCGAGTTCCTGGTGCTCGACGAGGCCGATCAGATGCTTGATCTCGGCTTCATTCATGCTCTGCGCCGCATCGCGACGCTGATCCCGGCCAAGCGCCAGACGCTTCTGTTCTCGGCGACCATGCCGAAGCAGATCCGCGAGATCGCCTCGGCCTATCTGACCAATCCGGTCGAGGTCGCGGTGACGCCGGTTGCCACGACTGCCGAGAAGGTCGAGCAGCGCGTGATCTTCACCGATCCCGGCCAAAAGCCGGCTTTGCTGGCGAAGACGCTCGGCGTGCCGGAGATGGAGCGCGCGATCGTGTTCACGCGCACCAAGCATGGTGCGGACAAGGTCGTTCGCCAGCTCGAGCAGTCCGGCATCAAGTCGGCTGCCATCCACGGCAACAAGAGCCAGGGTCAGCGCGAGCGCGCTCTCGGCGCTTTCCGTGAGGGCGAACTGCGCATTCTGGTCGCGACCGATATCGCGGCGCGGGGCATCGATGTCGACGGCGTCAGCCATGTCGTCAATTTCGACCTGCCGAACGTGGCGGAAACCTATGTCCACCGCATCGGCCGCACGGCGCGCGCCGGCGCCACCGGTGTCGCCATTGCCTTCTGCACCCCGGAAGAGCGCGGCGATCTGGCGGCGATCGAAAAGCTCACTCGCGTTTCGCTGACCCCGGTCGGCGAGGTGCCGCACTGGGATGGCCGCACGCCGAAGAAGCCGCCGCAGAACCAGGGCCGCGGCCGCAATGGCCAGGGCTCCGGTGGCGGGCGCGATCATGGCCGGCCGCAGGGCCAGCGCCAGGGCGCGAAGCCGCAGCAGGCGGGCAAGCCCCAGCATGCCGGCGGTCAGCGCAGCGAGACTCCTCGCAATGACCGTCCGCCGCAGCGCGCTGAGGCGCCTTCGGCGCGAAAAGACAGCGTTGCCGGCAAGGAAGGACTTGGCGGCGTCGCGTTCTTGCAGCAAAGAACAGAGCAACGTCGCAATGGCGGCGCCCGGCGCCGCGCGAACTGACGCGCGGATAGCCAGGGGACGATCGGGCCGGCGGATCCCTCTGATCCGGTCGTCCGCCCAAGGCGCAGAAGAAGGACCAAGGAATGGCGAAAGAAGAACTTCTCGAGTTCGACGGCACGGTGGTCGAGGTGCTGCCCGATGGAAACTATCGGGTGAAGCTCGACAATGACCATGTGATCCTGGCCTACGCGGCCGGCAAGATGAAGAAGAACCGCATCCGCACGATCGCCGGAGACCGGGTCGTCGTCGAGATGTCGCCTTATGATCTTGATCGCGGCCGCATCAACTTCCGTCAGAAGACGGCGGGACCGGCTCCGGGCGGGCCGCCGCGCAATCAGAACTTCCGTCGGCGTTGAGCCACAGCATGCGCTTCAGCCGGGTTGAACTGCTCTTCCTCGCTGCAGGCGCAGGCCTCGGAAGTCTTGTCGCACTCGCGGCTCACATTGGATGGCTGGCGGGATCGGCAGCTTTCCCGCGCTATCTGTTCGTCCTGATCGGGCTCGGCCTCATCGAAGTCGTCTTTGGTTTCGTGACGGGCCGCCCTCCCGGCGCCCTTGTCGGGATGCCTGCCCGTATCCTGGCCTTCGTGCTCGGTCTTGGCGTCTTGGCGCTGGTCACCGGCGGCATCGCCTGACTGCCTGACATATTCCCTCAACACATGAAGGACCGCGCGCTGGCGCGGGATGCCGAGTGCTGGTCAGCATCGGGGAGACGTGCTAATATCCTTATGCTCAAAACGAGCATAGCTGGCTAGCAACAGGCCGGCGGCGACCCGGGGCGGAGCTCCGGCATCGCAGGGATGAGGAGGATGCCATGTCTTTGGGCTTGGAAAAGTCTCGGGGCTTCGAGGCCGACAACGCTGTCGCCCCGGTCACTGTCGCGCGCCGCAGGGACGATCCGCGCTTCCGGCCACTGCCGATGCCCGATCTGACCTGGACCCCCGAGGTCGAAGCCGCGACCGCGCATCTCTACGAGAAGGTCAAGGCCGTCATTCCAGCGGTCGAATGGCCCTTCTTCGCGCCGACGATCAAGGCGATCAACGAGCTGAAGCAGGTCCGCAATGCGGTCATCCTCGGCCATAATTACATGACGCCGGAAATCTTCCATTGTGTCTCCGACATCGTCGGCGACTCCTTGCAGCTCGCCAAGGTGGCCTCGAAGACCAAGGCAGAGGTCATCGTGCAGGGTGGCGTGCATTTCATGGCCGAGACCTCGAAGCTGCTCAGCCCCGAGAAGATCGTGCTGATCCCGGACATGAAGGCTGGCTGTTCGCTGGCCTCATCGATTACGGGCGCCGATATCCGCCTGCTGCGCGAGCGCTATCCCGGCCGTCCGGTCGTCGCCTATGTCAACACCTCGGCGGATGTGAAGGCGGAGGTCGATATCTGCTGCACCTCGTCGAACGCGGTGCAGGTGGTCGAGAGCCTGGGCGTGCCGGAAGTCATTTTCGTGCCCGACCAGTATCTGGCGAAGAATGTCGCGGCGCAGACCAGGGTGAAGATCATCTCCTGGGCCGGCGCCTGCGAGGTGCATGAGCGCTTCACCGCCGAAGAACTCGTCCGCTACCGCGAGGCCGATCCGAGCATCAAGATCGTCGCCCATCCGGAATGCCCGCCGGAGGTCGTCGCCGTTGCCGATTACGCCGGTTCGACCAAGGGCATGATCGACTGGGTCAAGAATGAGTTGCCGGGCCGCGTCCTGCTCGTCACCGAATGCTCGATGGCGGACAATGTCGCAGCCGAGACGAAGGGCGTCGAATTCGTGCGGCCCTGCAATCTCTGCCCGCATATGAAGCGCATCACCTTGCCCAAGATCCTCGAGTCGCTGGTCTATATGCAGCACGAGGTGGTGGTCGATCCGGCTATGGCCGAAAAGGCCCGGCGCTCGGTCGAGCGCATGGTCAACCTGACGATGTAAAGCCTGCGTGCCTCTCCCTTGAGGGGGAGGGGCCCTGGCGGCGGATTGGCCCTCATGCCTGACATCCAAGCGGATATCCTCATCGTCGGCGGCGGGCTGGCGGGGCTGTTCACGGCTCTGAAACTGGCGCCGCTGCCCTGCACGGTGCTGGCGCCACGCCCGCTCGGCGAGGGCTCTTCGTCGAGCTGGGCGCAAGGCGGCATCGCCGCTGCGATGTCCGAGGGCGACACGGCGGCAAAGCACGCTGCCGATACGATCGCGGCTGGTGCGGGCATCGTCGACGAGGCCGTCGCGCACATGGTTGCCAATGAGGCCGCCGAACGCGTCCACGATCTTCTGTCCTATGGCGTCCCCTTCGATCGCGATCTTGCCGGGCGGCTCGTACAGTCGCGCGAGGCCGCGCATTCGGAGCATCGTGTCGTCCGCGTCGGCGGCGATGGTGCCGGCGCCGCGATCATGCAGGCACTGATTGCGACGGTGCGGCAGACGCCTTCGATCACCGTGCGGCAAGGGTTCATTGCCGAGGACCTGCTTCTTACCGATGGCGCCTGCACGGGTGTGCTGGCGCGCGGCGAGCACGGAGCGGCGCGCGAGGCGACGCGGTTTCATGCTGTTGCGACCGTGCTGGCCACGGGAGGTATCGGCCATCTCTACGCGCTGACCACGAACCCGGCGGAGGCGCGTGGCGAAGGACTGGCCATGGCGGCACGTGCCGGCGCGACGATTGCCGATGCGGAGTTCGTGCAGTTCCACCCGACCGCGCTGGCGCTCGGGCTCGATCCGGCCCCGCTCGCGACCGAAGCGATCCGGGGCGACGGCGGCATTCTCGTCAATGCCGCCGGCGAGCGTTTCATGCTGCCCGTGCACAAGGATGCCGAGCTCGCCCCGCGCGATATCGTGGCGCGCGCCGTCTTCGCCGAGATCGCGGCGGGGCGTGGCGCCTTCCTCGATGCAAGGGCGGCGATCGGTGTTGAGTTTGCCGAGCGGTTTCCCTCCGTCACCGCCGCCTGCCGCAAGGCGGGCATCGATCCAGTGACCGAGCTCATGCCGGTGGCGCCGGCCGAGCATTACCACATGGGTGGAGTCGCGACTGACGCTCATGGCTGCACGACGCTTCCCGGCCTCTATGCCGCCGGTGAAGTGGCCAGCACTGGCCTGCATGGTGCCAACCGGCTCGCCTCGAATTCCCTTCTGGAGGCCGTGGTCTTCGGCGCACGTGTCGCCGAGTTCCTGAAGGCCCGCCCGTTGGTGATGAAAACCAGGGGGAAGCCGGTCCGCATGAGCGGTACGGCAGCCTGCCTGCCGACGGCTGCGGACCAGCGCGCGATCAAGCGCTTGCGAGCGATCATGTCGGAAAGGGCAGGCGTGGTGCGTGACGGGCCAGGGCTGCTTGCCGCGTCGCGTCAGCTCCAGGCCATCGCGGAGGCTGCGGACAGTTCGACGCTCGTCAACATGGCGAGCGCCGCCCTCATCATCGTTGCAGCCGCACTTGCCCGGCGCGAGAGCCGTGGCGGCCATTGGCGCAGCGATTTTCCGCAAGCCAGTGCGGCGCTCGCGACGCGCAGCAAGCTGGCCTTATCGGCGCCGCCTGCCGCGCGCCGCGCCCTGTCCTGATCCGGAGCCCGACGTGAGCCAAGCCGTCCTCAATCCCCTGCTCATCACCGAAGCGGTGCGTGCCGCTCTGATCGAGGATCTCGGCCGGGCCGGTGACATCACCACCCTTGCGACGATTCCTGCCGGCAAGCGGGCCAGCGCGGTGATCGCCGCGCGCAAGAGCGGCATCGTTGCCGGTCTGCCCTTCGCCCGCGAGACCTTCCGGCAATACGACCCATCGGTTCGCTTCGAGGCCGCCATGTCGGATGGCGACAGGCTCGAACCCGGCGCCATTGTGGCTCGCATCGAGGGGGAGGCCCGCTCCGTCCTCTCGGCGGAGCGTGTCGCCTTGAATTTCATGGGCCGGCTCTCCGGCATCGCCACGCTGGCGGCGGCCTATGTGGCCAAGGCCGCGGGCACGAAGGCGATGATCGTCGACACCCGCAAGACCACGCCGGGCCTGCGCGCGTTCGAGAAATACGCGGTTCGCTGCGGCGGCGCCGGCAACCATCGCTATGGGCTCGATGACGCCATCCTGATCAAGGACAATCATGTCGCCGTCGCTGGCGGCATTCGCCCCGCATTACAGGCGGCCAAGCGCCAGGCCGGCAACTTCGTCAAGATCGAGATCGAGGTCGACACCCTTGCCCAGCTCGAGGAGGTCCTCGCCGAGGGCGCCGACATCGTCATGCTCGACAACATGTCCGTTGCCGATCTGACCAGGGGCGTTGCCATGGTCGGCGGCCGCATGAAGGTCGAGGCCTCCGGCGGCATCACGCTCGACACCGTCGCGGCGATCGCGGCGACCGGCGTCGACATGATCTCGGTGGGCGCCCTGACCCATTCCGCCAGCGTGCTCGACCTCGGGCTCGATATCGAGATCGCATGAAAAAAGCCCCGGCCGAAGCCGGGGCGTAAGGTCGTTTCCGTGGTAAAAAAGGGTCTGCGTCTAAACTCTCGGTAGGCGTGAACTCAATAGCGGCCGCGCGCCCAGTATTGCGAGCCGGGGCTCACCAGCACCTGGCGCTGGCGGGTTTCGTAGAGAGCGGGGATCGTCTCGTGCACGACCTGCGTCTGGCGCACCATCACCTTGCGCTGACGCTGGCCATAGACCGCGGGCAGCGTCTCGTAATCGGTACTCGCCGGGCTGATCTCGACCGTGCGCTGCTGGATGCCGTAGCGCGCGGGAACATCGACCCAGCAGCCGGTGACGTTGCCATAGAGATCGCGGTTCACCTCCCAGCGACGCCCCGCCGGTGAAATCAGGACCTGTTCGGCCACCGTGCTGTACTGGGCCGGGCGATAGCGCGGGATGACCCGCTGCGGATGCACCATCACCTGCTCGGTGACGTATTCATATTCGGCCGGGATGATGCGCGACTGAGTCTGCGCCGGGCGCGCGACATAGGTCTCGTTGATCGTGCCATAGACCGGGGGCGACTGCTGCAGCGTGTAGCAGGCGGAGCCATAGCAGCCACCGCCAGCCTGGGCGCCCTGGGCGCCGAGCAGCAGCGCGGCCGCAGCTACCGAAGCGGCCAATGCGGAAGCGGAAAATACCTTGCCTCGCATGTCTGACTCCGAACTCCCCGGCGGCGTCCTGGCGCCGCCGTGTTGGAGGCAGAAAGCCAGCCGGCAGTGATGAACGCAAGGTAAACGCGAAAACAAGGTAAAATTAACCATGATCCGCGGCGCCCGGCAAGGCCTCGAATACTGCGCCGTAATGAAAAGGCGGCAGGTCGACGAGCCCTACGCAGCGGAAGCCTGCCGGCTCGACGACAGCGCGAACCTCCTCGGGGGACATCCTGGTATCGGACCTGGGCCCGCGAGGCAGGCCGAGCACGGTTGTCTCCTCCCGCGGATGACGATGCCAGTTCACGATTCCGAGCAGGCCATGCGGCCGCAGCACCGCGCGCATGGCGCGAGCGAGCTCAGATTGGTCCGGCACGCCGTGAAAGGTGTTCGCCATCAAGACGTAGTCGACGCGCTCACGCAGAAGCGTGGCGATCTCACGGGCGTCGGCGCAATGCCATTGCAGGACTGATGTGGCATTGCGGGCGATTTCAGTCTTGGCCAGTTCGATCATCGCCGGATCGAGATCGAGAGCATGGACGCGTCCGTCGACGAGCCTGGCGAGCGGCGCGGTGAAGTATCCGTCGCCGCAGCATAGATCGAGCACGGTCATCTCGGGCTCGATGCCGATCTGCCGCAGGATATCGCCGGGCGACGGCCACAGCACCGCCCACCAGTCGCGGTCAGGCATCGACGTGGCAGGAAAAGTCTCGCGCATGGCGCACCGGAGATTGGGGGCGGCCTTCGGCTGCGCGCCTGAGCTTATGTCAGGTTCTGTTCGTGCCAGCAGAGGCGCAGCAGGACGCGCCGTCGGATTTTCCGCCCGCGGCTGCCTGAATGGGCGGGCAGGGAATCGAGCCATAGGAACAGAACACGCAGCAATCGCCCTGTTTCGGCCTGAGCAACGCGCCGCATCCCTTGCATTCGTAGAAGAACTGGCAGGCGTCGGTCGGCATCGTCTCGGCCGCAACATGTCCGCAATGCGGGCAGGTAATGAGGGACTGAAGCTGCATTCAATTCACGCGTGATTCTGAGACACGGGCATCATAGCACAACTCCAGGCGAAGGGCCGGATCAAGCTGGCAGGACGACATTCATGGACGTCCTGCGTGTCGGGGGGGCTTCTCAGCCGGACACAACGCGGCCGCGCTACTGGAAGTCAGGACCCTGCCGGGTTACTTGAGTCGAGCCGCCCGTGCATGTCCGCTCTTGCGAGAGGATCCAGTATTCAATCTGTCTTAGGTTTGGATCTACTGTTGAGAATTCAGGATAGCCTAAGTCTGCCCCGGCCTCAGCTGATAGAAGACGTGCCGGCCGATCACGTCCATTTTCTTCAGCTTCTTGGCCCAGTAGGGCCGGACATAGTCGGCGTGGTAATGGGTGGAGGCGCCGACATCCGCGAGATAGGTCGTGCCCTCATAGACCTCGCGCGCGATGCGCACGGAGGCGCGCCACGGTTCGGGTTCGGTGATGCGCAGCGACTTGCCCTCGCAGGCGAAGGTGAACTGGCAGGCGAGGTAGCGGTTGCGGTTCTGGTAGACCACGCCGCAGACCGTATCTGGATAAAGCCCGCTCTTCACCCGGTTGAGCACGACCTGCGCGACCGCAGCCCGGCCTTCCTCGGATTCCGAACGAGCCTCGAAATAGACGGCCTCCGCGAGGCAGCGCTGCTCGCGCGCCATGTTTTCCGGCAGGATCAGCCCAGTATAGATCTGCTTCGGCCCCGGATCGCTCTTGCGCGCGATGCTGGTTGCGGGGGCGGACGCCTTGCCGATGGCGGCAGGCCGTGCGGCGGCAACAGCCGGGGGCGTCGTCCGCGCGATCGTGGCGACGCTGTAGTTCACGGCTGGGGTCGACGAGGACTGTGCCGAAAACTGCGGAACCGAGGGGGTCGAGCCGTCGATGCTCTCCAGTTGCAGTTCGGCCTCGCGCGGCGAGGTGATGATCGGCTTCGGCGAACTCGGCGAGGAATCCGAAAGGGCCGGGTCGGTCAGCCCCTCGTCATTGGCATAGGGCTCGAAGCCCATTTGCGGACCGTCTGCGCTCTCGCCTTCGCGCACGGCGTCGAGCGCAAAGCCGCCCGAGATCAGGCCCGGCTGGTTGTCTCCGAAGACGACGCGTTCGAGCTCGCGCGGCCGCGGGGTGAGGGTCAGGCCTGGGCGCAGGCCAGGCAGCAGGTCGCCCTTGGCGCTGCGGTCGACCTCGGGAAAGGCGCTTGCCGTGCGTTTCATGTCCTCGCGCGGCTGGCGCGGATCGATGGCGATACGCCGTTCGGGGTCGTCGAAGGAGAGATGAGCCTGCTGGATCGAGGACGACAGTGTGAGGCCGGGCAGGCGGAAGGCACTGGCCGCAACCAGCATCGAAGGGCCTTCCTCGAGCACGGAATCGGACGAGGGCGCCGCGCGCCGCACGAGGGAATAGGGAAGCGTGTCGCCGTCGTGATTTTGCCCGGCGGATGCGGTGAAGGAAACCAGCAGCCCGACGGACAGCGCCCAGGGCGCGACCGTCGCCAGGGCCCATTTCAGACCCAGCGCTCTGATTCGCCTCGTGCGACGCCGTAACCGCAACTGACTCAACGCTCTGCCCGCCTTGACAACACCGGGGGTCGGCCACGCAGCCAAGGGCGCGCTTTTCGACGATCCCGTTATCCATCCGGTAGGGTTGAGAGCCGGTTAATGCGGCGCTCGGGCACGCGCTCTTCGGCGACCCGCGTTCCATGTGCGGCCGTGATGTGGAATTTCACGAAAAGACGTTGTTGCGGCGCGGGACGAAACGATAACGTGCAACCACACGTTCAAGCTTGCCGTCTTTCTGTCCTATTGTCGGAGCTCCCCATGAGTGCGGCCACTCGGCGCAGCTATGCGCCCGAAATCGTCGTCGCTGCCGGCTGTCTGATCGCGCTGATCACCTTTGGCCCCCGCGCCAGCGCCGGTCTGTTCCAGATCCCGATGACGCTGGAATTCGGCTGGGGGCGCGACACGTTCAGTATCGCCATTGCCCTGCAGAACCTGCTCTGGGGCCTCGGCGCTCCCTTTGCCGGCGCCGTGGCCGACCGGTTCGGCACGGTGCGCGTGCTGTGCTTCGGTGCGCTGCTCTATGCCGCCGGCCTGGTCGTCATGGCCTATGCCACGACGCCGATGACGATGCATCTAGGCGCCGGCGTGCTGATCGGCTTCGGCCTTTCGGCCTGCTCGTTCAATCTCGTGCTGGCCGCTTTCGGCAAGCTGCTGCCGGAGCAATGGCGCCCGATGGCGTTCGGTGCCGGCACCGCGGCCGGCTCCTTCGGCCAGTTCCTGTTCCCGCCGATCGGCAACATCATGATCGAGCAGATCGGCTGGCATCAGGCGCTTGTCGTCTTCGCCGGCTCGGTGCTGCTGGTGATGCCGCTCGCCATCATGCTGGGAACGCGCAAGACCGGAGACGCCAGGCAGCAGGTTGCTTCGGCCGTCAACCTGCCGAACCAGAGCGTCACGCAGGCGCTGACGGAGGCCTTCAAGCACCGCAGCTATGTTCTGCTCGTGCTCGGCTTCTTCACCTGCGGCTTCCAGCTTGCCTTCATCACCGCGCATATGCCGGCCTATCTCAAGGATGCCGGGATGCCGGCCTGGGTCGGCGGCTGGACGCTTGCCGTGATCGGCCTCGCCAATGCCGCGGGCTCCTTGGGCTCTGGCTGGCTGACCTCCCGCATGCCCAAGCGCCATTTGCTGGCCTGGATCTATCTGGGGCGTGCGGTTGCCATCGCCGCCTTCATCCTGCTGCCCGCCAGCCCGGCCACCGCGCTGGCCTTCGGCGTCGTGATCGGCCTGTTCTGGCTCTCGACCGTGCCGCCGACCTCCTCGCTGGTCATGCTGATGTTCGGCACGAAATACATGGCGATGCTCTACGGCTTCGCCTTCTTCTCGCATCAGGTCGGCGGCTTCCTCGGCGTGCTGCTCGGCGGCATCCTCTATGAGCGGACCGGCTCCTACGAGATCGTCTGGTGGCTTTCGGTCGCTCTGGGTGTCGCCTCCGCGCTGATCAACCTGCCGATCGTCGAGAAGCCGGTGACGCGCGCGGTGCCGCAGCCCGCCTGATCGGGACGAGGCAAAGGCGCACATGCTTGCGCCTTGCGGATTGGCCGGGCTCGTTCCACTCCTGTCGTGACCAGTTGGCACGACAGGAGTGATGCATGTCCAGCTTCAAGGCGCTCGTCGCGACGAAGGGCGAAATCGGCCCGAACCTCGCCTTCACGGATTTCGCCGAAGCCGATCTGATGGAGGGCGACGTCACCGTCCGCGTCACGCACTCGACGGTGAACTACAAGGACGGGCTCGCAATCACCGGCAAGGCGCCGGTGATCCGGCGCTGGCCGATGATTCCCGGGATCGATTTCTCCGGCCGGGTCGAGACCTCCGGCCATCCCGATTTCAAGCCGGGCGATCTCGTCATCCTCGATGGTTGGGGCACGGGCGAGACCCATCTTGGCGCCTATGCCCAGAAGAGCCGCGTCAATGGCGACTGGCTGGTGCCGCTGCCCGCCGGCATGACCCCGGCCGACGCGATGGCGATCGGCACGGCGGGCTATACCGCGATGCTCTGCGTGCTGGCGCTGGAGAAGCACGGGCTGAAACCGGCCGACGGCCCGGTCGTGGTCACCGGCGCCGCCGGAGGCGTCGGCTCGGTCGCAATCGCGCTGCTGGCGAAGGCGGGCTGGCATGTCATCGCTTCGACCGGCCGCGCCGAGGAGGCCGACTACCTGAAGGGCCTCGGCGCAGCCGAGATCATAGACCGCAACGAGCTCTCGAACCCCGGAAAACCGCTGGCCAAGGAGCGTTGGATTGCAGGTGTCGACGCGGTCGGCTCGCATACGCTCGCCAATCTGCTGGCGATGACCCGCTATGGTGGCGCCGTAGCCGCCTGCGGCCTGGCCCAGGGCATGGACCTGCCGGCTTCGGTCGCACCCTTCATCCTGCGCGGCGTCTCGCTGCTCGGAGTCGATTCGGTGATGTGCCCGAAGCCGCGCCGGCTCGAGGCCTGGGCGCGGCTGGCGTCCGATCTCGACCGCGACAAGCTTGCCGCCATGACCTCGACCATCCCGCTGGAAAGCGTGATCGAGACCGGCAAGGCGATCGTCGAGGGCAAGGTACGGGGGCGCGTGGTGGTCGAGGTGGGCTAGAGCCTCGGACCGAAAAGTAGAAACCGCCTTTCGGAGAAATCCGATGCTGCTTGAAGAGATCGATCGCCGGGTGTCCGGCAGAACGTCCGGCGATCTAAGTCTCAGCCCGTCCCTTCGATCAGGCCGCGGTGCTTCGCGAGTTCGTTTCCGCAAAAGTCCATGAAGGCGCGCACCCGCGGAGCGCTCCGGATATCGGGATGGGTTAGGATCCACAGCCCCGTCGAGAAATCTGGATTGGGCGCGGTCAGGCGCGTCAGGCTGGGTCGCTGATCGGCGATGAAACAGGGCAGGGGACCGATGCCGATCCCCTGTTCGACGGCTTCGGTGAGGCCGAGCACAGCCGAGCATTTGAGCGCGATCCGCTCCGGCGCGACATGGTCGCGGACATGGCGTGCCGCCTTCACATAGCCGAGCTGGTCGCCGAGCGTGACCCAATCCCGTTCGAAGAGTACTGCAGGGTTGGCGGCTTCCTCCGAGGTGAGCCCGTCCTCACTGCGGCCATAGATCGCCCAGTTCAGCGTCGCGAGCCGGCGCCCGACCAGGGTTTCGCCAGGCGAATCACTGGCCCGGATCGCGACATCGGCGTCGCGCTTCGAGAGATTGAGCGTCTGGTAGCCGATGGCGACATCCAGCCGGATCGCGGGATGTGCCTTGCGAAACGCAGCGAAGATCGGCAGCAGCATGTTGAGGAAGAGCGTATCGGTCGTGGTCACGCGGACCTCGCCGGACGGGGCGACATCACGCCCGGCCAGGCGGCGGTCGAAGGCGGTGACGTCCTCCTCCATGCGGCTCGCCAGGACGGCCATCTCCTCGCCGGCGCAGGTCGCGACATAGCCCGTCTTGTGGCGTTCGAAGAGCGGCAGGCCGAGCTGTTCCTCGATCTGCCCGAGGCGACGGAACACGGTGGAATGATTGACCCCGAGAGCAGCAGCCGCACCCGTCAGTCCGCCGTGATCGGCGATCGCCTTGACCAGCCTGAAATCATCCCAGGCGAGATTGGACTTCATCGACGCAGGCTCCGGTTGCGGCGGCAGCATCGCGATATCTTGCGCAATTGCAAGGCGCTGTTTGCGGGCTTCAGCGCGGTGCGGCTGCGCGCCTCAGCCGGTCGTTGATGGCTTCGCCGAGGCCGTGCGCGGGCACCGATGCGATCGCGATCGCTCTTGGCCCCCGCCCATCGAGTTGGCGCATGTAGCCGAAGAGATTGGCTGCAGCTTCCGCAAGATCGCCGCCCGGGCTCAGATTGAGCGAAATCTCGGGCGCGACGAACCCCGCCGGGTCCGGTCCGAAGCCGAGCCAGGCCTCACCTGCGCGCGGCGCCTCCGCCTCCAGCCGTACCGCGGCGGCAGGAGCGTAATGCGAGGCGAGCAGCCCCGGCGAAATCGGTGCGGCACCGGCCTCGCCCGCGAGCACCAGCGGGCGGCCGATCACCCCCTCGATCGCGGCGCTGGAGACACCGCCGGGCCGAAGCAGTCTGGGTGTCCCATCGAGGCAGGCGATGATCGTCGACTCGACACCGACCTCGGCTGGCCCGGCGTCGACCACGGCATCGATCCGGCCATTGAGATCGGCCAGCACATGCTCCGCACTGGTGGCGCTGACCCGGCCTGAGCGATTGGCGGAGGGCGCGGCGATCGGGCGTCCTGCCGCTTCGAGAATGGCATGGGCAAGCGGATGCGACGGCACGCGCAACGCGACGGAGGCAAGCCCGGCGCGTGCCAGTTCGCTGACCTGGCAAGAGGGCGAGGCCGGAACCACCAGCGTCAAGGGCCCGGGCCAGAAGGCCTTTGCCAGCGCCAGCGCATTGGCATCGAACAGACCCTCGCGCAGTGCTGCCTCGACGCTGGGCAGATGCGAGATCAGCGGATTGAAGCTCGGCCGCTCCTTTGCAGCATAGATGCCGGCGACCGCCTGGCCGGATGTCGCATCGGCCGCCAAGCCATAGACGGTCTCCGTCGGCAGCGCGACGAGGCCGCCGGCGCGCAGCAGGCGCGCGGCCTCGGCAATGCCTTCGGCATCGGCATGCAGAATGCGGGTCGGACGTGTCCCGGAGCCCGTTGACCTGTAATGGTTCATATATAAACTGTGTTTCGCGGCCGTGCGTATGGCGGAAAGTCGTGAGGCTGGCGCGTGGCGAAGGGGATAGTTCGTCGCTAACATCGTCGTCAACGCATAACGACGGCAGCAGACCTTGCGCCGGCACATTGCCAGGCCGGCAAGGCATTCAGGGAGAAGGCCATGAGCTATCGCGCCCCGGTCGAGGACATCGTCGCCACCATGCGTCATGTGGCAGGGCTGGACCGGCTTGTTGCCGATGGCCTGGCTCCCGAGCTCGACGGCGGCATGACCGAGGCGATCCTCGGGGAAGCTGCAAAATTCGCGGGCGATGTGATCGCGCCGCTCAACATGGTCGGCGACAAGGTCGGTTCGACGCTGAGGGATGGAGCGGTAACCACGCCGCCCGGCTGGAAGGAGGCCTACAAGGCCTGGGCCGAGGCTGGCTGGAACGCGCTGCCGGCGCCGGAAGCCTATGGCGGGCAGGGCCTGCCGGCGCTGGTGCAGTCGGCCTGCACCGAGATGTGGAATTCCGCCGCCTTCGCCTTCGCGCTTGGCCCGCTGCTCACCGTCGGCGCGATCGAGGCGCTGCATGCCCATGGTTCGGCGGAGCTGAAGGAGACCTATCTCGCCAAGCTCGTCTCCGGCGAGTGGATGGGCACGATGAACCTCACCGAACCGCAGGCCGGCTCCGACCTCAACGCGCTGCGCTCGAAGGCCGAGCGCGCCGGGGACGGCACCTATCGCATCACCGGCCAGAAGATCTTCATCACCTATGGCGAGCACGACATGACCGAGAATATCGTGCATCTCGTCCTTGCCCGGCTGCCCGATGCGCCTCCCGGCACACGCGGCATCTCGCTCTTCCTCGTGCCGAAATACCTCGTCAACGCCGACGGAACGCTCGGCGCCCATAACGACCTGCGTTGCTCCGGCATCGAGCACAAGCTCGGCATCCATGCCTCTCCGACCTGTTCGATGGCCTATGGCGACAATGGCGGCGCGATCGGCTGGCTGATCGGCGAGGAGAATCGCGGCCTCGCCTGCATGTTCACGATGATGAACAACGCCCGGCTGAACGTGGCGCTCCAGGGCGTCGCCATCGCCGAGCGGGCCTATCAGCAGGCGCTCGCCTTCGCGCATGAACGCAAACAGGGCGCAGCACTCGATGCGCCGAAGGGCGCGCCGATGAGCCCGATCATCGTGCATCCCGATATCCGCCGCATGCTGATGGAGATGCGGGCCAAGACGCAGGCGGCGCGGGCGATCTCCTACATGGTCGCCGAAGCGCTCGATCGCTCGCATCGCGAGACCGATATCGGCAGGCGCAAGCAGGCGGCCGAGCGAACCGCGATCCTGACGCCGGTGGCGAAGGCCTATGCGACGGATATCGGCGTCGAAGTCGCCTCGACGGGCATCCAGATCCATGGCGGCATGGGCTATGTCGAGGAGACAGGAGCGGCGCAGCATCTGCGCGATGCTCGCATCGCCACGATCTACGAGGGGACCAACGGCATCCAGGCTATCGACCTCGTGCAGCGCAAGCTGCCTCTGTCCGGCGGCGATGCCGTCAGGGCGCTGATCGCCGAGATGCGCGGCGTGGTGGGCGAGGTGGCGACGGCCAACACGCCCGGCTTCGGCCGCACCGCCGATCGGCTGAAGAGCGCAGTCGATGCGCTGGAGCGTGCAACCGAATGGATGCTCGCGACAATGGGGGCGAAACCCGCCGAGGTGCTCGCCGGGGCGTCGCCCTATCTCAAGCTCTTCGCCCTGGCGCAGGGTGGAACCGGGCTGGCGAAGAAGGCGCTCGCCATGCGCACCGAGGAGAGCGGCGCCGCAGCCGTGGCGACGGCCCGCTTCTTTGCCGAGCACGGCGCCGTCGAGGCCCCGGGGCTGGAACTCGCCGTGACGGAAGGCGCCGGCGCCGTGACCGAGGCCGACATGGTCTTCGCCGCGTGAACGGGGCGCCGTGCGCCTCAGCCGGCCTTGCGCACACGCATGTGCAGGAACAGCGGCGCGACGCGGGTATCCGCGAGATAGGGCTCGCGCGCCGCGGTTTCCGCGTCGATCGTCGGCTCGTGCATATGCTCGATGGCAAGGCCCGCGGCGATGAGGAGATTGACCCATTCGCTCAACGTATGGTGGAAGCGCGGCACCTTGAATGGCTCGACCTTGGCCTTCTCATGCTCGGGCGCAGCTCCGAAGCGCCAGGTCTCGATCTCGCCATTGGTGGCACGGAAATACTCGCGCACCTCAATCCCGAGCACGGTCCTGTTCTCGTCGCGCAGCACCCGGCGGAACGGCGTAGCGAAGCAGGGGTGCAGGATCGAGAATTGCAGGAAGCCGCCGGGCCGCAGGACACGTTCCGCTTCAGCCAGGACGAGATCCTGCCGCGGCATGTCCATCAGGGACATGAAGGCGGTCGCGAAATCGAAGCTGCCATCGGCGAAGGGCAGATCCATGCCGTCGGCAAGCTGGTAGGAGATGCCGAGCGGAGCGGCCTCTTCCGCTTCCCGCGCATGCCGAATGAAGGTCGGCGCGATATCGATGCCGGTCATCCGGGCGCCGGCCTGGGCAATGCGGCGCGTATTGGCGCCTTCGCCGCAGCCGATATCGAGCCCCTCGAGCCCGGCGACGGAGGGAAGGTTGGCCATGAAGGCCGGTGTATTCTGGGCATCACGGTACAGGTCGTACCCGGCGCGCGCATGGCGCGTCCAGGTTTCGGCATTGGCCTCCCAGCAGGCGGCGACGTCTGCGCTGTCCATTCCGGCTCTCCTGATTCGGGGGACGGTTCCTCTAGAGGAATGCCGGCATCTGCGCCACCGGAATTGTCGCTCCGGTGGTGATTGACGCCGACCTTGCGGCAGCGCCGCTCGCCAACCGCATCTGCCTCGTTGCAGGCGCTTCTCGCGGTCTGGGGCGTGGCATCGCCCGCGCGCTCGGCGAAGCCGGCGCAACCGTCATCGTCAGCGGCCGCTCCAGCGAGGCCGGCCCCCGCACTGACCAGCGGCCGGAGACGTTCGAAGACACCGCGCGCGAAGTCGAAGCCGCAGGTGGCAAAGGGCATCCCTATCGGTGCGACCATACGCAGGAGCGCGAGGTCAATCAGCTCGTCTCCTGGGCCCTGCGTCGCTTCGGCCGGCTCGATTGCGTCGTCGATGCCGTCTGGGGTGGCAATGAGGGCTATGACGGCGACAGATATCCCGACGGATCGGCCTTCGGCACGCCGTTCTGGCGCCGCCCGGCGGCGCGACTGGGACAGGGCTTCGAGAGCGGCGTTTATGCGCAGCTCCTGCTGGCGAAGGCCGTCGCGCCGGCCATGGTCCAGATGCGCAAGGGGCTGATCGTCACCGTGGGGTTCGATACTGGCGCAGGCTATCTCGGAGATGTCGTCTACGATCTCGCCAAGGCGGCGATGAACCGGCTAACCTTCGCCATGGCGCAGGAGCTTAGGCCCTACGGTGTGACCGCGCTCGGCCTCTCGCCCGGCCATGTCCTGACCGAGCGCGTGCAGGATGCCGGCATGGCGGCCGAGACGACGGAGACGCCGCTCTATGCCGGCCGGGCCGTTGTCGCGCTTGCTCTCGATCCCGATGTCAGCCGCCACGGCGGGAGCGTGCTGCGCGTTGCCGATCTCGCACGAGCCTATGGCTTCACCGATCAGGACGGCACTCAGCCGGCCCGTTTCACCATTCCAGATTGAGAGGGAGAGAGACCATGTCGCTCAAGAACAAGACGCTCTTCATCACCGGGGGCTCGCGCGGCATCGGGCTCGCGATCGCGCTCAGGGCGGCGCGCGACGGTGCCAATGTCACCATTGCCGCGAAGACGGCCGAGCCGCACCCGAAGCTGCCGGGCACGATCCATACCGCTGCCGCCGAGATCGAGGCCGCAGGTGGCAAATGCCTGCCGCTGATGGTCGACGTGCGCGATGAGGCTGGCGTCGCGGACGCCATTGCCAAGACGGTGGCGACCTTCGGCGGCATCGACATCGTCGTGAACAATGCCAGCGCGATCAATCTGACCAACACGCAGATGACCGATATGAAGCGCTTCGATCTGATGCACCAGATCAATACGCGCGGCACCTTCATGGTCTCGAAATATGCGATTCCGCATCTGGAGAAGGCGGAGAATCCGCATATCCTGATGCTCTCGCCGCCTCTCGACATGAAGACGCACTGGTTCGCGCCGCATCTCGCCTATTCCATCGCGAAATACGGCATGAGCCTGTGCGTGCTGGGCCTGGCCGGCGAACTCGCTCCGAAGGGCATCGCGGTCAACGCGCTCTGGCCGCGCACGACGATCGCGACCGCGGCCGTCCAGAATCTGCTCGGCGGCGACAAGATGGTGCAGGCGAGCCGCACGCCCGAGATCCTGGCCGATGCCGCGCATATGATCTTCCTGAAATCGTCGCGGCAGTTCTCCGGCAATTTCCTGATCGACGACAGCTTCATGGCTGGCGAGGGCGTCACCGACTTCTCAGCTTACCGCGTCGACCCTTCGGTGCCGCTGATGCCGGACTTCTTCGTGCCCGCCGACAGCAAGCCGCCGGCCGGTGTGAAGGGCGGGGTGTGAAGCGCGCCGCAAGGCGCGTCATTGGTTTGACATCGTTGGCGGCTTGGAGTTCCTGCCCTGCAGCAAGGCGCCCTGCCGGCCGCTGACGAGTCGCTCCCCCTATGCTTCTGATCCACAGCATCTGCCCCGACCATGGCGACCGGTTGGCCCATCGTCCGCTCTCCCAGGATGAGCCGATCCCGGTCGGAGCCGTCTGGATCGATCTGCTCAATCCGACTTCCACGGACGACAAGCGGGTCGAGACCCATCTCGGCATCTCGATTCCGACGCGCGAGGAGATGCATGATCTCGAGCCGTCCGAGATCATCTATACCGAGAACGGCGCGCATTACATGACGGCGCGGGTGATCTGCCAGTCGGACAGCAATGTCCCCAAACTGGCGGACGTCACCTTCATCCTGACCGAGAAGGCCTTGGTGACCGTGCGTTATGACGAGCCCGGCGCCTTCGGCATCTTTCTCAACCGCGTCGCCAAACCGGGTGGCTGCGGCATGCAGCCTGAAGCCATCATGGAGGGCTTGATCGAGGCCATCGTCGACCGGGCTGCCGAGGTGCTGCGCGGTGTTGGCGACAAGATCGACGGTGCCTCGCGCCGGATCTTCGATGGCAAGGCGGCCGAGGTCGAGCAGGGCAGCGCCTATCAGGGCGTGATCCAGAAGATCGGCCAATACGAGCACATCATCTCGAATGTGCGCGAGAGCATGGTCGCGATCGAGCGCGTGCTGCTCTTCCTCTCGGCCAATTACAAGCGGCCTAAAAAGGCCGCGAGCGGCTTCGCACCGGAATGGCGCACCTCGATCCGCGACGTCCAGGCCATCGAGGAGCACGCGACCTTCCTCTCGAGCAAGCTGCAATTCATGCTCGATGCGACGCTGGGTCTGGTCAGCATCGAGCAGAACAAGATCATCAAGCTGTTCTCGGTCGTCGCCGTCGCCCTGATGCCGCCGACGCTGATCGCCTCGGTCTACGGCATGAACTTCAAGACGATGCCGGAATTGGAATGGCAGTTCGGATACCCGATCGCGGTCGGCATGATGATCGTCGCGGCCGTGGTGCCCTATGTCTTGTTTCGCTGGAAAAAGTGGCTTTGACGCCCGGATTGAAGGTTGCCTTGGCCGCCTGAGCCTTCCACTGGGCGAGCCCGTCGGGAGCAGCGTCAAGCCGATCGGTAGATCGCGGCGCCGTTAGCGGGGCGCGAGGCGCCGGAGCATCGCCGCTCCGCGCGGCGACAGCCGATAGCCGCTCGCCAAGCTTTCCGTCAGCCCGAGCGCCTTGAGTTTGCGCACATCCTGCTTGAACGGAAGGGCTTCCCTGCCGAGCAGTGCCGCGAGCTCTGGTGCGCGCCGCGCCGGATGAGCCTCGATCAGAGCGAGCGTCGCCAGCGTCCAGGCCCGGCGCGCGTCGAGGAGCATGAGGCGCGCCTCGATATCGTGCATCTCCGGCTCGCCAAGCTCGGTCTCCGCCTGCAGGGCGATGCGTGGATCTGGCCCGGCAATTCGCAGGCAGATGCGGTAGAGCTGGCCTTCGCGGCTGGAAAGCTCTGCAAGCAGGCGCTCGCGCGTGTCATGTCCGGCGGCACGCGCTTCGTCCTCGCCGATCTCCTCGACTGGTTCGACGTCCTCGATCGCCAGCAGGCCGATGCTGGTCAGGAGCGTGCCGCCGGCCCGGACGCTGGGGCGGCGCCAGCGGCGGAACACAAGCGTGATACGCCCGGCTGCGATGCCGTCCAGTGTCCTGCGGTTCAGCAGCACGGTGTCACGCCAGCACGCGGGCCATCACGTCCTTAAGGCCCTCGCTGCCACGGGTCAGCCAACCAGGAACGGGCAGGCCCTTCGAGCGCAGGAATTCCGGATTGAACAGCTTTGACTGATAGCGCGTGCCGTAATCGGCGAGGATGGTCACGATGGTGTGGCCCGGACCCATCTCCTTCGCCAGCCTGATCGCACCGGCGACATTGATGCCGGACGAGCCGCCGAGGCAAAGCCCTTCATGTTCCAGCAGTTCGAAGACGAGCGGGATCGCCTCCTCGTCAGGGATCTGGAAGGAGACATCGATCGGAGCGCCCTCGATATTCCGGGTGATCCGGCCCTGACCGATGCCCTCGGTGATCGAGGATCCTTCCGCCTTCAGTTCGCCGGTCGTGAACCAGGAATGCAGGGCCGCCCCCATCGGATCGGCAAGGCCGATGCGGATCTTCGGGTTGAAACCCTTCAGCGCGATCGCGGCGCCGGCAAGCGTGCCGCCGGTGCCGACCGCGCAGATGAAGCCGTCGACCTTGCCCTCGGTCTGTCGCCAGATCTCCGGCCCGGTCGTCTCGATATGACCCTGCCGATTGGCTGTATTGTCGAACTGGTTGGCCCAGATCGCGCCGTTCGGCTCGCTCTTCGCCAGTTCCTCGGCAAGGCGGCCCGAGACCTTCACGTAATTATTGGGATTGGCGTAGCCGACTGCGGGCACCTCGACCAGCGTCGCGCCGGCAAGCCGCAGCATGTCCTTCTTTTCCTGTGACTGCGTCTCCGGGATCACGATCACCGAGCGATAGCCCAGTGCATTGCCGACGAGAGCAAGCCCGATGCCGGTATTGCCGGCCGTGCCTTCGACGATCACGCCGCCGGGTTTCAGCAGGCCGCGCGCCTCGGCATCGCGTATGATTGCGAGGGCGGCGCGGTCCTTGACGGATTGCCCCGGGTTCATGAATTCGGCCTTCCCCAGGATCGTGCAGCCGGTCATCTCCGAGGCACGCTTGAGCTTGATCAGGGGCGTATTGCCGATGGCTTCGATGACACCGTTGCGGATCGTCATGATGGAAATCGCTCCTCGGGCCCAGACGCGTCCCCGGTCGGGCCGGAGCGGCGCTGCACGTCAAGATAGAGAATTTTCTTCTCGTTTCACGGGAAGAATTTTTCGAATTGCGCGGATCGGACGACCGGATTTCCCTCTTTCGGTTCAACCTGATAGGCGAACCTAAACCGAAGGTCACAAACGTAAATCCGCATGTCCATTCTCGCCATGAACGAAACCCTCACGATCGCGCATCTCGGCCAGCGCGGCGACGGCATTGCCGAGACGTCCCAGGGCGCGGTCTTCGTGCCCTATACTCTGCCCGGGGAGACGGTGCGGGTCGTTCGCGATGGCGACCGCGCGCAATTGGTCGAAATCCTGGCGCCCGCTGAATCGCGGGTGGCAGCGATCTGCCCGCTCTACACCCGCTGCGGCGGCTGCGCGGCGCAGCATATGCCTCAGTCACTCTATCAGGGCTGGAAGCGGCAGCAGATCGTGACCGCGCTCGCCCGCGTCGGGATCGATGCGCCGGTAGCGGCGGTGGTCGATGCGCATGGAGTGGGTCGGCGCCGCGTGACCTTCCACGCCCGGCGCGAAGGCGCGGGCATGATGGTCGGCTTCATGATGGCGCGCAGTCATGACCTCATTGCCGTCGAGGCCTGTCCGGTGCTGGCTCCCGGCCTTGCGCGCGCCCCTGCCGTCGCGCAGCTGCTCGCCAACCGGTTGGGGGGCTCGAACAAGCCCCTGGACCTGCAGGTTACGGCCTCCGAAGCCGGGCTCGATGTCGATATTCGTGGCCACGGCCCCGCCGGAGACAAGCTGCGCCTGACCCTGACTGACGTGGCCGAGCGGCTCGATCTTGCTCGGCTTGCCATGCATGGCGATGTCATCGTCGAGCGCCGCCCGCCCTTGCAGGCCATGGGACGAGCCTATGTCGCGCCCGGTCCCGGCGGTTTTCTTCAGGCGACGGCGGAAGGCGAGGAGCGTCTCGCTGCCCTCGTCGTCGACGCCCTGCCGAAGGTGAAGCGTGTGGCAGATCTTTTCGCCGGGTGCGGACCGTTCACCTTCCGACTGGCCGAAAAGGCGCGGGTTCATGCGCTGGAGAGCGACAAGGCGGCCGTGCAGGCCCTGCTCAGGGCCGCGAGTGCAACGCAGGGGCTGAAGCCCGTCACCGGCGAGCAACGCGATCTCTTTCGCCGGCCTCTGCTGGAGTCCGAGCTGAATGGCTTCGATGCGGTGGTGCTCGATCCGCCTCGCGCCGGGGCGGAGGCGCAGGTGAAGCGGCTGGCCGCATCGAAGGTCGCGACAATTGTCTATGTCTCCTGCGATGCCGGGAGCTTCGCACGCGACGCGGCGCTTCTGGTCGCGGGCGGATATGCGCTGGACGGTGTCACGCCGGTCGACCAGTTCCGGTATTCCGCTCACATCGAGTTGGTCGCCCGGTTTCGGCGCCCAGGCAGGAAGTGACCCCGGAGGCCCTATGAGCGCTCAAGTTCTGGACCGGATGGCCGGCATCGTCGGCGTGCGCAACATCATTGCCGATCCGGATGCGATGCTGCCCTATCTCAAGGAATGGCGGGATCTGTTTCGCGGCCAGGCGACGGCAGTCGTGCGCCCGGGCTCGACCGAGGAGGTCGCGGCGATCGTCAGGCTTGCAGCCGAGACCGGGACGACGCTGGTGCCGCAGGGCGGGAATACCGGGCTTGTCGGGGGGCAGATCCCGGTTGCCGACGGGCATGAGATCATTCTCTCGCTGCAGCGGCTCGACAAGGTTCGGGCCGTCGACGCCGAAGGCGACACCATGATCGTCGAGGCCGGGGTCACGCTGCAGCGTGCGCAGGAAGCAGCTGAAGCTGCCGGACGGCTCTTCCCGCTCTCGCTGGCCTCGGAGGGCACCTGCACCATTGGCGGCAATCTCTCCACCAATGCCGGCGGCACCGCCGTGATCGCCTATGGCAACGCCCGCGAGCTCTGTATGGGGCTCGAGGTCGTGCTGGCCGACGGCCGCATCTGGAACGGGCTCAGGCAACTGCGCAAGGACAATACCGGCTACGACCTGAAGAACCTCTTCATCGGCGCCGAAGGTACGCTCGGCGTCATCACCGCTGCTGTGCTGAAGCTCTTTCCGCTTCCCGCGGCGCGCGCCACCGCCTTCCTCGCGCTGCCGGGGCCGGCCGAGGCGCTGGCCCTGCTCAACGCGGCCAAGGCCGGCGCGGGCGGCACATTGACGACCTTCGAGCTCATGCCGCGCATCGGGCTTGAATTCGTGTTGCGCCATGCTGCCAGCACCCGTGACCCGCTTTCGGAGCCGTCGCCCTGGTATGTGCTGATGGAGGTTTCGGCCCAAAGCGCGGCGGGTCTCAATGAGGCTGTCGAAGCCTTCCTGGGCGAGGCGCTCGAGAAGGGCCTGATCACCGATGCGGTGCTGGCCGGCTCGCTGGAACAGCGCAAGGATTTCTGGAAGCTGCGCGAGATGCTGTCGGAGGTGCAGCGCTTCGAGGGCGGTTCGATCAAGCACGACATTTCCGTGCCGCTGCACGCAACGCCGGATTTCCTGGCTCGCGCCATTGCGACGGTCGAGGCGATGATCCCGGGCTGCCGCCCGGTGGCCTTCGGCCATCTCGGCGACGGCAATATCCACTTCAATGTCAGCCAGCCCATCGGGGCGGACAAGGAGGCCTTCCTGGCACGCTGGGACGAAATCAATCGTGCCGTCCACGCCATCGTCACCGAAATGCGTGGCTCGATTTCGGCCGAGCACGGCATTGGCCGGCTCAAGCGCTATTTGCTGCCGAGCGTGAAGGACCCGGTCGAGCTCGCGCTGATGAAGACACTCAAGGCGACGCTCGACCCGCAAGGCATCCTGAACCCCGGCGCCGTGCTGTAAGGCGGCAGCCCCTCAGGCTTGGCCGCACACGGCCAAGCCGCTCAGAACAGGCTCCCCTGCGCCGGTGGCTCGACCGGTCGGCGCGGCTTTGCGGGTGCTGTCCGGTTTTCCGTCGTCGCATCATAGGGGGCCTGGATTTCAGGCCCGTCATTGCTGACGCGGTTCACCGCGGTCCCGATCCGGACCGCTTCCAGCAAATCCTCTGCGGGAGGCTTCAGCAGCGTTGCGACATCGTCGTCGCGCGCGCTGGCATCGAGCCAGGCTGCGTGATCCGCAGGCGCGAGGATGACGGGACAGCGGTGGTGGAAGGCCGACATCAGGCCATTGGCCGGACCAGTGACCATCGCAACCGTGTCGATCTCTGAGCCGTCCTGCGAATGCCAGGTCTCCCATAGGGCGGCGAAGGCAAAGAGGCCGTGATCCGGCCTGCGGAACAGATAGGGGCGGCTCTCCTTGTCGAGCCGATGCCATTCATAGAAGCCGTCGACCGGCATCAGGCAGCGCCTGCGGCTGAAAGCAGCGCGGAAGGACGGTTTCTCGCGTGCGCTCTCGCTGCGGATATTGATCACCAGCGGAAAGTCCTTGGCGTCCTTGACCCAGCCGGGAATGAAGCCCCAGCGCATCAGCAGGAACTGTCGTCCGCCTTCATTATTGCGGATGACAGGCACGGGCTGCGTCGGCGCGATGTTGTAGCGCGGCGGAAAATTGGGCTGCTCGGGATAGGCGAAGTGTTCGCGCATCGCCTGAGGCGGAAGGGTAACGGCGTAGCGACCACACATGTCATGCTGGATGTGCCAAGCCTTACCGCTCGGATCAACACTTTATTCGGGTTTGATCGAGCATAGTCCCGCCAATTCAGAGGCCTGAGGATGACCGCCCCCGCGATGAGAGCGCTGGCCGTTGACGCGGATGAACGGCTGGGTCCGACCGGGAAGCCCCCGCTCTCGACCGACTATCTCAATCGCTACGGCGAAGCGCTGATGCTGATCGAAATGGTGCCGGTGGATCTCGGCATCATCGAGGAGCTCCGCAGCTGGCGGGCAGTCGGGTACCGCGAGCATTTCCAGACCTCGCGGCTGCGCTGCGCACCGGAGGCGCTCGCGGCTTACGACCAGCTCGATTCACGTCAGGTCGAGGCCTTCGAGGAGCTCTGCGGCACCATGAGCCAGCTGATCGCCACGGCGACCGCACTGCTCGGGGATCTGGACGAAGGCGAGGATGTGGCGGCGGTCGTCGAGGTCGCAGCTGGAGCGTTGCGCAGTCTGATCGGTCACACCACGCTCTTCATCAACGTCAACGGCCAGATCGATGCCGACGATTTTGATGTCCGGTCCTTGCAGAACAATATCGACACCCTGTTCGCGAGCTGACGTAACGTCCCAAGGCATCGGCCCGAAAAGTGGTCTGTGGTTTGATCTAATCTAGCCGGTAGCCGCCGATCAGAAACTCGCGATTGCCGTCGCCGCCCTCGATCGGTGAGGGGATCGGGCCGCTGACCGCGAAGCCCAGTTCCGCGAACAGCGTCGAAATCTCCGCGCAGACCTGGGCGTGCACGGTTTCATCGCGCACCACGCCCTTCTTGAGCGCCGCTCGTCCGGCTTCGAATTGCGGCTTGATCAGTGCCGCGATCCGGGCCTCGGGCGTCAGCAGGCCGGCAACGGCCGGCAAGACCAGCCTCAGCGAGATGAAGCTGACATCGATCACGGCGAGCGCCGGAGCCGGAGCAAATTCTGCCGCATCCAGTGCCCGGATGTCGCGCGCCTCGAGGCTGGTGACGCGCGCAAGGTCCCTCAGGCTGGGATGAAGCTGGTCCCGCCCGACATCGACGGCGAAGACGTGCTTCGCACCGCGCCGGAGCAGGACGTCGGTGAAGCCACCGGTGGAGGCGCCGACATCGACACAGGTCAATCCGGCTGGATCGAAGCCGAAGGCATCGAGCGCTGCCGCCAGTTTCAGCCCGCCGCGCGAGACATAGGGATGGGGCGCCTCGGCCAGAATCTCGGCGTCGCGCGCGATCATTTCAGAGGCCTTTCGGACGGTGATACCGTCAGCCGAAACCAGGCCGGCGGCAATCGCCGCCTGTGCCCGCGCGCGGCTCTCGAAGAAGCGGCGCTCGACGAGAAGCTGGTCCGCCCGGCTCTTCATGATTTCAGCCGTCCGCGCTCAAGCGCGGCGCACGGCGTCCGGCGTGCCCAGCGCCTGCTCGACGCTGCGCACGATGCCTGCGGCGTCGAGCCCGGCCAGCGCATACATCACGTCCGGCTTGTCCTGATCCTGATAGAGGTCTGGCAACGTCAGCGTTCGCACCTTCAGCCCGCCGTCGAGCATTCCGGTTCTCGCCAGCAGGTGCAGGACATGGCTGCCGAAGCCCCCAATCGAGCCTTCCTCAACGGTGATCAGGATTTCGTGCTCGCGGGCGAGCCGCAGGATCAGCGCCTCGTCCAGCGGCTTGGCGAAGCGCGCGTCGGCGACCGTGGTCGAGAGGCCGCGCTGACCGAGCAACTCGGCGGCCGCAAGGCTCTCCGCAAGCCGTGTGCCCAGCGACAGAATGGCCACGCGCGAACCTTCGCGGACGATCCGGCCCTTGCCGATCTCGAGCGGAATGCCGGTTTGCGGCATCTCCACGCCGACGCCTTCGCCGCGCGGATAGCGGAAGGCGATCGGCCCGGAATCATAGGCGGCGGCGGTCGCAACCATATGGGTCAGTTCCGCCTCGTCGGCTGCGGCCATCACCACCATGTCGGGCAGGCAGGCGAGATAGGCCACATCGAAGGCCCCGGCATGGGTCGCGCCATCGGCGCCGACCAGGCCGGCCCGGTCGAGCGCAAAGCGCACCGGTAGCTTCTGGATGGCGACATCATGCACGACCTGATCATAGGCGCGCTGCAGGAAGGTCGAATAGATCGCACAGAACGGCTTGTAGCCTTCGCTTGCCAGGCCGGCGGCGAAGGTCACCGCATGCTGCTCGGCAATCCCGACATCGAAGGTCCGGCCGGGAAACTCCTTGCCGAAGGCGTCGAGGCCGGTGCCCGAGGGCATGGCGGCGGTGACGGCGACGATCTTCTCGTCCTCGCGCGCCGCCTTGATCAGCGCATTGGCGAAGACCTTGGTGTAGCTCGGAGCATTCGCAGGAGCCTTGGCCTGTTGCCCGGTGACGGGATCGAACTTGACCACGGCGTGGTGCTTGTCGGCGCTCGCCTCGGCGGGGGCATAGCCCTTGCCTTTCTGCGTCACGACATGGACGAGGATCGGCCCGCTCTGCGCATCACGGACATTACGCAGCACCGGGAGCAGGTGGTCGAGATTGTGACCGTCGATCGGCCCGACATAATAGAAACCGAGCTCCTCGAACAGCGTCCCACCGGTCCAGAAGCCGCGCGCAAACTCCTCGGTGCGCCTGGCCTTCTCGTGGAAGAAGCGGGGCAGCTTCTCCGCCAGATATTTTGCCACCTCGCGCAGCGAGCGATAGGTGCGCCCAGAGACCAGCCGCGCGAGATAGGCTGACATCGCGCCGACCGGCGGCGCGATCGACATGTCGTTGTCGTTGAGAATGACGATCAGCCTGGAGCCGAGAGCTCCGGCATTGTTCATCGCCTCGTAGGCCATGCCCGCCGACATCGCTCCATCGCCGATCACCGCGATGACATTGTTGGGCTTGCCGGCGAGATCGCGCGCGACCGCCATGCCGAGCCCGGCCGAGATCGAGGTCGAGGAATGAGCGGCGCCGAAGGGGTCGTACTCGCTCTCGCTGCGCCTGGTGAAGCCGGAGAGGCCTCCAGGTTGGCGTAAGGTCCGGATGCGGTCGCGCCGGCCGGTCAGGATTTTGTGCGGATAGGCCTGATGGCCGACATCCCAGATCAGGCGGTCATCCGGGGTGTCGAAGACATGGTGCAGGGCGACGGTCAGCTCGACCACGCCGAGGCCAGCGCCGAGATGGCCGCCGGTGACCGAGACCGCATCGATGGTCTCGGCGCGAAGTTCGTCGGCGAGCTGACGCAACTGGACATCGTCCAGGCGGCGCAATGCGGCGGGATCGCAAACTTGATCGAGAAGTGGAGTGGCAGGGCGGGGCACGGTTGAGCGACACGTTCCTTCGAGGTGATCGACTTCGAATAAAGCCTGCGAGCGGCGCTGGCAAACCGGCGGGTCGTCACAGCGTCGGAAGACAGGAAACGGGTGGGGTTGATGTCCTCGGCGTGGGACGCTGGCGGCAACCTCGCAAAGACGGAAGCCCGCCATGTCGTCGCACCTTCCCCTCGGCCTGCTCCTGGCCGGCATCGTCGCGCAGTTCGCCGACAAGCTGGCGCTCGACACCATCACGCTCGCAGCGACGCAGGCTGGCGCCAGCAGTCGGCTTGTCGGCCTGCTTGTCGCGGCTCAGTCGGCGGCATGGCTCGTCGTCTCGCTGCCTGCGGGGGTGTGGGCGGACCGGGTTGCGCCCCGCTCACTGATTCTCGCCGGCGGCGGGTTGTTGTTGTCGGGCTCGCTGATCGGCGCGGCGCTGCTTATCTCGGGGCATACGAACTGGGCGCTGGCCTTCTCGGCCTTCATTGCCGCGACCGGCCCGGTTGTCATCGCATTGTCCATTTTCGTGCTCTTGCCGCGCATGGTGGCGGTTAGTGATCTGCCGCGTGCCAATGGTCGGATGGAACTCGGCCGCGCGGTGCTGAGCCTGGCCGCGCCGCTGCTCGCCGGCTGGGCTGTCGCAAGAGGCATCGGCGCGCTCGGGCTGGCGCTGTGTGCCCTATGTGGGATCGTGGTCCTGGCACTTGCCATGCGCCTGCCATCCGAGCGGCCGGTGGCAGCCGCACGCCAGCCGTTGCACCGGGCCATTGCGGAAGGCGGGGCCTTCGTCCTGCAACATCCCTATCTCAGGCCGATCGCGCTCTGCGCCATCGCCTGGAACCTGGCCTTCTTCGCCTTCATGGCGCTGTTTGCGCCCTATGCCGCGCGCATTCTGCTGCTCGCCCCGGAGACGATCGGTCTCTCCTCGTCGGTCTATGGTGCCGGCCTGATCCTCGGCGCGTTCTTCGGCGCCGCACTGATCGCGCGCTTGCCAACCGGGCTGCTTCTCGTGTTCGGCCCGGCTTCATCGCTCCTCGGCGCGCTGCTGCTGGCCATCGCTCCGGCGTCGCTCGGCCTTGCGGCGCTGGCGCTCGCCTTCTTCCTCTTCGGCTTCGGCCCGATTCTCTGGGGCATCATTCAGACCAGTCTTCGCCAGGCGGTGACGCCGCCGGCTTTGCTCGGTCGCGTCAGCGCCACGCTGACGACGGCGATGTATGGCATGCGGCCGTTGGGCGCGATTGCGGGCGGCCTTGCTGGCGAATGGCTCGGACTTGAGCTCGCGATCTGGCTTCCCGTCATCCTCTTTGCGCTCTCGGCCGCCGCGATCCTTGCGTCCCGCATGCCGGCGCTGAGGGCGATTCCTTCGGGCGAACTCTCTTCGGCCGAGCTGCGGTCAGGGTTGCAGGCCGGATGATGGGAAGGCTTCGAATGGCTGTTCCTCCGATGGCCTGCAGGCCCACCCGCTCCCGCAAATCTGGAAACACATTGCTGGCAGCTTCCCGCCAGCGAGCGCTCAGGCCTGAACGTCGCGGAGCGGCCTTCAGCTCTCGGGCAAGGGAATGAACTCGGCCTCGTCGCCCGGGACGGTGTCGAAGCGCCCAGCCTTCCATTCTTCCTTCGCCTGATCGATGCGCTCCTTCGAGGAGGACACGAAATTCCACCAGATGTGGCGCGGGCCGTCCATCGGCTCGCCGCCGACCAGCATCAGCCGGCTCTGGTCGATCGCCAGGATCGAGATGCGGTCGCCCGGCTTGAAGACGAGCAACTGTCCGGCGCCGAACTCCTCGCCGGCAATGTCGATCTTGCCGGAGACGATATAGACCGCGCGCTCGTCGTAATCGGGGTCGAGCGGCAGGATGGCGCCGGGCGCCAGCACCGCCTCGGCATAGAGCGTATCCCAGGGGAATTTCACCGGCGAGGTTTGGCCATAGGCCGAACCCATGATCAGGCTGATGCGCTTGCCGCCTTCGACGATGCGCGGCAGTTCGGGCGCTGCGTGATGGATGAATTCCGGCGCGACTTCCTCATGGCTCTTCGGCAAGGCGAGCCAGGTCTGGATGCCATAGAGCTTCGGTGCCTTGAGGCGCTCCTCCGGAGCGGTGCGTTCGGAATGGACGATGCCGCGTCCCGCCGTCATCAGGTTGACCGCGCCGGGGCGAATGGGCAGCGCCGTCCCGAGCGAGTCGCGATGCATGATCTCGCCGTCGAAGAGATAGGTCACGGTCGCCAGCCCGATATGCGGGTGCGGGCGTACATCGATGCCTTCGCCGAGCAGGAATTCGGCCGGGCCCATCTGGTCGAAAAAAATGAACGGTCCGACCATCTTGCGGCCGATCGTGGGCAGGGCGCGTCTGACCGAGAACCCGCCGAGGTCGCGCGCGCGCGGCACGATGACTTGCTCGATCGCCTGGCAGGAGCGGGCATCGCCCAGGATGGGGTCGTCTGCGGGTAGTTGCGACATGAAGGACCTCCCAGGATTTGCCGGTGAGTCTGGCCGCAACGCGGTGAAGGGGCAAGCGACATTGGGATGCCCTGACTGCAAGGGTCGCTCGACACGCGGCTACAACAAAATTATCTATAAAAAATGACCAGCGAACCGAAAGACACACTCGCCATCCGGATCAGCCGCGCCCTGGCTGACCGGATCATCTCCGGAGCGATCGAGCCCGGCACCCGCTTGCGGCAGGACCATGTCGCGGCCGAGTTCGGCGCCAGCCATGTGCCGGTGCGCGAGGCCTTTCAAAGGCTGGAGGCGCAGGGTCTGGCCGTCAGCGAGCCGCGTCGGGGCGTGCGTGTCGCCGCTTTCGATTTGCGTGAGGTCCGCGAGGTCGCGGAAATGCGGGCGGCGCTGGAGGTGCTGGCGCTGCGTCATGCCGCGCCGCATCTGACTCGGGCGATTCTCGAGCAGGCTGAGGAAGCGACGCGTGCAGGCGACAAATCGCAGGATGTGCGATCCTGGGAGGACGCGAACCGGCGCTTCCACAAGCTGATCCTCGCCCCTTGCGTGATGCCGCGCTTGCTGGCCGCGATCGACGATCTGCATGCCACGAGCGCTCGTTTCCTGTTCGCGGCCTGGCGTTCGGAATGGGAGGCACGCACCGATCACGACCATCGCGCCATCCTTGCTGCGCTGCGCGAGGGGAACATCGAGGCTGCCGCTGCGACCCTCGCGCGGCATGTCCAGTGGATCGGGACGAAGCCCGTTCGCACCTCCTCCGGTGGCACACGCGAGGCCTTTTCGATCGTCGGATGACAGGTGCATGGCGGGAGGGGCTTGCATTCTTCGCCGCGATGTGGAGTCCATCATAGATCAGATGCATTAATTATAGATAATTTACATCTGATCACTGATGGAGATCGCAATGAACGAAATGACCTATGCTCCGACGCAGCCGGGAGGCAGTCCGCTGCGCCTGAGCAGCCGCCCTGTCCTCGTGCAGGCGGGCGCCGTGCTGTTTGGAACCCTGCTCCTGGCTCTGGCCTCGCAAATCAGCGTGCCGATGGTTCCGGTGCCGATCACCATGCAGACGCTGGCGGTGACGCTGATCGGCGCCGTCTATGGCTGGCGTCTCGGCGCCGTCACTGTCCTCGCCTGGTTGTTCGAGGCAGCACTTGGACTCCCCGTTCTTGCGGGCGGCGCGTCGGGCCTGCCGCATTTCATGGGCCCGACTGGCGGCTATCTCTTCTCCTTCCCGATCGTGGCCGCTTTGGTCGGCTGGCTCGCAGAGCGCGGCTGGGGCGGGGATCGTCTCGTGCGGTCCTTCGCGGCAATGCTGCTCGGCAATGCGCTCTGCCTGGTGATTGGCGCAGCATGGCTTGCGGCCCTGATCGGCGTGGAGCGTGCGCTGCTCCTCGGCGTCGTCCCCTTCATCGTCGGCGCCGTCCTGAAATCCGCCCTGGGAGCCGCTATCCTGAAGGCGTCCAGCCGCTCGGCAGGGGCGGGTTCGGCCTGAGTGCTGACAATGCCGCGCTCCAGCCTCCGGAGCGCGGCAACTCGACCTATCCAGGCCCGTACTGACGTGCCGTTCTCGCCAGGCTGGCTCCGGCCAGCAGCAGGAGGCCGGCATTGGCGGCGTGGAGGGCCTGGATCGGTCCCGCGCCGATGGTCTCGCCGATTCCGGCCAGCGCGACCTGCAATCCATAGAGCCCGAGAAGCTGCGCCACCTCGCGGCGATGATGGTGCAGCGAGCTGCGCTGGCTCAGCATGAGCAGGGCGAGGATCGGCGCCGCGATCGCGCCGCCGAGCGCCCGGTGCGGTCCCCAGCCGAGACCATCGAAGAGCGCAAGTCCGACCAGCAGCAATTGCAGCAGGATGAGCGCCGGGATCAGCCGGGCAAGCGCGAGGAAGAGAGCTGCGTCGCGCGGCCTTGCATTGACGCCAGGCGACATCATTGCACGCGTTCCGGGATCGGGCACGGAAGGCGGCCGATCCGGCGGGCATAATGCTCTCCGGCGAGCCGCAGCGCCTCAGTGTCGGCCTTGCGTGCCTCGTAGATCAGGAAGGGGTCTTGCCAGTCGAGGCTGCAGCGATGGGCCGTTGCTTCCAGGGGGCGGAGAAGATCGCGAAGCGAAAAGCGGTTCTGGCCCGCGGGCGTATAGGCTTCCGGGACATTGCCGGCGGTCGCGGCGATCAGGACCGGCTTGCCGGCGAGCAGGCGCCCTTCGTCCTGGTAGGCCAGGTAGAACATCCGGGTCAGCACGGCATCCTGCCATGCCTTGAGCAGTGGTGGTGTCGAATACCACTGCACCGGGAATTGCAGGACGATCCGGTCTGCCGCAAGGAGGCGTGCGACCTCCGCATCGACGTCGATCGCACCATCCGGATACAGGGCCTGCATGTCGACGACGGTGATGCCCGGCAGTCCGGCAGCGGCCTCGCAGAGGGCGCGGTTGGCGTTCGAACTGGCGAAATCGGGATGGAACAACAGGATCAGGGTGTTGGGCATGGCGTCCTCCTTTGCGATGTTCAGAGGATGCGGTCGCCCAACAAATTACTCCAATGGATGATGGATATATCATACTATCCATCTCATGAATTTAAGGTCGATCGATCTCAACCTGCTCGTCGTCCTCGATGTGCTCCTGGACGAGGCCCATGTCTCGCGCGCCGCGGAGCGGGTCGGGCTGTCCCAGCCGGCAGCATCCAGCGCGCTCGACCGCTGCCGGCATCTCTTCGGCGACAGGCTCCTGGAGCGCGGCAAGGGGCAGATGCGGCTGACTGCCAAGGCGCAGTCGCTCCAGCAACCCATCAAGGATCTGCTGGCTCAGATGACGGCCCTGCTCGATCCGCCGCAGCCCGATCTCGCGACCTTGCAGCAGATTGTCCGGGTGGTGACGGCCGAATTGCCCCCGACACTGCTGGCGGGAGGCTTGTATCGCGAGCTTGCGCGCACGGCGCCTGGCATCACACTGGCGCTCATGCCCTGGCGCGGTGCGCCGGAGGCACTTGAAGCTCTCGCACGAGGCCATGCCGATCTTGCCGTCTCGGTCTTTCCCAGCGTCGAGAAGGATTTTACCCGCAAGGAATTGCTGCGTGAGCGCTATGTCGTGGCGATGCGGAAGGAGCACCCGGCGGCGCAAGCCTTCGATCTTGATCGCTGGCTCGCCTATCCGCATGTCCTGGTCTCGGGCCGCGGCGAGACCTTCGGCGCGCTTGACGAGGCGCTCTCGCTCCTCGGCAGGAAACGCCATGTCGGCATGGTCGTGCCAAGCTTCCTGATCGTTCCGCCGCTGCTGCTCGACTCCAACCTGATCGCACTGCTGCCGAGCCGGACGCTGCCACAGGATGCCGGCGGGCACTATGCGTTGCTGGAGCCGCCGATCCCGGTTGCGGGTTTCCCGCTCCATGTCGCCTGGCACAGGCGCAGTGACCGCGATCCGGCGGTGCAGCATGTGGCCGGGCTGATCGAGTCGTTGCTCTCCGCTTAGCCCGCGGGCTGCGCCGGGCTTACTTGTCGACGTCCAGCGGGGCTGTGCCGGCCGGCTTGCTGTGGGCTCCGAGCGTGATCTTTTCGATCCGGGCCTCGGCCTGCTTCAGCAGGGCGTCGCAGCGTGCCTTGAGCGCTTCGCCGCGGGTGTAGATGTCGATCGATTCCTCAAGTGGAACGTCACCGCGCTCGAGCCGGGCAACGATGCTCTCAAGCTGCTTCAGTGCCTCTTCGAAAGGCAGCGCGGCGATATCGGAATTGGATTTGGCGTCGGTCAAGATCGGCGATTCCCGTTGGGCCACTCTTATCGGCTCTGACCCTGTTCGCCGCAACCCTGCATCAGACCGGCAATGCGGAGGTCTTCTTGATCGTGCGCAGCGTCAGCGTCGACTGGACACGCGTGACGCCCGGGAGCTGGGTGATGATGTCGGTGTGGATCCGCTCGAAATCGGCGCTGTCGCGATAGATGACCCGCATCAGATAGTCGTGCGCGCCAGCCAGCAGATGGCATTCCAGGATTTCGGGCAGATTCTGCACCGCCTGCTCGAACCCTTCGAGCGAGGCGCGCCCCTGCTGGTCCAATGTGACGAAGACGAAGGCCGTGCCGGGGAAGCCGGCGATCTTGTCGTCGAGCATCATCGCATAGCCGCGGATCAGTCCGCTTTCTTCCAATTGCCGGACGCGGCGCAGGCAGGCGGAAGGGGAGAGGTGAACCTTTTCGGCGAGGTCCGAATTGGTAATCCGGCCATCGCTTTGCAGGATGCGCAGAATGGTCCGGTCGCGGGAATCGAGTTCGATCGTCATGGCATGGCCCCCTCTTGAGGGCGATGCATTGTCGCAAATTTCGGAAGAAGCAAGCAATTTTCTGCTCAGTTTTTCGGCTGTCGCGCTGATATGCACGACAATGCCCTTCGCAGCCGCACAAAACTACCGCTCTCCTCCGAGGCTGCGGCCGCCGACGCGCAGGCCTGGAGCCGGCCTCTCGGCAATGACTTCGCGGCGATAGCGGAAGAGCGCGGCGGGGCGTCCGGCGGTGCGGGTCATCGTGCCGGTCGGCTCGACCAGCGCTGCGCTTTCGACCAGCCGCCGGAAGTTCTGCTTGTGCAGGTGCCGGCCCGAGATCGCCTCGACCGTGTTTTGCAGCGCGGTCAGGGTGAAGGCGTCCGGCATCAACTCGAACACGACCGGGCGATATTTGAGCTTGGCGCGCAGTCGGCCGATCGCGGTCGCGAGGATTCGGCGATGGTCGAAGCGCATCGGCCGGCCAAGCAGGGGACTGGGGGAACGCGGCAGTGCGTCGGGCCGCCGATCGCGCAGCGCTTCATAGGCGAGCCCGGCATCGTAGAGCAGTTCGTAGCGCTCGAGTGTCTTCTCCTCGTCCCAGGGCACGCCACCGAGCCCGAAGCAACTTGCGATGCGCTGCTGGCGCGACAACGCGCGCCGCTCCTGCTCGGCGCGTTCGGCCGCCTTGTCCTGCGCCCAGTCGTCGAGCTGCGGGAGGATGGTCGAGTCGAGTACGGCGGGGCGGCCGGCGCGCCAGTCCTCCCAGGGAAAGAAGCCATACCAGGGCTGGAATGCGACCTGCTCTGGCAGGGATGGCGCGCGGGTCAGCGCGAGATAACCGACCGAGACGACATGAGGGCCGGTATCGCGGACTTCCGCCTGCCGTCCGCGATCGCCAAACGTGTAGAGCTGTTCGACATAGCCGAGCGACAGCGCGGTCTGGTCCGCAACCCAGGAGCGCAGGCCGATCTCGAAGGTGCGATGCGTGAGTGGATCGAACGGACCGTAGGGGAGCCCCGGCGTTGTGTCTCCGTCGTGAACCTGCGCCGTCAGGATATGCGGCTGGTGGCCGGTGAAGGCGACGATCGCTGCCGCGAGGCCGATCTCGATGGCGGGGGATGTGACTTTGGGCATGTCACCACCACGATGCAGCAAGCCCGGCGCCGCCTCAATCGAGATCGATGCGGAACGGTGTGCCTTCGAACGCGTCCGCGCCCCGGCCGATGCTCTCGATCGCCGCCATCATGCGACCGGAGCGTCCCAGGATCTGGTCTGCGATCGAGACGAGCCGGGCATTGGGCGTGGCCGAGGGAGATGCGCTGCGCAGCGCAAGCGCAATCTCCGCCTCGTCACGCTGGGGCCGCAGGGCGCAGGTTGCGATATAGGCCGCAGCAGTCGAGCGGCTGATGCCCGCCCAGCAATGAAAGACGATCGGGGCGGCGCGGTCCCAGTCGCGGATGAAGCTCAGGAAGCGCTGGACATGGTCCTCGTCGGGCAGGACATGCCCGTCCAGCGGCGCCGTGATGTCCGACATGCCGATGAAGAGATGCCGCTCGGGCAGAATGCCGGCCGGGCGCTCCACGACCGTGTTGACGTTGATCAAGGTGACGACATGGCTGGCACCGACCAATGCCACCGTCTCGTGAAGCCGGGCGAGGGACGAAACATGGAGTGTGGGCATGGCGAGTTCCGCTGCAGGGCGTGCGAAAGAGTGGCGCGAGTCGGTGACGATGATATGGCCAATCGTCGCGACATCGGGAACGGGGCGCGCCGTCTGACGGCGGCGCTCCACAGGAGCCTGCATGAACCTCTGGCTGCGCCTGCTCTGGCTTCTTGTCACCACACCCTTCCGGCCCAGGCTGAAGCCGCCTTTCGACGTGTCGGCCCTGCCGTTCCGCGTCTGGTTCCACGATCTCGACACCAGCCTGCACATGAACAACGGCCGCTACTGGAGTCTCATGGATCTCGGGCGTACTGACCTGATGCTGCGCACCGGGCTTTGGCGCGCGGTGCTGCGTGAAGGTTGGGTGCCGGTGGTCAATGCCGGGATCGTTCGTTTCAGGCGTGAATTGCGCCTGTTCCGGCACTTCGAACTTGAGACCCGGATCCTGTGCTGGACCGAAAACTGGCTGGTCATGCAGCATCGCATTCTCAGCCGGGGCCGGGACGGCACGGAGATCGTTGCGGCCGTGGCGCTGGTGCGGGCTGCCCTCTACGATCGCGCGAGCAGGAGCTACGTCCCGGTGGCCCGCATTCTCGCAGATATCGGGATCAGCGCAGAGAGTCCGCCGCAGAGCGCCGAGGTCGCGGCCTTTCTCGCCTCGGAGGAGGCGATGCGCCGGGCCGGGGCTGCCGAGCGCTGAGCGGGACAGGCCTCCCCGCTATTCAGCAGCCAGACGCATCGCACGCCATTGCGCAAGCAGGGCTCTGAGCGCCCCGGGCTTCAGCGGCTTGTTGAGGATATGGACATCGAAGGCAGCAGCCGCCTCCCGCACCTGAGGAGAGCGATCGGCCGTCAGCAGGATCGCCGGAACGCGCCTGGCAGACCGATCGCGCAAGGCCGCGATCGCGCTCAGCCCGTCGCCATGGTCAAGGTGGTAGTCGGCGATGATCACGTCCGGCATGCCGTGGGCCTGAACCTGCGCAAGCGCCTCGTCGAGGCCGGGCGCCGTCGCGACGGCACAGCCCCACCCTTCGAGCAGGCGCTTCATGCCATCGAGGATCGCCGGTTCGTTGTCGATCGCCAGGAGCTTGAGGCCGGCCAATTGCCCCGCAGGCGTCGGGGGCGGGGCGCTGCTGGTCGCCATGGCCGGGAGCGGCGCCGTTCGCGGCACCATCACCGAGAATCGCGTCCCGCGCCCCGGCGTGGAGGTCAGGGTCAGCTTATGGTCGAGCGTGCGGGAGATGCGTTCGACGATGGAAAGCCCGAGACCGAGGCCACGGGCGACCCTGGCCCCCTGATCGAGTCGCTGGAACTCGCGAAACACCGTCTTCTGCTTGCTGGCAGGGATACCGAGGCCGGTATCGAGCACCTCGATCGAAACCTGATTGCCGCGGCGGCGACAGCCGACCAGGACCTTGCCGTTCGGTGTGTATTTGATCGCGTTCGATATCAGGTTCTGCAGCAGCCGGCGCAGCAGGCGCCGGTCCGAGCGCAGGGCGACGGAACTGGGCGAAAACACCAGTTGCAGGCCTCGTTCCTGAGCGCTCGGCTCGAATTCGCGCTGGAGCTGGCGCATCAGTTCGTCAAGCCTGAAACTGGTCAGTTCCGGCTTGAGTGCGCCGCCGTCGAGACGCGAGATCTCCAAGAGTGCCGTCAGGATTTCCTCGACCGCGTCCAGCGATGCATCAATATTCTCGGCGAGCTCGGGGCTGGTGGCGATCCGGTCGCGCTCGACCAGTGCCGTCGCATAGAGCCTCGCGGCATTGAGGGGTTGCAGCAGGTCGTGGCTGGCGGCGGCCAGGAAGCGCGTCTTTGACGCATTCGCCTCCTCGGCTTCGGCCTTGGCGCGCTGAAGCTCGGCGTTGACGTGGAGAATTTCCTCGGTGCGCTCGGCGACACGTCGCTCGAGACTTTCATTGGTCCGCTCGAGCTCTTCATGCGCTGCGACGGCCTCGGTGATGTCGGTATAGGTCGTCACCAGGCCGCCATCGGGGAGTGGATTCGAGCGGATCTCGATGACCTTGGTCGAGGGAAAGAGCTTGAGCCGGACGGGCTCGCGGTCATTGACGAAGCTCTCGAGCCGCGCGGCCATCAACTCATCCTGCTCGCCATCGCCATAGGCGCCGCGGGCAGCGTTGAAACGGACGATCTCGTCGAGCCCGGTGCCGAACCGCACCAGCGACTGCGGCAGGTCATAGAGCTCGATGAAGGCCTGGTTCCAGGCGAGCAGCCGCAGGTCACGGTCGAGCACGGTGATGCCCTGGCCGGCATGGTCGAGCCCGTGCTGCAGGATGTCGCGATTATATTGCAGGGCTGCCGAAGCATCGTCGAGCAGCTTGAAGGCGGCTTCGGTCGACAGGTTCCGGCGGCGCAGCAACAGGGAGAGCACAAGCCGCGAGGACGCTGCGCCGATGGCGGACGAGAGCAGATGCTCGCCGAAGCGCAGCATGTGGATGTCGGCCTCACGATTGCTGCTGCTGGCAACCTCGCCCCGCCCGATGGAAAAGCCCTCGAATGCGCGCTGCGTTCGCTCCTGGCCGAGATAGCGACCGATGGTCGATTGCAGTTCGGCCTCCGTGACGCTGGACCGCCAGAGCGAGAAGGACTGGGCCATCGTTGCGCGATCGGAGGTGACGAAGGAGTTGGCCTGCAGGCGTTCCATGGCATTGGCCGGTCGCAGCAGGGAGAAACCGATATAACAGAGAAGGTTGAGGCCAAGACTCCACAGCACGCCGTGCGGCAGTGCCGGCAGATCGAGGCCGAGCAGGGCTTCCGGCCGCAATGAAGTAATGCCCAGCGGCCCCTGGGCCACGATCTCGCTCCAGACGCTGGTGGGGTATGCGAGGCTGGGGACCAGCAATGTGTAGGCCCAGGTCAGCGTACCCGCCGTCAAGCCTGCGACGGCGCCGAGCGCGGTGCCGCGCCGCCAGAGCAATCCGCCGAAGAATGCCGGCGCGATCTGTGCGGTTGCCGCAAAGGACAAAAGCCCGATCGAGACCAGCGCCGCTTCACCCGCCGCCCGGTAATAGGCGTAGCCCATCAGGATCACGGCGAGGATGGCGAAGCGCCGGATGATCACGACCTGCGAACCCAGATCGCCGCCGGTGGGGCCGGAACGCAGCGATCTCGGAATGGCTCGGTCCGGGTCGCTCAGCAAGCCACGGCCGCGTACCAGCAGTGGCATGACGAGATGGTTCGAGATCATGATGGCGAGCGCGACCGAAGCGACGATCACCATCGCGGTCGCCGCCGAGAGCCCGCCGATGAAGACGAACAGCGCGAGCCAGCCTGCACCCCGTTCCAGCGGCAGCAGCAGTACGGTCATGTCGCGATCGATGCCGCTTCCCGGCATCAGCAATTCGCCCGCCGCCGCCAGCGGCAGCACGAAGAGATTGATCAGGACGAGGTAGAGCGGGAACATCCAGGCGGCGCGGCGGACATCGCCAGGGTCCCGGTTCTCGACGATCGTCATGTGGAATTGCCGCGCCAGCAGCAATGCGGCGAAGGACGAGAGCAGCGTCAGCGTCAGGAAGGTCGGCCAGCTCGAGGTTCGCTCCCAGATCGGAGGCGCCCCGTCCGGCATCTTCGCCGCCTGGGCGAGGAGGTCTCCGAAGCCATCGAACAGGCCATAGGCGACGAAGATCCCGAGCGCGAGAAACGCCACCAGCTTGACCAGCGACTCGGCCGCAATGGCCAGCACCAGCCCGTCCTGGTGCTCGGTTGCATCGATATGGCGTGTGCCGAAGGCACAGGCGAAGCCGGCAAGCACCATGGCGACGAGGAAGGCGAGGTCGCTCAGGACCGGGACATCCGGCGTCAGTGCCTGCCCGCCTGTTGCGGTGAGGAACACCGAGAGCGAATTCGCGACGGCCTTGAGCTGCAAGGCGATATAGGGCAGCGCACCGATCACGGCGACGAGACAGACGAGAGCGGCGACTCGCTCGCTCTTGCCGTAGCGTGCCCCGACGAAATCCGCGATCGAGGTGATGTTCTGCGACTTGGCGATCTCGACGATACGCGTGACGAAACGATAGCCGAAGCCGATGACCAGGATCGGCCCGACATAGATGCCGAGGAAATCGAAGCCGGCGCGATTGGCGAAGCCGACGGAGCCGTAGAAGGTCCAGGAGGTGCAGTAGACGCCAAGCGCCAGCGCATAGATCGTCGTGCGCGCCGGGCCGCCCATCAGCTTGCGGCCGAAGGTATCGGCCGCGTGCGCGATCGCAAACAGCACGCAGAGATAGCCGAGCGCGACCAGAACGACGGACCAGGCCGGGATCATCTTGCCTCCATGCCAGAGCGGCAGCAGCGCAGCCTAGTGCATGTGCACGCCGAGCGCGATGCGGCTTTCGGCCGAGGCGCTGCCTAAGCTCTTGATCTCGCGAGCTCTTGGACCGGAGCTTTCCCGCTGGGCGCGGGGCCGCTATTGCCCGGCCGTTGCGCTGCGGCACCGCGCTATCGCCCGTTCAACCCGGACCAAGACTGTGCACTGGCGAAAGGTCGGCGCTCTGACGGGCTTCTAACCGCTGCAACTCTCAATTAGCCTGCGACATCCGTGCACGCCGTCCGGTAGGCGTGAAGCCGATCATCCCGAGGTGAAGGGGCAGGGCCATGCTGAAGGAATTCAAAGAATTTGCGATGAAGGGCAACGTCATCGACCTCGCCATTGGTGTGGTCATCGGCGCGGCCTTCGGCAGGATCGTCGACTCTCTCGTCGCCGACATCATCATGCCGATCTTCGGCGCGATTGGCGGTCTCGATTTCTCGAATTATTTCTTCGGCCTGAACAGTGCGGTCACCAGCCCGATCCTGTCCGAGGCCAGGAAGCAGGGCGCGGTGTTCGCCTATGGCAGCTTCGTCACCGCAGCGATCAATTTCCTGATCATCGCCGCTGCCTTGTTCCTGGTCGTGAAGGGCATCAACCGGGTGAAGCGCGACCAGAAGGCAGCTGCGGCCGAGCCGGCGGCCCCGCCGCAGGACGTCGTGCTCCTCGGCGAAATCCGCGATCTGCTGAAGCAGAAGAACGCCTGACTTCGCTCACCGCTCGCGGGCAATTCATCACCGCGAGCGATCGACCCGATCTCGCGATTTCATGCCTCCCGCCCGCCGCTTCGGCTAAAGGTGAGGCATTGAACTTGCGAGGTCGAAGCCGATGACGACGAGCACGCTGCCGGGCGCCAGCCTGATTGCCGAGTTGAGGCCGGAGGCCCGTAATGCACCCGAAAGCGGCATCGTCGAGGTGGTCAATCACGGCCGGGTCAAGCCCGGCCTGATCCCGCTCTGGGTGGGCGAGGGCGATCTCTCGACGCCCGATTTTATCGTCCGCGCCGCCAACAAGTCATTGGCTGACGGCGAGACCTTCTACACCTGGCAGCGCGGCATTCCGGAATTGCGCGAGGCGCTCGCGCGCTACCACACGGCGCTTTACGGCCAGCCGCTTTCGGCCGACCGCTTCTTCGTCACCGGCTCGGGCATGCAGTCCGTTCAGATCGCCGTCAGGATGATCGCCGGACCTGGCGACGAACTCGTGATTCCGACGCCAGCCTGGCCCAATTTCGCCGCGGCCATCGGCGTGGCCGGAGCCAAGGCCGTCTGCGTGCCGATGGATCTGGAGCACGGACGCTTCACGCTCGATCTCGACAAGCTCGCCGCGGCGATCACGCCGAAGACACGCGCGCTCGTCATCAATTCCCCGGCGAACCCGACCGGCTGGACCGCGACCAAAGACGAGATGGCTGCGCTGCTCGCGCTGGCCCGCAAGCACGGCATCTGGATCATCGCCGACGAGATCTATGGCCGCTTCGTCTATGGCGGAGCGCCGCGCGCGGCCTCCTTCCATGATGTGATGGAGGCGGAGGATCGCGTCCTCTTCGTCCAGACCTTCTCGAAGAACTGGGCCATGACCGGCTGGCGCATCGGCTGGATCGAAGTGCCGGCCGCCTTCGGCCAGGTCGTCGAGAACCTGATCCAGTATTCGACCTCGGGGTCGCCGGTCTTCGTCCAGCGCGCCGCGATCGCCGCCCTTACCGAGGGCGAGCCCTTCGTCGCCGAGCAGATCGCGCGTGCGACCGAAGGCCGGAGGATCATCTTCGAAGGCCTGAAGGCGACGAATCGGGTTTCGCTGACCGCGCCGGACGGCGCCTTCTACCAGTTCTTCAGCGTCGACGGCCGCGAGGATTCGCGCGCGCTGGCGATCGAACTGGTCGACGAGGCCAATGTCGGCCTGGCGCCGGGCACGGCCTTCGGCCCTGGGGGGGAGAAGGGCCTGCGGCTTTGCTTTGCGCGCAAATCGTCCGACCTCGTCGAGGCGGTGGCGCGGCTGCAAAGGGCGTTGACGTCATAGGCACCGCTGGGCGCAGCCCAGCCTTGCGCTGTGATGGCATCTCATCGTTTGACCGGATTGTGCGCCAGGTTCATTGATCGGCCCTGCGTCGTGTCTCCTCGGCGCTTGCTCCGAGTGACATGACCGGCCCGGCTTACATCCCCTACAGGCTCAAGACATTGTCGCGTGAAGCGGCCGTGATTGCCTGCGCCGCCCTCGGCGGCGGCATTTTCGCGCTGTTCGACGTGCCGGCCGCCTGGCTCTCGGGTTCGATGCTGATCGTCTCGATCGTCGGCGTCGCCAAGCGCCTGCCCGATCTGCGCAAGCCCTGGTTCGATGCGACCATGCTGATGTCGGGGGTGCTGATCGGCTCCTCCGCCACGCCCGAGGCGCTTGCGGCGACAGCGCGCTATCCCGGTTCGCTGGCGGTCCTGTTCGTCGCGCTCGCTGCCATCATGCTCACCACTGGCGCCTATCTGCGTTACGTCGCGCGCTGGTCCTGGATCGATTCCCTGCTGGCCGCCGCGCCCGGTGCGCTGTCGGCGGTCATCGCCGTCGCTCATGCCAAGGGTGCCAATCTGGGCCGCATCGCGGTGATTCAGCTCTTCCGCATCCTCGTCCTGGTCGCGATCCTGCCCACTCTGATGCGGGCCTTGAGCGATGGCAGCGTGGGGCAGATGCCTGCGGTGATCGTTGCCAGCGTACCGGATATGGCGCTGGTTCTCGGTGCGGCCCTGGTCACCGGGCTGATCTTCGAGCGCATCGGCGTCACCGCGCCCTTTATCCTGGGCGCAACCATGGCCAGTGCCGTGCTGCATGGCACCGGTGCGGTCCATGGCACGCTCCCGCCCGAGATCGCGACCGTGGTGATGGTCATGCTCGGTGCCGCCATGGGCGGCCGCGTCTCTAACCTCAAGCGCGGTGAGATCGCCGGGCTGTTCCCGCTCGCCATTGGCGGCTTCTTCGTCTCGATGGTGGTGGCCTTCGCCTTCGCCTGGCCGGCTGCCTGGCTTGCGGGCGTGCCCTATGCCAGTGCGATGGCTGCGTTCGCGCCGGGAGGGCTGGAGGCGATGGCGATGCTCGCCTTCGCCATGGGGCTCGACCCGCTCTATGTCGGCGCGCATCATCTTGCGCGCTTCATGCTGCTCGGTCTCGCGATGCCGTTGCTGGTGGTACGGATGAAGTCGGAGCCGCCGCAGAGTTGAACGCGCCTCAGCGCTTCGGCCAGGTCGCCCCGTTGGTGTGGGTCATCACCGAATAGAGCGATGTCGTGCCGCAGATGAAGAGACGGTTCAGCTTCGCGCCGCCCCAGCAGACATTGGCGACGATCTCGGGAATCAGCACCTTGCCGATCAAGGTGCCGTCGGGGTCATAGACATGCACGCCGTCCGCCGCGCTGGTCCAGACGCGGCCGGTGGCATCGAGCCGGAAGCCGTCGAACAGGCCGGCCGAGCAGGTTGCGAAGATCTCCGAGCGGCCCAGCGGCGCGCCGTCGCCAGTGACGGCGCATTTGCGGATATGGCGCGGTCCGTCCGGGTCATGGCTCGCCCCCGTATCGGCGATATAGAGCTCGCTCTCATCCAGCGAGAAGGCGAGGCCGTTCGGCTTGACGAAGTCGTCGGCGACGATCGAGAGCGCGCCGCTGACCGGATCGATGCGGTACACGTTGCAATGGCCGATCTCGCCATCCGCCTTGTCGCCCTCATAGTCGCTGCCGATGCCGTAATCCGGGTCGGTGAACCAGATCGAGCCGTCGGACTTCACCACCACGTCATTGGGGGAGTTCAGCCGCTTGCCCTGCCAGTTGTCGGCAAGCACGGTGATCGAGCCGTCATGTTCCGTCCGGGTCACCTGCCGCCCGCCATGCTCGCAGGTCACGAGCCGGCCCTGCGGATCCACCGTATTGCCGTTCGAATTCCGTGCCGGCTGGCGGAAGATGCCAACCTGGCCATTCGCCTCGTCATAGCGCAGCATGCGGTTGTTCGGGATGTCGGACCAGACCAGGCTGCGATGGGCTGGAAACCAGGCTGGCCCCTCGGACCAGCGGGCCCCCGTCCACAGCCGTTCGACCCGCGCCGAGCCCGGTACGACCCGGTGGAAGCGCTTGTCCAGAACCTCGACGCCTGTGCCTTCGATCAAGCCGAACATGAACGGGATTCTCCAGTGATCTGTCGAAAATCGAGCAAGCGACGTGTCCAGGCAATCGGGCTCCGCGCAGATGCCCTATGACGGGCGGGCGGGAGCCGCATCATAGATCAAGCCCCGCGTCCCAGTACGGTGTCGCGCCATAGAGCTCCGCGAGATAATCGACGAAGACGCGCACCTTCTGCTCCATGTGCCGGCGGCTGGGATAGACCGCGTAGACGGCGACACGCTTGCCGACCGCGTAATCCGGCAGGACCCTGACGAGCTGCCCGGTCTTCAGTTCTGGCCCGACATCCCAGGTCGAGCGCAAGGCGATGCCGACGCCGGCGAGCAGCGCCTCGCGTACGACTTCGCTGGAATTGGTCCGAAGCGGTCCGTTGACCCGCACGCCGACCGGACCGGACGGTCCGTCCAGCCGCCACTGGTCGGCATTATGGGCAATCAGCGTGTGGTGAGAGAGCTCCTCGATGCTGGCCGGTACTCCGCGAGCGGCGACATAGTCCGGCGCAGCACAGAGCACGCGGTGATTGGGCGCGAGCCGCTTGGCGACGAGGCTGGAATCCTGGAGGTCGGCGATCCGCACCGCGAGGTCGAACCCCTCCGCGATGATGTCGACGAAGGAATCGCTCAGGATCAGATCGACGGTCACCATCGGGTTGGCATCGAGAAAGGGCTTCAGATGCGGCGCGATATGCAACCGGCCGAAAGAGGTGGGGGCGGAGACGCGCAAGGTGCCGCGCGCTTGGCCGGCGCCACTTGCGACCCAGGCCTCGGCATCCTCGATCGAGGACAGGATCGAGACCACGCGCTCATAGAAGCCCTGGCCCGCCTCCGTTAGTGACAATTGCCGCGTGGTGCGCTGCAGCAGCCGCACGCCGAGGCGCTCCTCGAGCCGGCGGATGCGCTTCGAGATCACCGCCGGCGAGAGTTTCAATTCGCGCCCCGCCGCGGACATGCTCTTGGCCGTCACCACATGCGCGAAGACATCCAGATCGCCGAACCGGTCCATGCTCGCCCACCTTTTCCATTTTGGAAATAATCATGGCTTTTGGTCGCGCTGCAAGCGGGTTCGAATTGGTCTAACCTGTTTGTATGAAACCGGGTGTGGGTGATATCGCGAGAGCTGACACCCGGAGGAGGAGACCATGAGCGCCATTGCCTTTCCCGCGCCGCGCGCGGACATCCTGGCGCGCCGCGATGCGATTATCGCCGGGCTCGCCGGACTGGTGGCGCCCGAGGCCCTGATTACCTCCGATGACGAGCGCAGGCCCTATGAGACGGATGCGCTCACCGCCTATCGCCGCATGCCGCTGGCGGTCGTGCTGCCCTCGACGACGCAGGAGGTCGCGGCGGTGCTGCGCTATTGCGGCGAGCAGGGCGTTCCCGTCGTCCCGCGCGGCGCCGGCACCTCGCTCGCCGGTGGTGCGATCCCGCAGGAGGATGCTGTGGTCATCGGTGTCTCGAAGATGAATCGCATCCTCGAGATCAACTATGCCAACCGCGCTGCCAGGGTGCAGGCCGGCGTCACCAATCTCGCCGTTACCGGCGCGGTGATGTCCGAGGGCTTCTTCTATGCGCCCGACCCGTCCTCGCAGCTCGCCTGCTCGATCGGCGGCAATATCGGCATGAATTCCGGCGGCGCGCATTGCCTGAAATACGGCGTCACCACCAACAATGTGCTGGGCGTGACCCTGGTGATGCTCGATGGCTCGATCGTCGAGATCGGGGGCGCCCATCTCGATGCCCCGGGTCTCGACCTGCTCGGCCTGATTGTCGGCTCGGAAGGTCAGCTCGGCATCGTCACCGAAGCGACGGTGCGCATCCTGCGCTCGGCCGAGGGCGCGCGCCCGGTGCTGTTCGGCTTCCCGAGCAGCGAGCAGGCAGGTGCCGCGGTGGCCGCCATCATCGGCGCCGGCATCATCCCGGTCGCGATGGAGTTCATGGACAAGCCGGCGATCGAGATCTGCGAAGCCTTCGCCAAGGCCGGCTACCCGATGGATGTCGAGGCGCTGCTGATCATCGAGGTCGAGGGCTCGGACGCGGAAATGGACGCCCAGCTTGCCCGCATCGTCGCGATCGCGCGCGAACATGGCGTCAAGACGGTCAAGGAAAGCAAGTCGGCGATGGAGACCGCCGCGATCTGGAAGGGCCGCAAATCGGCCTTCGGTGCGACGGGCCGGATCGCCGACTACATCTGCATGGACGGTACGATCCCGACCGGGCAACTGCCCTTTGTGCTCCAGCGCATGGCCGAGATCGTCAAAGGCTATGGACTGCGCGTCGCCAATGTCTTCCATGCGGGCGACGGCAATCTCCACCCGCTGATCCTCTATAACTGCAACGACCCCGTCGAGGCGCGCAAGGCCGAGGATGCCGGAAACGACATCCTCAAGCTCTGCGTCGAGGTGGGCGGTTGCCTCACGGGCGAACACGGCGTCGGCATCGAGAAGCGCGATCTGATGCGCGTGCAGTTCAACGAGGCCGATCTCAACCAGCAGATGCGGGTGCGGGCGGTCTTCGACGGCGAGTGGCTTCTGAACCCGGCCAAGGTCTTTCCGCTCGATGGCAGGGTCGCCGCGTGACCATTCACACCCCCACCACGGAAGCCCAGGCCTGCGCCGTCGTTGCCTCCGTCGCTGCCAACGGCACGCCCGTCACCATTCGCGGCGGCGGTACGCGGACCGGCCTGGGGCGCCCGACCCAGGTCGTGAGCACCATCTCGAGCGCCGGACTGACCGGCATCACGCTCTACGAGCCGTCCGAGATGGTGATTGGCGCCAGGGCCGGCACGCCGCTGGCGGAGATCCAGAGGACGCTGGCCGACCGCGGCCAGATGCTGCCCTTCGAGCCGATGGATCATCGCGCATTGCTGGGCACGGAGGGCGAGCCGACGATCGGTGCCGTCGCAGCCGGAAACATCTCCGGTCCGCGCCGGATCAACGCTGGTGCAGCCCGCGACTCGCTGATTGGCATCCGGCTGATCAACGGCCGGGGCGAGGCGATCAAGTCCGGCGGCCGGGTCATGAAGAACGTCACCGGGCTCGATCTGGTCAAGCTGGTGAGCGGTGCCCACGGCACGCTTGGCTTCCTGACCGAAGTCACCTTCCGCGTCCTGCCGGCGCCGGAATGCGTGGTCACGCTGGTCTGGCCCGGCCTTGCCGACGAGGCGGCGGTCGCTCTGCTTTCGGCTGCGCTCGGCTCGCCCTTCGAGCCGATGGCGGCGGCGCATCTGCCGGCCGGCATCGGGGCCGATCAGGCCCGCACGCTGCTCAGACTGGAGAATTTCGCGAGCTCGATCGCCTATCGCGCCGATGCGTTGGGCGAATTGCTGAGCCAGTACGGCAGGCCCGAACGGATCGAGGGCGCCGCCTCGCAGGAGCTGTGGCATTCCGTACGGGATGCGAGGTTCTTCGCCGGCAGCCATGAAGCCGTCTGGCGGCTCTCGCTTGCTCCGACGAAGGGCCCGCGCGCTACGGCTGCGATCATGCAAGCCTTGCCGCAAGCGCGCTGGTTCTATGACTGGGGCGGCGGTCTGGTCTGGCTCGCGGTGCCAGCTGACGAAGACGCTGGAGCCGCCGCGATCCGCACTGCGATCAGGTCGCTCGGCGGTCACGCGACCCTGGTGCGCGCACCCCACGCGGTTCGCGCTGTCGTGCCGGTCTTCGAACCACTGGCCGAGCCGCTGATGCGGGTCACGGCCGGAATTAAGAACAGCTTCGACCCGGCCGGAATCTTCGAGCCCGGCCGGATGTATGCGGGGATTTGATGGTGTTCGACCAGATAGCCGCTGCGCGTGAGATCCGCGCTGGAGGTGAGCGCCGGGAAGCCTGGGCGCCGGGGCGGTTCAAGCCGGGCACGATCGCCCTCGTCGCGGCCCTGATGATTGCTGCAGCCGCCCTGATCCTGTTTGTCATGGGTCGCGAACCGATCTGCAAATGCGGCTACGTCAAGCCATGGCAGGGCGTCGTCATGTCGTCGGAGAACTCCCAGCATATTGCCGACTGGTACACCTTCTCCCACATCATCCATGGCTTTCTCTTCTACGGCCTGTTCTGGTCTATCCGGCGGCTGACCGGCCTGCCGATCTCGTTCGGGCAGGCGCTTCTTCTCGCGATCCTGATCGAGAACGCCTGGGAAATTGCCGAGAACAGCCCGGCGATCATTGATCGCTATCGGGAGATGACGATCTCGCTCGGCTATACCGGCGACAGCATCATCAATTCGGTCTCCGATATCGCGGCGATGATCGTCGGCTTCCTTCTCGCTCGCGTCCTGCCCGTCTGGCTCACCATTTCGCTTGCGCTCGGCATGGAGCTGGTGGTCGGCTACCTGATCCGCGACAACCTGACCCTGAATATCATCATGCTGATCTACCCCGCCGACTGGATCAAAATCTGGCAGGGAGGGGCCTGAGCGATGCAGACCAACTTCACGCCCGAACATCTGGCCTCCGATCCGCGTCTGCCGGCGTCGGAAAAGATCCTGCGCACCTGCGTGCATTGCGGGTTCTGCACGGCGACCTGCCCGACCTATCTGCTGCTGGGCGACGAACTCGATTCCCCGCGCGGGCGGATCTACCTGATCAAGGACATGCTGGAGAACGGCAAGCCGGCGACCGAGCAGGTGGTGAAGCATGTCGACCGCTGCCTCTCCTGCCTCTCCTGCATGACGACGTGCCCTTCAGGCGTGCATTACATGCACCTTGTCGATCATGCCCGGGCCCATATCGAGGAGACCTATCAGCGTTCCTGGCATGACCAGGCGTTGCGCCGGGTGCTCGCTGCGATCCTGCCCTATCCTGGTCGCTTCCGCGCCGCGATGCTGGCGGCGATGCTGGGCAAGCCCTTCGGGAGCCTTCTCGGCCTGCTGCCGCAGGTCGGCGGGCGGCTGAAGGCGATGCTGGCGCTGGCGCCTGCACGCCTGCCGGCGCGCTCGACCATGGAGGGGCCGCAGGTTTTCCCCGTCACGGCCGTGCGCCGCAAGCGTGTGGCGCTGCTTTCGGGCTGCGCCCAGCCGGTGCTCGATCCCGCCATCAACGAGGCGACGATCCGGCTGTTGACGCGCCATGGCGTCGAGGTCGTGCTGCCGAAGGGCGAGGGCTGCTGCGGCGCGCTCGTTCATCACATGGGGCGCGAACAGGACAGTCATGTCTTTGCCCGGCGCAACATCGACGCCTGGATGGCCGAGGTCGACGGCGAGGGGCTGGATGCCATTCTGATCACCGCTTCGGGCTGCGGCACGACGATCAAGGATTATGGCTTCATGTTCCGCAACGAGCCGGCCTATGCGGAGAAGGCGGCGACGATCTCGAGCCTCGCGAAGGATGTCACCGAGTTCCTCGAGACGCTCGAGCTGCGCCATGTCCGTGAGGTCGCGCTGCCGGTGACCTATCACTCGGCCTGTTCGATGCAGCACGGGCAGCAGCTCAAGGACGGTCCGAAACGACTTCTGAGCGGAGCGGGGTTCAAGGTGAAGGAGGTGCCGGAGGGCCATATCTGCTGCGGCTCGGCCGGTGTCTACAATATCCTCCAGCCGGAGATCGCGGGGCAGCTGCGCGAACGCAAGATCGGCCATATCGAGAAGACGAAGCCGCAGATCGTCGCCACCGGCAATATCGGCTGCATGACCCAGCTGACGAAGGGCTTCGCCGACCGGGGCGCGACGACGCCGGTCGTCCATACCGCCGAGCTGCTCGACTGGGCCACCGGCGGGCCGCTGCCGGAGAAGTTGGCGAGGGCGGGGATCAAGGACGCCCCCCTCGGTGATCCGCGTCAGCAGAGGGACATGCTGTCCGCGGCCGAATAGGCGCTTCCCGCGCGGGGAGGGGCAAGCATGCTTGCCCCCGTTGCCCGGTCAAGTTACCGAACGCGGGACCTTATCCTGCGGGCTGTTCCGCATCTCGTTCAAGAAGTGAAGCCTGAACCATGTCGAAACCCGACAAGCTGAAAGCCCGCCAGCCGCGTGGTTTCATCGACCGCGGACCTGCCGATGTGGCGGCGACCGAGCGCATGCTGTCCGTCATTCGCGAGAGCTTTTCGCTTTATGGCTTCGACCCGGTCGAGACACCCTTCGTCGAATACACCGACGCGCTCGGAAAATTCCTGCCGGACCAGGACCGGCCGAACGAGGGCGTCTTCTCCTTCCAGGACGACGACGAGCAGTGGCTCTCGCTGCGCTATGACCTGACAGCGCCGCTCGCGCGCTATGTCGCCGAGAATTTCGATGCGCTGCCAAAACCCTATCGCAGCTATCGCGCCGGCTACGTCTTCCGCAACGAAAAGCCGGGGCCCGGGCGCTTCCGTCAGTTCATGCAGTTCGATGCCGATATCGTCGGTTCGGGCTCGGTCGCGGCCGATGCCGAGATCTGCATGCTCGCTGCCGACACGATGGAGCGCCTCGGCATCAAGCGCGGCGACTATGTCGTCAAGGTCAACAACCGAAAGGTGCTCGACGGCGTGATGGAGGCGATCGGGCTTGGCGGCGAGGAGAATGCCGGCCGCCGGCTGACCGTGCTGCGCGCGATCGACAAGCTCGACAAGTTCGGCCCCGACGGTGTGCGGCTGCTGCTGGGTGACGGGCGCAAGGACGAGAGCGGCGATTTTACGAAGGGTGCGGGGCTGGGCGCCGAACAGGCCACGCGCGTCCTGTCCATTCTTGATGCCAGGGCCGCGGACAATGCCGCGACCGCGCAGCGTCTGGCAGATGGCTTCGCGTCGACACCCGTTGGCCATGAAGGCGCCGAGGAATTGCGCATGATGGCGGATCTGATCGCGGCGGCTGGCTATGGCGACCGCGTCGTCATCGACCCTTCCGTCGTACGCGGCCTCGAATATTACACCGGCCCGGTCTACGAGGTGGAGCTGACCTTCCCGGTCACCAATGAGGACGGTCAGGTCGTGCGCTTCGGCTCGGTCGCCGGCGGCGGACGTTATGACGGGCTGGTCGGCCGCTTCCGGCCGGAACCGGTGCCGGCGACGGGTTTCTCGATCGGCGTCTCGCGGCTCTATTCGGCACTGAAGGCGGTGAAGTCGCCATTGGTCGACACGAAGAACGAATTGCCGCTCGTCGTCGTCACCGCCATGGACAACAAGACACCCGAGCATATGCCGGCCTACCAGGCATTCGTGTCGCGGCTCCGCCAGGCCCGGGATGGGGACGGCAAGCCCTTGCTGCGTGCCGATCTCTACCTCGGCGGCTCCGGCTTCAACGCCCAGATGAAATATGCCGACAAGCGTGGCGCGGTCTGTGCCGTGATCCAGGGCTCCTCCGAGCGCGAGGCCGGCACGATCGTGATCAAGGACCTGATCCTCGGCGCGGAACTTGCCGCTGCGAGCCGCGACGTCAAGGATTCGGCCGAGCATAAGGCGAGGCAGGCCGAGGCACAGTTCGCCGTGCCGGTGACCGAGCTTGTCGAGGGAGTGCAGCGGGTGCTGAAGCGACACGGTTGATTGAAGGTCATGCTCGCCCTTGTGGCGAGCATCCACGTCTTGAGTGCTCATCGTAGGCAAAAACGTGGATGGTCGGGACAAGCCCGACCATGACGGAAAGCGTCGGCAACGAGTCGGTCGCCAAATCCCGCTAACCCATTTCCCTAAAAACCATCGAAAATCCATGACGCGGCTGCTAGGACAGCGGCGCAACAGGAAGCTGCCCTTGTCCGCCACACGCGCCAGCATCGACACCGTGATCGCGCTCCTCGCCGCTGAGGGCTATCAGCGCGCCGAGCCGGCGATTCTGCAGCCGGCCGACGTCTTTCTCGACCTCTCCGGCGAAGATATCCGCCGGCGCATCTTCATGACGCAGGATGCCGATGGCCGCGATTGGTGCCTTCGCCCGGAATACACGATTCCGGTGGCGCTGGATCACATCGCGGCGGGCGTGAGTGCGCCGATGGCCTATGCCTATGCCGGACCGGTCTTCCGCATGCGCTCGCGTGAGCCCGGTGAATTCGCGCAGGCCGGGCTCGAGTCCTTTGGCCGCGAGGATTTTGCCGCAGCCGACGCCGAGATCATGGCACTGACGATCGAGGCGGCGGCGGCGCTTGGCTTGACGCAGCCGCGTGTTCTGATGGGCGACGTCGCATTGCTCGGCGCATTGCTCGATGGTCTGTCCGTGCCGCAGGGTGCGCGGCGCCGGCTGATGCGCGCGGTCGTGCAGGGCAAGGCGGCCGAGGCGGTCGAGGCGCTCGATCCGCCGGCAGCCACTGGCGAAACGGCTCATGCAGGACTGCTCAAGGCACTGGAGGGGCAGGATCCCAAGGCGGCCAAGGCCTTTGTCGAGGATGTCTTGTCGATTGCCGGGATCTCGACGGTCGGCGGCCGCTCCGCCGGCGATATCGCCGAACGCTTCCTGGCCCGTGCCGCTGAGCGCGAGAACCCGGTCAATGAGGATGTGAAGGCCGTGCTCGGTCAGGCACTTGCCGTCACGGGTGATCCCGATGCGGCGTCGGCCGCATTGCGGGCACTTTCCGACCAGGCTTCGCTCGACCTGGGCCAGCAACTCGACGCCTTCGACGAGCGCACCGGCTTCCTTGCGGCGCGTGGCGTCGATGTCGGCCAGATCTCCTTCTCAACCGGATTCGCCCGTAATCTCGACTATTACACTGGCTTCATCTTCGAGCTGCATGATCTGAGCCGCAGCGACGGCAGGCCCGTCGCCGGCGGTGGCCGTTACGACAATGTGCTCGGTCGGCTTGGTGCGCCTCAGCCGGCCCCGGCAGTCGGCGCCTCGCTCTGGCTCGACCGGCTGACGGGACAATCATCATGAGCGACGCTCCGCTGGTTCTCGCAGTCCCTTCCAAGGGGCGGCTCCAGGAAAACGCGACTGCCTTTTTCGGCCGCGCCGGGCTGAAATTCGTGCAGTCGCGTGGCTCGCGCGACTATCGCGGCACGATCGCGGGATTGGACGGCGCCGAAGTCGCGTTCCTCTCGGCCTCGGAGATCGTCTCGCAACTGGCTTCCGGCGCTGCCCATCTCGGGATCACGGGCGAGGACCTCGTGCGCGAGCAGGTGGCCGATGCCGATGCCGCCGTCGAGATGCTGACGCCGCTCGGCTTCGGCCACGCCAATGTTGTGGTCGCCGTGCCGCAGGCCTGGATCGATGTCCGCTGCATGGCCGATCTCGACGATGTCGCGAGCCATATGCGCGCACGCCATGGCCGCAAACTGCGCGTCGCCACCAAATATGTGAACCTGACGCGCCGTTTCTTCGCCGAGCACGGGCTTGGCGATTACCGCATCGTCGAAAGTCTGGGCGCGACGGAGGGGGCACCGGCCGCCGGCTCCGCGGAAATCATCGTCGACATCACCACCACCGGCGCGACGCTGGCCGCCAACGCCCTGAAGATTCTGGACGATGGCGTCATGCTGGCCTCCGAGGCCAACCTCGTCGCCTCGGTGCGGGCGCCGTGGAGCCCGCGCGCACGCGCCGCCGCCAATGCCATTCTCTCGCGCATCGCGGCCGAGGAGGAGGGGCGTTCCGTCCGGGAGATCCGCGCGCGGCTCACCGATGCGAAGCCTGCGGCCATCGAGGAGATGGTGGCGCGACATGGCGCGCGGCTGCCCTTCGGTGCGCATGCCGAGAGCGGTATCCTGGCTATCCATTGCCCGGAGAAGGCGGTGTTCGCTCTGGTCAACGATCTGGCCGGAACCGGCGCGGACGAGATCACGGTCAACGCCCCGGCCTATGTCTTCCGCAAGGCCAACCCCCTGCTGGAGCGCTTGCTGGCGCGCATCTGAGCGGCACCGGGCGGCGCCTGGGGCTGAAGCCGGCCGCATTTCCGACGCGATGCCGCGTGACGTTGCTGGCGCTGCGGCTCGGCAAAGCAACGTTGTCGCAATGATCGCAGTTGATCCCGACGCGATACGGTTCTAGGCGTTTCCATGAGAGCGGGGCGTCGGCTATCGTCCCGGCCCCGCATAGGTAGAGAAATGATGAATCGACGCCTTGGCTACGCCGCTGTCTTCGCCCTGAGCCTCGCGCCACTGCTGATTGTCTCGCCGGCTTCCGCCCAGCGGAAGGCGATGTCGCCGCGTGATATGCAGAACCAGCCGGCGCAGGCGCCTGCAGCGCCGCAGCAGGAAAAGACCTTTCCCCTGGGCGCCTCCTGGACGGCGGTTTCGATGAACGGCAAGTCGATCGCCGAGCGCAAGGCGACGCTTCAGATCGACTCGAACCTGCGCGGCACCGGTTACAGCGGCTGCAACACGTTTTCCGCGGCGGCATACCCGCTGCGCCAGCAGGGGATCGCGGTTGGCCCCATGGCCATCACCAAGCGCTCCTGCGACAAGGGCGCCGCCGAATTCGAGCGCGCCTATCTGGTCGCCTTGCGCGGAGCCCGCAACTGGGACCTCGTCGAGGGCAGGCTGGTGATCAAGAGCGCCTCGGGCGAGCTGCGCTTCGATCGCGGCATCTGACGACAGTCAGCCACCGGCTTCGGCGCTCCTGACGATCTGCCTTTCCCGACACGAAGCGTGATGCGGGAAGGCAGATGAGCGCCCGGCTACGGGCGCTCATTGATTCACGACTGAACGACTGGCTCACGGACCATCGCGCGGGGACTGTGCGTTCCATCCGCGTTCGGCTCCATGACGACGATTTCGTCGTGCATCTCCCGCAATGTCGAGCGATGCCCGATCGAGACAATCTTCGTCTGCGGCAGTGTCCGGTCGATAAGGTCGTAGATCTCTCCTTCCAGCTTCTCGTCGAGCGAGGCGGTGGCCTCGTCAAGGAAGAGCCAGTCGGGCTTGGCCAGCAGGGCGCGTGCAACGGCAAGGCGCTGCTGCTCACCGCCTGACAAGCGCTGGGCCCAGAGGTCGACATCGTCGAGCCGGTCGATCAGGTGGGCGAGCTTGACCTGGGTCATCGCCGTCGCGATGTCGGCATCGGAATAGGTGTCGTCGAGCGCCGGGTAGGACATGGCCGCGCGCAAGGACCCTTGCGGCAGATAGGGGCGCTGCGGCAGCAGCATGATCCGCGCGCCGGCGGGAACCCCGACCTTGCCTTCACCGAAGGGCCAGATGCCGGCTATGGCGCGGAACAGCGTCGATTTCCCCGATCCTGACGGTCCAATCACCAGCGTCGAGCGCGCCGTGCCGAGATCGAGCCCATCGATCCGCACGATCGGGGTGCCGTTTGGCAGCGTCAGTGTCGCACCGTCGATATGGACCTCGTTCCCGGGAAGTTCGCTCTGATGGATGCCCTTCTCGCCGGCGGTGGCGGCCTGCGCCTGCCCGATCGCCGCCTCGAAAGTGGTCAGGCGGTTGATCGAGGCCAGATAGGAAGCGATGGCCTGATAGCTGTTGATGAAGAACGACATCGCCGTCTGGACACGATCGAAGGCCGATGCGACCTGCGTCATGATGCCGAGCGTGATGATGCCCGTGAAGTAATGCGGCGCGAGCAGCACGTAGGGCACGACCACATTCGCCTGATTATAGGACAGCGTGAAGCTGGTCAGTTTCACCCGGCTCCAGACCAGCCGATAGAAGTTCGTGACGATATCGCCGAAGCGCTGGCTCAGGTGCCGCTGTTCGGAGGCTTCGCCGCGCATCAACGCGATCTGCTCGGAATATTCACGCAGTCGCGCCAGCGAGAAGCGGAAGTTCGCCTCCCGGCGTTCCTGCTCGAATTCGAGACCGATCAGCGGCTTGCCGATGAGATGCGTGATCCAGGTCGCCGCGATCGCGTAGATCAGCGCCATCCAGAGCAGGAAGCCCGGGATGATGATCTCGGTGCCCGGGATGGTGATCGGGACCGGGATCGACCAGAGGATGATCGAGAACGAGACGAGTGTCGAAATCTGCGACAGCAGCGGCAGCGCGAAGTTGTAGGTCTGGTTGACGAAGGCGCGGGTATCTTCCGCGATACGCTGGTCGGGGTTGTCGGCAGTACCCGCCAGCGAGATCCGGTAATGAGTGGCATTGCCGAGCCAGCTCTTGCTGTATTTTTCCGCCATCCAGCGCCGCCAGCGGATCAGCAGTGTGTAGTTGGCGAACATCTCGATCAGGTTCGAGACCACCGAGATGGCGGCCCAGACGCTGAAGACATAGATCAGCTGATACCAGAATGACGGCGCATCCTTCTCCTGGATCGCGTTGTAGAAATCGCGATTGAAGAAGCTCAAGCGCAGCGAGATGCCGACCTGCGCTTGATTCAGGATCACCAGAAAGATCAGCAGGATGACGCCAAGGCGACCGAGCTGGATCTGATAGGTGCCGAACGGCCAAAGATACGCAGTCGTCGTCTCGGTCGAGGAAAAATAGGGCGATGCCAGGCGCGAGATGCGCTGGATCATCGGGATGAAGGAGATCGCATAGATCAGGATGCCGAAGACGGCGACTGTCGTGGCGAGGCTGGAAGGGGGAGCGATCGCGGCCCAATCGGCAGGCCAGTAGCCGAGCTGTGCGAGCACCGAGCCGGCCCCGAAGACGACGTACTCAACGCCGAAAATCCCGGAAAAGATCTTCAGGAAGAAGCTGGTCTCGGTCGAGCGATAGGTGGCGAGTGCGAGCAGCACACCCACGGCGCCCATACCGAGCATGCCGCCGCTGCCGCTCTGCTGCCCCGCCACGAGCGCGATGGCGGCAAGAGCAGCGACAAAGAAACTCAAAAGACGCATCAGGTCTTCCTTACCGGGGAATTCGCGCCAGCGTCGGCGCATGCGGATAATATCTTCTAGCCGACCGGATCAGACAAAAAAGCCCGGCTCAAGGCCGGGCGTGTCGATTTCAGCGATTTGTGATGCGGCGTCAGCCGCGATCGAGCGACAGCCGGCCGGGCCCCGCGGCGAACAGCACAAGGAAGCCGCCGACGATGGAGAGGTTCTTCATGAAGAGGAGCTGCTGCATCGGCTGGGCCCAGTTCATGTGGAACAGCAGCGTCGCAGCCAGAGTGAAGCCGGCGAGGGCAAGCGCAGCAAGGCGCGTCTTCCAGCCGAGAACGACCATCAGGCCGCCCAGAAGCTCGACCGCGATCACGAGAGGCAGCAGAATGGCGGGCACGCCAGCCGACGCCATGTACTGCTGTGTACCGGCATAGCCGCTGATCTTGGAGTAGCCAGCAAGCACGAACATCAGGGCAAGAAGGATGCGGCCGACGAGCTTGGCGCCGTCGGCAAGGGCGGGCGAGTTCAGCATGGAGCAGACCTTCGCGAGTAAGTGCCACAGAGCGCGGCGGAATGCCGCAGCTTGCGGAAATAGGGCTTACAACCAAAGTCGATGCAAGGGCGGTATGGCCTGCCGAACCAATTCCCGGCTTCCATCGGCGACTTCATTGTTGAAAACGCGTGTCGTGCTGCATTGCGGCAGCAGATCGCCGTTCAGCCTGCGGGCTTCTGCTTGCGTCGGGCTTCAAGTTCCTCCGTCACGGCGATGACATCGAGATAGTCCTCGTGCTTCGCCGGGGCGTAAGCGGAAACCTGACCGTCGGTGTAGATCTTCCAGACCTCGGGCGCCTCCACCTTCATCGCCATCATCGCGGCGACGAAGGCATCCTTCAGTCCCTGTGGCAGGTTGGCCCGTGTCGAGAACGGGCTGGAGGGGATCAGAGGCGAGGTCCAGATCACGCGTGTCGCGCCTGCCGGAATCATGTTGCGCGCGGTGAGACGCTGGACGACGCCGGAGGCCTCGTTGACCTGAAAGGTCGCCACTCCATCGAACTGGCCGCGCACCAGCGCCAGCACGGAGTTGTCGTGCCCGCCGGAGAAGACAGTGCCGCCGAAATGGCTCTGCGGATCAAAGCCCTGCTTGCGCAGGAAATAGGAGGGGAAGGCGAAGCCCGATGTCGAGTTCGGATCGGCGAAGGCGAAGTTCTTGCCCTTCAGATCCGCAACCGACTGGTAGGGGCTGTCGGCGCGAACGACGATGACCGAGTAGTAGCCCTCCTGGCCGTTGTTATCGATGTCGCGGAACAGAGGCTGCAGCTTGTCGCCGAGGACACGCCGGCCGAGCGAGTAGACCGCGGGCCCGAAACGGGCGAACTCGAGCTGGTCGGCCTGCAGCGCCTCGACGAGGCCGGCATAGTCACTGACCCGATAGAGCTTCACGGGAACGCCGAGCTTGCCTGTGAGATAGTCGATCACCGGCTGGTTGCGGGCGATCGCGCCCGCCTCATGTTCCGCCGACGAGACACCGAAGCGGATTTCCTTGACGCTCTGGCGCCAGTCGTTCTGGGCCAGGGCGGGAAGGCAGGTGAGGGCGCCAAGGCCGGCAATCATGGTGCGACGTGTGAGCATGTCTGGCCCCTGAAACAGTGAGCGTCATTTGCTCAGCGGGACGCGACGGCGCGATTACGGCGGGATGGCGGTTGCGTGACGTGTCGGGCCGCTGTCGCGCCCAGCGGCAGAGCCGGGGGCGAGCACGTATGAAAAAGGCCCGGCTTGCGCCGGGCCTCCGTCGTATTCGCGAGAAGCGATGGACTTCGATCAGAAGTCCATGCCGCCCATGCCGCCGCCGCCCGGCATAGCCGGCATGGCGTCCTTCTTCGGCAGCTCGGCGATCATCGCCTCGGTGGTGATCAGCAGGCCGGCGACCGAAGCCGCGTCCTGGATCGCCGTGCGCACGACCTTGGTCGGGTCGATGATGCCGGCCTTGACCAGATCGCCGTACTCGCCGGTCTGGGCATTGTAGCCGTAGGCGTAGTCCTTCGACTCGAGCAGCTTGCCGACCACGACAGCGCCGTCATCGCCGGCGTTGTCGACGATCTGCTTGGCCGGGGCCATGATCGCCTTGCGGACGATCTCGACGCCGGTCTTCTGGTCGTCGTTCTGGGTCTTGATCGACTTGACGGTCTGGAGCGCGCGCAGGAGCGCCACGCCGCCACCCGGCAGGATGCCTTCTTCGACCGCAGCGCGGGTCGCGTTCAGGGCATCGTCGACGCGGTCCTTCTTCTCCTTGACTTCGACCTCGGTCGCGCCGCCGACGCGGATCACCGCGACGCCGCCAGCGAGCTTGGCCAGACGCTCCTGGAGCTTCTCGCGATCGTAGTCAGACGAGGTCTCCTCGATCTGCGCCTTGATCTGCGCAACGCGGCCCTCGATGTCCTTCTTCTTGCCGGCGCCGTCGATGATCGTGGTGTTCTCCTTCTCGATACGCACCTTCTTGGCGCGGCCGAGCATGTTGAGCGTCACGGTCTCGAGCTTGATGCCGAGGTCTTCCGAGATCAGCTGACCGGCGGTCAGGATCGAGATGTCCTCGAGCATGGCCTTGCGGCGATCGCCGAAGCCCGGAGCCTTGACGGCCGCGACCTTCAGGCCGCCACGGAGCTTGTTGACGACGAGGGTAGCGAGAGCCTCGCCTTCCACGTCCTCGGCGATGATCAGCAGCGGCTTGCCGGTCTGAACGACGGCCTCGAGGATCGGCAGCATCGCCTGGAGCGACGACAGCTTCTTCTCGAAGACGAGGATGTAGGGGTCCTCGAGCTCGGCGACCATCTTCTCGGCATTGGTGATGAAGTAAGGCGAGAGATAGCCACGGTCGAACTGCATGCCTTCGACGACATCAAGCTCGGTCTCGGCGGTCTTGGCTTCCTCGACGGTGATGACACCCTCGTTGCCGACCTTCTGCATCGCGGTGGCGATCATCTTGCCGACCGATTCGTCGCCGTTGGCCGAGATGGTGCCGACCTGCGCGACTTCCGCGTTCGAGGTGACCTTCTTCGAGTTCTTCTTCAGGTCCGTGACGATGGCGTCGACCGCAAGATCGATGCCGCGCTTCAGGTCCATCGGGTTCATGCCGGCGGCAACCGACTTCAGGCCTTCGCGCATGATCGCGGCGGCGAGCACGGTGGCCGTCGTGGTGCCGTCACCGGCGGCGTCGTTCTGCTTCGAGGCGACTTCGCGCACCAGCTGGGCGCCCATGTTCTCGAACTTGTCGGCGAGCTCGATCTCCTTGGCGACGGTGACGCCGTCCTTGGTGATGCGGGGAGCGCCGAACGACTTGTCGATCACGACATTGCGGCCCTTGGGACCGAGCGTGACCTTGACGGCGTTGTTGAGGATTTCGACGCCGCGCAGCATCCGGTCGCGCGCGTCGGTGGAGAACTTGACGTCTTTAGCAGCCATGCGAGCTACTCCTTAATGAAAACGGGGAATGGAGGTCGCGTGGCGTTCAGCCGACGACGCCCATGATGTCGGATTCCTTCATGATCAGGAGATCCTGGCCATCGATCTTGACCTCGGTGCCCGACCACTTGCCGAAGAGGACGCGATCGCCCTTCTTGACGTCCAGGGCAACGAGCTTGCCGGCTTCGTCGCGGGCGCCAGGGCCGACGGCGACGACTTCACCCTCTTGGGGCTTTTCCTTGGCGGTTTCGGGGATGATGATGCCACCCTTGGTCTTCTCTTCGCCATCAAGGCGACGGACCACGACGCGGTCATGCAGCGGACGGAACTTCATGGTTCTGTCTTCCTCTAAGAAGGTAGAAACGGAACGCGCGGCCTGCGTGGAAACACGGCCGGCATCTGTTAGCAGTCTCGAGGATCGAGTGCTAACGGATGCCGCGGAGATAGGCTCGCCCCCCGGATGAGTCAAGGAAGCTTCTCGGCGGAAAGTGAATCGAAATTGCGGCGCGGCAGAAATTGCGGCATGCCAGAGGCGTCTCGAGTGGGGCGTGGCAAGAGGAATGCTGCGGAACCCCATGCGACGCGCTATCTTGCTGAAATGACCGAGCCCGTGCCCGATCCCCGGCTTGACGACATCGCCCGCTCCTGCGTCGCCTTGCACGTTCGAATGACTGCGCGCGCCGTCACGCGCGCTTATGACGAGGCGATGCGGCCGAGCGGGCTGAAGATCACCCAGTTTGTCCTGCTCTCGGCGCTCAGCACCGGCGCCTTCCGATCCGTGACCGAACTGGCCGAGCGTTTTGCGCTGGAGCGCACCTCGCTCACCCGCAATCTGCAATTGCTCGCTGCGGAAGCGCTGATCGAGCCGCTGGAGTGCAAGGGCAGGGCCCTGGTCTATGGCGTGACCGACAAGGGCCGAGCGGCGATCGAGGTCGCGATCCCTTACTGGCAGGCAGCGCAGGAGCGCATCGAGGGCGGGCTTGGCCGGGAAAGGTGGAACGAGACCCGCGATGGCCTGCGGGCCCTGCGGCGGGTTGCCCGCGGCGCGACCTGAACGCTGTCTCGGGCGGACGCGGATCTTGACCACGCGCGACTTCCCGGTAACGTGTATCTGCACGTTTATCGAGGGCTGCTCATGTCGCGACAGATCGGCGTCGTCTCACGCGAGGTCTTGCTGGCCGAAGACGGTGTGTCCTTCCTGCGTGGCATGATGGAGGGGCGCCATCCCGGCGCGCCCTTCGCCGATGCCATGGATTTCGATCTCGCAGAGGTCGAGGAGGGGCGGGTGGTGTTCGTCGGCAAGCCGTCGGCGCGCTATTTCAATCCGCTTGGCACCATCCATGGCGGCTGGACCGCGACGATCCTCGATTCAGCCATGGCCTGCGCCGCTCACGCGACGCTGAAGGCCGGCGAGGGCTACACGACGCTCGAGATGAAGATCAACTATGTCCGCCCGGTGATGCCGGGTGGAGGGATCGTTCGTTGCGAAGGCAAGCTGATCCATCGCGGCGGCACGATCGCGACGACCGAGGGCAGGCTCACCGACGAGCGCGGCAAGCTGCTCGCGCATGGCACCGAAACCTGCATGATCTTTCCGGTCGGCATTGCGGCAGGCCGCTGAGGTGGCGTCGTCCAGCGGTTCTTGACTAGGATACGCGCCGATGGCCCGGAGCCGAACGGTTCATGCAATTCGCGGCGTTTCAGGATCGCGCGGTCGAGGCAGCATTCGAGTCATGCGCTGAGCCGCTGAGAGTGCCGCTATTGCGGTTGCGTCAACTCATCCTCGACACAGGCGCCGGGACGACCGGGCTCGGCGGACTCGTCGAAACCCTGAAATGGGGCGAACCTGCCTATCTCCCTGTGAAGCTTCGTGTGGGGACGACTATACGGGTGGCTGCGCTGAAAGGATCGAGCAAGCACTACGCGATGTATGTCCATTGTCAGACGACACTGGTCGAGACCTTCGCGTGTCACTACCCCGATACCTTTCGCTTCGAAGGCAGACGGGCCCTCGTCTTCCAGCAGGATGAAGAGATCCCCGTCGGACCGCTTGAGCACTGCATCGGACTCGCGCTGACCTACTACCGCTGGCGCTAAAGCATCGGTCCGAAAGTGGATTGCGGTTTTCGGGAAAGCCGATGTGAACCATAATGGGTTAGATCATCGGGCCGGATACGATTTCCGATCCGATGATCTAGGACCGGGCGCGATAGGCACGCGGACTGGCTCCCATCACCTGCCGGAAGCGGCGGTTGAAGGTCGAGAGATCCCCGAACCCTGCATCGAAGGCGATGTTCGCGATCGTGAGGTCGGACTGGCGTAGCATCATCGCTGCGCTGTGCATCCGCGTTCGCAGCAGGAACTGGTGCGGCGTCATGCCGATGAGCGTCCGGAAGGTCCGCAGAAAGTGATAGCGGCTCATCGCTGCTTCGCGGGCGAGACCGGCTAGCGTCAACGGCTGCTCGCTTTCGGCTTCGATCAGACGCAATGCTCTGGTGACCCGGCGCGTGTCTTGGGCGCTGGGAGCGACGGCCGCCGTCGGCTCGCCGTTCTGCAGGGCTGCGACAGCGCCGGCAAGCCGGACCGCGATCTCCTCGAGCTGGATTGCATCGCCACGCGCAACCTCCGCTTCCGCGGCAAGCCGGGACGATGCCAGGGACGGTGGCAGACAGGCCCGCGCAAATTCGAACCGCTTGGCGGCCGGGACGCCGGCCACGATGTCTTCCAGTTGTTCGGGCTCGAACTGGAAGGCGAGGCAGCGATCGCCCATCGCGTGTTCATGGCCGCATTCGAAGCACGTGCCTCGGTTTCCGAGCAGGATCGCGCCCGGTGCGAGCAGGGCGGTTCCGAGCGAAGAGCGGTACTGAAAGCTGCCCGCCGTGACGACAGCGATGCAGCAATGCTCATGCCGTTCCTCGAAAGCAGGATCGGAAGGGCCCGCGGTGCAGATGATGTCACGCACGCGCCAACCTGGGCCGGATGCCAGAAGTTGCGAAGTAGCGGTCATCTCGATTCAGCAATTTTTCCCAAGCGCAAAGTGGTGAGAGCGGCCTAACTCGCGGCATTCTGCACAGCACTGGAGCCTGAACATGGCAGCGGCCATCACCACCCTGAAAGAGGTGCTCCACGCTGGCGGACCCGCGCCCGATCGGGCCGACAAGATGGGCCTTTACGGCTGGCTCATCGGGGCATGGACGATGGATGCCGTGATCGTCGCAGATGACGGCACTCGGCACGAAGGCAAGGGCGAGATCTGTTTCGGTTGGGTTCTGGGCGGACGCGCGATCCAGGATGTCTGGGTCCTGCCAGGCTTTTTCCATGGCACGACGCTGAGGGTCTACGATCCCGCGCTCGACGCCTGGCATATCCTCTGGAGCGACCCGCTGAAGCAGTACTACACGCGTCAGCTCGGTCGGGCCGAGGGGCCCGATATCGTCCAGCACGGCAAGCTGGAGGACGGCACGGCGATCCGCTGGCGCTTCACCGAGATCACGCCGAACGCGTTCCGCTGGCTCGGAGACCTTTCATCCGATGACGGGAAGACCTGGCGTCTCCAGGCCGATTTCCGCGCCCGGCGCGCTGCTTCCTGAAGCCACCTCTCGAGGAGAACCACCATGCTTGACCATGTTTCGATTGGCGTCCGCGAGATCGCCCGCACCAAGCGCTTCTACGACGCTTCGCTCAGAGCGCTCGGTTACCGCTGCCTGAGCCATGACGACAGTTCGCTCGGCTATGGCGGAGACGCTGTCGCCTTCTGGATCGGAACTGCCCAGGTCCCGGTTCCGCCGGATCCCGGTTCGAACCTGCACTTCTGCTTCGTGGCCCCCAGCCGGGCGAGCGTCGATGCCTTTCATGCCGCTGCGCTGAGCGCGGGCGGCATGGATAATGGCGCGCCGGGGCTGCGGGCGGATTACGGGCCGAACTATTACGCAGCCTTCACGATCGACCCGGACGGCTACCGGATCGAGGCCTATTGCGGCCAGCCGGAGGGCTGATGGATCGCTCGCTCTACGGTGGCGCCTCGCCTTTCAGTGCATCGGGGGAAGATTGTGCGCGGCCCACTCGCTACGGGGAACCGCATCGCCGACGAGGAACTCGAAACCGGCGACCTTACTGCGATCGGGCGTGGTCTCGCATCTGAACCTGAGCCTGTACCATTGCCGCTTGCTGCGGAAGGCGGCGCCGTCGGCTTGCAGCATTCCGGCCAAGAGCCTGGTGTCAGCCATGGCATAGGCGACGACCCTGTCCGGTTGGAAGTCGGCTTTCCATGCCTGGATCTGGCTCATCGCTTCGAGGTTGCATAATTGCTCGATGCGCTCTGAGGGATCCAGCTGGGTCAGGGCTTCCCGCGCCTGCCGGCTGCGCGGCTCGGCAAGGATCTTGCCGGATAGCGGTCGTCTCGCCCGGATCATGACCGGCGCCGCGCTGACGGGAGGAGAATCGGGACGCGGTTGCGGTGGCATCAGCGGCGCTGCGGCGGTGATCTCTGGCAGTGCAGGCTTGGGAGCTTCAGGAACAGGCTCCTGTTGCCTTGGTTCGGCCATGGCCTCGGCCTGCTGCGGCGTGACCAACTCGACGTCGATGCTGTCCTCCGGCGCCGGTTTCAACTGCTCGATATTTGGTAGCCAGATCAGAGCGCCCAAAAGACCGAGATGCAGACAGAGCGAGCCGATGACGCCATGGGCTTGCGCTCCGGGACGCGGATATCCCGAGGATCTCATGGATCACAGCGCTGCCGCGACGAAGAACGCACTCACCGCCGGGCCCCTCCGTGCGCTGTTCGGAAAGCCGCAGAAGTCGCAATCAATCGGGCGCTTTTGCGGCAGCCGCTCGATCATCGGACCGGATATCGTATCCGGTCCAATGATTTAACCTAATTGCATCGGCTTCCCCGAAGACCGCCATCCACTTTTCAGGCCGATGCTTTAGCGTCTGCTGACCGCAACGGCGCCGGCGACGATCAAGACGGCGCCCGCATAGGTGGTCCAGAGCGGAATCTCGCCGAAGAAGGCAAACCCGAGCAGGCTCGCCCAGACAAGCGCCGTGTACTCGATTGGCGCGAGCCGCGATGCTGCTGCGCGAGCAAAGGCCGAGGTCAGCATGAGATGGCCGGCGACGCCGAGCAGGCCGGCGCTGAGATAGGCCAGCAGGTCCTTGCCGGTCATGGGCACGAAGGCGAGCCAGGCGGGAATGGCGAGGCAAAGCGCCGGCCCGCAATTCTGGAAGGCGACGATGACGGCCGGATGTTCCTTTACCGCGATCCGTCGCAGCAGGATCAGATTGAAGGCATAGGACACGGCCGAGAACAGGGCTGCGGCGACGCCGAGCTCCGCTCCGGTGACGCCGCCCTGCAGCCTGGGCCAGACCATGACAAGCATGCCCAGCAGGCCGAAGCCGAGGGCCTGGAAAATGCGCCCGTCGAGCCGTTCCTTGAGCAAAAATCCGCCGAGCAGGGCGACGAAGACTGGCGCGAGGAAGGACAGGGTGAGCGCCTCCGCCAGAGGCAGAACCGAGATGGAATAGAAAAAGCTGCCGGCAGTGAGCACCACGAGCGGCACGCGCACGACATTGCCGACCAGGCTGCTGCGGGTCGGGAAGGCCGGGCGCACCGCCGCAAGCACGACGAGGGCGCAAAGGCCGCCCGCGGCAAAGCGCATGAACAGGGCAACGATGAAGGGATGGTGCTGCATCTGCGCCTTGATCACCGCGTCCATTGCGGTGAGCAGGGCAATGCCGAAGACGGCTCGGAGCGCTGTGCCTGCGGTCATGCCGGTTGGCCGGTGAGGCGCTTGCGGAAATGGTACTCCCAGCTGAAGGAGATATCGCCGAGATAGCGCTGCCCGGGCCAGCGGACGAAGCCGTGCTTCTCGTAGAAGCGATGGCCGCGCGCAAAGCGGGCGTCGGACCACAGGATCATCTCTGCATGGTTGCCAGCTTCCGCGAAGCGCAGCGCCTCCGCGAAGAGCACCTGCGCCAGACCGGCGCCGCGCCAGGCGGGAGAAACATAGACCTTCGCAAGCTCGGCGGCATTCTGTTCGGGAACAGGAAAGATGCCGAGCGACCCCGCGATCCCGCCACCAGGCGCGTCTGCGATCCAGAGCCGGCCGCCCTTGGCCGCGAAATAGCTCGCCGGCCTCCGCAACTCGGGAAATTCCGACCAGTCGAAATGGCAATCGGGATATTCGGCGAAGCTCGCGGCGATCAGGGCGGCGAGCGGTTCGGAATCATCGTCGCGCGCGGCGCGAAGCGGCGGGAGGCTTGCGGTCATGGCGCAGCGATGCAGGCCAATCCGGATCGGCGCAAGGGGGAGGCGCAACCGCTGCGCGCATACCCTTCAGCTCAGCAATGCAAATGCCGCATCGGCGGTCAGTTTCAGCGCCGCTGCGCCGGTCGCTCGGCATCAGCGGAATCCGGAACGCGAATGGCCAGATATTCGGCGCGCTTCCGCTTGGAAATGCACGAGCGGACGGTTAGGGCAGTTGTATATCGATGATGTGGTTGCCGCGTGAGTCGCGCGGCAGCTTCGTGCTGCGCCATGACCGGGATCATATGACTGTTCTCGTGCCCTTCATCATCAATGCCGGGCTGAATTTCGTTCTCGGTCTGCTCATTGCCTATTTTCTCGGGCCCGCGGCTTTTGGACTTTACGCCATTGGCGCGGCCATCGTCGTGCTGGTCAACACCGCGCTGCTCGACTGGCTGAGGGTCTCGGCGATCCGCTTCTACTCCTTGGCGGCGCGCGAGAAGCAGCCGGAGATCCGTGCGACGCTGGATATCCTGGCGGCCGGCATCAGCATTGCCCTGTCCGGCCTGCTGGTCGCGGCGATCGTGGCGGGCATCGATTTCCGCCTGCCGGCGATGCTGCTTGCCGCTGCCGTGCTCGGCGGCATCGGGGCTGGGCTGTTCGACTATCACGGTGCGATCGCGCGCGCCCGCTTCCTCGACGCCGCCTACGCCAAGCTGATCATCGTCAAGAACGTTCTGGCGCTGATCCTGATGGTCGGCGGAGCCTGGGTCACGCACGATCCCGCCATTGTTCTGCTTGGCGGCCTGATCAGCGTGGTGGTGGCGCTGCTTCTCGTCCGGCGGGCGCTGGCCGATGCGCCGCTCTCGCTGTCGGCCTCCGACAAGGCTGTCGCCTGGAGCTTCTTCATCTATTCCCTGCCGCTGATCGGCAGCAATGCGGTCTATTCGCTGATCCCGCTGATCAACCGCTCCCTGCTCGCCGGTGCCTATGGCTTTGCCGAGGCCGGCTATTTCTCACTCGCCTCGGATATGGGGCTGAAGCTCTTCGGCACACTCGCCTCGACCCTGGAGATCGTGCTCTTGCGAGAGGTCATTCGCCTCGACGAGACGCGCGGGCGGCGGGCAGCATTGCGGCGCATTGCCGAGAACGTCGTCGTGGTCTTGATGGTGGCGCTCCCGGTCGCCGCCGGCCTCTGGCTTGTCCTGCCCGCCTTTGAACGGATTTTGGTGCCGCCGAGCTTTCACGGCCATTTCTCGGCCTATATGTCGATCCTGATCGCTGGCTTCGTAGCCCTGACGGTCTCGCAGGCCGCCTTCATCCCGGTCTTTCTCCTCGACAAGCGCACCCGCATCGCGCCCATGGCAACGGGCCTCGGCCTGGCCTGCAATCTGCTGCTGGTGCTCACTCCCTGGGGGGCGGCGGGACCGCAGCGTTACGCCTATGCGCAGGCGAGTGCCTTCATTGTCGCGCTTGGGGTGACTGCGGCTGCGGCACTCCGTTCGCTGCCGGTCTGGCCGTCACTGCGAGATTGCGCCTGCGTGCTCCTCGCCGTGCTGTCGATGGCTGCTGCAATCTGGCCGCTGTCTGGCCGTTTCGCTGCCCCCATCGAACTCGTGCTCCAGGTTGGCGTGGGGGCGCTCGTCTATGCGGTCGTCATCCTGGGCTGCGACGTGATGCGCAGCCGCACCCGGCTTTCCTTGTGGTGGGTCATGCGCAAGAGCCGTGCGGCCCGATGACACGGCAAGGTTTGCTCGATAGCCCGGTACCGGCCGAAGAGCTCTGCACGGTCACCCGAAACGCTTCGTTCACCGTCTCTCTAGGCGGGTTGCTAAGGTTAATTCGCTGAAGTCGCGCGATCGGTGGCGGAAACGCTGACGAAGCGGCAGCGATTCACCATTCCTTTGAGGGCGGCTCCCCAGGCTCTTCGCAGCTTGCTGAAGAGAGTTGCGTCATGCGTCCCGTCCTGTTCGTTCCGCTCGCGATCCTGTCCGGGTTGTGCGCCACCAACGGCCCCGTCTCCGCGCAGAGCTACGGGCGGCCCGCCGATCCCCTGGTGACCGGCTCGACCGCGCGTGGCAACTACGGTGGCGGCTTCATCGAGATGCTGATGACTGGCCGTGACCCGACGCCCCAGGGTCGTGGCGGGGCGGTCTATAATCGGCCGGGCGGCTACTCCGCCTATGGCCAGCGCGTCGTGCCCGCGCAGGGCTATGGCACCGATCCGTTCGAGCAGGCATCCCAGCCGCGGGCTCCGGGGCGCCGCATGGCCGCGCTGGGTGAGCCCATGCAAATGGAGAGGCCAATCGAGCGCGTACTCGATCCGCGTTTCCAGAAGCAGGAAGTCGCCTATGACGGCCCGCACAAGCCGGGCACCATCGTCATCGACACGCCGCGGAAATTCCTCTTTCTCGTCCAGCCTGGTGGCCGCGCCTTGCGTTATGGCATCGGCGTTGGGCGACCGGGCTTCGAATGGGCTGGCATGAAGGCCGTGACGCGCAAGGCGGAATGGCCGAGCTGGACGCCGCCGGCCGAGATGCTGAAACGCCGCCCGGATCTGCCTCGCTTCATGCCCGGTGGGCCCGAGAATCCGATGGGTGCGCGCGCGCTCTATCTCGGATCGTCGCTCTATCGAATCCATGGCACGAACGAGCCGCACACGATCGGTCAGGCCGTCTCCTCAGGCTGCATCCGCATGACCAATGACGATGTGACGGACCTCTATGGCCGGGTGCGGGTCGGTGCAAAGGTGTTGGTGATCTGAGGCGGCGCACCACCTGCGCAGCCGTCAGGAACTGCCGATGAAAATGCCGGTCGCAAGGACCAGCAGGCCACCGAGCACGATCTGAACGATCGCCGATGTGAACGGCGTCTCCATGTAGCGCCAGCGGACCCAGGCGATCACGATCAACTCGATCGCCACGATGATGCCGGCGATGGCCGTGGCGGTCCAGAAATCGGGAATGAGGTAGGGCAGGGTATGGCCGAGCCCGCCGACCGTGGTCGCAACACCGCAGGCGGCGCCACGGACCCAGGGATGCCCCCGTCCCGTGATGGCGCCGTCATCCGACAGAGCTTCGGTGAGCCCCATGCTGATCCCCGCGCCGACCGATGCCGCGAGGCCGACCTGGAAGGCATTCCAGGAATCATGGGTCGCGAAGGCGGCAGCGAATATCGGCGCGAGTGTCGAAACCGAACCGTCGATCAATCCAGCAAGCCCTGGCTGGACGATCTGCAGCACGAACAGGCGATGACGGGTCTGGTCCTCCTCGGCGGTCACATCTGAGGTCAGGATGGTTTCGCCGAGGCGCTGCGCCAGGCTCTGATGCGATTTCTCGGCCTCGGAAAGGTCAGCCAGGAGTTTGCGCGTATCGACGTCATGCGCCCGTTGCGCGGCCTGGGCATAGAAGCTCGAGGCTTCCTCTTCCATAAGCGCCGCTTGCGTCCGGGCGGTGTCGAGTCGCAGCCCGTCCATCAGCCAGACCGGGTTGCGCTTCAGGAAACCCTTCACGTCCTGGCGGGTGATGTAGGGCAGTTCCTTGCCGAAGCGGCGCTCATAGAGCGAAAGCAGGCTGTGGCGATGACTTTGCTCTTCCGCCGCCATCTCCTCGAAGACCTCGGCGGAATGCGGGTAGATCGGCCGAAGGCGATTGGCGAGGGAAAGGTAAATCCGGGAATCCTCTTCCTCGTTGGCGATCGCGAGCGCGAGGATCTCGGCCTCGTCCAGATCGTCGATGCGTTTCATGATCACCTCTTAGATTAGAATTATTCTAATCTAAGAGGTGCGCGCCGGGTTGGGAAGGCCCTAAACGAAAACGGCTCGCCGCAAGGCGAGCCGTTTTTGGTAGGGGTGGACGCAGCCGGAATCAGGCCCAGTCGCCGCCATCATCAATGGGGTCGTCGTCCTGGCCGGGTTCATAGGGCTCGTCGTAGCTGGCCTGATCGTAGCTTGCCTGGTCGGAAGCACCCTGATCATAGGCTGCCTGCTGGTTGTCGGCGGTGCCGGCATCCTTTTCAGCCGTATCGGTCGGTTTGCTGGCGTCGGCTGCCTTGCTGGCATCCGCCGTTTCCGCGGCTTTTGCCTCGCCGCCCTTGCCGCCGCCAAAGGCGTTGGTCAGGACATTGCCAAGCATCATGCCGCCAGCGACGCCCGCTGCCGTGGTCAGCGCTGAGGCCATGAAGCCACCGCCACGTCCGGGTGCCTGGGCCTGCTGGTTCGCCCAGGGGCCGGCCTGCTGCTGGCCTTGCGGGCCGCCGAAAGCCTGACCGGGGGCTGGCTGCTGCTGCGGCTGCTGACCGGTCCAGGCGGCCGATGGGGCTTGCCCTGCCGGGCGCGCCGGGAAGGCCGGCACGGAACCGCTGCGTGCCGGGGCGTCAGCTGGCCGAGATGCGCCGCCGAAGATGCCCGACAGGAAGCCGCCGGCCTGCGCCGGAGCCTCGCTCGGTCGGTTCTGCAGGTCACGAACCTGCGCCTGAAGTTCCTCGACCTGGGCCTGAAGGTTGGTCAGCGCCTGTTCCTGAACGTAGACGGCCTGCGCCATGGCATAGGGCGCATAGGGCTGCTCGCGCAGGCGCTCCGCGATGTAGCCTTCAGCCTCGGGGTCGCGGGGCTGGTTGGCCGCCTGTCTCAGGCGATCGAAAATCCCGGCGATCACGTCGCGTTCTTGCGGCGTCATCGTCATCTCCTCTCATTTGGGCGGCGCGGCTGCGCCGCCGCGTCAAGAGGTGGGGGCTGCCTGTGACGCTATCAAGGCAGTGCGTCGATCAGGCATTGCCGACATTGCTGTACTGGAAGCCACGGCGGCGCATGTCGTCCGAGCGGTAGATATTGCGCAGATCGACAACGACGGGCTCGCGCAGGGCGGCCTTGACCGCGGCGAGATCGAGCGCGCGAAAAGCGTCCCATTCCGTCACGATCACCAGCGCATCTGCGCCCCTGATGCAGGAATAGGCGTCGCTCGCATAGGAGATCCCGGGCAGCAGGGGCTTGGCGGCATCCATGCTCTCGGGATCATAGGCAACGATCTCGGCCCCGGCATCCTGAAGCGCGGTGATGATCGCGATCGAGGGCGCTTCGCGCATGTCGTCGGTGTTCGGCTTGAAGGCGAGGCCAAGGATGGCGATCCGCTTGCCGCGCACCGAACCACCGCAGGCGGCGAGCACCTTGCGGGCCATGGCTCGCTTGCGCTGGTCATTGACGGCAACGACGGTCTCGACGATCCGCAGCGGAGCAGCGAGGTCCTGCGCCGTCTTCATCAAGGCCAGCGTATCTTTCGGAAAGCAGGAGCCGCCATAGCCGGGACCTGCATGCAGGAACTTCGCGCCGATGCGATTGTCGAGGCCGATGCCGCGCGCGACCTCCTGGACATTCGCGCCGACGGCCTCGCAGAGATCGGCCATTTCATTGATGAAGGTGATCTTGGTCGCGAGATAGGCGTTGGCGGCGTATTTGATCAGCTCGGAGGTTCGGCGTGAGGTGAAGAGAAGGGGCGCGGCATTGAGATAGAGCGGCCGGTAGATGTCCTCCATCACGGCGCGCCCGCGTGCATCGTCGGTGCCGATCACGATCCGGTCCGGACGCTTGAAGTCGCTGATCGCGGCGCCCTCGCGCAGGAATTCCGGGTTCGAGACCACAGCGAAATCGGCCTCCGGCCGGCTCTCCCGCATGATCCGCTCCACCTCGTCGCCGGTGCCGACCGGAACGGTCGACTTGGTGACGACGACGGTGAAGCCTTCAAGCTCGGCCACGACGTCGCGAGCGGCCTGATAGACATAGGAGAGGTCGGCATGGCCGTCGCCACGCCTGGCCGGGGTACCGACTGCGATGAAGACCGCGTCGGCGCCGCGGACGGCACCGGCCAGCTCGGTGGTGAAGGAGAGGCGGCCTTCGCGCACATTCTTGGCGACGAGATCGTCCAGGCCGGGCTCGAAGATCGGGATCTCGCCGCGGTTGAGCGCCTCGATCTTGCGAGCGTCGGTGTCGACGCAGGTCACGACATGGCCGAAATCAGCGAAGCAGGCACCCGAGACCAGGCCAACATAGCCCGAACCGATCATCGTCACGCGCATGAGGTATCGTCCTCTCTCGCGGGCCGGAGCGGGATTGATCCGGGCCTCTCGTATGCGGCAGCTGGAGCACGGCTCCCCGCCCTAGCACCGCCTATATCAATTTGTGGCGCTGGGAAATGAAGAGGCGCGCAACCCCGAACCCTATGGGTTGGTGATGCGCGCCAATCTCTGGGCGATGACGGAGGGTGGCGATCAGCCTTCGAACGGCTCGGCCGGCTCGACACCTTCGGAGACGAACTCGTCGAAATTCTCGCCGGGCTCCGGCTTCAGCAGCGGGGTGCGGTTCAGGACCACGACGGTGGTGCCGGTCGGCACGCGGCTGTGCAGGTCGATGATGTCCTGGTTGAACATGCGGATGCAGCCGCTCGAAACCGCCTTGCCGATGGTCCAGGGCTCGGAGGTGCCGTGGATGCGGTAGAGCGTGTCGCGGTCACCCTGATAGAGATAGAGCGCGCGCGCGCCGAGCGGGTTCTCGAGGCCCGCGTCCATGCCGCCGGCCCAGGGGCGGTTCTTGGCAGGATCACGCGCGATCATCGCAGGGGTCGGGGTCCAGCGCGGCCAGGCTGCCTTGCGGGCAACAGTTGCGCGACCGCGCCAGGACATGCCCTGCTTGCCGACGCCGATGCCGTAGCGGATGGCACGGCCGTTCTCGCGGACCAGATAGAGATAGCGCTTGTTGGTGTCGACGACGATCGTGCCGGGCCGCTCGCTGGTCGGATAGGCGACTTCCTGCCTCAGAAAGCGCGGGTCGACTTCGGCAATGTCGGTTTCAGGCAGAGGGAACTTCTCGTCGGGCATCTCGCCATACATGGCGAGTGCAGCCGCGCTCGGTCCGGCAGGTCTTGCGGCCTCGAGGGCTTGCTGGCGCGCGCCGACACAGGCTGCCAGCGATAGCGGCAACAGCAGCACCATCATGCACTTGAAGAGGCGATGGCGGAGTGCGCCGGCGATCGAGTCGAAGGACATCAGTTTGGCTCGCGTATTCTTGGTCTTGCGGGACTAGCAACGGACGAGCGATCGCGCAGTTCCACGGAGTTCCACGTCTTCGCCCAATGGGGTTCAAGGCGGATGGCGTGGCCGTGGGGTGAACACAGTGCGGCAAAATTGTGTCTTCAGCTGGCTGTGCTGAATCCGCAACAGCTCGAAAACACCGGGAAATCGGCCGTGTTATCGGGCGATCAGGCGGATGCTTGGCAAAAAGAGCGCCGAATCGCGCAAACCCCTGGAAACTGTGGACATCGCTGGCGGCTTGCTGTGTCCGCCCTGCAATGCGGGTGCAACCTAGCTTGGCGTCGACGCGGGCGCGACCAGGCCGAGCCTTTCGCGCTGCGACCAGCGCCACAGCATCAGCACTGCCACCACGGCAAGGCCGGTCGCCAGTCCGATCCAGATTCCGCTGCCGGCAAGCGGTGTCCAGAAGCCGAGAGCCGCCGAAAGCGGCAGCCCGATGCCCCAGTAGCCGAGGCCGGCCAGGATCATCGGCACACGCGTATCGCGCAGGCCCCTGAGGATGCAGGAACCGACCACCTGCGCCCCGTCGGCAATCTGGAAGATCGCTGCGAACAGGAGGAAGCGCATCGCGAGTTCGGCAACGGCCTGCGAACCCGGTTTGCTTGCGTCGAGAAAGGGCGCGACCAGCAGGTGCGGCGCCAGCAGCATCACGAGTGCGGTCAGCGCCATGAAGGAGATCGCGAGCACGATCGCGGTGGTGCCGGCACGCGTGATGCCGTCGCGATCGCCGGCGCCATAAGCGCGACCGACACGCACGGTGCCGGCCTGGCCGATGCCCATCGGCACCATGAAGGTCAGGGATGCGATCTGAATGGCGATCGCATGCGCGGCCAGCGAGGTCGAGCCGATCAATCCCATCAGGAAGGCGGCGCCGTTGAAGATCACGACCTCGAAGGCGAGCGTCAGGCCGATCGGGAAGCCGAGCCGCCAGAAGGCGCGATATCGCGGCCAGTCCGGCACCCAGAAGCGCCCGAAAAGATGGAACCGCCGGAAACGCCTGTCGACCGAAACGACAATGGCAAGTCCAAGGAACATCAGGGTCGAGGAGAGTGCGGTGGCGATCCCTGACCCCGGCAGACCGAGGGCCGGGAAGCCGAGCCGCCCGAACATCAGGCACCAGTTGGCAAAGACATTGAATGCGACGGCGAACAGGACGACCACGAAGGCCCAGAATGGCCGCTGCAAGGCCGCGACGAAGCCGCGCAGGACCAGATAAAAGAAGAACGGCAGCAGGCTCCATTGCAGGGTGTGGACATAGCTCGCGGCCGCTGCGGAAAGCGCAGGATCTTGCCCCATGGCGCGCAGGATCGCTTCGCCCTGCCACAGGAACAGCCACATCGGTCCGACCAGTGTCGCCGCCACCCAGAGACCCTGGCGCACGGTGCGGCGCACGTCGCGCACTGCATGGCGGTTGCGCCCGAGCTCGATCGAGATCATCGGCGCGACCGCTGCCATGACGCCGATGCCAAAAATCAGGACTGCCGTGTAGAGATTGGCGCCGAGCGCTCCGGCCGCGAGCGAGTCGGGGCCGAGATGCCCCATCATCACCACATCGGTTGCCGTCATCGCCGTCTGCGCCACATTGGTCAGCACCATGGGCCAGCTCAGGGCGAGCATGGCCCTGACTTCAGTGAGCCAGGGATGAGCGCGCGCAGTGGGGAGGGCGAGATCGGTCATGGGCCGTCGCTTCTAGCGCCCATTTTCTGTGCAGGACAGGGTCAGGCACGCTGGGCCTGCCCGCGCTCGGCGCGTGAGCGTGTGGGAGCGGCCCGCTGCGCGTTTTCGCGATCCGGCCCCTGCGCAAACGTCGCTACCGGCATTCGGCCATGGCGGCCATCATCACCGACAAGAAGAAGACAGAGGAACCGTTAGGGATGTCAGATTTGAGAAACGCAGCCATGGCTGGCGACATCGTCGGCCTGGACGCTGTTGCGCTGTCGCACGCGATCCACGCGCGCAAGTTGTCCTGCGTCGAGGTGATGGGCGCCTATCTCGATCAGATCGAGCGGCATAACCCGACGGTCAACGCCCTGGTGGCCCTGCGCGACCGCTCCGATCTGCTGGGGGAAGCCGAGGGGCTGGATGGCGAACTGGCAGCAGGCCGGTCGCGCGGCTGGATGCACGGCTTTCCCCAAGCCATCAAGGACCTTGCCGCGGCCAAGGGGTTCGCGACGACGCAAGGCTCGCCGCTCTTCAAGGACGAGATTGCGCAAAGCGACGCCATTTTCGTCGAGCGCATGAAGGCTGTCGGCGCCATCATCATCGGCAAGAGCAATACGCCGGAATTCGGCCTGGGCTCTCAGACCTTCAATCCGGTCTTCGGGGCAACGCGCAACGCCTATGACCAGTCGAAGACGTCGGGGGGCTCGAGCGGTGGCGCTGCCGTTGCGCTGGCGATGCGCATGCTGCCGGTGGCCGACGGCAGCGATCATGCCGGCTCGCTGCGCAATCCGGCTGCCTTCAACAATGTGCTCGGCATGCGGCCGGGCTATGGCCGCGTGCCCTCGAGTGGCGACGAGGTCTTCATTCCGCAGATGGGCGTGGCCGGCCCGATGGCGCGCACGACCCGCGATCTTGCCGCGTTGCTCGCCGTGCAGTCGGGCTACGATCCGCGCGTTCCGCTCTCCATCCGCGAGGAGCCGGCCGCCTTCCTGGGCAATCTCAATCGCGACATCGCCGGGCTCCGCATCGGCTGGCTCGGCGATCTCGGCGGGCATCTGCCGATGGAGGATGGGGTCCTGGCGCTTTGCCGCGAGGCTTTGAAGGCCTTCGAGGACATGGGGGCGCGGGTCGAGGAGGCGAGCCTCGGTTTCGACCCCGAAGCCGTCTGGCAGGCCTGGACCAGACTCCGGGCCTGGCAGGTCGGTGCGAGCCTCGCCCCCATCCACACCGACCCGGCGCGACGCGACTTTCTCAAGCCCGAAGCGCGCCACGAGGTCGAGCAGGGCCTCAAGCTCTCGGCCTTCGACGTGATGAAGGCCTCCAATCTGCGCTCGTCCTGGTATCAGCATGTGCGCGGCCTGTTCGGACGCTACGACCTGCTTGTCCTGCCCAGTGCCCAGGTCTTTCCCTTTGCCGTCGAAACGCATTGGCCGCGCGAGATCGCCGGCCGCGCGATGGACACCTATCACCGCTGGATGGAGGTGGTGATCCCGGTGACGATGTCGGGCTGTCCGGCGGTCAGTGTCCCGGTCGGCTTCAACGCTGCGGGCTTGCCCATGGGCATGCAACTCTGGGGCCCCAACCACGCGGAGCGTCTGCTGCTCGAGGCCGCGCAGGCCTATGAGGACGCGACCGGTTGGGTCGAGAAGCGCAAGCCGGCCTTGCTCACCGGCTGAGCGGCCGGCATCGTTCATGCTCTATGCGTTAGAGCATGCTGCGAAAAAGTGGCAACGGTTTTTCGCACTCAGCATGCTCTAAACTATGAGAGTCGATCACGTTTTCTGCGTTTGGACGAATTCGTCCAAGCGCAGCGTGATCTACGGCCTGTGGCCGGCCTTTTGGGAGAGTTGGCGAATGAGCTCGAACCTGCGGATCGACGGACCAAGACTGGTCTCGAGGCTCGAAGCCCTGTCGAAGATCGGCGCGACTCCGGAAGGCGGTTGCCGGCGGCTCGCGCTCTCCGACGAGGACAAGCAGGGGCGTGACTGGCTCGTCGGGCAGATGCAGGCGCTCGGGCTCGATGTGAAGATCGACGCGATCGGCAACGTCGTCGGCATCCTGAAGGGGCGGGAGGAGGGACCCGCCGTCATCCTGGGCTCCCATATCGACACGGTGGGCACCGGCGGGCGCTTCGATGGCGCGCTCGGCGTCATCGCCGGCCTCGAGGTGTTGGCGGCGCTGCGCGATGCAGGGCTGCAGCCGAAGCGCGACATGGCGGTGATCGCCTTCACCAATGAAGAGGGCGCCCGTTTCCATCCCGATATGCTCGGCTCCTATGTCTGGGCCGGCGGCATGAGCGTGGAAGCGGCCCATGCCGAGAAGGATGCTGAGGAGGCGGTGCTCGGCACCGAATTGAAGCGGATCGGTTATCACGGGCCGGAGCGGCCAGGTTTCCTCAAGGCGCATTCCTATCTCGAACTCCATATCGAGCAGGGGCCGGTGCTCGAAGGCGAGGGCGGCGGGCTCGGCGCTGTCACCGGCATCCAGGCTATTACCTGGCTTGAGCTGACGCTGAAGGGCCGCCCAAGCCATGCCGGTACGACGCCGATGGCCTATCGCAGGGATCCCGGGTTGGCGGCTGCGCGAATCAACCTCTTCGCCAACGAGCTGACGGGCAAGATTCCGGGCCAGCTTGCCAATTCCGGCGTCATCCGCGTCGAGCCCGGCAACGTCAATGTGGTGCCGGAAAGTGTGGTCATGTCGCTCGACCTGCGCAATCCCAAGGACGCGCTCCTGACTGAGGCGGAGGCCGCCGTCCGGACGTTTTGCAAGGAGCTCTCCGAGCGGGACGGCATCCAGATCAGCTTCCGCGATCTCGCCCGCTTTCCGGCGGTCGAATTCGCATCGGAGCTGATCTACGGCGTGGAGATGAGCGCAGCCGAACTCGGCCTGCCGATCCGCCGGATGATCTCGGGCGCGGGACACGACGCCCAGATGATGTCGCGCATCTGCCCGACGGCGATGATCTTCATCCCCTCGATCGGCGGTCTCTCGCATAACCCGGCGGAGTTCAGCACCGACGAGGACATGGTCGCCGGCGCCAATGTCTTGCTGAGTGCCGCCTGGCGCGCGGCGAATAACTGATCAAGCGCGGCGCGCCGCGAAAGACACCTGCTCCCAGCCCTGGTCCTTCCTCCCCACGAGAGATGCCGATGACCGCAATCGCTTCCCTGTCTGCTGTCGCGCTGAGCAAGCTCTACGCTGGGCGCAGCCTCTCGCCAGTCGAGGTCGCCAAGGACGCGCTCGACCGCATCGAGCGTTTCGAGCCCGACATCAACGCCTTCGTCGTGCGTGATGCCGAGGTCACGCTCGCCATGGCCGAGGCCTCGCAGGCACGCTGGCTCAAGGGTGCTCCGCTTGGTCCGCTCGACGGCGTGCCGGTGACGATCAAGGACAATATCGGCGTGAGGGGCTGGCCGATGCGCCGCGGTTCCGCGCTGGCCTCCGGCGCTCCCTGGCCGGAGGACGCTCCGGCGACGGCGCGACTGCGTGAGGCAGGGACGGTCTTCCTCGGCAAGACGACGATGCCGGAATATGGCTGGAAAGGTGTCGGCGACTCGCCGTTCTCCGGCATCACCCGGAATCCCTGGGATATCCGGACCGGGCCGGGCGGCTCCTCCTCCGGCGCGGCCTCCTGCGCCGCGCTCAATCTCGGCTGCATCCATATCGGAACCGACGGTGCCGGATCGGTCCGAATCCCGGCGGCCTTCACCGGTGTCGTCGGCTTGAAGCCGACCTTTGGCCGCGTGCCGGCCTATCCCATTTCGACCATGGGTTTCCTCGCCCATCTCGGCCCGCTGACCCGCACGGTCGCCGATACGGCGCTCGCCATGAATGCGATCGGTCGGCCCGATAGCCGGGACATGACCGCGATAATCGAGCCCCCGCCGGATTACGTCGCCGGCCTTGCCGGTGGCGCGAAGGGCCTGCGCATCGCCTGGTCGCCGCGCCTTGGCGGCAATCATCTTGTCGACCCCGAGATCGCAGCGCTCGCCGCGGCGGCCGCGCTTGCGTTTCGCGAACTCGGCGCGACGGTGGAGGAGGTCGATCCTGGATTCGACGATCCGCTCGAGACGCTGATGACACTCTGGTCGGCTGGGGCTGCGCTGGCCCTGCGTGGAGCGGGACCAGAGAAGCGGGCGCAAATGGACCCCGGTCTCGTTGCCGTTGCAGAGGCCGGCGAGCAGATTCCAGGCTCGACCTATGTCGATGCCCTGCTCAATCAGCGCAACGCGCTTGCCCATCATATGGCGCAGTTCCACGAGCGCTTCGATCTGCTGCTGACGCCGACTTTGCCCCTGCCGGCCTTCGAAGTCGGACGCAATGCCCCCGGCCACGGCGGATATGGCGAGGACTGGACGCGCTGGACCCCCTTCACGTACCCCTTCAACATCACCCAGGCACCGGCCATCTCCGTGCCCTGCGGCCTGACATCGGCCGGGTTGCCGGCTGGACTGCAGATCGTCGGGCCGTTCGGCCGCGATGCGCTGGTTCTGCGTGCGGCGGCAGCGTTTGAAGCGTTGCAGCCCTTCGCGCGTGTCGACGCGCCCGTCAGAATAGCCTGAGCAGCGAAGCCGGGCTTGTCAGGGCCTGGGTTCGGTCAGCCCCAGCAGATTGCCTTGCGCCACCCGTTCCCGGGTTGCCGGGCTGAGCTGGCGCAGGAAGGACTGCACGCTCTCGAATTTCATCCGCTCGCTCTCCAGCGAGCGATGGCTTGCGTCGGTTCCGATGATGAAGCGGCCGGGCATCGTCTCGATGAGCTCAATCCATTCCGGCCAGACACTCCTGCCGTCCTGGAGAATCGTGTAGTCGGGAGAGCGCGGGTGCCTTGGCCAGGTTCGCGCGCTCAGCTCGTAGGTGAGGTTGGGGTGCCGTTCGAGCATCCTGCGGGCCAGGAATAGCGGCGTGTAGCCGCCGTGGGCCCAGATCATGTTCACATCGGGAAAGGCCTCGAGCAGCGCTGCCAGTTCGCGCATCCGTGTCGATTCGACATGGACCAGGACAGGCACGCGGTATTTGCGCGCCAGGGCCATGATCCCGCTCATCATCGGGCCCGCCGGATCGTAGTCCGCCTCGGGAAACCCGGGCGACGGAAAATGCACTGCCGATATCTCGCCGATACCCTTGAACTGGCCGGTGGCTAGGAGACCGTCGAGCTCCTCGAGCAGCGCCAGGTCCTGATCCTCCCATGCCCTTCGATGAGCCCGGCGCTCCGGAGAAATCGAGGCAAAGCCGATGAACAGGTCGGGACGGCGCTTGACGGCATCGGCAATCGACCCGTTGTCGCCGTTGCGCCCCCAGAACACGACGGCACGCTTCGCCCCGTAGTGCCGCATCAGTTCGATCTGCATGGCCTCGTCGTTGAGATGGACATGCGCATCGACGAACGGCACCGTTTCGAGACTTGGTGCGGTGCTTTCCGGAGCGGCCGAGTTCTTCACCCGCTTCAGAACACGGGGCTGATCCTGACCCGATACGCTGGCGCCGAACGATAGCGCCAATGCGCAGCCTAGAACCAATATCCCCACTGCCAAGCGCATGGACCTGCCCAAAAAACCCGCGTCAACGCCCGAATGCCTAGCAGAACTCTGCGGGGCGACAGAAGGGGGCGCGTCTGGCGCGCGGCGCGTGACGAGGCCTGAGCGGGCGCTTCGTCTTCGCCGGTCAGCGAGGACCTTTCGCGTGCTGGGAAAACGCTGTGATTAGGCCAGTAGCGCGCCGATCAAATCGATTTAGCTGACGTTGCGCAATTTTCTGCGGATTTATGTTCGATTGGCGCGGGCCCATGGCGTTGGGGGCCAGCCGGTACCGTTTGGCACGGACTCTGCAAGCCTTCCAGCCGCGGATTTCGACCGGCGCGGCGTGTTGTCAGGGTGATCTTTCTCGCCCACACTCGCCTCAAGGTCGCCCGTCAGAGGTAGCCGTTTCAGGGGAGAGAGTCATGGATCGCAGGACATTCTTGAAAGCTGCCACTGGTGCCGGCGCTCTGGCCGCCACCGGGGGGCTTTCCATTCCGGCCTTGTCGCAAGGAGCGGCGGCCAAGACCCTGCGCTTCGTGCCGCAGGCCAATCTCGCGAATTTCGACCCCATCTGGGGCACGCAATATGTCGTCCGCAATGCCGCTGCGCTGGTCTGGGATACGCTCTACGGCATCGACGACAAGTTCCAGCCCCAGCGCCAGATGGTCGAAAGCGAGGAGGTCTCCTCCGACGGCCTGACCTGGACCTTCAAGCTCCGCCCCGGCCTCAAATTCCATGACGGCGAGCCGGTGCTTGCCAAGGACGTGGTGCAGAGCCTCGTGCGTTGGTCGGCGCGCGACCCGATGGGCCTGATGCTCCGCGCTATCCAGAACGAACTGGTTGCCGTCGACGACCGGAGCTGGAAATGGTCGCTGAAGCAGCCCTTCCCGAAGATGCTGCTGGCGTTGGCGAAAAACAACGCACCCTGCTCTTTCATCATGCCGGAGCGTATCGCCAAGACCGATCCGTTCCAGCAGATCACCGAATATGTCGGCTCCGGGCCGATGAAGTTCCTGCGCAATGAGTGGGTGCCGGGCGCCAAGGCGGTCTTCGAGAAATTCGCCGATTACGTGCCGCGCTCCGAGCAGGCGAACTGGCTCGCCGGCGGCAAGAAGATGCTGGTCGATCGCATCGAGTGGGTGATCATGCCCGACCCGGCGACCGCTGCCGCTGCGCTGCAGAACGGCGAGATCGACTGGTGGGAGACGCCGCTCGCCGATCTCGTGCCGGTGCTCAAGGCCAACAAGAATATCAATGTCGATATCGGCGACCCGCTCGGCAATATCGGCGCCTTCCGCATGAACCACCTGCACCCGCCCTTCAACAATCTGAAGGTGCGCCAGGCGGTGCTGACTGCTATGAACCAGGAAGACTACATGCGTGCGCTTGTCGGCGAGGACGACAAGCTCTGGAAGCCGCTTCCTGGGTTCTTCACGCCGGGCACCCCGCTCTATACCGAGCAGGGCGGCGACATGCTCAAGATGCGCAATATTGAGGCTGCCAAGAAGCTGCTGGCCGAGTCCGGCTACAAGGGCGAGCCGGTGGTTTGCGTCGTGGCGCAGGACATGTCCGCCACCAAGGCGATGGGCGACGTCACGGCCGATCTGCTCAAGCGCATCGGCATGAATGTCGATTTCGTCGCGACAGACTGGGGCACGGTCGGTTCCCGCCGCGCCCAGAAGACCGGACCGGGCCAGGGGGGCTGGAGCATGTTCCACACCTGGCATGCCGGCGCCGACTGCATCAATCCGGCCTCGTATACGGCGATCCGCGCGAATGCCGACAAGGCCTGGTTCGGCTGGCCGGACGTGCCTGCCGTCGAGACCGAGGTGACGAACTGGTTCAACGCCAAGGATCTCGCCGAGGAGAAGGCGGCCATGGGCCGGCTCAACCAGGCGGCGGTTCAGAATGTCGTCTACGCGCCGACCGGCTTCTATCTCGGCTACCAGGCCTGGCGGAAGAACGTCTCGGGGGTCGTCAGCGGGCCGTTGCCATTCTTCTGGGGCGTCTCCAAGGCCTGATTTGCAACGATAGGGATACAGCGCCGCGATGTTGGCTTTCATCGTCAGACGCATCATCACGACCATCCCGGTGATGGCTTTCGTGGCGCTGTTCGTCTTTTCTCTCCTCTACATAGCGCCGGGGGACCCGGCGGCGGTCATCGCAGGTGATCAGGCGACGCCCGCGGATGTCGAGAAGATCAGGCTGAGCCTCGGGCTCGACCGCCCCTACCTGATACGGTTCGGCGAATGGCTGTTCAGGGTGCTCCAGGGTGATCTGGGCACGTCGATCTTCACCTCGCTGCCGGTGACGCAGCTCATCTCCCAGCGCATCGAGCCGACCGTCTCGCTGATGGTTCTGACGCTGATCTTTGCGGTTGTCATCGCGGTGCCGATGGGAGTGATCGCGGCCTGGAAGGCAGGCACCTGGGTCGACAAATCAGCGATGGCCTTTGCCGTGCTCGGCTTTTCCATCCCGGTCTTCGTCGTCGGCTATCTCCTGGCCTATGTCTTTGCGCTGAAACTCGACTGGCTCCCGGTGCAGGGCTACACGCCGCTCTCGGAAGGGCTGTGGCCCTGGTTCCGGAACCTCATCCTGCCCTCTGTCACGCTCGGCCTCGTCTATATCGCGCTCATCGCCCGCATCACCCGCGCGACGATGCTCGAGGTGCTGCAGCAGGACTACATCCGCACGGCGCGTTCCAAGGGGCTCGGCCAGCGCAGCGTCCTGTTCCTGCATGCGCTGAAGAATGCCGCGATCCCGATCGTGACGATCATCGGCATCGGCATCGCTCTGCTGATCGGTGGTGCCGTGGTGACCGAGAGCGTCTTCGCCATTCCCGGGCTGGGCCGGCTGACGGTCGATGCCATCCTGCGGCGCGACTATCCCGTGATCCAGGGCGTCGTCCTGATGTTCAGCTTCGTCTACGTGCTGGTGAACCTCATCATCGATCTGGTCTACACGCTTCTCGATCCGAGGATACGCTATTGACGACGCGCTCCGAGAGCCCTGCCGCCGTTGCGGCTCCCGCTCTGGCCGGGATCGCGCCAGAGAGATCACCCCTGAGAAACCTGCTGCGTTTCATGCGCCGGCACCCCTCGGTCGCGATCGGCGGCGGCCTGTTGCTGCTCATGATCCTCATCGGCATCCTTGCGCCGCTGCTCTGGACCGTCGATCCGACCGCGATCGCGCCGGCGAGGCGCACCAGGATGCCCTCGGAGCAGTACTGGTTCGGCACCGACATGCTCGGGCGCGACATCTATTCCCGCGTCATCTACGGCGCGCGGGTTTCGCTGATCGTCGGCTTCACCGTCGCCATCCTGTCGTCCCTGGTCGGGTTGGCGATCGGCCTCTTCGCAGGCTTCGTACGCCGGGCTGACGGCATTGTCATGCGTGGCATCGACGGCATGATGTCGATCCCGCCGATCCTGCTGGCGATCGCGCTGATGGCTCTGACGCGCGGCTCGGTTCAGAACGTCATCATCGCCATCACCATCGCCGAAATCCCGCGCGTCGCCCGCCTGGTGCGCGGCGTGGTGCTCAGCCTGCGCGAGCAGCCCTATGTCGAGGCGGCGGTGGCCGCCGGCGCACGCGCACCGCGCATCATCATGCGCCACATCCTTCCGAACACCATCGCGCCGATGACCGTGCAGGCGACCTATATCTGCGCCAGCGCGATGATCGTCGAGGCGATCCTCTCCTTCATCGGCGCCGGCATTCCGCCGGCAACGCCGTCCTGGGGCAATATCATGGCCGAGGGCAGGGCGCTCTGGCAGGTCCGGCCGCATATCGTGCTGTTCCCGGCGGTCTTTCTGTCGATCACGGTGCTTGCCGTGAACCTGCTCGGGGACGGCCTGCGCGACTCGCTCGATCCCCGCTTGGCGAAGAGCCTCTGAGGGGAACCGCATCCACCATGCCGGCTGGCTCTGCCGCAGCGTCCGCCGGCCTCGCACCCCGAATTCCGGGTGCGGTCTGCGGAAATCCGATGGCGACCATGCGGCCTGACCGGCTTTCGCCTGCCCTGCATGATCGCGATGCTGGCGGGTGTGCTGAGGAGGAAATAAGGTGAGTCGAATTCTGACGGTGGCCGCAGCCCAGCTCGGCCCCATCCATCGGGATGAAAGCCGCGCTTCGGCCGTCGCCCGCATGATCGCCTTGATGCGCCAGGCCAAGGGGCATGGTTGCGATCTCGTCGTCTATCCCGAAGCTGCCCTGACAGCCTTCTTTCCGCATTGGTGGATGGATGACGAGGACGAGATCGATTCCTATTTCGAGAGTGCCATGCCCTCGAACGAGACGGCGCCGCTCTTCGAGGAGGCAGCCCGTCTCGGTATCGGTTTCCATCTCGGCTATCCCGAGCTCGCCTTCGAGGACGGACGCAAGCGGCGCTTCAACACCGCGGTCCTGGTCGACAAGAGCGGCTCTGTCGTCGGCAAATATCGCAAGATCCATCTGCCCGGACATCCCGAGCACCGGCCGGGTGCTCCCTTCCAGAATCTTGAGAAGCGCTATTTCGAGACCGGCAATCTCGGCTGGCCTGTCTGGCGGACCATGGACGCCAATATCGGTATGATGATCTGCAACGACCGGCGCTGGCCCGAGAGCTATCGCAGCATGGGTCTGCAGGATGTCGAATTGATCGTGCTCGGCTACAACACACCCAAGCATAACCCCCCGGCGCCAGACCACGACCGCCTCGGCAATTTCCACAATCAGCTCGTCATGCAGGCCGGCGCCTACCAGAACGCCACCTGGGTCGTTGGCGTCGCCAAGGCGGGGCTCGAGGCCGGCGTCGACCAGATCGGCGGATCCTGCATCATCGCGCCGACCGGCGAGGTCGTGGCTCAGGCCGTCACCGAGGGTGACGAACTTGTCGTCGCCCGTTGCGACCTCGATCTCGGCAAGAGCTACAAGGCATCCACATTCAATTTCGCCCGCCACCGCGAGCCGGAGCAATACCGGATGATCGTGGAGCGCAAGGGCGCTATCTCACCGCTCTGAGTTTGCCGTCAAAGGACCAGCCATGAACCATGATCTCATCCTGAAAGGCGGGCGGGTCATCGATCCCTCGCAGAAGCATGACGGCATTCTCGATGTCGCCTTCACCAACGGCAAGGTCTCGGGCTTCGGCAAGGACCTGAAAGGCGGCGCCGATACTGAAGTTCGCGATGTCTCGGGCTATATCGTTTCGCCCGGCCTGATCGACCTCCACACCCATGTCTATTGGGGCGGCACCTCGCTCGGCATCGATGCCGACGAATTCTGCCGCATGTCCGGCGTCACCACTTCGGTCGACACCGGCAGCGCCGGACCGGGCAACTGGGCCGGTTTCCGCAAGCATGTGATCGAGCAGAGCCAGGCCCGCATCCTGGCCTATCTTCACGTCTCGCATGCCGGCATCTACGGCTTCGATCATCGCGTCATGGTCGGCGAGAGCGGCGACCTGCGCATGATGAACCCGATCGATTGCGTCGAAGTCGCCGACGCCAATCGCGACTATATCGTCGGCATCAAGGTTCGCGTCGGCCTGCATGCCTCGGGCACGTCCGGGACCGTGCCCCTGAACATCGCGTTGCAGGTCGCCAACGAGGTCGGCATGCCGCTGATGTGCCATATCGACCATCCGCCGCCATCCTACGAGGAAGTCATCGGCATGCTGCGGCCGGGCGACGTACTGACCCACGCCTTCCGGCCCTTCCCGAATGCGCCCGCGACGGCGCAGGGCACGGTGAAGCCTGAGGTGCTCGCTGCCCGCAAGCGTGGTGTCATCTTCGATATCGGCCATGGCAAGGGCTCGTTCTCGTTCAAGACGACGCGCGCCATGCTTGCCAATGGTTTCGAGCCGGATGTGATCTCGTCGGACGTTCACAAACTCTGCATCGACGGCCCGGCCTATGACCAGGTCACCACCATGTCGAAGTTCCTCTGCATGGGCATGAGCCTGAACAACGTCATCGCCGCCTCGACCGTGAATGCCGCCATGGCGCTGAAGCGCCCCGAATACGGCTCGCTCAAGGTCGGTTCGCTGGGCGACGCCACCATCCTCACCGTCAAGGAAGGCAAGTTCGACTATGTCGACGTTGTCGGAGAGCACCTGATCGGCGACAAGAAGTTCGTCTCCGAGGGGGTGGTGCTGAAGGGCAAGTGGTGGCACCCGAAGCGCTCGAACAAGTTCAAGAAGGTGGCGGCCTAGGTCAGGTCGTGCTGCCGACAAGCCCGGGCTTGACCCGGGCATCTCACCTCGGAGTCTCACGGGCGCGCGTTGTGTGCCGCCCGCGGAACGCCGCGCCACAATAACGATAGAGGAAACACCATGTCTGCCGAAGCCAGGCTAAAGGAACTCGGGCTGACACTGCCCAACGTTGCGACACCGGTCGCCAACTATGTCCGCTTCAAGCGGGCTGGCGATATCGTCTATCTCTCGGGCCAGGGGCCGCGTCGCGCCGACGGCAGCTATCCGACCGGCAAGGTCGGTGCCAATGTCACGGTCGAAGAGGCTTATGAGCACGCCAAGCAGACCGGGCTTGGCCTGCTTGCCGCCATGCAGGAAGCGGCCGGCTCGCTCGACAAGGTCGAGGTCATCAAGCTGCTCGGCATGGTCAACGCGGTGCCGGATTTCGCGGAACAGCCCAAGGTGATCAACGGCTGCTCGGACCTGTTCGTCGCCGTTCTCGGCGAGAACGGCCGTCACGCCCGCTCGGCCGTGGGCATGGGCTCGCTGCCCAACAACATGACCGTCGAGATCGAAGTCATCATCCGGGTGCTGCCATGACTGCGCTTGCCGAGGAAATCGCCCGCGTCTACGGCACGCCGGCCGTCGTCATCGATCTCGACAAGGTCGAGGCCAATATCGCGCGCCTCCAGGCCGCCTGCGATGCCGCCGGCGTCGCCAACCGCCCGCATATCAAGACGCATAAATCGCCCGAGCTCGCGCGCCTGCAGCGCGAGGCTGGCGCCCGCGGCATCACCTGCCAGAAGCTCGGCGAGGCCGAGGTCATGGCCGATGGCGGGCTCGATGACATCATGATCAGCTACAATATCCTGGGCGAGGAGAAGCTTGGGCGCCTCGGCGCGCTGCAGCGCCGCGTGCGGATGATCGTTGCAGCCGACAATCCAGTCACCATCGCCGGCCTGCCGACGGCCGCCGAGATCGCCGGGCGCGACCTCGAAGTCGTGGTCGAATGCGACACCGGTCGCCAGCGCGCCGGAGTCGAGACGCCGGGCGAGGCGGTCGAGCTTGCGAAGCTGATCGCCGGTTCCAAAGGCCTGCGCTTTGCGGGCTTCCTGATGTACCCGCCGGAGGATGGCTGGGACCGGACGCAAGCGTTCCTCGACACGGCCAATGCGGGCCTGCGCGATGCGGGGCTCGAGGCCGGCATCGTCTCGACCGGTGGCTCGCCCAATATTCCGAATATCGGCAAGCTCAAGGGCGCGACCGAGCACCGCGCCGGCACGTCGATCTTCAACGACCGCATGCAGGTTGCGGCGGGCGTCGCCAGTCTCGAGGACTGCGCGCTCACGGTCTATGCGACGGTGGTGAGCCGTGCCGGCCCGGAGCGCGGCATCCTCGATTCAGGGTCGAAGACGCTGACGAGCGATACCGGCGGCCTGGAGGGCCACGGCTATATTCTGGAGTATCCGTCAGCCAAGATCGCCAAATTCGCCGAGGAGCATGGCTTCCTCGACCTTGCGGCCTCGAATGAGCGGCCGAAGGTCGGCGAGGTCGTCCGGATCGTGCCGAACCATGTCTGCGTCGTCGTCAACATGGTCGACAGGCTGATCACAGTGCGCGGCGACAAGCTGATCGGCGAACTGCCGGTCGCGGCGCGCGGCAGGCTGACCTGATACGCCTGGATCATCGGACCGGATCTCGTATCCGGTCCGATGATCTGATTGTCTGCGTCTCTATCGGCCCGAAAACCGCAATCCGCTTTTCGGGCCGATACTTGCGGCTCCCTCGCGGCGTCCGGCCGGGGGAGCGCGAACGACTTACGCCTCAGAATTTGTAGGTGACACCTGTCCCGATCAGCCATGGGTCGATCTTGACCTTGCCGCTGACCAGGCCGTTGTTCACCTTGACCTTCGGCTCGAGGAAGATCTTCTTCACGTCGAAGTTGATGCCCCAGTGTTCGTCGATCATGTAGTCGAAGCCGGCCTGCAGGGCGAGGCCGAAGCTGTCCTTCAGATCGAAATCGGTGAAGCCGCCCTTGGCCTTCTCGTTGAAGAAGACCGTGTAATTCACGCCGGCGCCGACATAGGGCTTGATGCGCCCGAGATCAGTGAAGTGATATTGCAGCATCAGCGTCGGCGGCAGCAGCCACGCAGAGCCGATCCGCGCTCCGGCGAGAGCACCAGCGCCTTTGACGCGATGCGGGGTGACGCCAAGGATCAGCTCGGCGGCGATGTTCTTCGTGAAGAAATAGCTGATGTCGAGCTCGGGCACGACCGAGGTCGAGATGCTGACATCGGCGCCGGGAACTGTGACGCCGCCGATCCGGAGCGAGGCATCCTCCTGCGGTACCACGACGAGTGCGCGCCCGCGGATCATCCAGGGGCTCCACTGCGCCAGAATCGGCGCGACCGGTTGTACCTTGTAGGAGGGCAGATCGGCTGCCTCAGCGCTTGTCAGCGCGGTGCCTGCGAGCAGGACGGCGCTCAGAACGGTCGGGAGAAGGCGTGTCGTCATGATGGTCCCCAGCTACTGCCGGTGGGCGACTCAATCCATCGCAACTTGCCCTGCCGGTGGGACCGTTCTTCGCCAGTGCTTGGGGAAAGTGATTGATCTGCGTCAAGACGGCGACAGGACTGCCGACGATCACGGCGCCCTGTTGCAGCATTGACGCAGAGATTGTGCTTGGCGCTCATCCGAAGGCGGGGCCAGGCGCGATGCCACGCCCGGACGGCCGAAGGGCTCAGCTCTCGGGGTGCCTCGCATTCCAGGCCGCAGCATACTCGCTGCACAGTCGATCGAGCTCGGTGCGGTCCGTGATCCCCGCCGGTCGGGCACGAGACGGCGAGGCGGCCTGGTAGGGCACGGAGCGCTGGTGCGCGATGCGCCAGAGCCGCCGCAATTCGGCCAGGGGGTCTGCGTGATCGTCGACGCGGATGTCGAAGCTCGGAAAGGCATCGGTCGACCAGATCCGGATGGCACAGGACTGGCGCCCCCGCTTGTCGCCGCCAGCCCGCTCTCCGGCCTCGAGCGCAACCAGCAAGCGCTCGTCGAAATCAAGCGCCGAGGCCGCGATATAGGCCTTCAGTGTTTCCTCGATCACCTGCGGCCCGGCGAGCATGTTACCGGCGACCGAGACCTGCGGGCCTTCGACCGAGCCGCACCAGTCGACGCAGGCCGAACCGGTATGAGCGGCGATCTTGCCGTCCCGGTCGATGACATGCAGCTGGCGATGATTGCGCCCCTCATCGGCCGCGGTGAGGTTGGCGACGATCTCGGCGGCCGGGCGGCCTTCGAGCAGAAGCCGCAGGCCATCGATGCCATAGAGCGGGTTGAGGAAGGCTTGTGTGGCAAGCGCGCCCGTGCGCGCCGCGCCCTGCGGCACGCGCGAGCCGACGGCGAAGGCGCAGGTGGAAACCGCGACGCCATAGGCGCCTGTCGCCGCATCGCGGGCGACGATAGACCAGGTCATGGAGCAATCCCTCTCAGCGGCCGGCGGCGTAGGCCTGCATCAGACGTGGCGTCGCCGCGGCACGCAAGAGGCCATTGCTGCTCTTCTCCGCTGCGGTCAGGCGCCCGACGGTCCAGGCCGGGGCCTTCTCGAGATCGTGGCCACGCCCGACGAGATCGGCGATCGCCGCGGCACCGATGCTCTCCTCGACCGTGAGATGCCCCGGTCGCGCTTCGCGCGGATAGAAGGTCGAGGGGAAGTGCTGCGTGTGGAACAGCGGCAGGTCGATCGCCTCCTGCAGGTTGAGACCGTGGTGCACCCGGCGCAGGAACATGCCGAGCTGCCATTGCTCCTGCTGGTCGCCGCCCGGCGTGCCGAAAGCCAGGCGCGGTTCGCCATTCTCGAAGGCCAGTGTCGGCGTCAGCGTGGTGCGCGGGCGCTTCAGCGGCGCGAGCGAGGCCGGCAGGCCTTCCTCCAGCCAGAATGCCTGCGCGCGTGAGTTCAAGGGGAAGCCGAGCTCGGGAATCACCGGCGAAGATTGCAGCCAGCCGCCCGATGGCGTGGCGGCGATCATGTTGCCCCATTTGTCGATCACGTCGATATGAACGGTGTCGCCGCGCTTCGACGATGCGACCATCGAGGCGAGGGTCGGTTCACCGACGGTTGCGCCGCCGGCACCGCTCTGCCCGGCGATGCGGATATTCGCCAGCATCTTGCCGACCTGGTCCTCGAAACCGGGGATCATGCCGGGGCGCAGCTCATGCGAGGCCTTGTCGGTGATGAGATTGCGCCGGCCGCGGGCGTAATCCTCCGAGAGCAACGTGGCCATCGGCACCTTCACGAAATCCGGATCGCCGTAATAGGCTTCGCGGTCGGCGAAGGCGAGCTTCATCGCCTCGGTGACGTGATGAATGAATTCCGGGCTGGCCGGTCCCATCGCGGCGATATCGATGCCTTCCAGGATCTTCAGCGTCTGCAGGAAGACCGGGCCCTGGCCCCAGGGTCCGATCTTGAAGACCTCCCAGCCGTGATAGTTGACGCTCGCGGGTGTCTCGTAGGTGGGCTTCCAGCGCGCCATGTCATCGGCCGTGAGCAGGCCCTTGTGGCGCCGGCCGGAGGAATCGATCGCCTCGGTCGTTCGGCAGAATCTGTCCATCGCTTCCGCGACGAAGCCCTTGTACCAGGTGTCGTATGCGGTCTCGAGCTGTTTCTCGCGCGAGCCGCCGGCGGCTTCCGCCTCCGCGAGAATGCGCTTGTAGGTTTCCGCCGCAGCCTTGTTGCGGAAGAGTTCCTTGCCCTTCGGGACGTTGCCGCCCGGCAGATAGATGGCCCCCGAGGTCGGCCACTCCTCGGTGAAGAGATCGGTCAGGGTCCCGATCGTGTCGGAGACGCGCGGGAGCATCGGATGGCCGTTCTCGAAATAGCCGATGGCCGGCTCGAGAACCTCACGCAGCGACAGGCGGCCATGGTCGCGCAGCAGCGTCATCCAGCCGCCGAAAGCGCCGGGCACGACCGTCGAGAGCAGTCCCGAGCCGGGGATCAGGTCGAGGCCGAGTTCCTTGAAGGCCTCGATCGTGGCTGCCTGCGGAGCCGGGCCCTGCGCGCAGATGACTTCGACCTTCTTCGTCTCGGCCGAATAGAACACGGCTGGCATGTCGCCGGCTGGGCCGACCAGATGCGGCTCGACGACCTGGAGCACGAAGGCTGCGGCGGCACAGGCATCGAAGGCGTTGCCGCCCTTTTCCAGCATGGCCATGCCGGAGGCCGTCGCGAGCCAATGCGTCGAGGTGACGACACCAAAGGTGCCGAGGATTTCAGGGCGGGTCGTGAACATGGTGATATCCCTAGGCTTGCTTAGTGTTCTTTGGGGTCGAGCGCGTCCCGCAGGCCGTCGCCCAGCAGGTTGAAGCCGAGAACGGCGAAGAAGATGGCGATCCCGGGCGCCACCGACATCCACGGCGCCTGCTCCATGAAATTCTTGGCGACGTTGAGCATCTGACCCCAGGACGGAGCGGGAGGTTGCTGGCCGAGGCCGAGGAAGGAGAGGGCCGCTTCCAGGATGATCGCCTGCGCCATGAACAGGGTGGATTGCACCACGATCGGCGAAAGCGTGTTCGGCAGGACGTGAAGGAACAGGATCCGCATGTCGCGGGCACCGATCGCGCGCGTTCCCTCGATGAAATCCTCGGCCTTGATGCTGAGCACTTGGCCTCGGACCAGCCGGATGAAGATCGGAACGGCCGAGAGGCCGATCGCGATCATGGCGTTGGTCAAGGAGGGGCCGAGGATCGCCGCAAACGCGATCGCGACGATCAGGAAGGGGCAGGCCAGCATCGCTTCCGTGACGCGCGAAATCGCGATGTCGATCCAGCCACCGTACCAGCCCGCCAGCAGTCCGAAGGGTACGCCGACCGCCAGCGCGATCGAGACCGAGAAGATGCCGGCCAGCAGCGAGGTTTGCGCTCCGTAGAACAGGCGGGAGAACTGGTCGCGCCCGAGTTCATCGGTGCCGAACCAATACAGTGCCGAAGGCGGCTTGCGAATGGCGAGGAAGTTCGACTTCAACGGGTCTGCTAGCGGCAACAGGGGCGCCAGGATGGCCATCAACACGAAGATCAGCACGAGCGCGCCGCCGATCTGGGCGGAGCGGTTGTGCAGCAGTTTCGTCCAGGCGCGCGGGCTTCGCGCCGGCAATGGTTCCAACGAGCTGGTCGGGGACGGGCGGTCCAATGCGATATTCGCCATCAGCCGTCCCTCAGGCGTGGGTTGACGAGGATGTAGAGCAGGTCGGCAAGCAGGTTCATCAGGATGAAGCCGATTGCAGTGCACAGGACGACGCCTTGCACCACGCCGTAATCGCGATTGAACACGGCGTCGATGATCAGCTTGCCGAAGCCGGGAATCGTGAAGACCTGTTCGGTCAGCACAGCTCCGGCCAGCAGCTCACCGAAGAGCAGCGTCGAGAGGGTGATGATCGGAATCAGGGCATTGCGCAGCGCATGGCGGTTGACGACCGTCTGCTCGTCGAGCCCCTTGGCGCGTGCCGTGCGGACATAGTCGGACTGGAGGACCTCCAGCATCGCCGCGCGCGTATGGCGCATCAGGAAGGCCGCAAGCCCGCCGCCGAGCACGAAGGCGGGCATGATCAGCCGCTCGATCGCGCCGATCGGATTGCTGAAGATCGGCTCATATCCCGATGCCGGCAGCAGTTTGAGCTCCACTGAGACGAGCAGGATCAGCATGATGCCGAGCCAGAAATTCGGGATCGAGAGACCCGACAACGCGAGCGCGCTGGCGGAATAGTCGAGGGCAGTCCCCTTGTTGCGGGCGGCAATGATGCCCGCCGGGACGCCGATCGCGACGGCGACGAGGATCGAGGCCGTGGCGAGCTGGATGGTGACAGGCAGCTTTTGCAGGATCAGCCCGAGCACCGGCTCACCGGTTCGCAGCGAGCGGCCGAAATCGCCCTGCACGACCTGGCCGAGCCAAGCGAAGAACTGGACGACGATGGGATCGTCCATCCGGTAGATTTCGCGCAACCGGGCGATCACCTCCGGATCGCGTTCCTCGCCAGCGATGACGAGGAAGGGATCGCCGGGCAGAGCGCGCTGCAGGGCGAAGACAAACAGTGACACCAGAAAGAGTGTCGGGATCGCGATCAGGACGCGGCGGCCGATCAGGGTCAGCATGGCCGCCACCCAAGCCCGGCCGCCATTCCGGGCGACACAAGGGGCGCCCGGAGCTGACGAGAGTGTTGGCTTCGAAGGAAGGCGGTCATCACTTCTTCTTCAACCCGGCGAGGCGGATCATGCCGTCGGGATTGATCACGAAGCCATCGATGTTGGAGCGCAGCGCAAAGAACACCGTCTGGTTGTAGAGATAGACGATCGGCAACTCGTCCTGCAGGATTGCCTGCGCTGCGTCGTAGAGCTTCTTGCGCTCAGCGACGTCATAGACGGTGCGCGCCTGGTCGAGCAGCTTGTCGACTTCCGGATTGCTGTAGCGTCCGTCGTTCTGGTTACCCTTCGACGTCACGAACTGGTGGATATTGCCATCCGGGTCGATGCGGCCGGACCAGCCGATGCGGCTCATCTGGAACTTGCCCTGCTGCTGGTCGCGCAGCTGGCTCGCGAATTCGCTCGAGCGGATCTGGATGTCGATGCCGGCTTCCTGAGCCATTGCCTGGATGACCTGGCCAAGCTGCGCGTCGACGGGATTGTTGGTGACGAAGAGCTCGGCCGAGACCTTTTCGGCACCGGCCGCCTTGAGCAGCGCCTTCGCCTTGGCGACGTCGCGCGCCGGCACCGGGAAGTCGGCGCTGAGATAGGGGTTGCCGGGATTGAAGGGCTGGATCATCGGCTCGTACAGCCCTTCGAACACGACCTGGCTCAGGACCTTGCGGTCGATTGCGAGCGAAAGGGCCTGGCGGACGCGCTTGTCCTTGCCCATCGGCTGGTTCGCCGCCTCGCCATTGGACGTGTTGATGGTGATGCCCTGGTAGCCGAGATTCGATGTGCTCGCGATCTTGAGCGACTTGTCGCCCCGGGCCCCCGGTACGTCGGTCGGGGCAAGGCGCTCCAGCATGTCGAGCTCGCCAGCCCGCAGATTGGCGAGGCGGACCGTGGTGTCGGGGATCGAACGATAGAGCACCCGGTCGAACTGATAGTTCGCTGCCTCCCAATGCTCCTTGAACTTCTCCAGCACGATGCGGTCGTTCTGGACGCGCTCGACGAACTTGTAGGGGCCGGAGCAGATCGGCTTGGCGCCGACATCGCCGCTGAGGCTCTTGGGAGCCAGCATCATGCCGGCGCGGTCCGTCAATTGGGCAAGCAGCGTCGCGTCAGGACGCTTGAGCTTCAGCACGAGCGTGGTGGCATCGACGGCCTCGACGCTGTCGACCGAGGCAAGTTCCGATTTCCGCAGGGAATCCGGCAGCGTCCGCGCGCGTTCTAGATTGGCCTTGGCGGCTTCGGCATTGAAGGCCTCGCCGTCATGGAACTTCGCGTCGCTGCGCAGCTTCATGGTCAGCGTCAGCCCGTCCGGCGAGAACGACCATTCGGTCGCCAAGCGCGGGACCAGCTTGAGGTCAGGCGTGATATCGAGCAGCCGGTCGCACAAGCCCATGAAGACGATGCGACCGACGAAGGTGCGCGCCTTGTGGGGATCGAGCACGTCGGGGTCTTCCTGCAGGCCGACACGCAGGGTGTTCGGCGCCTGCGCCACAGCTGGCAGGCTGGCGATCGTCAAGAAGGTCGCTGAAACCAGCGCGGCAATGAGCTTCATCGGTTTTCCCCTGTTGGATTTCTGTGTGAGGCGCGTTCGCGCGGTCGGATGGTGATCTGGCGTATGGCCTGCCGAACGCAGGTCGTTTGCGCCGCTGGCTCGATATGCAGAATCCGAAAGCGAAGAGCCTCCCGGGTTGGTCCCGTTCAGCACCAAGTTGGCGCAAGTTTCGGCGGCCGTCGATCATGCGCTGCATCATTCTTGCGTGGGTGTTGTTCCCGGGGTGCGGTTCAGCTTGTATGCAAGTTGGCGGCCAAGCTCTCCGCTTCTAGCTGAGGCCGGCATGTCCGGGCAACGCGCGCGCAGGGCGTGATCTCTGCTATGCCTGCGCCGGACGGATACGGGTGTCAGGCGCGGTTTGTATGCGCTGGAAACAGGGAATGGGACGGATGCTTCTGGGTGTGATTGCCGACGACATGACGGGTGCGACCGACGTCGCCCTGATGCTGAACCGGGCCGGAATGCGGACGGTTCAGGTGATCGGCGCGCCATCGGCCAATGCAACATTGCCGGAGGCCGATGCGGTTGTCGTCGCGTTGAAATCGCGCACCAATCCGGTTTCGGAAGCGGTGGCGCAGTCGCTCGCCGCCTGCGAGGCTCTGCTCGCCGCCGGCGCGCGCCAGATCCTGTTCAAATATTGCTCGACCTTCGACTCGACCCCGCATGGCAATATCGGCCCCGTGGCGGACGCCCTGATGCGTCGGCTCGGTGCAGAGAGCGTCATCATTTGCCCGGCCTTTCCGGCGAATGGCCGCTCGATCTATCAGGGCTATCTCTTCGTCGGCTCCGTGCCCCTGCATGAGAGCTCGATGAAGGACCATCCGCTGACGCCGATGCGGGATTCAAACCTGATGCGCCTGATGGCGGCGCAGACCGAGACCCCGGTCGGCCATATCGGATACAGCACGGTTCTGGCTGGGCCCGATGCGGTCAAGACCCGGTTGGCGGAACTGGCGGGGCAGGGCGTACGCTATGTCGTGACCGACGCGCTCACCAATGACGACCTGATGGTGCTGGGCGCCGCGGTCGATGGAGCGGTACTGCTGACCGGCGGCTCCGGCATCGCGATGGGGCTGCCGCAGAACTTCCGCAAGGCAGGGCTGTTGCCGGATCGCGATATCGCGGCGCAGCTCGAGGCGCCCGAGGGGCGGGCCGGCATTATTTCGGGCAGCTGCTCCACCGCCACGCGCGGCCAGATCAAGGCGGCGCTTGACGTCGGTTATCCCGCGCTGAAGGTCGACCCGCTGGCTCTGGCCACAGGCGAGCAGACGGCGCAGATCCTGGCGGATTGGGCGTTGGCGCAACCGGCCGATCGCCCCTTTCTCGTCTATTCCAGCGATGACCCGGCCGAAGTCGCCGCGATCCAGGGGCAGCTTGGCCGCGACAAGGCCGGTGAGATCGTCGAGCAGGCCTTTGCTGAGGCAGCGCGCCTGCTGGCCAAGGGCGGTGTCACGCGCCTGCTCGTCGCTGGCGGCGAGACCTCGGGCGCCGTTGTCCAGGGGCTCGGCATCCAGACGCTCGAGATTGGGCCTGAGATCGATCCCGGTGTGCCGTGGACTCGCGTCGTCGGCAGCCCTGCCATGGCTGTTGCACTGAAGTCCGGAAATTTCGGCGCGCCTGACTTCTTCCTGAAGGCATGGAGCCTGCTCCGCTAGGTCATCGAACCGGATATCGTATCCGGTCCGATACCTAGGTTCTATGTTTGCATCGGCTTTTCCGAAAACCGCGATCCACTTTTCGGGCCGATGCTCCAGCCAGGACAGGCCTTTCATTTCGGCGCAGCAAAACTCGTATAGGATCGCATCACGAGGGCAGCGGAGACGGGGATGGACATGGCGTTTCTGGGCGAACTCCTCACGAGCGTGGCGGACCGTGGCCGCGCGCTGATCGGCCTTGAGCGCTTCGCCGGGAACCGCAACCGGTCGCTTGACCGGCTCTGCGAGGATCTGTTGTCAGGGCGCGGTGAGGCCTCCGGCATGGCATTGGCGCAGGCCGTTCTCGACCAGTGGGAACGGCTCGATCCGCCCGGGCGCCTCAGTTTCTTCCGCTTGCTCCAGGATCGCTTCGGTCCGGATCAGGAGAAGTTGAGCGCCGCCATCGCGCGCTACCAGAATGAGCCGGACGCGGCTGCGATCGCAGCGCTGCACATTGCCTCCGAGCCGCGCCGGCAGGAACTCTTCCGCCGCCTCAACCTCGCGCCCGGCGGCACCCATGTGCTGGTCCGCATGCGGGAGGCGCTGTTCGAGGCCATCGAGGCCGAGCCGGCGCTGAAGCCGGTCGACACCGATTTCCGGCATCTCTTCGGCTCCTGGTTCAATCGCGGCTTCCTGGTGCTGCGCCGCATTGACTGGCATACGCCGGCCAATGTGCTGGAGAAGGTGATCCGCTACGAGGCGGTGCACGAGATCCAGGGCTGGGACGATCTGCGCCGCAGGCTCGAACCGGCAGACAGGCGCTGTTTCGCCTTCTTTCATCCGCAGCTTGTCGATGAGCCGCTGATCTTCGTCGAGGTTGCGCTGACGGGCGCGATCCCGCGCAGCATTGCTGAAGTCCTGAGTGAGGAGCGCGAGGTCCTCCCGGCCCAGAATGCATCGACGGCGGTGTTCTATTCGATCTCGAACTGCCAGGAGGGGCTGCGTGGCATTTCATTCGGCAATTTCCTGATCAAACAGGTCGCCGAGGACCTGAAGCGCGAGCTGCCCGGGCTGGACACCTTCGTCACGCTCTCGCCCGTTCCCGGTTTTGCGCGCTGGCTTGCGGGCGTCGTCGCCGAGCCCGGTGACCCGCCGCTCACCAATGAGGAGCTCTCGGAGCTTGCCCGCCCGCTCGGCGAGACCATCGCGCTCGACGAGCCGGAGAGGGCGCGACGCGACAAGCTGCTCGGCCAGATGGCGGCGCATTATCTGCTGCGCGCCCGCGCGTCGTCCGGGCGCGTCATCGACCCTGTTGCACGCTTCCATCTCGGCAATGGTGCAAGGCTGGAGCGCATCAATGTCAGCGGCAATCTCTCGGCCCGGGGTTTGCGCGAATCGCACGGCGTGATGGTCAATTACCGCTACGATCTCGGCGATATCGAAGCCAATCATGAGGCTTTCGCCAGCCGCAACACCGTCGTCGCTTCGTCCGCCGTCCGTAAGCTGCTACGTCCTGCCTCCGCCTGAACGAAAACTCGAGACCTGTCATGGCCAATCATCTGTTCGACCTCGTCACTGCGCGGATTCCTGCGCCGGACGCTCCCTTCGCGCTTCTCGATGACGGCCGTCGCTACAGCTATGCCGAGATGGTCGCGGTATCCGCCCGCTTCGCCAATGCCCTGGTGGCGCTTGGCGTGAAGCCGGGCGACCGCGTTGCCGTGCAAGTGGAAAAGAGCATCGAGGCGCTGATGCTCTATCTCGGCACGATCCGCGCCGGCGCCGTCTTCCTGCCGCTGAATACGGCCTACACCCCAGCGGAGATCGAGTATTTCCTTGGAGACGCCGAGCCTGCGGTCTTCGTGTGCGACCCCGCCAGGGCCGAGGCCCTGCAGCCTTATGCCGAGAAGGCCGGCGCCAGGCTGGAAACGCTCGGTGTCGCGACAGGGACGCTCTTCGACAAGGCTGCCAGCGCTTCCGCAGAATTTGCCGATGTCGCGCGTGGCCCGGACGACCTGGCCGCGATCCTCTACACCTCGGGGACGACCGGGCGTTCCAAGGGCGCGATGCTGAGCCATGACAATCTGGCCTCGAATGCGCTCGCGCTCGTCGACTACTGGCGCTTCAGCAAGGACGACCGGCTGCTGCATGCGCTGCCGATCTTCCATACGCATGGCCTCTTCGTCGCGACCAATGTCGTGCTCTTTGCCGGCGCTTCGATGATCCTGCTGCCGAAATTCGATCCCGAGCAGATCATGAAATACCTGCCGCAGGCGACCTGCATGATGGGCGTGCCGACCTTCTATGTCCGGCTGCTGCAGGATCCGCGCCTGACCAAGGACGCGACCCGGCATATGCGCCTCTTCGTCTCCGGTTCGGCGCCGCTGCTCGCCGAGACGCATCGCGAATGGCGCGAGCGCACCGGCCACGCGATCCTCGAGCGCTACGGCATGACCGAGACCAACATGAACACCTCCAACCCCTATGAGGGCGAGCGTGTTGCCGGCACGGTCGGTTTCCCGCTGCCGGGCGTAAGTGCGCGCGTCACCGATCCGGAAACCGGCAGGACGCTTGGTGCCGACGAGATCGGCATGATCGAGGTCAAGGGCCCGAACGTCTTCAAGGGGTACTGGCGCAATCCGGAGAAGACCAAGGCCGAGTTCCGCAACGATGGCTTCTTCATCACCGGCGACCTCGGCAAGATCGACCCCGCCGGCTATGTCCATATCGTCGGGCGCGGCAAGGACCTGATCATCACCGGCGGCTACAACGTCTATCCGAAGGAAGTCGAGACCGAGATCGACGAGATGCCGGGCGTGATCGAGAGTGCGGTCATCGGTTGTCCCCATCCCGATTTCGGCGAGGGGGTGACGGCCGTGGTCGTGGTCAAGCCCGGCGCCGAGATCACCGCCGCGTCGATCTCGAAGGCGCTCGACCAGCGCCTCGCCAAGTTCAAGCTGCCGAAGCAGGTCTTCATCGTGCCCGAACTGCCGCGCAACACCATGGGCAAGGTCCAGAAGAACCTGCTGCGCGACAGCTATCGCGACATCTACGCCAAGACCGCCAAAGCGGGGGAGTAACCCAGCGCCGCGCGGTCAAACCCGCGCGGGCTCCCTGATTTCGATGGTTTCGCCGTCATCGGGGATCAACAGGCGCTCTGGCCCGATACCGCGCTGTTCCGCGGCCTTGCGCAAGGCCGCCCGGCTGACGCTCGCATGGTCGAGCGCTTCCATATGGGTCGCAATGACGATGGCCTCGGGGGCTACTTCGCAGAGTGCCAGCGTCTGTGCGTCGTCCATCACGATCAGGGTGTTGTCCCAGAGTGCGCCGCAGGAATGGGTGACGATCACATCCGGCGCGGTCGCTGAAACCGCTTCGAGCAGCGGCGGATAGAGAATGCTGTCCCCGCACCAATAGAGCGTCGGCTCGCCCGGCGCTTCCAGGCTGAAGCCCATCACCGGCCCCATCTTCTCGACGACGGCGCCGCTGCCATGCTGCGCCGGGACGCGCTTCAGGATAATCGGTCCGATCCGTTGGAAGCACTCCACGGGCGTGACCGACTGGAAACCCGCCTCCACGATCCGGTCCTCGTCGCCGGGGCGACAGGTCAGCGGCAGGTATTTGGGAATGCGCTCCTTCGCGACGCTATCGAAATGGTCGGAATGCAGGTGCGAGACGATCACCTGGTCGACACCATCGAGAATGCTCTCGATCGGCTCGGGCAGCTCGACCATCGGGTTTGCGGATTTGCCGGTGAAAGAAGGGCGGCCGTGCATGGGGCCGAAATCAGGGTCGATCAGGAACGTCCTGCCCGCATAGACAAGCTTGAGCGTGGCATTGCGGAGGAGTTGGAGCCGCATGAGTGTCTCCGGACAGTTGCAATGCAGCTCATCATGCGTTCTCCCGCTCGCCAGCGGCCAGTTCTATTTTGTGAAGTCGACAGCACTCGGCAGTGATCAATGCCCGCCCTGGTTTCAGATATCGGAGAAACTCTCGCGGCCTCCCAAAGACCTACGCCTTTGGACTATACATCCGCGAGGGTTGGCGAGCGGGCTCAGCCCTTGGATTGCGGTACCAAGCCAAGATCGAAATCAGCCTCGGCGGCGGACGCTTCGCGGTGCCTGAGGCGGCTCTCCCGCAATTCGCCGGCCGTCTCGAGGATGGGATAGGCGATCGATGTGATGTGCCCGTGGATGCGCTTGAGGTCGCGCAACACGTCGAGATGGATCGAACTCGTCTCGATCGATTCCGGCACGCCGCTGCGCAGCCGCTCGTAATGGCTTTCGGTCGCACGGCGCTCGGCGGAACGCATCACGGCCTTCTCATCGAAGAGTTGACGCGCCAATGCGATGTCGCGTGTCGCGAGGACGTTCAAGGCCAGCCGCAAGCTATGGGACACCCGCGCGTGCAGTGCGCTGATCTCGGCAAGCCCCTCTGCCGAGAAGCGATAGCCCTTGCGGATCTTCTTCTCGGCCAGTTCCCGGAGGTTCTTGTCTATGACGTCGCCGATATGCTCGAGATTGGTGTTCAGCGTGATGATCTCGAGCAGACGGCGGCTTTCCTCCGTGCTCAGCTCGGACCGGGACAGGCGTACCAGATAGAGCTTGATCGCCTCGTGGATCGTATCGACGCCGTCATCGGCCTGCGAGATCTCGCGGGACAGCTTGATCTGATCGCCATCGAGCAGGGTCAGCGTGTCCTTCAGCATCTCGCCGACACGGTCGCCGAGATGGAGCGTCTCGCGCATCGCACAGGCCAGCGCTTCCGACGGGCTGTCGAGCACGCCGGGGTCGAGATAGAGCGGCCGGATCACGCGCTCGTTTGTCGGCGCGCTCGGCATGAGCCGCAGGACGAGGTCGGAAATCGGCGTGATGAAGGGCAGGAACAGCAGCCCGCCGGCGATGTTGAGCGCCAGATGCAGCTCGACTGCGAGCCGTCCGGGATGGAGTGACAGGGAAGAGAACCAATTGGCGAGTGGGCCGGCGAACGGGATCACGATGACGGCGATGACGAGGCGCGTCAGCAGATTGGCGACGGCGACACGGCGCTGCGCGATGGGGGCGCCGAGCTGGTCTATGACCGGAACCAGGGCATTGCCGAGATTCGCCCCGACGATCAGCGTCACGGCCATGGTCGGGGAGAGCAGCCCGCCTGACCAGAAAGAGGCGATCAGCAGCACGATGGCGAGGCTGGAATGGGTCAGCCAGGTCGCGGCAACAGCAACGAGGACGGCGATGACCGGCTCGCCGGCCAGTGCCTGCAGAATGAGCTTGAAGGTCGGAGATTGTGCGAGCGGAGCGGCGGCGGATTTCAGCTCGACGAGCGAGAGCAGGATGAGCCCGATGCCGACCAGGACACGGCCGATATTGCGCGCCCGGTCCATTGCCTCGTTGGCGAGATAGAGCGCAACGCCGACGGCGAGGCAAAGCCCCCAGATCCAGCCAAGGTCAAGCGAGACGAGAAAGGCCGCGAGCGCCGTGCCGATATTGGCGCCGAGCAGCACGGCAAGCGCCATCGGCAGGGTGATCAGCGATTGGCCCGCGAAGGAGGAGAGCAGCAGCGTCGTCGCCGTCGAACTTTGCAGCACCAGCGTCACCGCGGCACCACTGGCCAGCGCCGTGAAGCGGTTGCGCGTGAAGCGTGCGAGCGCTTGCCGCAGGGAGGAGCCGAAAGCCCGCGTGGCGCCCGTTCTGACCAGGCGCACGGCCCAGATCAGCAGAGCCACCGCCCCTGCAAGGTGGATCAGGACCGAGGTGGTGCTGTCGACTGCGTTCATCTCGTACGGTGGTCTCCGAATCGGGGGTGCCAAGGGCCTCGCGAAGCGCAGCCAATCTAGCTGAATTTCATTAGCCGTCTTATAAAATATGCGGGTTGAAAGGGGCCATTTGATGACCCCTCTCCCGGCTATTGTTGTCGGTGGTTGCTGATCGGTTCAAGCCGCGAATGTGCCGTAGGGAACGTTCTCCCGGGCATCACGCAGGGCTGTCGCCCACCAGTGCAATTGCGCCAGCATGGTCGCCATCGCCTGCTCCGCCTTGGTCGCATCCGATAGCTGCCCCATCTCGTCGAACTGGCACCAGGCATGCGCAAAGCAGACGACGTCGCGAACCGTGGCCGCGTGCAATTCGTTGAAGACCTGGCGCAACTGATCGACGGCACGCAAGCCGCCCGAGACGCCGCCATAGGACACGAAGGCGACCGGCTTGCCGCGCCACTCCGCCCCGACGAGATCGATCAGGAACTTGAGCGGCGCCGGATAGCCGCGGTTATATTCCGGCGTCACCACGATGAAGCCATCGGCGCGCCCGATGCGCTCCCTGAGCAGGCGCACCGTGGGAGTTTCGCCGCGTGGGTGACGCTTAGGCAGGTCGAGCGTCAGCGGATCGATGACATCGACGACAAAGGGGCCTTCGCCTTCGATCTGCGACAGCGCCCAGCTGGCCACCCGATCGCAGAGCCGCCCCTCGCGGGTGCTGCCATAAATCAGGGCGAGGTGGATCCTGCGGTCTAACGGGCGGTGCATTGTCGCGCTCCAGGCTGCTTGCACATCGGAAGCGCAGGGTTATAAAACCTCAAGCAAGGTTAAGGTCAAGCGCCGATGAGCAAAGCGGATCACGCCCATTTCTTCGATGAGATGAGCGTCGGCGAGGTGGCCAGGCGCAGCGGGCTCGCAGTCTCCACCATCCATTTTTATGAGGCGAAAGGCTTGATCCGAAGCGCGCGCAGCAGCGGAAATCAGCGCCGCTATCCGCGCGAGGTTCTGCGGCGCGTGGCGATCATCAAGGTGGCGCAGCGCACGGGCATCCCGCTGAAGACCATCGGCGACGCCTTCAAGGCCTTGCCATCGGAGCGCACGCCGACGGTGGAGGATTGGTCACGCCTGTCATCGGTCTGGAAAGCCGAACTGGAGCGTCGGATCGATCGGTTGACGCGGCTGCGCGACCACCTGACCGACTGCATCGGTTGCGGCTGTCTCTCGGTGAAGAGCTGCCCGCTGCACAATCCCTGGGACCGGCTGGGCGAGCAGGGCGCGGGACCGCGCCTGCTCGACCCCGATTGAGGCTGCCGGTTACGACGCCTTGTGAAGTTGCGAGAGCGGGAACTTGGCGACGTCTGCCAGCAGCTCGGCAAAACCCTTCGCCTGAAGGGCTGCTGTCGCCTTACCCTTTTCGGCCGTCGCCAGGCTGGCATCGCCTGCCGCGCCGCTGGGGTTGACGTCCTGCGCCATCCACGCATGCGCATGCAGGCCAGTCGGCCGGAGCCAGGCATATTCGCCCTGCATCTTGATCGTGCTTGGCTCGAAGTGTCCGGCCTTGCGCATGTCGACGAGATCCGGCCGGAAATGCAGCATCAGCGAGGTCTCGATGTCGCCGGCATGGATGCCGTGATTGGAATCGAGATCGGCATAGACGCCTTGGGGCAGACCGAAGGCGCGCCAGGCGGTGGTGACAGCCAGCATGCCGTGGCGCACACGCAGTTCGCGCGCGACCACCTTCATCGGGTCGATATTGCCGCCATGCGAGGTGACGATGACGATCTTGCGCAGGCCGGCGCGCCGTACGCTTTCGCCGATCTCGAGCCAGCTCTGCGTCGCGCTCTCCCAGGACAGGGTCAGCGTGCCCGGCGAATGCAGATGCTCGTTCGACTTGCAGATCGGCAGCGTCGGCAGCACCAGCACATCGAGATTGGCGGGCACCAGCGGCATCGCCTCGGCCAGCATCGAATTCATGATGGTGGTGTCGACCGAGACGGGCAGATGCGGCCCGTGCTGCTCGATGGCCGCCAGCGGCAGCACCGCCACGGTCTTGTCGGGCGACAGCCCCTCGAAATCGGTGGTCTTCAGGTCGCCCCAGAAACGCGCGCTCATCGCTCAATCAGTCCTTGTCTGCTCGTCATTCCGCCGCCTGTGCGGCATCGGCTTGCCAGTTCAACAGCTTGCCAGGGTTCATCAGTCCTTGCGGATCGGCGATCCGCTTGAACTCGGGTTGCGGCGCATCGACCTTTTTCCAGCCGGCATTGTTCAGGACCCAGCTATGGGGGTTCGATGCCTGGATGCCTGCCGCTTCGGCCTGCGCCATGATCTCGTGCAGGCGCTCGGCCGTGGTGAAGCGCACCAGCGGCAAGCTGGAATGGTAGACCTTGCCCTGCCTGCGCTGGAACTCGATGTGGAAGAGCACATCGTCGTGGAAATGCGTCTCGGCCCAGGCCAGCAGTTCAAGGTTGCGGACGGGCGGGAAGCGCAGCTGCAGATAGGTGATGTCGGGGTCGACCTTCAGCGCATGCAGCGTGGTGTGGTTCCAGGTGTATTCGTAGAGCGGGCCGGGCGCGCCCTTCTCGCGATGCTCTCCGAACGCCGCGGCGCGGGCTTCCGTCGCTCCGCGCACAAAGGTGACCGTCCCGCCCATCTCGGCAATCAACCGATCGAGCTCGTCGCCCTGCGGCTCGGACACCATCAGGATGGCAAAGGCCTTGTTCTCGCCCAGCCAGGGGGCGAGCCGGCGCAAATACGGGGCAATGCGCGGATCGTGGATGCTGATCAGCTTCTTGGCGATGCCGTCGCATTCGGTGAAGGCCTGGCCGAAGGCGGCCGCCTGGCCCAAGGTATCGAAGGTCGCGATCCGTTCCGCCCATGCATGGGCGGGCGCCAGTGGCACCTCGACCTCGGTGATGATGCCGTTGACGCCATAGGCGTGCATGACCTTGAGGATGTCCTTGCCGCGCAGCTCGATCAGCCGTGGCTCGGGCTCGACGGTCATGACTTCGACAGCGATGACCGCGCCTGGATTGTCGATCTGCCCCCAGGTGCAGGAACCGGCGCCGGCAGCTCCGCCGGCGATGAAGCCGCCGAGCGTTGCCTGTGCCCGGGTCGAGGGATGCATGCGCAGCTCCTGCCCGAGCGGGGCAAGCGCCTTGTCGATATCGAGCATGTTCGCGCCGGCCTCGAACCGGCCCGCGCCGAGCGTGGTCGAGACCACGCGGTTGAAACGGGTCAGGTTGAGCACGACGCCGCCTTCGAGCGGTACGGCCTGGCCGTAATTGCCGGTGCCGCCGCCGCGAACCGTCAGCGGCACGCGATGGCGCGCGCAGGCCGAGGCGACGCGACGAACCTCGTGCTTGGTCTTCGGCAGGATCACGAGCTCAGCCTGCTTGCCCTCGAGATCCGGCTTCAGCACGGGCGAGAACCAGAAGAAGTCGCGGCTATGCATCCTGAGCGACGGCGCGTCGTCATAGATCGTCAGATCTGCGAGTTCGGCGCGAAGTGCGGAGAGGGCAGGGCTGGTCATGCTGATCTCGGATTCCGTGGATGGCGCCACCATAGCCGGAAGTGAGGGCGGAGGAAGCCGCGCCGCCGCATGGCGCCGTCGCGGCTGTTGATCAATTCGGGCGTTGCAGTTCTGGCGAGGAATTGGGCAAATGCCCGATCTCTGTGCGTAATAATGCGATGCCGGATTTCCAGCGCGCCTGCCAGCGTGGCATATATGTTGCTCGCTGGTGGCCACAGCGCGGCGCGGACGCCGCTGGCTAGCCTGTTCCTGGAGGTCCGTTCCATGACGATGAAGTATCGCGTGAGCCGTCGCGCTGCGCTCGGCCTGATCGGCGGCTCGGCCGCTTCCGCCCTGATCCCGGTTCCCGGAGCCAGGGTCAGCGCCCAGACGCTGGACAAGGTCAGCTACCAGACGAACTGGCGGGCCCAGGGCGAACATGGCGGCTTCTATCTCGCCCTCGCCAACGGCATCTACAAGAAATACGGCATCGATGCCGACATCCGCATGGGCGGCCCGCAGCAGAACCCGTCGCAGCTCCTGCTGGGTGGCCGGGTCGACATGATCATGTCGAACTCGTTCGAGGCGATCCGCTATGCGCAGGAGAACCTGCCCTTCATCTGCATCGCCTCGATCTTCCAGAAGGATCCGCAGGTCCTGATCTCGCATCCAGGCCAAGGCAACGACACGCTGGCTGCCCTCAAGGGCAAGCCGATCCTGGTCGGCGCCGGCGGACGCACCAGCTTCTGGCCCTTCCTGAAGGCGAAATTCGGTTTCACCGACGAGCAGATCAGGCCCTACACTTTCAACATGGCGCCCTTCCTGGCGGACAAGACGATCTCGCAGCAGGGCTTCCTGTCCTCCGAGCCCTTCGCGATCCGCAAGGCCGGGGTGAACCCGGTCGTGCACCTGCTCGCCGATTCCGGCTTCGGCAACTACAACACGACCATCAACATCTCGAAGAAGATGGTCGCCGAGAAGAAGGATGTGGTGCAGCGCTTCGTCACCGCCACTCTCGAGGGCTGGGCCGAATACATGAAGGGCGGCCCAGCGATCGAGGCGGCCAACGCGCTGATCCTCAAGGACAATCCCGACATGGACGGCGAGAAGCTCGCCTATGCCCGCCAGGTCATGAACGAGAACGGCATCGTGCTCTCGGGCGATGCGCTGACGCTTGGCATCGGCGCGATGACCGATGCCCGCTGGGCCGATTTCTACAAGATGATGACGGAAGCGGGCGTCTTCCCTGCTGGCATCGACATCAAGAAGGCCTATAGCCTCGAGTTCATCAACAAGGGCGTCGGCAAGGCGTAGGCGGCTTCCGCCCTTCATGGACCCCGGGTCGGCGCGGCGGCGCCGATCCGTCCGGGATGGCCGGAAGACGTTCGACAGCAGCAAGATGGATCATCAGGCTTTGGACACAGCCTATCTGAGCAGACCTCATGTCGAAGGCAGCGGCGCCAAGCCGCTCGTTTCAGTCCGGCATGTCTCGAAGCAGTTCGCCAACGGCACATTGGCCGTGCGCGACGTCAATCTCGACCTTGGCACGGGCGAATTCATCAGCCTGCTCGGCCCCTCGGGGTGCGGCAAGTCGACCTTGCTGCGGATGATCGCGGGCCTGGGCGCGCCATCGACGGGCACTATCGACTGGCCGACGACGAGCCATGACGCCTCCGGCAAGCCGGAGCGCGATCTCGGCTTCGTCTTCCAGGACCCGACATTGATGCCCTGGGCGAATGCCCTGTCCAACGTGATGATGCCGCTCATCCTCAAGCATGTGCCGAAGCGCGAGGCCGAGGCACGCTCGGCCGAGATGCTGGCGCTGGTCGGGTTGAAGGGCTTCGAGAAATCCTATCCGCGCGAGCTCTCCGGCGGCATGAAGATGCGCGTCTCGATCGCCCGCGCGCTGGTGATGCGGCCAAAGATCCTGCTCATGGACGAGCCTTTCGCGGCGCTGGACGAGATCACGCGTCACCGGCTCAATGACGATCTGCTCGAGCTCTGGTGGAAGACGAAGTTCACCGCCGTCTTCGTTACGCATTCGGTGTTCGAGTCGGTTTACCTGTCGAAGCGCATCGTCGTCATGGCGGCCCGCCCCGGGCGCGTCATGGCCGATCTCGACGTCGATGCTCCCTATCCGCGCGACGAGCTGTTCCGCACCTCGGCGGATTACGCGCATCTGTGCCGTGTCGTTTCCGGCAAGCTCAAGGAGGCGATCGGCTCATGAGCGCGCCGTCCCTGGATACCACCATGCCGCATGTGCCCCATGACGGGACCGATGCGGAAGCGCGCCCGATCTTCGCGGCCGAACCCCGCATCCTCGGCCTGCCCGCCAGCGCCTGGCCCCGCATCCTGGCGCCGATCGCGGTTGGCGTGCTGGCGCTTGGCCTGTGGGAGTTCCTCGTCCGCTGGAAGGAAATCCCACCCTATATCCTGCCTGGGCCGGTGCTGATCGGGCAAACGCTGATCGCCGACTGGGGCACGCTTTCGGGCTCGCTCTGGATCACGCTGCGCATCACCTTCATGGCGCTCTTCGCGGCCGTGGTCGTCGGCGTCACGCTGGCCGTGCTCTTCACACAGTCGAAATGGCTGGAGATGTCGCTCCTGCCCTATGCGGTGGTCCTCCAGGTCACGCCGATCGTCGCGATCGCGCCGCTGATCATCATCTGGGCCGGCGACATCAACCTGTCGCTGCTGATCTGCGCCTGGATCGTCGCCTTCTTCCCGATCCTGTCGAACACGATCCTCGGGCTGAATTCGGCCGATCACAACCTGATCAACTTCTTCCAGCTCTATGGCGCGACGCGCTGGCAGACGATGCGCTATCTCAAACTGCCGGCGGCTTTGCCTTACTTCCTGGCGGGCCTGAAGATCTCCGGCGGTCTTGCCCTGATCGGCGCGGTGGTGGCGGAGTTCGTTGCCGGAACGGGTGGAAGCGAGTCGGGCCTCGCCTATCGCATCCTCGAGGCCGGTTATCAGCTCAAGATTCCGCGGGTCTTCGCCGCCCTGATCATGATCTCGCTCTCGGGCATCGCGATCTTCCTGGTGACGAGCTGGATTTCGCATCTGCTGTTGCGGCGCTGGCATGAAAGCGCGCTGAAGCGGGAGAATTGAGCATGAACGCCGTGCCGGACCGCAAGCCGAGGGCGGTTCAGCCTGCGCGCTACGATATCGCGGGCTTCAAGACCGATATCGCCGACATCCCGCTGATCGACGAGCCCCAGGTCGTGCGCAAGCGCTCGCGCGACTTCTTCTGGTACTCGCCGATCCTCAATGCCGAACTGGCGAACAAGTCGGCCGACATCATCGTCTGTCCGCGCGACGAGGCCGATGTGGTGCGCGTTGCGGCGACCTGTGCCAGGCGACGCATCCCGCTGACGGTGCGTGCTGCCGGAACCGGCAATTACGGTCAGGCCGTGCCGCTCGAAGGCGGCGTCCTGCTCGATATCACTGCACTGACCGCGATCGAGTGGCAGAAGCCCGGCGCGATCCGCGTCCAGGCCGGCGCCAGGTTGCTCGATATCGACATGGCGACCCGGCCGTCCGGCTACGAATTGCGCATGCATCCCTCGACCAAACGGTCGGCGACTGTCGGCGGCTTCGTCGCGGGCGGCTCGGGCGGCGTTGGCTCCGTGACCTATGGTGGCTTGCGCGAACCGGGCAATATCCTGGCGGCCCGCGTCGTCACGGTGGAGGCGGAGCCGCGCATTCTCGAACTGCGCGACGACGCGGCCCAGAAGGTCAACCGAGCCTACGGCACGACGGGCATCATCACCGCGCTTGAAATGCCACTGGCACCGGCCTGGCCGTGGATCGACGTCATCGTCGCCTTCGACGATTACATGGAGGCGTTTCAGGCCGGCTATGACGTCGCGCTGGCGGACGGTGTGGTCAAGAAGCTGGTGACGCCGATCTCATCGCCGATTCCGTCTTATTTCGGCGCGTTGAAGCAGCATTGCCCCGCAGGCAAGAGCATCCTGATCTGCATGATCGCGGAGGCTTCGCTCGGCCCGTTCAAGGCGATCATCGGTGCGCGCGGAACGGTGACCTATGAGGCGCCCTCGGAGGAGGGGCCGGGCACGGTGCCGCTCTATGAGTACACCTGGAACCACACGACGCTGCAATGGCTGAAGAGCGATCGCTCGATCACCTATCTACAGTGCCTGTTCCCGCATGACCGGCTGGTCGCGAGCGCCCACGAGATGATCGCGCGCTTCCCGGACGAGGTGCTGCCTCATCACGAATTCATCCGCTTCGGCGGACGTGTGACCGCGAGTGCCCTGCCGATCCTGCGCTACACGACTCCGGAGCGGCTGAACGAGATCATCGCGCTGCATGAGGAGGCGGGCGTGATGATCGCGAACCCGCATGTCGTCTCGCTCGAAGGCGGCAGCCGCCACAAGCGCGCCGATGCCGACCAGCTCGGCTTCAAGCACGAGGTCGATCCCTACGGGCTGCTGAACCCCGGCAAGATGGACAGTTTTGTCGCGAAACTCGGCTGATCAGGCGAAGAAGGCGAGCTTCTCGTCCACCGGGAGCGCATCGATCTTGCGCAACTCGACCTCCGACGTCGTCGCAGCGCCCCTGGGCTTCGGCGCAGGCCCTGTGACCGCAACCTCGGGGGCTTCCGCGAAGACGAGGTCTTCCTCCATCATCTGAACCGTGCTGAGCCGCCGGTGATTGGTGGCTCTCGTTCGGATGCGCGGGGTCTCGTGCAGGGTGGAGCGCGGCTTGTCGTCGATCTCGACGATCTCGATGTCGTCATAGGTCGAGAGCGGAACGGCTTCGCGCAGATCAAGCGTCTTGGCGGGCATCGGGGCCGCCGTGATCCGGCTGGTGTCGGGGGCGACATGCATGCTGCCGGCGATGGCCCGCAGGCTGCTGTCGAGCATCGCAATCGTGTCGGCGATCTTGCCGATCTGCTGCGCGGTGCCCTCGACAACGGCGCTTGCCGCATAGATTTCCGTCGCCCGCCGATCGAGCAGGTCGCACATCACTTCCGCCGCGCCGCTCTCGCGCAGGCCCCAGGCAGCCTCCTGGATGCTCTCCGTTGCGCCGATGATGCTGCCGGCCGCGGTCTCGATCCGTGCAGCGAGGCGCGAAGACGGCTCGCCGGCCTTGCCGCTGATCCGTTCCAGATCGCTGCGCAGATCCATGATCAGCGCGATGGCCTCGCTCACATCCGGCCCGCTCGAAGCCGGAGCGGTGGAGACGCCCATGGCATACTGCAGCCTGTCGATGGCGGCCAGCACCTGAGCGGTGTCTGCCTGCCGGTTTCGCTTGGCGTGCTCGGCCATGAACCAGCGCCCACGCGCGGTCTCCATCACTGCCGCGGCGATAGCCTCGTAGTCGGTCTCGCTCAGCGGTGTCAGCGAACGCGCGTCGCCCATGACGAACCTGCTCTCGGGGAGGACTGACCGATTCGGGCCGGGCAGTCGTGATGATCCGACGAAAACCGTGCGACAGAATTGATTAAGGAAGTGCTGCCATGCGGCATCGAAAGCGGCTTCGATGCACAAAAGGGCTGGTGCGCGGTGATCCCCGGGTGGGAGCGCTTGCGGCGGCATCGATGCAGCGCGACGACGCTTGCCAAGCGTGCCCGGCGCGGCGATACAGGTTTCGGGGATAGGGCCTGACCTGGCAGAGGGTGCCACGCGCGGACGGAGGTCCGATGAGGCCGTTCGAGGGACATCAGGGAGACCATGGCGAGCCTCGACACCGCCGAACCCCAGGCCGTCTTTCACGACGATGCAGGTAGCCTCGCCATCGAGCTCACCGGCTCCTGGAGCGCCGAGCGCGCGCCGCGCATCGAGGAACTGATCGCTGAAATGGGCGAGCGCATCGCCTCGGTGTCGCGCGCCACGCTCGATCTCTCCGCGATCATCCGGCTCGATACGCTCGGCGCCTATGTTCTCAACCGCCTGAAGAACCAGCGCGAGGCTGCCGGGGGCTCGGTCGAGCTCGTCAGCCGGCGACCAGAGCATGCGGTTCTGCTCGCCGAGGTCAATATCCACGACTGCTCCGTCCCGCCGACAGTCCATCATTTCGGCATTGTCAGCGTGCTGGTGAATATCGGCGAGGCCATGGTCCGCTTCGGGCGCGACATGGTCGGCGGAGCGATGTTCCTGGGCGAGGTGGTGGTCGGCTCCGTCAGCGTGATGTTCGGTCCGCGCAAGTTCAGGGGACCGCCGCTCGTCAATCAGATCGAACTGATCGCCTTCAACGGCGCGCCGATCATCATGCTGATCTCGTTTCTGGTCGGCTGCATCGTTGCCCAGCAGGGCATATTCCAGCTGCAGCAGTTCGGCGCTTCGGCCTTCGTCGTCAACTTGACGGGCATCCTGATCCTGCGCGAGCTCGGAGTACTGCTCACCTCGATCATGATTGCCGGCCGTTCAGGCTCGGCCTTCACCGCCGAGATCGGCTCGATGAAGATGCGCGAGGAAATCGACGCCTTGCGGGTGATGGGGCTCGATCCGATCGAGGTCCTGGTCGTTCCGCGCATCCTCGCGTTGATCATCTCGCTGCCGATCCTCACCTTCATCTCCTCCATGGCCGGACTGGCGGGCGCGGCGCTGGTGAGCTGGCTCTACGGCGGCATCGGCATCGATACCTTCCTGGCGCGCCTGCAGTCGGTGATCACCTGGAAGCACTTCGCCGTAGGGCTGATCAAGGCTCCCTTCATGGCCTTCGTCATCGGTCTGATCGCCTCGATCGAAGGTCTCGCCGTCCAGGGCTCGGCCGAGTCGCTCGGCCGTCAGGTCACGGCCTCGGTGGTGAAGGCGATCTTCATGGTCATCCTGGTGGACGGGCTCTTCGCCATGTTCTTTGCATCCATCGAGTTTTGAGGGCGGTGGGGCGGGCATGAGCGCAAACTGGAGCCAGTCGTCGGGATATCCGCTGTTGCATGGCGTGGCCGAACCGTCCGGGAGCAATCAGGACGCGCCGGAGCCTGTCATCAAGGTGCGTAATCTGAAGGTCGCCTTCGGGGACAAGGTGATCATGGACGGCCTCGATCTCGACGTCATGCGCGGCGAGATCCTGGGCTTCGTCGGTGGTTCCGGCACGGGAAAATCCGTCCTCACCCGGACGATCCTCGGCCTCGTGCGCAAGCAGCGGGGCACGATCGAGGTCTTCGGCGAGAATGTCGACGATCTCGAAGGGGCGGCGCGACGCACCCTGGAGCGGCGCTTTGGCGTCATGTTCCAGCACGGCGCGCTGTTCTCGGCGCTCAGCGTCAAGCAGAACATCCAGGTGCCGATGCGGGAGTACCTGAAGCTGTCGCCCGCGCTGCTCGACGAGATGGCGATGCTCAAGCTCGAGATGGTTGGTCTCAGGCCCGACGCGGCCGACAAGGCGCCTTCCGAGCTTTCAGGTGGCATGATCAAGCGCGCCGCGCTCGCGCGGGCGCTGGCGCTTGATCCCGAGATCGTCTTCCTGGACGAGCCGACCTCGGGCCTCGATCCGATCGGCGCTGCCGAATTCGACCAACTGATCATGACGCTGAAGGAAACGCTCGGCCTCACCGTCTTCATGGTGACGCATGATCTCGACAGCCTGTATTCGGCCTGTGACCGGATCGCCGCGCTGGCGGACAAGCGCGTCATCGCGGTCGGGCCGCTCGCGACGATGCTGGCCTCCGATCACCCCTGGCTGAAGGCGTATTTTGGTGGCGAGCGAGCCCAGGCTCGCCTCACCGCTGACCTGAGAAGGTCGTAAGGCGAGTTCGATACGCTATCACGGCCGCGAAACCCGGCCTCGATTGACGCGTTGGAGGAGAATGTTGCCCGAAAGCTGCTTCGCCCCTTGCAGAATCCTGCTCTAACGTTGCGCTAATGGAATCGCGAGCGAACTACGCACTGGTCGGTCTCTTCACGCTCGCGGTTCTCGCGGCGATGTTCGGCTTCGTCTACTGGTTCAACAGTGGCCTGGCCGGCCGCCGGCAGGATGTCCGGATCGTCTTCAGCGGCACCGTCACCGGGCTGGGGCGCGGTTCCAGCGTGCTTTTCAATGGCCTGCGCGTTGGCGAGGTCACCCGCATCGAATTGCTGCCGGACGATCCTCGCCGGATTTACGCTGTCGTTCAGGTCGACAACAGCACGCCACTCAGGGTCGACACCCGGGCCCGGATCGAGGCTCAGGGGCTCGCAGGCGTCGTCGCCGTGCAGTTGCTGGGTGGCGACCCGGATTCCCCCGTGCTGAAGCCGCAGCCTGGCCAGAGCCTGCCGACGATCATTGCCGAACGGTCCGAGTTCCAGGACATTCTCGAAACGGTGCGCACGATCGCCAAGCGGGCCGACGAGGTGCTCGGCGGCATCGAGGGGCTCGTCAAGGACAATGCCGGGTCGATCAGCAACACGGTCAGGAATGTCGAGAAATTCTCCGCTGCGCTCGGCAACAATTCCGACGGCGTCGACAAGCTGATGAGCAGTTTCGGCCAGATTGCCGATACCATTTCCCCGCTCTCGCAGAAGCTCGGCAGCCTGAGTGATGAACTGACCGAGGTTGTGAAATCCGTCGACCAGCGCAAGGTCGCGAACATCGTTGCCAATGTCGACAAGTTCACCGCCGCATTGGGCGACAACAGCGAGGATGTCGGCAAGGTGGTGAAGGATGTCGCCTCGATTAGCGAAAAGCTCAACAAGGCGGCTGATCAGGTCGAGGGCGTGCTCAAGGCTGCGCAGGGTTTCCTGAATTCCGGGGACGGGCAGGGGGCGCTGGCCGAGGTCGGCAATGCTGCGCGCTCGATCCGCACCCTTGCCGAGAACCTCGACAAGCGCACCGCCGAGATCACGACCGGAATCAATCGCTTTACCGGGCCGGGCTTGCGCGACATCGAGAACCTGGCAGCCGAAGGCCGCCGGACGCTGACGGATTTCAACCGGACGCTGCGCAATATCGAGCGCAATCCGCAGCAGTTCATCTTCGGCGGCCGCCCGCCGCTTCCCCAGTATAGCGGATCGCGTTAGTCAGATGCCGATGTCGTCCCGCCTTGCGCCAGAACCTGGCTTCACGCCGATCGCCGCTCTCGTCCTGGCCGTCTCGCTCACGCTGAGCGGTTGCGGCGGCGGCGCGACGCCGACCACCTATGACCTCTCTGCGCCGCGCGATTTCGGCCGGATCGGGGGCGCGCGCGCAACCCTTGTCGTCAACGAGCCGACGACCGTCCAGACCCTCGATTCCGATCGCATGATTGTCCGGGACTCTGCCGGCGCGCTGTCGTTCCTCGGCGGCACGCAATGGGCCGACAGCGTTCCGAAGCTCGTGCAGGCACGGTTGATCCAGACCTTCGAGAACGGCAGCCGCATCGCGTCGGTCTCGCGGCCGGGAGAACGGATCGTTCCCGATTTGCAGCTCAACACCGACATCCGCAGCTTCAATATCGACGCTGCGACGAACAGTGCCGTCGTCGAAATCACGGCGAAGCTGGTCGGGGACCGGACCGGGCACATTCAGCGCGCCAAACTGTTCTCGGCCAAGGTACCTGTCGGCGCCGTCGACGGTGCCGCTGCCGCCCATGCGCTCAATCAGGCGTTGTCGAAGGTGCTGATCGATATCGTGCGCTGGGCTGCTTAGATCACGCTGCGTTTGGACGAAATCGTCCAAACGCCGAAAACGTGATCGACTCTCATAGTTGAGAGCATGCTCGATGCGAAAACCCGTTGCCACTTTTTCGCAGCATGCTCTAGGCGAAAGCGACATCGACCTCGCCAGGTTTCAATGAAAAAGGCCGCCCGATGGGGCGGCCGTTTTGCATTCCGGGGTAGTGGAGGGCCGCTTACTCGAAGCGCCCGCTCGCATGGGCCAGCATGGTGTAGACCTTGCCGGTCTCGGAGGTGAGGTAGGTCTTCGCCACCATCGAGTCACGGTCGTCCTTGGCGGCCTCGCCGAGCAGGCGCTCGAACTCGTCGATGTAACGGTCGACGGTCTCCTTGAACTCCGCGTCGCGACGGTACTTCCGCCGGATCTCGTCGAAGGTCTGCTGACCCTGCAGGGTGTAGAGCCGGCGCGTGAAGACGTTGCGCTCGCCGCGCTTGTAGCGATCCCAGAGCTCGACGGCCGCATCGTGGTCGATCATCCGGGCGATATCGACGGAGAGCGAATCGAGCTTCTCGATCGAGTGTGCGGTTGGCTTGCTCGGCTCCGCCTGCCGGTCCTCACGCGAGGCGCGGTTCAGCAGATCGGACAGCCAGCCGGATTTGGCCGGGGGTTGTTCCGGTGTGGCCGGACGGCGCGCAACATCCGGTGCGGGCGTCGGGCGAGCCGGGGCTGCCTTCGCATCGGCGCGTGGCTCCGGCTTGGCAACCTCGGCGGTCGCGTCGATCGAGGGCCGCAACGGTTCGGCCAGGGTCGTCACGCGCGCCTGCGTGACGGACGCGGAATAGGCCGGCGCTGCGGGCATCACCGCAGCCGGACGGCGAGCCGGGGCTTCGGCAGGGCCGGTGTTGCGGCCGGCGCGTGTCGCGATTTCGGTCAGCTCGTTGAGCGCCTTGATCTGCTCGGCAACCACACGGCGCATCTCTGCCGTCGATTCCTGCGTCTCCTTCGGCAGGTCGAGGACGCCACGCTTCAGTTCGGAGCGTGTCGCCTCGAGCTCGCGCTGGATCTCGCTGGAGATCTTGCGCATGTCCTCAGCGGCACCCTGGAAGCGTTCCGTGACCTTGGACAGCTCGTTGCCGAGTTCTCCGCTGACCTGCTCATAGGCCGAGCGCAGCGCGTGCGCAGTGCGTTCACGCTCCTTGCCCGTGGTGGCACGGATCATCTCGAACTGCTGCATGATCGCGCCGGTCGTGGCTTCGGCCGAGTCTGTCAGCACGCCGCCGATCTGGCGGGCACGCGCTTCGGCGCTGCTCAGCGACTCGTCGATCAAGGCCGCGAAGGAACGCGTGATCGTTTCGATGTCGTCAGTCTTGCCCGAGATCAGGCTGTGCACTTCCTCGAGCGTGTCCTTGCGATCGGAGAGAGCCTTGCCGACACGCGCCTCGACCTGCTCGAGCCGCGAGGCGACAGCGTGCAGCGCCGCCGTGCTTGCCTGGGTAACCTCGGAGAGCGAGGTGCCCTGGCCGTCGAGCTGGCCGATAAGCGCAGTGGTCTGGCGCAAGGTGCCTTCCGAGAAAGCCTTGAGCTCCTCGACCTGGGCCGCGACCTGTTCGGTCGCCCCCTTGGTCTCGTCCATGACGGTGGCGAGCACTGCCTGCAGGTCGCTGACGCGTTCCGACAGACCGGCCTCGATCGCGCCGAGGTTCTTGTTCGCCCCGTTGACGATCTGCTGCATCAGCTTGTTGGCTTCGCCCAGGCGGCCAAGCATGCCGCCGAGCTCGCCGCGAAGCTGCTCGTTGGTGTTGACCAAGGCTTCAACCGACTGGCGTGTTCCGGCCTCGAGCGTGTCGCGCAGCCCTGCCGACGATGTGTCGAGCGCAGCCGTGATCTCCGTACCGCGTTCGCGCAGGCCGGCGAGGATCGACGAGCCGCGGCTCTCGATGGCGCTGACCACGGTTTCGCCGACCGACGCGACCTCGTTGGCGATGGCCGCGCCGCGCTGGCCGAGCGCTGCAACCATACCGCCGCCCTTATCATCGAACAGGGCGCGCAGTTCGTCGGCGCGGGCGCCGAGCGAGACCGAGATTTCCTCGGACTTGTTATGCAGCGTGTCGGCGATCTGCTGGCCGCGTGTGTCGAGCGTCCCGGAGACGGAGTCGAGACGGTTGACCACGCGCTCCTCGAAGCGCGCAACGCTCTGGTCGAGCGTATCGGCGATCTGCAGCGCCCGCCCGCCGAGGGTGGCGTTGATGGTGTCGGCCTTCTCGCTGAGCGTGCGCGTGAGCGACTCGCTTTTCGAGGTGACGACGTCTCCGATCTCGTCGGCCTTCGCCGCCAGGGCTCGGGTGACCTCCCGGCCGCCCTCGGCAAGCACGCGGGCGATGTCGACCGTGCGTTCGACCAGCGCCTCGTTGAGCGCGGTTGCCCGCGAGCCGAGATTGCCGTCGATGCGAGCGATGAGCCCGTCGAGGGAGGTGGCGATCTCGGCGCTCTTGGCGCCGGAGCGCTCCTCAAACACCTTGATCTGCTCTTCCATGGCCGTCGCCGCTTCCTGCGTCCGGGCGGCGAGGATATCGGCAGCCTCTGCCGCACGGGTGCCGATGCGGTCGGCCAGGGCCTGGCCGTCATTGGTCAGCAAACGCTCGGCCTCGTTCAGGCGCGCCGCCACGGAATCGGTGAATTCGCGCGTGTCGGTGCTGAGCTTGGCCGCAAGTGCTCCGCCCTGACGGACCACGATGTCTTCGAACGCGTCGAGGCGGATGCCGAGCGCGGCCTCCACTTCGCGGCCCTGCGTATCGAACAGGCGCGTGAAATCGGCAAGGCGTTCGCCAAGGCCGCTCTCGATGTCGCGGCCCTGCGTGTTGAACAACTGCGTGAAGGCGGCGAGACGCTCGTCGAGGCCGCTTGCGATGCCGTGGCCATGCGTGTCGAACAGCTGGGTGAAGGCCGCGAGGCGTTCGTCGAGGCCGCTTGCGATGCCGTGGCCCTGCGTGTCGAACAGCAGGGTGAAGGCCGCGAGGCGTTCGTCGAGGCTGCTCGCGACGCCGTGACCATGGGTGTCGAACAGCTGGGTGAAGGCCGCGAGGCGTTCATCGAGGCCGCTGGCGATGCCGTGCCCCTTGGTCTCGAACAGCTGGTTGAAGGCGGCGAGGCGCTGGTCGAGGCCACTCGCGATGCCGTGGCCCCTGGTATCGAACAACTGGTTGAATGCGGCGAGGCGCTGGTCGAGGCCGCTGGCGATACCGTGGCCCTTGCTGTCGAACAGCTGGTTGAACGCTTCGAGGCGTTCGTCGAGGCCGCTGGCGATACCGTGACCCTTGCTGTCGAACAGCTGGTTGAACGCTTCGAGGCGTTCGTCGAGGCCATTCGCGATGCCGTGACCTTGCGTGTCGAACAGATGGGTGAAGGCGGCGAGGCGTTCGTTGAGCCCCGTCTCGATGCCACGGCCCTGTGTGTCGAACAGCTGGGTGAAGGCGGCGAGGCGTTCGTTGAGGCTGGTCTCGATGCCACGACCCTGCGTTTCAAACAGCTGGGTGAAGGCGACGAGGCGCTCGCTGAGGTTGCTCTCGATGCCGCGGCCCTGCGAGTCGAACAGATGCGTGAGCGCGGCGAGGCGCTCGTTGAGGCCGTGCTCGATGACGCGCCCCTGCGAGTCGAAGAGCTGGGACAGGGAGACAAGTCGCTCGTTGAGCGTCGCCTCGATACCCCGGCCCTGCGTTTCGAACAGCTCGGAGAAAGCAGCGAGGCGTGCGGCCAGGGTGCCGTCGATCTGGCGACCCTGCGCATCGAAGAGCTGGTTCAGCGCGTCGTGGCGGCTTGCCAGCGTCTCGTTCAGCGCCTGGGCACGGTTCTCGACCGAGCGCAGCATCGACTCGGCATTGGCGGCCAGAGCCTCGTTGACGCGCCCGCCCTGCTGGGTCAGCGCCAGTACGATTTCCCTGCCGGTGTCGGCGAGAAGCGTGCGCGCGTCCTCCGCGTGCACGGTGAAGGTGTCGCGCAACCCTTGCGTCGCTTCGCTGACGCGTTCGGCGACATGGCGGCCATCGACATTGATGGTCTCGGTGAGGCTGCGGGTGGCGTCGGTCATGCGCCGTGCCAGGTCCTCGCTCTGCTCGCCGAGCAGGGTGTGAACGTCGCGGCCGGTGCTGACGAGATCGCGGATCATCGTCTCGCGCTGCTCGCCGAGCAGGGCGCCGACTTCCAGGCTGGTTTCGCCGAGGCGGGTGATGAAGCCCGCCTGCTGCTGCTCGAGGGCGGAGCGGGCGCTCTCGACGCTTTCCGTCACGCGGGTCGCAAGCGCATCGCCTTGTTCGCCGAGCTTGAGGTGGAGGTTCTCGCCGGTCTCGGCAAGTTGAGTGATCAGCGCGCCACCGCGTTCGGCGAGCAGGTTGTGGACGGAACGGCCGACATCGGCGACCCGCGTAACCAGCGCCTGGCTCTGGCCGCTGAGGAGATCCTGCATGTCGAAGCCGGCCTGCGAAACCTTCACCGTCATGCCGCCGGTCTGCTCTTCGAGCAGGGCGCTGACCTTGGTGCCGGTCTCGGACAGACTGGTGATGAGAGAGCTGCGCTGCTCGCTGATCAGGCTATGGACTTCCTGCCCGGCCAGGCCAAGGCGTGCGACCAGGTTGTCGCCTTCCTGTCCGATCAGGTTCTGGACGTCCTTGCCGCTGCGGCCAAGGCGAGCGACGAGCGCGTCGCCTTGCTCGTTCAGGAGCTTGTGCACGTCCTCGCCGGTCTGGCCGAGGCGGGCGGCGAGCGTCTCGCCGTGGCGATCGAGCAGGGATTCGACTTCCGTTCCGGCGCCGGAGACGCGGCTGGCGAGCTTCTCGGCCTGCTGATCGAGCAAGGTATGCACGATCTCGCCGGTCTCGGAGAGGCGGGTCACGAGGTTGCCGCCCTGCTCGGTGAAGAGCCCATGCAGGCTGGTGCCGACATCGGTGATCCGGGTCGTCAATTCGTCGCCCTGGCGGCCGACCGTATCGCCCAGCGATTTGCTCGCCTCGTCGAAGCGCAGCACGATCGCGTCGCCGCGTTCGCGCAGCACGTCCTCGACGGTGCGGGCCGTCTCGGTGAGACGGCTGACCAGGGTCTCACCCTGGCTGTCGATCAGCCCGTGAACGTTGTTGCCGACTTCGAGCAGGCGCGAGGCCATGCTCTCATGCTGCCGGCTGAGCAGGCTGTGGACGCCGCGGCCGACCTCGGCGAGGCGCGTGGTGACGCTTTCGCCTTCACCCGAGAGCGCGCTGCGCAGGGTCTCTCCGGTCTCCGCGAGGCGCTGGGTCAGGGTCTCGCTCTGGCCCTCGATCAGGCCGACCAGCGTGCGGCCGCTCTGCTCGAAGCGCTCGGCGACGGTGGTGCCCCGCTCGGAGATCTCCTGGGCCAGGCCTTCGCCCGTCTGCCTCAGGGTCTCGTTCACGGTCTCGACCCGCGCCGTCAGCGTCTCGACGACCTGCGAGCCGGTCTCGCTGATCGCCTTGGTGACGTCGCGTGCGCCCGAGGTCAGGCCCTCGGTCAGAACCTGGCCGGTACGCTCCAGCGAGGAGGCAATTTCCTGCGCGCGACCGTCAAGCATCGTCGACAGGTTGTCGCTGGCACCGGACAGCCGCTCGCTGACCTCGCCCGAGGTGATCTGCAGGCGTTCGACCAGTTCGTGGCCGCGGCCGCTGATCTCGTCGATCATGCGCTCGCCGGCGCGGCCGAGCGCGATCGTGATCTGGTCGCCCTTCTCGCCGAGCGAGCCGGTGACGCGATCGCCGGCCTGAGAAACGGCTTCGGCAATGCTGCGGCTGGCGCTTTCCAGATCCTTGGAGAGGGACTCGTGCGCGCCGCTGATCGCGAATTTCACGCGCTCGGCATTGCCCACGACGGATTCCCGCTGGGTGACGAGCTCGTCGATCAGCGCGCGCAGACGAATTTCGTTATCCGCATAGGCGCGCTCAAGCGTGGCGATCTCGCCGCGCACGATCGTTTCCAGTTCGCCGGCGCGTGCGACGGCGCGCTCGATGCCGTCGCCCATGGCGGCGACCTCGCGACGGATGGTCTGGCTCAGCGAGAGAACGGAATCGGCGCCGACCACTTCCGGCTCGGCCAGGCGCAGCGCGACTTCCGTCATCGCACGCGAGACGAGGCGCATCTCCTGGGTGCGGCGGTACAGTGCTGCGAGCACGAAGAAGAAGACGATGGGGGTGCCGATCGCCAATGCGAGCATGGCCCATTCGCCGGGGCCGAAACCGGCCAGACCTTGCGGCACGCCGCCGCTGAACGAGCCGAAGCGGCCGACGAGCACGAAGGCGACGCCGGCGAGCCAGAGCAGCGAGGCAAAGGCTGCGAACCAGGAGGGGCGGCGCGAAGGGCGGACCGAGAAGGCCTGGACGAGGGAACTGGAATCGCGGCGGTCGTCATTGGCGACGCGGCTGGTATCGGGCGCGATCGCCGGGCGCGGGGCCGCTGCCTGTGGTGCGGGGGCGGGTTCCTGCGGCCTGGGCGCGGGCTCGACGCGAGGCAGGTCGAGCTTGAGATCGCCTTCAGCGGCCGAAGGCAGCTTCGGTTCGGATGGGCGGGGCTCCTCGCCGAGGGGCTTCGACTGGTCGAGCCGCAGGGCCTCCTCGATCGCGGACATCGCCGCTTCTGTCGGGTCCTGGAGCTTGTTTTGTCGGGTCATGATTGCCGCCTCGCAACGCTACTTCGATGGGTCGACATCGCCGCGACCCTCACGCTGCCGGGCGCCGCCTCTGGCGACCGACATCAGGAGGGACAATGCGCCCATCATTTACCAGTTGGAAGGGTAGTGGAGGCTCTATGCGATTGGAACCCATTTGAGGCCCCGATTCACAAACGTCGTTAACGCCTCGTTCACCATGTTGGCGCTTGTTTGAGCATGGGAGCCGCCAAGTCGGCTCGTATAAAATGCGTGTTTCCGAGTGCTCCAATGCCCCAAAAAGCCATTGATCTTGCTCACCTCGCCCGCCAGAGCGGCGGCGATCACGACCTCGAGCGCGAACTGCTCACGCTCTTCGCGCAGCAATGCGTCAGCCATTTGCGGACCATCCACTCCGGCAGCGATATCAAGGCCAGGATGGACGCGGCGCATACCCTGAAGGGAGCGGCCAGCGCGATCGGGGCCTGGTCGGTTGCCGAAGCCGCAGATGCAATGGAACGTCAACTGGCCAGCGATGATCCGACGCGCAGGGACAACGCGATGGACGCCCTGGCGCTTGCCGCGGCCGAGGCTCGCGCTGCGATTTCCACGATCGATTGCGCCGCCTGAGGGGCGGTCAGGCGGTCAACGCTCTTTCCACAATGCCTGGAAATGCTCTAAGCGGTGCCGGCGTTGGCCCCGCCGGAGTTTATGATGCCGAAGATCACTTTCATCGATGCCCAGGGAGAAAGCCGTACCGTTGAGGCCGAGACCGGCTCGACGGTCATGGAAACGGCCGTGCGCAACGGGATTCCCGGCATCGAAGCCGAGTGCGGCGGTGCCTGCGCCTGCGCGACCTGCCACGTCTATGTCGATGATGCCTGGGCCGAGAAGACCGGCCATGCCGAGTCCATGGAAGAGGATATGCTCGACTTCGCGTTCGACGTGCGCCCGACGTCGCGGCTCTCGTGCCAGATCAGGGTTCGCGACGAACTCGACGGTCTCGTGGTGCGCACGCCGGCCCGCCAGGGCTGAGCCGACGGGCCGGGGCGGGCCTATTCGGCCGCAGCCGGCACTGGCGATTCAAGCATCGTCTCGCGCCCGGGCATGGGATGGCGCGGGACCAGGAAAGCCAGCGTCAGCGAGACGGTGGCGACCGCGGCTCCGATGTAGAAGACGATCGCAGGGTCGCGGATCCAGAGCAGTCCGAAGGTCACGGGCAGGAACACCGCGGCGATGTGGTTGATCGTGAAGGCCACTGCCGAGGTCGGCGCGATATCGGCCGGGTCCGCAATCTTCTGGAAATAGGTTCTTTGCGCCAGGACGAGCGTGAAGAAGACCCCGTCTACGATGAAGAGCGCGCCGGCGACGAAGACGCCCCAGCCGGCGAAATGCCCGTGGCTTGCCAGCGCATAGCCGACGAAGACGGCGATCAGCGAGATGTTCTCGAGCTGGATTGTCGCGCGTTCACCGACACGCCCGACGAGATGGCCGAGCATCGGCCCCACGAAGGTGTTGATGCCGTAGGTCGCAAGCAGAAGCGTCGCCGTCGCTGCGACATCGTAGCCAAAACGCTCGACCAGCAGGAAACCGCCAAAGGCCATGAAGATCTGCCGGCGCGCGCCCGACATGAAGGTCAGGGCATAATAGAGCCAGTAGCGCTTGCGCAGGACGAAGCCCTTGTTTTGTGGCACCGAACCCTGGAAGCGTGGAAACAACAGCCAGGCTGCGGCGGTCAAGCTGATGGTGAGCAGCCCCGCCACCACAAAGACGATCGTGTAGCCCGGCTGGAACAGCCGCCAGATCAGCGCGATCGAGCCAAAGGCAAGCAGCTGTGCGGCGGCTGCTGCGCCGGCGATCTTGCCGAGGAGGGCTGGAGCCTCCGCCTTTGGCAGCAGCTGCAACTGCAGGGATTGCTGCGCGGTCTCGTAATAGTGGAAGCCGAGCGACATGATCGTGGTGGTGATCAGGAGCCCACCGAGGCTGGGATAGAAGCCGGTGATCGCAACCCCGAAACCGAGCGTGAGCAGGCTGAGATAGGCGAGTATCTGCTCGCGCATGAACCAGAACAGGATGATGGCGGTGAAGGCGAGAAAGCCTGGAATCTCCCGGACCGACTGCAGGATGCCGATATCCTGCCCGGTGAAGCCGGCGGCTTCCTTGGCGAAATTGTTGAGCAGCGCGCTCCAGCTTGCAAAGCCGAGCCAGTTGACGAAGGCCAGCACCATCAGGAAGGCGGCAGGCGAATGCAGCAGCCCGTGTGGGGGGCGTGAGGCGGGCTGGGCGTCGGTCATTGGATTACCGGACAGGAGGAACGGCCATTGGCGTCGCCACGGACTTCACAAGGCTGGTTCCGTGCGGCGATACTCTTAGGCGAGGCTCGGGCTGCGTCAATTCCGCCCTGTCATTGTGACCATGCAGAACGCTGCGCGTGCCTGGATGTGGTATCATGGGGTGGCAACCGCGGAAGCTGACGATGCCGAAAATCGGGGGGATGCGATGTACAGATCGATTCTGGTTCCCGTTGATCTTGCCGAGGTCGACTTCGCGGCGCTCGCCATCAATGCGGCGGTGTCCTTCGCCGAGGCCTCCGGCGGTACCATAAGACTGGTCTATGTCCGGTCGCTCGTGCCGATCACCTACATGGAGTTCGTGCCGGCCGACTTCGACACCGAACAACAGAGCGAGGCGGAGGCTAAGCTCGCCGATATCGCGGCCGGCATTCCGTTGCCGCCGGATCGTGTTTCCGCAAAGGTGCTGGTCGGTTCGATCCATGGAGAGGTGCTGGCGGAAGCTGATGCCAGCGGCGCCGATCTGATCGTGATCGGCTCGCACGAGCCCGGCATGCTCGCCTATGTCATCGGCTCCAATGCATCGGCCATCGTACGCCGTGCGAAGTGCTCGGTGCTGGTCGTGCGCAGCGGCTGAATCTGCTGGAATGCCGCCTGTCAGCCTGCCGAGGCGCGCGGCACCAGGTCGTCCGGCACTTCGCCTGCCTGCAGCGTGCGGGGGCGGTTGAGTCTGACCATCGGCCCGACCTGCCAGACCGAGGCGAGGGCAAGCAGGATACCCAGCCATCCGGCCGAACTCGAGCCCTGCAGGAAGGCGCGCAGCGTGAACATGATCAACATGAGCAGGGACAGGCCGCTGACCACGGTCAGCAGCAGCCAGTTCCAGTTCGGCTTGCCGGCGAGAAAACGGACGCGCGGATTGGCCCTGACGATTGCGGCCGACAGCGCTTCGACAAAGGCACGATAGCCGGCATCATCGCGCTCCATATCGGTGAGTGAGCGCCAGGACAGGTTGCCGAAGGTGATGCTCTTGCCGTCGCTCAGCCTGAGCTGCGTCTTGAAGCCCTTCGAGGAGATATTGCTCGGCGCATAGACGAAGCGCACTTGCTCGACCGCCGAGAGCCTGACCTGATCGACCTTGCGCGTGCTGTCGATCTCGAGCGTATCGCCCTTCAGCCGGTACGTGATTTCGAAGCCGACCGGCTTGGGACGCTGGCGCCAGGACGGCGGGAGCACATCATCGTCATCTTGCATGGCCGCAGCCATAGCGGCTCACCGCGGACTTGTCAGCGGGCCAGGACCTTCATGGCGCCGTCGAGCCCGTCCAGCGTCAGCGGAAACATCCGTCCGCCCATCAAGCCGCCGATCTGCCGGATCGACTGGGTATAGCTCCAGAGATGCTGCTGGACCGGGTTGAGCCAGACCGATTTCGGGAAATGATTGGTCAGGCGCTGCATCCAGACCTCGCCCGCTTCCTCGTTCCAGTGCTCGACAGAGCCGCCGGGCATTGCAACCTCATAGGGACTCATCGAGGCGTCGCCGACGAAGACGATGCGATACTCGGCCGAATAGATCCGCAGGATGTCCCATGTCGGTATGACCTGATCGTGCCGGCGCCTGTTCTCACGCCAGACCCGTTCGTAGGGGCAGTTATGGAAGTAAAAGTGCTCGAAATGCTTGAACTCGGCCCGCGCCGCGGAGAACAGCTCCTCGGCCAGTTCGATATGCCAGTCCATCGAGCCGCCCACATCGAGGAAGAGCAACACCTTGACCGCGTTGCGGCGCTCGGGCCGTAACTGCACGTCGAGATAGCCGTGCTTGGCTGTTTCCGAGATGGTGTTGTCGAGGTCGAGTTCCTCGGCCGCTCCCGTGCGGGCAAAGCGGCGCAGCCGCCTCAATGCGACGCGCAGATTGCGCACGCCGAGTTCGCGCGTGTCATCGAAATCCTTGAACTCGCGCTTGTCCCAGACTTTGACCGCCCGGAAGTTGCGATTGCCGTCCTGGCCGATGCGGACGCCCTCGGGATTATAGCCGTAGGCGCCATAGGGCGAGGTCCCGGCGGTGCCGATCCATTTCGAACCGCCCTGATGCCGGCCCTGCTGCTCCGCGAGCCGCTGCTTCAGCGTCTCCCAGAGCTTGTCCCAGCCCATCGCCGCGATCTCGCGCTTTTCCTCGTCGGTCAGGAATTTCTCGGCGAGTTTGCGCAGCCATTCCTCGGGAATGCCGGCCTGTTCGATCGCCTGTTGCAGGGTCTCCATGCCCTTGAATACTTGGGCGAAGACCTGATCGAATTTGTCGAGATGGCGCTCGTCCTTCACCAGACAGGTGCGAGCGAGATAATAGAATTCGTCGACGCGGTGCTCGGCGAGATCGGCTTCCACGCCTTCGAGCAAGGCCACGTACTCCCGCAGCGTGACGGGAACCTTGGCGGCGCGCAGATCGGTGAACAGGCGGAGGAACATCGCCCCACTGTGCGGAAGGCCGCGGCGGGGTCAAGCAGCACCGGCCCGAAGGCCAGGTGCTGCTTTAAAATATGATCGGCTTACGCCACCGCGTCGGCAAGGTCCTTGGTGACCTTGAATTTGACGACGGTCTTGGCGGGAACCTTGATCATGGCGCCGGTCGACGGGTTGCGGGCCTCGCGGGCTTCGCGCTTGGCCGCCGACAGCTTGCCGACGCCGCCGAGCGTAACATCGTCGCCGGACTTCAGCGTCTTGGCGACAACGGCTGCGAGTGAGCCGAGGATGGCGGACACGTCAGTCTTGGTCTTGCCGGTTTCGTCGGCAATGGCGGCGATCAGTTCGTTCTTGGTCATGAAACTCTCCTGAAGAACGGTGTTGGTTAGTCGTCGCTGGGGAGGACGCTAACTCCTGCTGCCGCCGCGAATCGCGCGACGACTGCATGTCCGCCCTGTGCGAAACTGCCACTTGGCACGGTTGACGTCCAAAAACACGGCATTGGGGCTAGATACGCACAGCATTTCGCTTCGTTCCCGCCTCAAGGGTGCAAAAAAATTGGAGGGACGGCCACCAGGACACGGGTCATTGACAAATCTTACCCTGTTATTTCAAGCTTAAAATAATAAATACTGATGCGGGGGGACGCATGAAGGTTGTCATCGTCGGAGGCGGAATCGGCGGCCTGACGCTCGCATTGATGCTGCACGCGCGCGGCATCGCCGCCACCGTCTACGAGCAGTCGAGCGATATCCGCGAGGTCGGCGTCGGCATCAACACCTTGCCGCATGCGATCGGCGAACTGGCTGAACTCGGCCTGCTGCCGGCGCTTGATGCCGTCGCGATCCGAACGCGGGAACTGATTTACATGAACCGCTTTGGCCAGACCGTCTGGCGTGAGCCGCGCGGCCTCCATGCGGGAGCACCGGTGCCGCAGTTCTCGATCCATCGCGGCCGCTTGCAGGCGGTGATCTGCGCGGCTGTGCGCGAGCGCCTGGGGGAGGGCGCTCTGCGAACCGGGCGCCGGTTGCAGGGTTTCGTCCAGGATGAGGGCGGCGTGACGGCCCATTTTACCGATGCGCGGCGCGGCGAGGCCGGCGAGACTGCGCGTGCCGACGTGCTGATCGCGGCCGATGGCATCCATTCCAGCGTGCGCGGACATTATTTCCCGAACCAGGGAGCACCGCGCTGGAACGGCGTGCAGATGTGGCGCGGGGCCTGTGACTGGCCGGCCTTCCTCGACGGCGAGAGCATGATCATCGCCGGCGGCATGGCCGGAAAACTGGTGCTGTATCCGATCGCCGCGGGCAGCAAGCCCGGTACCCGCCTGACCAATTGGGTCGTCAATATCCGGACCGGGGATCCGGCGAAACCACCTCCGAAGGAGGCCTGGTCGAAACCGGGCAGACTTGAGGATGTGCTGCCCTATGCCCGCCGCTTCTCGATTCCCGGCGTCGATATTCTTGCGCTGATCCAGGCCTCGCCCGGATTCTGGGATTACCCGATGTGCGACCGCGATCCGCTGCCGCGCTGGACCCATGGCCGCGTTACGCTGCTCGGCGATGCCGCTCATCCGATGTACCCGGTCGGCTCGAACGGAGCCTCGCAGGCGATCCTCGATGCGCGGGCTCTCGCCGACGCCCTGGTTCGCAGCGAGCATCCGCGCCAGGCGCTGGCGGCCTATGAGGGGGTGCGCCTGCCGGCAACCGCGCAGATCGTGGCCCTGAACCGGGTTGGTGGCCCCGAACGTGTGATCGATGCCGTCGAGGCGCTCGCGCCGAATGGCTTCGACGATGTCGAACGGGTCATGAGCTACGCAAGACGGGAGGCGATCGTGAAATCCTATGCCGGCAAGGCCGGCTTTGCGCCGGGGCAACTGACCCGACGCTGAGGGGGCGATCAGCCGGCTTCGGTCAGTTGCTGAATGCGCGCCTTCAGCTGCGCGTTGCTCTGCTCGCATTGCTTCAAGCGCCGGGTGTGGTCGAGAGGCACGATTTCGGCGGTTGAGGCAGGCTGCCGGTCCAGGGCGATCCCGACCCGCTCGCCATCGCGCCACCGAAAGCGTGCGCCGTAGACGCGTCGCTTATGCTCGATCTCAAGCTCGAATGCTGCCGGCAAGGCGATGGCATCGGAGATGAGCACCATGGCGCCAGAGTCGGAAAAATTGCGCACCACGCAGTCGAGCGTGGATTGGCGGTTGTTGAAAACGATGCGCGCGCCCAGCAGGGTACGCTGCCGTGGAACTTCACGGCGTTCGGTCATCATGATGCCGCCCCCTCCAAGCCGCTGCGGCAAACATTTTGCCTGCCGCTACGTAAGAGGAGTATTTGCCACTTTAACGCGAGTCGTGCAGCCTTAACCTTGCATTAACCTTAACGGCCATTTGACAGGCTCCTCCGGGCACGGTTCGGCGTTCGTCGCCCTCTTAGCGTGCTGCATGTCGGGTCAGCGCGCGTGCCCGATCGCGGAGGGCAGGGCGTCCGCACCAGAATCAGTCGTCGTCATCGTCGTCTTCGCGATAGCGGCGATATCCCCGGTAGCGCGGATAGTCGTCATCATCGTCAACCCGACGGCGCCCGAAGCGATAGTCTTCGCCGTAAGGGCCAAGCCGTCCGCGCGGGCGGCTGCTGGGATAGCAGCCGCGGTAGTCGCAGGTGCTTTCGGTGTAGATGCCGTTGCGCGGATTGATGCAGCGAAATTCATTGCAGCGCATCTGGACCTGCGTGACCGGCAGGCCCGTTTCGCCAAGTGCCGGGAGCGGCATCGCTGTCGCGCTGCCCGCCGCGAGCGCGGCGAGCAGGCCAAGGGAAAGCGTCGCCTTCCTCATGTTTCATCCTCCATCATTGCTCGGCAGACTAGCGCCGGCAGATGAACGCGGGATGCACGGGTTTGGGTTCCGCCAGGGCCGGTTTCTCCCCTGCCGCGGGGTTTGTCAGGCCCCGTCTGGAGGCGGCGGCAGGAAGTCGATCTCGTATTTGGCGGCGAGTGCGACGACCTCTGCAGGGTTCTGCTCCGGCATCGAATGGATCGCCCAGAACAGATCGTAGAGCCGGCCGGTCGGAGCGACCCAGAACAGGCACTTGGCCGGGCTGTCGCTCTTGTTGAAGATGCCGTGTGGAACGTTGCGCGGCAGGCGGATCAGGTCGCCAGGCAAAGCGTGCGCTTCTTCTCCGTCGAGAACGAGATCAAGCCGGCCTTCGAGCAGATAGATGAACTCATCCTGCGTCGGGTGGACATGCGGCGGCACGAAGGTCCCGGGCGGGAAGGTCGCATGCCAGGAGAAACTATCCTCGCTCAGCGTCTTCGGGACATAGGTCTGGCCGAGAATATTCCACGAGATGGCATCGATGCCCTGATTGGCCCTCGTCACGCCGGCTGTCAGTGGCTTCATCGGTCTCTCCTTCTCTTAAAGATGCAGGAAGCGATCTTTCACAGCGCTGTCGCTGCGCAAGTCGTCGCTCGATCCGCGCCAGACGACGCGGCCCTTTTCCAGGACGATATGTCGGTCGGCGATCCTGGCCAGCGCATCGACATTCTTGTCGATGACCAGGATCGATTCGCCATCAGCCTTCAGTGCGGCAAGGCAGGACCAGATCTCCTGGCGGATGATCGGAGCGAGCCCTTCCGTCGCCTCGTCGAGAATGACCAGTTTCGGGTTGGTCATCAGGGCCCGGCCGATCGCCAGCATCTGCTGCTCGCCGCCGGAAAGCTGGTTGCCGCGATTGGTTCGCCTCTCCTTGAGGCGCGGCAGGAACGTGTAGATGCGCTCGACATCCCAGCGCGGCTTGCCGAAGCGGCTGGCCGCCGTGGCGATCAGGTTTTCTTCCACGCTGAGCGTCGGAAAGATCTGGCGGCCTTCCGGCACCAGCCCGATTCCGGCCTGTGCGATCCGGAAGGGAGGCGCCCCGGTCAGGTCGCGGCCGGAGACGCAGATGCGGCCAGCCTTGGCCGGGATCAGCCCCATGATGGCACGGATCGTCGTGGTTTTGCCCATGCCGTTGCGGCCGAGCAAGGTCACCACCTCGCCCTCGGCGATCGCGAGATCAACGCCGAACAGGATCTGCGCTTCGCCGTAGCCGGCGTCCAACGCTTCGACGACGAGCATGCTCTAGCCCTCCTCGCCGAGATAGGCTTCGCGCACGGTCGGGTCCGCACGGACGGACGCCGGTTCGCCAGAGGCGATGACCCGGCCATAGACGAGAACGCTGACCGTGTCGGCGAGTGCGAACACCGCCTCCATGTCGTGTTCGACCAGCAGCATGGCGTAGCGACCCTTGAGGCTCTTCAGCAGCGCGATCAGGCGCGCGCCTTCCTCGTGTCCGACACCGGCCAACGGCTCGTCGAGCAGAATCGCGGCCGGCTCGAGGGTGAGAGCCATCGCAATCTCGAGTGCGCGTTTCTCACCATGCGAGAGCCGGCCTGCCGGCACATGCGCGCGTTCGCCGAGACCGACGGCGTCGATCGCGGCCCAGGCCGGACCGTTCAGGCGCGCGTCGCGGGCGGCGTTGCGGAACAGCGCCAACGGATGCGTCGCGCGCGCCTGCACGCTGAGAGCGACGTTCTCCAGCACCGAGAGCGAAGCGATGGTCGAGGTGATCTGGAAGGTGCGCGCAAGCCCGGCGCGCGCACGCTTCTCCGGCGACAGTCCGGTGATGTCGGCACCGCGGAAGCGAATGCTGCCGGCATCGGGACGCAGCATGCCTGAGATCTGGTGCACGAGCGTGGTCTTGCCGGCGCCGTTCGGGCCGATCAGGGCATGCAATTCGCCGGGAGCGACGGAGAAGCTGACGCCATCGGTCACCTTCAGCGCCCCGAAGGACTTGCGAACGCCATCGAGGGCGAGAACGGGATCAGCCATCGCTGCGTCCCCGTATCCGTGCGAGGATGCCGACGATGCCGCCGCGCGTGAACAGCACGAAGAGAACGATGAGCGGCCCGAAGATCGCCTTCCAGTGTTCGGTGATGCCGGCGAGCACGTCCTCGGCGAAGAGAAAGGCGAGCGCGCCGATGATCGCGCCATGCAGAGAGCCGACACCGCCGAGCACGACCATGAAGATCAATTCGCCCGAGCGCTGCCAGGACATAAAGGCGGGGCTGACGAATTCGGTCTGGTTGGCGAGGAAGAAGCCGGACAAGCCTGCGATCATGCCGCTGATGACATACGCGATCAGGCGCACGCGCCCGACATCGTATCCGGTCACGGTTACGCGCGTCGCGTTCTCGCGCGCGGCGCGCAGCACGCGGCCGAAGCGGGAGGCGACGATGATGCAGACCAGCCCGTAGCAGCCGATGAGCGCACCCAGCACGATGTAGAAGAAGCCGGTTCGGCTTGCGGCGATGTCGAGGCCGGCGATCGTGCTGCGGGCATAGAGCGTCAGGCCATCGTCGCCGCCATAGGCCGAAAGCGCCTGCGCCAGGAAGAACACCATTTGCCCGAAGGCCAGCGTGATCATGATGAAGGCGACGCCGCGCGTGCGCAGCGAGACCGCGCCCGTGACCGCCGCAAAGATGGCGCAGACGACGAGGAGCACGGGCAGGATCAGCAGCGTCTCGGTGCGGCCCTCGGTGATCATGATGCCGGTCACATAGGCGCCGATGCCGATGAAGGCGGCATGCCCGAAGGAGACCAGCCCCCCGACACCCAGGATGAGGTCGAGCGACAGGGCCGCGATGGCGAAGATCATCGCCCGCGTCACCAGCGACAGCCAATGCGCGGGGACTCCGAGCGAGACGGCGGCCGGGACGAGTGCGAGCGCTGCGAAGAGCACCAGCGCCAGGAGCGGGCGCGATCCTGGCCGGGATTGGGTGGACCCGGCTGCGCCGGCGGTGGTGGGCGCCGCGCTCATGTCCGGCCCTTGGCGGGCAGCAGGCCTTCGGGGCGCACGAACAGGACGATGGCCATCACCAGGTAGATCAGCATTGAGGAGAGCGCGGCTCCGGTCGCACGGGCCGAGGGGGCGCTCATGAACAGGCGCAGCAGGTCGTTCATGAAGGAGCGCCCGAGCGTATCGACCAGTCCGACGATCAGCGCGCCGACGAAGGCCCCGCGGATCGAGCCGATGCCGCCGACCACGATGACGACGAAGGCGAGGATCAGCACCGTGTCGCCCATGCCGGGCTCGACCGAGAGGATCGGCGCCGCCATCGCACCGGCAAACCCGGCCAGCATGGTTCCGAAGGCGAAGACGACCATGAAGAGCTTGCGGATATCGACGCCGAGTGCCGAGACCATCGGCGCGTTCGAGGCGCCGGCCCGCAACAGCATGCCGGTGCGCGTCCGCTCGACGATGAACCAGAGCAATCCGCCGACCGCGAGCCCGGCGCCGATCAAGGCGAAGCGGTAGGTAGGATAGAGAATGCCGTCCATCAACCGCACGGAGCCTGACAGGAATTCCGGGACCGGGACGGAGAGAGGGGCCGCGCCCCAGACGATCTTGACGCCCTGGTTCAGGAGCAGGATGAGCCCGAAGGTCGCGAGTACCTGGTCGAGATGGTCGCGTTCATAGAGATGGCGGAAGACCAGGAATTCGAGGGCAAGCCCGATGACGAGCGCGGCCGCCAGGGCGAGCAACAGCCCCAGCACGAAACTCCCGGTCAGCCCGACGAAGGTCACCGCGAGATAGGCCCCCAGCATGTACTGCACGCCATGGGCGAGGTTGATGAAATCCATGACGCCGAAGACCAGCGTCAGCCCCGCTGCCACCAGGAACAGCAGGACGCCGAGCTGCAGCCCGTTCAGGATCTGGACGATGAGGAGACTGGTGGTCATCAGCTCGGTGCTTGTTGGCTGGCGCGGCACGCCCCTAGATCACGCTGCGTTTGGAAAACGTGATCGACTCTCATAGTTTAGAGCATGCCCAATGCGAAAAACCGTTGCCGCTCTTTCGCAGCATGCTCTGGGCGGCCGCAGCGAGACGCATGTCAGGCACGGGCTCCCTTTCCCCGGAAAGGGCAGGGGCGGCGAGTGTGAGGATGTTGCCAAGGGGAGCTGATGTCCTGCTCCGATGACAGGCGGGTACTCTTCGGCACCCTGCCATCATCCAAGCTCGTCTCTCCTCCCAGAGAGACGAAGGGACATGAGCTCCCCCGGGCAGTCTCCTCACTTCAGGGCGCAATCCTTCGCATGCGGGTCGGCATAGTCCGAGAACACCTTCTGCGCGATCTCGGTCTGGAACTTGCCGTCCGCGCGCTTGGCAACCTTGACCAGGTAGAAGTCCTGGATCGGGTAACCATTGCTGTTGAACTTGAAGTTGCCGCGCAGCGACTTGAAATCGGCCTTCCGGATCGCGGCCCGCAGCTTGTCCTTGTCGGCCGTACCGCCGGCACCCTTGACCGCCGAGTCGATCAGCAGGGCGGCGTCATAAGCCTGCATGGCATAGGAGCCGGGGACGATCTTGTAGGCAGCCTCGTAATCCGCGACGAATTTCTTGTTCTGCGGATTGTCCATATTGGGGGCCCAGGTCATGCCGCCGAAGAGGCCGACCGCAGCGTCCTGCTGTGCGGGCAGGGTCGATTCGTCGACCGTGAAGGCGGAGAGGAACGGGATCTTGCCCTGCAGGCCGGCCTGCGACCACTGCTTGACCAGATTCACGCCGAGACCGCCCGGCATGAAGGCAAAGACGACGTCGGGCTTGGCCGAAGCGATCTTGGCGAGCTCTGCTGAGAAATCGAGCTGGTTCAGCGGGACATAGACCTCGTCGACGACTTCGCCCTTGAAGTAGTTCTTGAACCCGGCGAGCGAGTCCTTACCCGCCTGGTAGTTCGGCGCCATGATGTAGGCGCGCTTGAAGCCCTGGTCCTGTGCGTATTTGCCGAGCACCTCGTGGACCTGGTCGTTCTGGTATGAGGTCACGAAGAAGTTCTGGTGGCAGGCCTTGCCTGCGAGCGTCGAAGGGCCGGCATTCGGGCTGATCAGCACCGCGCCGGAGTCCAGAACCGGCTTGGCGATGGCGCCCAGAATGTTCGAGAAGACCGGGCCGACGACGAAATCGACCTTGCCGCCCTCGACGAAGCCGCGAACCTTGCCGACCGCGACATCGGGCTTGAGCTCGTCGTCGATCACCGTGATCTGCACCGGCCGTCCGCCGAGCTTGCCGCCCATCTGGTCGACCGCGAGCTGGAAACCGTCGCGCAACTGCTGGCCAAGTGCCGCCTGCGGGCCGGAAAGAACGCTGACGACGCCGATCTTGATCGGCTCCTGGGCCTGTGCCCCGGCGACACCCAGCGCGACGAGCGCCGTGCCGATAGACAATGCGAGTTTGAGCTTCATGTCCGATGTCCTCCCGGGACCTGCAAGGAGCCTACTGGCCGGCGGAGATCCCCATCCCCTTCCGGTCCGTATGTTCCTCATTTTGTTTCAAGCTTAAAATATCTGCAAGAGGCTTTCATGCTGAATCGTTCGGGGTGTCATGCCGCCTCCGTCATTCCCGTCAGCCGAAATCTCGATCCGGCTGCCGGGATGTCGTCAGGATTGGTTGGCCTGCGCTCTCAGGCCTGCACGCCGTCGACGTACCAGTCCATCTTCGACAGCATCTCGTCGGGGGCTGTCTCGCCGGCCTTGAGGCGCAGCACGCCTTTCTGGTCCTTGAGCTCGCCGGTGAAGGGGTGAAGCGTGCCGGCAACGATGCCCTTCTGGACTTCCTCCGCGCCTGCGCGTGCGGCCGGCGTCATCGCCGGATTGAAGGGGGCGAGCTTGACGAAGCCGTCCTTGATCCCGCCCCAGACGTCACCCGACTTCCAGCTGCCGTCCATGACCTCCTTGACGCGCTTGATGTAGTAGCCCGACCAGTCGTCGACGATCGCCGAGAGATGCGCCTTGGGGGCGAAGGCGCTCATGTCGGAGGCCTGACCGAAGGCGAAGACGCCGCGCTGCTCTGCCGCCTGCAGGGCGGCGGGGCTGTCGGTATGCTGGGTGATCACATCGGCGCCCTGGTCGATCAGCGCCTTGGCGGCGTCGGCTTCCTTGGCCGGGTCGTACCAGGTCGAGGCCCAGATGACCTTGGTCTTGAAGTTCGGGTTCACCTTGCGGGCAGCCAGCGTGAAGGCATTGATGCCCATCACGACCTCCGGAATCGGGAAGGAGGCGATGTAGCCGGCCTGGCCGCTCTTCGACATATGGCCCGCAATCGTGCCGATCACGGCGCGGCCCTCATAGAAGCGGGCATTGTAGGTCGCGACATTCTCGGCGCGCTGATAGCCGGTGGCGTGCTCGAATTTCAGCTTCGGGAACTGCTTTGCGACCTGGATGGTCGGGTTCATGAAACCGAAGGAGGTCGCGAAGATCAACTGGTTGCCGGCCTGCGCCAGCTGACGGAGCGCGCGCGCCGCATCCGGCCCCTCGGCAACGTTCTCGATGAAGCTGGTCTTGATCTTGTCGCCATACTGCTTCTCGAGCGCCTTGCGGCCCTGATCATGCGTCCAGCTCCAGCCGTGATCGCCGATCGGACCGACATAGATGAAGCCGACACCCAGTGGCGCCTGCGCGAAGGCGCTGCGGCCGAGCAGGGGCAGGGCGGAAGCCGCGGCGCCGCCGGCAACGAGCGTGCGGCGGGTGATGATGGATGACATGGTTGTTCTCCCCACGGGGTTGGCGGCGCCGTCAGGACGCCGAGAAGGGTTTGCCGAGACATGCGGGCGCGTCGAGCCGGCCCGTTTTGCGACCGAGCGACATCATCGTCAGAACCAGGATTGTCGCAAGATAGGGGGCCATCGCCAGCACCTCCGGCGCGAGCCAGGCGATGCCGGCGGCCTTGGCCTGGAGCTCGAAGGTCATCACCGCACCGAAAAGATAGGCCCCGAGCAGAAGCCGGCCGGGCTTCCAGGCGGAGAAGACGACGAGCGCGAGCGCGATCCAGCCTCGCCCCGCGGTCAGGCGGTCAGCCCACATCGGCGTCAGCGCCAGCGAGAAATAGGCGCCGCCGAGGCCCGCCAGCGCGCCGCCGAAGGCGATCGCCGCATAGCGGATGCCAATGACGGGATAGCCGATGGCATGGGCCGAGGCGTCGTTCTCGCCGACGGCTCGCAGGATCAACCCGGCGCGTGTCCGACGCAGGAAAAGGCTCACGCCGAGAACCAGGGCGAGCGAGAGATAGACGACGATATCGTGCCCAAAGAGCGCGCGCAGCCAGGGATGGCCGGAAAGCGCGTTCGGGAAGACGGGGCCGAGACGCTCGATCGTGCGGCCGACAAACCCGGCCCCGATCAGCGAGGAAGCGCCGACGCCGAAAATCGTCAGCGCCAGGCCCGTCGCAACCTGGTTGGCGGTCAGGCTGAGCGTCAGCACGGCGAAGATCATTGCGGTTGCCATGCCGGCGATCACGGAGGCGAG